>CAVQBT010000001.1:0-15078 GCA_963710795.1 uncultured delta proteobacterium
TGCAACGCGGCTCACAGGTGAACAGGGGACAAAAGTTGTCGAACTCGCGGTGGCGACTGTGCGCAGTGTTACCCTGGGTATTCTGGGTGTCGCACTCATCCAGGCGATCCTGGCAGGGATCGGATTTCTCGCAGTCGGGGTGCCCGGGGCGGGGCTCTGGGCCCTGCTGGTGCTGATTTTTGCGGTGGTTCAGCTTCCCACTATTTTGATCCTGGGCCCGATTATTGTCTATGTGTTCGCCACCGCCAGTACGGTTGTCGCAGCTATGTTCGCCATCTGGAGTCTCCTCGTCGGCATGAGTGACGCCTTTCTGAAACCCCTGCTGATGGGTCGTGGCGTCGACGTTCCCATGCTGGTCATCTTCATTGGCGCCATCGGCGGCTTCATGGCATCAGGCATCATCGGCCTTTTTACCGGCGCGATCATTCTCGCGCTGGGCTACAAACTTTTTCTGCTATGGCTATACGAGAAGACGCAGACGGAAGCAGAGCCATCCAAATCTGAGTAGCCTGAGGGAATTGGGCTATGAATCATCGTGGGCAATCCGGCGCTGCGACTAATAGAGGGCCTTTTGAGCCAGCGGGTAAATCGTGCAAGCAGTAAAGATCCGGGTCCAGAGGGCCCGGCTTTGATTATCCCCGGAGGGGATTTAGTTTACCGGCATTTGACGATTTACGGAGTACTGGAGTATTGGAGTGATGGAAGAACCCCCTTTTTCCATCGCTCTCAGAAAACAGACGCCTGGAGAAAATCTGAAAGTTTAAGGCTCTTTTTTTAAACCAACACTCCAAAACTCCAGTACTCCATTACTCCGGTTGATTTATACGGGCAGAGCCATTGATCTCTGACCTGGCCCTGAGGACCAGGTTTTCAATGTTGGAATAAACCACCGAAGGGAGGACAATATGTTCCATCACATATTGTGTCCGACGGATTTGAAGGAACGGGCCTATATCGCTCTTGAGAAAGCCGTTCAGATTGCTCATTCATTTATTCCTCAAGTCCTGTTCTGAAAGGGTCGATATTAAATCAGATCGAATATGGGACTAAATTGCGCTTTGAGGAAATAATAATGAGACAACCTACCAAATCGAACTATGTCGTGCTGATATCCGTCCTGGCAATAATTATCCCCATTTTTGCGGGGTGCTCGCACAGAGAGAAAATTCTCATCCCGCCCCGAATGGATCTAAGGCCATACGGGATCGTCGGGATCATCGAATTTTCAACCAATGCTGAAAATGACCTGAAACAATATGCGACCCAGGAATATATCCATAACATTCAATCGGCCCAACCGGGTGTGAAAATTCTCGAACTGGGCGGAAAAGAGCAGGTCCTGAAAAAAGTGGGCAGGGTAGCGTTGGACCCGGAAGCCGTCCGGGCCATCGGCGCCGCCAATCATGTCGATGTCCTGGTCTTCGGCCAACTGGATGTCTCCGATCCGAAGCCCAATGTTCGTCTCTCGTCGACCTGGGAGTCATTGAAAATTGGTGCTGATATTGAAGCCTCCCTGATGACGAAGCTGTGGGAAACCGACAGCGGGGTCACCCTGTGGACGAATTCCTCCATTCGCCGGAAATCGGTGGCCCGCCTGAAAGCCGATACCGGCGGCAACGTCAGGTTCGGCGCCTCCGATCCTAAAGACAGTTACGGCAGGCTTGTCCCGGAGCTGGTTTATGCCAATACAACGGATTTCAGATCCAGCTATGAATACCGCAAGGTGAAGTAGTGTCTCATAGATAATTCTACTTTGTCACATTATCAGGGCAAAATATTTAATTCGAATTAACGAATATACTCCATCCAAACCGGTAGCAGCCCTGGGTATCATTTCCCGCATGGAGATAAGTAAAGATCCGGGTCCAGAGGGCCCGGCTTTGATTATCCCCGGAGGGGATTTAGTTTACCGGCATTTGCCGATTTACGGAGTACTGGAGTATTGGAGTGATGGAAGAACCCCCTTTTTCCATCGCTCTCAGAAAACAGACGCCTGGAGAAAATCTGAAAGTTTAAGGCTCTTTTTTTAAACCAACACTCCAAAACTCCAGTACTCCATTACTCCGGTTGATTTATACGGGCAGAGCCATTGATCTCTGACCTGGCCCTGAGGACCAGGTTTTCAATGTTGGAATAAATCTTTAAACCGCCATTTTTGGTGTTAAAAGCACCACTTTAAGACCGAAATACGGGTGTTCTTAGACCGCTTTTCTCAATTTTTCAATATGCTGCTGTGGCCCGATCCCGTGGCTGTGCCCGTGACTCGTGAAGAAGCATCAAACGTGGACTTGATCCTTATATCACAAGCTCCCTTTTCTATCGCCACGTCGTGCCGGTATCATGTTCAGGGACGATTATATGGCGTGCTTTTGGGGCTGTTGAACCATGCAAAATATTCTTTAGCCCCTTTAGCGCCGGAGGCTTCCAATTTTTTCTTTCTGGCGTCCGAGAGATCAAATTCCGTGGTTTTCACCCCCAGGGTGTCGATGTAGATGGTCCGGTGCCAGTCATCGCTATGCAGATGACTGTTGGCCTGGCTTTCCAGGATGGTGCTGATAAGGGCTTTGGCGTAATCAAAAAAGTCATCGATTTTTTCGTGCGCCGGCTGGGCGCCATAGCGGAAAACGCCGATTTCCTGCTTGGAATCGAGCCTGAAGCCAAGGGTTTCCTTGTTGTACACATACGCACTACTGCCGGGATGCGTTTTTAAAAAACGCTTATTTTCTTTTTCATAATACGGTTTTTTTTCCGCCATTGCCACGAGATTGGCGGGCTGGATATATTTTTCGCGATCAAACAGCTTAACCGGGTAATTGTTCAGCACGCCGCCGTCCACATAGACATCGTCTCTTGGATTTCGCACGGCGGCAAAAAACAGCGGAATCGACATGGAGATACGCACGGCGTCGGCAATGCGGACATGGGGGGTGTGCTCGATTGAAAAAATCTCACCGAAGTGTGTGCTTAGGTTAGTACCGTAAACGTACAGAGCCGGCCGCTTGGCCGCCTTGAGGTGGGTAAAAGTAGCGTTGGGGTCGCCCAGTTTTTTTTTGATGTGCTTGCTGATCCAATCGTAAAAAAAATCGCCTTTGTACCAACCGAACCTGTTTATAAGCCGCTCCGTATCCCGAATCACGCCCCAGCTATCATCCATAAAGTTGTTGAAATTAAGGCGGTTTAAAATTCTGCGCTGCTCGTCCACGGAAAAACCCAGGGCAAACAGGGTGGCATTAATGGCCCCGGCGGAGGTTCCGCCCACCCTTTCGATGCTCTCCAAAATGCCTTCGTCTTTGAGCATTTGCATGGCGCCTACATAAGCAATGCCCTTGACCCCGCCGCCTTCAAAAACAAGATTTTTAAAATGATAAGCCATACTCGCCTCCTTAAGTTCAGGATCTATAGACAGCACCACCCTTAATCGGCCAGTTTATGCATGAAAATGGGTCGATAAAGACCGAAATACTGGTGTTTAGTTTATAGACCTCTTTTCTCAATTTTTGATTTCATAGTTTTTATAGGACCATTCTTTTTGCATTATTAACTCCCATTGAAAAATTTAACGGTCGTGCATTTTAATTTGTACCCTTCATGAGCCCATCTGCTGGGCGCGCCTGTCAAATTTTCTACTATCTGTGCGGCGCTTTCGGCGCGGATACTTGAGGTACGGAATAATCACATCGTTTTTGTTGCCGCCGGTCCCGTCATAGGTAATCGAGACAACCGGGGTGTTGGTCTGGCGCTCGATTGCCTGGGCCATGGCTTCGGTAACCAGGGCCGGGCAGCAGAAGGCCGGACTTGCCTGGACAAACAGGGCGACATCCGGATAGTGTTTTTTGATGTAGTGGATTTTTAAAATATTGTCCATGGATTCGCCGGTGTTTTCAAGCCGCACGTTGTAGCGGGCCAGGATATCTTTGGCCGGGTCATCGTATTGCGGCTCCGGCTCCTTTAAGATACGGTCGAAATAATTGTAGTAGATTTTCTCCTTGCGCCTTAAGGTCGCCATCAGGGCCTGGGAGGAGATAGCGCTTAAATAATGTCCTTCGATCAGCCACTTTCTGAGATAGGGCCGCGAAACCATTTTCAGATACTCACTGTAAGGCGTGGTGATCACCTCGCCGCCGTTGGCCTCGATAAAGTGAATCAGGTCCTGGTTGATCACGCTGTTGTCCCGCGAATATAAATCGCCGAATACCGCCACCTTCGGTCGCGGCGGCAGCCGGGTGGCGTCGATCCTGTCGATGGCCTCAAATTTTGAAACAACCTCGCCAACCGCCGCCGCCTTGGAACGGTTTCCCAAAAAGGCGTCCCGTAGAATCTCGACCGCCGCCTCGATTACCTGATCGGTGGCCCCTGGATGGCGTTCATAGGGCCGTATTTTACACCCGACCTTGCGGATCATGCCGCCAAACATATAGGCGAAATAATTGTCGACCGGCAGCGTTAGGGATATGTCCATCATCGACAATCCCCCCAGGTAGACATCCGCCTGATCCAGGTCTTCGCCGTATGCCGCTAAAAGGTGTTTGATATAGTGGGGATACAGCTTGAGATTGCAGGCGATTTCCCCCCCGGCCATCCACAATGCCGTTCGGGCCGGATCGAGGCCGTGGGTTCGCACATAGTCAACAAACTCCTGGGCAATGATATTGAGCGGAATGCACTGTCCGCTGTTCAACCGCAGGCCCTGCTGGATACTGGAAGGGGTCTCCTCCAGGCACCGGGCATCGATGCCGGCCCGGTTGAGATTGGCGGCGATCAGGCTGCAGGTGATTGGATCCCAGTTGGGCAAAATCAGGATGCGGCTCAACAGGTGCCTGGATTTGGAAGCCACCACCGGCGGCATTTTGGTGCTGGCCGGTGGTTTTTCCCTCAGGGCATGGTGATTGTGAAACGAGCGGACGGCGGCTTCGATCCGGGTCTCGTAGCCGCCCGTTGAATCGTGGTCATCGAGCTGCAGGACCAAATACGGCTTATCATGCGAATCCATGATTTTTTTAAAGTATTCGATCACGAACGAGTCCGGTGAACACTTGAAAGCGGTCATCAAAATCGGATAGGCATCCCTGGATTTGGCGATGACTTCAGCCGCTTCCAGAATTTTGGCCGCAAAATGCCAGTGCAGCTCATCGAGCAGCGGTTGAATCGTTTTGACATCTTCTCGGCCGTAGGACAGCATATCCTGAAAAAAGGTCCTGATGCCCAACGCAGCCAGCATGTTCGGAATGCCCTTGTGCATGGCAGCGTCCAGCACGTTATAGGGCCGGCCCAGCAGCACCACGTGCAGGCCGTCGCTGCCGCCGGTGTGCTCTTGATAAATTGCCCGCCACTGAGTTTGGCAGGTCTTCATGAAGTCAACGGCCCGGTCATAAGCGGCTGAAACATCAAAATAACTGATGCCATGCCGGCAGACTGTCCCTGAGCATCCAATACAACTGGGCTTTTGTATGAAAACTGCTGTAAAGGTAGTGCACCACCGGCATGATAAATTTCTTGTGATTCTGGCGCCCGGCGGCATCGGCAGCCAGGCCAGGGGCAAACTGGGTATAATAGCAGTATTGGCGTCGCGGCCCTTTGCTGCGGCCTTTTTTATCGAGGTAATACGGCAAGAATATATAGTCCGATCGATCCGCCAGATTGTTGACATGGCCGTACAGGGCCGTCATGGGAGCGCAAAATTCAGCTCCGGCAAGGCGTTTGCCGTCTTTGAGGCGGTCGCCCCGGCCGGTGACGGTTTGAAGGCCCAGTTCGTCAAAAAAGCATTGCCAGAACGGCAGGTCTTCCAGCAGATGCAGGGCGGCCGGAATACCGACGGTAAAAGCTTCTTTGTATTCAACTGAGCCTTTAACCGCGTAGACCCGGGCGCGCTGCTTCAGCAGGTCGAAACCGGCCCGGTTGTTATTGACATAGCGCTTGGTGTCGTAATCCCGGCCGCACAAAAATCCGTAGGCCTCCCGGGTGCCGTCGATCTCGGCCACGGTCAACTTGCAATGGTTGGTGCACAGGTCACAGATTTCACTGCGCAGCGGAATATTTTGTTTATACAGCTGCAGGCCTCTGAAACGGGTGCCGGCGACAGCCCGGTCGGCCAGCATCAAAGCCGCTCCCAGGGCACCGGTCAAATGACAATAGCGCGAGACCCGGATCGGTTTGCCGAGCCTTTTTTCAAAGGCCGCCACCAGCGCTTTGTTCTTGGCCGTGGCGCCCTGAAACGAGATGACGCTGCCAATGCTGTTTTCATCGGCGACTTTGGTTAAATAATTCTCCCGCACGGAATGCAGCACGGCGGCCAGCATGTCATCCACCGGGTACCCGGCGCTGAGGTAGTGGTTCAGGTCCCGTTCCATAAAGACCGTACAGCGGTCGCTGGCCATCGGCGATTTGCGGTGCGCCGCCCGCGCGGAATATTGAGACAGCGGGCAGTTGAGCTTCTGGGCCTGTTCTTCGATAAAGCTCCCGGTGCCGGCCGCACAGACATTATTCATGACCGCAGAGGTGACGCGGCCGTTTTGCAGGGTTGTATACTTGGCATCCTGCCCGCCAATCTCGATGATGGTGTCCACCCGGGGGTCGATTTCAACCGCCGCCCGCGCATGGGTTGTAATTTCATCGATCGCGATATCAGCCCCGATAATTTTGCCGATAAATTTACGGCCGGCCCCGGTGGTTCCGGTCCCGCTGATTTTCAAATCAACATTTTTTTTAAGCACCAGGTCATGAATGGCGGCCAGCAGCGCCTGCACGGCCGCCACCGGTTTGCCGGCTGTGCGGGTGTAAAATCCGGCCACAACCGCCTTGTCCCGGTCGATCAGCACCGCTTTGGTGCTGGTCGATCCCACGTCAATCCCCAGGTAGGCGGCCAGGTGCCGGATATGCTTCAGGTCCTGATAGATGTCGACTTCCACGTCGACCGCTGTCTTCGAATCCGCGGGCCGGTAATGGTAGGATTCAAGGCCATCGAAATCCGGATAATCGGAAAGCGTTAATTCCAGGGGGTCATGGAAATAGGACAGGCCGGCCTTGCGGGCGATGAGAACATCATCGGCCGACTGAAGCCCCAGCAGATTCGGTGCCGGACACTCGTGCGCCAAATTCAAGGCGGCACCGAAGGCGCCGTAAAACAGGGTGCCGGCGGTAATGATTTCGCTGCCCGTCAACGAGTGCAGGTGTCGGACCACGGCCCGGTTGCGCGAGACACCCCCCGTAAAAATAATGGGTCCCAGGAACTCAGTGGCCGTAAAGAGGGTGTCATAGATGTTGCGCGCCAGGCCCAGGCAGAGTCCATCGCAGATTTGAACCAGGCTGCAGCCTTCCTGCTGGGCGTGGACCAGGTCCGTCTTGGCGAACACGGCGCAGCGTGATGCAATTTTTGGAACCGGCCCGGTATTGCTGCAGGCCAGGCGGCTCAATTCGGCCGTTGAGCTTAAATTCAATCGGCGGGCCTGCTGGTCCAGGAAGCTGCCGGTTCCCGCGGCACAGCCTGTGTTGGATTTAAAGCCCAGATAGTTGCCGCTTTGATCCAGACGGATCAAACCGAATTTTTCGCCTCCCACCACCAGAATGGATCCGATTTTATCATGCTGGAAATTGGCAGCCGTCAGCACAGCAACCCGGCTGTCATAGCGCTGCGTTGCTTGCAGGATTGGGGGTGTCCCGGCCGTCGCGGCAATGCCGCCGACCGCTTTGAGTTCGAACCGGTTCAGGATTTCTTTGAGCGTTTGCGCCGTATTACCGTGGTGAAATTCATAGGCGCGGCCGATGATTTTTTGCCTGGAATTTATGGCAACCACCGCAATTGCTACCGAACCGATATCGACACCGAGGATGTGAGGACAAGCAGACATGGGCAATCTCCTAAAATATTCAAGGTTTAAGTGACTCTGAAACTTCAGGAAACTATTGATAATGATTCAGATCCGCAAAATATAATCAACCAGCCCACTGCTAATCGGATATGGCAAAAATAGATGAGAATGTCAACCCGGTTTCTATTTGGACTGAAACTAATACGTACCACAGGTTTCTAATCCAAAATGAAAACTGATGTATCTACAACGTATACTCCGAAAACTACGATTTTAAGAGTTTGTGATAGCAGGGATTGGCAGTTCTCAGGGTTTTTTTGGCGAAACCTGCTGTGTACGTAAACTGCAGGCAGATCGTAAAATTTTGACATACTCGAATTAAATCACCACAGATTTCGATAACCATCGAATTGCAACTAAAGCAAGATAGCAAAACCCCAGCATGCCCATATTCTTACCTTTGCGATTACTATAATGTAGTGCTTTTTAGTAAATTCTTGACAAGGATAGCAACTTCAAGTAGATATATAGAAAAATTCTTGACTAAACGTCTCGTGTTTCCTGGAGGTGGAACGTTGAACCTCATCTCTTTCTAACTGCTGGCCCCACTCAGAACCTCATTCTGCGCTAATTCTCATCCTGATCCGAAAGTTATATAGCTGGTAGCTCTTCAATTTTTTATTGGCCTGAAATAAAGCTGGTTTCTTCTAAATCTTATCCTAATAGCCTGATAAAGATTCCATGGAGAAACCTCTAAAATTGTGTCTACCTTGCTCCTGGCGGGAATATGTCTGCTCAACCAGGAGCCACTCGTAATTAGCCAGCATTTTAAGCAAACTGAAACAATAGAAAAGGTTCCTGCAGAAATACGGTGGGAGATTGATACGAAGGGATTGACGGGAGCATCTACGGCCATGATGAATGTCATTAAAGGCGCGTTGGGCCAGGAAAAATTTAAAGAATTCCAGGTAGGACTTTGGTCCCAAGCCGCAAAGGGCGAAAAAGAATTGGCAGATACCGTCGGGTTAACCATTGAGACTCCGAGAGATATAGATGAGGCTATGGCCCTCATAGCTGTGACGTCAATGGGGCCAGAGTTTGAATTTAAAACTTTTGTGAGACGAATGATATCTGTTGATATTTGCGCTCTTCTGGATAGTCCAAATACTGAGTCCCAGATCATGAGATAAGAGGAGGAGGCTGTTTACCAGACCCAGCGATGGAGGACCCTCATGTCGATTTTAGAGAGTGTCATGCCTTTCGCACGCCATAGCGTGATGTCTGAATCTGAATCTTCAGCGCGGATGGCGTTTCCCCAACCCACCTCGCGTTTCGCGCCGATCAGGCTGGTAAAACTCTGCTACACGCTCGTACATGCCGCCGAGGCGGTGGGAATCCGAGATCTTGCCGACGGCGAGTTTCAGCCAACCGACACGACGCTCGAGGAGGGAATCGAGCGGCAGCTCAACTATCTTCTCGATCAGGTAGGTTGCAACCATCCCGGCTTTCGCTTGTTGGAGATCGGCTGCGGTTACGGACACCTGTTGAGACTTGCATGGCAGCGGGGTGCACTTGCGGTGGGCGTCAATATATCGCCGGAGCAAGTGAAATATTGCAACGACCAAGACTTGCAGGTTTACTGCTGCTCTTATCGAGACCTCCTGGAGGCGACCCAATGGCACGGGCAATTCGACGGTGTGGTTGCGAACGGGTCTTTGGAGCATTGGGTGCAACCTGAGGATGTTCAAGCCGACAGGATGAAATCGATTTACAATGAGTCTTTTGCCATCGCTCACAAAGTGCTCGACCCCAGCGCACTCGAGGCTCGCTATGTCACGACAGCAATTCATGTCAAACGCGAGGTCAAGCCGGAATATCTGCTGACCCCGTGGTATCGCCAACCGCGCTCTACGGATCGCCGACATTTCAGCCTGTTACACAACTGGATGGGTGGATACTATCCAGTCGACGGACAGTTGGAAGAGTGTGCTAAACCCTATTTCTCGCTGCATGCGGAGATGGAGGGATCATTGGGTTATAAGATCGCCAACGATTATCGAATGGATAGGATGCTTCGTGGTCTGTATACCAACCCCAAGTTGATTTGGCGCATCGCTCGCTGTCTGGCTCGTCACCCTTTTGTCACCAGCACCATGATTGAGTGCTATTTCATTGAGAAGTCTTGGGACTGGCAGTTTCAGGGTGAAAACCCGCCGATGAAGCTCTTGCGCCACACGTGGAGGCGCCAAACAATTGAGCGCTGCTGATGCCCCGTTGCGTATCACTGCTTTAAGATTATTTGATATCACGTAGAACCGTTAGATATACTGATTCCCTGATTTTGAAACCTTGAAAATTGAGGGATCAATAATGCAGAGACATTTCCCTCATTTAGCACGGGCCAGGTTGTGGCTGTCACATTAACTGAACTGGAATAATGATCGCCATTCTAATTATGTTAGCCCATCGCTAAGGAAAAGAGGAGGTAAAAAATGTTTAAAAACATTTTGTTGGCAGTTGACGGCTCCGAATATAGCCATAGAGCTATTAAGTATGCCAAGTCGCTGGCCGAACGCTACGAAGCGAATCTATGGATAGTTCACGTCTTTTCACACACCTCGGACTTATTGGGCTACCAGGATTTTGAAAAGCTTTACGCCAAGCGCAAGAGCGCGGGTCAGGCGGTGCTCGATAGTGCGAAAAAAATATTAGGCAGCACAACGTTTAAAGTGCACGAAGAGTTGATGGAAGGATCAGAAGCTGAAGCAATTCTCAAGATAGCGGAAAATCATCGAGCAGAACTAATCGTCATGGGAACTCGTGGGTTTGGTGCAGTCAAGGGTATGTTGGTTGGAAGCGTGAGCCGCAAGGTGATTCACCTGTCTACCTGCCCGGTAATGGTGGTCCATTAGAAACAATTCTAAAAATACTTCTCCCCGCGAAAATTGCTGGATTTCGCAACTGATAATAAGGTTTTGAGATGCTAATAACAATAAAAGATTCTCCGCAGACAACACTGATCATTTTCCTATGATTGCCCCCAATACCAAGGTCTCGGATTTAATTTATCGCGAGCATGTAACTGCTATAAATGATGACGATTGACAGCCCCAAATACTTTATGTCATCCGAAACTTATCATTACAAAGTTCGATACCTGTCGAATTAAATAGAATGGAAGAAATCTGTAGGCGGAACTTCTTCAAATTTGGGGTTAACCTTAAAGCATATCACAAATTGATATCAAATGGAGATAATGGCTTTTTATAATCCGATTTTTCTTGATTTTCCATCGCTTAAGTTCTATCTCATAGCTCATAAAGGAAGTCCATTCAAGATTTCAACATTTAATTAAGGGGATTTCGTGAATTCAGAAATCAAGGACCCTAGTTTTCATACGAGAAGCTATGGTCTTTTTATTTGAGACGGATATGTCTTGTTGTCCAACGCGGTAAGAGGCTGTTTCTTATTCACTGTTTACCACAAGATAAGGAGAGAACAATGAACGCAAATGATTTTTCAAGACGAGAATTTCTTAAACTGGGGGGCATGTCTATACTTGGCGCCGCTATGACCGTAAACTTCGGGACAAAGGCCTTTGCCACGCCTACCGGTGCGCCTTTTGATCCTGTGAGGTTTGCCGTGATTACCGATGCCCATATTGACATCAAGGGAAAAAACGCTATGAAAATGAGCGCCATCAGCAGTGAATGTGTTAAAAGAACGGTAGCAGACCTGAATGAGGAAAAAGCACTGGCCTTTGTCATGGTAACCGGAGATTTACTTCAGGATGGAGAAGTGGAAAACGCTCAGGAGATAAAAAAGTATCTGGATCAACTGACCGTACCCTATTATGTCCTGTCCGGCAACCATGATTACGTGCCGGCCGATCCCAAAAAACGCAGGGAGGGTTTCACCTACATGACCATTGAGGAGTTTGTGAAATATTTCAACGGTCATGGTTATGATGATTCCAACGAGCGGTATTATGCCCTTCAGATAAAACCGGGCCTGCGAATCATCGCACTGGACGCCTGTTTGCCTCTTGAACCTGTAAAATGGGGCGCCGTGATGCCCGATGAACAACTTAAATGGCTGGACAACCAGTTGACAGAACACACCAATGAATTAAACCTGATATTTATGCACCATAATTTAGTCAGTTGGTCCGCCGATGAACTGGCCGGCGGTCCCAAGCAATGGTTTGGTTTAGATAATGCTGCCGAAGTCAGGGCAATCCTATCAAAACATGCGAATGCCGCGCCGGTGGTGATTACCGGTCACAGGCATATTGGGCTGAATTATAAGGAATTAAACGGCGTGACATATTTCATTGCGCCTGCCTTGAATTCTCACCCCATGCGGTACTCTGTTTTTAATATCAGCAATCAAGCTATTGCCTGGAAGACGCCCATGGTGAGTGTTTCGGAGTCCAACCATCTGGAGGCCAGAGAGAATCTGTTAAAAGCAAAATGGTGGCGGGCCACTCAGTTCGAGGAAAGCAGCAGCTTTAATGACACGGCTGTGCTTCAATTTTACGAGAACAACAGCATGACCGTAGGTTCAAAAAAGATTTAGGCAACCTTCACAGCAATACCGATCCAGAAAGTTTTTCGATTACGTGGCAGGGTCTAAGTGGCCCTGCCATTTTATTCTTAATACCTGTAAATTGTATTTTGTAATTGCAATAAAACAGCCTTATGAAGTATAGGTTACCCAATCATGGCATCGAACTGTAAATTGCATGTACCTGCTATTAAATTAAATTAGCAGGTTAAACCTTATGATACTTAAATGATTTCTTACAGCGTGCAATCGTTTCTAACCGGCCCAGCCCTTCTACTTAAATCACACCACAAAAACCCTACTGATAATATCTGCCAAGGTCCAAACCCTAAAGTTGCATAAACAACAGGGCGAAGGGCAGTTAAAAGAAATAGCACCGTGCTTTTAGGTGAAATAAATGCTACATTATTTTGAGAATTTACCGTTACCCGCTTTCCGGCTCACCACTCCATTACTCCGGCTTTTATTGCCTTCTTTATGCCGCACGCTCAACACCCTTGACATCGTTGCGCTCAATCCCGGTTGCGAACAGCCGGTGCGGAAAATCGTTGGCAAACTTGCCCTGCGGATCATGCTGCGCCACCAATTGCCGGAAACTGCCAAAGTGTTCGCCGTGCAGTCGTTTCAAATTTGTGCTGTCAATATTTTCGCCGTACTTGCCCAGGGGGGGCGGGCTCCGATATTTTTAATTAACTCTTCGGCCGCCGCGTAGTAATTTTCGAAGCCGTCGGAGTCATTGCAAACCAGATCGCTCCAGGCACAGCGGCGTTCGCGTCCGGCTCCGATCAGGGACCGATCATGGCCGCCCGGTGTGAAGCGAACTTCGAAAATCGTATAGGGCAGGCCTGCCGGGTACATTTCCTCATAGAGCTCGATAAAGGTATTTTTCTAATTTAAATACAGTTATTTATCTTGCCATGTCTAAATTTGAAAATGAGGTTGAAAAAATTATTGTCAAATTAGCTGAAATTTATATTCAACTATTTCTTGGGGAAATCAAGGTCAAGTAACCGCAGTTGAATTGCAGCGATGATTGTTGCACTAAAATTCAGCTAAGTTAAGGAAAAAGCTGGAGGCATATTTAGCACAGCCACGGACCCGTCATAATTTTACCCGGTATCCAGTCAACTAATCTTTTGCCCGGGTGCAGCGATCCACCAGATACAGGATGGACTGGTAGTCAATTCCGCTGTGGGCGGTCAGGCCGATCTCGCAGGTGCGGCTGGTGGAGTATCCGACCCGGACATCCGGTGACAGCTGCGGTTTGAGACGCCGCAAGCCGAAAGCGTTTAATTCGGGCACCGTAAAGCCCCGGTCACCGGCAAAACCGCAGCAAATAATGTCCGGTGCCACCACCTTATGCGCGCACATTTCGGCCAGCCGCTGAAATTCTGCCTCCAGCCCCATTTTTTTGGCACTGCAAACCGTATGGATCGCAATGGTTTCCGGAACCCGCCAGAATTCGAGCCGGTCAGCCAGAAATTTAAGCGTAAACTCAATCGGTTCATACAGCCGCAGGCGCGAATCCAGGGTTTCTTTCATGTGGTGCAGGCAGGGGCTCATGTCACACAGGATCGGGAGACGACCGTTATCAGATACCCTCAGCAGGGCATCTCCGAGCTCACAGGCCTTTTCAGCAGCGGTCTCGCTGAAACCCTTGCTGGCAAACGGCATCCCGCAGCACAGCGTATCCATGGCAGGCGGGTAGATGATGCTGTAGCCGGCCTTTTTGAGCAAAGACTCGGTAACCCGGGTCAAAGACAACTTTTGCGTATTGCGGGCCGGCCCCATCGCACGGTTGATGCAGGCTGGAAAATAAACGATTTTTGGGGCCTGGTCCGAACCATAGGCGTGCCACGATGATGCAGATCCGCCTTTGGGCATGGCCGGTGTCCACAACGGCAGCCGGTTTCCGGACAGAGAACGCAGCCTGGCGGTAAAGGCCGTCATCGCCCGGGTCCCCAACAGGCTGTGCATCCAGTTAAGTAAATTAAGCCCGAACCGGGTCAAGGCGGTGACCGAATCCATTCGTTTGGCAACCTGGTCCGCGATCCGCCGGGCGGCGGGCGTCACTTGATCCTGACGCAGAACTTTGATGAGTTTGCCGGTATCGATCTCCACCGGGCAGGTCAGCGCGCACAACCCATCGGTGGCACAGGTCCGGTCTCCGTACCATTGATACTGTTGCCGGAGCTGCTCGAGCCGCCCGGGTTCTTCGCCGGAAGCCGCCAGGCGGATCATTTCGCGATAGATGACGATGCGCTGGCGGGCGGACAGCGTGAACCCGTGGGACATGCAGCTGCGTTCGCAAAATCCGCATTCGGTGCAGGTATCCACCAGGTCGTGAGCCGGCGGCATGGGCTTGATATTTTTAGCATGCGCCTCGGGGTCATCGTTGATGATCACACCGGGATTGAGCATCCGGTCGGGATCGAAAATGTTCTTGACGGCCTGCATGGCCCCATAGATTCGATCACCCCATTCCCGCTTGACAAACGGGGCCATGTTCCGGCCGGTGCCGTGCTCGGCCTTCAGGGAGCCGTCGTATTTATCCACCACCAGACAAGCCAATTGATCCATGAATCCTTTGTATTTTTCTATTTCCACCCCGTCCGACAAATCCGGCGTGAGCACGAAGTGGACATTGCCGTCGAATACGTGCCCCCAGACAGCATATACGCAAACTGAAAACTTTCGCGCCAACATA
>CAVQBT010000002.1:0-84154 GCA_963710795.1 uncultured delta proteobacterium
TATGTTATGTTACGTCTTCTTCGTTCGACGTATTGCTAGCTGACCAGCGGCCACTGAACTCCGGCTTTGATGATCGGTTTTTGATCCGGCAGGGGGGCAAAAATCCGGATTAGGGCCGGCGGGGCGAAGTGCTCGCAGGCCTCGCCCCGGCAGTGCCGCCGGTAACCGCGGCGCGCACCCCTTAACCGCAGGCCGCAAAACTTGTCCTGATAGCGGTGTTTGCTGGCCTCAAACCGCAATGCTTCCGCGCGTTTTTGGCCGGGCGACAGCGGGCTGCGGTAGACATAGGCGCCCTTGGCCCAGACATTGCGAAACCCGGCGCGGGCGGCCCGGACATTGTAGTCCATCTCCCAGCAGGGACCCCTGCCGTAGTCCTCGTCGGCAGCACCGACCGCCTCAATCACTTCTCTTTTGACCGCATAGCAAAAATCGGCCAGGCTGTGCAGCGGTTCCAGGGATTGCCAGGTCTGGCCGAATCGCTGCCGGCAGTCTGCAGCGGTCAGTCGGACCGCCGCTGGCGTACCGCTGGCTTTGGCAAAGACACCCTGTTCGTTCCAGGCGCGGTTGGTTGACGGGCCAGCCAGCCCGTTTTGCGGATCTGCGGCCAGCGCTGCCAGCAGCATATCCAGCCAGCCCGGGCCGACGATGGCGCCGCTTTCGAGAAATACGACCACTTGTGCGTCGTCGGCTGCGGCCAGGCGGTTGAAGCCGGCGGCCGCCCCCTGGGGGGTCCCGCCGGCGGAAACGGCTAAATCAGGATATTGCGCCAGCTCCGGTTGGAGCGCTGCCGCGGGTCCGTCGGCCAGAATCAGCAACTTTACCGACGGCACCGTATGGGCCTCCAGGCCGGCCAGGGTGGCTTTCAACTGCTGCGGTTCTGGGTCAGTAAATATGCCGATGGTTACGCGTGTCATCTGCATCGATTGAGTTTCGAAGCCGCCTGATAACATCCTGATGGCTGCGCTCAGCGCAGAGCGCTGCGCCGGATGGCAGTCGGCTGCGGCCCTAGCGGCAGAGAGAGCTGTTGCGGGCCGGCTGAAGACGAATCTCCTTTACTGGGGCTAATCCCCTTGTTGCGCAGGACCATCAGGGCCGCAAGGTGCAGGTCTTCACTGGTAATGCCGGGCAGGTCGCGAGCCGTAAATTCCCGGGTGGGCTCCCCGGTCTTGGGCGGGGTGACATCCGTGGGGGTGAAGGCTGAGACCACTTCTTTTTGTTTACTCCTGGCAGGCATCTTTATTTTTTCCGGGGTGAAAAAATGCCATTCTTCGCTGCCGTCGGGTTTGCGGATTTTCAGGGACAAGCCCAGTTCTTTGATGCGTTCGATATCCCATTCCACCTGTTTGTGCACTTCAGAGGCGGAGGCATGCCCGGACTTCACTTCAAATATGCGATGGATGTATATTTCGGCCACGCCGTTTTTCCAGATGACTTCGGCGATCATACCGTCGGTTAGCGGGGCGTGCTGCGCACCCCCATGCGTGCCGGTGGGCGCCGGTCCTGCAACCTGATCGCCCCGGAAAAATGAGACCTGTCCGCCTTGTTGGGCTTCTGTTTGCGCGGCGGCTTGCGAACCGATCTTATTGGTAACCTCCTCGGCCAGCTGGCCTTTAATCTGGTCAAGCGTTGTTTTTTCCTGTATCCGTGCAACGGCGTCTGCATCCAGCGCATTTTTGAATTTATCCAGCCGGCTCTGATCCAAGCCCAATTGGGTCGCCGGTACCTTGGGGTCTTGGGCAACGGCTTGAAGATCCTTGATTTCTTCAAAGGAAATTTCCTTTGATCCGCCCCCCTTCTTAGCGGGCTTGAATGGCTTGCGCCACTGCCGGGTTTCGTCATCGAATCGCCAGCCCTCTGCGTACTTCTTTTTGAGGTCCGAATCGCTGAGTTTTTCCCTGGACTTGACACTTGCCGCCCGGTATTGCCGGATCATTTCTTCCGGTGACAGGTCGGGAGAATTCCAGCTCTTTTTCGATCCTTCCAGCTTACCCCCGCCCTCAACCAGGATGCCCAATCTTTTGGCCTTCAACGAGTTATAGGCATAGTTCATAAAATCCCGGTACAAGGAGCGGATCTGCTCATCCGTAAACCCCTTGGCCCCCTGCCGGTTGATTTTGGAAATCTGTTTGGGCAACTCGTCGTAGAGCAGATCCAACTGCTTGTTTTTATTGGCCTGGCTGAAACGAAACATGTATTTGTAAATCTCATATTCGCGCATCGCTTTGACCACATCGCCGCCGGCACCAGCGATTTCCTTCTCCATAAATTCTAACTGGGAAAGCATACTCTGGTAGGACTCGTGGGTGGTCGCGGGACTCGATTTGACGGCCCCCGGTCCGATATAGGCTTCGGTTGTCAGGAAGTTGGCCTCCATCTGCTTTTTGGTGATCTGCTCGGCCAGTTTGAGTTTATCCGCTTCCGGCGCTTTGGCGTGCGCCCGCTCCAGAGCATCTATTTCCTTGTGAAGGTCCTGCCGCCGTTGCTGCCTTTGTTTTCTGCTCATCTTGGCCAAAGGTCTGACTTCGGCCGGATCGATCCCGGCCGCCTTCATCAGCTTGTTAATGCGCGCGACAGCTGTTTTGTTCTTCCCGGCATGTTTGAGCATTTTGGCAAAGTTGAATTTTTCCGTCAACGCGGTGATCTCTGCTTCTGATCGGGCGCGCTGGTCCCGGGGAAGTTTGGCGGCCGTTTCCTGAAAGCGTGTCAGTCTGCCCGGCTCGGTATAAAAATTAATGCGAAATTTCTCGCGCCAGTTGGATCCAAATGTTGCCTCCATCTGGGCCTCGGCTTTCAGCATGCGCTCGCCGGCCTTCTGGCCGTAAAAATTGAGATCTACATCGCTCTCCGGCTTCGTGCTGGCGCCCTCGAGCGTACGGACAAATTTTGCTCCTCCCCGTGAGCCGATCATTGACTGAACGATATTCTGGCGGTAAGCATTCAGTTGGTCGGCGATATGGCGCTGGGTCTTGGTTCCGGCTCTCAGGAAGTTGACAAGGTCTTTCCAGTTGCCGTGCACATCCAGCAAATTTTGCAGCGCTTTGGCGTCCCCGGCCAGGAGCCCCTGCTTGTGCTTTCTCACGAAACTCCTGGCGTTGGCAAGGCGGGCCTTAGGGCTGAGCTTGGCGACGGCTTTGTCAACCCTGGCTTTTCCCTTAAATGGCTTCGGCCATCCACTGGTGGCGGGATTGAAGCGCCGCCCTGCGCGATATTGCTGGCGCAGCCACTTGACCCGTTCGCGCGGATCTTTCTTTGTGGGGTTCTGTATGCTTTCCTCATACAGCTTGATCATTTCATTTTCAGTCAGGGAAGGATCATCCCAGGCCTTGGGTTTGACTTCTGCGGCTGGTTGGCCGCCCTCGCCCTTGACTTTGGGCGGCGCCGGTGTTTCGGGTACCTTAACGGTGCCTTTTTCTTTGGTGGCGGCCGGAGGCTCCTGGACAGCTTTGCTTTTGCCCGGCTTTCCTTCGGCAGCCTCGGCGGGAGTTTTGACGGGTGCTGCCGCTTCAGCTTTGGCTTTGGGGACCAGCAGGCTGCCGTCTTCGCCGGCAATACCGGCCTTTTTGAGCAATGCCAGGTAATTGGCTTCGTTTTGCAGGACTTGCGCCTGCAGCCTGCTGGTTCGGACCTGGTCGATTTCACCTTTGAACTGGTAGGCGCTGTAGGCAATCATAAAGCCGCTCACCAGGCCGTTGACGATAACCTCCTGTTTCATGGATGCTTTGACCTCGGCCGGCAGATCGGATTCATCGATTTTTTTTAAGTCCTGCAAGATTTTTAGCGGCGTGAACACGGCATTCCCGACAACGTCCAAACCTGAATGAATCAGCAGGACTTCGTCGAATTTTTGAAGCCGCCCGGCCCATTTGGCGGCGCTGGCCATCTTGGCGGCAGTTTGAGCCCCCTGGGCCGCTTTGGTCACTTTGGCGGCACGCGCCACCGACCCGGCAACCTTAAGGAGGGAAGCCGCACCGCCTGCGATGTTCAGCACATCCAGGAAGAACTCGGCATCATACTCCATGCGATAGTTTTCAGATCGCTGCCGGATGTTTTCAGCGGCCACAATTGCGCCGCTGACCCCGGCCGCGACTCCCAGCACCGTGCCCAGCAGGGCCAGAGAAGTTCCACCGGTGGCTACGGCGCCAATCGCCAGAGCGATCATCCCGGCGGCCAAGGCGATCGTCTTCAGGGCGCTCAGCACTTTTTTCCTGAAGCCGGGTTTACTCCTGACTTTCTGGGTACGCATCACCCCGGGCACCCGGTAGGCGATATAGCCTTCGCCGTAGTCATTGTTTTCGGCAAAATCTTTAAAGGCCGATCGAATGGCGGCTGCCTTGTTTTTGCCGGCGCCGTGGTATTTTTTCGATTTATTCGGGTTGCTCATGTCAACCAGAACATATTTCACATGGTCGATGCTGGAGTCACTGGCCTCTCCCAGCATCATGAGAAAGGGATAGGTTCTGCCGGTAACCTCCGAGGCCAATGTCGCGATGGGGGTATAAATTTGCAATCCGGCCTTAAAATCCTTTTTGTAAGGGCCGATCCGGCCGGATAACAATGTCATGGATTTCTTGGCTTTCGCCAATTGATCGAGGGCTTTTTTTATCTTGCTGGCGAGATCACCCCCGATCGGGGGTTCGAGCTGCAACTTTCCCATCATGCGGATAACATCCGCCCGATCTTTATGTTTGCCCAGTAAAGCTGAGACGGAGCGTTTCGTGGTTTTATGCAGGTTGAGGTAGCCTTGGAGCAAATTCAGCAGGTATTGCGCTCGCTTGACCTCGTTTAAGGTCTTGGCCGTGGACTGATACAGGGACATCGACTCCTGCCGGCGCATTAAATCAAGCTGTTTCTGCAGGTCTTTTCTCTTTTTTTCGGGCAATTTCTGCTTTAATTCATTTTCGATCTCTTCCTGGGCCCGCAGCCCTTTTTCGGTTTCTTCAGCCGCCAGTTTATAGCCGTGGACGGCCTTGATCACATAGACTGCATGGCTGGGATGAATAAACCGGGTTTCACTGGGTTTGATCTGAGATTTGGCGTAAATCAGGTAAGTGCCTTCCTGCGGCGGAATTTTCAGCAGAATGTCATTGCTGATGCTGACCGGGGATTGATACTTTTGCACGAGCCCGGCTGCGGTTATGGTTTCCTTTTGATCCTCAAAGTGCTGCTGCAGTTGCCCTCTGCGCTGCTGCCAGGTGGGTGGCGGCTTTTCCTTTTCTGTTTGCGGCGCGGCCTGTTTTGCTTGGGCTGATGCAGTGGGTTTTTCAGGGATTGTGAATCCGGCGGGGATCCGGTAGATCGTCCACTGGGTGTAGTTGGTGGCCCACGCTTCGCCGAATGTTTCAACGCCCTCCCGGTACCATTGGCCATATTTGAGCGCCATAAAAAATTCGTGCTCCCCGTTGGTAACGGTTCGGTTGTCTTCCCGCAGCCCTTTGGGGATGATGTAAGCCGGGAAAGCGGCCTGCTCCTTTTGGGCCTTGATCTTTTTTTCTGAAAATTTGCCGGATGTTTTTCGGCGCAGGGCCGATGCGATGTCCTTGACCGTCGGAAAAAGCTTTTCCGGCTGCATGTTTTTATGAAGCGGCTGGGGTAAAGTGGCCTGCCGGATGACCGCCCGCATTTCTCCCAGATCATCTTTTTCCTTAACCTGGACGGTGACGATCAGGAACAGGTCTATTTGGCCGTCCTCACGCTGCTGCGGGTAAAGGCCCAGCGCATCGGGCAGGTTGAGCTGCGGTTGTTTCCACCCTTTTCTTTCTTCTACCGCAAGCTTCCACAGATCCTGCCGCAGCTTTTCGGCCCACAAGTATTTGTCATCCAACCCGGTTTTGGCTTTTTTAAGGCCTTTGATCTCCTGTTTGATTGAGGCTCCGCGCAGTTTGATCAGCAGGTTTTTGAGGACTTGCTTGGCATCAATTTTTTTTGAAATTTGGACGCCGACGGCCAGCCGGTCTTTGCCGGCGATGCCATAGATGACGCCGCCGCCCCGCCAAACCTGTTTTTTTGCGAAAAAATAAAGGTAAAACTTATCCGGCAGGTATTCTGTTTTGGGATCACGCTTGCGGGTTTCCTCAATCAACGCCTGTACATTTTTTTTGAGCCTGACCGCCCATGCCGGCGGTTTTCTGCCTTTTTTTGCACTTTGACCTTTGGCGCCGGCGGCCCCCTGCTTATAGCTGAAGACGACTTTGTTTTCTTTTTTCAATTTATCGACAAATTTATCCCATTTCTTATTTTGCTGGATATCAAACAGCGAATTGCTGGTGTTACGCTCAACTCGAAGGACCAGCGTTTTCTGCTGCGTTGACCAATCCTGCTGGATCACTCGGGTCAGATCTCGAATAATCACTCCTTGGCCGGTAGCGTCAACGGACATGCCGGTTTGCTGTTCGATTACCGTCACCACTTTTTTCCCCAATTTTTTTATGGCCTTGGGTTTGGCCTGCGGTATCATGCCGCCCTTGATCAATATGATCATGGAATAATCCGCCGCTGCCAGCATTTGGATGTCCCGGGCTGCGGACGGAAGGCTGAAATGACTCAAAATTTCCGCATCAAACGACTTGATTACTTCATATTTTTTTAGCGGGTTGACCGGTCCATAAATCCATAATTTCTCTGCCGCCGCTTGGATGTCCTTATCGGAAATCCAGCCCAGCGCTCCGAATTGGCGCCATTTTTCAAGAATCAACCGAATGACTTCCGGTGCGTAAATCTTGGATTCGTTCAATCCCTGCTTGCTCTTATCGTTCAGCCAGGACACCAGCACCCAGATATCCCCATTTTTTTGAAGGATGATTTTTTTAGCGGAAGATGGCTGTCCTTTTTTTGCCTGTCTTTGAATTAAGGGTGTTAGCGGTCTGTAAGTTGATTTTGGTTGAACTGCGGCACCTTGCGCTGGCTGCACCCGCGGCTCATCTTCGTATTTAGCGCCGGGCGGACCCACTTTTAATTTAGCTTGAATCAACTGGTCAACCGCCTGGTTTCCGATGGTGCGCTGCAGGGCTAAAATATTTTGAGTGGTCAGCGGAATATCGGACGGATCGGCGCCAACCAGCGCCGAAAGCCCCAGATGGAGATCGAACGACTTATCAGAAGAAGCTCCGGATCTTGAATAACTGTCGGCCGAGTGCTTCTGATGTACGCTATCTTTTGGTTTCTGTTGAATTCGAGAACTTTGCATGAATCAGTTGAAGATTTTAATATCTGCCGACGCACTTTGGGTGATGCCGCGGCATCTACCGGATGTCGCCGGAATAAACCAAGCCGAAATGCTGGGGGCCTTCTTTGACATCGCTGGCAATCACGCTGATTTTATAGCGGCCGGGCTGGGGATTTTCAACGACCACCGTCTCAACATTATTGCTCGTATCCAGCAGCTGGTCGCGGGGCGGTGCAAAAACATTGCCGTGATAATCGCTGCCGTCCGGTGCGGTCACGATAAGATTGAGATTGTTGACTAGGCTGGGATACTGGTTGACACCGGCGGGATAATCCGTCCAGACCAGGGTCGCTTTGACGGGATGGGCGGCACTGCCGACCGAAAACCGGTAAGCGCGGTATTCACCCGTCTCCAGCCCCCGGGTGATGTCTTTGTAGTGAATCGACCAGTCCGCCGGCGGCGTGCTCAAAAACTGCAGATTGACATGCCCCCAGCCTTGCTCATAGTCCCATTGCGCGGACGGCGGATGCGCGGCCCCGTGCCGGTAGCGCCTGCGAATCGCATTGTGAATGAGGGTGGCCTTGACCAGGGCGGCACTGGGCATGCGGCGACGTTTGCGCCGCAGATATTCGCGCAGCAGCGCCACCGCGCCGGCGGTCAGCGGGGTCGCCATGCTGGTGCCGCCCATGTAGACATAGTCATCGTTGAAAAAGCCCCAGCCGGCGGCGGCTGCCCGGCTGGATTTGGTGGAAAGAATAAACGTACCCGGCGCCACCACATCCGGCTTAAACCGGCCGTCCAGACAGGGACCGCGGCTGCTGAACGCGGCAATGTCACTGATATCATCGGCCAGCTTATCCGAGGCCAGGGGCTCCGCCGCAAAATCATCCGGCCAGCCGTCTCCATAGGTCACCCCCAGCGACCCTCGCAGGTTCTCCGACGCCCCGACCGTGATACAGTTTTTGGCCGTGCCGGGCGGGGTGAGACTGGCGGGGTTAACCAAACCGTCTGCATCGCGGTCCTCACCGTAGTTGCTGCCGGCAAAAAGGATGATCATGTCTTTGTTTTGCCAGACAAAGCGGTCAGCGGCCTGGGCGTCCGTATCATAGGTGCCGAAATCGCCCCCGCCCCAGCTGTTGCTATGGATTCGGGCGCCGGCATCATAAGCTTGCCGGAATAATGCTGTAATTTCAGCCGGAATGCCGGCCAGCAGATACTCGCCGTAATAGTCACCATAGGCGTCCTGAATCCAATCCAGTTTTTGCTCGATTGCCTGAAAAAACAGCCGGGCGCCATGTGCCAGACCCCGGATGGCCGGCAGGCCGCTGGCGGCGGCGCTGGTGCCGTCTCCCAGGGCGGAGCCGGCCACATGGGTGCCGTGCCCGCTGTCCAGATCCGCCGGACCGTCGTCGCCGCCGGGATTTTGGATATAGGCGTCATAGACGGGGCTGATGGGCCAGCTTTTGATGCCGGCGATGCGGCCACGAAAATCTCGATGGAGGCTGACCGGGTCGCCGGTATCCAAGCCCGTATCCGCTACGGCGATCGTTTCGCGGCGGCCGGTGAAGGCCAGCTCCGCGTCCGGCTGATCCACAGACCCCGTCATGATGCGGGTGGCCACGTTGTTTTGCAACTGTTTGATCCGCAGCGGCTCAATGTTTCTGACCCCATGCAGGACCGCCAGCCGCTTGAGTTCTTGATCGACTTGGGCGGTGTTTTCAGGCAGCCTGACGGTTAGCGATTTTTCCGCTGCCGCACCCTCTGCGATGATAAAGCCCAGTTTGCGGATACCGGCCAAGGCCTGCTTCATATTCTGCGGCGTGTGGAAACTGACCGTAAATGTGAGGGGAATCATCTGGGCCGGATTCCTGGCAAGGGGCAATCGGCTCCGCGCCTTGGCACCACGGCGTTTTTGGGGGGCCAGCTGACGCTTAACATCGGCGATTTCCTGGCTCAAGCGGGGTGCCAGCCGGTATGCCGGATCATAGTGTCCGACCCAGCGCACAAACGGCAGCTTGATGACTTCATTGCGCGTGCGGCGGTCCATTTCGACCACAAAGGCGTAAGACGGCAACGGGTCACATAAAATGGCGCCGCTGGATTTGATGCGGGCCTTCCATTCGGCTTTAATCGGGCCGATAAACTGCACGATGTAATGATGACGTTCCGGTCCGGGGTCGCGCGTGTGGGCATAGGCATTGTGCAATTGGATGTCGCCGTCCGTGTCATAGCGTGATGTGCGGGTATCGATGAGGGTGTCGCCGATCTGGATCGTATCGATTTCGTCGCGGATGCTGAATTTGAATTTTTGTCGGGCCAGCGCCTCGAGCTGACTTTCATCGGCTTCAGCCAGCACAAATCGGTCATAAGACGCCAGCACCCGCGTGACTTTGTCATGAATTTTGGGCTGCTGTTTTTTGCTCAGATAAATGGTCACGGTTTTCATGGTGTTTTCCTGTCGTGATGAATGCTGGGGGAGTTTGTCCGGCCGCTGCCCTAAAAGAATGCGGGAGTTGCCCGGGGGGCCCGGATAAAAAAAAGCGGGCGTTAAGCCCGCTTGTTTTCAATGCATTAGAGAATCTCAACGGTCTTAGTTTAAAGTTAGATGAGATCGGTGTTTGGTTTTCGTTTTTCCAATACTCCATTACTCCAACACTCCATAAGGATACAGAGCAGAGCCATGGAGAGCCCCCCTCCAAGAAGCAAACCAAGGCCAGGTCCTTTGGACCTGGATTCTTTACTGTCCGTGCCGGCGCTGCGGGTCGCTGTCCGAAGGGCGCGGTGACAAGCCATGATAGAAGGCCAGATCCGCACCGAGCATGGCCTCCAACCGCTGGTTCGGATACACGGACCAGCGTTGGCGGTTGGGGTGTCTGGGGTTGGTGTTGCCGGGATGCGTCAGGGCCACATAAAACGTGTTGTCGTGATGGGCCAGCAACTTTTTGGGCCGGCCGTTCCAAAGAAATGCGGTATCTTCACCCAGGTTAGTTTCGGGGAATGGATTGTGGTCCCACAGGCGTTTGTGATAGCACAGACTGCCGCCCGCCAAGAGGGTCGTTTTTTGTTGCGGGTAGCGATAGCTCCAGGATCGTCGGCCGAACGGATCGTAAAAATACAGTCGATTGAGTCCACAGGCCTCGGCGACGGACGCCCGCAGACCGTCGACCTGGTAGCGGATCCGGCGCGGGGCCGTCCAATCGTCGTCATCCCAGTGACAGATGACCGACCCGCGCGCCTGGCTGCAGGCGATGTTGCGCTTGGCCCCCAGCGGCTGTTTTTGATTGAGCCGGATATAGCGCAGCCGGGGATCATCCGGTAGCGCATCCCGGATGCAATCATCCCCGTCATCCACAATGATCAGTTCTTTGCAGGGGTAGTCCTGGCGCTTGAAATACGCGATCGCCTGGGAGACGAACCGGCGCCGGTTAAAGGTGGGCATGATACAGGTGACCAACGGCAGGCTATAACGCACACTCGAAGCGGGATAGATACCAGTCATCGTCGTAGGTTCTGCATTGGAGCATTTCCCGGCGACGCCTGAAAACGTCGCTTTCCAGCAGCAGCAACAGGCTGCGGGTGAAAACCGGATCTTTTTTGTAGTGGTCGATCACCCTTGCGAGTCGCTCGGGGGACAGGTGTAACAGCGCCATGCGAAGACGATTGTGGATGATGCCGGCACTGTCTACGGTGTATGGAAAACTATCACGAAACAGATGATGGATCAGCACCCCCGGGTGTACCAGCACCTGATAGCCCATCAACCAGAGCCGCAGGCAGATTTCGAGGTCTTCACTTCCCCAGCGGGTCATGCCGCTGTCGTATCCTCCCAGAGCCTCGAAAACCGGACGGCCAATAGCCTGGCAGGCGCCGATAATCATGGGCACCGGATAGGGCTGTTCGCTTTGTTGCAGCAACCATTCGTAGGTCAGGTCAGGCCCCCGCAATCTGACCCCCAATCCGCGACACCCGCTGTCTTGCCCCAGGCCGGCAAATGCCGGTCCTATCAGACCGACACCCGGGTCGGCCAGCGGTGCCGTCAAGGCCGGCAGCCATCCGGGCGGGGTGTAGCAATGACCATCGATGAAAACAAAAATGCTGCCGGTGGCTTCCGCAGCTCCGCGGTTGCGGGAACCGGCCACTCCCAGGCCCCGGGCCCGGACCATTTTGACACGGTCGTCGGCCTGCCATCGGCGCTTCAAACGCTCCGTGCTGCCGTCGCTGGAATCATCGTCGACAACCACCACTTCGATATTCGGATGCCGGGAATTGGTCAGGATGCAGGTAACGGTGTCCGTCAGGTTCTCACCTTCGTTGTGGGTGGGAATGACTACGCTGACCCTGTCACCGTCACCGGCCAATGCTTTACCTCTCCAGGCTACGCTGCGTTAGTTAACAGGCGCCGGGCTTCATCGATAAATGCCATCGCCCGCACTTCGGATATATTCAGAATTTCAGCCAGCTTGGCCGGCTCCGTCGAAGCCAGATGAGCCAGGTTGGTGATGCGTTTTTGTTTGAGGAGCTCGGCGGTTGCCGGACCGATCCCCTTGACTTCCTGCACATAGCGTCCGGGAAAATCCCCGGCACTGAAGATGACCGGTCCGAACGTCGGCCCGATGGTGGGTCCGATCGTTGGCACAGTAATTGGTCCAATCGTTGGTCCGATGGTCGGTCCAACGGTCGGCCCGATAGTGGGGCCGATGGTTGGCCCGATCGTGGGGCCGATGGTGGGAGGACCGACGGTAGGTCCGATAGTGGGACCGATGGTCGGGGGCCGACGGTGGGTCCGATGGTCGGCCCGATAGTCGGTCCGATGGTGGGTCCGATGGTGGGTCCGATGGTCGGGGGAAATGTTGGTTCAAACGTCGGCTGTTGAAAGCTGGTCACTGTAAACGCCGCCCCTGGAGGACTCTGGGCTGAACCGTGGCTGGTGTTCACGGTGAAAGTGTAGGGGCCAAGCGTCGCGGTTGGAAAAATACTGAGGAATATTTCGAGTTTTTCTCCTGTCTGCGCCCCGATATCGTTGACGGTGATAAAATTTCCCGGGGTTATGCCACCGGATTGAAGGGAAAAGCGGACGCTTTCAACATCAAACAGGTTGGTGCCGCTGATTACCGCTAGAAGATTTTGCGCGCGCTGTCGCCCGCTGTTCGGAGCAATACCGGTGATGATCGGAGCGGCTGACGCCACCGTAAAGCTAACTCCGGCCGGGCTTTCAGTCGTCCCCTCATCGGTCGTCACCCGGAATCGCCGCGGACCGACAGCGGCGCCGGAATCGATGGCAACGACCACCTCGAGCGAGGTCGGACTTATTTCCGTAAAATCGCTGACGTCAATGCCGCCGTCCAGGAAGGCAACGTCCTCAACGTCCTGCAGATACCGGCCGCTGATGGTCAGCGATAGTTGGCTGGCGCCCGGTTGTCCGGTGGCGGGACTGATGGCGCTGATAACAGGCAACCCCTCATCGACGGAAAATGTCACGCCGGGAGGGCTGCCGGCACTGCCGGCTTCGGTGTCCACCGTGAATCCTCGCGGACCCGGGGCAGCCGCCGGCTCGACGGACAGCGCAACTTGCAGCTGCTCGGGACTGATTTCCGTGAAATTTTCAACCGTGATCCCGCCGCCCGCAAAGGAGACTGCCTGGACGTTGTCCAAATTCAGCCCGCTGATGGTCACCGTTTCGTTTGCGGCGCCCTGTCTGGCCCCTGCCGGTTCGATGCCGCTGATCACCGGCAGGACGTTTTCAATGGTAATGGTGACCGTGTCCGGTGCGCTTCGCAAGCCGGCGCTGTCCTCCACCACCAGCTCCAAAACATGGGTACCCGGCGGCAGCGTCACCTCGACAACCGGCTGGTCGGTTTCTAAGGGAAAGCGTGTGATTGCCATGATAGTTGCTCCTTATTTAAAATTAGGGTGTTAAATCATGAATTCCGGCGTCAAAATCCCGGTTCATTGTTGGCGGACCCAAAGTCTTCAGCCCCTGCGGTCCCAGTGGTAGCGCACGATCGGGCGGCCGGAGGGGGAGGTTGAATTACGGGCGTCCAGGGTGACGATGGTCTCAGCGCCGGTGGCGTCAACCGTGACGTCCGGACCGGCGTTTGATTCCGGCATCTGCACGATAACTCCCGCCAGCAGCCGGGCTGCTTCGGACACCTCGGTTTGCCGGTTTAGAATGTCGTCCAGGGGTTGGCCGGCGCGAATGGCCGCCTCCAGGGCGGCCACGGTGTCCTGATACTGGATATACTCCGGGAAGTTGATTAAAACGGGATACAGCACCCCGAGTTCATGTCCGACGTCCAGTTCCACCGCGGCCAGGACCGTCATAATTTCATCCAGCTGTTCGGGGCGCAGACTTCGGTTGCGGGCTAGTATCTCTATCGTCAGCGCGGCCTGCCGGACATCAACGGCCGATGGCGTGGCAAAGGCCATTGCCAGGGCTGCGAAGTCCCGGCGTTTATCCCCCATCAGGTTGACAATCCGATCCAGCGCCGCCGGGGGCAGCAGGGGATCTGCCACGGCGACCGCGCCGGCCCAGATTACGTGGCGCCGATTGATCTCGTTGCTGCCGGGATCATTCGGATCGGACGGTTCCCGGATGGCGCCAACCCCTTCGGTCAGCTGGATCCGGGCCAGCTCCAGTTCCGTGCGGTTGTTGGGTTGGCTGGTGGTGATCGCCAGATACGGGATCTCACTGATGCGGGTGTAACCGCTGTATTCCGCGGCCTCACTGTTTTCGGCATAGTCGGTTTCTGCTTCACGGTAGGCAAGGGATACATAAACGATCTGGGGCAGCGTATAGTCGGCCGGATCAATGCTCAGGGTGCGGGAGGCTCCCAGATATATCTCGTTGCCCTGGCCGTCGATGGCGGCGCCGGGCATCACCAGGATGTCCAGGCTGGGCGTCGTCATGGCCCGGACGCTCATTTCGCCGGAGTCGGGCGGTATATTGCGAATCACCCCCGGCGTGTGCAGACCGCGGTTGTGCAGTTTGCGCTTGGCCAGATGATAGTCCTGCCCTGCATTCCAGTCTTCGGCCGTGGTAAAAAAGCCGGTAAAAAAATTCATGCGTTTGAATTCCGTGAGGCCGTTCATGATTGCTCCTTTCTAGGCTCGTCAGCCGACGATGGTATTCAGACCGATGGTGGAACGAGATTCGATGCCGATTTGCATGGCCGCCAGCACATAAGCGCTCACCACCGGGGTTAGCTTGAGATAATAAATGGTATGGGCCGGCTTTTCCAGATTGACGATCGCCCGCACCTTGTCCAGCTTGACCCGTCCCAGTTCCGCCTGGGGAATGCGGACGTCCACCGTAAATCGATAGGGATGCGTCTCTTCGTCGATCAGAACCGTGTCGCCCATATACGTTACGGCCTGCACATCCGGCTCGCCTCCGATCGACAGCCGGTAGCGTTCATCGATCAGGTGATCCCGCCGGCTGATTTGGGCCGGTTGGTAATGATAGGCAATCGGGGCCCCGTCTTCGGTGGGCAGATAAAGGATGTCGACCGCATTTCCGGCGACTTCAACCTGCTGCACCCGGTCGGTGCGATAATATATTTTGAGCGGCTGCCCCTGCGCCACCCGGGCATGATCGGCCGGTGCGACCGTGTCAATGACATAGTAGCTGTCGTAAATCAGCGGTTTTTGCCGCGTCATTTGACTGATTGGCGCCCGAGGGGCATCCGGGGGCAGGGTGCCGCCGATGCGGGAGGCGACCCCGATCTGCATCCCCCCCGGCCAGGCCCACTCCCGGATGGCGGGAATCAAGTCCGTGTAAATTTCGAGATAGCGCTGCAGACCGGCGACCGTTCCGCGCCGGCGATAGAGGTCGACCGCCTCACCGATCAGTCGGCGCCGCTCGGCTTCGTCCCATTCTTCGTCCAGTACCAGGGCCAGCCAGGTGGCCAGCCAGGGCAGAAATTCCGGGTCGGTCAGGGCCGGCGAAAAGTACCGGTCAACTTCAGCCAAGAGCTGATTGAAGGCGGTCAAAACGTCTTCAAACGGCCGCAGGAATCGGCCCAGATATGGATCCTGTGAAAAAATGGCCGGTAGGTACTTCAGGTAGCTGCTCGGGGATTGGTCGTCGTTCATGGGGATTTTATTTGGTTCTGAAAAACATGGTCTTTAGAGCCGGGTCAGAGATCAATGGCTCTGCCGGTATAAATCAACCGGAACAATGGAGTATTGGAGTGTTGGAGTATTGGGGTATTAAAAGAAGACATTAAACCTTCAGCCATTCCTCCAACACTCCAGTACTCCAATACTCCAAAATCGATACAGTCAGCAACTCATTGCAACCTTAGAATTACCTGTCGTAATGTTTAACTTCCAATGCCGACGGTTGCCGGATCAGGCGACCGTCCGGACGGTGATGACACTGGATGATCGATCGAAATAGACCAGATGGCGGGGGCCGATCTGGATCCGTTGGCCGGCGGCCTGCCACTCGTCGGACTCGACCGCGCGGTAATACAGGGCAACCGTATTGACGTAATCGACCCCGGCGGCCTGCTCGAGGACATGATAGACCTCCGAAATGTAGACATCGCGGCCGAAGGGCCAGCCCTTTTGATTGAATTCGGGAGGACCGCCGGTCAGCGGATGGAAGAAAGCCGCCAGCTGCTGAGCGGCATCCTGCCGGACGGTTGCGGCAGCGATCGTGGAGTTGCGCACAATATCGGCCCGGATTTGGACATTCGTGTAAGCCGGTCCCAGCACGTGGTGGCGGCTGGCGATCAGGCGCCGCCGGTCCAGCAAATGATATATTTCAGCGAGACATTCCGTCGTCGGGGCGGGCCGTGGGTCATCGTCGTCGGGAACCACGATGATGCTCACGTGACCCGTGCGGGCCGTCTCCGGATCGGCCGCCGACAGATCCCTTTGCGGTACACATTTGGCGCGGGCGATTTTGCAGCCGGGGATGTTTCGGGCCAGGGCCTCGAAATCAGCGGCGGTAACGGCCCGCCAGCGCTGGGTTAAAATGTTGTGCACCTGGTGGCGGGCGGCCGACAGGGAGGTCGGGTCCTGGCCGCCGGTGGCGGCGGTGCGGCTGATCAGCGAAATCTCAGCCCCGGCCTGCAGCGCCTGCCGGATATCGGGCGACAGTTGATCCGATTTCTGGTCGATGATCAACCGGGTTCCGGCGGCAATATTGCCCGCCAGGCCGCGGGTGCTGAGATAGTCGGCCCGAATTACGGCCCCCGGGGCGGGAATCCGGCCCAGACAGCCGTCACCGAAGCGGATGGCGCTCAAGCGGGGCTCCAGGGTAAAGTGTTGATCGGCGGGGCCGGAATCCAGCAGGTTGGGTCGATACTGCCAAGGCCGGTCGTCGACCGTGATCTGAAGCGCCAGCCGGTCGGGTGTTTGCGGATCAAAGGCCAGATGCGGTTGACCAACGGCAAATACCTGATAGGGATCGCCGCTGCTCACGGTCAGGGCCTCGGCCGCGACCGCCGCAGTCTGACGGGCCGTGACCGTCCCCGCGCGGTCCTGGGGACTCAGCCGCAGCTCCTGGGTCGTGGCGAAGGCCGGGCGGCCGGCGCTGTTTTCCGTGCGGGCCAGCAAGGGGGTGCCGCGGGGCAGGATCAGCGGATGCGTCAGATTTTCAGCGCTGACAACCAGGGTCACGGTTGCCGGCTGGGCCGGCTGGTAGGCGGCGCCGAGCAATTCCAGAAAACGGGCCTCGCCGGCTTCGGGTATGCGGTTCAAGCGGTAGATCAGGGCCTCGGTCAGCCAGGCAAACAGGTCGATCAGCATCATGCCGGGATCCGACAGGTTGTGGTCGGTCCATTGGGGGGCGTAGCGCGGTATCAGGGCCTGCATTTCATCGACCAGGTCCTCAAACTTGCGATTGTCAAGATTTGGCAGGGGAATCGGCATCTTATTTTCTCAGGCGTCCAACACCATTTCAATATCATGCCGGCCGGAGTAAACCTGATGGCCTTCGGGGATGAAGATGCGATCGGCCGTCCGGGACAGGCCGCCGACCGGGATAAACTCCAGCGCCGGATGACGTTTGCCGCCGGTGACAATGCTTAGTTGATCGCCGGCGCTAAACGTGTAAAAGGTTAATCCGATAATCCGGCCGGAATCGTTCAACAGCGGGGCCTCGGCCGCCAGCGGCAGGCGGATGCGCCCGTCTTCGGAAAGCAGCGCATGGCGCAGGCCCCAGTTGGCCGGCGGATCAAAGGCTTGACTGAAGAAGATCTGCCGCTCAGCCAGACTGGCGATGATCAGGTCGGATTTTACCGGCCGGTTGCCGGCCGAAACCACGCTCAGCCGGTCGCCGACTTTAACCCCGTAGACATCGATTTGCCGCAGGGCCACCGTCGGTCCCTCAGCCCGATCCTCCGTCGCCACAATGGATTCGGCCAGCACCAGTTTGATGCGTTCGTCAAACGTGCTGACCTGACTCTGGGCCGGCACCTCAAAGGCCAGCCGGCGATGCCCGTCGGTCTCGGCTGCGAATTCGATACGGTACTGCAGCAGGGAGCCCTGCAAACTCAGCCGGGCAACATGGTCGACGCCGGCCAACGCTTCAATTTCGGCATAGATTTCGGATTGGAAAACATTGCGGCCGAGTTGCCAGCCCTGGCGCTGCGGACCGCCGTTTAGCGGGTGCAGGAATTGCGCCAGACGATCCAGCACGGTCAGTTCCACCTCGTCGGCCTTTTCCGGTTGGCGGGGCACTACCCGGGCTTGCACGGTGATTTCGATATATTCGGGACCCTTGACGTAGATCTGGTTGACGTCGGCCAGGTTGGTCAGGGCGCGCGCCTCCAGGTATTGCCGGACGGTTCGGATGAGGGCCGGCCCGGGTGCGGGCCGGGCGGCCTCGCTTTTGGGCATCACCACCACCGTCACCCAGCCCTCCTGGCGCAGGCCGGTCGGGTTGCGGGCCGGCAGACAGCGGGCGCTGGCCACCTCGCCGCTGGCCTCCTGGGCCAGGGCTTCGTAATCCTCCAGGGTCACGGCGCGGTCGCGGCTCTTGAGACGCTGGGGACCGCGGCGTTTGACATCGGCCACGGTTTCGGCATCGGAGCCGCCGGCGGAGGCCTCCGGGTTGGTGACGCTTTTGATGTCGGCCAGGACGCCGCTGGGGTTGCGCAGGGCCGTGATGCTGCCGGCCTGGGTGTTGCCCGCCGCGCCGTCATGAACCCGGTAGTGGACCGCCTTGATATTGTCACGTCCGACGGGCGGAATTTTGCCGTTCTGACCGTCGCCGAACCGGATCACACCGGTTTTCGGATCCAGGGTAAAATGGCGATCGGCCGGTCCCGAGTCGTAAAAATCGGTCACCTGCCGCCAGCGGATCCAGACCCCGGTTTGGGGCGTCGGGTCGTCCGGCAAAATCGGCGTGTCCAGCTCGGGTTCGGCCTGTTTCAGATCTTTGGTCAGCGTGTCCAGTTCGTCAGGCGGCGGCCGGTCCGGTTCCCGGACGGCAATTTGGGCCCCCGCATACACCGGACGGCGGGTTAGATAGAAGGTTTGATCGGCCTGGCCGTTGCCGGCGCCCAGAATCTCATGGTACAACGAGACCGTATTGAGTCCCGGCACGGTATTGATGCGAATGGCGTTTAAGTAAGGGACCGCCGGTGGAAGTTCTTCTGCTTCAGTTTCGCTTGAAATCAGCCGCCAATAGTATCGCCGGATGGGTCTTCCGGGGGCTGCCTGCGAGGCGGACGCATCCAGCGTGACCCGGCCTTCGGCGGCCAAAGGCGGTATCGCCACCGATTGGATGCCCCCCGGGTCGGCCGTGGGCGGCCTGGATTCGAGGTGGCGCCAGATATAGCGCGCAATGGAGCGCTGCGGGTCAAGGGAGCGCGCGCGCGAGGCATCCAGGGTGATAGTGGCCTCTGCAACATCGACCTCAACCGTCCGGTCATCGCCGGCATCGGCCATGGGTGCCGCCGGCCGCGTCCGCAGCCAGAAGGCCGACCGGCCAAAGGCCGGGTGGGCCTGATGATCGGCCGGAGCGAAAAATCCCAGGTAGCCGCGCTCCCGCAAGCCCCGACTGCCGTCGGCAATCTGCAAAGACTGCCAGCCGCTGCCGTTGTAGAACTGCCAGAGCACCGGCGGCCGATCCTGCGAGCCGGCCTGCTCTTCTTTGACGTCCAGCAGCAGTTGAATCCACTGGCCGGCGGCAAACGCCTTTTCAAATCCCAAATAGAGGCCCGGGCCCTCATCGGCGCTGTGAAACGGGTCAAAGGTTTGGCCGGCGGTCAGGGCCGCGCTGTGATCGCGGTGGTCCTGATCGGTGAGACTGCGGCAGCTTGAAACCTGGCGATAGTCAATTACCTGGTGGTAGTTCCGGTAGCGGAGGCGCAAATTGCGGACAAACGGGGCATAATTGCGGGCCGGGTTGAACTCGTAGGCCAATGTTTCGGCATTGATCAATCTAAAATCAGACGGCACGGCATATCCGCCGTCTGCCAGCCGGGCCCTCAGCCAGTAGCCCTCCAGGTCGTTGACCGCGGTCCGGCCCGTTGCCGGCGGCACCTCAAATTGAATATAGAGCCGGCCGGCGTCATCGCCGGCCGCGTTGGTAAAGGCGCCGCTGGTGTCGCTGAATTCGTTCGGCGTGGACCCGCTGCGCCTGCTGGTGCCGAGCGAGATCCAGCCGCTGGCACTGGAGATTTCCCATTCCAGGGTCAGGGCCGTCAACAAAGCCGATTCGGTTTCGGTCGGTGTGCCGGTCAAGTGATCCATTTCAATTTCAACCGTCACGCCGCTTTTGGAAAACACCGCATCCGCGCGGATGTAAAAGGCGTCCATCCGACCGGGAACCGGTCCCAGGGGCTGAAATTCGGCCGACAAATCCAACGGTACGAACGCGGTGTTGGCCTGCACGGCGCTGAAGGCCGCATCAACGGCCGCGATTTCAAAGCTGTCAATATCGATGGTGCGCCGGCCTTGGATGTCGGCTACCCGGGGCAGATGCTCGCGGGAACCGCCGCCGGTCAGGCGACAGCCCAGCCAGCGGCTCTCGCTGTCGCCGATCGTCGCGGCGCTCATCGGCGGCAATTGGGTTATGGTGACGGTGCCGTTTTGACGAAAGCCGTTGGTGCCGTCGGTCACCCCGGCCCCGGCGGCGGTGATGTCCTGCCAGGTTGCACCGTTCCAATAAAGCCATTCAAGATGCCAGCCGTCGCTGACCGGATCACCGGGGGGATCAAAGGTGAAATCAAGCATAACGGCCGCATGGTGGCGGCTGACGGTATCGGCCAATCCGAACAGCTGCGCATCCCCCAAATACAGGATCCGGTTGCGTTCGACATCGCCTTTAAAAACGGCGAAGGCCGGCGGGCTCGTTTGCCCTGGGTTGGCGGGGGGTGCTGCCAGCGCCTGTTGGGTGCAGTCCCGCAAGCCGACCGGGTCAAAAGAGATGCATTTGACCAGCCGGTTGGGCATCACGACCAGGTCGCGCCGGGTTTCAAAAACCACTTCGGGTGCAAATTCCGTCTGAACGGTGGCCACCTGGGTGCCGGCCGGAACCTGGATAAATTGCGGTCCGTCCTCGGCCGGGGTGAACGTCAGCTCGGCCGCGGCCGACCGCGGCGCCAGCAGATCAATGCCGGCTTCATTCAAAAAGGCCAGAAAATTTTTATCCGGCACCTGCTCCTGGCGCTGGATGATCAGCTCCAACAGGCGTCCGAACAACTGAGCAAGGGCCCAACCGGCGCCTCCCGGCCGGGGCCGCCCGTTGAACCCGCGATTTTCATCCGTGATCAGCTCCAGCGCTTCTTGGATGTATTCCACCGCCTGGCCGGCCTCTGCGACCGCCCGGCCGTCCGGCATTCGAACCTTAAAGCGTGGTGTGTCAATGGTCATGGGGTCTCACCGCGTTCGAGATAAAATGGATAGACCAGGTTGAAGCGCGAGTCGGTGGCGCGCACCTTGTAGTCGATGTCGATCAGCAGGGTGGCCGGAGCGGCGGGATCACGGGTCACGGTCACGGATTCCAGCACGATGCGCGGCTCCCAGCGGTTAAGGGCCGCTTCCACCTGAAATCGCACCAGACTGGCGGTCCGGGTATTGTTGGCTGCAAATACGTACTGATGAATCCCGCAGCCGAATTCCGGGCGCATCACCCGCTCACCGGGCGCCGTCTCGAGGATAATCATGATGGCCTGCCGGACATCCTCCTCGAAACGGCTCAGCGCGATTTCGCCGGACGCTTCGAGCTGCACCGGGTATTGCCAGCCGACGCCGAGAAAATCCTGACTCATGGGTTTTTACCTTTTGGCCCTTATCGGGTTTTTTCTGACAACATGTTGTCAGAAACCCAACCCGGACAAGCCGGAATTGAAGATTGAAGATTGAAGATTGAAGATTTGTGGTATCGCTTCGCTCTGTCTATTATATTTCAATCGATCGTTTAACTTTTATCCTATTTAAAAAGTTGACGCAAAAATTTTTATTCGTAAACGCCTGCATACCAATGGTTTACAAATAAACTGAAAAATATTTTGCGCTTTTCGTGCAAAACTGAATTGATAACTGTCTAAAACCAATAAACTACGCCTTTGCTGCCATGCAGGGGCCACTGTTTCCGAGCCTAGTCTCGGAAAAAGCTCAGTACCTATTTAACCGCCGATCAGCACGGTCGGACAGCCTGACATCACCGTGTCCGGCGGCCCGGTGCACACGGCCATATCGCCCATGCGGGCGGCGGGCTGTCCCCCGATCAGGACGGTGGCACTGCCCAGGGATATGGGTCCGCCGACATGGGGCACCGGACCGGGGTTGACCATGGGGCAGGTGTGCATGTCTCCCAGCCGGGCGGCGGGCTGTCCGCCGATCAGGACGGTCGGATATCCCAGCACAATAACGCCGCCGTGAGCGGTCGGATCTCCCATGCGGGCGGCCGGTTTGCTCATAAATCCTTAACCTTTATCCTTTATTTCCTTTAACCTCTTACCTTTTGCCGCTTGTCGTCAGTTAATTTTTACCAGACCGCCCTTGACCTCGGTCATGGCGCTGCCGTTGATGCTGACCGAGGCGGCTTTGAGTTCAGCCTGCCCGGTACCGTCGATCTCCAATTTGGCACTGGACTTGAGTTTGGCCGGACCGCTGGCCTCGATGTCGCAATTGGCGCCGGCTTCGGCTTTCAGGTTGGCATCGGATTTGACGGAGGCATCCTGGGCGGCCTCGATTTCCAATTTGCCCTGGGTCTTGATACTGATGTTGCCCTCGACCTCCACCGTAAAGTCGCCTTTGACCTTGATGGCCATGGCGTTGTTGGCCGAATCGATGGTAATGCTGTTGTCGCCGGTATTATCGATGATCCGGATCGATGGGCTGTCGTCGGAGTCATTGAGGCTGATCACGTGTCCGCTGCGCGAGCGGATCGAGCGCACGTCGTTTTTGCCGTCGGCATCCATTTGCTCCGGCGGCGGGTCATCCGCATTCCAGAGCGTTCCCAGGATGTAGGGGCGGTCGAGGACGCCGTGCTCGAAAGCCACCAGGACCTCGTCGCCGACTTCCGGAATGAAAAAGCTGCCCCGTCCATTGCCGGCCATCAGGTTGGCGATGCGGGCCCAGAAACTGTGGGCGCGGTCTTCATCCGAAGAAATAGAGACCGCCTCCGAGGATTCGCCCAGCCAGGGAAAGTCGACTTTCACCCGCCCCAGATTCTGGGGATCTTTGATGTCGCGCACGATACCAACCACCACCCCATAGATTTTGTTGCGCTGCTGCGGGGGGCGGTCGCGGGTGTTGAGCAGTTCAAACAGGGTCATCTGGCGTTCCTTTTGGCCTGAAACGTGGTCCGGTAGCCACTGGCGTTGATGGTGTGGGTGGCCGAGGTAATGTAGTATTTTCCGCTGAAGCGCCGCCCCAAACCTGCCAGTTTGATCACCGTGCGGGCTTTCAATTGCGGGTTGCCGATGCAGGCACCGCTGCCGCTGATAAACTCCATGGCACGCCCTTCCAGCTGAGCCACCGCCAGCGCGTTGGCTTCCTGTTGACTGGCAGCCTGGTGATCGTCGGACTGGATCGGATTCTCACCGAATATTTCGGCCGCAATCTGGGGGCCGGTGCTGTCGCCCAGTTTGACGCGCTCGTCACCGCCGCTGGCTTCGCCGACGATCGCGTCCGTTCCATGTCCCTGGGAAGTTTGCGAGGCCCGCACCGTGACCGATGTGTTCATGTTATAGGTGGTCAGGTTGGGGCTGAAACTCGGCAGGCTTTTGCCCCATTCCAGCGTTATTACCGGGGTGGGGCGCTCCAGATAGCGCGGTTTTTGAAAATACAGGGTTTTATCCTTGATGACCACTTCATAGCCGATCCGCTGGGCGCGCTGGGTCAGGATGTCGGCGTAGGTCATATCGTTGGGCGAAACCAGCGGGTGTTCGACGTCCGTGGCATCGACCACGGCGCTCAGGTTCATGCTGGTGGCGATCTCCTGGGCGATGCCGCTGTCGGTCGACGCTTCGAAAGGCTCCCTTCGGCGTCGGCGCTGCAGACGATGATAAAGGCTGAATCCGCGGACCGTCAGGGTCGGGGCGCCGCTGGCCGGAAAACTGGCGGAGACGGCCGTGATATCACCGCGCAGCATGAACGCGAGATTGTCGACGTATCCCATGGAAATTTCGACCTCCGTGCCTTCGTCAAACTCGCCGCTGTCCATCCACTTGAGCTCCGGACCACCCGAAAAATGGCCCGGCTGGGGATTGCGGTCCTGGATGGTGAAGGTAAACGAATCGGCCTGGTTGGCCACGTCGGTGACACTGACCGTGGTCACGTCCAGCGTCTTGCCGTGCTGCAATTCCCGGTTGTTGACTTTGATCAGAAAACTGGGGGCGTAGGTTTCGGCTGGGCTCATGACTTAGTGGTTTACTCAATGGCCGGAATAACCAGCACCTGGCCCGGCTGAATCGCCAGCGGGTCATCCAGCTTGTTTTCTTCGGCAATCGGACGCCAGAGAGCCGGATCACCGTAGCGCGCGGCGGCAATGGCGCTCAAGGTGTCCCCGCGGCTGACGATGTGCCGCTTGGTAAAATCAGCCGACATCAGATCCCGCTGATCGCCTTCAAAAAATTCCTTGAACGTGACGTCGACGTTGGCCCGCACCGGGGTGCCGTCGGAAAGAAACAGGACGAACCGCTGTTCCGCCCGTTCCAGCACCCCGGTGAAATTGAAATTGCCCCACACGAAGCGGCAGACGGGGGGCGCATGCAATTCGGCGTCGATTTCCAGCAGCTTGATCAGCTTGGCGGTGTGTTCCCTGACATCGGTGCCTTTTTCATAGGTGTCGAAAAACAGCTGCATGGAAAGGGTGCGGGCATTGCCCCGGCCAAACTGCAGCAGGGGTGCCGCCAGACCCGGTATGGCGACTTCGGCAAATTGATTGGATTGTGACAGCCGGTACTCGGTCGGATTAAACAGCACGTCAAGGGATTCACCGCCGATGTAGGATTCGATTGACGCTTTTTCCAGGGCCATGGATCACCTCACATTCCGCTGCGCTCGCGTTCGACGATCAGACGCCGCTCGATGATGTCATAGACCTCGTCGGCCAGGCCCTCGAGGTCAATCGGTTCGCCGCCGGCACTCGTTGCCGGAGCCGGTGATTCGGCCCCGGCCGCCGCGGGCCCGTTGCCGGGTTCCGCCGCCGGCGCCGCTGATGTCGTCCAACTGTCTGCCGCCGGTGCGAGAAAAACGCGGGTCGACGCCGGGGGCGGCGGCCGGCGGTCGGTGTCGGGCCGCGAAACCGCTGACGGCTGCATGGCGCTTGAGGGATGTCGGGCACCGGACTTAAGCGCCGGTGCAACGCGGGAGCCGCTGTCGCGCTGCAAATACGGCCGGCGGGAAAATTCCCGCGTAAATCGCCAGGGGCCATGCGCCGGTTTTGAAAGCAATGACGGCGCGGCAAGGACTGCCGCCGGTATCGGGTGCCGCGGGACAAGTCCTGTCGGCTGTCGGCCGTCGCTGCCATGGGCCGACCTGACGGCGTCGCCGGCAAATGGATCGTGACGGCCCGCCGCGGTTGGCGGTTGTCTGTTGAGCGCCGCCGATTGCGGCGCACTGGACGATGCGGCGGCCGGCGGGGTTACCGCTTGAGTCACCAACATGTTGCTGCCGGTCTGTTGGACGGCTTTGCGGCTGACCAGGGGACCTTCGGCGGCTGGTTTTACCGCTTGGGTGACCAGTAAGTTGCTGCTGCTTCGCTGCACGGCCTGCCGGATGACGGAGGAGCCTTCGGACGCCGCTTGCGCCGCGCTGATCACCGAAAATTCGCCGCCGGGCCGGTACCCGGCGGGCCGGGCATCCGGGCCATCTGCGGGAGATGAGATGACCGGTGCTGTTCTTCCCCCACTGAATAACGGCTTCGCAACCGGCGCCGCTTCACCGTCGGGCGATGGGGGGCGGTCTGCCCGGACTGGCGCCGCATGGCCGCCGGAATGGCGGGCGATGGCGGCCGGGTGCACGGACCCTGAAATTTTGAGTCCCCCGAACGCGTTACGATCTGCAGGGTCCCGGGGGCGGGCGGCGGTTGATGCGGCCGATTGCCGGACGGTTCGGACTGCACCGTCCGCGGCCGCGGAGCGGGCAATGCCGTCCCGGTCAGCGGCTGTCAGACTGACGGTGACGTCGGCCGCTGATGCGGGCCGCCTGGCCGGGGATCCCGGTTTGCCGACCGGCCCGGGTGCGGCAGTTTTTCTTTGGATAAACGGTTGCGCTCGAGCCGGAGCGGGGCGGGCGGTCTCCGCTGCCGCTTGTCGACTGACGGGCGGCCGGGAGTGCATCGCGCCAGACAGGCGGCGGCCCTGAACGGATGGATCGACTGGATGTTGGACCGTCATTTTCCCGCTTTTCAGGGGTGAGTGTGCTCGATGGAGCGGGATTAGCGGTTTGCTTGGAATTTCAACCGGCTTTGCAGGTGCTGCTGCCCGCAGCGGTTCGGCGTTAGACTCTGACGGCCGCGCCGGGGCCGGGGAGGAGGCCGACCGGGCGAGAGTTTTTCGGCCGCTGACGCGCCCCGCAAGCCGATCGTGGGTGCGACTGATGGGGGGGACAGCGGCCATATTTGAAGCCCGGGATGCTGCTGTTTCTAAGCGGCCAGACCGCACGGCGTCCGGGCGGCTGGTGGCGGAAAACGGCTGATCCCCGGGCCGGCCGGCCTTGCGATCGACGACGACCGGTTGGATGGCAGGCCTAATTTGGGGCTCGGCGCCCGGCCGCGACGGCCAAGCCTCTTGCGCTATAGGATGCGCGGGAGTTGGCGGCATGCCGGCTTCCATAGCCGGCCCCTGGGCGGCGGCTTTGGCGCTGGGCGTTAGTTGCGCTGTCCCTGGCCGCATGACCCCGGCGGCTTTGGTTTGCGCGCGCAAGACGGATGACGGCCCGGCGCTGTTGCGTGTCACCGGCGGTATTTGCCGGGCGGACACAATGGGGGGCCGCGGCGCATCCCCGGTAACCGGCCGCGGATGCACCCATGACGGACGGGCCGAATTCCGCCCGCGAATGGAGGGTTGCCAGCGCCGCCGGACATCCGTCAACAGGGGCAGGCGGCCGGCCGCAAATTCGGCCGCGCGCGCCGGCCCGGTTGAGGAATTCGACCACCGGATTACCCCCGGCGCTTGGATATAACGCTGCCGGATGCGGCCTGCCAGTGGGTATTTATCGCTGCTTGGCGGCATAATCGATGCAATTCAGGGAATCACCGCGGTTGGAATGCGGCCTGATTTTTAATCAAAATCGGTGTTTGGGTTTCGTTTTTCCAATACTCCAGTACTCCAACACGCCATAAGGATATCGCGCTGCGCAGCGTCATGGCGCGTCCCCTTCCCGGGGGCCATCCTCAAGGCCCCCTCTCCGCCGGTGGTGATCGACGGCTAGGCTTTCTGGATGCCGTTGTGCGCCAACTCCAAGGTTTCCAGCGCAACCTCGGCGGCACTGGCCCGCAGGTTGGGACCGATCCATTTGACCGGATAGGCCTGCAGAAAATTCCAGCGCCAGCGTTCCTGACCGCTGATGTCCAGCAGGACGATCGATCCGTTAAAGCGCTTTACGGTGCCCTGGGTGACCTGCTGATGCCACCTGATCAGGGTGTCGACATCGGTTAAACCGCGCTTTAATATCAAATTCGTAGGATAGCGGGTCGGTCCGGCGAGGCGGTGCATATATTCGTTCAGGCCGCCTTCGCGGTATTCCTTAATCTCGGTTTCGACCTGCAAACCGGTGACTTCGGAAAATCCGCCGACCGTGACGCTTTCGATTTCGACCTGATATTGGAACGCCAGATACGGGTCCGTGCGTTGACCTACCATGACGGCTTCGGGTCCTCCTGGGCACTCTCATTGATCGAGCGGTTGATGCGGGTGATTTCGGCGATCCATTGCACCCGGTCGCGATGCTCCATCCCCATGATCTGATCATGGGGCCAATGAAAATAATAGGCTAGATAGGCTACCTCCTCAAACAGCTGGTCCAAGGGGTAGCCGGTCATCCCCCCGGGCTTTCGATCTCCGCTTCAAAATCTTTTTCACAGTGGGGACAGGTCACCGCCAATCGATTGTGACCATTCTCGTTGATGCGGCGATAGAAATCCTGCAGATAGGCAAGATCGGCCGCAAACAGGTTTTCGATCACTTTCGGATTGAGGTGTTCGACATCGCCCAGGCGGTTGATGACCCGCGCGAGCAGGATGATCACCAGGTAGCCCGGATTGGCCTGGACCCGGGGATCTTTCATCGGGGCGATTTCGTCGTAGGCGGTTGCCATCCGCATGACCCCATCACGGTGAAGATTGCCTTCGGAGTCGACATAGCCGCGGGGCAGGGTAAATGGGAATTCAGTCTGCAGGGTCATGCTTTCTCAACTCCCTCATGGACCAATTCCAGGGTTTCGATGGCCACTTCATTGCCGGTCGCGTTAAAGGTCGGGCCGGTCCATTTGGTGAGCCATCCCTCGCGGAAGTTCCAGCGCAATTTTTCTTCGCCGGTATCATCCAGCAATACGATCGATCCATTTTTGCGCTCGATTTTTCCATCCATGATTTGTTTGCGCCAATCCCAGAGCTCGGCGTCGTCGGTGATACCCCACTTGAGCGATATATTCGAATATTTAACCAGCCCCGGCAGTTTGCGCGTGGTCAGGTCCTGGTTGCCTTCGCGGTAGTCGATCGGATCCTGGCTGGTGTCCAACCCGGAGCACTCCCGAAAACCGGCCCTGGTAATGCCGTCAATTTCCACCAAAAAGTTATAAGAACGATACGGATCGTTGCGATCTCCGACAGCCATGGCAAAACCTCCTTGTTAAGTGATTTGCGCCGGTATTTCCGGCGGTGTTGACAGATTGATAGGCACTGCGTTTCAGCGGGCGGCGGGGAATTCGGAAACCAGCAGCCCCCGGCTGTCCCGCAAAAACGCTCGGTCGCCTGCATTGTTCCAGACAGCGGCCCGTCGGCCCCAGTAAAGATCTCCGGCGGTATTCAGCCCGGCCCGGGTCCAGACCCGCACTTCGGCATTGGGCGCCAGGATAAACGGCGGCAGCCGGAAGGTGTGAAAGGCCGTATCACTGAGCGTCCATCCGGTTAAGTCGACACTGCGGCGCCCGCTGTTGTGAATCAGGACGTATTCACCCGCAACTGCGGGTCCCGCAGGATTGTACTCCAGGTGAACGATGCGGACATCCGCCGGCCGCCGCGGCTGCAATTGCGCCGCCGCCGTCGCCGTGGGGACGGGCTGCGGCGAGGTGACCGTAACGTCAGCACCCTCGATGCCGTGTGCGATGCGAACCACGATAAACTCCGCGGGTGCCGCAACCGCCAGACCGATATCGGCGATGACCAGGCCCGCGTCCCGCACCTCCCGGGGATTGTTTTCGGCATCGCATTTGACGAAAAAAGCTTCCTGGGGGGTGGCACCCAGAAAACCGCCCCGCCGATGCAGCTCGCTGAGATAGGCCGTCAGCTCCCGCGTGATTCTGGCCCAGAGCGCGGGGCGGTGCGGTTCGTAGACTACCGGATTCATAAAGCGCAACGCCCAGCGAATCACGGTGATGAAAAGCCGGCGGACGTTGACGTAAGTCCAGACGCCGGTTTGCTGAACGGTGCGGGCACCCCAGACCCGGATGCCGCGGCCCGCAAAAGCACGCAGGCAGTTAATGCCCGCGGGATTCAGCAGGGCCTGCATGGCATGGTCGACATCCACTGCCAGATCCAGAACACCTTCCAGGGTCTCATTGGCCGGTGCCTTGTGAACGCCGATCCGACTGTCACTGCGGGCATAGACCCCGGCCACGTGGCCGCAGGGTGGTATGGCGCTGTTGTCCCGGGTTATAATCCAGGGGAAGTAAAGCGCGCCGTTGGCACTGCCGGCTAGCTGCCGCTGTTGGGTCAGCACCCCGTCGGCCTCGGCGTTGCGCATGCTGTCAAGCACGGCAAACCGGTCCCCCATCCGATTACAGTGATTCAGAATGTCTTTTTGCATCGCGCTGACGTCGCCCAGCGCCGGCGGTTCGCCGCTGCGGGCCTCGGTATGCATGATATCCGGCGCGCAGATCAAATCGGCCGCTTCGAAATGCTGCAGGGTTGCCAGGCCTTGCGCCAGGGCCTCTCTGATGGAAACCGTGTTGTCATAATAGATGATCTGGCTGTAGCACTGGGCACCGTTGTTTTCAAAAAAACCGCGCACCGCGGCCGTCAAATACCCGTAGGGTGCCAGAAACCCGTAATTTTCTTCGAATTCGGTCCAGGAGCTGAACAATTCGGGCGCCGTATCATTGGCCGCTGCGATCGTTATCGGCCGGCGCAGAACCTGCAGGTGCGATCCGGGCAGCGTCCGCCGGACCAGTTTTTCCCGCCTGGCCTGCCGGGGCAGATCGACCAGGGCCGCATGACGAACCAGACCCATAAAAACCGGAACACCGGTCAGAAACGGGCGCGGGGTCGTCTGAAGGCTCTCCTCGATCCAGACCCCGGGGACTTGATAATTCGGCATCGGTTTGCCTTTTCCCTGAGAGAAATGCGGATCGGATTAAGCGCCCGGACCGGCCCATTGGCTGATGCGGAAGATCACAAACTCAGCCGGTTTGACCACGGCCACCCCAATTTCCGTGACCACCTGTCCCAGGTCGCGCACTTCGGGCGGATTGGTATCGGCATCACATTTGACAAAAAACGCCTCCTGGGGGGTCGTGCCGAACAGGGCCCCGGATCGCCACACGTTGGTCAGAAAGGCGGATATATTGCGCCTGATCTTGGCCCACAGATTCGGTGTATTGGGCTCGAAAACCACCCACTGGGTCCCCTCGTCGATGGATTCGCGCAGAAACAGAAATAAGCGGCGGACATTGATATATTTCCATTCGGTGTTGGCGTCGCCGCCCAGCGTGCGGGCACCCCAGACGGTGATGTTGCTGTCAAAGGCCCGAATCACATTGATGCCCGGCGGGTTCAGTCCATCCTGATCGGCTTTGCTCAGGCGGGATTCGACCCCGACGGCGCCCCGGATGACGACGTTGGCCGGCGCCTTGTGCACTCCGCGTTCATTGTCCACCCGGGAATATATGCCGGCCATGTGGCCGCTGGGGGGGGCAAAAATATTGCTGTTGCTGACCGGGTCGTAGACATTGATCCAGGGAAAATACAGGGCGGCGTAATCGCTGTTGCGAACACTGCCTTGGATCTCGCTGGGGGTAAACGCGCTGGCCCGCTGACCGTCCAGAATCGCAAAACGGTCCTGCAGGGTTGCGTCTTCGCAGTGGTCGAGCACCGCGGTCTGAACATTGACATCCAGCGCGCCGGGCACGGCCACGATCGCGATTTCATCGATCGCCTTGAATTGCTGCAGTGCGCCGGTAACATCGGCCGCGCTGCTGACATCGGTCAACCGTGCCACCCAGCAGCGGGTTCCGCCATTGTTGAAGAAACCGTAAACCGCGTGGGCCAGGGTCAGATTGCCGCTTTGGAAATCACCGAAGGTATTCTTAAATTGCTCCCAGCTGGTTATCAGTTGGGGGTCTTCGGCCGGTGCGACCGTAAACAGGATGGGCTGAGGATCTCCCAGGCTGTCCAATACCGGCTCCCCCAGGCTGTCCAACACGAATTGACCGGGCTGCTCCGGCATGACAACATCGTCGGCCACCTGGCCGATGAATCCCGCCGTGCTGGTGCCCACCCCGGCGATGGGTTTGGCACCGCCTTCGACTTCTTCGACATAAACTCCTGGAGATAGATACTGTGGCATGATAAGCCCTCCTTTGCTGTAGTTTTGGGTAAAGGTTTCGCAGAGTCGGATTCAGCTGATTTCCGAACTCAGGATAATTCCGCTTGGAACGCTAAGTACACGATTTCATAAATACGGTAACGTATAATAATTAATAATCTCACTAAGGTTCACGGTCACGCCTGTGATCGGCGGCCCCTGCAAACCTCAGGGTGACGCAGAAGTCAGGGCGACATCCCGGGTCAGGGTCGCCCCGGCCGTTGCCAGGCTGACGGTTTGTGAGACCGGCTGGTAGCCCTGGGCGGAAATCCGCATGGTGCGGCTGCCGGTCTCCAATCCGACCAGCTGGTAGTCTCCCTGCCCGTCGCTATAGGCGAATTCATGGCTGCCCTGGATGATAACCCGGGCCATCACGATCGGATCACCGCTGGACTGATCGGTAATGCGGCCGGCCAGGGTGGTGGCCGGCAGGCTCAGTCCCACGGTTGTCATGATCAGGTGGCCCAAAGAGTCGTGCGATACCACGGCGGACAGCTGGGCGGTTCCAAAGCGGGTGCCCTGTTCAGGGAGCGCGGCACTCAGGGTGTAGCTGCCGTCGGACAGATCGAGAAAGTGAAAGTGGCCGTCCGGTTCGCTGTAGCGCCGATCGGGCCGCTGCCGCAGGTTTTGCCAGCGCCGGCCGTGGGAGGCGGCTTGCCGGTCCAGCATGGCCATAAATTCAGGCGGACCATCGGTTATCATGACCTGAGCTCCGGCAATGGCCCGGTCCGTATGGGCATCACTAACACGGCCTGAAATGGCGACGGTATGGCTGACGATGGACCAGGTAGTCATGGCGTCGATTCTTCGTCCAGTCGAAATTTAAGAATTTTTTCAGTGACGACCGGCGCTTCCACCGGACTGAAAATCTCGGCGCCCATGGTGACCGCATAATTCAGGGCCGCCTTGGGTTTGCCGCCCAGAGCCTGCCAAAATTCTCCCATGCTCTGCAGGCGGCCCGGGTGCAGGGTAATGGCCGGCAATGGCGGTTCCTGGCCCTGCAGGCTGCCCTGCAGAATGCCGGCCGGTATGGTGGGATGCCGCAACAGGACCATCATCACCTCCCCCAGCAAGCGGTGTTCGTCCAGCGCCGGGGTCGTGGAACTGGCGTTGGCCCAGGTGGTCACGAGATAGGAGCACTCCACCCGCACCGGCGGACGCTGTTTGTCAACGGAGCCGTCGCTGCGCCGGGTAATGATCCAATCGTTGTTGCGCAATTCCCGGTTTTCGCGGATGTCATACAAGAACAGGTCGATGGCGGGCAACGTTACCGCAGTGGGCGGAAACTGGTCGTCCGGGGTGGCGAAACTGATGGTGACCTGGTCGACGATATCCTGCGGCAGTCCGTGCTGCAGAAGCTGCTCCATGGTGCGATCGAGATCGTCTATCATGATCAATCCGAAACCTTTTGAATGTGGATCTGGCGGCCGCTGGACGGGTCGAGGACCTCGATATACTTACCGGCCGATTCATTACCGAAAACCAGCAAGCGGTCGTCGCTGACTGTTATCTGAACCCGATTGATATACCGGCTGTGGCCTATGGAGCCGAGGCCGCTTAGGGTGGTTGCCCAGTGTTGTTCACCCGTGTCGACGTCCAGGGCCAGCACCCGGCAGCCGGTCGCTCCGTGCCAATACAGGGCGGCGAAAAGTTTGTCTTCATAAACGGTCATTGCGGCTGAGTCGGTTGTGGCAGCGTCAATGGCCACCGCCCACCGGATCTTGCCGGCCGCGTCCGTACACCGGATTTCCGCGGCCCGACCGTCATCGTTGCGGGTCAAACGGAAATGCCGGTTTTGGGCCTCGGCATAACCGCCTGCATCGGCGTCGTTCCATTGCCATGGTATGGTCGGCATCATTCGGTTATTGTCCTTCGACTGGGCTCGGGTTGGTGAGCTTGTCGAACCCTTTGTAAATTGCTTTTAGCTGCCTGGAGTCAGCGATAATTGGCTGAGCCTTTAACCGTTTCAAGGAGTGATGGAGTATTGGAGTACTGGAGTGATGGTCTATCTTTGGTGAACTCTTTGCATAAGAGCGCCACCTCTGGCCGCCGGCGTCCAGTCTGAACGGAACAAAAACTTTGAAAAAGCGAATATCGAATATCGAAGTGCGGGATCTGACCCTAGGGCAAGGTAAACCGACGACGCAGGGCGGACCAGCGCTTGCTCCTGACCACCCGGCCGCTGCGCTGAACCTCGCCCCGGAAATTGACATCGATGTCGAGCACATCACCCGATCGGGGGGTAAATCCCGGGCGCGTGATCCCGACCGTTCCGCGATAGTTTCCGCCGGGGGTGTCGTCGCCGTGGTAGCGGCAGCCGTTGTGCATGTCAACTGTCCCGGCATCATTCAGGTAGCGGTTGTCGGCTTCGGACGATCGATTGCGGTGTCCGAAGTTGATTGACGGAACGCCGGTATGACCGTCTTCCTGCCAGCCCCGGTTGAGGCGGCCGGCCGGCAGGTTGGCGAACCAGCCGCCTTCGTCGTGCACGGTCCCGGCCCGGGTTACGGTGAAATGGCCGCGGATAAACTGGCGGTATTCAAAATTACTGCAGCCGCAGTAACTCGGGAACTGGGTCCGCATGGTAAAGTGGCGGGTCATGTTGGCCCCGGTCGCCGAGGGCACGATGTTCTCCGGGCCGCGGTTGATAACCAGCGATGTGAGACAGTTGGCATCAGTCCTTCGCAGTCGTTCGGCTCTGACCTCGCGATCGATGAATCGGAAAGTGTTGGTTCCGACTTTGCCGTCTTTGGTCAGGCCGTAGGTTTCCTGGATGGCGGCGATGGCGCGAATATCATCCGCCACCCAGATTCCCGTGGGCGTCGTGCCGACCAGGTCCTGGATCAAGCGGGTGCCGACTACATTATAGCGGCGGCGGTTAAATGTGATGGCGCTGCGGATCTGATCAGCCGTCAGATCGGGCTGCGCTGTAGGCGCGACCGCCGGGGGCGGCGTCGCCAGGTCGCGTTGGATCCCCGGTGGCCGGTTTTGTGCGGCACGCCGCTGCGCATGGGGTCTGTGCCAACTTGCGGCCCGAACGCTTCGGCCGGCGGCCGACCGGGCGGCGGACGTCTCTTCTTCCTCCTGCGGTGCTGCCGACGGTGGTCCGGAGGGGTTGAGCCCGCGGCCGGAAGCCCCCCGCTGAAGGATGGCCCCATCATTGAGCACCCCTCGCCGCTGCAGCCGGGTGCCGTCCGGCGCTGCTTGAACTGCTTCCTCTTCTTCCTCCTCCAGTCCCTCTTGACGCTGAATCCCGCTTTCATCCGTGCGGGTTTGGATGCTCTCTTCTTCCTCTTCTTCGACCTGCCGGCTGACCGATTGTTCAGTTGAGTTTTTGGTGACGGGCTGCTGTTCGCGGTGAATGATGGCCCCGGCAACGCGGTCCGCCTCCTGTTCGTAGCGGTCTCCCGGCCGGTTGACGGTGAGTTTGCGCTGCAGCTGGTTCCCATTCTGCTGCACGACATGGGTCAGTTCGTGGGCCAGCAGTTCCCGTCCGCTCGAACTGCCGGGATTATGTTCGCCCGCGCGGAAAAAGATGTCCTGTCCGGTGGTGAAGGCGCGGGCGTTGACCGAACGGCTGAGCGAGTCGGCGGCAGCATCGGCGTGTACGCGAACCCCGCTGAAGTCGGCCTTGAAGGCCGGTTCCATCTGAGCGCGTACGGCGCTGCTCAGCGGTTGGCCTCCGCCCCCCCGCGCGCGCTGAATGCCGGTCTCGACCTCCGCCGCAGCCTCCACCTCGCCCCGGCCCTTGCCGCTCACCGCCAGAACTCGCTGCACATAGCGATTCCCATACTGCCGCTGGAGTTTGAGCAGCGCGTGTCCGCTGCCGGACCGCCGGGAACTCAGGGCCCGATTCAATCGGGTGGCATGGGCCCCGGCACAAGACGCGTCACCCAGGCGGCAGGCGACCTGATTCAACGGATGATGCGTTTCTATCCGATGGCCCGGCGACGTGGAGGGTACTTTTTGAGGGTTCACAACGTGATCCGCCAGCCTGATTTTGGTCTCGCCTCGGGGATTGAGTTCACGCTTTTGCATGTCGCACCTCTTGTGAAACTTCTGCGGAATGGATTCGATTTTAATTATTTTTATTTAGACAGGATTTACAGGATTATCAGGATTTTTATCGCCTGCGGCGAAGGGCCTTACGGCCGAAGGCCGCATGATCCTGACGATCCTGTTGATCCTGTCCAATTATTTTTTTTTAAAATAAGAATCCATTCCTCTTTGACTGGACGCTCTCGGCCGATGGAACCGATAAACGTCTTATACATGATGCATGACATAGCCGGCGTATTCGCCAAAGTCGCCGGCGGTGACCACCTTGCCGATTTTCTGGTATTCGCGCTGGGTGGCGTGGATCAGGTGCTTCATAACGACGACATTATCGTCATCGGCCGCCAGAAAGGCCGCTGCCAGGGCAATATTTCGAATGTTGCCCCCGGCAACCGCAATCCGGCGGGCTGCGAAATCGAGATCCAGGTCCCGGCTGCGGGGTGTTTCCGGGGGCCAGATTTTTTGCCAGATGCGATGCCGATCCTTAACGCCGGGAAACGGAAAGTCCACCGTAAAATGCATGCGGCGCACAAACGCATCGTCCATGTTTTTGCGCAGGTTCGTGGCCAGGATAACGACCCCCTGATACTCCTCCATTTTTTGCAGCAGGTAACTGACTTCGATATTGGCGTAGCGGTCATGGGCATCGCGAATTTCACTGCGTTTGCCGAAGAGGGCGTCGGCTTCGTCGAAAAAAAGAATGGCGTTGGAGGTTTCGGCCTCGGCAAAGATGCGGGCCAGATTTTTTTCCGTTTCGCCGATATACTTGCTGACGACTCCCGCAAGATCGATCTTGTAAAGGTCGAGCCCCAATTCGTTGGCCATGATTTCCGCCGCCATGGTTTTGCCGGTACCGGAGGGACCGGCAAAGAGGGCGTTGAGGCCCTTGCCCAGGGAGAGTTTGGCATCAAAGCCCCACTGTTCATAGACCAGGGCGTGGTATTTCATGTAGTTGCAGAGCTCGCGCAGTTGGCGCCGGCGGTCGACCGGCAGCACAATGTCGTCCCAGCCGTAATGGGGGGTAATTTTTTGGGCCAGGGTGCTCAGTTTGCGATTGGATTGCAGGCGGCAGGCGCGGTAGAGATCTCTCATCGTGACCTGCCCGTTGGTCAGATCGCGCCCGCGCGCCAGATTCAGGGCTGTGGCAGCCGCATCCTTGATCTGTCCGCCGCTGAAGCGGAATTTGCCGGCCAACTCATCCGGATTGACCTCCGGCACCGGCAATGCGCTGCCGTTTAAGGACAGCTGCCACAATTGCACCCGCTCGGCATAGGTTGGCCGGGGCATCTTGAGCCGCATGAAAGCAATCTCGTGCAGGGCGTCCGCCGGCTCCCAGGTGGTTTGGCCGGACAAAAACACGAGCCCCGGCGATTTTGCCAAGGCCTGCAGAAACACATCCAGCGGCCGATATTTATCCTCGGCCAGCAAGGTATCGAAACCGCTCCAATAGATGGCCGACTTTTGCAGCAGGGCCTCGCGCTGGACCAACTGCAGCATTTTTTCCATGTTTAACCCATCGGTATCGAGCATATATTGGCAATTGGCGTTTAAAAGCCCCAAACCTGATTCGTGGCAAAGCGCTTCGGCGGCCGATTGCTTTCCGACCCCGTACATGCCCTGAAAATAGATAATCGTAGCCGCATCGCTCTGACCGGTTTGATTGGCCGCCAATAAGGATGCCAGGCATTTTTTGACATCAGCGGGCAAAATCAAATCCTTCAGCTGAATCCGGCGCTGAATATTCTTGGCAAATGGCTGCAATGATTCCTCGATCTCATCCGACCCATGCAGGTAATCGACAATGCGCTGGTCCACCTTGAGAAATTTGCCCAACAGCGGCGGATTCGGCTGCGAGGGATCATCGAAAAGATCTAACAGGAAATATCGGCGCAAACAACTCGAACCCATCAGGCTTTTTCGAGCGCCAAGTTTGGCTTCGAAGGAGGGACAAAGAAGGTTCAGCACCAAATCAACCGAGGGCCTTTTTTTCGTGACATCGTCTTGAAGATAGGCATACAGCCGGTCGTAGCGCAGATCGAGCTCCGGAGCCAGACATATCAGCAGCACATCTACCTCAAAAGCGCTGAGTTCAAAAGCTTGCGCCAACTCAACCAGGCGCAGCCGAATACCTCGCTGTTCACTCTCTTTTTGGCGCGCATCGATTTCCGAGCGCATTCGATTGCTGGCCGTCTGGATCTCAGCCGGTGAAAGCGTCAACGGTGCCGTCGCCCAAGCGGGCATACCGGTGGTTTTTTGCAATTGGTCGTCGATTTCCTGCTCCGAAATGTAAAGGCCCTGGAATTCGCGATCGGCTTCATGCAGCTGTCTGGCGCGCGCCACCTGCGCCCGAATGAGCAGATCGATACGCTCCAGTTCGGCTAAAATGTGACTGGTGGTGCTGTCAAAATAATTAAACTGATTCATAAAATCCGACTTCAGGACCGGTTGCGAACGGCAGCGGGGGGCCTATCAACTGCGCCAAAATCGAGCGGGAGTTTATTGCAGAATGGGTCCGAAATTATCTTCGTATTGTTGGATGGATTGCTGGAGTGTTTCCAGGAAGTATTTCGCGTAAAACGGGCTGGTGATGATTCGCGCACATGGCTCCGCTTGCTCGTTTTCAGGAAAATATTGCCCAAAATCAATCACAAACTCTACCGCATTGTGACCTATCTTCAATTGGTTGGCGTATTTTCCGACAAGATTTCCACTTTTTTTACAAATTGTGCCGTTGCGGTTATTCGTTGTAGAATGTTTCATGAGCAATTAGGGATTTAGCGCATCGCAACATCTGCCTATGATTGGGTACAGCAATTTAAGTGCCAAATGGTGGCAGGATGTTCGCTTTATTGCATAACCATTTGATATTTATTAAAAATAATAAGGTGATCGAGACGGGGATACACTCGCTGTGGCGAACCAGGCCGGCCGGATGGTGTTACAGTTTTTGCGTTAATCCGCCGCCGGCAAACCACGGCGCGCGACAAGCCGGACTGCCGCGGGGTGAGAGGTGCTTAAATACTTGTCTTCGCAGTCGTTCGCCTCGGCCAAGCGAACGACACAAAGTGTCACTTCAGTTTGTTACACTTTGCAGAGACAGTGTTACAATTACAGCGTCGAAGGCCTGTCATTCAGCAGGCCAATCGGAGCGGGGCGCGCCTGCGGGACGATCGACTCTGATCACCGGCCAACCGGTGCGCTTTTGGCGGAAGTATTCTATCAGGGGGATAGTCCCGCGTGCCGTTTTCTGGCCGGGGTTCTTTTTTGAACGATATTGTATTTTGCTATTTTGCGGTAAAGCGTCATCCGTGACCATTTAAGTTTCTGGGCGGCCGTGCTTTTGTTCCAATTGGTTTCCAGCAGCGCGGATACGATTCGATTTCTTTCATCTTCAGGTTTCCCGCTTGCATTTTCGATTTGATTCAGAAATTGCTGCGGCAAGTCGACGAATGCTATCTTTTTGGCCGGCAGGTTAATAAATGCCGCTTCAAGCAGGTTCAGCAGTTCGCGCACATTGCCCGGCCAGTGGTAGCGGTACAAAAATGACATGGCCTCTTCGGTCAGGCCTTCAACCTTGCGTCCAAAACGATTATTTAGTTTTTCAACGGTGTGCGCAACCAGCCGGGGGATATCCTGCTTTCTATCCCTTAACGGCGGCAGGTGAATACGGGCCACATTCAGCCGGTAAAAGAGATCCGAACGGAAACTTCCCTCAGCGATTAATTTTTCGGGTTCCTGATTGGTGGCGGCAATGATGCGGATGTCCAAAGGAAGGACTCGTTGTCCGCCTAAGGGATAAATTTCTTTGGTTTCAATACAGTGCAGAATTTTGGCCTGAGAATAAAGACTCATATCCCCGATTTCGTCCAGAAACACGGTGCCGTCCTGGGCCTGCTCAAATTTGCCTTTCTTGGCGGCCACCGCCCCGGTGAATGCTCCGCGATCAAAACCAAACAGCTCACTTTCCACCAGATTTTCCGGCAGGGCGGCACAATTGATGCTGACAAACGGGCGCAGGCATCTCAGGGAATTGCAGTGAATCCGTTCAGCCACCAGTTCTTTGCCGGTTCCGGTTTCACCGGTAATCAAAACCGTGCTGTCGGCGGCGGAAATTTTAGCCATATAAGCCGCAATCTCCCGCATCGGCTGGCTGTCGCCGATCAAGGGCTGCGGTTGGAGAGAGCAGGTCGGGTAAGGTTCGGAAACCGGGCCGCGGCGTCCCTTGCCATCGGAAAGGTGACGCTCGAAACATGCCAGTAATTCAATCCCGGAGTAAGGGATTTTGAAATAATCGGTCACGCCGGCGCGCAGGGCGGCTATCGCAAGGCTCTCGGAGCTGTGTTTCGTCAGAAGGATAATGGGAATCCGCTGGTTATGGCGTCGGATGTTATCAACGATCTTCAGGCTGCCGGTGGCCTGCTGGCGATGACAACAGACCACAACCAGATCCGGATTCTCTTGCCGGAAAAACAACGCCATGTCAGCATTTTGCGGCACTTCCGTCAGGTCGTATTTTTTCGGCCGCAAAAGCTTTTTTAAATCCTGCAGGTTTTGGCTGCTGTTTCGTACTATCAGAAGGCTGGGTTGTTTCATGGCTGGGTTCCTAAAAGGTCATCAAAAACGGCCAGGGAATAGACCAGACCCAGGAAAACGAAGTTATAGAAAAACTGCTGATTTTTTATTTATTTTATTGCAGATCCACTACTTGCACACCAATAAAATTAGTCGGAATTAAGCAACCGGTATTGTTATGTCTCGAGGTGGAGCAACAACTTAAACATAGGCATCGACGGAAAATGTAAATGAAACGAGGGATATCGAGTTTCAGCTGTAACGAAGTGTCCGTTTAAAGCGAACATTGAGTGAAAAGTATGACTAGTCTACGGCGATGAATATGTGTTTCAATTATGAGGATTACCCTCTTATTTCCATCTGTAAGATATCAATTGTTCTTTGAGCAAAAATATGGTGAAAAGTCAACAAAAAAAAACAAAAAAGGCTCTTTTTCTCGTGTGAAAAGAGCCTTTTAGCAATGCCGAATTAATCCGCCCTGAAAAATAGCGTAATCTGGTCTCTATATAGTTTTTAAGAATCGAAGAAACTTGTCAGGCTAATGCGCCGGCGTATTAATTGCTATATGCTGCGCATATGTTTTTCTTCGTCTATTTATACATTCCCTATTGCCGGGCAACCTGCTTCAAATAAGTTTGGGCATCTTCATCATCCAGTTCAGCAGCTTTTTGGAAATCTTGCATGGCCTGGTCTTGTTTGCCGGCCAGCAGATAAATCCGGCCGCGGCCATAGAGATACAGCCCGTTTTGGGGCTCCATTTCAATGGCTTTATTTACCAGGGTGACGGCTTTGTCGTAGTCGCCCAGTTGGCCGTAGGATATGCCCTGCTCAAAGTAGGCGCCGCTTAGGTTCGGGTCCAAAGCGATGGCCTTTTGAAAATAGCTGATGGCCGCGCGATCGTTGCCGTAAGTGGCGCAAAGCGCACCTTTGTCGAACCAGTAGCCGGCATCGTGGGGGGAAGTTGCCTTTTTTTCAACCACCGCCGGTGTTTTGGCGGTGTTTAAATCGATTTCCCCGGGCTTGATGCGCGGGTTGTCAGCATCGGTTGCCGCCATCATCTTCGAAGTTTTTGATTCCTTGTCGGTGTTCTGCGCCGTTGCCGGAGCAGTCAAAGTGATTGCCAAAACCAGCGCCAACAGGCAGATGGAAATTGTTGATGGAACAGAACTAAGCTTCATGATCATCACCTCGTTGCTATATTTGTTATACGATATTATCGGCCATAATATCGAAAACTCAAGTAATTATTAATTATTCCGCCCAAAAAATTATCGCATTCAGGGGTGTGGCCGCTTTTTTTTAAATTGAAGAGCGTCCCTGGATGGAACCTCCGGCGGAATAATTAATATATTTTTTGCTATGAGCCTCCCAGCTTCCTGGCTTCCCAGCCTCCAGCCCTTTCTCACCTTCACACCTTCCCACCTTCACATCTTCTTTCTTTTATCCATTCCCCATAGCGCAGCGCCAGGGCATAGGTGTTGACGGCCCGCTCGGCGGAATCAAAGAAAGGAATTCCGCCCCGGCACAGCTGCGATGAATCTGGCGGAGCCGAGCCGGGAATCTTTACGGCTAAAATCGGTTTTTTGCAATCGTGGAATACCCTGATTAAGCCCTCGTTATAGATCTGATTCGTTTCCGGGGTCAGGCCGCATCCAATGACAATGATCGCGTCAACACCCGGATCCGCTGCGACCGTGCGGGTGGTTTGAAAGAATATATCCAGATCGAAATGGGCGGCCAGACTGACGTCAACCGGATTGAGCAGGCTGGTGCCGGAATATGTAATGATGCGGGACAGATTTAACCGGGTTGCCGCTGAAAGGTCGGCCAGCATGATTCCCTGCCGGCCGCAGGCTTCAGCGGCCGATACTGCCAGACCGCCGGGCCCGGAAACAATGGCCATCCGGTTGCCCGGATTGCGCGGCAGCATGCTAAAGCCCATTAACGCATCCACCAGGGCCTCGAAACCCACGACCGGAATAGCTCCGGTCTGCCGGACGACTCCCTGCCATATGTCGGGTGCATTGGCCAGGGCGCCGGTATGCGATGATGCGGCCCGGGTGCCTTCCGGAGTCAGACCGACCTTCCACAGGATAACCGGTTTTTTTAACGATGCCTGCCGCAGGGCCGCCAGAAAATACGGTCCATTGTGAATTCCTTCGATATAGGCCCCGATCAGGCCCGTGTCCGAATCACTCCCCAGATACATTAAGAAATCGGCCGCCGTCAGGTCGCACTCATTGCCGGAACTGATTACCTTGCTGAAACGAATGTCCTTTTGCTCGGCGATCATCCCCAAAATATTGGTTAGTGAACCGCTGTGGGAAATCATGCCCACGGGTCCGGGCGTTTTCGAAACCTGGGGAAAGAATGACAGGCCGGTTTTAGGGCAATACAGCCCCATGCCGTTGGGTCCGATCAGGCGCATGCCGGCTTTACGCGCCACCCGGACCAGCTCCTGCTCCAGGGCGGCACCTTTGCGGGTGCCGGTTTCGCTGTATCCGGCGGTAAACAGCACAGCGCCTTTAATGCCTTTGGCGGCGCATTGGCGCACCGTTTCAAGGCTGTGTTCAAGGGGCACCAGGATGATGGCCAGATCCACCGGGCCGGGTATGTCTCCAACGGTCGGATACGTCTTTAAGCCGTCGATTTCCCGGGCGCTGGGATTAACCGGGTAAATTTTGCCGCCAAAGCCCTGATCCAGCAGGGCGGTTAAAAATACCCGGCCGACTTTCATTTCACGCGGCACACCGACAACCGCCACCGATTGCGAATTAAAAAGACCATCGATTTGTGCAATTACATCCTGGTTTGAATACATTGAACCTCTCGGAAAAGTTGTAGAGTTGATTGGGTTGATTAAATTGAATAGGTTGATTATTTAGGACGTTACGTCATTTGCGTAAAAGCCTTTACGATGACAATGTTTTTTGTTACTTTCTTAATTACCGCATGATGAATTCGGTTTTCCGGTTGTCTGGAAAGAACAAGTTGGATTGGTTGAATGAACTCAATCAACTCATTCAACTCAATGAACTCATTCAACTTTATTATTAATAAACTTATTCAACTAAATCAACCAAATCCTATGCGCCACGCGTTATGCCGGAAATTCATTGGAGGAAATGATGCAAGAGTATACAATCCATCCCCTGGTAGTTGGAATCAATGAAACCGATCAAGGGGTGATGACCTATTTGCGTGACTATGGCAAACGAATTTATCTTCCCATCTATGTTTTTTACCTAAGCGGCGGAGATAAGAATATCCTGGTAGACACCGGACTGGAGCAATTTGTTGTTCCTGAGGGTGCTGAAGAACAATGCGGGTTTAAAATTCTCGAGTTCGAAGACGCTCTGGCCACGCTCGATTTGAAACCCGGGGATATTGATATCATTATTCACACCCATCTGCACAATGACCACTGTGAAAATGACTATCTGTGCACCAAGGCCGAGGTCTACGTCCAAAAAAAAGAATATGAGTTCATGCAGGATCCGCATCCGGTCGACCACCGGTATTATCCGGATGTTTTAGATGAAAATAAAATCATCGAGGTCGACGGTGATGCCAACATCCTGGACGGCATCGATGTGATTTTGTCACCCGGCCATTCGGTGGGCGGCCAGTCGGTGGCGGTCAATACGGCCGGCGGACGGGCGATAATTACGGGATTTTGCTGCAATGACAAGAATTTTCCCTCCACCGGACCTGCCGTCGCCCCCGGCGTGCACATCGATTTGACCGAAGCCTATGATTCGATCCAGAAAATTAAGGGCATGGCCGATATCCTCATCCCGCTGCATGATCTGTCGATTGGAAGGATGAAAACGATCCCCTAATTGATCCGCTTTGGAGAATATTGCGATATGGTGAATCAATCGTGCTTTTAGCACTGAAGAATGGAGTTTAATCGATGCCCCGGCGGATTAATTATTTAATGCTGCGCATTTTTTATTTTTACTCCTCTAATGCTGAATCCCATTCTTACTTCTTTTTGCAACTATTCACATCTCTTTCGGTAATACCGTATTTCTGAAGCACCATATATTGTGCTCCATTTCCTCTTGACATAAGATGCTGTATTCACTATATTTGCTTAGGTGATTTTAAAGCGTGGCCATCTCAGCAAGATCAAACAACGGGATGCATGGTTGCGGTATGAAAGGGCTGACTGCAGGGGTGGGGTGATTTGAAAAGCATCCTGGACCATGCAAATTTTATAATAAACATCAGTAAGAAAGCATATCATGCCAAGCACAATAGATATCAGGCATCTTTCCAAGGCCGAAAAACTCAGGGTGATGGAGGATATTTGGGAAGATCTGTCAAGAGAGGAAGGAAAACTTGACTCCCCGGATTGGCATCGGGAAGCACTGCAGGAAACGGAAAGGCGGTTTAACTCCGGCCAGGAGAAGGTCTTCGATTGGGAAACTGCTAAAAAGGACCTTCGGAAACGATTCGAATGAGAATCAAGATTCTCTCCTCCGCATTATACAGTACTTAATCGTAAATGACCCTAGGGGTTCATTTGCAGAGTACTTCACTCCTGAATTCCTACTGATATTCAACTATTTTTCCCTAATTATAAACATTGGGATTTATTAAATCATGGCGACTGAAAACGATGTTGTACTAATTTACCTGGAAGATGAACCCCTTAGTTTTGCCAGGATTGAGGATATTTTAGCCGATTCAAAGCCCGATTGGTATCATGTCAAATTGCTTCTGCTGCAGATTCCGCCCCAGATCGTCACCTGGATATTAAGAGATGTTTACATTGCAGGCGCTGAATTTACCATGAACGGCAAACGCATGCGGCTGGAGAAGGTGGTGGCCCCGGACGAGCCACAACTCCGTGGACCTGACGCTGAAAATGAAAATAAAGATGCGCCCCAGCCGAAAAAAGATACCGGCCAGGCCAAGGTGATATCCCTGACAGATCTTAAGAAGAAATGACCCCCCCGCCAAAAATTGTCATATCCGCCTCCCGCCGAACCGATATTCCGGCTTTTTACATGCCCTGGTTTATGGAACAAATCGGCCAAGGCTTTTTTGAGGTCATAAACCCCTTTAACCAGCGTGTCTCCGTTGTGCCGGCAACGGCACAGGAAGTGCACACGATCGTTTTCTGGTCCAAGAACTTCGGACCTTTTATCGACGAAAGTTTCGGAGACCGCCTGCTTCAGCAGGGGTATAACCTTTTTTTCAATTTTACCGTCAATTCGGACAACCCGATCCTTGAACCCAATCTGCCGCCGTTAACGCAGCGTATTGACCAGCTTCAGTATCTCAGTGATCATTTCGGATCCCGTTCGATTCGCTGGCGATTTGACCCCATCTGTTTTTATGAGACCGGGCAGGGGCCTTTGCATGATAACCTGAGTGATTTCAATATCATCGGGGAACAGGCGGCCGCCGCGGGTATTGAGCAGTGTATTACCAGTTTTATGGATCATTACCCTAAAATCCGCCGGCGACTTTTATCCCGGCCCGGATTGAGATTGATCGATCCGCCGCTGACGGATAAAGTCGATACCCTGATTAAAATGGAAACCCGGCTGGCAGCTCTGAACATGCACCTGGCCGCCTGCTGTGAAAAAGAAGTCATCGCCGCCTTGCCGGCGGGCTGCCCGGTGACACCCAGCTCCTGTATACCCAATGACCTTTTAATGGAATTATATGGCGGCAATATTGCGCTTAGAAAAGATGCCGGTCAACGGGTCAAGGCCGGCTGTGGCTGTAAAGTGTCGGTTGACATCGGGTCCTACCGGCATCAGCCGTGTTATCATAATTGCCTGTTTTGTTATGCAAATCCCACTTCCGGCAACAGGTGGTAGGTAACGTGAAGCCTGAGCTTTGGACCAAGATCGGAGAAGGCTTCAAAGCCGGATTTTACAACTCGGAAGTTTGTTGTAATTGTTTGGATTTCGTGCGGCAGACGAACATAAATCATTCAAGAATCTGTGTTTATCCGTGTTCATCCGTGTCCAATACAATAAATAACATACAACCGCAACCTTCAACTCACAATTTGCAGCACACTTATGAAAATCGGCAATCTCACGTTAGCCAACAACGTCATCCTGGCCCCTTTAGCCGGCATCACCAACCTGCCGTTTCGCCTCCTGGCTAAAAAGGCGGGCTGCGGGCTGGTCTGCTCGGAAATGGTCAGTTCCCACGCGCTGGTTTACAAATCCCGCAAAACCGCCCAAATGCTCAACTCGGTGCCCCGGGAAAAGCCCCTCTCGGCTCAAATATTCGGATCGGATCCGGACATCATGGCCGGGGCAGCCGTTATGGTAGAGGGGATGGGGGCCGACATTCTGGATATCAATTTTGGCTGCGCGGTTCGAAAAGTGGTCAAAACCGGTGCGGGGGTGGCCCTCATGCGAACCCCCGATCGAGCCCGGGCCATGCTCAAGGCGGTTCGCAACGCCATTCGGATTCCGCTGACCATCAAAATTAGAAGCGGCTGGGACGCCTCCGGCGAGCAGGCCCTGAATATCGCCCGGCTAGCCGAAGACTGCGGCGTGGATGCCGTCGCAGTTCATCCGCGTATGGTCAAAACCGGCGCGGGGGCGGCCCTCATGCGAACCCCCGATCTGGCCCGGGCCATGCTCAAGGCGGTTCGCAACGCCATCCGGATTCCGCTGACCATCAAAATTAGAAGCGGCTGGGACGCCTCCGGCGAGCAGGCCCTGAATATCGCCCGGCTAGCCGAAGACTGCGGCGTGGATGCCGTTGCAGTTCATCCGCGCACGGCCAAACAACTGTTCGGCGGGCGGGCCGACTGGTCGATAATTGCGGCGGTCAAACAAGCGCTGTCCATACCGGTTATCGGCAACGGGGATATTTTCTCAGCCCGGGATGCAATGAAAATGCTCTCGGAAACCGGCTGCGATGCCGTCATGATCGGCCGCAAAGCCATTGGAAATCCGGCTATTTTCAGCCAGGTTCTGGCTCGAATCAGCGGGGACGAAAGTGTGGCCCAAGATCTTGCCGGACGTTTTGACATCATGATTCACTATTTAAAAACCAGTGTCGAATGCCTGGGAGAAGAGCCGGCCTGCAGAATGATGCGCAGCCGCCTGGGCTGGTTTGCCAAGGAAATGCACAACAGCAGCAAATTTCGGGAATCCATCAAACACCTGTCATCAGAAAAAGAGGGCATCGAGCTTATTAAGGCCTATAAAGATTCACTTATTTTCTAACCTTTAATAGAGCATTCCAGCAATTTATTAACCAAAAAGTAAGAATTATCAATTGGTTTTTTCTTACCCAGCGTTTAATATATGCAAAGAATATCGAATTTGAACACAAATCATGGCATTTTAAATGAGGCAGGCCAAATGCATACTGCAACATCGAAAGTGACAACCAAAGGGCAAATAGTCATTCCTAAAAAAATTCGGGAAAAATATGGAATATATCCATCTACGCCGATTAAGATGAAAAGTTGCTGCGGACAGCAGCCCGGCTAAAAGCTTTTTACCCGATTTCCTACGCTGACTCATTTGCTGCTTCTTTAGCCGTTATTAATCATGCCGCTCTTCTTACAGGAGACCCGGAATTCAAAAAGCTCGAAAAAAAGGAAAAGATCTCAATTGAGTGGTTAGGGTGAAACACCTCTATCCTTCAGCCTTTCTCCTTTCTCCTTTCACCTTTGACCTTTATCTTTGACCTTTAACCTTTCACCTTTCCCACCTTCTCACCTTCCCAACTTCCCAACTTCTATCTTTTCACCTTCTATCTTCTCCTGACCGTGCTTCCCGTTGCAATTTCCTTACCATCAACAAGTTTTGCTTCGGTTTGGTTCTCGGTGATGGCCACGATTTCGATTTCACCGATTTTCAATCCGGGTGTGAAAAAACGCTGGCCGCCGATGCCTTCGATAATTCTGCTGCTGTCATAAACTTCCAGAATATCGCCCAGCTTGAGTCCGGTCCGGGTTCCGGACGGGATCACGAATTTTCCGCCCTCTATCTTGGTGATATAACCCGTCCAGGGCTGGTCTTTGATGGTATCGCAAATGGTGTCACCGATATCGGTCAACAGCTTGTTTAAGGTTTCATTCAGCTGCGGCAGTTCGATTTCATCGCTCTCCTGAATTATCTGGTACTCGATGTCATCGATTTCAATCTGGCGTTTAAATGTTTCATCGAGGAGTTTGGTTGCCGTACGGGTGTCGCACACTTCCACCCTGATGAAAACCTGAACCAGATGATGGGTATCTTTGGTTATCCAGACTCCCCGCAGTTCGTCCAGGAGGCGGATGTCTTCCAGACTGCCGGTGACGATAGCGTTTAGCCCGAGCTGCCGGCCCAGAACTGCCAAAGAATAATTGTCGATGATGCCTGTCTCCAAGCGGGGCGGCTTTTTTAATATGCTCAACAGGCTGCCGGTCTCAGGCGCCGAAACCTGAACTCCCTGGCAGGTATTATTGATATATTCGGGCAGTCCTTTGTGAAATATTTCCTGAAAATTCCGGCTTTCGTGCAGCGAATTGTTCTCAAACTTAAAGAGGCCAATCGTGCGGATCAAATCCTGATCATCCAGCATAATCGTGCGGGTAATGGAGCGGGTGGTTCTCTTGATGGTCTTGGTCGTTTTTTCGACGGTAGTTTCAATCGGCTCCGGAACCGAACAGCTTATCGCGCTCCCCAAAAAGGTCAGCAGCATCAACCCACTGGCAAATATTCGAATCCGGCTGAAGATGTTGTTTAACTTAGCTGTTTTTTTCATATAATTAAAAACCTAACCCATTTTTTTGAGCTCATTTAGTATCTATTTAAATAATTAGCCATGAGATGTCAATTAGACAGTTGAGGAGATGCATAGAATTTGGATCTAAGGATAACTCCTTGACACTTAACAAGATATTTGTTAACAGTCCAAAATTATTATAAAAAAATTATTCTAAAGGGGTGGCCACATGGGAAGTATTGACGAGCAAATACTGCGAGCGACAAAAGAAATCGTGGTTAAGTTTATCGAGGCCGGCAGAATTTCACCCAGCGGATTCCACGAAACGTTCAAGGATATTTATCATACCGTGGAAAAAACAACCAAGGAGTCGATAATAAAATCCAGGCAGGAAGTTGGTCCCGATCCTGAAAAATCGGCTAAGCCGAAAAAGACAAAGAAAAAATCTTGACCGATCCAAAATTTAGCCTAACGTTGTGAAAACTTTCGGATAATTGGCCTACGGCGTGAGGCCTGTCGCCGCATTGTATCCTACGGTCCGGAAGCTGGGGTGAAATCAAAGGATCGGGTCTAATAAAACATGAAGACCGGATCCATTTAATTCTTCCCTTTCCGATTTCCGTACCATTCCGACTTCGCTTCACCTTCCCACCTTCTATCTTTTCACCTTTCCCACATAGCCTTTAACCTTTTTCCTTTGACCTTTAGCCTTTCTTTTCCCACTTCCGACTTCAAGACCATCCCGGCCTCCCAGCTTCCCAACTTCTCACCTTCTATCTTCTCACCCTCTCAACTTCTCATCTTCTCACCTTCCCACCTTCTATCTTTTCACCCTCTCACCTTCTCACCTTCTATCTTTTACCTTTCCCACAGAGCCTTTAACCTTGAGTCTCCCAGCTTCCCAGCCTAGTGAGCTTCCTCCCAGTTTCGGCCCTGAGCAACATTAATCTTCAGCGGCACCTTGAGCTGCCAGACACCTTCCATAATGTCCTTGACCAGCCGGGTAACATCCTGGAGTTCATCCGGCGGCACTTCAAAGACCAGCTCATCATGCACCGTCAGCAGCATGGCTGATTGATAGCTTTTTTTCCGCAACGCCTCGTCCACCCGGATCATGGCCACCTTGATCAGATCGGCGGCGCTGCCCTGGATCGGGGTGTTGATGGCCGTTCGTTCGGCCGCCTGGCGGATGATGTGGTTGCTGCTGTTAATATCCGGCAAGAGGCGGATGCGACCCAGCAGGGTGCTGGTGCGCTGGGTTTCCCGTGCTTCTTCAATGGTTTGATCCATAAAGCGCTTTACCCCCTGGTAGCGGTCGAAGTAATGATCGATGTAGGTTTGGGCCATTTTCTGATTGATTTCAAGTTGTCTGGAAAGACCAAAAGCGCTCATGCCGTAGATAATGCCGAAGTTGATGGCTTTGGCCTGCCTTCTCAGTTCGCCGGATAATTCAGCGGGGCTGACCTGAAACACCTCGCAGGCCGTGCGGGCATGGATGTCTTCATCGTTCTTGAATGCCTGGATCAGGATCTCGTCTTCCGAGCAGTGGGCCAGCACGCGAAGTTCGACCTGGGAATAATCGGCCGCCACCAGAAGCCAGCCTTGGCGCGGTATAAAGGCTCCGCGAATCTGGCGTCCTTCTTGGGTGCGAATCGGGATATTTTGCAGGTTCGGGTCCGAGCTGCTCAAGCGCCCGGTGGCGGCCACGGTCTGGTTGTAGGAAGTATGAATGCGGCCGGTTTGGGGGTTGACCAGCTCCATCAGGGCATCGGTATAGGTTGATTTCAGCTTGGCCAGGGTGCGGTGCTGTAAAATCAGGGCCGGCAGTTCATGCTGATCGGCCAGGGTCGTCAACACATTCACATCGGTGGAATAGCCGGTTTTCTTTTTGGTCTTTTTTTGCACCGGCAGCCGCAGCTTTTCAAACAATATGCGGCCCAGTTGCTGGGATGATTTGATATTGAACGCCTCGCCTGCCAGGGCATAGATGCTGTCTTCAAGTGCATCGAGCTGTTTTTTAAATGATTTGGACAATTCGTCGCAGTCGTTTAGACATCGATGCCCGCGCCCCGCATTTCCATGCGCATTAATACCGGAACCAGGGGCATTTCGACCGAAGTCATCAATTCATCCAGTCCCAGTTCCTTCAATTGCGGCAGCAACACATCCCGGACCATAAGGGTAATGTCGGCATCCTCGCAGGCGTAAGGCACGGCTTTATCCAACGGCACCTGGGAAAACAGCATGGCTTTTTTGCCCTTGCCGGCGACCTGTTCGTAGGTGATGGTTTTATGGTCCAGGAAATCCAGCGCGATTTGATCCAGGTTATGCGCGCGCTTGGAGGGGTCTAAAAGATAAGATGCCAGCATGGTATCAAAAACAACGCCGTCGAGGCTGACGCCGTTGCGCTCCAGCACGATCCAGTCATACTTGATATTCTGGCCGATTTTTTTGATTTGCGGATTTTCCAAAACCGGCTTGAGTTTATCCAGGACATCCTGCAGTTTGAGCTGATCCGGTGCGCCTAAATAATTATGGCGGCAGGGAATGTAATACGCCTGATTGGCCTTCACGGCAAACGAAAAACCGACCAGTTCGGCCAGCATGGGATTGGTTGACGTGGTTTCGGTATCGATCGCAATCAGATCGGCATTTTCGAGTTGTGAGATCAGTTTTGAGAGTTGATCCTGATCCATAATCGACTGATAGTCTTTACTGCTCAGGTCTGCCTGATCGGGGACTGATTGCTGTAATTGGCGAAATTCAAGGTCTTTGTAAAGCTCGGCCAGGGCCTTCCGATCAGGTGGGGTGACTTTAAAATCTGTCGGATCCAAAGTCAGCGGCACTTCGGTATTAATGGTGACCAGCATGCGGCTTAAAAAGGCCTGCTCTTTGAACGTCTCAAGGTTTTCGCGCTGCTTTTTCCTGGTAATCGTATCCAGTTTTTTGTACAACTCCGGCATGCTGTGGTAGGTTTTGATCAACGTGACAGCCGTCTTCTGGCCGATGCCCGGCACCCCCGGAACGTTATCGGACGTGTCACCGGAAAGTCCTTGAACGTCGATCATTTGCGGGGGCTCGATCCCGAATTTTTCTCGGATGGTTTGAAGATCGGTGGCGCTCTCTTTCATGGGGTCCCAAATTGTTGATTTTTCAGTGACAAGCTGCATGAAATCCTTGTCACCGGTAATCATAATCACCGTGAAGCCTTTTTTTTCGGCCTTGTGCGCCAGGGTACCGATGAGGTCATCGGCTTCATAGCCCTGCATTTCGATGATCGGCAGGTTGAAGGCGGCCGTAACTTTTTTGATGTAAGGGATTTGAACCGCCATATCATCGGGCATCGGGGGCCGGTTGGCTTTGTAATCCGCATACATATCATGGCGAAAGGTGGGGCCTTTGGCGTCAAAAAACATGCCGACATATTCGGGATTGCGGTCGTCCATCAGCTTGATCAGCATGCGGGTAAACCCAAAAATTGCATTCGTCGGCAGCCCCTTGGAATTGGCGAGCCCCCGAATGGCATGATAGGCGCGGTGGATATAGGCGGTACCGTCAATGAGATAAATTGTTTTTTCTTCTGTCATTTGTGAACTCCGAATCAGCAAATGCGTTGACATTATTCTAAATGGTATGGATTCTGTTTTACTTAAAATTATAGGAAGGATTCTCAGGATTGCATGGATATTTTGCAGGATTGCTTTACGGAAGAAACAAGCCAGACAAATCCAAATTTAATTACCGCTATCGACTTTATTTAGATTTGAAATAAATTCTGTGCAATATAGACAGTTCATGGCCAACGGATCACTAAGTATACTATTTCATAAATACGTTAACGTAAAATAATCTCACCGCAGAGATCGCAGAGCACGCAGAGGGTATATCCGCAATAATGCTGTCCCAAAATATTCTTTTTGCTTTTCTGGCGCAGCCAGCCTACTATTTGTTTTTCTCTGCGCTCTCAGCGAACTCCGCGGTGAACAAAAAAAAGAGCCGGATAACGTATCAATAATTGTGAATACATGCACTAAGCATAAACAATATATACGATTCCTTTCGGCCAACTGAATCCTATAGCAGCTAAATCGTCAAACAACAACCATGAAACAACCCGCACCAACCTCTAGCTACCGGCGCCGGCGCCGCCGACCAAAAAACTGTCAGTGCCATTGCTGCGGCCAGGAATTTCGCTTTTGCTGGAGCTGTCGATGTGGTTTCAATATCTGCCAGGAATGTATGGCTGAAAACATATGGGGCATGTCCTGCAACGCCATCACCTGGCAGTGCCCGGACTGCGGGGACCAGAATGGGTTCGGCAACCAATAAGTAAGGTAAAAGGCAAAAGGTTAAAGGTAAAAGGATAAAGGTTAAAGGAAAAGGATAAAGGTTAAAGGCAAAAGGATAAAGGTTAAAGGCAAAAGGATAAAGGTTAAAGGCAAAAGGATAAAGGAAAAAGACTCAAGGCTCACGGCCACTGACATTGCGTCATTTCTAATTCTTATTGGATTGCTGATTGGAAGGGCAAAGTGAATGTAGATGAAATAAAGAAATAAAAAAATATGCGTAGCATAACTTAATTAAGCCGCATGGCTCTGGTCTATCAATTTTATTCAGTTTTCAAAGAATAATCTACAAGTTTGGAGGTGCTATTTTTCAGGGCGGATTAATTAGGATGGTTTTTCCTGAAGCTGATTCAGCAAGCGCCTGAACTGCTCGTAGACATCGCTTCTGTGCCCGATGTGATAAATCTGAATAGAGGAATTTTCTTCATTGATGTTGTATAAAATACGATATCGTTTAATTTTAAATGACTTAAATCCGTATAATTCTTCCTGCAAGTCGCCACCGGTGTGAGGATTTTTTTGAAGATCTTGCAAGGCCTTTTTGATTTGTTTTTTATTTTCCGGGTGTATTTTTGATATCAAACGAGATGCTTCCGGCGTAAATCTCATTTTGTATTTTTTCATTCCCCAAAGACCTCATCAAAGCCAACCCACTTATCTTTATGTGCTTCTTTAATGGATTTTCTAATCGATTTCATGGATTTTTCGTCTGAAAGTATCTCCAAGGTTTCCAGGAGCCCCTCAAATTTTTTCATGCTGAGTAAGACGGCCTCCGGAACTCCGTTTTTGGTAATAGCGATCGCATCCTCAGAGCCCTCAATTTTTCGGATTATGTCAAGAAATGCCGCTTTTGCTTTGGTGACCGGGATATAATCTTGAATTATTAGCATAATATGCCTCCACATAATTTTATAGAAATACATGGCCATTATAATGGATATTTTAATTCTGTCAATGGCAGGATATCAGCTTCATTTTTTTCAGACTTGACAGTTGCGCGAGCGAGGTATAGGACGACTCAATATAAGTCAGGAGGTGAGTCATGTCTCAAATTACAATTCGTGGTTTAGATCCGGCGGTTGAACGCGAAATTCGCAGAATAGCAAAAAAAAAGGGAAAATCGCTCAATCGTGTAATTCTGGATATGGTCTATCAATCAGCTGGATTAAAAATGCAGGACAGGGAACCAGCCGCTCATTCACTTAAACAACTTGCAGGCGGTTGGAGTGAAAATGATGCGGCGCAGTTCGAAGAATCTATAAAATCCTGTGAACAGATTGACAAGGAGATGTGGCTGTGAAAATCATGCTCGATGATGATATATGGGACGCGGCAATTCTATCAAACCAAATGGGGCGAATCCCCTAAAACGTTGCCTCAGCTTTCGTTCTTCCCCTTAACTTTTAACCATTTTCCTTTGACCTTTAGCCTTCCTCCTTCCCACTTCCGCCTTCCTTCCACCCTCTCGCCTTCTCACCATCTCATCTTCTGACCTTCTCTGTTTTCCGACTTCCGCATTCTCACTTCCGACTTCCCTCTACCCTCTCATCTTCTCACCTTCTCACCCTCCCAGCTTCCCCGCCTCCTCGCTTCCCAGCACCCAGGTAACCCAATCAACCCAATTCAACTCAATAAACTAATTCAACTCTTTTCTTCGGTAATTAGCGTCCTCAGCACATCCTCTTTGCCCAAAATTCCCACCAGCTCACCGGCTTCGATAACCGGCAGGGTGTGGTAATTTTTTTCGACCATCAGGGCGGCAACTTTTTCAATCTCGGTTTCGGGGTCAACGGTGACCGGGTCGGCTGTCATGGCTTCGGCCACCCTGGTGGCTGCAATTTTTTCAACTTCCTTGTCCATGCGTTTGGAGGTCTTCAAAGATATATACCCGTCTAAAAGCGTAAATAGCGAGGGAATCGGGATGCTTTTTTGCTGGGCGATGAGATCACTTTGACAGAGGATCCCGACGAGCTCCCCGGCGGCATTGACAACCGGTACTCCGTTGATCCGCTTTTCCAGCAGCAGATTCGCTGCCTGGGTAATCTCTGTCTCCGGTGAAACCGTTATGATTTCTTTTGTCATAATATCTTTAGCTTTGATCATGGCAGTCACCGTATGAAGTTGATTGTGTAGATTTATAGAATAATTTCAGTGAAACTCCGTGGTAAAAAACCCTAATCCACCACGGAAGGGCACGGATAACCACGGAAAAGGATTTTTTTTTGTTAATTGGCCTCTGCAATAACTTATTGATAATTCAGTGCAACTCCGTGTAACTCCGTGGTAAAAAACTGTGATCCACCACGGAAGGGCACGGATAACCACGGAAAAGGATTTTTTTTGTTAATTGGCCTCTGCAATAACTTATTGACAATTCAGTGCAACTCCGTGAAACTCCGTGGTAAAAAACTTTGATTCACCACGGAAGGGCACGGATAGGCACGGAAACTGATGTTATTGTCAACAACCCCTTGAGAAAAACTTTCCAGTTCCGTGTAACTCCGTGAAAATCCGTGGTAAAAAATTTTAATCCACACCGTCAACTTAATAAACTTGCTCACCAAAATCAATTTATTATTTTAAAATTATGATTGCAAATCTGTGAAAAAAACTTAGTTTACGGTTTCCATTGTAGAAATAATCGATACACCGGCGGGCAGGAGACTATATGCAATGTCTGACAAGCTGATCCACATTGAAGAGAATGACGGGCCGTTTCAAGCCTTGTTCCAACGAATCATGCGGATGGTCCCGGATCGCGATAAAAACGACAAAAATCTCCAGCGACTGCTTGCTTTTCGCCTGCGAATCGATGGAGAAGCCGCCCTGAGTGAATATTTGATTCGCAAAATCAGAGAAACCATCAAGTGCGCCTACACCGGCAGTCTGTATAATTTTCTCAAAGACGATCTGATCGAAAAAGAATGCGGTACCGATGAGGAAGAACCGGACCCGGAGCCGCCCGGCGCCGCATAATTTTAAATTCTCGGTTTTTCAGGCTTCTGCCGAATTCGATTCATCTTTTCACCTTTATCCTTTAACCTTTAGCCTCTCATCTTCTCACCTTCCCAACTTCCCACCTTCTATCTTTTCACCTTCTCACCCTCTCTCCGTACATCCTTTATCCTTTAGCCTCTCACCTTTAACCTTTAACCTCCCATATTCCCACCTTCATCATTTCCATCATGCCCTGCGCCTTTTCAACATAATAGGTTTTCAATCTGAAATCATAAAGTGGTGATATAGATTGACGATTTTTTGATAAAGTGGTAAATTATATTACCGAATTAAGATAAAACTAATAAAGATCAATTACAGAATGGGACGTGTAATTATGATCGAATTATTGAAAGAAATCATTCTCGATTTTCAAAATGAGTTGTTAGTGACTGGCATAAAACGTCATTTGAAATACGAACTTGTCCAGGGAAAGGCATTCGTATGTATCGGAGTCAGGCGTTGCGGTAAATCAACATTGCTGTATCAGATAATTGACGACCTAAAGCGTCATGGCGTAACCAATGAAAACATACTTTATATCAATTTTTTCGATGACCGCTTAATGGATGTCAAACGGGGCAATTTGTCTTTAATCACAGAAGCATACTATTCAATTTATCCGGAGAAAAAGGGGACAGGAACCGTATATTGCTTTTTCGATGAGATTCAGGAGGCGGAGAACTGGGAGCCATTTGTCGATCGGATCTTGCGCACGGAAAAGTGCGAGGTTTTCATATCAGGCTCATCAGCCAAAATGCTTTCAAAAGAACTGGCTACCCAAATGCGCGGCCGCTCAATTGCTTGGGAATTGTTTCCATTCTCTTTCAAAGAATTTGCCGATTATAAAAAAGCCGATTATCAGAACCTGACAACTAAAAATCGTTTAATTCTGAAAAAATGCTTTGATGAATATTTTAAAACAGGTGGCTTCCCCGAAGTGCGGAATATTTCAGATAAGCTACGCATTATGATTCACCAGGAGTATTACAAAACCATTCTGCACCGGGATGTCATCGAGAGATTTGATGCCATTCACCCCCAGGCCGTCGTTCAGGCGGGTTATCGCCTGATCAACTCTGCCGGTTCGCTTTATTCGATAAACCGGATGACCTCATATCTGAAGTCGGCGGGACACAAAATCAGTAAAGGTTTTGTGGCTTCCTGTATTGATTGGTTCGAAGATACATATTTTTTGTTTTCTGTAAGAATTTTCAGCCAATCGGTCGCAATACAAAATGCAAACGCCAAAAAGATTTACTGCATTGATCATGCCATGATAAATTCCGTCACTTCCGGCATCTCGGCCAATAGCGGCCATTTCCTCGAAAATATTATTTTTTTGCATCTCAGACGGATGACAGACAGCCTTTATTATTATAGAACGAGTAACGGGAAAGAAATAGATTTTATCTGGCTGGATGGTCAACAGAATAAGCATCATAGTTCAGGTCTGTTTTTCCCTGGCAGATCCTTTGACCCAAAAACGTGAAATGACATCGCTTGCACGGGCAATGGACGAACTTCGTTTGACAGAGGCGACAATTGTAACGTTGGATGAGGAGCAACAGATAGAAAAAGGAGGAAAAAAAATAAGTGTAATACCGGCCTGGAAGTTTTTGGTGATGAACAATTAGCCAGTGTATTTCCGCGAAAATCCGTGGTAAAGAAAAACCGTAATTCACCACGGAGGTACACGGAATAACACGGAAACTGATGTTATTGTCAACAGACCCGTGCGAAAAACTTTCCAATACCATGCAACTCCGTGAAAGTCCGTGGTAAAAAAAATAAACCACCACGGAAGGGCACGGATAACCACGGAAACAGATGATATTATTTATTAACCTCTACAATAAACTTATTGATAATTCCGTGTAACTCTGTGGTAAAAAAAATAATCCACCACGGAAGGCCACGGATTAATCTTTATATATCCAAATGTACGACAAACTTTTTTGCTTGTGAGGGAGCAGCTGCCCTGAGTGAATATTTGATCCGCAAGATCAGACAAACCATCAAGTGTGCTTACACCGGCAGATTGTACAATTTTCAAAAAGACGACCTGATCGAAAAAGAATGCTTTGCCGATGAGGAAGAATCCGGGCCCGAACCGCCGGGTGCGGCATAATTTTAAATTCTCGGTTTTTCAGGCTTCTGCCGAATTCGATTCATCTTTTCACCTTTCACCTTTATCCTTTGACCTTTAGCCTTTAACCTCCCACCTTCCCAACTTCCCACCTTCTATCTTTTCACCTTCTCACCCTCTCTCCGTACATCCTTTAGCCTTTAACCTTTATCCTTTAACCTCCCACCTTCCCACCTTCTCACCTTCTCAACCTCCATCTTTTCCCTTTCCCACCTTCACCATTTCCAACATGCCCTGCGTCTTGAGCCATTATCTTTTATCCCTTCCCCCTATCACTTTTGCTTGACCCTAACTCTAAAAAAGATTACATTGTAATCGAATTAACGACAATTGGGGAGGTTATGCGATGATGCAACAAATAACAATTAGAATGGCCGAAGAAGATTTAGTCTGGATTGAACGGATTGCAAAATCTGCAGGTTTGAAAAAGTCAGATATTGCTCGAATTGCTATCCGTAAATTCGTCGATGAAAACAAACCGGAAAGTGGTACCCCTCTTTATAAAAAAGTGAAGCATCTTATCGGGGTCGTTGAAAGCGGCACTCCGGACCTCGGCTTAAACCATCGAAATCACCTGATTAACAAAATAAAGAAAGCACAACAGTGAACGCAATTTTAGATACCGGACCGTGGGTAGCTTTAATTGATCGGAGTGAGGATCGCCATGAAGTTTGTGTCCAATGGTTAAGAAGTTTCTCCGGGCATTTATATTCAACCGAAGCGGTGTTAACCGAGGTGCAATATCTTTTAAATTTTTCGATAAAAGCACAATCCGCGGCTTTGGATTTTGTTGTTGAAGCGGTGGTAGATATAATTCCCTTAAGTGTCGAAAGTACCAAAAATTGCAAAAAATTAATCCAAAAGTATTCTGATTTGCCAATGGATTATGCTGATGCAACCATCGTGAGCCTTGCCAACGACATAGGTATTAAAGATATCGTCACGTTTGATCAAAAAGATTTCAGTATTTACAAATTTTCCGGTAAGAAAAATTTTCATATATACCCATAATATCAAGCTCTTATTTAATATTCGGTATTATGGAATCTTCTTTATTAAGCCGCTTTCAGTTTTTCTGCCTTCCGCATGCTTGCCACGGCATAGTCCCATCCTTTTGGGACGACGACGGGTCACCTTCCCTCCCTCCATCTTCTAACCTTTAGCCTTTATCCTTTAACCTCTCGCCTTCTCAACTTCCCAGCATCTTAGTACTACGGTCACCAGTCACCCTTTTTCAAAGCTCTGCATTCGTTTAATTTTCCTAAGTTCCGTTTTTTGGCTTCCCTCACATCATATCGTTGGTCACTTGAAAATAAGCATAGATATATTCAAACTTGACTTTAGAAATATCCATGCTATATTGTAAGCATGTTTGAACGATGGCTTGAAATTCCACACGATAAAAGCTGTTTAATCATCGGCCCAAGACGTTCCGGTAAAACGACGTTGCTAAGACACCGCTACCCGGACCTGCAATACGCCACCCTTGATGATCTGGATCATTTAGACTGGGCGAAGCGAGACCCCAAAGGGTTCATCGGCAGCCTGGGCCGACACGCGATTATTGATGAAATTCAACGGCTGCCGGTGCTGACCATCGCAGTGAAGTACGCCATCGATAACGAGAATGCCAGGTTTTTGATGACCGGATCCAGCACTCTCGGTCTGCTTGACGCTGCAGCTGATACCCTGGCAGGCAGAATCGAAATTATAGCCCTGCCCACAGCCTGCTGGGGCGAAGATGAAGGCGAACCGATCCATTCCATATTAAAGGAACGGATAGTATTTCCGAGCATCCGGGAGGCAAATCGGCGGTTACCCGCTGTCCTGAGATATGGCCAATTTCCGGAGGTTCTGGTACAGGGAAGCGAAGAAAAGAAGCCTCAGGTGCTCAGAAATTACAGAAATACCTATTTCACCAGGGATTTGATGCAGCTGTCGAATATCGAGAATCTCGACGGCTTGATGGCGATTTTTCAGCATCTGGTCCGTTCACTGGGCTCGTGCCTTGAGGTGTCCAATTTTGCCAGAGAGGCTGGAATCAGTTTCCCGACAACCAAAAAATACCTGAACGCCCTGCAGCAGGCACAATTGACATTCAGGTTATACGGCTATCAATACGGGCCTGCAAAGCGACACATAAAGTCCGCCAAAACCTATTTTGCGGATAACGGCATCATCCAGAGCCTGAATGCCGGGATCAGCGAGGGCCAACTCATTGAGAACTTTGTCATCGCGGAACTCGAAAAGCGCAGGAAACTCGGTATGATCCCGGCCGAACAATTTTACTATTACAAAAGCATTGGCGGACGAGAAATCGACCTGGTTTTTGAATTGGATGACACCATTTATGCTGTCGAAATAAAGGCAACGAAAAGGCCCGGTCCTAAGGATCTACAAAATCTAAGGCAGTTCGAAAACCGTCAAAAACGTCCTGTAAATCGAATTCTTTTCTATTCAGGCGAAGAATACAGTGAGGTAAGCGGCATCAGACTGATACCGATCGCAGCCTTGTATCGAGGGAAATAGGGATTATGCTGATGCCACTGTCGTGAGCCTTGCAAATGACAAAGGCATTAAAGATATCGTCACGTTTGACCAAAAAGATTTCAATATTTACAAATTTGCCCGCAAGAAAGATTTTCATTTATTCCCATAGCACAACAGTCGTTTAGAACATTCGGTATTATGGAATCTTCTTTATTTAGCAGCTTTCAGTTTTTCTGCCTTCCATCTTCTAACCTTTTTCCTTTGACCTTTATCCTTTAACCTCTCACCTTCTCATCTTCCCACCTTCTCCATTTCTATTAGGCCCTTCGCCGCAGGCGAAAAAAATCATTTCAATCATGTCAAATCCTGTCTAACTAAAGGTAATTAAAATCGAATCCATTCCACATCGATTCGGCGATTTGAAGTTTTATAAGGGTATAATCACAGCACCTCTTTGGAAGATGCAGGCGTTCCGTCCTCAGAGGGTCACACAAAAGGTTCGGCCTCCGTGCAAAAAAAAGACAAAGCCGTTTCCGGCTTTGTCTTTTTTCTGTTTCAAATTGAGCCTACTTATTGAAAAATTTCTTTCGCCCAAATCCTGCAAGGCCGATAAGACCGAAACCTAAAAGAACCATGGTTGCGGGTTCTGGCACAGGATTGTATGGAGTGCTCTGTGCGTCGTGAGAAAACGGTGCGAAAGCATTAACAAGATTTCTATCTGCAGAGGTATTCTGAGGATCATAGTGTCCGTCACCAGAAATCGTGAAGAGGTCCATATGAACGCCGAGGACACCTGATATGAGAGAATTGATGTTAATATCGATCTCCTCTGCTGTAGCCATCTCCACTGCCTGATTGACCGGGTTGGGTGTCTGTGATCGTCCCTTCGGAGCCGTCGAATTGAAACTCGTAAATCTCAAACCAGGTGTCGAAAATCCCATGGGGGCTTAAACTATTGCCATCCTCAATTGGTGGAGCCCCAAAGCCTGAAGTCAAGACCGGGAGAGAAGCACCATCATTTGATACAGAGACGTCAAAACCGTCGTAGTTGATCATTGGTACGGCTGAAACTACGAGATAGGCGTATCGGTCACTGGCGCCAGCGGTTTCCCAGGCAAAATCGCCACTTGCCCCAGCTCCATCACTATTTGCATAGGCAAATAAATTGAGTGGATTTGTTCCGGCAATCCATGTATCTGTGGATGTATCATAACTCCATGATCCAGAACCAGGTCCAAGCTGAAGAGAGGGCAAGGCATGGACAGTACCGACAAAGCTGATAAATAATGCTATCGGTAAAACAAGAAAGATACATAAAATCACATTTTTTTGCTTCACTTTGATCTCCTTTTTTCGTTTCACTTTGATCTTTTTTAGGGTTTTTAAATCAGGTTGTAAATCAATTTCCTCGAGTATATTTTTCTATTATTCTGATCACTGCAAACTTATTATTGTGTGGCACGCCTAAATAAGGTAACTCGCCTATCTTTGGATCCGTGGATTTTCGTCTCCAGATCATTGGGGTCTGGCAAGTATCTGGGTACAAAATTATTCTGCTTTTAAAACTGCAGACGCACTTAACGACCAGGAAAGGTAAATTGTGTGAGATTCAAATGCAAATTCAATACCGTAAAGCAGGATATCAAGGTAAATTTTTTAAATTAGTTTTTTTGCTAAATATTCCGGTTTGTTATAAAATGGATCATTAGAATGAATTTGGTAAATTTTCTGGGAATATGTAATTTTTGCCACAATTGTTGGGTAATTTATCTAACAGTATTAGGTAATAAATGTAACAAATCTATTGAGGATATGTAACGACCCTCTATCTCATCCGGTCTTTACTAACGAACAGAAGCGCAACTGGACTTTAAATAAGGAATCCTGAAAATCCTGCGTGCAGTGCCGTAGCCTTTGTTCGAACGCCGTTTAACATCTGTGTGATTCTATGAAAAATCCGTGGTTAAAACATTTAAAATAATAGTCTATTCCCTGTTGCTCTCCGGCCTCCCGCCGCCCGGCTTTTCGTGTGGGGTAACGCAATCAATCTTCTTGGAAAAAAGGACCTTCCTTGATAGAGTTCTGAGAGCGAATTTTTTGTCTGCCCCGTAGGCAGAAACTATCTTACTGGGGTGGAATTCACTTGTGACAACGCAGCGTATTCCTCTGGGGTACGCAGGTACTATCGTACTGGGGGTCCTCCCAAGGCCGGTCTATGACATTTTAATCCTTTTGGTTCTCCGCCTGCAGTGGTGAATCCGGGTTAGGCTTTTAATAATGCAAAAACAGTGAAGAATGGTTATCAGGGACTCGACCAGAAATGCAAACTTTTTTGAACCGTTAACCGTGTGCCGTATACCTCATCTTATTATTCCACCTCAATTGAGTTTCGGTTCTATTAAGGCTAATCACCACGACGGAGGTTTAACAATGATTCGGATTAAATTTGTTCCTTTATCTATTGTCCTCATCTCTTTTGTTCTCACGGGTTGTGCATCAGACCGATGGCGAACCGGCCCTCTATCCGGTTGGCGGCATCGACCAGCCAGCCGTCTTTTATCAGCAAATCGAATTTTTTCAACTTCACACTCCTTTTGAAACGGAAAAATGCCGTAATTAGCTTGCAATATTCCTGCTAATAGGGAAAAATTAAACAACGGAAAAATATGAACCCTAATTATAGGCATTTTTGTCCGCCATTTCTTAGGTGGAACGCGTAGTACCTATTTTATTGAAATCACATCATGTTTGCGAAGGATTAATCTAACAAAATATTTTTGCCACCAAGACACTAAGAAACGAAGTTTAATTAAAATAAACATTTTTTCTTTATGCCTTGGTGCCTTTGTGGCTATTCTTTCCGATTTATCCGGGTTGGGTATTATGCATTATAGACACTAATTTCAGGGAGGTATAAATGTTTCGTTTAAAAACCGTTTTCCTGCTCATCCTGACCGTAACGACAGCATTGTTTTCCTGCACTTCCGATGAGGAGAAGAAGGCAGACTACTATGAAAAGGGGCTGGCGTATTTTGAAAAAGGCGAATACAAAAGCGCGCGGTTGGAGCTAAAAAATGCCGTTCAACTGGACCCTAAATATACCGCAGCTTATGAAAAGCTGGCAGAAACCGAACTCAAGCTTGGTAACGCCCAGGGCGCGTTCAGGGCGTATTCGATTGTGGCCGAACTGGAGCCGGAAAACATCGACGTCCAGATTAAATTGGCCACCTTTTTATTGCTGGCCAAACAATTTGAAGGTGCCAGGCAAAAAGTGGATCTGGTTTTAAACCTGGAGCCGGATAATGCTGATGCGCTGCTGCTGCTCGCCGGACTTTACGGGGCGGAAAACAATCTTTTCGAGGCGGAAGCGGCCTTTAAAAAAGTCCTGGAAATAGACAGCCGGAAAATCCAGGCCTATCTCGGACTGGCCAGGATCCTTGCGGCCCAGGGAAAGATCGATGATGCTGAAAGCGCCCTGCAGCAGGCGGTGGACATCGATCCCGCAAACCTGAATGTACGGTTGGCTTTGTTTAATTTTTATTTGCAGGAAAAGAAATTCGGTCCGGCAGAAGCAGCCATAAAAGAAATCGTGGCCGACAATTCGGACAATGCCGGTCTGTATGTCGTCATGGGCAATTTCTACCTGCGGCAGTCGAAGCTCACCCAGGCCGAGGCAGCCTACCAACAAGCGGCTGCGATCGACCCAGCCAATGTCCGCTACCAAATGATTCTGGCACGCTTTTACGACACATCCGGCAAAAAGGAAAAAGCCCTGGCAACCTATCGCAAAGCGCTTGAAGGCGAACCGGACAACATCGAGGTCATGCATGCCATCGCCCGTTACTATGTCAATCAAAATGATTACGAAAATGCCGCGGCCCAGATTGCCGCGATTCTGGAAAAGCGGCCCAACTATTTCCCGACCCGTGTACTTAAGGGTGAATTGCTGGCCAAAAAACGGGAATTTGATCCTGCAATGCAAATCTTCAATCAGCTGGTCGAAGAGGAACCCGACTCGGCGCGGGTTCATTACCTCAAGGGCCTGACGCATTTAGGGTTGCGTGAACTGAATTTAGCTAAAATCTCCCTGGCCAGGGCCCTCGAGCTCGAGCCCCGCAATCTCAGGGCCCGGCTGTTGCTGGCTGATATTTATCTGCGGGAACGCAATTTTGAATCGGCCCAAACAGAGGCCCAGCGGATTCTTGAGGAGCAGCCGGCCAACTATCGGGCACGCCTGATACTGGGCAATTCTTACATGTTCCAGCGCAAAGTCCCGCAAGCCCGGGACGCTTTCGAAAGCCTGATTCAGGCCGCCCCGGATAACCCCACGGGCTACTACCGGCTGGGGCTTTTGCATCAATCGTTGCGCCAATATGATGATGCCATGGCCAACTATGATAAAGCGCTGTCCCTGAATCCCAAACTCGTGGATGTGTTTACCAGCGGCATTCAGGTCCTGGCGGCCAAAAATGAGTATGCGAAAGCGTTAAATAAATGTGACCGCCAGTTGGCGCTTTACAAGGATACACCGGAACTTGCCGCGGTGGTCCATTATTTAAAAGGCGGCCTTTACCTGGCTCAAAAAGACAAGACAGCGGCCGTTGAATCCCTGCGCACGGCCATCAAAGACAATCCCAACTATTTGCAGCCTTATTACGCGCTGGCCAGAATCTATCTGGACGAAAAACAGGAGGAAAAAGCCATCGCTCAGTATCAATCCGTGCTCGAGGTCAATCCAAACCAGGCCCAGCCTCACATGCTGCTGGGGGTCATTTACGATGCCCGCCAACAATTTGACCTGTCCGAAAAGCACTACCGGGCGGCCCTTAAAATCAACCCCGCATTTGCCGCTGCCGCCAACAACCTGGCGTATATCCTGTCCGCGCAGAATAAAAACCTCGACGAAGCCCTGACCTTCGCCCGAACGGCCAAAGAAAAACTGCCGAACAATCCTTACGTTATGGATACCCTCGGTTGGATTTATCAGAAAAAGGGTTTGTACGATCTGGCAATCATGGAGTTGGCGGACGCCCGGGCCAAACTTCCCGAAAATGCAGACGTGGCCTATCATCTGGGCATGGCCTATTACAAAAAAGGGGATGCGGAAAAGGCCCGGGTCGAGCTGGAAAAAGCGTTGAGCCTGAATGATAAATTTAGCGGGGCTGACGAAGCCCGGAAGGCATTGGCCGAGATGTGAGGAATGGATTCTAATCTAAATAATTCCACCACGGAAGGGCACGGATAACCACGGAAACTGCTACTATTGTCAACCGACTCTGGCGAAAAACTTTCTAATTCAGTGAAACTCCGTGAAAATCCGTGGTAAAAAAAGTAATTCACCACGGAAGGGCACGGATAACCACGGAAAATAAAAAAATGAGCAGTTATCTTTGGTTTTCCGCCGCAGGCGGCTTAATAATTCTGTGAAATTCCGTGAAAATCCGTGGTAAAAAATGTAATTCACCACGGAAGGGCACGGATAACCACGGAAAATGATATTTTTATTAACTGGCCCTTGCGAAAAACTTTCTAATTCCGTGTAATTCCGTGAAAATCCGTGGTAAAAAAATGTAATTCACCACGGAAGGGCACGGATAGACACGGAAAATAAAAAATGAGGATTTATTTTGGTTTCCCGCCGCAGGCGACATTATAGTTCCGTGTAACTCCGTGAAATTCAGTGGTAAAAAATCTTTAATTCAGTGTGATTCCGTGAAACTCCGTGGTAAAAAAAACTAATTCACCACGGAAGGGCACGGATAACCACTGATAAAAATAGATAATAAATAATCATGAACAAGCTGTTACATGAAAATCTAACTTATAGAGTCATAGGTGCCGCAAGGGAGGTCTACAAAATACTCGGCCCCGGCTATTTGGAGTCGGTTTACGAAGATGCGCTGTGTTATGAATTTGATCTGCTTGATATCCCCTATCAGAGACAAATTGATTTGGATGTTCACTACAAAAACATTGTTTTTGAGAGAAAGTTTCGAGCAGATTTATTGATAGAAAGCAAGGTTCTTGTGGAAAACAAAGCCACAAAAATGATATCCAATCAAGATGAAGCCCAGTTAATCAATTATCTAAAGACAACCCGACTGAAAGTTGGTTTATTATTTAACTTCGGAGCTGAAAAATTTGAAATGCTAAGAAGAGTGTATTAATCATTAATATTTTCTATGGGTATACATAGATATCCGATAATAATAAAAGATATTAAATAGTTACTAATTTGTTAGTCGCCGCAGGCGAAGAAGATTCTCAGTGGAAATCCGTGAAATTCCGTGGTAAAAAAAACTGTAATCTACCACGGAGGTACACGGAAAAACACGGAAAATAAAAAAATGAGGAGTTATCTTTGGTTTTCCGCCGCAGGCGGCTTAATAATTCCGTGAATCTCCGTGAAACTCCGTGGTAAAAAAATATAATTCACCACGGAAGGGCACGGATAAACACGGAAACTGATATTTTTATTAATTTACCTCTGTGAAAAACTATTAATAATTCCGTGAAATTCCGTGAAACTCCGTGGTAAAAAACTTATTCACCACGGAAGGGCACGGAAAGACACGGAAAAAAATTGAGAGTTAACGGTACCCGCCGCAGGGCTTTAATTCCGTGAAATTCCGTGAAACTCCGTGGTAAAAAAATGTAATTACACGGAGGGACACGGATAACCACGGAAACTGATATTTTTATTAACAGGCCCTTGCGAAAAATTTTCTAATTCAGTGAATCTCCGTGAAAGTCCGTGGTAAGTAAATAATAAAATCAGGATACATCCCTTACTTACTATCCGGCCTTCTTTTCCAACAGCTCCGATACCAGGCTATCCAGCTCCGGCAGTTCAATCGGTTTTTCCAAAACGATATCGGCCTGGGCTTCGGTTGCCAAGGCGCCGGGATGTTCACCCCAGCCGGTGATGGCGATGACGGGTGTGCCGGGATATTTCTTTTTGATGATTGAAATAACCCCCACACCACTGATAAATGGCATAACGAGGTCAGTGATCACCAGATCGAATCCTGCTTCTTCGGTTTCAAAATATTTCAACCCTTCCATTCCGTCCGCTGCGGTGAATACTTCATAGTTTTTGCTGAAAAAGTGTTCCAGCCCGGCAACGGTTTCTTCGCTGTCATCAATCACAAGCAGGCGGTATTTTTTTTCCATAACTAAACCTTTGTTTTTATGGTTGAGATCGTTTGATAGTTTAGATCGATATTACAACTGAAGAAGTTTATAACATATCGAGTATTAAACAAGTGCGTGCTGATGAAAAAGCGCAGCACCCACGATAGTATGAGGACATCGTGGAACAGCAAGCAACGCAGCAGTCGAACCTTAATTGGAGTCCTGAAATTCTATCTATCATACCCTTTTATCCGGTATAGGGCAAGTATTACCTGAATTTTACAGATAATCCCAATCAAGCTGTCCTTGTTTGTGGTCAAGGATACCTTGATAATTGTCAGGGAATTTGATTTGACAGCTTCATAATAACCCCTAAACATAAATTAGTGCAAATAGTGCTTTCCGGCCAACCGGAGTTGGAGACCAAGCTGGCTCGACCCGACCTGCGCCAACTCACCGAGAGGATCAGCATCCGGCGTTACATAAAGCCCCTAAAAAAAAAAGAAACCTACGATTATATCCGGCACCGCCTTGGAGTGGCTGAATACAGGGGCCCGATGATTTTCAGTCCCAAAGCCTTGAAATTGATCTGGAAAATTTCGCAAGGCGTTCCCCGCAAAATCAATATTCTTTGTGATAACACGCTGTTGATCGGATTTAGAAGCCAAAATCAAAAAATAAGTGCCGCCGTCGTCAAAAATGCCCTCAGTGACCTCCGATGGAATACAACAGCTTAATATAATGCACGGTGACACGAATTCCTTCTCTTAGCGTGACTAGACACCTCTAATTCAACCGCTTTTTTCTTGATCCCTTAGTATCTCAATCAACCCATTAAACCCCATTAACTCCTATGGCTTCCACACTCCAGGCCTCCCAGTCCTTTCTCGCCTTCCCACCATATCACCTTCACACCGTCTATCTCTTTCCCTCTGTGTGAAATTTTTTCCATATAATTGTGGAATTTTTTTTCATTTTATCGGTAGATTAGCCCATTCCCTGTTCACAAAAACGACTTGCGCAATTTTCTGATTGTTATAAAGTAATAATCTTGATACCTAAAAATGGCATTATTTTTCACAGAATGGGGAATTTATTTTCCTACTCTTATACTTATTTTTAAGGTATACTATCAAAAGTCGGCACGCTACTTGCTTCAAATATCATTGCCGACTATGGGTTTTAATTCATAGTCGTCTGATTACCGGGTCGGCAATTACCAAACAGACATTTCAATTGAAAGGAGCGCAGTGGATTTACACGGTGAACCTTGAACCTTAAATCTCTCTATCATGGGTCAAATGGACGGGCACAGGATTGTCATTCTCGAAAAAAACCAGGGCCGCAGAGATTACCTTAGATTTGTCCTATCGGGCCGTGGCTATTTGCCATTTGTTTTTGAGAAAGAGGCCATCTGTCTCGGCAATCTCTTTTCCCTGCAGCCGGATCTGGTTATATCGGGATCGCTGGCCAACAACAAGAATGCACCGGTTTGTCAACACCCTTAAAATGATCGATAGCAGTCTGCCCGTGCTGATTATAACCGGTGATCGATCCATAAATATATTCGCGGAGGCCAATGGGTTTGGTGATGTTAAAACATTAAAGAAAAACTTTGAAACAACCGATATCAAGGGGGCAATCAGCAGCTTAATTCGTGACCGGTATGTCGGAAGTGGCAATGGCGGCCGGAATCAACCTTTAATTATCGGCAACAGTCCTGAAATTCTAAAAATCAAAAAAAGAATTGGAACCGTAAAAAAGCAGCAAGCCTTTTGCAAATCAGCTACAAATCGCTGTTAAACAAAATAAAGAGTTACCGGATTGCTTAATCATATAAATCTTGGATAAAAATCGATATGAAGGACACCAAAGAACTAATTGACATTTATCATTACCTCGGTTTAGTGAAGCGGAAACGCTGGTTTATCATCATCCCATTTTGTATTGCGCTGGTGGTGGGGATCTATTTTTCAATTACGACACCCGAGGTATATGAAGCCACGACGTTGATCATGGTAGAGCCTCAACGCGTCCCCAAAAACTATGTCAAATCCATCGTTTCGACCGACATCGCATCACGAATCAGCAACATTTCCAAACAAATTTTGAGTCGAACGAATATTGAAAGTATTATCACCAAATTCAATTTATATTCAGAACCAGACCAAAAAGATATGTTCATGGAAGACAAGCTGGCAAGTCTTCGAAAAAGAATTGCGGTTGAGATTTCGCGAGCCAGAGGCGGCTATGATGCATTTTCCATCTCCTTCAAAGGAACCGATCCGCAAAAGGTGACTAACATTACCAATGCACTGGCAACCTACTTCATTGACGAAAATCTCAAGGTTCGCGAATCACAGGCAACCGGCACCAATGTGTTTCTGGACGAAGAGCTGACCAACACGAGGCGCCGGCTCGAACAGATCGAGGCCTCCCTGAATGCCTATCGCAAAAAGTACATGGGCGAACTGCCGGAACAATTGAACTCCAATCTTTCTATTCTCGGCAGAATGCAGGAGCAGCTCGTCGAGAAACAGAAAAGCATCCGGGAGACAAAGGCCATGCTGGCGACACTTCAGCAGCAGATAAATGATATGCCCTCATTTCAGTTTGACGATTCATTTTTGACAAGCGACGACAGTTTGGCGATCGAAGGCGAAGGTTCAGCGGAACTTGCGCAACTTAAAGAAGAACTGTCCCAGCTGCAGTTAAGATATACCGACCGCCACCCGGATGTGGTCAAGCTAAAAAATACAATCGCCCGGCTCGAGGCGCGGATCGAAAAAGAATCTGCTGCGGCACCCCAAGCGGAAGTGTCCGATGAACCGACGCAACCGGAGATGACTTCAGGTTTGCCCGAATTCAATTTCCAGGACCTCCAGAAAAAACAAACGGACGAAATACGGCGGGACATTCGCCAGCAGGAAGCGGAAGTTGCCCAATTAATCCAGAATATTGCAGTTTATCAGCAGCGCATCGAAAATACACCCAAGCGGGAGTCGGACCTGCTTTCTTTGCAGAGAGATTATGACAACATCAAAGCCTCATATGATTCCCTGGTCCAACGAAAACTGGAAGCCGAAATTGCCGTCAACATGGAAAGGAAACAGAAAGGTGAGCAGTTTCGAATTCTGGATTCGGCAAAACTGCCCCAAAAGCCGATCTCACCGGATGTAATGCGTTTTCTATTGGTGTCCGTTGTTGCCGGATTGGGCATCGGAGGCGGGCTTGTATTTTTGCTGGATTATTTTGATAATTCAATACGAAAACAGGATGTTCTGGAAACCGACATCGGCATACCGGTGTTGTCGACCATACCCAGAATTTACCGCGCCGCAGACAAACGTTGGATCAGAATCAATCAAGTCATGACGGCACTATCGATTCTGGTTGCAGTTACACTGATTGCGGGATTCTCCGTGCTGGCAATCAAAGGTGTCGTCCCAACGATTGCATATGTTCGCCAATTTGTGAAATTGTAATTATGGATGACGCTACAGTCATTTTATGAGGTGTTCAATTGGGAAAAATATTCAATGCATTAGAGAAATACCAGAAAGAACGCGGTGCTGACCGGCAGAAAAATGTGCAGCTGACAGACAGTGATTGGGATGCTCTATTGAACTATGACAAAAAGACGGGACATCTTGTAAAATATGATTCTAAAAGCGGCGGATTTGACGGCAGCAGTGTCGAAATTCTCAAAAAAAATGGGACGATTCAGCGCCTGCTCGCGCAGAATATTATATTTCCGGGCGGTAAACTGACCTCGCGTGGCAAAAAGCTGGTCGAAATACATAAAAACCAGCCCCCAAAAAGAGAACACCAAGTTAATGCATTGCTGAATGCCACACCAAAGCCGGCTCAACGCCCTGTTCAGGAATTGAGAGAACCAAAGGCAGATGCTCATGACCGGAAATCCACCAGTGAAATTAAAGGCAATGAGAACGCTGAACCTTATTCCGTGAAAAAATCAGGTAAGCCGGATAGTGCTTCGATTAAGGAAATAAGCCATGAAAGCCTGGTCTGTCTGAATAATCCCCATTCTTATGAAGCCGAACAATTTAAAATACTGCGCACCAATATTATGTACCCGTTGACCGGCCAGCCGCCCCGGTCGATCCTGGTGACCGGTGCCAATCCTGGGGAAGGCAAGTCCTTCGTGGCCACCAATTTGGCGATCAGTGTCGCACTGAACATCGACCAATACGTATTGCTGATTGACTGTGATTTGCGCAAACCTGTGATTCACAGCCGGTTTGGATTAAATGATCAGCTCGGTTTGAGCGATTATCTTACCAAAGGGACACCTCTTACTTCATTGCTCGTTCAAACCGGGATTGAAAATTTGACAGTTCTGCCGGGTGGTCAACCTCCGCCCAACCCATCGGAGCTTTTATCATCTGACCGTATGTCAAAATTGCTGGAAGAAGTCACTGCAAGGTACCGTGATCGTCTGATAATCATTGATTCACCACCCCCCTCACTGACTGCTGAAACAGGCGCATTGGCGCGTCATGTTGAAGGCATCCTTTTAGTCGTAAAAGCCGGCCATACCCGTCAGGATGACTTAAAATTTATCGTGGATATTCTTGGCAAAGAAAAGATCATTGGAAGCGTCCTTAATTATGTTGATTTTTATTCGGGAGGTTATTCCAGTTATAGAAATTTCTATAAGTACGGTCGATATTACAAAAAGAAATAGATTGATTTAACCATAGAGCGCGCCGAGACCGCAGAGGGTAAAAAAGTTCAATGCTTTTGCAGTTTCTGGCGCAGCCAGCCTAACATTTGTTTTTCTCAGCGCTCTCAGCGATCTCCGCGGTGAGCAAAAAGTCTGTCTTCTTAACCCTTTTAAGTGATGAATTTTTAAATTAGGGGGGAATAATCAATGAAAAAAACACTCATCCTCACTTCATGTATGCTGTTGGCCTTCACGATCCTGGCCGGACCAACGCCGGCTGCTGACAAAAAAGCATCTCAGCCAAAAAAGATCTGGTCAGCCAGAGCCAGCCAAAAAGAATATCGGATCGGCCCCAGTGACATTCTTGAAATAATCACCTGGAAAGAACCGGATCTGTCACGGGAAGGGGTGCTCGTCCGGACTGATGGAAAAATCTCCTTTCCGCTATTGAATGATGTTCAAGCAGCCGGGCTGACGCCCATTGAGATGAAGACAAACATGGAAGACGGGTTAAAGGCGTATGTTGACAGTCCTTTTGTCACCGTGACGATCCAGGCACCCAATAGCAAAAAGTTTTATATTTTAGGTGAAATCGCGGGAACCGGAGAGTATCCGCTGACCAAAGATTTAACGGTTCTGCAGGCTTTTGCGCTCGCGGGCGGGTTTACGGAGTGGGCTTCCAAGAAAGAAATTATTCTCCTGCGCAATGAGAATGGTCAGGATAAATTATACCGTGTCAATTACAAAGAAATCGCCAAAGGAAAGGACCTCAGCCAGAATATCCAGATAAAAGCAGATGATACGATTATTGTGCCTTGATCAAAATTAGGACACGGATGAACACGGATAAACACAGATTATGAATGATTTTTAGCTTCGCTAAAGGGGAAAAGGTTTTCTAATCCGTGCCAATCCGTTAAATCCGTGTCCCTGAAAATATAAATGAAGCATAAAGAGCTAACCGAAAGAATCATTAAAATATTCTATAAGGTCTACAACGCCTTAGGTTATGGATTTCTGGAGAAGATTTATGAAAATGCAATGATGATCGAATTTAGAAATGCCAGGATACCGGCCGAATCGCAATCGCCTATCGAGGTTATCTATGAGAAGGAAATTGTCGGGGAACACGCAATTGATATATTGGTAGATAATAAAGTCATCGTTGAATTAAAAGCTGCAAAATCACTTATGCCCGATCATCATGCACAGCTATTGAATTATTTAAAAGCGACCGATATCGAAGTCGGGCTATTGCTAAACTTTGGTCCGGAAGCGGAAATTAGCAGGAAAATTTTTGACAATCATAAAAAATAGGTGTCCAAAAACTAATTGATAGTCGGACACGGATGAACACGGATCGGCACGGATATATTATTTTGTGTTCGCCTGCTGGCGGAAGAAAAAGCTTACCGTCATGATGACCTCGTCCCAATTTTTTCCTCGCCGAAGGCGACAGAATTCATAGGTTTTTAAATCCGTGTGCATCTGTGAAAATCCGTGTCCCCAAAAAACTAAAATCGATATGAAAACAATAATAACCCACCTCCGGTGGAATAAATAACTTTTTGTGTATCTGTGTTCATCAGTGCAAATCCGTGTCCCCAATAAAATTGAAACGGATAGGAGATCAAAATGATTAAAAGATCACTTACATTCGGAGTGCTGATCGCTGCCTTGGCCATAAATTCACAGGCTTTTCCGGCCCAATTTACAATAGCGCCCGCCTTAACCGCCAGCGGGGAATACACGGACAACGTCGACCTGACCAAAGACAATAAAAAAGATGATTTTATCATTTTCGTTTCTGCGGGTTTGACGGCGGAGCTGCGCGGCAAAACCAGTGGGGCGTCGCTCTCTACTAGCTATGGCTATTCTTTTTACGATCAGAATTCCAGCAATGACACCTTTAGAATTCCGTTAAATTTCAGAGCCTGGACCCAGCCTTCCAAGTATACCGAACTCAATTTCACTAACCAATTTCTGCGCACGGAAGACCCGAATGCCCAAGATCAGATCGTCGTCCAGGACGGCCGGCTGGAGGAGACCGGTGATACCACCGTCAGAAGGGGCCGGAAACCCTATTACACAAACACCGCCACGTTGAACGCCACGCATCGATTCGGCAAAGAGGATCGGGTCTATGGCGGGTTCACTTACGGCCTTCTCAGAAATAAGGACGATCAGGTTCAGGACAACGATTATTACAGGCCCTCGGCCGGCTTGGACTACTGGTTTACCCATCGGTTCGGCAGCCAGTTTTTTGCCGAGTATACCAGAGCCGAATACAGTCAAAGCTCGAATTTTGTTGGTGTACCTGCCGGCGAATTTGACAACTGGTTGGGATCTATGCGGCTTTTAGGTCGGATGACCAATCATTTTGCGTTGTTTTTTCAATACAATCAAGTCTATCGCCACTGGACCAGCGGTGATGAAAACGACTATCTTGTCTATGCCGCCTCCGCCGGTTTAACCTATAACATCACCAAAGATTTGTTCTTCCTGATCGGTCCCGGCTACTATTATCAGCAGATAGAAAACGAACAAAATACCAGCAATCCGTTTTTAAATGCCGAACTTTCTCAAACCTGGGACTTCAGGCGTGGTTCTGTCAAATTAGCCGGGTTGGCCGGCTTGACTCAAAACAACTTCGGCGCCCAGCCGAATTTCGATTTTCAGCAGTTCGCCGCCATTCAGGGTTCGGCCGGATATAACTTTACGTCACGCTTAATCGGTGACACCGGCGCGAGTTACCGCTGGGCATTTACGCCCGCAAGAAATGACCAGGGCGGTGTTGGTGAAGATGCGACCACCAACCTTTTCCAGTTTCGTCTGGGGTTGAGCTATCTGCCCACAAGATGGATGTCGTTGAGATTGGGCTATTCCTTCAACGGATATGTTTCCGATGTCGATCCGGATTATACCGAAAACCGGGCGCTGTTGACCGTAACCCTGCGGCCGGACCGACCCTGGAGGTTCTAGCAGGACGGAAGGAAGGTGGGAAGGTAGGAGGGTGGGAGGGTGTGAAAAAGTGGAAGTTGGGAAGTACTGAAGGTGTGAAAAGATGGAAGTTGGGATGTTGGGAGGCTGGGAACGTCTGAAAAAATGGAAGGCCTAAAAGATGGAGGGTGAGAGGGTCGGAAGGTGTGAAGGTCTGAAAAGATGCAAGGCGAGAAAGTAGGATTTGAGGGAAGCTGAATTGAGTGAAAAGATAAATAGCCACAGGGATCTTAAGGTTTACAAACTTGCGTTTAAATGTGCAATGGAAATTTTTAATATTTCCAAAAGCTTTCCAACTGAAGAAAGATACTCGCTGACTGACCAGATCAGAAGGGCGTCACGTTCTGTATGCTCCAATTTGGCCGAGGCTTGGCGGAAGAGGATTTATAGAGCTGTTTTTGTAAATAAAATATCAGATTCAATGCAAGAAGCATCTGAAACGCAAACGTGGCTGGATTTCTGTATAGCTTGTAATTATATTGATCAACAGACATTCGAAAGACTTGACCAAGAATATGAGAAAATTATGGGAATGTTAAATTCGATGGAATTGAAGGCTGATAAATTCTGCTACAACAGGAATATAAATCTCAGATCATAGGTAATTTAGATGATGTGGCTATATGGCAATGGCTCTGTAGGCTCCCACCTTCACACCCTCATACCCTCCTACCCTCATACCTTCTGACCATCTTAATAGTCTCTTCCCCCATTCCCTATATTCCCGCCAAAAATTCCAGCTCCCGGGCCTGGGTATTTTTCGTGCCGATGGCCAGCACCTCGACCTGTCTGCTTTTCAACTTGCGAAAATAAAGACGTCCCTTATACGCGAACACCACCTCGAACACGGTTTTCTGGCCTTTTCCGCCGAACACTTTGCGTTTAATCGTCACGACCGAGGAATCCTCGTTGAGCTGATGGATGACCTCTTCGGCCCTGATTTTCAGTTCATCGTTCAGCTCGAGAAAGCCGTCGACCGCCCTCTCATTGATCACCAGGTTTTTGTAGAGCGTGTTGAATCTTTTGTTGATCGACTCGGCTGTTTTGGTTTTTTGTTTTTCCAGTTTGTGGCGGCCTTTTTCCTGCTGCCTGATTTTGGTTCGCAGGTTTTCAATTTCCCCGCTCTGCTCCTCCTGCATCCGGATATTTGTTTTTAATTTTTTTTCCAGGGCATCGATCTCTTCGAAAAGCTCATTTTCATATTTATCCGACTTGCTGCGCTCTTCCTGCAGGGATGTTCGCAGGTGCTCGAGTTGCTGTTGATACTTTTTTCTTTCACCGGCCAATTGCTCCAGTTTGTTGACATTCTTCGATTCCAGAGCCTGCAGGCCGGAGATCTGCTCCATCGTTTCCCGTTCAGCGTTTTCAGACCTGTAAGCCGCTTTGCGGTAGTGCAGGTAAAAGATGAAAACCGCGATAAAAATATAAAATGCCAGCGTGATGTTGGAAATCAGGCGATAAGGTTCGAACCTGGTTTCAACCTTCACCACCGTTCCTTCATTCAGCAGGGCGTAGTTTTCGGCCGCAACTTGCGACGGGTCCGGCGGCAGGTAGGATGTGTCCTCCCGGCCGACGATATCCGGATATAAAATGTTGCCTTTTTCAGTGACAATCGTAACGTCCACTTTCAGGCCCATACGCACGATGTTTTGTTTTTTCAAGTAGTTGTCTACATTTTGCCTGATGACATTTTTCAACCGGGCCCGGCCCTCGAGCAAGGGTTGCAGGTCGCCGGTGTAGATATCCTCTATCCGGGCCGCATATACGTTTTGCGTATACCGCTCAACCAAATAGGCCGTCAGAATATAGCAAACCGGCGGCAAGATGATGCAAAAGACAAATATTTTAAAGGATAAAAAACGCATCGCAATTACAAAGTGACTAAAGTGAGCTAAAGTGACTAAAATGAACTAAAGTGACTAATCCGCCAAAGTAGCGGCGGACAAGAGTGAATAAAAGGATAAAGGTTAAAGGATAAAGGTCAAAGGATAAAGGCTAAAGGCTATTTTGGGTAAACGGATTTTCACGGGTAAACACAGATTGACAAAAGTTATTTTAGCTTCGCTAAAGGGAAAAATATTATTTTAACCCGTGCAAATCTGTTAAATCCGGGTCCCAAAGATAAAAAAGGACAAATAAACGAGTGTAAAATTAACTGGGGCACAGATTTGCACAGATCTTCACGGTCTATTTTCAGAATCCTTTCACCTTTTTCCTTTGACCTTTAACCTCTCATCTTCCATCTTTTCCCATCTTCCATCTTTTCCCTTTCCCACCTTCTTTCTTTTCATCCTTCCGATTTCCGCATTCCGACTTCCGAATTCGATCCACCCTCCCACCTTCCGAGCTTCCCAGCCTCTCATCTTCCCAACTTCCCAACTTCTCAGCTTCCTTCTTTTCCCACCTTCCCAACTTCCCATCTTCTCAGCTTCCTTCTTTTCACTAACCTACTTGAATTAATTGTAATTGTCAATTTCTAAAGACCATGTTAACCACGGAATTACACGGAAAGGCACGGATAAGTTTAAAGTGAGCTAAAATTTAAAGGGACTATAAGATTAAATTTGGACACGGATGAACACGGATACACTGAGCATTGAGCATCTTGCTTAATTCAAACCAAATCAACGCAGGAGTATGCGACCGGCGATTCACGATCGCACTTTTTCTGCATAGTATGTCGAAATTTTGTCGACATACTATGCTAAAAGTGCTAATTTCGAAACAAAAACATTGAATCTCTCGGAATGGCCTGCCTTTTGAGGCAACATAACGTCTTGAAATTTATATGGTGAGAAATCAAATACATCGGGAAGAGTTTGATTATCAAACCCTATTGGATGCGTTACGGACTTACGCACGTCCAAGGGATAAGATATCCGATCTAATACGCAAGGGCATCATTGTCCGGATAAAAAAAGGATTATATATTTTCGGCAAGGATTATCGTCGGGAGTATTACTCGCCGGAGCTTATCGCCAACCTGATATACGGCCCGTCCTACTTGTCTTTTGAATTTGCGCTGCAATATTATGGAATGATCCCGGAGCGGGTTGATTCCATCACATCTGTAACCACCGGTCGGTCAAAGCGTTTCAGCACACCGATCGGTCTTTTCACCTACCGGCAGATACCAGTGCCTGCATATCGAATCGGTATGACAAGGGTTGCAAGAGACGACAAAACAGCATTTTTGATTGCGATGCCTGAAAAAGCCCTGGCCGACAAGATCAGAGACGACCGCGGAGGCAGCATACAGAGTCGATCTCAAATGATCACTTACCTGACGGATAATTTGCGTATTGACGAGTCAGCGCTTTGGAATTTGGATTCCGAACTGATATTTGAGATCGGCCGCCGCTATCATTCGCGCAAAATCAGGGTGTTGGCTGATGTCGTTCGTCAAAGGAAGGGTATCTTAAAAAAATGAATGAAGCGGTTGCAAAAATGCTGGCTAAGTATGACTGCGAAAGTCTTGAAGACCATATCAGGGCTTTACGGGAAATCCTTCAAGAAATCGCTTTGTTGGGTATGTGGCGCAGCAGGTTTTTTGACAAAGCCGCTTTTTACGGCGGTACAGCGTTGCGAATTCTTTACGGACTGGATCGGTTTTCGGAAGATCTTGACTTTTCACTTTTATCGCCCGTAAAAAGATTCAATCTTTCAAGGTACAGTGCATCTTTGCAAAAAGAGCTCAATGGATTTGGTTTTGATGTAAAGATCGAGCAGAGGACTAAAGCCATTAATACCCCTATAAAATCCGCATTTCTGAAAACGAACACGCTAAAACAGCTGTTGGTGATCGAAACTGCAGAAGAAATTGCAAGACGGGTCCATCGCGGCCAGTTACTAAAGATAAAAATTGAGGTCGATACGGAAACCGCCCCCCGCTTTTGAAACAGAAGTTCATTATCTTTTACAGCCAATTCCATTTGCAGTGAGAGTGTACGCATTGCCGGATTTGTTCGCCGGAAAGATGCACGCGATATTGTGCCGGCGTTGGAAAAAGCGTGTGAAGGGCCGCGACTGGTATGACCTGGTCTGGTATGTTGCAAATCATCCGGAGCTGCATTTGGCGCATCTCGAGCAACGAATGCGGCAAACCGGCCACTGGAAAGGCAAAAAAACACTCACACCGCCAGCATTTCTGGAACTGGTTAGAAAGCGCATCGAAACCCTTGATATTGATCAGGCCAAACGAGAGGTCGAGCCTTTTATTCGGAATCCTGATTCGCTGGTCCTGTGGTCCGAAGATTTCTTTGTCAAATTAGCTTCCAAAATTCGTCCGATTTGAAAATTACAAAGTTCATCTGCGCCGCTAAAAAATTAAGACGATCTTTCTGCCGCGGGAAAGTATGCTGGTCAATTGTGTGTATACCCGGCAAATAAAATCTAATTAATTTTAATCCGGTGCAGATCCTTAAAATCCGTGTCCCTATATATAAAAGGACAAGTGGCCGAGTAAAAGATTAAATTTGGACACGGATGAACACGGATACACTGAGCATTGAGCATCTTGCTCAAAGCGATTAAACACTTTCAAACTTGACAGTACATTTGAACATACGGTAATGTTGACAGCAATGGAAAGATGGTGTAGCGTTCCCATCCCATTAAAATAACAGGAGAATTGCAATGGAAAAAATTCAAACCAGTGAGGTGATCGTAAGAATACCGCCTTCTATTGCTGCTGACATCGGAAATAACGAAATCATAGATTTACTGCTTGGTAAGGCACTTGGGAAAAAGGATTTATATAAAAGCAAAATCAAGATGTTTGAGTCAAAATACGGGACAAATTATGCTTCCTTCAAGAAAAAATCAGAACAGAGGAGATGAAAATTTTCAGGAATGGGATGATTTGCTACTATGGGAGGGATTTTTGCTCGCGTACAGGGAATGGAATAGAAAGTATAGGGATCTCAAGCGTTGTACGAAATAATTTCTGTTCTCAGACAATCAGCCATTGTTCTTGATTTTGACGTCCTTGAACTTATTGACGAGGATTCTGTCAAACTCATCAAAATAAAGGCGGTTCTCAAGGAAAACTGGCTCTTATACATTACGGAGCTTCATACTAAGGATTACCAGAAATACTCATACCATTGCCAGAAAAATGATGGTGATTTAATTGCCAGGTGGGATAATAAGCCTCATTGGAGTGGTATGAGTACTTATCCGCATCATAAACATGAAAATGATCAGGTTTTTCCTTCGCATCGAGTGACAATTGCCGATGTTCTGGATCAGATAGAGGAGAAGATCGCGGCAATAAAGGCCTAGCTCACTTCAAACTTTAGGCACTTTTAATATTTTTATTAAATAAAACTTTTACTAAATCAAATTTTAATCCTATGAAATGATTAGCCTATTTCACCGAGGCGGCTAATCCCACATTCCCACCTTCCATCTTCAGCCTTTAACCTTTGGCCTTTCACCTCTGGCCTTTAACCTTCTTTCCTATCCATGCACCATGAGCCTTGCACCGTGCGCCCGTTTTTCATTCCTTCCCGCCTTCCCATCTTCCCCTCAGCTTCCATCTTTTCCCACCTTCTCAATTTCCCAATTTCTATGCTTTTCCCGCCTTCCCAACTTCCCATCTTCTCAGCTTCCATCCTTTCCCACCTTCCCAACCTCCCACCGTCCCACCTTCTATCTTTTCACCTTCTGTTCTATCCGTGCGCCGTGCACCGTGAGCCTTGTACCGTGCGCCCGTTTTTCATTCCTTCATCCTTCAAACTTCCTTCCGTGTCCCTATAGAAAATAAACTGGATGCGGCTTTAGGGTTGAAATAATCGCCAAGACGGAATGGCCCATATGTCCGGCTCGCAGAGCCGGAAGATTTCTTTTCCGGTGTAAACCACCAATCCTCCCAGCCAGTAGCGTTCCGACTTGCTTGGCGATTTCCTGCATCGCCCTTGCGTCAATTTTACCCGCAGATGCCCGCGACTTTATTTCCACGCCGATTAAACCATTTTCAGTTTCGATAATCAGGTCAACTTCCATCCCGGAGCGTGTGCGATAGAAATACAGATTGGCCTCGCGCTGATAGGTTCGCAGCCATTTGACCATTTCACTGACGACCATCGTTTCATACAGCTGGCCGGTGGCTTCTCCCTTGTAGCCGGTCAGTTGCCGCAAAATGCCGACATCAGTCCAGTATATTTTCGGGGTTTTAACGACCGAACTCGTAAGATTTTTAAAATACGGTTGAAGCAGTATGGTCTGGTATGAAATATTGAGGTATTCCAGATACCTTCTGGAAGTATCGACACTGATGCCCGTGTCCCTGGCCAGTTCGGAATAATTTAGCAGCGAGCCCGAACGTAATGCCGAAAGTCTTTGAAACTTGCGAAACGGCATGAGGTCATCCAGTCTGGCCAGATCGGACATATCGCGTTCGAGATACGTGTAACCATAATTTTTGAGCCACTGCCGGCGATCCTCGTTCGAAAGATTCAGGAGCGCCGGCATGCCGCCCCAATTTAAAATGTGATCTTCGGCGCTTTGGCAACGATACGCTTCCTCTGCAAGCAGCATTTTCGGGGCTGTTTTCAGAATTTCGCCAACAGATCGGCCTTTAATCAGATGATCGAACAATGGCGTTGCCGGATCGGATGAATTTTCCGGCAAGCGGAGTTCACATTGCATCAGCGGCCATAATTCATAAAAAAAAGCCCTGCCGGCCAGCGATTCCCGGATCTTTTTCAACAGCAAAATTTGACTTGATCCGGTTAAAACCGTAAACGACACATCCGCTTCATCATAAGCGTACTTGACTTTTTCGAAGACCACCGGCTCTTTTTGGGCTTCGTCAATAACAGCATTCCCAACTGTCGAAGCCCAGGCGGGGCTTGGGAGCTCTCGCAGGGTATCTCTGTTCTCCGGCGAATCGAGATTGATATAGTTTAACCGGGGATATTTCCGGCGGGCCAGCGTGGTCTTCCCGGTTTGCCTGGCACCGGTCAGGACCACAATCCGTGTGTCGGATGAGGGCGGCAATAAAGATGATAAGATCCGTTTTTTATGTAAAATTTCTTTCATGCACCATAAATATGCTGTAAATATTACGATGTCAACGTAAAATTTAAAGGATAATCAATGGCGCTTGGATTTGAACTTGTAACATGCGATCGGTATTTCACAAAAATAACTGGCCTCGTTTTTTTGAAAGGGACACAGATTTGCACAGATAAACACAGAGACACAGGGTTCAAGGCACAAGGTTCAAGGTCCAGGGTAAATTGGAACGCGGATTAACGCGGATTGCACGAATCGATAATCTAACCGTTGGCGATAAATTGATCTGTTGGTTACAAAATTGGTATTTGACTAAAACTTTTTTTTTACCTATATTTTCATCATCAACAGGCATTTCAATCATGCATCCATGCTGAAAGCATGTAGTTTTTTCCTATTTGGATATTTGCAATGAACAAGCGCAGATTACTTCAAAAATTACTGTCAGGATATGGAGGATGGTGAATGAAGGACTATCATATTAATATATTCTACAGTGAAGAAGACGAAGGCTACATTGCTGATATTCCTGACTTAAGACACTGCTCAGCATTTGGAAAAACGCCTAAAGAAGCTCTTGAGGAAGCTCTGATAGCAAAAGATGCCTGGATTGAATCGGCTCGCAATAATGACAAACCAGTACCAGATCCTCACTATCGACCGGTGATTTACCAGATTGGTTGAACCTATTCTGGAGATATCAGCCAGATCGACTCGGTTATTGGCTTTTTTGGGTGGACTCAATTAATTTGGTTTTTTTTCCTGCAAATACAAAAAAACTCGCAAATCATTGGCATACGAGCATTTCACAAACTGTAAGGATGGCGGTTATAAAGATTATAAGATCAGTTTTTTGTGTAAAATTTCCTTCTTGTGCCACAAATATACTGTAGATTTTACGGTTTTAATGTAAAATTTACAGAACTATCAAAGTAGCTCGGATTCAAACTTGTCACATGCGACTCGTGTTTCCCAAAAATAACTGGCCTCGATTATTTCTAAAGTGTACGGATTTTCACGGATAAACACAGGTTGACAAAAATTATTTTAGCTTCCCTAAAGTGAAAATATTTTTTATCCCTGCAAATCCGTTAAATCCGTATCCCAAAAATAAAAGCCTTTACCCTTTTTCATTCCGTTTTTTTCCACCTTCCCACCTTCCATTCTAACCGTGCGCCGTGCGCCTTGTGCCGTGCGCCCGTTTTTAATTCCTTCCCATCTTCTCAGCTTCCATCTTTTCCCACCTTCCCACCTTCCCATCTTCTCATCTTCCTTCTTTCCCACCTTCATCTTCCGTCGCCTGTCCATGTGCCGTGCGCCTGTTTTTAATTCCTTCCCACTTCCATCCTTTAGCCTTTAACCTTTCACCTTTGTCCTTTGACCTTCCACCTTCCCCTATTACCTTTTTTTCCCAAAGCTATTACCTTCTTTCCATAATTTTTTTACATTTTATACCTAATTTTCATATCACGCACGGCTAAAGTTTTTACTTGCTTTTTTTTGTCAATATAACCTATTGAAATATATAGTTTTAATTTTATCGAAATTTTTTACCTTGAAAATGTTGAATATGGCACTTATCTTGCTCATTAAGACACTCGTAAAGGGAAATTGTGTGTAAAA
>CAVQBT010000003.1:0-50722 GCA_963710795.1 uncultured delta proteobacterium
GGCGAATTGATCGCCTGGGAGAACATAAACTTCATAATTAAATGAGGAGGGGTTATGTTTAGAAAATTATCAAGCGAGTTGGATATAGCGATCCAGAAAGCAGTGGAGCAAGCGAGGGATACAAATTTTTTTGAGGCCAGTACAACCGGCCGTGGGGTTTATCCTTTCATCAATTTGTTTGAGAAGGAAGGGGACTTGGTGTTGGCCGCTGAATTGCCTGGAGTAAAAAAAGAGGAATTGACTTTGGAAGTAAGAGAAGACGTTCTGCGTCTGGCCGGTGCACGTAAAATTGAGTATGGCGAAGATTGCAGTTGCCATCGTCTGGAACGTAAAGGGTTAAACTTTGATCGTTCTATAAAATTGCCTTTTCGTATAGAGGGGGGCAAGATCCAGGCAGAATTTAAGAATGGATTGTTGATGGTGATCCTGCCAAGGGCAGAGTCAGACAAACCCAAACAAATTGTTATCAACTAATTTGGATGAATAAGGAGGATACCATGGCTGAAAATAAAGTAGTCGCCAAAACCGAAGCTCAAGATCTGCAAAAGCAGGAGCATAAAGAAGAACGAACTGTCGCCGGACGGTTTTTTATTCCACCGACCGATATTGTAGAAAATAAAGAAAGTCTGGTTATCACGATGGATCTGCCGGGAGTAAAGAAAGAGGATGTGAACATTAAATTGGAGAATAACATACTTGAGGTAGAAGGCCGGATTGACTATGCACCCTATGAAAAACTCAATCCTGTATATGCTGAATACAACATAGGCAATTATGCACGAAGTTTTACCGTCTCCAATGCGGTCGATACCAGTAATATCGAGGCTGTTCTTAAAGAAGGCGTCCTATCCCTGACGTTGCTCAAGGCGCCGGAAGCAAAACCGAGGCAAATACCAGTCAAGTAAAAATCCGGGCCCAGAGGGCCCGGCTTTGATTATCCCCGGAGGGGATTTAGTTTACCGGCATTTGACGATTTACGGAGTACTGGAGTGATGGAGTAATGGAAGAACCCCCTTTTTCCATCGCTCTCAGAAAACAGACGCCTGAAGAAAACCTGAAAGTTTAAGGCTCTTTTTTTAAACCAACACTCCAAAACTCCAGTACTCCATTACTCCGGTTGATTTATACGGGCAGAGCCATTGATCTCTGACCTGGCCCAGAGGACCAGGTTTTCAATGTTAGAATAAAAATCCGGGTCCAGCTTCCGGCTCGTAGAGCCTACAGCTCGGAGAGAAGGGTATGCTATAACCCCAGCGCAATAGCGGAATAATGGAATGATGGCCCGCCCTGGTGCGGCTCAGCGATAACTTTCTGATTCTGGTGTAATATCTGACACCCATCAGTAAAACGAAAACTTCGTATAATCGGTCTGGGCCAGGGAATATTGGGAATCAAAAGCGGATGATGGTCTGATTTTATATTCTGATCCGTGCCATCCTCAAACTCTCTCTTATTGACCGATAACAAAGCCGGAAAGGCAGGCGTGCAGTGAATATATGCAGGACAATTTGAATTTACAAAAGCGAGGAGAACGATGGGCCAATACAATCTGAACCGCATCTTTAAACCGCGCCATGTCGCGGTGGTGGGCGCCAGCGAAAAGGCAGGAACCATCGGCAACGCGTTGATGAAAAATCTTATTGACGGCGGGTTTGCCGGAACCGTGCTGCCGGTCAATCCCAAATACCAAACCATCCACGGGCAGGCATGCTTCGAATCGGTTTCCGTCCTGGAGACGGGCGTGGACCTGGCGATTATCGCCACGCCGATTCATAGCGTTGCCGATATCGTCGAGCGAATGCGTCGAAAAAAAGGTCGGCGGCGCCATTATCATTTCGGCGGGGGGAAAGGAGGTCGGTGAACAGGGCCGGGAGATAGAGGAGAAGATTCGGCGCATCGCTCATGGCGGCGGGCTTCGCATCGTGGGGCCGAACTGCATGGGCATTATTCGGCCAGGCGCGAACCTCAACGCCAGCTTTGCCGCTGAGATGCCCGTGGCCGGAAATCTGGCCTTTGTGTCCCAGAGCGGCGCCATTTGCACGGCGATTCTCGATCTGGCGTTGAAGGAGCGCATCGGCTTCAGCCATTTTGTCAGCATCGGCTCCATGCTGGACGTCGATTTCGGAGACATGATCGATTATCTCGGCAATGATCCCTCGGCCAAAAGCATTCTGTTGTATATCGAAAGTCTGACGAATTTCCGCAAATTCATGAGTGCCGCGCGTTCCGTGTCCCGGATCAAACCCATCATCGTCCTCAAATCCGGCAGAAGTCCCGCCGGTGCAAAGGCCGCGGCCTCCCACACGGGCGCCATGGCCGGAGAAGATGCGGTCTATGACGCCGCCTTCAAGCGCGCCGGCATCGTGCGCGTGGACACCATCGAAGAACTCTTCGACTGCGCGGAACTGATGGCCAAGCAGCCGCGACCGCGCGGCCCCCGGCTGGCGATCCTCACCAATGGCGGCGGGCCGGGCGTGATGGCCACGGACACGCTCGCCCGGTATGGTCAGGAGCCCGCACCCCTCGACCCTCAAACGCTGCAAGCCTTCGATGCATTCCTGCCGTCCTTCTGGAGCCGGGGCAACCCCATCGACATCCTCGGTGACGCTTCCGCGGAGCGGTTCGGCCGCGCCCTGGAGGTCTGCTTCAACTCGAAGAACCTGGACGGGGTGCTGGTCATCCTTGCGCCCCAGGCCCTTACCGATCCCCTTTCCGTAGCCGAGACGCTGGCCGCTGCGATGAAGGACCGCCGGTATCCGGTATTTGCCTGCTGGATGGGCGGTAAAAGCATCGCCACGGCCGTTGACGTGTTGAATGAAGCGGGGATCCCGACCTATGACACGCCGGAACGGGCGGTCCGGGCGTTTTCTGTATATGGTCGAATATACCCGAAGCCTCGAAATGCTGTTGGAAGTCCCACCGAAGATGACCGGGCACATGGTCTTCGATCAGGAAAAAGCCCGCAAGTTGATCGCCGCGTGCGCCGGCTCAGGGATTTGTGTCGGAAACGGATTCCAAGGAAATACTCGCAGCCTATGGCCTGCCCGTGATCAGGACGGAAATCGCCGAGACCGAGGCGCAAGCCTCGCGTATCGGCCGGGAAATGGGATATCCACTGGTCATGAAGGTGCACTCTGCGGACATCACCCACAAAACCGATGCCGGCGGCATTCGTCTGGATTTGCGTTGCGATGCGGATGTTTGCGCAGCCTATAACCAAATCATATCGTCGGCACACCGGCACAAACCCGATGCCCGGATTGAGGGCGTAACGATTCAGCCGTATTATTCAAACCCGGATTTTGAAATTCTAATGGGCGCCAAGCGGGATCCCAATTTCGGCCCGGTGATTCTGTTCGGAATGGGCGGAATATACACGGAAGTCATAAAAGACAGGGCCCTGGGACTTCCCCCCATGAACCGATTGCTGGCCCGGCGCCTCATGCAGGAAACCAAAGCATACGCCTTGTTGCAAGGATATCGCAACCGCCCCGCTGCCGACATGCAGCGACTGGAAGATATGATCATCCGGCTCTCGCAACTCTTGATCGATTTTCCCGAAATTGCCGAACTGGACATGAATCCCGTTCTGATAAAGGACGGCAACCCCGTCGCGGTCGATGCTCGCATCCTTATTTCACCGCTTGCGGTGCCTTCCTCCCTGCATCTGGTGATCGGTCCGTATCCGGAGGAGGATGAGTCCCATATGGTCAGCGTTGATGGGCGCCGGATTTTTATCCGGCCCGTCAAACCCGAGGACGCCCCACTATTTACGCAATTATTTAAGGTGCTTTCGCCCACGACGATATACTATCGATTTTTCGGGATGTTAAAGGAGTTGAGGCCGGAAATGCTGGCCCGGTTCACTCAGATCGATTACGACCGGGAGATCGCGCTGGTTGCCATCGATGAGGACTCGGAATCCGACTGCATGCTGGGGGTTGCCAGAATCATCGGCGATCCGGATGGCAAGACGGGCGAATTCGCCGTTCTGGTGGGCGATGCCTGGCAAGGTCAGGGCATTGGTTCCAACCTGCTGGAAAAATGCCTGTCAATTGCCGAAAAGCAAGGCTTTAAAACGGTACACGGCATCGTGTTGCATGAGAATCGGAACATGCTCGCGCTGGGAAAAAAGCTGGGGTTTGACATTAAAAAAGAGCCCGATTCCGGAGACAATGAACTGGTGATCCATTTCAGCGGTAACCGGACATGACGTTAGTTGAAAAAATCCAACCCGAATTTTGGTCTCAGAAGTTGATTATATATTCAAGGCAAGGGGTGAAATCGACACGGAGGAATTTTACCGGAAGAAAAAGGACCTGGAATGACCATTCCCCATGAAGGGGCTGAAAAAGCGATCCCGGAAAAGCCCAAAAATCAGGGCGCGCAACCCAAACAGAAAAGCCGATTGGCGAGGCTTTCACTTGCCGCCCTGGGGGTGGTTTTCGGGGATATCAGCACCAGCCCGATATACGCCATTCGAGAGTGTTTCCACGGTCGATACGGTATCGATGTGAGTCATGCCAACGTGCTGGGAATTCTCTCTTTGATGTTCTGGGCGCTGGTATTGATCGTAGGCCTGAAATACTTGACCTTCGTTTTTCGCGCCAACAACCATGGGGAAGGCGGTGAAATTGCGCTAATCGCCTTGATTCGCGGTAAAAATGGGTCTTCCGAAAACCGGCGAAGGTTAGGCGTCATCGCCCTGGGTCTTTTTGCGGCGTGCCTGCTGTATGGAGACGGCATGATCACCCCGGCGATTTCCGTTTTGAGCGCCGTGGAAGGGATTGGTGTTATCACTCCCGTGTTCAACCGCTATGTGATCCCAATTACCATTGCCATTCTCGTCGGCCTGTTTCTGATCCAGCGCCATGGTACGGCGCGGTTGGGCGGTCTTTTCGGACCGGTAATTCTGGTGTGGCTCGGTTTTCTGGCTGTAACCGGGGCCGTGCAAGTGGCCCATACGCCGCAAGTGCTGGCGGCGGTTTTTCCGTGGTATGCGATCCGCTTTCTGGTTTTCAATAAACTGCACGGGTTTGTGGTGTTGGGAGCCGTATTCCTGGTGGTCACCGGCACCGAAGCGTTATACGCAGACATGGGGCATTTCGGTCCCCGGCCCATTCGTCTGACCTGGTTTGCCATTGTTTTTCCCGCCCTGGTGTTGAATTATTTCGGGCAGGGAGCCCTTCTCCTGGTCAATCCGGAATCGGCGGGTCATCCTTTTTACGCTATGGTGCCCGCTTGGGCGATGGTTCCGACGGTGTTGTTGGCCACCCTGGCCACCATCATCGCCTCACAGGCGGTCATCAGCGGCGCTTTTTCCATGACCCGACAAGCGATCCAACTGGGATACCTGCCGCGTTTGAACATCCGGCATACCGCCGCAACGCAAATCGGCCAAATCTATGTGGCCCCGGTCAATTGGATGCTCATGGTCTGCACGATCTCCCTTGTGGCCGGTTTTCAATCTTCCAGCAAACTTGCGGCTGCATACGGGTTAGCCGTAACCTCCACGATGATCATTAACACCGTGCTGTTTTTTGTTGTGATCCGCAGACAGTGGCATTGGCCTTTGATATGGGCCGCACCGCTGGCAGGCCTCTTTTTGCTGGTGGACGTGCCTTTTTTTGCGGCCAACATCAGCAAAATCTTTCATGGTGCCTGGTTCCCGCTGGTTATCGGGGCTACATTTTTTACATTGATGCTCACCTGGGCCAAGGGACGCCTGATCCTGGCAGGCAAACTGCGCAAAAATATGCCGCCGTTGCATCAATTTATCGTCGATCTGGGCAGCCGACCACCAAACAAAATCGACGGCGACGGCATCTTTTTATCGGGCAGCCGAAGCGTTGTGCCCGTGGCCTTGGCAAAGAACGTCAAGCACAATCATGTCGTGCACAGCCGAACCATCTTGCTGCATTTTCGGGTGGAAGACGTCCCGCGTGTTCCAAGTCTGAAAAAGATCCAAACCGAAAAATTAGGCAGCGGATTTCATCGCATTGTGGCTCGCTATGGGTTCATGGAAGATCCCAGCCTGGACACCTTGTTTGCATTGGCGCGCGACCAGGGTTTGGATCTGGATCCGGGAACAACAAGTTTTTATGTCGGCCGTGAAAACCTGGTCATCGCTGGAACATCCGCCATGATGCGCTGGCGTGCGAATCTATTTATTTTTATGTCGCGCAATGCGGCCGATGCCACCTCGTTTTTTACGCTTCCAGCGGACCAAACGATTGAAGTCGGTGTTCGGCTGGAAATTTGACACGCCTCTTTATTGCCGGTTTTTTATTGGTGAGTATCCGCTGTTGACGGAAGCGGAAGCGTTACAGGCCCTTGATGCGGCGGTTGCCGCCTATGTTGAATGTTTGAGAGAAAACGGAATGGGTTATGCGACAAAATATCAAGACCAACATGAACAATACCCGACATCTTCCGAGCTTTTTTCGATAGATGAGCTGGCGAGGTTATCCAAACAGCACATCGATATGATCAAATTAATGGTCGATTGGGGGCTAATCGAACCTTCTGTAGCGGATCCGCAACCTCTTTTCTTTGAAGCTACGGTTCCTATAATCTGGAAAATTATGCGTATACGAAAAGATTTGGGGGTAAACTGGTCCGGTATCGGCGTCATACTCACCCTTTTAGAGCGAGTTGAAAGCCTGGAAAAAGAAGTTGCGCGATTGGAACAAAATTCCAATGTCTTCAAATAGATTCGTCCTGGCCGGTGATAAAATATAGCCGTATTCGGGTTGAGATAACGTCCCTATCCGGCGATCGACTTTAGCTAAAAAAGAGAGAGAGAAGATGTCTCCCGGGTACGTGGGATTGGCTAGGCCACATAATGGAGGTACATTAATGACAAAATTAGCACTCCTTAGACACGCTGAGAGCATTTGGAATAAAGAGAACCGTTTCACGGGCTGGACGGATCTAAACCTGTCAGAGAAAGGGATCAAGGATGATTTATACCGTCACGTTAAATCCTGCGCTGGACCGTTTCATTGTCGTTGAACAGTTACTTACGGAAGACACTACCCGCATATTATCCGAAACCGCTTATGCTGCCGGCAAAGGCATTAATGTATCCAGGGTGATTCGGGAATTAGGTGGGCATAGTGTTGCCCTTGGGCTCGTCGGCGGATATGAAGGCTTACAACTGGAAGGATTGCTTATCAATGCGGGTGTAACGAGCGATTTTACAAGGATTTCAGGTGAAACGCGGACCAATATTATCCTTCGTGAACAGACGAACGGCCGACAGTATGTTGTCGGTGCCGCCGGCCCGGAAGTTAATGCAACAGAAATCGGTATGTTTTATCAGAATTTTAACCAAATTCAGAATATGGAGTACTTGATCCTGAGCGGGAGCCTCCCTCGCGGAGTTACACCGAATCTTTATGGCCAACTTATCCTTGCCGGAAAAAAAAAGAATGCTTTCATCGTTATAGACACAGATGGAAAATCACTGCGTGAATCAATTGAATATCAGCCGACATGTATTAAACCAAATACATACGAGCTTTCCCGACTGGCGGAAAAGGAGTTGCAAACCGAGTCGGAAATTATGGGCTTTTGTGAGAAAATCCACCAGAAAGGAATTCCATATATCCTTGTTTCAAGAGGAAGAAAGGGACTGCTGCTATCTTCGGTCAAACAAAAAATAAAGGCAATTGCTCCTCCGGTGGAAGTTGACAGCACCGTAGGCGCCGGGGATTCGGTAGTGGGGGGATTTGTACTGGCACATTCCCAGAGCATAGACCTTACGGATTGCGTTCGACTATCCTGCGCCGCTGGGACGGCAACTGCGCAAACACCCGGCACGGAGCTTTGTCATCGCATGGATGTTGAAGAAATTTTGTCCAAGGTTCAAATATCCAATGTATAATGGCTGATTTTATGCTTAAGCGATTTTTGGATATCAGTTCTCCGGAGTGGGAAATCTCCATTTGTCTCTGGACGGTATCATCGCTGAAATGATTTCCTGCGACCGGGAATTCTATTCCATGCCGCGCATTCTGCGCCGGGTTTGGAGCAGCCTGTGCCAACGCCGTAAACCGCTGATCAACTTGGTGGGCAATTTCTCATACCGAAACAATCTCCGGCTCAATCGTAAGGCATATGCAGACTTCAAGTCGTATGTGAAAGCTGGGGTTTGATTTAATTCTTGACCGGATCAGTTCAGATCAAGACTTCAGCAAGATGCACAGAGGCTTCTGTCAATGGTTTGTTAAAACTACAGTGTTTTATCTCATTTTTCGAAAAGAAGTTCAAGCCCATCGGCGCATGCTCGGGCCACAAGATAGCCAGCCTTTTCTTGCCCGGGCATTTTATCCCAGCCCCCTTTTTCTATGAACTCCGCTCGCTTCCACGAATTTAATTCCCCTAATTCTTTAAGTTTATCCTGATGATTCGGTTGCTTCATAAATTGGGCAACACAGATCGCCGCCTGACTGGCCAAGACCGCCTCTTCGGACATCTTTTTAGTAGTGCTGAAGGTTGTCCAGCCCCCCCACGCAAAACCGAGGATCATTGCGATGACTGCCCCAAGAAGAAGACCCCAAACTCCATACTTAACCTTGCCTGCAGTTTCCGGTTTCATTTGATACCCTCCATTTTATTTTATTATATATTAGCCAAATAGCATTTGGAGCTCACAACAGATCACATTCATTCTGTCAGAAGCAATGCCTGCACCCTTTGATTATTTCCTGAAGAGAACATTCTCCTATGCAGAAGAAATAGAGTTAACTTTTTTTTGGTGAACAGCTCGAATTGGTTAAGGTTAAAAGATGCGGAAAGATGATATTGGTGGTATCCAATAGAGAGATGAAGGGTCACTTCCTCCCGACCGAACATCCCCATCATATTTGGGAGCACAGTTAAGGCAGTTTGAGTAGTTTCTTCACATGAAGGCCTTATTGAGGGTTAAATGCAGGGTGGAATCAAAGGTGCCGTTAAATCCATCAGAAAGGATCCACGCACACCCGAGAAATCTGTTAAGTGCCACGTGCCAAACCCCCTTTTTTAAAGTATAACCTTTGGAGGCTCAAAGCCGTCCCATGGTTTATTTTATAGGTGTCGAAGTTGGTGTGACACTTAACTTATGTTTTTAACATACGCATGAATTATGCAATGTCAATCAATTAAAAAGCCCTTTTGGCAAACCATTACGCCAAAAGGGCTTTCCCATAGACTTTACGAAATGACGGAGGCCTACATCATTGCATCCATTCCGCCGCCCATTCCTTGCGCTCCCGGATGCATCTGCTTTTTCTCTGCGGGTTTTTCCGAAACCATGGCCTGGGTGGTCAGCATTAATGAAGCCACACTGGCTGCATTCTGCAAGGCGAGCCGGACCACTTTGGTCGGGTCCATTATACCGGCTTTCATCAGATCTTCATAGGTGTCCGTTTCGGCATTGTAGCCAAAAGCGCCCTCACCGTTTTTTACTTTATCGATGACGACCGAACCTTCACAACCGGCATTGTTGGCAATCTGACGGAGGGGCTCCTCCATAGCACGCATGACAACTTTGACACCCAGCTTTTGATCGGCTTTGATCTTCATTTTGGCCAGCGCGGGCAAACAACGAACCAGCGCAACGCCCCCACCCGGCACGATGCCTTCCTCCACAGCCGCACGGGTCGCATTGAGGGCATCTTCAACCCGGGCTTTTTTCTCCTTCATTTCCGTCTCCGTGGCTGCGCCCACGTTGATCACCGCCACCCCACCGATCAGTTTGGCCAACCGTTCCTGCAGTTTTTCACGATCGTAGTCGGAGGTGGTCTCATCGATCTGAGCCCGAATCTGCTTGACCCGGCCCTCCAGGGCTGAACGCGAACCGCCGCCGTCAACAATGGTGGTGTTGTCCTTGTCGATGTTGATCCGTTTGGCTTGGCCGAGGTCTGAGACGGCCAGGTTTTCCAATTTGATCCCTAAATCTTCGGATACGACCTGACCGCCGGTTAAAACGGCAATGTCTTCGAGCATGGCTTTGCGTCGGTCGCCGAAACCCGGTGCCTTGACCGCCGCGATCTGCAGGGTGCCTCTCAATTTATTGACCACCAGGGTGGCCAATGCTTCACCCTCCACATCTTCGGCAATGATCAATAAGGGTCGACCCATTTTGGCGACTTGTTCAAGAATGGGCAGGAGATCTTTCATGCTGCTGATCTTTTTTTCATTGATCAGAATATATACATCTTCCAAAGTGGCAACCATTTTTTCGGCATTGGTCACAAAATAGGGCGACAGGTATCCACGATCAAACTGCATACCTTCAACAACTTCAAGGGTTGTCTCCATGCTTTTGGCCTCTTCAACGGTGATGACCCCTTCTTTACCGACTTTGTTCATGGCCTCGGCAATGATTTTGCCGATGGTTTCATCATTGTTGGCTGAAATGGTGCCGACCTGCGCAATTTCGCGCTGTCCCTGGGTGGGTTTGCTAAAATTTTGAAGTTCTTGCACAGCCACGCCGACCGCGGCATCAATTCCCCGTTTAATATCCATGGGGTTGTTGCCGGCCGCCACCAGCTTCTGTCCCTCTTCATAAATTGCCCGGGCTAAAAGCGTCGCTGTGGTTGTGCCGTCACCGGCCATGTCACTTGTCTTGCTGGCGACTTCCTTGACCATCTGGGCGCCCATGTTTTCGAATTTGTCCCCCAGTTCGATTTCTTTAGCAACAGTGACGCCGTCTTTGGTGACTGTCGGTGATCCCCATGATTTATCTAAAACTACATGTCTTCCTCTGGGACCCAGGGTAACAACCACCGCATCCGCAAGAGTTCTGACCCCCTTCAGCATCGCTTCACGGGCTTTCATGTCATATTTTATCAGTTTAGCCATTTTGCCTTAACCTCCATTCTTTCTTTTTATTCGATGACGCCAAGCACGTCATCCTCGCGCATGATCAGGTATTCTTCACCCTCTATTTTTACCTCAGTCCCTGAATATTTGCCAAATAGAATCCGATCGCCTTTCTTGATTTCAAGCGCTATGCGCTTTCCCTCTTCGCTGAGTTTGCCCTTGCCGGCAGCAATCACTTTGCCTTCAATCGGTTTTTCTTTGGCCGTATCCGGAATGATGATCCCGCCTTTTGTTTTATCCTCTTCTTTGGCCCGCTGCACTAAAATTCGATCCTGTAATGGTCTTAGTTTCATAGTTTAAATTCTCCTTTTTAAATTAGCTCTCCATCGCAACCGTGACGTTTCGCATTGCGCTTTTTAAACAAAGTTACCATGGTGTTTACTCCTTCATTAAATTAAATATGTTGCTCAAACCTACCTTCCCCAAGCAATCGCAACTGCGATTGATGGTATTAAGCCTTACTTTAAAGAATGTAATCTTTTGAAATAAATCAACAAATGAAAGGGCGCAATGTGAATGGCTGTTGCGAGGCCAGCTCCGGCTAAATTCAAACCGGTATTAGTTGAAAAGTAGAAAAGAGAAATGTTGCAATACTCAGTTTATGTTAAAAAATATGTATATAGATCTACTTTGTCAAGCTGCTCAAGAATGGAAAGCTGCAAACAAATACGGTGATCTGCTTTTGGAAATTAGATGTTTAGCTGCGCTCAATCGACATCTCGCCCGCTGATGAGGACATCCGAACCCCGGGCCTGCCCCTGGACCGGCAAATCCGCATCGACACCGAAATTCAATACGGCTGGAACAAGGACGTAAAAGGGTGATGCCCTGCAAATCTTGCCCTTAGGAAATTTCAGCGGTAAAAGGTCAAACGGAGATTCGACTCCAATATTGATCCATATATCAGAACCTATGGCGCTGGCCGAGAATCTCCGTAAAAAACCGGCGGATTCGTGAACCTTATCCCAAGGAGATTTACAATGGAAATAAATGAAAAATTTTTGTCTCCCTGTGGGGTGTATTGTGGTGTCTGCGGTGTTTACTATGCCACCCGGGACAACAATCCAAAGTTTTTGGAAAAACTTCTTCATTTTTATCAAAATACCATGCCGGGGTTGGAAAATCTTACGATCAAGGATCTTGAATGCGACGGGTGTTTATCCGAAAATATTTCTTTTTTTTGCCGGGTGTGTTCCATAAAAGACTGTAATAAAAAGAAAGGTTATGCGGGCTGTCACGAATGTGATGATTTTCCCTGCCAGTTCATCGAGGACTTTCCGGTACCGGTGGGAAAGCAAGTTGTTTTGCGATCCGTCCCGTATCGTAAAAAATGGGGAACCGAAAAGTGGGTTAAAGATGAGGAGGCTCGCTACGTTTGTCCGGATTGTGGTCATACCGTTTTCAGAGGTGCGAAACGCTGCCATAAGTGTAAAGTTGAAATAGATTTGGATTAAAATCGGAAGAGAGCTGAAGGAACAGGTGGATGGACCGGCATGATAAATGAAAAGAGGGGAGAGCATTCAGCCAATAGCGGCAACTTACTCACCCCTCTTCATATAGCCTCCCACGGCCTCTTGAGGAACATGCGGGACGCTTTATAAGGGACAACTCTGATTTATTCTAATTTTATATTTCCTATTGCAATTCGAAAAGAAGCGGGGGTATATTCATCTTAAACTATCCCGGTTTATTACTGCACAGGATGAATTCAAATTTCCGGAGGAGGCCAGCGTGTATGCATTAAATTTCGATCCCGCCGTCTGCGAGTCCTGCGATACCTGCGATTGCCTGATGCGGTGCCAGTACATGACATTTGATTTGGAGGAGGCCAAACAGCGAGAAAGCCAACATCAACAACGGCAAGGACTCCAGGGTTCTGACCGGGTGCGCCACCTGCTATGCCTGCGAAGAATACTGCCCCAACGGCAACCATCCGTTTTATGTGATCGTCGAACGCCAGGAAGAAAAAGGCTTCCTGCCCGCACCGGCCCCCATCACCCATCAGCAGATTCTGATGATGAAACCCAAAGGGACCATCACGCCCAAGAAGGTGAGGGCGCCGGTGATCGATATGTGCTATTTTCCGATGCTGACCGGCAGCATCCGAGCGCCGCTCTATGAAAATCCTTCCATCATCGTGGGCAGCGATATTTTCTGCAATATCATGTGGCTTCATTTTGCCCGCAATTCAGTGATTCGCGATCAGCTTCCGAGGGTCATCGACAATATCTGGCATTTTTATTTAAGAGACAGCGGCGTCGATGAACTGATCTGCTTTCACGATGAATGCTACGCGACATTTACCCACCTGGCGCCGGCCTTCAATATAGACGTGCCGTTCAAACCCATTCATGTCTTCGAGTACATTGCCGGTCGGCTTGATGCCCTGCAAGATTCCATCAAGCCCATCAATGCCAGGGTAGCCTACCAACGGCCCTGTTCCAGCCGCTTGATCCCGGAGACCCAGCATTGGGTCGACGATATTTTTTTAAAAATCGGGGCGCAGCGGATCGAGCGCCAGTACGACCGGGAAAACGCACTCTGCTGCGGGCAGGTTTTGCGGGCGCACCAGCGGGAGGAAATGGCCGATGATATTCAGAACCGCAATCTGGCAGATATGAAAGCAGCCGGGGCGGCCTATTGTGTTTTTAACTGTCCGGCATGCATGCTGACACTGGCTGAAGCGGCTGCGGAAAAGGGGCTGTTTCCGATTCACCTCAGCGATCTTTGTCAGGCCGCACTGGAAGCAGATGCACCGAAAGGATAGATTTATGGATAAGATCTATGAAATTCTGGCGGAAATCGTCGGACCTGAATATGTATCCGATTTTCCGGAAGAAAAGTATATTTATTCCATGGATCCTGGAACGATGCCGGCCTGTGAGCCGGATATCGTGGTCATGCCGGGTAGCACGGAAGAGGTCCAAAAAATCGTGCAGGCCGCCAATGCACATCGGGTGCCTGTGGTGCCGTTAGGCGCTGGCCTGGTGCTCTCCGGTCTGTCGCGGGCCTTGAAGGGCGGCATTGTGCTGGACATGAAAAGAATGAACCGCATCGTCGAAATAAACGAATTGAGCCGCTACGCTTTGGTGGAGGCGGGAACGTCCCAGGGTATGCTGCAGGCCTATCTGAAAAAGCACTTTCCCAATCTCAAGCATTCGGTCCCGGATGCCCCGCCGCCGGCGACGATTGCCGGAAACGTTTCCATCCACGGATCGGGACATATGTCCCATGCGGCGGGATTTCACTCCGACATGCTCAACGGGCTGGAAGTCGTCCTGCCCACCGGCGAGGTTGCCAGGATCGGATCCTGTGCAGTTTCGCCCTACTGGTTTGCAAGAGCCCCGCTGCCGGACCTGGCGGGTCTCTTTTTGGGGTGGGCCGGGACGACCGGTGTGATTACCAGACTGGCCATAAAGCTGTATCCCAATTATCCGCTGAATGATGTGGGGGTGTTCGTGTGCGAGGAGGCGTCGATCCTGCCGGACATCCTCTATCGGATCACCGGCATCCAAGTGGCCGAAGATGTGACCGCCTGGATGACACCCAAGCCGGACTGGGCGGCCGGCTTTCTGCACTGCAATGTAAACTACGGCGCCAAAACGAAAAATGAGCTGATCTGGAAGCGCAATCTCATCCGGTCGGCGGTGGAAAATTATATCGATGATAAGACCGGCGGGTTTTTGCCCCTGCCGGGCACGATGAAACAAAGATTCCTGGAAGTTCCTGCCAGGCAGCTTGCCCTTTTCGCCGATGTTCGCAAAGGCGGCGGCTTCGAATATGTGGGCGCCATCATGCCGGTGGAACTGTTTCCTAAAGCCTATGAGCTGGGCCTCGATATTGCGGACAAATTGGGCGTGAGCTACTCCATGGGGTGCCGGATTATCGGCGTCAATCACAGTATGATGTTTTTTTACGCCTATGCCTTCAACCGGGCGGACCCTGATGATGTCGCCCGCGCTCAGGGCGCCCTGGAGGAGACCAACAAAAGGGTCCTGGACCTGGGGGGCATTCCCTGGAAAGCGGAGGCCCCGGCCCAGCAGGAGATCATTCGCAAAATGGACCCCAACATGGTTGACATGATGCGTCGCGTGCGATCGGTTCTGGACCCCAACGGCATCATGAACCCCGGAAACTGGGAGGTCAACTGATGAAATACGCCGAAATTCTGCACCGCTGTTTCCGGTGCGGCTATTGCAAACTGCCGGGGAACTACGTGGATTTCAACTGCCCGGCCTATGCGGCCTTCAGGTTCGAGAGCTATTCGCCGGGCGGGCGGATGTGGCTTCTGCGGGCCTGGCTGGACCAGCGGCTCGAGCCCTCCCGGCGTTTCCAGGAGATACTGTTTTCCTGCACGGCATGCGGGAACTGTGTGGAGCAGTGCGCCTTGACCAAGATCAAAGATGAATTGCTGTTGGCGTTTACGGCCGGCAAAGCGCAACTGGTCGATGCAGGAAAAGTGCCGCCGGCCGCCGGCGACTGTCTGACAAAGCTTCAAAAGTACGGCAATCCCTATGGTATATCCAGAAAGAAGAGAGCCGACTGGGCCCTCGATGCAGATGTTGAAATATTTTCGGACCAGGAATATTTATTTTTTCCCGGCGATGTCGGGGCGTTTGACAGCCGGGGTCAGGAAATTGCCCGCTCGGTCGCAGCGCTGCTGACTCGACTGGGGATTTCATTCGGCATCCTGGGTGCAAGGGAAGTGTCCGACGGCAATGAAGCCAAGGCCATGGGCGAAAGCGAGCTCTTCGGTCTGCTGGCCGCAGAAAACATCGAACATTTCAACCAACTGAATGTTAAAAAAATCATCGCACTTTCGCCCCACGGCTTTAATGCCCTGAAAAATGAATATCCGGCGCTGGGTGGTGCCTACCAGGTGTTTCATTACAGCCAGATTCTGGCGGCCCATGCCGGCAGCTTTTCTTTAAAGGATAATCCTGCCAACGTGCGGGTAACCTATCACGATCCGTGTTACCTGGGCCGCCACAACCGGGAGTACAACGCCGCCCGCAAAGTCCTGGCCGCGCTGCCGGGGGTCGAGATCCGGGAAATGGACCGGTCCCGGCAGGATGCCCTGTGCTGCGGCGGGGGCGGCGGAAATTTGTTCAGCGACATTCTTGGAAACGGGCCGGAATCGCCTGCCCGCAACCGCGTGGCCGAGGCACTGGACACCGGTGCCGGAATCCTGGCGGTCAGCTGTCCCACGTGTGCGGTCATGCTGGAGGATGCCGTAAAATCGGCCAACATGGAAGCGCACATTCAAATCAAAGAAATTTCAGAAATCGTCAATGCACGCGGTACCAACGACAATATATTGTCGATATGATGTCGCTGAGCGCTTATACGCCTTCTCACCGAAAGTCCTCATACCCGGGTGCGCGCAGGTAGATGTTCATGGCGTCTTCGAGCAGCTTCACGGCCTGAGTGGAATTGGCGGATTCACCGTATTGCCTTTTGGCCCGAACGAAAATCTGCTCGACCAATGCGCCCAGTTCAAGCGGCACCCCGAGTTTGCGGGCATGTTTCATGGTCAGCCCCAGGTCCTTGCAGGCCAGGGCCATTGAAAATCCCACGTCATAGCTGCCGTTGTAAACCAGCGGCATTTCTTTTTCGATGGTATAACTGTTGCCGGAACTGGCCTGGATGCCCTCCAGCAACGCTTGCGGGTCGATACCCGCCTGGTTTCCCAGCATGAAGGCCTCGCCGGCCATGATCAGGTGGCCGAGCGCCAGCAGATTCGTGAGGACCTTAACGATGCTGGCACTTCCCAACGGCCCCATTAGCAGTATCTTGCCGCCGATTTTGCGCAACATGGGCAGCTGGGCCTCGAAAACGTCTTTTTCACCGCCCACAAGCATGGTGATGCCGCCCGCTTTGGCGAGCGTCACCCCGCCGGTGAGCGGCGCTTCCAGAACCGACACCCCCTTTTCGGCAGCGATCGCCCCGAGCCGTTCGACCTCAGCCGCATCGGTGGTCGACATGTCGATCCAGGTGCAGCCGGAGCGAATGCCCGCGAATACCCCGAGCTCGTCCTCCATCACCGCCCGCACCTGGGGGGGGCCGGGCAAAGAAGTAATAATACAGTCCGCTTCAGCGGCAAGCGCCCGGGGCGTTTCGGCCCATTCGGCCCCCGCTGATATCAAATTTTCGGCGGCCTGGTAATCAAGATCGTGCACGATCAGGTGATAACCCGCCCTGATCAGGTTGGAGGCCATGACGCGTCCGATATTGCCTAGTCCGATCCATCCGATTTTCATCCTAATCTCCTATTGGTTTTTTCGAGTACCAGGTTTAGGCCCTTAGGGCCTTTTTTCTGACTACATGTTGCAAGAGACTAAAGGCTTCAGGTGTCAGGTCTTGGCACCTCGGCTCCCTGACACCCGAAACCTGACACCTGAAACCCAATTTTTTCAATCTTCAATTTCAATCCGCTCGGATGCGGGTCAGGTCTATTGAACCGGCCGATCCGCCATCTCGAGATGAAGCCGTTTGCCCGTATAGGGGTGTCCGGCGGCGACGGCTTCGTCAAGTTCGACACCCAAACCCGGTCCAGTGGGGGGGATGATATAGCCGTCTTCCCATTGGATGGGTTTTTTCAAAATCTCGGCCTGAAAACCGCGCCAGGTTTCGATGCCCTCCTGGATCAGGAAATTAGGGCTGCAGGTGCCGATCTGGATATTGGCTGCGCCTTCGATCGGTCCACAGTAAAGGTGCGGTGCGATCTGAGCATAGTGCGCTTCAGCCAGACCGGCAATCTTTTTGGCTTCCAGTATTCCGCCTGATCTTCCCAAAGCCGGCTGCAGGATGGAGGCGGCTTGTTTTTGAAGCACCCGGGCAAAGGCGTATTTCGTTGTCAGACGCTCACCGGTGGCAATCGGAATCGAGGTGGACCGGGCAACCCTGGCCATCTCCCGCACATTTTCAGGCGGCACCGGCTCTTCGAACCACAGGGGATCGTACTTTTCGATCCGTCGGGCCAGGCGGATGGCGCCCGCGGCAGTCATCTGGCCGTGGGTTCCGAACAGCATGTCGCACCGGCTTCCAACCGCCTCTCGAATTTTTTTGACAAACTTTTCGGATCTCTCCAGCGCCTCCAGGTTAAGTTGTCGCGGATCGAAGGCCGAGTAGGGACCCACCGGGTCGAACTTTACGGCTGTAAAACCCAGTTGAGCATATTCAGCCGCCCTTTCAGCCGCCAGGTCCGGATCGCTGTACACGTCCGTTGGATCCGATTCCCGGGGATAGAGGTAGGTGTAAGACCTCAGTTTTTCATGGACCCGGCCCCCCAGCAGGTCATAGACCGGCTTGTCCAGTTCCTTGCCGACAATGTCCCAGCAGGCCATTTCAATACCGCTGAGGATCCCCATCACGGAAAGGTCCGCCTGCTGGGTATAGCCGCTGGAATAGATGACCCGCCACAGCCGTTCGATTTGGAACGGGTCGCTGCCCAGGACGCAGCGCTCGAACACGTCTTCAATCATCCGCTCAACGACGTGGGGATGAAACGGCACCGCATAGACCTCGCCGATTCCCTCGATGCCGCTGTCGGTGGTAAGCTTGACGAAAACCCAATACCGGCCGCCGAAGTGCGGCGGCGGGTTTTCCACCACGAAGGTTTTTAGTTCTTGAAGTATCATGGACCTGCCTTTCCGTTGAATTGCCGGCTTTACCGGCTGTCATAAATAGGTTCCGGTTGGTCTGGCTTTAGATCTGGTTCAATCGTTTACGGGTTGAAGGGCTGATTCGGTCTATTCTGACAGCCGCTATCCGGTTTATCTTATGTTTCCCGATACACGCAATATTCGCTGGGCCAGTTCCAGCGCATCGCTTTCGGATATCGGCCGCGCGTTGTTTTCAGCCATCGGCAGATTCTCCTCGGACCTCATCAGGGCGGCCAGGGTTGCGGGATCAATCGCTTTATCGGCCAGAGAGCGTGACATGCCGGTCTGATCCACCAGGCTGCTGAAGGCCGACGAGGCGCCGCCGGCCGGGCCGGGCCCGGCCAGCGCCTGCGCCACGGCAATGTGGAGTTCGGGAAGCGCCGCTTCATTCCATTCCAGGAGCACAACCATAGCAATGGCAACGGCCAAGCCGTGGGGAATTCCCGCAATCGTTGCCAGGGCATGCCCGACGGCGTGGGCGCCCGCTGTGCCGGTTTGGGCGAAGGCACTGCCGGCCAGCGTCGCCGCGATTTGCATGCCGCTTCTGGCGGTCAGATCATCCGGCGCTTCAATGGCGGTCACCAGATTCCGGCTGACGAGGCGGATGGCGTGCAGCCCCAGGGCCTCGGAAATGATGTTGCGCTGCCGGCAGGTACAGGCCTCGATGGCATGCACCAGGGCGTCGAGACCCGTCACGGCCGTAACTTGCGCCGGCAGGCTGACGGTCAAGCAGGGATCGAGGATGACCAGATCCGGCACGAGTTCCTGTCCCCAAGCCCACACTTTATGTCCAGCCTGGTTGGTAAAGGTGGCCGTCCGCGTCACCTCGGTTCCCGTTCCGGCCGTCGTCGGTATCATGATCCGAACCAAACCCGGCTTGTTAAACGGTCGCGCACACAAGGCATACGCCTCAGCCGGGTAGGCGTCGTTGGCAATGGCCGCCGCGAGTTTGGCCACATCGAGCGCCGATCCGCCCCCCAGGCCGACGACGCAAGGGTGGCCGCAGCGGCGGATGACTTCTACGGCTTGATCCACTGTTGCCGCGTGCGGCTCGCCATCCAGGTCGCATAAAGCTGTGACCGCGTGCCCGGCTCGCTCCACAATGGACTTCACACGCGTCAAAATCCCCGCCGTGGCAACGCCGGCGTCGCTGATGATAACCACCGGCACCCGGCTGTCGTTCAGCGCTAAAATATCGTCGGCCAGCTGTTTGATCCGGTCGATGCCAAAGGAAATGGCCCCCATGCCTGAAAAAGAAAAAGAATTCATGCTGCCCTCCCGGCAACGCTTCTTAAGAAAAAATCGTGCATTATTTGCGGAGCAAAACTGGTTTAAAAAGTGAAGTCTACGGGCATCAGCTTACCGCTGGGATTTACTCACCTGACATTTCGCCTAAAACAAATACCTAGCCGGTCATCGCATTGGAATTGTCCTGAATTTTTTCGATCAGGCCTTTGATTTTCGCCAGTGAAAAAGGTTTGGCAAGAAAGGCGAATGCACCGGACTGCATCGCTTCAGCGCGCGAGTCTTCCGCACCGTGACCGCTCATAATAATGATCGGCAGATCCAACCGCTTTTGCCGGGACCACTTTAAAAGGTTCATACCGTCAAGTCCCGGCATGCGCATGTCAATAAAGGCGGCATCATAGTTGTTGTTCTTCAAGCTCAGCTTGCCTGCAAGGCCGTCATTCACACATTCTGCTGCGTGTCCCATGTGATCGAACATAGCTGACAATGTTAACCGGACGATATTTTCGTCATCGACAACCAGTATTTTCAATGTATCTTTTTGTTCCATCAACACTCCGAAATTTCAGCATTCCATTGTTTTACCCCACTGAAATGCGTCCGATACGGCACGGGGACCAATCGGGGTTAAACGCCGGGTTCAATGTTTGGGAAATACAATTTCAAAACACGTTCCTTCGTTTTCGACTGTGTCAAATTGAATCCGCCCGCGGAATGATTCAACGATCGATTTGCATATGGAAAGCCCCAGGCCGGTTCCCTTGTCTGGATCTTTTGTGGTATAAAAGGGATCAAATATCTTTTCAGCTGCATGCCTGGGTATCCCTGTACCATTGTCCGCTATCTTCAAAGTCACAACATCCCTGCCGGCGGCCGTGGCTTCTCCGGTGATGACCCGGACACAAGGCCGGTATTGATCTCCGGCAGTTTCTTTTTTTTTCCCCAGCGTATGACGGGCGTTGCTCAATAGATTGAAGATGACTTCTTCAACCGAGTATGGATTCACTTTGACCGGCAGCGCATGCGGTGAAAGATCATTTTCCAGGAGCAGGCCATGCGAGTTGAACTGCGCCATCAACAAGCTGGTGCCGGATCGGACGACATCGTTGAGATCGACAATAGATGTTTCGATACTGTCGGCATCGCGGGCAAACAGGCGCACATGGTTGATGATGTGCACCATTCGGTCGGCCTGTTCGACAATCGTCGCGGTATTGCTGCGAATCACATCCCGGGAAATTTCCAGGCCATTGTCGATGCTGTCGAGAATGAGTTCGGCAAATCCGCGTACTCCGACCAGCGGCTGGTTCAATTCATGGGCGATGCCTGCTGCCATCTCCCCCAAAGATCTGAGTCGGTCTGAGCGTATGCGCAGCGTTCTTTGCGCTTTCAGTTCCTCTTCGGCCTCCTGGCGTTTTTGGATCTCCTCCTTGAGTTGCAGATTCTTAGCGGCCAAAAGATGGTGCTGCCGCTCCGATTCTTCAAAACGTGCCCTGAGAATAAGATTTTGGGTGGTGAACCAGATGATCAGCCCCAGCCCGGCCAGCACGAAAACGGCCAGAGTGCCCATGCCGGCGATCAGATGCCAGGGCGCCAGGGCGCCCACAATCTGCTCGCTTGGTATCCACGCTACGTAGCTAAGACCGAGGTTTTGAATCGGCAGGCGCGCAATCAGCATTTCACGTTTTTGGCCGCCGGATAAAATCGGTTCAAAAGTAAAATCCGTCGCGGTCAAGCCGACGAAGCGTTCAGATGTCAGATAAGGGGCAGCGCGCTGATCACTCTTTTCAAATTGACTCAACAAATGACCTCGGTCATCAACCAATCCTGAACCGCTGAGGTCGGAGGCTTCGGCTATTTTGACAAAGTGCCTAAACAAGGTTTCGCGATCAAGCCAGCCGATCACATTGCCAACTATTTGTCCTTTATAATAAGAGGGGGCGGCCACGAATATTTGTGGATCGTTATTCTCATCGCCCAGGTAGACATACGGTCCCCTCTCAGCGGGTTTCCGGATCGCCTTGCGGGAAATGGCTTTATAACTGCCGGATCCTGAAGCCGTATCGACTAAAGGGCGACCGGAAGAATCCAAAAAGACAAAACGCTGATAGATATTGTCCTCCTGAATTTTCTTTTGTTTCAGAGTCTTGTCAAAAACCCGGTTAATCATAAACAGATTGACCTTCAAGCCGTAGCTCTCGGACATGCCCAGGGCTTTGTTGGTATAATAGGTGTTGACTTCACGCGATAGCGCCAGGGCGTTGAGATCATATTTTCTTTCGGAGAAAAAATAGCCCAGAGAGGCAGACCGTTTTTCCAGGTCCAGGCGGAAACGGTTTAGGGCGGACTCCCGCAAAGCAATCTGGCTGCGAAAATTCGAAATCACCAAAAAACTGATGAGGGAGACCAGCAGAAGGCAGGCAATCATTATCGCCCAAGCAGGCTTCTTGGTTAAAACTGTCAACCGGTTTTCAGGGCCACGCATCAACCGAATCCTATTATTTTGGATGGTGATCGCGGATTTAGTTATTGAAAAAATCCGGATAATAGCTGAACACCGTGGGATAGTATTTGTTGACCAGTCCACGGTAGGTATTGTCGGCTTTGCAGGCGCTGAAAAATTTTTCAAATTTCGCCCGGAGCTTGAGCGCCGATTTATCGAAAGCATAGGCCATCTTCTGTTGAAGCGAAACAGGCCCCACCACCTTTATCTCGCCGGCCCACCGTTCCAGAGCTATCAGCGCCACAGGCACATCCATCAAGGTCGTATCCACCGACCCGGCAATGACCGAAGGAATCATTTCATCCAGGTCGCGATAAGGCGGAAAAAACTTGATCGCGGCGCCAGTCTCCTGCATGCTGGTATAGTTCAGGGTCCAGGCAACTGTCTTTCATGGCCAGCACGCTGGTTCCCTGCAAACCCGATTTTACCGCCGCGATATCTTTTTTGATGTCGCCGGTGGGTGTTATCGGGTTTAACGCCGAATCCGCACGGGCGACCAGCCACACGCCGGTGGGAAACGCGGGTGTTGAAAAATCGACAATTTTTTCACGCCATGGCAGAACCGTAAATCCCGTGCCAATCACATCACCCCGGACCGGGCTGCTGCCGGTAACCTCTACCTCATTTCCCTTGGGATGGATGATTTTACCGGTAAGATCCGGAATGATCTTGTTCCAGCTGCTTTTCACAAATTCGTACTTTACACCGAGATAAGCTGCAAACAGCTGCATCACCTCCACATCCAGTCCATCTCCCTGGTTGGAGACAAAGTTTGCATAGGGTATGCCAAGATGGCGCAGCTTGCCCGCCTTGAGAACATCCTCCAGATCTCGGCCGAAAGCCTGGGCACCGGGCATCGAAAAAGCCAAAATCAGGGCGGAACAGCATCATGAACACTACCCGATGGCAACGCGATGCGGTTAAGGGATATTGTTTTTTTATTCGGCCATGTTGCCGTTGATTGATCGCGTATGGTCATTTTATTGTTCTCCCTTGCCGGATTTGAAAAAGTCGCCCATAGTATAAATAAATCGATGGATAATACTTTTTCACCAGTTCATCATAGGTGCCTGAGGTTCTCAAGTCCTGAAAAAACCGGTTAAAGGCGGCCAGGAGTTCGGGTGACGACTTGGCGACAGCCGCACCCATAACTTGCCTGGTTGAAACCGGTCCGATTATCTTGATGTCGCCGGGCCACGCCTGCAGCGCAACCAGCGCATCCGGTACATCCAGCAGGGTCGCATCTGCGGCGCCATTGATGACTGCCAGAGCGATTGCGGTGAGGTTTTCGCTGGCGGTGTATAGTCGAATGTCGGCCCGGGTTGAAGCCAGACCGTATAGATTGGGGTCCAGGCAGGTGCCTTCCACGGCCAACACCGAACGCCCGGCTAACAAACTTTTTACGCGCTGGATATCGGTTTCAATGTCCCCGCTGGGTTCAATGGGTTTGATGGACGAGTCCGCCCGTGCCATCAGCCATATTCCGGTCGGAAAAGTAGGATTTGAGAATTGGACTACCAGCCTGCGCCAGTCCAGTATGGTCAACCCGTTGGCAATGATGTCCCCGCGAACTGCCGTTTCGCCGATTCGCATCACATTGTTGTCCTGGGTCGGCCTTACTTTCTGCCCGGTCAAGTCCCCAAACACTTCGGACCATGAAGTCGGCACCCATTCATACTCAACTCCGAGGTGAGCTGCAAAAAGCTGCATTAATTCTACATCCAGCCCGTCGAGCCCCCGTGCCGTCTCTCTCACAAAATTGGCATAGGGGATACCCAGATGGCGCAGCACACCGCGCTGGCGTATTTCCGCCAGATCTCCGGCATACACCGATGTGATCAGGAGACAGAAGGCGGCGATTATCCAGAGGGACGTCCGAATTTTTCTATCTCCCCGAAACTGCGGTATCCACATGTTTTCTCCATTTTTCCCAACGGGGTGAACTGCCGGACTTCTCGGCTGTTAAGTCAGACTGTATTTCCAATAAGATCTTTCGGTTGCATGACCATATCCAATACGATATTAAACTCTGTAACCGTAAGTTTGTCAACTCTAGACCCACTGCTTCCCTAATTTATTTATTTTGCAGCCTAGTCTGACCTGTTTAAAAGCAACCCCCACCCGACGGATAACCTGCGATAAACCCAGGCGAAACACTTCCCATGGACATTAAATAAGATCCGCGATGATGGTAAACAACACCCTTGGGCCGGCCGGTTGTCCCGGAGGTATAGTTCAGGGTAATCGCCTGCCATTCATCAGTTGGCCGCCGCCACTGATAGTCGATGTCACCTTGTTCAAGAAATTCCTCGTAGCTGTATTTTCCAAGGCGTTCGCCTTCGCCCGCTTGCAGGTTTGCCAGGGGATCTTCGATATCAATTACCAGGATATCCTTTTTAGACTTAACCAGGGCTGCTTTGACTGTCGGCGAAAGCTGAGTATCGGCAATGAAGACCCTGGCATCCCCATGATCTAATATGTAGGCGATGGTAGCTGCTTCGAGTCTGGTGTTGATTGCATTCAGAACCGCTCCGGTCATGGGAATCGCGTCATGGGCTTCAAAAATTTCAGGGGTATTCGGTGCAATTATGGACACCGTATCGCCACGTCCAATACCGTTTTTTTCAAGGGCGCCGGCAAATTTCAGGCAGCGGTTATATGTCTCTAACCAGGTGTAGGTTCGATCACCGTATACCACGGAGGTTTAGTCAGGATACACATCCTTGGTTCTTTCAATAAAGGACAAAGGGGAAAGGGGCACAAAATTAGTGGCATTTTTGTCTAGGTTCATCTCATAGTTGTTTATTTTGGAATTCACGGTATCCTCCGTTTTCTCCTTGTACCTCAGGTAAGGCGGCTTGTGTCATTTCCGAAAGGGTGCATTTTGGACGACGAGTATAAAAAACTTGCCCTATCGCGTCAAGGGGGACCCCTGGATTCGGATGAAAATAGTGGATTTTGGATCTAAGAAGCCGTTCAATACGTCTGTTGTTTTCCTAAAGGTCAGGCAAGCTTTAGATATGGCGACCGGATGGGCCGCATAGATAATTATCTAAATCCTATTTAACTTTATGCCATTTATAGTATTGACTCGTTTTTAAACATGTGCCATGTAATTTTCATGTTATTAATTTATAAATTAAATTAATTGTGTCGATTTAATACCCAACATTCCATTTTTCCACCAACCCATTATTCCATTGGTTATCTATCGGCAAATTCCACCTCTCAGGGGGGTGATATCAACGCCTGGTTATCCGGACCAGGATTCTTTACAAACCGCCCCTAAAGCGCATAACCATAAGCCACAGGAGGTTCCAGCATGAAAAAACATTTAATGGGTGTTGGTTGTATTTTGATCGCCGTCGCCGTGCTCACTGTCATGAGCGGCGCCGCTTTTGCGAAAACACTAACCGTCGGCGTGAGTTGGTCCAACTTTCAGGAAGAGCGTTGGAAAACGGACGAAGCTGCTATGAAGGCCCAGTTGGAGATGCTGGGCGCCAAATATATCAGCGCCGATGCCCAGGCCGATTCTTCCAAACAGATTTCCGACGTTGAAAACCTGATCGCCCGGGGGTGCGATGCCCTGATCATCCTGGCCTACGATGCCGATGCCATCTCGCCGGCCATTTCAAGGGCCAAAGCCGAAGGCATACCTGTCGTTGGTTATGATCGCCTGATCGAAGATCCATATGCTTTTTATCTGACTTTCGATAACAAGGAAGTCGGCCGGATGCAGGCGCGCGAGGTTTTCAAAGTCAAGCCCGAGGGCAACTACGTTTTTATCAAGGGCTCCCCCACCGACCCCAATGCTGATTTCTTGCACGAGGGGCAGCTCGAGGTGTTGAAAGAAGCCATGGATGCCGGCAAAATCAAAAACGTGGGTGAACAGTATACCGAGGGTTGGAAGCCCGAGGTCGCTCAAAAGAACATGGAGCAGATCCTGACCGCCAACAACAACAAAGTTGATGCGGTTGTGGCTTCCAACGACGGTACCGCCGGAGGTGTTGTGGCGGCACTTACAGCTCAAGGCATGGAAGGCATCACGCCGGTATCCGGCCAGGACGGCGACCACGCCGCGCTGAACCGCGTTGCCAGAGGCATCCAGACCGTGTCTGTTTGGAAGGACGCTCGCGAATTGGGCAAAGCCGCAGCCGATATCGCTGTGGCCCTGGCCAATGGCAAAAAGATCGACAACGCCATCAAGTGGGCCGGCGGTCCCAAAGGTGTTGCGATGGATGCTATTCTGCTAAAGCCGGTGCCCATCACCCGGGAAAATTTAAACGTGGTGATTGACGCCGGCTGGGTGAGAAAGCAGGTGGTTTGCCAGGGTGTTGATAGCGCCAAGGCACCTGCCGCATGTAAATAGTAATTGCTTTTGGAGGGCGTTCCAGTTAGATCCTGGAATGCCCTTTTTCCTTTTTATCGGCAATTATCTGACATAGATACCGCGGGAAGGTCGATTTTAAAGTTTCTTACGGAGTCAGTCAATGTCCAACCAGGCGCCAGCAGGCAGCAGTGAAAGAAAGTGCGCTAACGCGACTCCTCCGACAAGTCGACATCGATAATCGAATGCTGGCCATGATCATCGCCTTGCTCGTGATATGGGTTATACTGAATATCATGACCGACGGCATTTTTTTCACGGCCAGGAACATGTACAATTTGGCGGTACAGTCGAGCGTCGTGGGTATTATGGCGACGGGCATGGTCCTTGTGATTGTTTGCCGACACATCGATTTATCGGTAGGATCGCTGCTTGGATTTACGGGTATGGTCATTGCCTATCTGCAAGTCCACGTGTTTCCCCTCGGTGCCGCCTGGAACTGGCCCTTAACGATCCTTTGCGGTCTGGCTCTGGGCGGGCTTGTGGGATTGTGGCAAGGCTGGTGGATTTCATATCGCGGGGTTCCTTCCTTTGTTACCACATTAGCGGGGTTGTTGATGTTTCGCGGCGCCGCATATCTGGTAACCGACGGCCGGACCGTGGCGCCCATGGATAAAACCTACCAAATCCTGGGCGGCGGCATCGACGGCTCCATCGGGGCGACCTGGAGCTGGATTCTGGCCGGCTGTGGCGATCGCATGGATGCTGATCAACACCATAATGGTCCGCAGAAGCTGCCGCAAATACGGGTTCAAGGTAAAACCGCTCTGGGTCCAGCTGCTTTTTCTGGCGATCGGCACGGCACTGGTATGCGGGTTTGTTCTGGTAATGAACTCATATTACAAACCCAGGACGGAGATTCCACGCGGCATACCCGTGCCGGTGTTGATCATGATCTGTGTGGTGGTGGGCATGAGCCTGCTGGCCAAAATTACCCGATTCGGCCGGTATGTGTTCGCCATCGGGGGCAACCCGGAAGCGGCTGAACTGGCGGGTATCGCGGTTAAAAGGATCACCACTTTTGTATTTATGGTCATGGGTATTCTGTGCGCCGTTGCGGCGGTAATTACCACGGCACGGTTGAATGCCGGAGCGAATTCCATGGGTATGCTGGCCGAATTGAACGTTATTGCCGCCGCTGTTATCGGCGGGACTTCGCTGGCCGGCGGTCAGGGAGCGATCTCCGGCGCTATTCTGGGTGCGGTGATCATGCAGAGTCTGGACAACGGGATGGTTCTATTGGGCATTTCCAGCGCCATGCGCCAGCTGGTTATCGGCGCGTGTTCTGATCCTCGCGGTATGGTTTGATGTGGTTTACAACAAAAAACGGCAATAGAGAGAAACGCCATGAGCCAAACGCCTTTGGTTGAGATGGTCAATATCCACAAGCGATTTGGCGGGGTGCATGCCGTTAACGGGGTGAGCATCGATCTTAACCCCGGCGAGGTCGCCGGTGTTCTGGGTCACAATGGCGCGGGGAAAACTGTGTTGATGAAGGCTCTTTCCGGAGCCATTCCCTGCGACGAGGGCGAGATTCGCATCAATGGAGAAAAAGTGCGCATCGAGTCTCCGCGTGATGCACGCAAATACGGCATTGAAACCATATACCAGACCCTGGCGTTGGCCGACAATCTGGATGCGCCCAACAATCTGTTTTTGGGAAGGGAAATCATGACCCCCTATGGGACACTCAACGATCGGGCGATGGAAAATGAAGCCCGCAAGGTCATCGCCCGGCTGAATCCCAATTTTGAAAACATCACCGATGCGGTTAAAAATATGTCCGGCGGTCAGCGCCAATCCGTAGCTATCGCAAGAGCGATATATTTCAACGCTAAAATTCTAATCATGGACGAACCCACCGCGGCCCTCGGCCCCCAGGAGACGGCCATGGTCTCTGAATTGATAAGCAGCTCAAAAGCGAGGGAATCGGTATCTTTCTGATCAGCCATGATTTGCATGACGTATTTGACCTGTCGGACCGGGTCTCGGTCATCAAAAACGGCAAGTTGATCGGAACCCGGCGGACCGCAGATGTGACAAAAGACGAGGTCTGGGCATGATTATTGTGGGCAAGCTACCGAATGCAGAGTCTCAAGCCGGATCGCCTGAGCTGGAGATCCAAAGCGAACCGCAGAACCATTCAAAGGCGAACCGCAGAATATCGAATATCGAACCGCAGAATTTCGAAATGTGGAATCGCTGCGCTCAGTCTTTTTTCAAAAATAAATAGACGAATTCATTTAATTTTCTTGGTGTCAGCGCAGGGGTCATGAACTATAAGTAAAAAAGAAAAAATATGCGCAGCATTATCGGCGACGCCATCACGTGGTCCGGCGGTCCCAAAGGGGTTGCGATGGAGGCTATTTTGCTAAAGCCGGTGCCTATTACCCGGGCTAATTTAAACGTCTCGGAAATGCTATTTTCAGGGCGGATTAATGCGGAAATCTATGCGGACTATTCTTGACAAAATACCTTATTCAATTCTTATCGTTGCGGCAATTTTTATGCTCCTGGCACCGTTTCGACCCATGCCGCATGTTCTGGAAAAATTGATCATGCTTAAAAATGGCTTACTGACCCGGCCGATAGACATATTTGATCTATTCTACCATTTGCTGCCGACCCTAATTTTGTTATTAAAGATATTCAGCCGACATGCTAAATAGTAGCCATTTGAACACAACGATTTGGTTTGAGCAGGCCCCGATTCACCATTAAAATGTTAGTTGCATTAATATGCTGATTGTCATATGAACAAAGATGATTTGCGGGATGAACGAATTCGAATCATGAATTCATTTTATCTGGAAGGGTTTAAAACGATGGGTACCAGCCGCAAGCCCGAAAGTAAAACAGAAAAGATCGATGAATCGATCCGCCTAACCGGGGCAGGCAATGGCAAAAAGATATGCGAAGATCATCAAGTCGGTGATGAGAGACGTTTAGGCATTGAACGGCGATGCTTCTCCTATACTGTCTATATCCCGGAAAGAAGGTCGGGTCACGAACGCCGCGGCCTAGTTGGGAATCCATTATCGTCCTATCAGCAATAGATTGACCTTTTTTCTACCTGACATTTCACTTTATTTCATAAAATCTTTCCCATCGCCGAGATTGCTTGAATTAAAACTGATTTTCCTGCAATAATCGAATCCGGACCTGCGCCAAATTCGCTTCGTCCAACTTCAGCCCATAAAGCCAGCGTGATTTGAGATATGACTTTAACCCAGACAGATGTTCAAAAAATATTCAAGCCGGCTCATGTGGCCGTCATCGGTGTTTCGACGGGTGATTACAAATTCGGCGGCGCCAGCTTTTTGATGAAGCTCCAGGAAGGCGGCTTTGCCGGAAAACTGTATCCAATCAATCCCAAGGCGCAAGAGATCCGGGGGCTCAAGGCTTACCCGAACCTGGCGTCCCTGCCGGTGGTGCCCGATCTGGCCATCGTGTGTGTCGCGGCCAGGCTGGTGCCCGGGGTCCTTGAAGACTGCGCCCGGATCGGTTTACGGCATATCCACATTTTGACCTCCGGTTTTAGAGAAACCGGTCTGGCGGAAGGCCGGCTGCTGGAGCAACAAATCGCCGCCATTGCCGGGGATAAGGGCCTGAATATCATCGGTCCGAATTGTATGGGACCCTATTGCCCATCTGTCGGGTTAACCGCCTGGGGGGCGATTCCCGGTTTAAGTGGTTCGGTGGGCATTATATCGCAAAGCGGCGGCTTGACCCAGCGTCTGACCGAATATGCCGCCTCGCTCGGTATCGGGGTTGATAAAGCGGTCAGTTTCGGCAATGCAGCGGTTCTTGACAGCACGGATTTTCTCGAAATTATGGCGGAAGATCAAGATATTCGCGTCATCGCCATGTACCTCGAGAGCGTCAGGGATGCTCGTAAATTGCTGCAGATCGCAAAAGCGGCCAATCAAAAAAAACCGGTTATCCTGTGGAAAGGGGGCGAAAGCCGGGCCGGGGCAGCCACGGCGGTATCGCATACCGGGGCCATAGCGGGATCACAGCACCTGTGGCAGGCCTTTTACCGCCAGACCGGTGTGACCCGGGTGCGCTCGATGAACGAATGGGTCGATGCCATCATGGCCTTCAGCCTGCTGTCCGCACCGGCGGGCCCCGGCGTATTTCTCATCGGGGGCGGGGGGGGCAACAGTGTGGCTTACAGTGATATATTCAACCGGCAGGGATTCGAAGTCCCGGCCTTATCCGAGCCCACCATGGATTTTCTGCGCCGCAGTGTGCCCACCGCCGGGTCGATCGCCGGAAACCCGCTTGACATGTGGCGGACCTTTATCGATGCAGACTACCTGGCGCAGGTGCTGGAACTGGCTTACCAGGATTCCGCGGTGTCCGCAATCGTCGTTGATCGGCTCATACCCAGAATGGCCTACCACTTTCCGAATTTAACCGATCCAACGTCGCAGACCATCGCTTTTTTAAAAAATCGGCCAAATGCCAAACCCACTGTTTTCACTATCGACTCGGATGGCGGGGACCCGGAACTGGCTGATACCGGCGCACGGTTAAGGGCCCAATACTGCCGGGCCGGTATTGCGGCCTATCCATCAGCCCGGCGGGCGGCCCGAGCCCTGCGGTGCCTCTATCAGTACCATACCCGGCGAAAAAGATCGGATCGATAAAATCTCAAATTACAATATACAATGACCAAAACGGTCTATTCCCATTTTTTTCAAGGAGGCTACGTGGACAAATACGATCGGCATGCTGATTTTGAAATCAACTTTATCGAAAATAATCAAAATGATTTTCTTGTATCAAAACCCCATCGCTTATGTTATAGGGTTGTGGCAGTGACAAAGTGCTAATCCCCTTAAGCATCAATTTAATGTTTGATCCAAAAATTATCAAAAAATATCCCAGCTGACCATCCAAAGGAATTAACCATGTATTCAGTCATGATTCGAATTGGCGATGCCCGTAAAAGCAAACGCCAGACTTTCGATAATTCGGCCGACGCGGAAGCCTATTTTAATAAGCTTTGTGAACGCCGCACCGATTATCCGGCCACTGTTGTGCTGGCTGAAAGAATCCTGGTCCGAAAAAAGTTTCGGATTGATAAAAACCACCGGGGCGAGCGCTTTATCCTGAACGAAGAGATCGCCTAACGTTATGTTTCGCAGACATCCTGACCTTAAGCTTCTTCCCGCGCTGAGTAAAACAAATATACGCATTTGTTGATCATCGTACCGTCTGGTTTCCATTGCTTCAAATTTCCGCCCGAAACCTGAACACCAAATGCTAAATCGAAAACCCGCCCAGCTTGGTTTCCAGATATTCGCTGATTCCTTCATGGCCGCCTTCACGGCCGAGTCCGCTTTCCTGCATGCCGCCGAAAGGCGCCGCGGCCGCGGTGGGGTTGATATCATTGATGCCCACGATACCAAAGCGCAGTTGTTCAAAAACACGCATGGCCCGGGAGATGTCACGGGTGTAAAGGTAAGATGCCAGTCCGTAGACGGTGTCGTTGGCCATATCCAGCACTTCTTCTTCGCTATCAAATGCAATAATGGGGGCAACCGGCCCAAATGTCTCTTCGCGGTATATCTGCATGCGGGTGGTTACGTCTTTTAAAATCGTTGGCGCATAGAAATAACCGCGGTCCAGATTGGCTCCCGTCAGTCGCCGGCCGCCGCACACCAGGGTTGCACCCAGATCCAGGGCATTGTTAACCTGGCGTTCGACTTTTTCCAGGGCCGCTGGTCCCACCAGCGGGCCGATGTTGACCCCGGCCTCGAGTCCGTTGCCGGCCTGCATTTTCGAAACCCGTGCCTGGGCTTCGGCCACAAAAGCATCGATGATACTGCGCTGAACAAATATCCGGTTGGGACTGATGCAGGCCTGGCCGGTGTTCAGGAATTTAACCAGCATCGCGCCCTTGGCGGCGTATAACGGATCGACATCATCGAAAACAATAAATGGCGCATGGCCGCCAAGCTCCAGCGAGATGCGCTTCATTTGTTCGGCCGCTCCCCGGGCCAGCAGTTTGCCGACCGCCGTCGACCCGGTGAACGTCAGTTTGCGAATCAGCGGGTTGGTCAAAAACTCCTCCCCGATCGGGGCCGGATCCCGAGCGGTCACCAAATTGACGACACCGCCGGGAATGCCGGCTTTCTGAAAGATTTTGAAGATTTCAATCGCACACAGCGGCGTGGCTTCGGCCGGTTTCAAGACAATGGTGCAGCCGGCCGCCAGGGCCGGTGCAACTTTGCGGGTGATCATTGACACGGGATAGTTCCAGGGGGTTACGGCAGCGACGACTCCCACCGGCTGGTGCATGACGATAAACCGCTGGTCCGGGCGGGGCGCCGGAATGGTTTCACCGTAAATTCGTTTGGCCTCTTCGGCATACCAGAGCAGAAAATCGGCGCCGTACTGAACTTCGTTGCGGGCCGCCTTTAAGGGTTTGCCCTGCTCTTCGGTCATCACCCGGGCCAGTTGCTCGCGGCACTCGATCATCAGACGGTGGGCGTCATACAAATATTTAGAGCGCTGATAGGCCGTCAACCTCGACCAGGTCTGAAAGGCCCGGCCGGCCGCTTCGATCGCCCGGGCGGCGTCTTCGCGGCCGCCATCAGGGACTTCGCTGATTTTATCATTGGTGGCCGGATTAAAAATATCAAATACCGCATCACTTTTAGCCTGAGTCCATTGTCCGTCAATAAACATTATCCGTGTCTCCTTTGTATCGGAATCGTAAAGATGGTCTTTTGGGTTTGGTCAGTCAAAATAGGATTGTCCTAGATCTAATCTGTCCGTGCTTTCGTGATTGATTAGTTTGGTTTATTTAACTCAGGTGGATCCGAGATATTCATCAATCACCAACACCTCGTAGGAAAATGCGTCTATAGATGATGTGAACAGCAGCGCAGCGGTCAACATACCGAGCATCTTCTTGCTGCAGTTTATAAATGAAGGCGTCATACTGAGGTGACGGTAATTTTCAGAGATAGGTTAACTTACAAAGGAATATCAATGTACTCATTGGCAAGTTGAAGCTTGCTGTCGATGCAGCATATCGATCGGCTTGGCCATTTCCATAATATGGGTATGGACCATCGCCAGGTCGGACCCATTGATGCCCAGCATGAGATGGCCCGGGCCGATGGCTGATTTCAGGCGGCAGCCCAGGCCTAAAAAGGTGATATTGGGTATGCCTTTGAGCAGCGGCAAGGCCGTAATGTCCGAGCAGCCGCCCAGGGCGCCGCCGGACTGGGGCAGATTGATGCGCCCGCCTTTTTGATAATTGACGGCATACAGCAGCCACATTACCTGCTCGCTGTTGGCCGTAAAAATGACGACCTGGGGAGTTTGTTCGAATTTTGACAAGGGTGCGATCCAGGCCGCCCGGGTTTTGCCTTTGGCAAGATAGGTGGATTTCAGGATCGTTTCAGCCGATGCTTCCTCGGTGCCGAACAGACCGACGCCGAATTTTTCCAGGATGCCGTCATCCAGATAGGCGTCCATATCGTCTTCAAAGCCCAGGACGGAAGTTCCAAGTTTGCAGCCCATCTTTTCCCGTTCAAGCAGGAAGCTGTCGCCTTTACCGGCCAGAATCAAGGCCTGGCAGTAGCTTTTTAATTCCTTGTCACTAAACGGGATATTTGGCGGCAACGGATCTTTATCCGTGTAAAGGGTCACCCCGACCGGTTCATGTTGCAGCGCAAGTCGTTCAACCAAGTGCCGGCTGATTTCGAGCAAATCTTGCATCCCATTCCTCCTCGATTGTTGTAGTATTTTTTCCTTTTTAGCACAAAGAATTGGAATTGACAAACTTGAGATGCTCCTCTATGGTACTCATTCAAATCATGGTTGTCCGATGCTCGTTCTACGGATACTATCACCCCGATTACAGGAACTGCCTGGGGTTTTTAACCCTGGACGGTGAACCCTCAATCGCTCACCCTTGGATTAGTGAAAGGAGATCTCATCATGAAAAGAGTTGCTTTGGTGATCATGCTGGTTCTGTTGTCAATCTCATTGGCCCTAACCGCAAGTGCCGCGAAACCATTTAAAATTGCTGCTATTTTTCAAACGGCCATCGAGGAACCCTGGGACGGCGTGATCCATCAGGCCTGTCTGAAGGCCAAAAACGAGATGCCTAACATTGAATATGAATTCACTGAAAAAATTGCGGCCGCCGATTTCGAAAAGGTTCTGCGGGAATACGCTGAAAGGGGATTTGACCTGATCGTGGGCGATGCTTTTTTGGCGGGTGAGGAGCCGGTCCGCAGGGTTGCCAAGGACTATCCCGAGACCGCCTTTGCCTTTGGTTCGGAGTTTGGCCCGGTCGCTCCGAATTTTTCCGTATTCGACAACTGGATCCACGAACCGGCCTACCTGTGCGGCGTGATTGCCGGCCGTCTCACGAAATCCAATGTGCTCGGCGTGGTTGCCGCCATACCCATCGGGGAAGTCAATCGTCTGGTGAATGCCTTCAAAGCCGGGGCGCTCAAGGTTAATCCCAAGGTCAAGGTCAAAATCTCCTATATCGGCGGCTGGTTTGATCCACCCAAAGCCAAGGAAGCTGCCATCGCCCAGATCGAAGCCGGCGCGGATTTGATTTATGCCGAACGCTTCGGGGTCTTTGAAGCCGCCAAAGAAAAAGGCGTGCTGGCCTTCGGCAATATGTCCGACCAGAATGCCTTGGCCCCCAATGTGGTCATCACCGGACCGGTCTGGGATATGTATCCCACCATCCAATTTGCGATCGAAATGGTCAAGAAAGACGCCTTTGTCTCCATGGATCTCGGCGAATGGTCCATGATGGCCAAGGGCGGTTCCCGGCTGGCGCCGCTGCATGGCTTTGAAAAGACGCTGCCGGCCAGCGTCCTCAAAGAGATCCAGGACCTCGAGCAAAAGATTATCAACGGAACCTACCGGGTGCCGGTTGACGAGCAGAGGCCCGTGTCCGATTAAAAGTGTCCTTTCAGAAATAAATGATTGCTAGTTGCGAGATCAGGGCAGTATCATCATTTTCCTTCTTATTAGGAGGTCCTGGACACTTTTAAATTATTTTTTTTTGACATGGCAGAGGCGGGATCTAGGACTGTAAACCTCCAAATTTGTCGACCGGTTAGTTGTATCGCAGCTGAAATTAGGGGTGGGGTTTATCCCCACCCGGACTTTGCCTTACGCCCCGACGAACCCCGTCTGTCTGGTTTTCTATTCGATATTCAATCTTCAATCTTCAATTCCGGCTTGTCCGGCTTAGGTACCCATATTTTTCAGGAATTTTCATGGCGGAACAATCGATCCAACCAGTGGTGCGTATGTCCGGCGTTACCAAACGGTTTCTGGACGTCACCGCCTGCGATAACATCAATTTCGACCTCTATCCCGGCGAAATCTGTGCCCTGCTGGGTGAAAACGGGGCCGGCAAAACGACCCTGATGAATATTCTCTTCGGCTATTACACCTGCGACGAGGGCGAGATTTATATTAAAGGGGAAAAGGTCAACCTCTTGGCCCCGAAAGATGCCATTTCCCGCGGTGTGGGGATGATCCACCAGCATTTTGCCCTGGTGCAGTCCCAGACCGTGCTCGAGAACATTGTTATCGGTACCGGCAAAGGCATCTTCCTCGATCTCAAATCCGCCCGCCGGGACCTGGTTGTATTGCAGGAACGCTTCGGATTGCAGGTTGATCCGGATGCCAGGATTTGGACCCTGTCGGTGGGTGAACAGCAAAAAGTTGAAATTCTCAAAGCGCTCTACCGGGATGTGGACATCCTGATTATGGATGAGCCCACGGCCGTGCTGGCGCCGGCTGAAACCGACGATCTGTTTAAAACTTTGGAAATCCTTGTCAAAGAAGGCCGTTCGGTGGTGCTGATCTCCCACAAATTAAATGAAGTGATGGAAATCTCAGACCGCATCGTGGTCCTGCGCGCCGGACAGGTCGTGGCGCAGCGGCAGGCTTCCGAGACCAATGCCCGGGAGCTGGCCAACCTCATGGTGGGCCGGGAACTGCTGGAAAGCATCGAGAAAACAGAGATGGAGCCCGGTCTGCCCGTGCTTGAAATCGAAAACCTCAATGCCTTGAATGATAAGAAAATAGCGGCGCTCAAAGACTTGAATCTGGTCGTTCGACAGCACGAAATTTTAGGCATGGCCGGTATCTCCGGCAACGGACAGCGTGAGCTGGCTGAAATTCTTTTCGGGCTGCGGGAGCCGACCGCCGGCAGCATCAAGGTCAACGGCCGGCGGCTTAAATTCGGCAGCCCGGCTTCGGCCATTGGATTAAAAATGGGCCGCATTCCAGAGGATCGCATGGATACCGGCCTGATGATGGATCTTACGGTCGAGGAGAACCTGATCCTGGAAACCCACGACTCGGCGGAGTTTCAGCGTTTCGGCTTGATGAACGCCGCCAGGATTCGCCGGTTCAGCGATAATTTGATTGCGGCCTATGATATCAAGACGGCCGGCCGTGAGGCGGTGACCAAAAGTCTGTCCGGCGGCAACCTGCAAAAAGTTATGCTGGCCAGGGAACTCGCCGGCCGGCCGGCAGTGGTCGTCGCCGCCCAGCCCACCCGCGGACTCGATGTGGGGGCCATGGAATATATCCATCAGCGGATCCTGCAGGAGCGCGATCGAGGGGCGGGTATTCTGCTGATCTCGGAAGATCTGGATGAAATATTTAACCTGAGTGACCGCATCGTCGTATTGTATGAGGGAACCGTAATGGGAGCAGTGCCCTGTAAGGATGCCTCCCGCGAGCAGGTCGGTCTGTGGATGAGCGGGGTGCACCAGTGATCGGGTTGCGGCTTGTAAAACGCAAACCCTTGCCGGGATGGGCTAAAATTGTCATTCCGATTGCCGCGATTATGGTGACGTTGATCCTATCCGCCATACCGATTCTGATTGCCGGCGGGGATCTTTGGAAATCATATTTTTACCTGTTCTACGGCGCCCTCGGGACCCGGTTTAATCTGCTGGAAACTTTTGTAAAAGCCAGCCCCCTGTTATTGACCGGTCTGGCGGTGGCGTTTGCGTTCCGGGCCAAATTCTGGAATATCGGGGCTGAAGGCCAGCTGCTGGCCGGCGCCCTGGCGGCCACCGCCCTGGGTATTTCATTGGGAGGGGTTCCCAAGCCCTTGGTGCTGCCGATTGTTATGGCCGGGGGGGCCCTGGCCGGCGGGCTGTGGGCCTCGATTCCGGCGCTTCTCAAAACCAGGCTCAAAGTGGATGATGTGGTCTCGACCCTGCTGCTAAACTATGTCATGGTGCATATCATGGGGGCGCTGCTTTTCGGGCCGCTGCAGCAGCCCGGCTCGAGCTGGCCGCGCTCCTCGGCCATCATCGCGGCGGCCGAGTATCCCATGCTGCTGGCGCGTTCCCGCTTTCACCTGGGGATCCCGCTGGCATTTATCGCTGTGCTGGTGATCTGGTTTATCAACAAAAAAACCACCTTTGGCTACCAGTCCCGGGCCGTGGGCGTGAATGCCCGGGCGGCCAACTTCGGCGGCATCAATTCGACCCGGGTGATCCTGTGGACGGCGCTGATTTCCGGCGGACTGGCCGGGCTGGCCGGCGTCGGGGAGCTGTGTGCCATCCAGCGCCGCCTGATTATGGATATCTCTCCCGGCTATGGTTATTCCGGGATTGTGATTGCCATGCTGGGAAATCTGCATCCGGTGGGCGTGCTGTTTTCTTCTTTGTTTTTTAGTGTGATTATTGTCGGCGCCCAGACCATGAGCCGCATGACCGGTGTTCCCACGTATATTGCCGAAGTCATCCAGGGGATGGCGCTGATGGTGATGCTTATCTTTCTGCTTTTTACCGAATACAAAATTAGGTGGGTGCGCAAAAAATGAACGAGCTTCTCGGTGCAGCATTTATATCCGGACTGATCGGGGCCACGATGCGCATGGCCACCCCGATTATCTTTGCCACGCTGGGGGAAATTCTTGCTGAGCGGTCCGGTGTGCTGAACCTGGGCATCGAAGGGATCATGCTGATGGGGGCCATGACCGGATTTCTGGTCAGCTACAACACGGGTTCGATCTGGGCCGGGGTGCTGGCCGCGGCCATGGTCGGCATGCTGCTGGGGCTGCTGATGGCGTTTCTGGCCGTCAATCTGGGGCTGAGTCAGCACGTGTCCGGCCTGGGCATCACCCTGTTTGCCACCGGGCTGGCCATGTTCATCTACCGGCTGCATTTCGGTTCTCCCACGGTGCCGCCCACCATCGAGCCGTTCAAGCAGATCACCCTGCCGCTGCTTTCGCAAATCCCGATCATCGGCCCGGGTCTCTTTACGCAGTATTCATTGACCTATATCGCCTGGCTGCTGATTCCGGCCATGTCGATTTTGCTTTATAAAACCCGGCTGGGCCTGAAAATCCGTACGGTGGGTGAAAATCCGGTGGTGGCTGACACCGTCGGGGTCAATGTTACCCTGACCCGAACCCTGTGCCTGGTTTTCGGCGGCGCCCTGATGGGCATCGGCGGCGCCTTTCTGACCCTGGCCCATCAGAACATGTTCCTGATCGATGTCATCGGCGGCCGCGGCTGGGTGGCGATCGCCATGGTCATTTTCGGCAACTGGGATCCGTTCAAAGGTGCCCTGGGAGCGCTCATATTCGGTTTCCTGGATGGACTCCAGTTAAGGCTGCAAGGTTTGGGGATCGCCATTTCCTTTCACCTGTTTCTGATGATTCCCTACCTGCTGACGATCATCGCTCTGATCAGCGTCTCCCGCAAGGCATCGGTTCCGGCCGGCCTGCTCAAACCCTACCGCCGGGAGGAGAAAGGATGACCAGGAAATGCCTAAAGTGAAAAATGACTAAAGTTAAGGTATACTGTCATTATAAAGATGGTCCCGATCTGTAATTTTAGTCAATTTAGTCATTTTGAATTTTAGGCATTTATCTCGATAGCCGGGAATGTAAATTTAGGAATAAATAGCCTAAAAAATTAGGTTGCCTGTTAGGAGAATTCATGCTGGACTTAATCATACGAAACGCCAATCTGCCGGATGGACGCACGGGGGTGGACATTGCCGTGGCAAACGGCCTGATTTCCGATGTTGCGCCGGCGCTCGATGCGCGGGCCCATCGCGAAATCGATGCCGGCGGACGGCTGGTGTCGCCGCCATTTGTGGACAGCCACTTTCACCTGGATTCGACGCTGACCTATGGCCGGCCGCGGGTCAATCAGAGCGGCACCCTGCTGGAGGGCATCGCCCTGTGGGGCGAGCTGAAGCCTGATCTGACGGCTGAAAACATCAAAGCCCGCGCCCTTGAGCTGTGTCACTGGGCCATTGCGCGCGGCACTCTGGCCATCCGCAGCCACGTGGACGTCAGTGATGACCGGCTGCTGGCCGTCGAGGCCCTCCTGGCGGTGCGCGAGGAAATCAAGCCTTATATCGATCTGCAACTGGTGGCGTTTCCCCAGGATGGATACTTGCGCCATCCCGGCAGCGCCGCGAATCTGGCACGGGCCCTGGATATGGGGGTCGATGTGGTCGGCGGCATACCGCACTTTGAAAGAACCATGGCGGACGGCAGCGCTTCGATAACCGCCCTGTGTGAACTGGCCGCCCAGCGCGGACTGCGGGTGGATATGCACTGTGACGAAAGCGATGATCCGCTGTCCCGCCACATTGAAATGCTGACCTTTCAAACCCGGCGCCTGGGATTGCAGGACCGGGTGACCGGGTCGCACCTGACGTCCATGCACTCCATGGACAACTATTACGTCAGCAAGCTGATTCCCCTGATGGCTGAAGCCCGCCTGCATGTGGTGGCCAATCCCCTGATCAATATCACGCTCCAGGGCCGCCATGACACCTATCCCAAACGGCGCGGCATGACCCGGGTCAAAGAGCTGATGGAAGCCGGAATCAACGTGGCCTTCGGCCAGGATGCGCTGATGGACCCCTGGTACAGCTTCGGCTCCCACGACATGCTGGAAGTCGCCCACATGGGGCTGCACGTGGCCCAGATGACCGGCCAGGCTCAGATGCGGCAGATGTTTGATGCGGTGACGGTCAACGCCGCGAAAGTCATGGGGCTGGAAGGCTACGGGCTGGAGCCGGGCTGCCGGGCGGACATGGTCATTTTGCAGGCCCAAGACCCGCATGAGGCCCTGCGCTTGAAGCCCGCCCGCCTGCACGTGATTCGCCGCGGCAAAGATCATCGCCGCAACCCCGCCCGTGATCAGCCGGCTGGCGCTGGAGGAAGGGCAGGTTGAGGTGGATTTTAGTTTCAACCAGAAGGCTTGAAAGCCAGGAGGCAAGAAGGCTGGGAGGCCGGGAAGCTGGGAAGCTATGAAGGTGAGAAGGTGAGAGGGTGGGAAGGTGAGATGGTCAGAAGATCAGAAGGTTGGATGGAAGCCGCAAGGCAGGAAAATTGGGAGGCCAGTTTTATTGGAGTAGGGTGGGCTCTGCCCACCTTTGACAAAGGAAATCAGCGGTGTTTGGTGGGCACAGCCCACCCTACGGTAAAGTAGATTAATAGTTTTCTATCCTTCGGGTTCCCAAGCTTCCAAGCTTCCCGGCCTCCCAGCCTTCTCACCCTCTCAACTTCTCACCTTCTTTTTTTCCACCTTCAAAGCCATCCACCTCCCGCTTACTTCTTTATATACCGGGCAACTTGCCTGAAAACCTCGGGATGTTCGGCTTCAAAGCGGGTCAAAAAATGTTCGGAGCGCATAATCGGACTCCAGAGCGAAAAATCCTCGCGGTCAAAATCCATACCCACGGCCAGCATGTCGCTGAAGGTCTCGATCAAGTGATCTTCGGGCTTGTAAATCGAGTCCCCGATGTCACCCACCCAGCAAAGCGGTGTCCCCTGGTAGCGGTCTTTGAGGTCGTGGTAAAAATGGTGGGTGACGATGGTGAGCGGCTGCAGGCCGAGGTCGGTAAACGGCATGCTGACACCCTGTTCGGCGACTTCGATTAAGGCCCCGTTGTAAACCGGCACCAGTTCGACCCCCGCATCATTGCACAGCCGGCAGATTCCTTCCAGCCCCTCCAGGCTGGCACAGACCGGAAAGAGGAATATTTTTTTGGGCCTGTGGTGGCCGAGCGCCTCTTCGACAAAGTAAGTCAGGGTTTGGCCGGAGGCGATGCACTCTTCCATGATGATCCAGGTGTCGTCCTGCCACCACTCCCCGACAAAGGAAGTCTCGACAATGTCCCAGCCGCGAAATTTGGCCTGGTCTTCGACCCGGGTGAGCTTGATGTAGGTGGTGTCGAGCAGTTCGGGACGCTGCAGCGGCGGGTTGGCATCCAGCAGATCCAGCGGACGCCCGCCCCACAATATGACAAACTGGGCCAGCCGACCGACGAACATGCGCTCGAACAGGCGGATCATGTCATGTCCGATTTCTTTGATCATCAAAAATTTCTCAGGTCCGCAGGCCTGGCGGCTGAGCAAAAATTCTTCACCGACCCCCCGGCCGGGAAAATCGACCACGTAAATCCTTTTGGGCAGGCAGCGGTCTTTAAAATCCTCGTGTTGGGTAATTTCCTTAACCAGCCATATATCCCTGCCGCCCCGGGACATCACAATCTCCCCGATGTCTTCGAGGTAAATCCGTTTATCGTCTGCTTTCATTGGTACCTTTCCCTAAATTGTCTTGATACGATTATTTGCCGGTTCCTCCCACAGATCCAGCACCAGCTTGCGGCTGAGGTCCAGGTATTTGAAAAACATTGCGGCATCGTCACAGAACACTTCCAGCGTGATGGTTTCGTCATAGCCGATGGCTTTTAATGATTTTCACCGCGTTATCCCAATTTATGTTGCCGACCCCCAGCGGCATGTGATTGTCTTCCCGGCCGCGGTTGTCCGAAAAATGGACATGCCTGATTTCGTGACCCAGTTTTTTGCAAAAAACATAGTGATTGTCCTGGCCGAAATTCGCATGTCCGAAATCAAGATGCAGCGCCAGTCCCGGCACCTCATCCATCATCCTTTTGAGGGTCGAAACCCGGTCAAACGGCGCTTTAAAGTTCTCAAAAACAACCGTCAGTCCATAGGAAGCAGCCATTTCAACGACAGGGTTTAAGGCCTCGATGTTTAGATCGACAATATTATTTCGCATGGCCGGCGGACAGAAATAGCTGGGATGGATATTCATAACGCGAGCGCCCAGGTCGGAAAAAATCACGGCACAGCGCTCCAGTTCTTTCAGACAAGCGTTGCGGACAGTCCTGGATCGGATAAGCATACGGCAGGCAGGGGTCGGTATGTCCCGTGACCGACATCGCGTAGCTGTCAAGAATAGGCTTCAGCTTTGAAACCTCAATCTCCAGGGCAGCGGGTCCTTCGATGGTTAGATCCACAAAGTCAAACCGGGCTTCACCAAAGGCGGTGACTTCATCGTAAACCGATTTAGCGGGGTTGTTCATCACGCCGATTTTCATTGCCTTTTGCCTTTCAATGTCTTTCAAGCAATTTTTGAAAAAATATATATACCTGAATTTTTAAGCATCAGTCAATGCGAGCAGTCAGTCATGGTAACTTAACTGCAAACTTAATTGATGCTTATTTGGATGCAAAATTCAGGTATGGGTTGAACTTTAATAATCTTTTTTGTTGATCTGCGCAACCCATACCAATCAAAATTTGATGATCGAGTATCCGGCAGTCGGGTCGTCAAATCTAGTAAGGCCGGTTACCTGAAATCGGAAACACACTACCTACATTTGACGACCCGGTTACCCAATTTTTTTAGACAAATAAATGGAATGGTGGCCATCAATACCGTAACTTACTTGTTTTAATTAAAAAAACCATCCCTGTCCCTACTGCACCATTCGCGGCATGGTTATTGCTGTTTCTTTGTAAATTTTGCGGACTGTCGTCTAGTTACTGTAAAATGCTGTCAAACCGTGTAAAGTAATAAAACGTACTGTTAATATTGATATTTATTACTTGCATTTTTTTAGGAACTGGTATGGTCTGGCCGTTACCGTTCATCAGGCAAGCAGCTGAAATGTGGAAATATCGGTATGAATTTCGAGCAGAGCTAAATATGAAATTGATGAAATGGCGTGTGATCATAAACAGCAGAGCCGGCAATCAAAGTTTTCAGATTCCTGGCCGCGCGTCTTTTAAAACGGTAAACCCGCCACCGCCCTCGGGAAGCAATCGACACCATCCCCGCCGCTTACATCACCCTAAGTATTCCGCCTTCAAAAACAGCAGTACGATTAGCATAAACAGCAATATTCGATTTGATATCTTATGAAAAAGGCCATTATCTATACCGTCTGCATCGCGCTGGGTTTGGGGATCGCCGGGGGCGTCGATACCGGAATCGGCCAAACCCCTGCATCCGCAGCGCTGAATCATGGATATTCCATTGTCAGACAGCTCCGGTACGGCTTTACCCTGCACAATAATTCGGCCCGGGTGATTCCGCTGGCCGAGTTCTGGACCTATGCCCCGGTTGAGCAAACCGGGCTTCAGCAGAGCACTGAACTTAAATCCAACTATCCGTTCGAGTTGATCACCGATAATTCCGGCAACCGGATTCTGTACTATCGATTTGAAAATTTAGCGCCCTTTAGCACCCGCCTGATCACGATCAGGGCCGACTTGAAGCTATCGGCGGTATCCTCTTCAATCCAGGACACCCCCCGGCCGTGCGATTTGGCAACGGAGCCCTATGTCGAATCCGACGACCCGGCCATTGTGCGCACGGCGCACCAGCTTAGATCCGCGGATGCTGCCGGCACCGTAAAAAATATTTTTCAGTGGGTGTCGGCCAACCTCAATTACAGCGGCTATTCCGGCCAGGAGCGCGGCGCCTGCTATGCGCTCAAATATAAAAAGGGCGATTGCACCGAATTTGCCGATCTGTTTGTGGCCCTGTGCCGGGCCAATAACATACCTGCCCGGCGCATCGGCGGCTACATCAGCCCGCAGGATGCCGTTTTGAAGGCGCGCGATTATCACAATTGGGCTGAATATTATGAAAACGGGAGCTGGCATATTGCCGACCCGCAAAACAAAAAACTGAACCAGGACCAGGCGGACTATATCAGTATGCAAATTATCCGGGGATCCCACGACTATCCAATGGGATCCTATCATCGCTTCCGGTTCAAGGGGCAAGGACTGAAAGTGAGGATGAACTAAAATCGGAGGGGGAAATGGGGAAGGCATTTATTGTTAAAAGCTGGATTGGTGTATCTTTAGTATTGTTAGCCGGGCTGCTGGTCATGGGTCCGGCTGTTTCTGAGGCCGCCGACACGGTCTGCGCCCGGGTCAAAATCGAAATCAAGCAGGAGCTGACCCTGGAGCGCCAGGCCTTTGATGCCCATATGCGCATCAAAAACGGCCTTTCCAATATCAGCCTGCAAAATGTCAATGTCGACGTGTCGTTTGCCGATGAGGACGGCAATCCGGTGCTCGCCAGTTCGGATCCAACCAATACCGATGCACTGTTTTTTATTCGCCTGGACCAGGATTCGTTGGAAAATATTGATGATGTTAGCGGAAGCGGCACGGTCAATTCGTCGACCACCGCCGATATCCACTGGCTGATTATTCCCGCACCGGGCTCTTCCAATGGCCTTGAGTCCGGCACACTGTATTATGTCGGTGCCAAATTGACTTACACCATCGGTGGCGAAGAAAAGGTCACCGAAGTCACCCCCGACTACATCTTTGTCAAACCCATGCCCGAAATCACCCTGGATTATTTTCTGCCCGCCGAGGTTTACGGGGACGATCCCCTTCTCTGAAGATCGAACCCATCGTGCCGTTTTCCCTGGGTGTGCGGGTTAAAAACAGCGGCCACGGTGTGGCGCGCAAACTAAAAATTGAATCAGCCCAGCCCAAGATCACTGAAAATGAGCAGGGGCTTTTAATCGGCTTCGCCATCGAAGGCAGCGAGGTTAATGGACAACCGGCCACCAACAGTCTGCTGGTGGATTTCGGCGATATCGCGTCCGACAGTTCGGGCGTGGCGCGCTGGATCATGACCTGCACGCTGTCAGGGAAATTTGTTTCATTTACGGCTGACTTTTCGCATTCCGATGAGCTGGGCGGTGAGCTGACATCGCTGATCAAAGCGGTCAACACCCATTTTCTGGTGCGCGATGTCCTGGTGGACCTGCCCGGCCGGGACGCGGTGCGCGATTTTCTGGCCAAAGACGGCGGCGTGTATCGCATCTATGAATCGGAAGTGAATGGTCTCGGTGATCCGGCAGATCAAGATCCCCTGGTCCTCGATCAGTCGGCTACGGCGAGTCTGACCGGAACCGGCGATACAACGCGTGCCCTGTCTACGGCTGAAACAGCCGGTTTCATGTATGTCCGGGTGGACGATCCGTTTGGCGGGCAAAAAGTCCTCAAAGAGGTTATACGGTCCGACGGCAAGGTCATCAAGCCGGACAATGCCTGGCTGTCCCACACCCGGGGTGAAGGTAATTCCTTGCAATACTACCTCAATCTGTTCGATGTGAATTCCCCTGGCAGCTACACCTTTAAATTCGAAGAAGCTTCGGCGGTCCCGCTGCCGCCCGTGCTGGAGCCTATCCCAGATAAAACCGTGGAAGAAGACGCACCGGTTTCCATTACTGTCAAAGCCAGCGATCCCAGCGGCACGGTGCCTCAGCTTTCAGCCGCCCCGCTGCCGGTCGGCGCAACCTTTGTGGATCAGGGCAACGGAGTTGGGGTTTTTGACTGGACACCGGTCGAAGGGCAGGCCGGGGTCTACCAGATCATTTACCGGGCCTCGGACGGTTTGCTGGAGGCCACCCGGCGGGCCACGATCGCCGTCAAAGGGTTTCTCGATGCGGACGGCGACAACATCGACGACGACTGGGAAAGGCAGCATTTCGGTGGTCTGGACCGTGACGGCAGCGGCGATTTTGACCATGACGGTATATCCGATTATGAAGAATTTTTAGCTGAAACCGACCCGGCCGAGCTGGCCGACCTCGTGATTCACCAGTCAGTCGACAATTTGAATCCGGAAATCGGTGAAAATGTCATCATCACCATCACGGCCACCAACAATGGGCCGCAGTCAGCCACCGGACTTATGCTGACCGATTTGCTGTCTACCGGCCTGACCTACGTCAGTGATGATTCCGACGGCGATTACCAACATGCAACCGGAATCTGGGATATACCCGCCTTGGAGCCGGATACAACAGCCACCCTGAATATCACTGCCCAAGTGACGCGTTCAGGAAGCATACTCAACATCGGGACCCTGAGTGATGCCGATTTATATGACCCGGACCGCTCCAACAATTCGGCTGCCCTGCTTTTAAATGGTGGGAGCCAATCGGATCTGGCGTTGGCATTGATCAGCGACAAATTAGCGCCGGAAGACGGCGATACCGTCACGGTTGCCCTCACCGTAACCAATAACGGTATCGATGATGCCACGGGAATACAAATCGAAGCATTGCTGCCAAACGGGTTGTCCCATGAGAGCAGCACCACCTCCCTGGGCGATTATGATCAGATTAACGGAATTTGGGTTGTCGGCGAATTGGTCTCCGGTGCCGGTGCTGAACTGCAACTGACGCTGACTGTCGACACCATCGATGAGTTAATCCTGACCGCCGTTCTGACCGGCAGCGGTCAGCCGGACCCAGATCCTACCAATAATCGATCCAGTATCGTCATCAATCAGGACCCGGGTAACCATCAATATATTGCCGATCTGGCTATCCATAAACGGGTCAATCTTTCCGCCGTCGACGCCGGCGGTCAGGCCGTTTTTACCCTGCTGGTCAGAAACAACGGACCGGATGACGCCGGCAATGTCGAAATCGGTGACCTGCTGCCCGTGGGATTGGATCTGCAGTCGGCGACCTTGTCCCAGGGAAGTTACGATGACGGGAGTCAACAGTGGCAAGTAGGGACCATTGAGGCCAGTGCCCTGGCGGTGATGGATATGATTGTGACCGTTGCGGAAGCCGGCGAGCAGATCAACACGGCCGACATCTTTAGCCTGGATGAATTCGATCCGGACGGCGGCAATGATTCGTACACTTTAAGCGTGACCGGTTTGGCCGCTGACATTGACGTAGCCCAAAGCGTCGCGCCGGCGACCGTCCATGTGGGGGAAAATTCTGTTTTCACCGTCACGGTCACCAACAACGGTCCATACGATGCCAACGGTGTTCAAGTATCAGACCAGCTGCCGCCGGGGTTGCGCCATCAATCGAGTGAACCGTCTCAGGGAACCTATGCTCCGGATACGGGTGTCTGGGAAATCGGCGAGCTTTCAAATGGACAAACGGTTACCCTTCAAATTACAGCGGTGGTCGAACAGTCCGGTGACATGACCATTACCGCAGCCAAAACAGCCTCGAACCCAACCGATCGCAATCCAGACAATGACTCAGCTGGAGCTACGGTAACGGGATATGCGCCGCCGGCCGTGGGGGATATCCCGGATCAGACCATCGACGAGGGCCAATCATTTCTCTTCGTCGCCCTTGACGATTATGTCGACGACGCGGACAACACCGCCGCCGAGATGGACTGGACTTACAGCGGCGCAAGCCAGCTTTCAGTCGCTATCGACGAGGACACCCATGTGGCCGTGATCGCCATCCCGCATCCTGACTGGTACGGCTCTGAAAGCATCACGTTCACAGCCACCGATCCGGCCCAACTTTCGGACAGCAACGCGGCGGTCTTCACGGTAAGAAACGTCAACGATCCGCCGGTTGCCCTGGTTGATACCTATGGCGTGGATGAGGATCAGGTCCTGACCGTGGCGGCCCCCGGCGTGCTGGGCAACGATTCGGACATCGACAGTGTTGATCTGACCGCTGTCCTGGTAGAGGCGGTCAACAGCGGCATACTGACTCTGAATTCCGATGGTTCTTTCAGCTATCAGCCGAACGGCAATTTTCACGGCAGTGACGCATTCTCCTATAAGGTTAGTGACGGATCCGACGAGTCCGGCGTGGTTGCGGTGACGCTCGTCGTCAATCCGGTGAACGACGCACCGATTGCCGATGCAGGCGGACCGTATACTTCGCAAGAGGGCACCCCCATCACGTTTGATGCCGCCGCATCCAGCGACATTGACAATGACCAACTGCAATACCGCTGGGATTTCGACGGTGATGGGGAGTGGGATACGGACTACGCAACAGCACCAAGCGCAGCTTATACCTGGCATGATAATTATACCGGAACCGTTACAGTTGAGGTATGGGATGGCATCATCACTCAGACGGCAGCGGCAAGTGTGAGCGTGAAAAATGTCGTTCCCATCGCAAATGTCGGCGATGATCTGACAGCCGTCGAAGGCGCTGTCGTTGATCTTGTCGGGACTTTCAGCGATCCGGGAGCCGATGCCTGGACAGCAACGGTTGATTTCGGCGACAGCACGGGAATACAGCCGCTCGGTCTGAACGGGGATAAGAGCTACGCGATCAGCCACACCTACGTCGATGAGGGCAACTACACGGTGACGATAACCGTGACCGACGATGAAGGTGCTGCAGGTACGGATTCTCTGGTCGTGGCGGTCAGCAATGCCGCGCCAACTGTCGAAGCCGGCGCTGAGCAGACGGCTGCTGAAGGTGAAGCGGTCAGCTTTGCCGGCAGCTTCACGGATCCGGGTGCGGATACTCACACGATTCAATGGGATTTCGGCGACGGGACGGTTGCGGTGGACAATCTGACCCCCATCCATACCTACACCGACAATGGTGTCTATACCGTCACGCTGACGGTTGACGACCAGGACGGCGGAGTGGGGACGGATACGCTAACGGTCACGGTGAACAATGTGGCCCCGAGCGTCGATGCCGGCTCTGGCGCCACCATCAACGAAGGCGCCACGTTCGAAAGCAGCGGTACGTTCACCGATCCGGGTGCGGACAGCTGGACGGCCACGGTGGATTACGGCGACGGCTCCGGCGCCCGGGCGCTTGCCCTGAATGCAGACAAGAGCTTCGCTCTGAGCCACCTTTATGCTGAAAACGGCACCTATACCATTACTGTTACGGTCAGTGATGATGAAAACAGCTTGGGGACGGATACTTTAACTGTGGCGGTGAACAACGTGGCGCCGACGACTGAAGCCGGTTCTGACGCCACCATTGACGAAGGCGGCACGTTTACCCGCAGCGGCACCTTTACCGATCCGGGTGCCGACACCTGGACGGCGACGGTGGACTACGGTGACGGCTCCGGCGAGCAGTCGCTTGCTCTCAACCCGGACAAGACCTTCGTTCTGAGCCACATCTATGCTGAAAACAGCGCTTACTCGATAACCGTTACTATCAGCGATGATGACGGTGATTCGGGATCCGACACGATCATAGTTAGCGTAAATAATGTTGCACCTACGGCCGATGCCGGAGATGGTCAGGCGGTCACTGAGGGAGACCTGGTCTCTTTCTCGGGCAGCTTCACCGATCCTGGCCTCGATTCCCATACGATAGAATGGGATTTCGGCGATGGCGCAACCGCGGCCGACACATTGACCCCCGTTCATTCCTATGGTGACAATGGGATCTACACGGTAACCTTGACCGTGACCGACGATGACGGCGGGGCCGGGACCAGCACCCTGACCGTGGAGGTCGCCAACGCAACACCCGTTATCACCGGCCTGATGAGCGACAATCCATCCACCGGTGAAGTGCACCTGACGGCGGCCTTCGCGGACCCGGGCTGGCTGGATAGCCACAGCAGCCGCTGGGATTTTGGCAACGGTGCTGCAGCCGAAATTTCGGGTGCAGAGAAAATTGAAAGTCTTGCTGCAACCGGCACCGTCAGCGCTGTCTACAATTATGCCGCCGAAGGCCTGTATGCGGTCAGCGTCACGGTCACAGACGACGACGGTGCCGAGAGTGCGCCCAGCGCCATTGAGGTGTTGATCGACAAAACCGCGCCGACCATCGAGGTCTTCGAGCCCCAGGCCGGCTTTTACCGCAACACGGATGAAATCATGGTCGATGTGGCGGTCTCAGATCCTGAAAGCGGCGGCGTCTCGAGCGGGCTCGTTGACGCAAGCCTGAATGTCACCCTGGACGGCCGGACGATCGAGGCGGATGAGGTGCTGGACCTGT
>CAVQBT010000004.1:0-176464 GCA_963710795.1 uncultured delta proteobacterium
GACATTTTACCCACCGAATTGGCCCATATCACCAAACGGCAGGCTCGCGAAGGCTGGCGGCTGGGCTGTCAGGTGAATGTCAAGCAGGATATGGAAATCGAGCTGCCACCCGAGGTGTTTGTGAGCAAAAAGTGGCTGTGTACGGTCCGGTCCAATAAAAACGTCGCTGATTTTATTAAGGAACTCATCCTCGAATTACCTGAAGGAGAAGTAATGGATTTTAAACCCGGCCAATACATCCAAATTGATATTCCGCCTCATGAGCTCAGCTTCAAGGACATTATCGTTGAAGAGAAGTTTCGGCCGGCTTGGGATAAGCGCAATTTGTGGCAACTCACCTCGCGGGTTGCGGAACCGATTACCCGGGCGTACTCCATGGCGAACTATCCGGGAGAAAAGGGCATCATTATATTGGACGTCCGGATTGCCCTTCCACCCGGTCCCGGAATCCCTCCGGGATTGGCGTCTGCGTACATTTTCAATCTCAAACCCGGCGATCCGGTGAATATTTCCGGACCCTACGGCGAGTTTTTAATTCACGAGACGGATTGCGAGATGATTTACATGGGTCGCGGGGCGGGCATGGCACCGTTGCGAAGCCATATTTTCACCTTGCTGAAGCAGCGCAACAGCCGACGCAAAATATCCTACTGGTATAATGCACGCAACCTCCATGAATGCTTCTACCTGGATCACTTTGAACGGCTGGCTAAGGAGCACGAAAACTTTTCGTTCTATTTGGCCCTTTCGCGACCGGCTCCCGAGGATCATTGGACCGGGATGAAAGGATACGTCCACCAGGTGCTCCATGATACCTATTTAGCAAGCCATCCCGAGCCGGAAGATGTTGAATACTATGTGTGTGGTCCACAGGTCATGAGCCAATCCGTGGTCCATATGCTGGATGACCTTGGGGTTGAGCGGGAGAGCATTTTCTATGATGACTTCGGGGCGTAACTATGTCGCGGAAATTATACAATTTACTGAAATTATTGAGAAATAGATATGTTCGAATTACTGGCCACATTATTCGTTATAGTGTTTGCGGGTTTCAGTCTAATGCTTAGGGACATCCTGCAAAAAAGCAAATCCGGGCAATCGTGCCGGGGTCAGACGAAATCCGCTCAAAATGTTTGGGTCTCGAACTGTGAGGCCTGCAGTGCGGCGTCTAAGTCCTGCCGGCCGGTCCGTCAGAGCGATAAAAACATCAGCAAGCGTTCACGGGTTCAGGAGATTTAATAATGGAGGCTATACTGAAAGCCAAAGATATTATGACCACAAAAGTGCTGACCCTCAAAGCGGATATGATCGTGGGCGATGCCGCCATCAAGTTGGTGAAAAAAGGGGTTTTTGCCGCACCGGTGCTGGCAGAAAACGGTTTCTTTGTCGGCATGTTCTCCCTGCAAGGTTGCATGAATGCACTCGGTGACTTAATCTACCACGAAGTACCGTTTCCTATCCATGTCAGAGATTATCTGGAACCACACCGGCACACGCACGCGATCTCGGAAAATGCCCGTTTGTTTTCCATCGCCCACATTTTTGCCCATAGTGAGCAATTGGTCATCAGCCTGCCTGTCTTACGCCACAGAAAAGTCGTCGGAATCGTCGCCCGCCAGGACGTCATCCGGGCGGTACTCAAACTGATGGCCAAAATTCCTCAACCCAGGGAAGCTACTTTATATCTGAGCGGCCTCGAGAAGGAACGGCATGAGATAGCCAAGTTACGGTGATGAGGGTTCCGAAAGCCCCAATCAATACCCTCCGCGACGGTGTGATGCCGTCAGAGGATCGATCCGACATCTACCGGAGCACCACGTCGACTTGTAAGTCAAACCTCTACAGAAAATAGAGCCAAAATCCTACCTGATTATCAGACCTCCACCGATACCGGAATCGTAGGCGGAAACTTATAGTGCATTTAAATGACGAAAATTCAAACGACGAAAGGAAAAATGAGCTATGATAAAACCGATGAACAAACTATTACTATTGGTCGTATTCACTATCTTCACGTGTACCCTGGTGGCGTCACAGTCATTCGCCGGGAATAAAGTGGGAGATGCTGACATCACTTACTGGGTAAAGGATGCGCTTCGCCATGATCCGCGCGTGGACGCTTCAGAGATAACGGCAAGCACCAAGGAGGGCATTGTCACGCTGTCCGGCAGTGTGGACAACCTGAGCGCAAAGAAATACGCGAATCTTGAAGCCGAGAAGATCAATGGTGTGCGAAGCGTGGTGAACAAGATTTCGGTAATCCCGGGCTATCGTTCGGACACGGACATCCGCTATGCAATCCGGCGACGTATCCTCAACAGTGCCGTCATTGAGTCTCAAGGGCTGAGGGTAACTTGTGTGCAGGGTAAAGTTACCCTCTCCGGCCACGTGGCAAACTGGAGCGAGGCCCAAGAAGCCTTACTGCTTGCCGGCGAGGTTCGAGGTGTAAAGGACGTCACGAATGAACTCCAGCTCGAGCTTGAGGTCAAGCGGAACGATCAGGAGATTAAAGACGATGCCGTAGCCGCGCTAGATCGCGATGTGTACCTCAGCGGAATGCCGATTACCGTCTCAGTTAAAGATGGCGTTATCAGTCTTGAGGGCTCGGTCGGCAATGCCTATGAAAAGCAACGGGCGCGCAGCAAGCTTTTTTGGCTGGCGGGCGTTAAGGGCGTCCAAAACAATCTCAAGGTGGAATGGTGGGAGAATCGCGGCGTCCGCAAAAAAAAGTTTTGGCCTTCGGATGATGCTTTGAAAAAGGCCGTCCGGGCCGAACTGGACCAGGATACCCGCGTGACAGCATCGGGAATCTCCATCAAGGCGGCCTATGGGCAGGTGACTTTGGACGGCCATGTGCCCAGCTTTTATCAGATGCAGACTGCCGAGCAGGATGTTCGCGACGTTATCGGCGTAGGCTGGGTTACGAACAACCTGTTTGTGCGTGTCAATAAGCGTGAAGACTGGGCCATTCTTGACGATGTAAATTTCAACCTCAACACGGACTTAACCTTGGAAGGCTTCGATCTGGATGCGAAAGCTAGAAACGGAGTGGTGACGCTGTTCGGTAGCGTTAATAACTGGTATGAGAAAATACATGCCGCAAATGCTGCCGCCCGTGTTCGGGGCGTGAAAAAGGTCATTAACAATATCAAAGTAAATTGGGAACGAAGGTCTTCGGATGCAGCGTTGGCCAGAAAGATCAAGAGCCGTATCGAATGGAACTGGACCACTTTCTGGGTGCATAATAAGATACATGTGACCGTCGAAAACGGCCTGGCCATTCTCACCGGCAATGTTAACACCTGGTCCGAACGCAGAGAAGCTGACCATGTTGCATTCCATACCGAGGGGATCTGGGAAGTGAACAATCAACTGACCGTGGATGGCTACGAATACCCCTGGGATGAATGGCATTACAAGGGAGCTTATCTTCATGAGCCGCTTTACCTTCCCCACCACCATCCTTACTACTATTTAGACAATGGCTATTTACTCTGGTAGTCGGGGTCTTATTTTTGCCTGGGATTGAAGGTTGGTAAATCACCATGATAAGGAAGGGGCCGGTATAGCCGGTCCTTCCTTATGATCACCGGTCTCGGATCCATCATGGTGGGTGGTCCTTTGGTCGCAGCTATTGTTGGGGGTCTGGAGAGTGCGGTAACTGTGGGAGCGGGATTTGTTCGCACGGCGGGAAGAAAACGGAATATTTTTTCGGACTAAAAAGCGAACGCTGCAAAGGAGATGAAGAAAATGAACTTTACGGAAGACGCAATAGATTGAATGCAGAAGGTGGGAATGTTTTGGAGGAAATGTAGGATGCCAACCGAAAACATCTATGACTTGTACATAACGGATCAAGAGAGAAATATTATTCTGGCAGAAAGGTCCATCGCCGTCCACACCGCCGAAAGGATCATCCGGGACTATCCCTGGCGCGATAGCCTGCAATCCAACGCCCAATTCTGGAAGCATAATACCAAATTCAGCTTTAGTATACATTACATTGAATCGATAAAAAAGTTTCAGGTGGGATTTTCCGATAAAACGTCACGCTTTAAATTGCCGTTGCCCTATGTCGGGGCAATATATGGCCATTTAAACGAGATTGATGAAGTCATCGAGTCGCTGCATCTATTTTTCGAGGGCGAGTTTGAAAAGCTGGAACAATTTTTAGCAACGTATCGGCCCGAACAAAAAGGAGATTAAATTCCCAGTCACCGCAGCGCTTGGTGACCCCTTTAAATTCGATTAATGGTTGGTTTTCCATCTTTACCCGGCTGCATGAAATTTGATAGAAGCAAGGGCGGCTGAAAGACGCGCGACCGGCACCCGGTAGGGCGAACAACTTACATAATTCAGCTGGGCCTGATGGAAAAATTCGATGCTGTCAGGATCGCCCCCATGCTCACCACAGACGCCGATCTCCAGATCCGGGCAGGTTCGGCGGCCTTTTTCAACCGCCAGGGTGATCATCTGGCCGACGCCCTCCACATCAAGGGTCTGAAAAGGATTTTTGGCCAATATTCCCTTTTTGATATAATCAATGAGAAATTTTCGCTCGGCATCATCGCGACTGATTCCATAAGTCATCTGGGTCAGATCATTGGTGCCGAAGCTGAAAAACTGAGCCGTTTCAGCGATTTTGTCTGCCGTAAGGGCCGCCCGCGGAATCTCGATCATGGTACCGAACTTGTATTCGATGCGGACACCCTTTTGCCGCATAACCGCCTCTGCAACCTCATCTACCAGCGGCTGGATCATTTCAAGTTCCTTAAAATGGCTGGTGAGCGGTATCATTACTTCGGGATGGACCTTCACACCATCCTTGGCGGCATCGCAAGCCGCCTGAAAAATTGCTTGCACCTGCATTTGGTTAAGCGCCGGTCGCGTCAGACCCAGGCGGCAGCCGCGCAGACCCAGCATCGGATTCATTTCATTCATGCTGTCAACGATGGAAAGGAGTTTTTTTTCGCTTCGTAGGCCTGACCGATTTCGCCGGTAGTTTCCATCCGCGTGACCTCGACCAGCAATTCTTCCTTGGACGGCAGGAATTCATGCAGCGGCGGGTCCAATAGGCGGATGATAACCGGCAACCCATCCATTGCTTTAAAGATACCATAGAAGTCTTCGCGCTGAAGCGGCAGGAGCACGTCGTCCAGGATGCGCTGGCAGTGTTCTTCATCAGCCAGAATCGCTTCCTGAAATTTTTCCGTGCGCGCGCCCATAAACATGTGTTCGGTACGGCACAGACCGATGCCCTGGGCACCGTACCTGCGTGCCAGTGAGGCCTGCTCCGGTGTGTCGGCATTGGCCCAGACTTTAAGCCGGCTGATGTCGTCGGCCCAGGTGAGGATGGTTTTCAATTCATGCTGTTTTTCAAAAGAAGGGGCCACCATTGGAATCTTGCCGGCAAAAACCTCACCGTTGGTTCCGTCCAGTGAAATCGTGTCACCTTCCCTGATAACTCTGCCGTCAACCGCGAATTGGCGTTTGCTGAGATCGATTTTGATCTCCTCACAACCGGCCACACAAGGCTTGCCTAACTGACGAGCGACCACTGCGGCATGACTGGTGGCACCCCCGTGCTGGGTCAAAACCCCGCTGGCGGCAAGCATACCGTGAAAATCATCCGGGGTGGTTTCAGGGCTGACCAGAATGATCTCCTTACCGCTTTCTTTAAACATTTTATCGGCCGTATCCGCATCAAAGTAAACCTCGCCCACCGCAGCACCCGGCGAAGCGTTCAACCCCCTGGCCAGCAATTTGGCCTGCTTTTCTTTACCAACATCAAAACGGGGATGCAGCAATTGGTTGATTTGTCCGGGTTCAATTCTCGCGACCGCCTCTTGTTTGGCAATCAGCCCTTCGTCGACCATCTCCATCGCAATTTTAACTGCGGCGGCAGCCGTCCGCTTTCCGGCGCGTGTCTGCAGCATCCAGAGCCGGCCGTGTTCGATCGTGAATTCCATATCCTGCAGATCACGGTAGTGGCGCTCCAGCTTTGCGGCTGCATCCTGCAAGGTCTGCCAAACCTCCGGCAGCTCTGCTTCAAGTTCGTGGATTTCAGCAGGCGTGCGCGCCCCGGAGACCACGTCTTCACCCTGGGCGTTCATCAGGAATTCGCCGTACAGTCCGCGCTCGCCGGTAGCCGGGTTGCGCGTGAAAGCCACACCGGACCCCGAATCCCAACCGACGTTTCCAAAAACCATGGCCATGATATTGACTGCCGTTCCAAGATCATGGGCCAGCCCGGTTGCGTTGCGGTAGTTAATCGCCCGCTGGTTGTTCCATGATTTGAGAACCGCTTCCACGGCGAATTCAAGCTGTTTCCAGGGATCCTGAGGAAATATTTCGCCGGATTCACGATTAATCACTGCCTTAAATTCTGCGACGGCCTGTTGCCAGCCGCCTGCCGAAACCGCGGCGTCGGCCTTAACGTCCTCGGATGCTATGATCCTTTCAATAATATTTTCAAACTGAAGGCTGTCCACACCCAGAACCACATGACCGAACATCTGAATCAAGCGGCGATAGGCATCCCAGGCAAACCGCTCGTCCGTTCCGGCTGCCAGGGCCTTGACCGATTCGTCATTCAATCCCAGATTCAGGATGGTGTCCATCATGCCGGGCATGGAGAACTTGGCACCGGATCGGACGGACACCAGCAAGGGATCCTCAGGGTCGGAGAATTTACGCCCCATTTTGGCGCCAAGCTTTTTGATCCCATCCAGGATCTGCTGCCACAGGCCGGGCGGAAACCTATTGGTGTTAGCGAGGTAATCCAGGCAGGCTTCGGTGGTAATCGTAAAGCCGGGCGGCACCGGTAAACCGAGATTGGTCATTTCGGCAAGACCGGCGCCCTTCCCGCCCAAAATATCCCGCATTTGTGCGTTGCCCTCTTCGAAAAGATATATCCATTTCTTTGGCATGATCGCACCTCCCTAAAGTCAGATTTTCAGTTTGCATTGCGCTACCCGTTCCCTCTGTGGGGCGCAGCGGGTTTTTAAAGGCCCCGTATCAAGGGCCACGGTCATATCGGCTCTCAAAAACTTACCGCCCAGCGCATCATTTACTACCGCCTTCCGACGGCCGGATCAGAATCTTTTTCAAAATTTCCATTGCGTTTCCAAAATTCTGCCATTTTCCCTGTTCAAGTGCTTTTTGGGCCTTGCCAAATTCTTCCCTTGCGCGAATCAATTCATTGCTTTGAACCGGGGCGCCAACTGTTTGCATCTCGGGCTCGGCTGCACCGAGGGCGGCCCGCAGGGCCTGCTCAAGGGTCGGCTCCATGACCACCTTATCGCCTTGTATGACAATAATGCGCTTCAGCTGGGGGATGTTTATGCCTTCAGCGATGAGATACACCGGCTCCACGTAGAGAAACGCGTTGTCAATGGGAATCACAATCAAGTTGCCGCGGATGACCCGCGATCCCTTCTGGTCCCAAAGGGACAATTGTTCGGATATCAGGGTATTCTGATCGATCATGGCTTCAATTTGAATCGGGCCTAATGTCAACCGCTTTTTGGGGAGTTGATAGACGATCAGGTGTCCGTACTGGGGAAAATCACATTTGGCCGCCATCCACGCGATCATATTGTCCCGGCTCTGGGGGGTAAAGGGCGTCATCAGAAGATACTGAAGCGCTTGCGTGCCGGGCAGACGCATCAGGATGTAATAGGGTTCAAGCCGAATTGCGCTGCCCGCATATTTTTCCTGGGGCAAGTCCCAGAGGTCCTCCTGGTTGTAAAATACCTGGGGGGCGGTCATATGATACGTTCGGTAAAGATCGGCTTGAATGTCAAATAGATCCTCGGGGTAGCGCAGGTGTTTTTTCAAATCCCGGGGCATATCCGCCAGGTCTTTAAAAGCGCCCGGGAAGGCCCGCCGGTAGAGAGCCAGGATCGGGTCCTGGGGGTCCATCACATAAAGCTGCACCGTCCCGTTATAGACGTCCACAACGGCTTTCACCGAGTTGCGGATGTAATTCAGTTTATTGAAAGCTTTCTCATACGGTGCTGAATAGGGAAAGCGGTCGGATACCGTGTAGGCATCCTGAATCCAGTAGAGTTTTCCTTCACTGAGCACAAGGTATGGATCCTGATCGAGTTTCAAAAAGGGGGCGATCCGGGCGACGCGCTCGCGCACATTTCGCCAGATCTGGATGCGACTTTCGGGTCCGGTGTATGAAGTGAGCAAAATGTTGATGTCGGACTGGGTCCAGGCAAACAAAGCCCTTTTCCAGAAGCTGTCAAGGGGGATACCCCCTTTTCCTTGATAGCTGGTGTAGACGTTTTGATCGCCTTTGGGGTAGTCAAACTCCTTGATCTTGGTCGCTACAATTCGGTAGCCGGGTGTTTTTTCACCATAATAGATCGCCGGCTGATCCACCGTCAAATCGAATTTGGACTCAGGCGGAATATTGTCGATAATGTAGTCGGGCAGGCCCTCGGGAGTCTTTTTGGAGACAAAGTTCATGACCGGGCCATAGCCGTGAGTGAACTGAAGGTATTTATTGACCCAGGTTCGAGCCTTGGGGGGCAGCTGGGCCGCCAGTTCACGGGCGGAGAGCATCACCTGGTGATAGCCGTCTTCCAAGTGATAGCGATCCACATCCACCTGGTAAAATTGATAATACAGCCGAATTTCCTGGGTCTGACGATAGGTTTGAAGAATGGGCCGCCAGTCCCAGATACGGATATTGTCAATTGTTTCCTGATTCTTGGGGATATCATCCAGGGTGAGGTCTCCCAGAGCGGGATAGGACTTTTCCTGAATTTGATCGAGCTGAAAAGCCTTGCGCGTAAATTCAATATTGTGCTTAAGATAGGGTGCTTCCAGTTCAAGCTCACTGGGCTGCACCTTGAATTTTTGAACCAGGCCGGGAAGGATGATAATAATGGCAAAATACAGAACAAAATAACTGACTGCGCTGATTTGAAGCATCTTAAAGCGCCGGGTGAAAAGACTGACGGCAATCATGATTGCCAGTAGAATGGAGGCCAACAGCATGATCCAGAGCGTGATTCGACTGACGTTATAGGCCGTATACCCCACGCCGTATACCACACCGGTCGTCGAATAGAGCAGCTCGAAACGATCCAGATAATACCCCCACCCCCACACGCCGATCAAAAAAATGAAAAGCACGGACAGGTGGCCGATCGCCTTCCAGCCGCGGGGTAGAATCTCGTTCCGACCGAAACGAAATACCCCAAAGTAAGTATAGGCAACGAGCACAATCAGCAGGGTTATGATGGTCAGGCTCATCAGGCTGTTTTGGATCAGTTCATAAAACGGAAGCTGAAAAAGATAAAAGCCGATGTCCTTGCCGAAGATCGGATCTGATTGGCCGACGGCCCCTCCCCAGTGAAAACGAAGATAGGTGTCCCACTCCGGATGAAAGTTGAGGGCGAATATCAGAGCAATTGACGGCCGAGATGACCACTGCGCCGGCCTTCAAAAAACCTGGGTGAAATTCCGATGCCCGTTTTGGTGTAAATCAGAGCGGCATCTCCACCGGTGGCTCTGCCAAGCGCAGCTGTGGTCTGGCTGCCGCAAACCGGAAGTTAATCCAGGAATAAAGAAAGACGACCAGGAAGGACAGGGCCCAAAGAGACCATTTGACGGACAGCAACTCCCAGAAAATATTCAGATAGCCTACCTGCCGCATCCAAAGCCCCTGCTGGAACAGGCCGGATGTCACGAAAAGAAATACAAGGAAAATGATCGCCGCGGCAATTAAGGATCCAAAAATTTTAGCAGATCTTTTATTCATGATGGTCCTCCCTAATTAATCCGCTCTAGGAAGCAGTCAATTCAGCGGAATAAATTGTTCTTAAAAAAAGAATGAGAGATGGGTAATTAAAAAAATAGCTGTTGCATATGTGTGAACTATAAATCCTGAAATCCGATGCGGGTATCGGTGCTGGTCTGATAATTAAGTAGGATAGGGGTGCTTTTTGCTGTAAAAGTTTGTCTTACAAAATAGGCAATTGACAAACTGCATATTCGAATTTATGCTTTGTTCATAAAGCGTGGCTTCCAGCCACCTCTGCCGAATACATGCAGAAAATGGGAAGCCGCCAGCGCAGTTGCCGATAAAGGCGGCGATGCCCAGCGCCTTGCGAATAGAATCAGATAAAAATGAATTGGGAAGAAGAAAATATGAAACGCATCCTGGTTGCCATAGACTTTTCGGAAGTTACCGATGAAGTGATATCAACAGCGGTAACGTTGAACAAAGCGCTGCAAGGCCAACTGCGGATCCTGCATGTAGACGATTCAGCGCCATACAGTTATGCCCCCAAGGATGATTCCATGTTGGAACCCGATCCCCAAACTGCCGTTGCAGCGCAGGAGTCTGGCAAGCTGGAACGGATTCGCCTCCGCCTGTCAAAAGAACCGTTCGACACGGACTACCGACTGATGGAAGGGCCGGCGGTCGATAATATTTTATCGGCCGCCAGAGAGTTCGGTGCCGATATCATCGTGATCGGCGCCCATGAGCATGGAAAATTTTATCACCTTTTATTCGGTGATACCACCGACTCGCTGATTCGTCATGCCTCGTGCAGCATCATGGTCGTACCGCATAAAGGCGGCAAGTAATTATCGCCTGATTGCCTACGGGTGCGGCAGGTTTTGATCCAGGATATAGTCGAACAGCAACGTTTCTATTTGTTCCCACCCCTGACTGCCGACTACCATAGCGGATTTGTTTTTTGAAAAATAAAATTGCTTGCAGTGTGAAAGAATCTGCGGGTTTTCATTTTTCAACCGCTGCCATATTTCTTCGGCGCCATCGGATTCGCTCAGCGCATTGATGGCATCAATCACCGCAATTTCACCGCTCGGCGTGAACCGGACGGAATTTTCTTCCAAGCTAAGTACAAATTCCTTTGACATGAATCGTCTCCTTTCTGCAAGACGTCGCCCCAAGCGATTTGACCTCACGCGTTAACCCAGTAGTTGCATAAATAATGCTGGAAATGTTCATTGTTAGCGTTAAGCCTGCCATTTGTGTTCGCTTTGCATGATCAGAAGTCGATGAAGACCGCCGATTTCCGATGATCAAAACACGGATTACCCAAGTTCACAAATACTTGACACCAATCCTGTAACAGGTGCCATCTTCACGGATTTGCTCGCGACACCATTTTACTTCGGCAAGGGTTGATGCGTGCAACAGAACGCATTTGCCGTTTCCCGCGACCGTTGCAGAATTCTGCCCGGCACGAATGTATAGATCGGCTCCGGGTTTAACCGAATGCCTGGATTCAAAACACATACCACCCGCACTTAGATTCAGTGTCACCGAGGGGTTTTCGTGCCAATTTTTGGTAGAAAAATAGGAAAAAATGATGGCGGCATTGGCAGGTAACCGTTCATCCGCCCTTTTATCTGATTTTGCCAGCATATTAAACCTCCCTCCGCCCGCTTGGACGAAATCGATTTTAGTTATCAGGGCCCATTTCCCGACTAGGTTAACGGGCGCTGCAACATTTGTTCATAAAGTTTGATATAGCGCCGCGCGGTATCCGCCTGGTTGAACCTCACCTGACTTTCCGTCATAATGCGTCCGACAGTTTTTTGTTTGGATTGCGCCGGAAGTTTGTAAAATTCCATGGCCTGGCTGATGGCCCCAAACAGGCCTTGACTGCAATGCACCTTGAATAGAAACCCGTTGCCGGTGTTATTTTTGACATCCAACGGCGCCACCGCATCATGAATATTGCCGGTGTCATAGGCTACCGGCAGCGATCCATAAAGCGGGCCGATCATTTGGGGCAATCCGAGCGGCTCAAAACGCGAGGCCATAATTACAAAGTCGGAAGCCGCATAGGCTAAATGGGACAGTCGCTCATTGTAATCGCAGACGGCGATGCGGTTGCCCAAATTATGAAATTGCGCGATGTCCTGGAAATGTCTCTGGAAATCACCATCGGCCACGAATACGACTTCCAGATTTTCAGTCCAATATGTGGCAACGATGTCATAAAGGATATCGGCCAGCAACTGGCACCCCTGGTGAACGGTATTAAGTGGGCAAGGCCAGAAAAGAATCGGTGCCCGGTCGCTTTGAATAAGACGCATTCTCTTTTGCAGCATTTGCTTGTTCTTTTTTTTACCCGCGGCATGGGTTTGGGGATCATATTGAAAGGCCAAATTTTTATCTTTCGTCGGATTAAATGAGGAATCGGGCGTATCTAATATTCCGACGGCACAACCGGCATTGATCTTACCGGCGAGCTCATGTTGCACGTGTTGCGGTACCAATCCATACCGTCCGTCGGCAACCTCCTTTAAGAAGCTGGGGCTTCCGGTATTCACGAAGTGGGCTGCGAAAATTCCACTGGCCAGAAAGTCCACCGGGTTGGATGCACGGGTCTCTTCATAGTTGCCGGGCATGCGCTCAAAATAAAGATGTTGCCAGAACTCGGCCGCATCGATTCCCATATCCTCAATGCGGGACAATGGGCATTTTTCCGTTTGCAGATTTTCGAAGGTAAACAGGCAGGCCATGCCCCTTTGCCGCGCGAGTGCCGGAATCAATCCCGTCATCCAGTCATAGCAGTGGATCAGATCCGGCTGCACGTAAGGGATGATGTTATTGATGATCTCCCGTTGAAAGGCCAGCGCCCGTCTCCTATTTTCCCGGCGGTAATTGGAATAGATGCCGCTCAGATGAAAGAAAGTTTCGTCCTCTGCAAGATGAAGTCTTTCCTGCGGCACCTTTTTTTTGAACACCGCCAGTCTCCGCCGCTGGGGTGCCGGCAGGCACTCGTTGAACACGGTCCGATAGTCCGGAATCGCGACATGAACGTCCGCGCCCTGATCATAGAGGGCCTTGATCATTGCCGCGGAGGCGTCTGCCAGTCCACTGGCCTTGGCAGAAAGATAATCGGCAGCATTATCAATGCCGTGGGGCAGATAAGCGACCTCGGGCGTCACAATCAGAACACGCGGATTTTGATAATGGCTCATCATGATTGGCTGCTCGGTTCTTCCCTTTTGAATTTTAGCTGAATAACGGTTGCTTCATGAACGCATTAATCATACGGATCAAAATCCGATTCGGATATCAGCGTGAGACTCATTTTTGTGTCAGACTTTGCTGCCTTTTGGCGTAAGTTTTTGTCTGACACTTCATGTGAAACTTCACCTGATTTAGAGTTATATTCCGGTTGGAGCTAATGCCTGGTGGGAGTGGTTTCCAACCACGATTATAGATGTTGATCCGACCGACTGAATCGCGGTTAAAAACCGCTCTCACAACATCCCTAAACTGTGTTCAAGTTCCCAAAGAGTTCCATCTTTGTTTAAACTGGCCGCTCCTTTCTTGTGCCTCTGCCCTCTATCATCTGTCATCTGACCTCTGACATCTGTCCTCTGAAACAATGTCAGACAAATATTGACAGGAAATCGGGCAAAACTCCTACCTGATTATCAGACCGACACCGATGGCGGAATTTCTGCCGGCGTCTTACAGTGTGTTCAAAATGCGAAACGAAACATCTATTTAGAAGACAGAGGGAAAACCCATGGACGCACCGGCTACCAAAACAGAAACGGCAACCGAAACCCCATTGGCAAAGATTTTCGAAAAGCTTGGAACCAGCCCAAAGGGACTATCTGCCTCAGAGGCCGAAAAGCGGCTCGAGAAATATGGCTATAATGCAATCGCTGAAAAGAAAGTCAATCCGCTGCTCAAATTTCTGGGCTACTTCTGGGGGCCGATTCCCTGGATGATCGAGGTGGCGGCCGTGCTCTCGGCGATCGTCAGGCACTGGGCGGATTTCATTATCATCATCGTCCTGCTCGCATTTAACGGGTTGGTGGGCTTCTGGCAGGAATACCAGGCCGGCAACGCGGTGGAAGCACTCAAGAAAAAACTGGCGCTCAAAAGCCGGGCTCTGAGAGACGGCCACTGGCAGCCAATCAATGCTAAAGAACTGGTGCCGGGTGACATCATCCGCCTGCGTCTGGGAGACATTATACCGGCCGACGTGATGCTGTTTGAGGGTGAGTATCTGAGCGTGGACCAGTCCGCCCTTACCGGAGAATCCCTGCCGGTCAACAAGACCCCGGGTGATTCCGCCTATTCGGGCTCGATCGCCAAACAGGGTGAGATGCTGGGTCTGGTGACGGCCACCGGCAACGACACCTATTTCGGCAAGACCGCCAAACTCGTGGCCCAGGCCAAACCCGTGTCGCATTTCCAGAAGGCCGTCCTGCAGATCGGCGATTACCTGATTTATCTGAGCCTGGCGTCTGGTGGTGGCCCTTGTTCTTGTCCAGCTGTTTCGCGGCACCGCCCTGCTCGAGCTGGTTCAGTTCGCTTTGATCCTGACCGTGGCCTCCATCCCGGTGGCCATGCCGGCCGTGCTTTCCGTCACCATGGCGGTTGGTGCCCTGGCGCTTTCCAAACTGAAGGCCATCGTCTCCCGTCTGGAATCGATTGAAGAGATGGCCGGGATGGACATTCTGTGTTCCGACAAGACCGGGACCCTCACCCAGAACAGGCTTACCCTGGGTGATCCTTTGATATTCGAGGCCGAAAACTCGCAGAATCTGATTTTAGCTGCTGCGCTGGCCTCCAAGGAGGAGGATCAAGATGCCATCGACCTGGCAGTGATCGGCGGGCTTCAGGATCAAGGCGGGCTCGATTCATATGAGCAGCTTAAATTTGTACCCTTTGATCCGGTGGGCAAACGCACCGAAGCCACCATCAAGGGCTCCGGGGACAAGACCTTCAAAGTCACCAAAGGCGCACCCCAGGTTATCCTTGAGCTTGCCCAGGTCGACCCGGATACAGGGGCCAAGGCTGAGCAGGCAATCAGCGACTTTGCCGCCAAGGGCTACCGCACCCTGGGTGTCGCACGCTGTGAGAACGGCGGAGTTTGGCAGTTTCTGGGAATTTTACCCCTATATGATCCGCCGCGCGAGGATTCGGCCGAGACCATCAGCCAGGCCCGCCGCCCACGGGATTGCGGTAAAAATGGTGACGGGAGACAATCTGGCGATTGCCGGCGAGATTGCGCAACAGCTGGGGCTGGGAAAGACCGTTTACGCGGCGGATAGACTGCTGAAAGGCAGCAAAGATGCAACCATTATGGCACCCGATACGGCCGAAAAGGTCGAACAGGCCGACGGTTTTGCCCAGGTTTTTCCGGAGCACAAGTACGGCATCGTTAAAGCCTTGCAGGCGCGCGGCCACATCGTCGGCATGACCGGTGATGGGGTCAACGATGCGCCGGCCCTGAAACAGGCCGACATCGGTATTGCCGTCAGCGGTGCCACCGACGCCGCCCGGGCGGCGGCATCATTGGTGCTGACGGCACCGGGACTGTCGGTGATCATTAATGCCGTTGAGGAGGCGCGCCGGATATTTGAGCGCATGAACAGCTATGCCATCTACCGCATCACGGAGACAATCCGCATCATGGTCTTTGTGGTGCTGGCGATGATCGTGTTCAACTTCTATCCCATCACCGCCATCATGATCATTTTGCTGGCCTTTCTCAATGACGTCCCCATCATGACCATTGCTTACGACCGAACGGGCTTGAACCCAACCCCGTGCACTGGAACATGCATCGGGTCATTGCGGTATCGACGGTAATGGGGCTGACCGGTGTGGCCGGCAGTTTTCTGATGCTTTATCTGGCGATTGGCTGGCTGCATTTAACCATCCCCCAGATCCAGACCTATATTTTTCTAAAAATGGCCGTTGCCGGCCACCTGACGCTGTTTGTGTCCCGCAGCAAAGGGTTTTTCCTCAAAAAGCCCTATCCGGCCCCGATTATGATCTGGTCTGCGGTCGGCACCAAGCTGGTCGGAACTTTTCTGGCAGCCTATGGATTCGGCCTGGTCACACCGATCACCTGGTCCCAAATCGGCTTGATTTGGGGCTATTCCATTACCTGGGCCTTTCTGACAGACTGGGCCAAAATATGGGTTTATCGCCACTTTGGCATGACAGCCACACGGCATAAGAATTTTCTCAGGACCGTAAAACAGTCGCTGCATCACCACCCGGCGCCTGGAATCTAGCGGCAATGCACCTTGCTGCGGGAAATGAGCAGCATCTGCTTAACCCGGCAAAGCAGGTACTGAAAAAGTCTCCGGCCCAAAAAACGGCCAGTCTGATCAAATAAAAAACTATAGAATTTGAAAGATAAAGAGGAATGGATTCTTATTTTAAAGAAAATATTTGGACAGGATCAACAGGATCGTTAGGATAATGCGGCCTTCGGCCGAAAGGTCTTTCGCCGCAGGCGAAAAAATTTCTGGTAATCCTGTAAATCCTGTCTAAATAAAAATAATAAAAATCGAATCCATTCCATATCCCTTTAACTATTTGAAGTTTCATACGAGGAAATTAAAAGTTACCAGAAACAAAAAGGAGGTTGCCATGTTGAACCGATTGTTTATATCCCACCGTATGCCTGCCCGGTATCTTAAGATGATGACGGCAGGATTACTGTCGGCTTTAGCATGCATGTGGATTGTTACGGCATGCACGCAACAGCCGACGCTGCCTCAAAAACCAGCCGATACAACCGAAGTGTCTCCGGCAGGATCCGGCCGGTTAAATCAACCGGTTCACTTGTCGATCGATTTAAACACAGCCATCGAGCGGGTGGCAGACAAAGCGATCCCGGCGGTGGTGCACATCGATGTCAAAGAACACCAGGAAATGGCGAATCCCTTTTATGCCTATAAAGACAATCCTTTTTTCCGCCGCTTTTTCGGCCTTCCCAAAGATATGCCTAAAAAGCTTGGAAGGGAGCTATTCGGCATCGGCAGCGGGGTAATTATCGATGCCGAGGGGCATATCCTTAGCAACTATCATGTGGTCGGGGGCGCCACTCAAATCGAGGTGACCTTATCCGACGGAACCCAATATCCGGCCACTGTGGTGGGGGTGGATCCCAAAACGGATTTAGGCGTCATTAAAATCAGCTCCCCCAAACCACTGCCATTTTTAAACTTCGCCAATTCAGACGAGGCCAAAGTCGGCCAATGGGTGGTGGCCATCGGCCAATCCCAGGGGGCTCGACCAGACCGTTACCCAGGGAATTATCAGTGCCAAACATCGAACCGGGATCACGGACCCGGGCGGCTATCAGGATTTTCTGCAAACCGACGCCGCTATCAATCCGGGCAACAGCGGCGGCCCCTTGCTGACGCTGAGCGGTCAAGTCCTCGGCATCAACTCCGTGATTGCCTCCCAATCGGGCGGCTTTGAGGGAATCGGATTCGCCATTCCCAGCAATATGGCGGACTCATGTGGCCAAAGCCCTTATCGCCCATGGCAAAGTCGAACGCGGCTGGGTGGCGGTCACTGCTCAGGATCTTACGCCGGATCTGGCGAAGTCATTTAACCTGGCGACGCCCAAAGGGGCTCTGCTGGCGGAGGTTAAAAAAGGCGGGCCGGCAGATAAGGCCGGCCTCAAAAAAGGCGATGTCGTTATCGCTTATCAGGACCATCAAATTGCAGATGCTTCCGCCTTTCGCAATGCCGTGGCCAACTCCCCCATCGGTCAGCAGGTAACACTCGGTATTTGGCGGGACGGCAAAAAACAGGAGATAGCGGTTACGGTGGGCAATCTGGATGATGCCAGAAAAGTTGTCGCAGCGGAAGTGAAAGATCGATTGGGAGTCGTGGTCAGGCCGCTGACCGTCAAAGAGGCTGCCGATTACGGCCTGTCCCTGCCCAAAGGCGTCGCTGTTCAGTGGATCGATCCCCAAGGGCCGATCGGAAAAGTCGGATTCGAGGTGGGCGACGTCATTCTGGCCCTCGATAATCAACCGGTACAGGGCGTTGACAGTTTCAATGAAATGATGACGGCCATACCCCATCATCAAAAGGTTGTTATGCTTGCGATCAGCCATAAAACCGGACAGTCCGGCTACGTTCAGATCGAAATATCCTAGCCCCGCGCTAGCGATCGCAGCCATGCAATTTGGAAATTTTCCAGGAGGCCAAAATGATTCAACGATCCAAGTTTTCGATCGGCTATTACCTGATTATATTTTTACTGATGCTTTTTTTGGAAACGATGTTCTTTTCCGGATCCGCCGTTAAAGAACTGCCCTACAATAAATTCCGTGATCTTATTGCGGAGAATAAAATCGATAGTGTCATCTTAGAACCTGACAAGATCTACGGGTTGCTGAAACCTGAAGCGGTTTCCCCCAAAGGCACGGTCCAGACCAACAGCGCAACCCAAAAAACAGGCACTGAGAAAAAGGCTGCATCTCCAAAACCCGGCTTTACGCCGCAGCAAAAACAGACCCCCTGGTACCTTAATTTTGAAAAAAATCTGGCCCAATCGGAAAAGGCCCGGCGCCGGGAAATCAAACGCCAATTTACGGTCGTTCCCCTCACCGATCCAACCCTGCAGGAAGACCTGCAAAAGCATGGCGTCACGTATCGGGGAAAGATCGAATCGCATTTCTTCTCCCATTTGATTTCCAACTGGATCATTCCATTCGGCATTCTTTTTCTGGTCTGGGGTTGGATTATGCGCAAAATGGGCAAAGGCGGGGGACCCGGCTTTTTGAACCTGGGCAAAAACAAAGCCAAAATTTATGAAGTCGATCCCTCCCTCAAAGTCACGTTTGAAGATGTCGCCGGGGTCGATGAGGCGGTTGAAGAAGTCAAAGAAGTCGTGTCCTTTTTAAAAGAGCCGGGCAAATACACGCGCCTGGGGGCCAAACTGCCCAAAGGCATCATGCTGGTGGGCCCGCCGGGAACGGGCAAAACGCTGCTGGCGCGCGCCGTGGCCGGTGAGGCCGACGTGCCTTTTTTTAACCTGAGCGGCTCGGATTTCGTCGAGATGTTTGTCGGCGTCGGGGCGGCCCGGGTGCGCGATCTCTTTAAAGAAGCCAAGGCCAAGGCGCCCTGCATTATTTTTATCGACGAGTTGGATGCCGTCGGCAAGAGCAGGTCCCAGGGTCCTTACATGGGTCGCAACGATGAACGCGAAAACACGCTCAACCAGTTGCTCAGCGAAATGGACGGGTTCGATCCCCAAATCGGAATCATCATCATGGGCGCCACCAACCGCCCGGAGGTTTTGGACCCGGCGCTGCTGAGGCCCGGGCGCTTTGACCGCCAGATTCTGGTGGATCGACCGGATTTAATCGGACGGGTTCGCATCTTTGAAGTGCACACCCGGGATTTGACCCTCAAAGACGACGTCGATCTGCATAAACTGGCGGCCGAAACCCCCGGATTCGGGGGGGCCGAAATTGCCAATGTCTGCAATGAAGCGGCGCTGTTAGCCTCCCGCAAAGATCAGATCGAAATCGCTCAGCAACATTTCCAGGATGCGATCGAGCGGGTGATTGCCGGGCTGGAGAAAAAGAACAAACTGATCAATCCCCACGAACGGGAGGTGGTCGCCTACCATGAATCCGGGCATGCCATCGTGGGCCATTTTACGCCCGGAGCGGATCCGGTCCAGAAAGTCTCCATTGTGCCGCGGGGTATCGGCGCGCTGGGCTACACCCTGCAAACCCCGCTGGAAGACCGCTTTCTGATGTCGCGCTCCGAGCTGATCGGAAAAATCAAAGGGCTGCTGGGCGGCCGGGCGGCCGAAGAAATTATCTTTGGCGAGGTTTCGACCGGTGCATCCAACGACCTTGAAAAAATAGCCAAAATTGTACGCAATATGATCACGGTTTACGGGATGAGCCAGCAGGCGCCGAATATATCGCTGGTCGACCATCAGCAGGATCTGTTTCTGGGGCAGGGTCCCGGCCTTATGCAGCATTCTGAAAAACTCGAGCAGATGATCGACGACGAAACCCAGGAAATAATTCGCACCTGCTACGAGGATGCCAAACAACTGCTGACGGTCAAACGCGATAATCTCGAAAAAATGGCGCAAGTATTGCTCGCAAAAGAAAAAATGGACGAACATGACATTACGGCCATACTCGGTCCACGCGCTGCGTAAATAACAGCTCGCTTTAACCCTAATTGATCGTAAACAAAATGGTAACTTTTAGAATTTACCAAGGCTTTTCGGTAGCATTTGGTGAACCTGAGGTGGACCATGAAACGTCTATTGCTGGCCAAGAAACTCAAAAAATTATCCCAGACCAAAAGCACGGCCGGCATGCAGCAGTTATGCCGGTCGATTCACCCGGCCCGGGTTGCCGACGCGTTGACGAAGTTTCCTCCGCAACTTGTCGGTGAGATCCTTGCGGTTGTCGAGGCCCAAACGCGCGCCGGAATTTTCTGTTATCTTCCGCAGGCGCTGCAAATCAAAATGGTTGAATTCTTTGGGCGCAACACCCTGATTGAGACGATCGCCCACCTGCCGGCCGATCGCCGCGCCGATTTTTTCAATCAGCTGTCCGCCGCAAAACAGGAGGCTGTGCTGCCGGCGCTGGCCCATGCCGAGCGCGAAAATATCCTCAAATTAGCGGCTCATCCTCCGGGTACCGCCGGCGCTGTGATGACTTCGGATTATGCCATACTATGGCCCGAATTGACTGCCGGCGCGGCCATTGCCAAGCTGCGCCATGAAGCGCCCGACAAGGAAACCATCTACTACGCTTACGTCGTAGATGCCGACCGCAGGTTGATCGGCTTTGTTTCACTCAAAGATTTAATCCTCGCCAATCCCGATCGCCATGTGGCCGACATCATGCATCGGGATGTGATCTTCTCGACCGTCACCGACGATCAGGAGAACGCGGCCCTGAAGATCCAAAAATACGATTTGATCGCCTTGCCGATTGTCAACGGAGACAATATTCTGGTCGGAATCATTACCCATGACGACGCCATCGATATTTTCGCGCAGGAGCACACGGAAGACATTGAAAAACTGATGGCAATCACGGGATCCCATGTCTCGGGTACTTACATGAGCACAACGGTGTGGCGACATTTTAAGAATCGAAGTGGTTGGATTTTTATCCTGGCGCTTTTGGGGCTCGTATCCGGCTATATCGTGCAGCGTTTTGGCCCGCTTCTGCTTCAAATTGCCGTGATCGCCACCTTCATACCGATGCTGACCGATACCGGCGGCAACACCGGCAGCCAGTCGGCGACACTGGTCGTGCGGGCCTTGGCGGTCAAAGAAATCACGCCGGGAGACATTTGGGCTGTTTTGCTCAAAGAGGTCAAGGTCGCGGCCCTTTTAGGAATTCTACTGGGCATTTTTTCATTTGCCCGGGCGGTACTTTTCGCCCGGGACACGAGCTTGCCCGGGGATCAACCCCTGGCCGTAATCGGCGCGGCCATTGCGACGGCCATGGGCCTGCAGGTGATAACGGCCACCCTGATCGGCGCGCTGCTGCCTCTGGCAGCCGCTAAATTGAAATTGGATCCGGCCGTGGTCGCCAGCCCGGCGCTGACCACCATCGTGGATATAACCGGGCTTCTTATCTTTTTTGTCACCATCAAATTGTTCTTAGGGATTTAAAAAAGAAGGCTTCGTATAAGGTTGGGAAATAAAAATCAGATAAAGCATTTCAATTTGGCGGCAGATGGTTTCGACCAAAATCTTTTCTTCTTCGTCGATGCTATTTTTGGGAAAAATACAGACGACCATTACTGTCGAATTGTCCCGGCGGGATACAACCAGGCTGTATCCCTCGATCCCCCGCTCGGCAGCGATCGCCTTATTGCTGATTCCTTTCAGGGAGAATGTCCGGTTTATCCTGTACTCAAGATGCTCCTTTAAAGTTCTTAATTTGTTCAGATGAATAATTCTAATCAGGACCCAATCGGCGTTTACCATTCCAAGCACAGTCTGGGCAAATAAAACCAACGCCTTTTTAAGTTCATTTTCAGTGGTCGGATACCTTCTGAGTCCGCAAAAAATAGATCGAATTTCCTGGATTTGAATATTGACGCCACCGATATATTTGAACGCATCGCTAAGCTTACCCGACAAATCGCTGTTATCGCGGGATAGTCTGCGGGCCTTCTGGCGGATTTTTTTCAATTCTTTTTGGTGAATTTTAGATACGAAATAGGCAATTAAAAGAAGGGTGATGATTAATACCGCTTCCACAGCATCTTCTTGAATGACATATTTTTTAAACAGCAAAAAATGATGCCTGATAAAAACCGGTGTCAACACAACTGCTGATAAGAGAAGCGTTATCGTCACCAGGTAGGTGAATTTTAGAAATTTTGTCTTATCGGTTGAATTGAATAATTCCAAAAACCTCATTGATCAGATCCACCCCAATAACAATAAAACATTAGTGACAACTGAATTTCAGCGAAAATTCCCTGGCAGGCCTCTCGGCCCTCCAGGGAATTCGTCAGTTTAATAAGCGGAGCGCATGCGACCTGTATTTTTGTCCACGATTAACTTGTCAACCAAAGAATGATCTTTGGTCAGCAGGTCGGCCTCGAAAGAAGATCCTTGATCCTTGATTTTTCCCAGCATTAAATTGGGATTGTTTCTGGAATTTAAATAATCTTTTAAAATTTTTGCGGCATCTTTTTTATCCAAATATTTTTGATTCTGATAATAATGGGGTTCATCTTCATAGCCCTGACCCATCGTGCCCGGGCCCATATCATAATTTCGGTCGCCGCCGTAATGCATCATTCCAGGTCCCATATCATAACTGCCATAACCCCCATTGTCCATCATACCGCTGTCCATCGCCTGGACAAGTTGAGGGCTTTGCACCAACAGCAAGGCCAATGCGCCAAATAGACTGCATAAGATTAGTTTTTTCATTTTTTTGCCTCCTTGTCCTACATATTGAGAATATCGAAAAGTCATTCTCTGTTGCCGAATAGAAAATAAGGCTGCCAATCCCGCACCGGTATCAGCACCATGCTGATTTTTATGTAAGACCGGAAAGCTTTATTTTGTCCGGTTTTGTCCTACATTAAAACTTCGATTGTCAACGGCGCAGCGGCAGCCAGGCTTTCCAAACTCAGCTCGTCAAAATTGAGTTGGGCTTTTTTGAGTCGATGAAAATTTGTGGGCCCAGCAGGTTCAGCCCATGACAGCTGGTCTTATTCTAAAGGCACCAGCATGATGGGGCAATTTATCCTGTCGGCCACGCGCTCATCCGTGGAATCTTTTAAGAAAGCAAGTATCCGGCTTTTCGGGTGATGTCCCATAATGAGAAGGTCGAAGTCTTTGGTGGCCCCGGCAATGGCTTTGGCATAAGTCTCGCTGTCAATTAATATGATTTTGATTTTACTTAATTCATCACCATAACCAAATTTTTGAAATTGATCTACAATATCACCCTCCCTAACCCTGGGCAGCGTATCCATCATCATGTGCGGTTTGCCTGCCCCCGGATCGTTGATATGGACAACAGACAAATTGGCCCCGAAAAATGATTTCAACTGTATGGCCTCATCCAGGACTCTTTTTTCATCATCCCTGCAGTTTAATGATAGAAGAATATTTTTGTAATGCATTCATTAACCCCCTTTATCTGGATTGTCACCGGCAGCACCCGATCCGAAAGGATGGGTTTATTTATTGATATATACTAGATATGACAGTTTGAAGCAGAATGGTAGGGGTATATGTCTGAAATGGCTGTAGGAGATCGGCATAATGCGATGTCGTTTAATGTCCTACAAGAAGGACAAGTTCATGCCTTTAAGTCTTCTGACTTATTGAATCGTGAGTTCACTGAATTTCGGTTTGGATATCTGTCTCCTCAAGGTTCAATTCTGCTGTCTGTTTCTTTAAAATGCATTCTTCATTTAGAGGAAAAGAAACACTTATTCTTGTGCCTGCCCCCGGTCGGGAATGTAGTGAAAAAGATCCGCCGCAAATTTCAGCACGTTCTTGCATGTTTAGCACTCCGAATCCGCTCAGAGATTCAGCTTTGGTCGATAAGCTTTGAGGATCAAACCCGCAGCCGTTATCTTCGATTTCAAATATCAGCTCAGGGCCGTCTATGGTCAAAAGAATGGTTATCTTATCAGATTGGCTGTGTTTAGTAGCATTGTTGAGAGCTTCCTGCAAAATGCGATAGATAATTATTTTTAGTCTTTCAGGGATCTGCTCTTCGCAGATATCTATCTTTTTAATCAATTCAATATCTTTTATATATTCTTTTATTTGTCTGCTGTGCCAATCGATAGCTCCTAAAATACCAAGATCATCGAGTGTAAGTGGTCTCAAATTTGCGGATATGCGCCTGGTTTCCTTGATTGTATCAGTTAAATTGAAAATAATTTTTTCGCATAACTCCTTATTGTTATCTGGCCATTCAGATGATTTTTCAAATAATTCTTCAAGAAATAATTTAATGGCTGCCAAACTGGAGCCGATGCTGTCGTGAAGCTCTCTCGAAATTGATTGGCGTTCAATTTCCATAGCTTCAATGCTCTTGTGCGACAGTTCGTGTATACGCAATTGAGCCTTTTTCCTATCAGCGATCTCTTTTTCCAGAGAATTCACAATACCTTTCAATTGAGCAGTTCTTTCCTTGACCTTATCCTCCAATTCGTTGCGTGCTTTTATCAGTTGCTGACTCAATTTTTTTTGCTCTGTGATTTCAACTGCCATGACATTGATGCGCGCCACCTTACCGGATTCATCCTTAAGGGGTTGCCAGTTCTCAAGCCAAGTGCGCTCCACACCTGGCTGTGCGGGGGTTTCGCCAGTAATTTCAATGCCCAAAATAGGTTTACCTGATTCAACAACTCGGTCCCTCATCTCATCGGCTTTATCCGCCAAACCAGGTAGCAGATCCCGGGCTGAACGACCTAAATGCTCAGAAATCTCAAAGCCATTTAATTCGGCCATGCTTTCGTTGATGCGTATGAAACTTAGTTGGTTATCAAAAACACACAACCCAACTGGCGCCGAATTATAAATGGTTTCGAGTTCTGAGAGAGTAAGTTTCATTTCTGCAATGACACTTTGGCGATCTTTATCCAGTTGGGCATTCCTTTTCATAGCCTGATTTAAATACCTTATGTAAAAAGCCAGCGAAATAAAAAGCAAAATTATTACGGCCCCGGTTATACCTCCAACAATCAGATGCTCCTTATGAAAATAGGAAATTTCCGGGTGAATCACAGAGTCGACAATAGCATTTAAATTACCCAATAAAACAATTACAGAAACAGCACCCATGACTTTAAAAATGTTTTTTCTCACCATCTTCATCCTCTAATCAGAGTTATTCGGGATCTAATTGGATCGCTGCGGGTCAGTTAGGCAAAAAAAATTGTGATTTAACAGGACCTGTCATGACCCGCTCTCAGATCTGGATGGCCGTTTATACGGAGGATCGAGGGTTAAGAATATTCACCCCCCAATAGGGGTCGTCATACCCAGCGAACTTGCCATTTTATGCAATCGGAAAATAGCTGAAATTTTTCCAGATTTCATATGGTTAGCGTAAAAGTATATAATGATCGGATGGGGAAAAATTCAAAGATATTTGCGGTTACAAAAGCCGCTATGGTCCATTTAGGCCAGTTCGTTTGTAAATGTCAATTCTTATTAACGAAGGGAGGCAAAAGGAAGGATTCGCAAGTGTAACAACAAGGGGGACTAATGGGGACATTTCGTTGTTGTTTTATCTTAGTTAACCTATTCAACCTTCCGGATGCAGGTGGCAAAGCAATTTTAAATTACTTAGTTCATCAAAGTGCAATGCTCTGCAACAATCAGCACTCCCGCTAACCGACCCATTCACTGCCAACGGAAAACTGATCTTGCTCGGATTAATGAAGATGCATTCCAGAGCTTTCTCAGGACATCCCGCGGCACAGACACCGCACCCTATACATAAATCCAAATTTACAATCGGCGGCTCCTTAATTTTATCAACTGCTTTTTTGAAAGCATCTATGAGCTTGGCCAAATTCTTATCCCGCTCTGTGCTAGATCCGCGCATAAATTGAAAATCAAAGATATTGTCTAAATGAAATTTTCGCTTTAACCCGGAACGGCTCCCCGATATAGGGGTGAAGTATCTCCTGAATCCTGCCGGTAATTGCAGAAAGATTGAAAAAGTTCGATCGTTCATCTGGTTAATTAAGCTAAAAATTGCACTTTACTATTTGTTGATATTATCGGCGTTGATGTTCAGCTCCCTCAAGAAACAGATCTTATGGAATCCTTTGAATGGCAAAAGGAGCTGCCTGCATATTCCAATATTGGTTTCTTGATCATCAAAATTCGAGATCGAGATGCCCAGCAGCCTGACCTTCTTTTCTCCAGCTTGAGTTTTAGATAACAACGGTTTGATGTATTTCAATATAACCACGGCTGTATCCGCAGTTTCATCAATCGTAATGCTTCTCGTAACGGATTGGAAGTCAAAATATTTTATTTTAAGTGTGATCGTACGCCCTTTCGCTTCGCGCTTGACTAATGAATTCTCTAATCTGTCAGCGATATTTTCCAGTATCTCGAGCATCTGATCTGTATCGTCAATATCCTCAAGAAGGGTGGTTTCTTTACCGATTGATTTCCTGATCCTGTTGGGTTCGACCGGCCTTTCATCTAATCCGTGGGCAATGTCATAAAAATAAAATCCCGACTTTCCAAAAATCTGAATCAACTGCTCCTTTCGGTATTTTTTAAGATCGGCACCGGTTTTAATACCAAGGCTGAGCATTTTTTCCTCGGTGACTTTTCCAACTCCAAAGAATTTTCTGATCGGCAATCTATCAATAAACTCGTCTGCCATGTCAGGCGTAATGACCGTAATCCCGTCCGGTTTATTAATGTCAGATGCAACCTTCGCAAGGAATTTATTGAAGGAAACACCGGCCGATGCCGTGAGCCCATCGGTTCGTTGGAAAATCTTTTTCTTGATTTCTTGAGCGATCAAAGTTGCCGAGGGTATTCCTTTGTGATTTTCTGTGACATCAAGAAATGCTTCATCCAAAGACAATGGTTCAACCAGATCAGTATATTCGCAGAAGATTTCTCTTATTTGAGATGATGCCGTTCTATAAGCATCAAATCTTGACCGGATAAAAACAGCATCAGGGCACAGTTTATATGCTGTGGATGATGCCATAGCAGAGTGAATACCAAATTTTCTGGCTTCATAGGAACACGCGGCGACCACACCTCTTGACCGAGGATTACCACCAACAATTACAGGTTTTCCCTTTAGCTCAGGTCGATCTCTCTGTTCCACGGAGGCATAAAAAGCGTCCATGTCGATATGGATTATTTTACGTGTTGGCTGCATTTAATGTTTGGAATTTTGAATCGTTGATTCTTTTTGGAAAATCCAGCATATCCCCGGAAATATTTTAACTTGAAAATGGGCTGAGATTACAGAAAAAAATGAAATTATCAGATTATTTATCTTAATTTTGTCCGGATCTGTCAAACACATATGGAAATATAAGAGAGAAATTGGAAACGGAGTGCGGTTTATGACAGGGGCGTGATAGGGGGTCGGGCTACGCTAAGCAATTGACAGTGCGGATAAAAAGGCATAAAAGCATCTCTCGGTCTTAATAGACCGGTTTTGCGACACCGATAAACCAGAATCCGCTGGATTTCGGCCTTGACGTTGTTACCCACAGCGGGACCAAATATATCGGGGGCCACAGTGATATTTGCTGTGGTGCCGCCCTGGCCTCTAAAAAGCTGATCGCCAAAATTAAACCGTCGGCGGCCAATTTTGGAGGCAGCCTGAATGCCATGACCTGCTATCTGATTGAAAGAAGCCTTAAAACCCTGGGGATTCGGGTCGAAAAACAAAATATGAACGCGCTCTTGATCGCCAGGCACCTGCAGGCAAATCCTCTGGTTCGGAAAGTGTATTACCCCGGCTTGGAAAATCATCCGGGTTTTGATATTGCCGGAAAACAGATGAAGAACTTCGGCGGCATGCTGTCATTTGAATTGGACGCTTCAAGAATTGAGCCCCATGTATTTCTAAAGAATCTCGAGTTGATCACACCGGCACTCAGCCTGGGCGGTGTTGAAACCATTATCTGTGCCCCGGTAACCACATCGCACCAAAAAATGACGGATGAAGAACGCGCGGAGCTTGGCATCACCGACAGCCTGCTGAGGCTTTCGGTCGGCATTGAAGATGTGGATGACATCAAGGCGGATATTGACCAGGCTAGCAACTTAGCAGACAACTGATAGCTAACAGCTAACAGAAACAGATCTTTATCCGGCGTTATGGGGCATGAAATAAATTGGGATATCGATAAATAAATCGATTGAGCATTAAGTGATTTACTTGTTTATGTCCCCGAGTTTGCTCAAAATAAATTTAGCAGGGCTTAAGGTGGCGATAGTAACAAATCGAGTAATGAAACGAGTTTTATTCACTATTCAAGCTTTGACCCTAAAGGTTTCCGGTTAAATTAGAATAAGAACGATTTTTATTTTAGGTTCGAGCCAGACATCGTCCTTGCCCCTGCTATCCTCCGGCCACCATAGGCAGTATTGTAATTATGTCATCGTCCTTGACAGCATATGATAACTCATTGGATGGAATGACACTTTTATTGTTGATATAGACCATCCATTTCAGTAATATTCTGCCGTCCCCATCCAATATCCTGCCTTTAAGGTCTGGATACCGGCGGATTAAGTCCGCAATACATTCGTGCACGGTGCATCCCTGGACCTTGATATGAATCGCGCCGCCGGTCTTCGCTTGCAACTGTTGGGGAATCTTAAATTGAACAGCCATTTATATCCATCGATGTATTCCCGCACACCCGGCCACCCCCGACTGCTGGTCAGCCGGTGTGTTGCGACTGCGATCCCATAATATGATCAATACCAAGCTCCTCAAGCTTTTCAGGCATCGGAATACCATTTTCATCCCACCCCATTAGATGATAATAGTAGCGCTTGGCTTTTTCCATTTCTTCATGGCTCAGGCATTTGTCAGACAAGGCGCCATCGCTTGTAGGCTGAAAGAAGCGTGCCGGAAGCTTGTCATCCTCTGCTGAAAATCCTTCTCTGACGTTGAACAGCCGGGACATGGTCAGGATCCGCTCAGCGATCCTGATATGCTCCATTACGCTGGTATCCCATCCCGTAACCGATGCGGTTAATTCTGCATATTGCGAGTAGGAATAGGGAAGAAAATCGCAAAGCACCAGAGAATCGGCGATAATCCGTTTGGTTTGCAGAACTTTGAACAACGCCACTTTTTTAGGGCCAATGTCCAGGTACGGCGCCGGCTCGAATCCTAGCGGGAGGGCGTCGGCGACGGTTATATTCGGCTGCTCGGTCATCTCACAGTAAAAGATGTCAATCAGGCTGTCCATGTGGTCCGCGCCATGCGGGTTCACCATATAGCCAAGTCCGAGCGCTTTGCTGAGTCTGGGCTCATGCATCGGAAATTCCAGTTTTTTCACATGCATGGCAAAAGCATCGGCCCCCCCGCCGAGTCTTTCCGCTGCCCTGGCAGAGCCCTCTGCCAGCAGATCGCCGATAGCCTCTCGACGGGCTATAAGGTCGATCATTTTGAGCATCGCATCAGCGTTTCCGAATTTCAGCTCAATACCCTTGGTATCCTCGGATGTCAAAAGTCCATTTTCAAAACATTCCATGGCGAAAGCGATGCTAAGACCCGTCGAAATGGTGTCAAGGGAATATGCATTACACAATTCGTTTCCCCTCGCGATGGCCTTTAGATCGTCGATACCGCATGCCGAACCGAGCGCCCCCAGTGTTTCATACTCCGGTCCGCCATACGCACGATCTACTTGATAGGGTTCCTTACACGCGACCATTTTTTTGCAGCGAACCGGGCAGCCAAAACAGCCGTCCATCCCCACGCGAATCTTCTCTTTTAAGGCCACCGCGCTGATCTTTTCCGCGCCCGGGAAAGACGCCGTCGCGAAAATTTCTTATCGGCAGGTTGCCCAATTGTTCAAAACGGGCCAATGGTGAACCGGTACCAAAATCTGAAAAGGTCTTTACAAGTTCCATGTTTTCCTTCAGCCAGCCGACCATCTTTTTTACGCCGCCCTTATCGGCTATCGGCGGCATATTGTCGCCGCGCACCGCCACGGCCTTTAAATTCTTGGAACCCATGACGGCACCCGTGCCACCGCGGCCGGCCGCATCAAAAAGTCCGTGCATAAGGCAGGCGTATTTGACCATGTTTTCGCCCCCCGGCCCAATCATGGCCACGCGGATCCTGTCATCAGCCAGCTCGGATCGGATGATTTCCTGAGTGTCCTTTGTGTTTTTGCCCCATAAATGGCTGCCATCCCTGATCTCGGCTTGGCCGTTATGAATCCAGATATATACCGGTCTATCCGACTTGCCCTCGATGATGAGCGCATCAAAACCGGCTCGCTTAAACTGAGCGCCCCAGTATTCGCCGACTTCGGATTTGGCAATTCCGCCGGTTAATGGCGACTTTGCCCCCACCGCATGGCGGGCACATCCCCCTAATGTAAGCCCCGTCAGCGGCCCCAGCGCAAAAATGAGTTTGTTTTCAGGGCTCAATGGATCAATTCCGGGTTCCACCTCACTCAAGAGGTAATAGGCAATCCAGCCGGTTCCGCCTAAATATTTCCGGCAAAATGACGCATCGATTTGCTCTGTGATTATCTGTCTATTGGTAAAGGTTTATCCTTAGAATCTTGCCGTTATAACCGCCTGCTGCTTTTTCTGACATATAATATCTCCTCTCCCGAGGGCGATGCGATAATCCTTACAAAAAATTAATAAATTACCAACACCCCGCTGTAAAATTACAATCGCTTATCAATTCTATATTCCCTATATCAAAAATATTCAGGGCTATTCAATAGTGGAATGATGAGGTTGGTAAATTATATTTATCCATCGGCCAGGACCCCGCAGGCAGTTGTAAAGAACCATCGCAATTGCGAGCGGAGAATACAAGCCGAAAAGAGGTGAGCCAAAGATTTGGTTTGAATCCGTGCAATCAATGGCACAGGTTCTGAGCAGCGAGAATCAGGAACTTCTCAGACTCATCAATAAGCGGTTTGCATTGAATGAAGAATTTGGTATCAAGTCCTGATTAGTGATTACAGAAAATCCGTTAATCACTGATCAAGATTTGACAGTCTTTACTGCTCTTTACTGCCGGGGAAAAAGTTAAGTCGTGATTTGCTTTTTTGATCTCGGCATTATTGGGTTCCGATGAAAAACGGCCGGAAAGTTTTTTCATCCCTTTCAAGCGCGCTGTGAATTTCTTCCAGAAGCCGGGATTTCGCTTCCGGCAGGCGGCCTTCCAGGTTGATATAGTTGGTGTAATGGTCGCTGGCAAGATACGATGAAACCTTTAAATCCCGGATGAGCATGTCGGTTTCCCTCAGGATTTCATGGGGACCTAGCATGCGAAAAGAACCCTGTTCAACCTGGTTCAGAAGCGGTGTGTCGATTTTGGGCACAAAGGTGCGGATTCTGATGAAATGCGGGTTAATGGCATTCAGGACCCGGGCGGTTTCTTTGGCGTGCGACGCGGTTCGTTCCCGGCCGCCGATTCCCATGATGACGTAAAGGCTCAGCTCTATGCCGGCCTGCATGACCCATTTTCCGGCCTCGATCTGCTCGCAGCTGTCCGTTCCCTTCTTGATTTGCGTCAAAATCACATCGTCACCGGATTCCAGGCCCACGTGGATTCTGGACAGACCGGCTTCGGCCAAGCGTTTTAACCCCTGCTGACCTTTTTTATGGATGAACTGCGAAGAACCATAGACGGTAATACGTTCCAAGCCCGGGAAAATCTGTCCGGCAAAGCGGCAGATTTCGCAAAGATCCTCAGTTTGCATGGCAATCGTGTTGCCGGCCGGGAAAAAGAGCGTGCGAATGTTCGGTCCGGAAGCATCACGTGCCGCTGCGAGATCCTCCTTGATTTCATTCACGGAACGCACACGATACTTAGGACCTTTTTTATACACCATGCAGAAGGTGCAGCGATTGTGCGGGCAGCCGACCGTTGCCTGGATCAACAATGAATCCGCTTCGCTGGGAGGCCGATATATGGGACCTGTGTAGCGCATTCAAATTATCCTTACCCTATAATGGCATAAAATATTGCATTTGACATATGTCGTTACGACGAAAACCATTGGCAATATTGATCGACCCTGGATACTGGATGATTCTTAATTCCATTCCCGGTTCACTCCTGAATGTCCAGCATCAAGTAGCGAGCATACCCGCTGCGCGGAATCGCTCAGCGACCAGCGTCGGTCTCGTAAAAGCAACGGTAGCTCCGGTGTTTCATAAAAAAGAAAGACGGATTGAGGCAGTATTGCTGCTTTATTTTTTGGCCCTGATGATCGTATCGCTTATTGAAAGAAATATACGATTGAATATGACAAAGCACAAGATAGAAAAACTTCCGATACTGCCTTTGGGGGCACAAGAACTCGGAAACTAATGGGGATGCCCAGTAAATTATAATTTTCTCCTTGAAGCCGCCACGAATGTTATAATTTTATGGCCCCTAACTCCCCCAACTCCCCCCCATCGCCGTCTTGCGATGGGCAAAAAGAAATAATGCCTTGGTGTTCTCCGTGTCTCCGTGGTGAACAAATATTACTCCGAATACGTAACCGTAATTATGAATAGGAGCACTAAGACAGGTTTGAGTTTACGCTGTTTGTCATATGATGCCAGACAGTTAGCCTGACTCGACCCTCAATGTCTCAAAAAATCGATCTTGACAATAAATCCCGCCTTCGATAGTTAAACATTGATTGCTCTCGTTTAACCTCTCCATTCTTTAGGCTGTAGCTGACTGTTCACAAGTAGGATTATCGGATTGATCTGAAATCAGAATAAATTTGCTGATTTCAGCAAAGTACGATAGTCAAAGAATCGATTGTTTCATAATCCGTAACGGTGGAAATATGGAAACAATGTTGAGTCCGGAGGATCTCGCTTATCAGGAGTATTGCCGCCAGTATGCGGCTACTGAACTGGCTGAAATTGCAAAAAAGTATGGCGAGATAAACGAAGTTCCCGAAGAATTGCGCCGCAGTATGGCTTACGCCGGCCTTTTTAAGCACGTTATTCCCGTGGAATATGGCGGAGACGGCGTGAGCGCCACACGCATCTGCCTGGCGCGCGAGGTTCTGGCCGGGGTTTACGGTCCGGCGGACGTCACCCTCGCCATGCAGGGGCTGGGCTCATTTCCCATCGTCCTGGGGGGCAATGAAGCGCAAAAACAGCAGTACCTGCCCAAAATAGTCTCCGGCGACTATCTCACCACGTTTGCCCTTACCGAACCGAACGCCGGATCGGATGTCTCCAATCTCGCCACCGTCGCAGCGCCGGTGGCGGAGGGATATGCCTTAAGCGGCGTAAAAAAATTTATATCCAACGGCTATTCCGCCGACATGGCGGTAATTTTTGCCAAAACACCCACGTCTGAAAAGCCGAACAGCATCTCGGCCTTTGTGATCAAGAAAGGCACCCCTGGTTTTGAGGTGGCCACCAGAATGGAACTGATGGCCGCGCACGACATCGTCCGCTTTACGCTTGACCGTGCAGTTGTGCCGGCGCACGATTTGTTGGGCGCAATCGGAGATGGATTTAAACTGGCCATGGGGACGCTCGATCTGATGAGAATGACCGTCGGCGCGGCAGCGGTTGGAATGGCTCAAACGGCCCTTGATGAAGCCCTTGAATATGCGTCCAGCCGGGTTCAGTTCGGCGTTCCGATCGCGGATCAGCAAGGCATAAAATTCAAATTGGCTGAAATGGCGACAACGCTTGAAGCCGCTCGATTGTTGGTTTACCGGGCCGCAATCAAAAAAGACCAAAACGCCCCGGATGTGACGCTGGCGGCCTCGATGGCCAAGCTATACGCGACCGAGGCGGCCTGGTCCATCATCGATCAGGCCCTGCAAATCCATGGCGGAATAGGTGTCATAAAAGGCGCGGCCATCGAGAGGCTTTATCGGGAGATTCGACCGCTCAGGATCTACGAAGGAACGACTGAAATACAAAAACTGATTATCAGCCGGTTATTGCTGAAAAATCGGATAAACTAAATCATTCATGTCAGATCATACTCAAGTTGGGGGCATCACCTCTACCTGTCGATAGCCTCTGGATCGTACGACCGGAATGGTGGAATACTGGAATATTGGCCTCCGGCTCCTAGAGCCTACGGATCGGAGAGAAAAATGGGTTTTGGGATACTGGAGTGTTGGGATAATGCGGTCCGCCAAAGGCGGAACGATAAAATTGAAAATAGATGATATCCTTTAAAAGACCCACTGTTCCATCATTCCACAATTCCATTGTTCCATGATTGAAGCTAAAACTCAGACATCAAAAATAGATTATATTTTCATTAGGTTGTATAAATTGATAGACGTTTGATCAACCCTCAGAAATTGAAAGGAGACAACGCAATGAGTAAAAAAGAATTCACACGGCGAGATTTTATTAAAACAACGGCGACGGGTATTATGACGGCAGGTCTGGTCTCACAATTTCCGGGTCTTGCGTTCGGTGCCAAAAACTATACGTTTGGGTCCGCCAGCGCTGCAGGCTCCTGGTATCCGCTGGCGGTGGCTATGTCAAAAATGATCAACGACAATGTCAGCGGCTACAACGTAACCGGTGTCACCACACCCGGGGCATCACGCGAAAATATCCTGCGGATAGATCGCCAGGAAATGGAATTGGGGTGGTCTTCGGCCAATATTCTTTATAAAGGCTATATGGGCCTCGATCCGTTTAAAGCGAAAAATAAAGTGCTGGGATGGTTTTCAGCCTATCCGGGTTATTTTACGATTGCGGCCCGCAAGGGAGCCGGCATAAAGACGATGGCCGACCTTAAAGGCAAAAAGGTCGCCACCGGAACGCCCGGATCGCAAACTCAATTGGACAATCAAAATCTTATTTTCCCCAACTGCGGACTCGTGCCGGGCAAGGACTTCCAACAGGAGAATATCCGCTTTCCGGACGCCGTCCAAAAAATGGTGGACGGACACTTGGACGCTTGTTCGTATTTTATGGGGGTCGGCGTCCCCGGATACGTCCAGATGGCCGACTCCGTCAAGTTGAATTTCCTGTCATTGCCACCGGAGGCCCAGGAAAAAATTGTCAAGCAGGATCCCGCCTATTTTATCGGTGAGCTGCCGGCAAAAACTTACCGGGGCATTACGGCTCCGGTAAAAGTTGCCGGCATGGCCTATACCACAGTGTGCGGGCCATTCTTAAGCGACGAATTCATGTATCAAGCGACCAAGGCGGTGTTTGAAAACCTGGACTTTATTATCAACGCTTCGGCAAATTTCAAACAAACCAAACTCGAATCGGTTTACAAAGGCATGCCGATTCCGGTGCATCCGGGCGCGGCCAGGTATTTCAAGGAAAAGGGTGTCACCAAGTAAGTTCAATCTTAATTGAGCGTTTCAAATTTTGAATCCGCAGGGGTTGGCTAAAGGAGTATTGCATGGTCGAAAGGCTGAATAAAGCGGCGGATGGATTGGCCCGCATATGCGCCGTCGTACTTTCCATTATTTCACTTTATACCGCTTTCTTTGGAACATTCGAGACAATGCTCCAGCGAACATTGCATTTGTCTTTGATTTGCGTGATCGGAATGTTTGTCTATCGATTGCGCGCGGCCAAAAAATATCCTTTAGTCGACCTCATCGTGAATGTCGTCCTGGCCGCGTTAATCGTCGTGGCGAATATCTATTTGGTGATAAACTGGAAAGAACTATACATTTCCCCATTTTTGGACTTCACCGGAATGTTCATGGGCCTGGCGGCCATACTCATCCTGCTGGAGCTTACCAGACGGACGGTTGGTCTTTCACTGGCGATCATCGTGTTGATTTTTCTGGTGTATGCCTATTTTGGAAACTATATACCCGGCTTTTTGGGTCATCGGGGATATAATCTGGAGAGAATTGTCGTGCAGGTCTTTGCGGGCACCGAAGGGATATACGGCATCCCACTGGGCGTCTGCGCAACGATTGTGATTGTCTTTCTTCTGTTCGGCTCATTTCTCGAGCATGCGGGGGCTTCAAATATTTTGCTGTCGCTGGCGACCTCGGTCGCCGGCCGCTATCGGGGAGGACCGGCCAAGGTAGCCATCTGCGGCAGCGGTCTGATGGGCATGTTGTCGGGCAGCTCGGCCGCCAATGTCGCCACAACCGGGGCGGTTACCATACCCATGATGAAAAAATCCGGCGTTGCCCCCAGGGTGGCTGCCGCCATTGAGGCCGTGGCGTCGTCCGGCGGTTATAAAACACCTCCCATCATGGGAGCCGTGGCCTTTGTGATGGCGCACATGTTGGGGGTCGAATATTCGAAAGTATGTATTGCCGCGGCACTGCCGGCCTTCTTCCACTACTTTGGCCTTTTTATTATGGTGGATTTGTACGCCGGCCAGAAACAACTTGAGGGTCTTCCCAGGGAACAGATCAACCCGTTCTGGCCCGCCCTCAAAAAAGGCGCGCCGTTTCTCGTACCGGTAGCTCTGTTAATAGCGCTGATGGTTGCGCGCTATTCGGCCATGTTCGCTTGTGCCTATTCGCTTCTCGCCCTATGGGGTATTGCGATTGTTAGCCGGCAATTGAATTTTGACGGCATCTATAAAGCGCTAAAGGAAGGCGCCGTGCGCATGATTCCCATTACGATTCCCTGTGCCGTGGCCGGAATCATTCTCGGCCTGCTCACCTTAACCGGGGCAGGCATGAAATTGTCCCAGATCATTGACTTTCTTGCCCAAGGCAATCTTTTTCTGACGCTGTTCTGGATCATGATTATATCCATCATCCTGGGGATGGGACTGCCGCCGGTGGTCTCTTATCTTATTCTCGCCGCCCTGGAGGCGCCCATCTTGATCGGCATGGGTGTCAGCCCCATGGCCGCCCACCTGTTTATTTTTTACTTCTGCGCGCTTTCGCTGATTACACCGCCCATTTGCACCACCTCGTTTACGGCAGCGGCCATCGCCGGATCGCATCCCATGAAAACAGGGCTGGAGGCCGTTCGATTCGGCATCGTTCTCTACACCCTGCCCTATCTTTTCGTTTACTCCCCGGCACTGCTTTTCGAAGACAGTGCCCTCAGAATATTATATGTTTTTGTCCTCGCCGGTATCGGGGTTTTTGCTCTGGCAATCGGCGCCCAGGGCTATTTTCTGCGCGTTCTGGGCTGGTTCAAGCGGACCTTGTTTGTTTTGGCTTCGATTTTAATATTTTGGCCGGACTATATATTGACAATCCTGGGTGTGGTCCTGCTGGCTGTTTTGCTTTTTTATGAAAAATATCTGGGAATCAGGGCTGCGAAGGAGGCGACGGCCTAGTCCCCACCTCATAAATTAGACTTTCATATAGGCTCCAGGGAAAAGGGGACTTTAATTCTGGGATCGGATGCTGTTTTTTTCAATAACCAAATTCTTTCAGCGGTCATGGGAATACCATGGGCCAGGTATTTTTTTCTACTTTCCTGTTCTTTCTGACCCGGCAGATACATCAATTTGTTGCCGCACTGCAGGGTTGTTTCGACGGATTTTTTCAGGTTTTCTTTGGCTTCTTTTAAGGGACGAATCACGTCGATCGCATAGGCTTCCAGTGTTTGTGACACCCTTTCCGGCGTGGTGGGATTGCCGTGCTCGTCCAAAACGCGGATGAGGCCCGGAACGCCGCCCCCGACAACGTTATCGAGTTCAATCAACATATTCAGTCCGAATCCTTTATACCCAAAATAGGTGCCCCCCAGCGGGGCCACCCAAAATTTGGTTTTAAACACTTCATCAAGGACTAACGGGTAGCGTATTTCTTCACCTTCCGGTCCCTTCAGCAGTCCTTGCTCGACAGCATGGAGCTCAACGGAACTCTTTATGCCGAGTTGCGCAAGCGCCTCTTTCTGACTGGCACTTTTTGCTACCGATAAATGAATATCCGACAGCTTGACTTCAGCGCCATTGCACCGCATAAAAAATATACCATTTTTGTTTCTTTTGATATTCAAGGCTTGAGCGTTGTACCTGGCAACTTCCAGCGCGGGGCTCACCGCTCTGTGGGTGGCGGCCATATCAATTGTTATGATCCCGCCGGCATATGGTATTGACCACGCGATTGGATTGGTACCGAATCTCTTTGTTACCCCTTTGTATCTTTTTTTGTTTGCAGGCGAGTCTTTGTTTTTTTTGCCGCTCAATTCAATAAACGGTTTCGTCCAGGCTTGCGATGTACAGGTAACTTTTGCGGCAAGGTCTTGATTGGCGATACGTTCGGAATAGATTCCACAATCGCCGAAGTGAGTCGAATTTCTGATATAGGCTTTGGCATAGCCATATTTTTTTGCAGTTTCAGTCAGTTTCGGGATAACCTCTAAAGCGGCATAATGACCGAGACCGCCGTGCGCGTCGACGGAAATTATGGTGGGATACTTTTGGTTATCGATGGAATATTCAGCGATATCAACTCTTTTAAAACCAAATTCGGCCTCATCGTCATAGACTTTCGCAATAAAATCCGGCAGCGTGTTTCCACCGGCGATGCCATGCGCGTGATCGCCTCTTAAATCGGCCTCGACTAGGATCATCGAGGCTGCATGGGCCTGCTTCTCAGGAAAACCGGCCTGTATGAGAACATCTCTGCCAAATTGAATAAGATCCTCTGCCCGAAATCTTTTTACAGCCATTGTTTTCACCTGCTATCTAATTCTACCTTGTCACATTATCGGCACAAAATAGTTTATCTGAATTTCAATAAGCTGGCATCTTTATTGAGAAAATGATCTAAAATTTGAAATGACCGAATCCCCCGGAGGCGGACTACGCCACGGCGACCGGCCGGACCGGTGATGCGGTGCCGCCTCTGATTTTGAGTGGCGACGCCATGAAAAGGAATTCAGACACGCCGTCTGTCGCGAGTTTTTCCAGGTACATCGCTTCAATGATATGCACGCCGTTTTTCACTAAGAGAACTACGTGGACGGGCAAATTAGAGGCCGGGGTTTTTTCCAGCGCCACCGTATCGGCGCCGACATATGCCGCGCCGCTTTTCACCAGCAATTGGGCGCCATCTGTCACAAGGCCCGGACATCCCTCCTGGTGCGCAATATATTTCAGCGGATCGTCGAAATATTGAATCCAGCCGGTTCGAATAAGCACCGCGTCGCCCGTTTCAAGGCTGACTTTTTGTCGTTCCATCGCCTTTTGGAGCGTCTCGGCTCCGATACGGTAGCCGGAATCTAAACAGGAAACGCCTTCAAGGCCGGCAATATCCAGCAGCACGCCGCGAGTGACCGCCGGCAGGGCCTGCTCGATGCCGCCTTTTTTCAATCCGTGGTAATCCTGCCAGGGGGTGATATCCTCAACGCCATGAATCTCGCCATTTAGACTGATATGTCCAATGGCGTCGAAGTGAGTCCCCGTGTGCCCGCCGGTCGTGAAAAGGCAATTGCTGGCGCTGACCCCACCCTCATAAACGAAGTCACCATGCTTTTTGGTCAATGAAAAGGCAAACGGCGGGTGGTTTGGGTGGTGCGGCATACCGACATAATATTCCATCCCGAGATCATAAACTTTGCCTGTGTTAATTAATTCCTTAATCTTGTTCGGATTCATCTTGTGTCCCCCCTTTTAATTGAAGATTGAATATTGAATATTTGAGGTCCGCCTCCGGCGGATCCATTTTAAGAAGGACAACTTAAAAACGACAGAGCGAAGCGACATCCACAAATCTTCATTCTTCAATTTTCAATCTTCAATTCTCTGCCGGCGCAAGCGCCTTTTTCAGGATTTTCCCGGTCGGGTTTTTGGGAAGTTCTTTCATGATTTCGACTTGCCGGGGAATTTTGTAATCAGCCAAATGCGCGCTGCAAAAATCCAAAACGTTTTCCACATTCAGGCTGCTGCCGAGTCTCAGGGCAATATAGGCCCTGGGAACCTCGCCCAGGTGTTGATCATGCACCCCGATAACCGCCGCCTCGCTAATGTCGGCATGCCGGTAAAGTACTTCTTCGATCTCACGCGGGTAAATGTTATATCCGCCCGAGATGATCAACTCGTCTTTCCGGCCGACAATAAAATAGTACCCGTCCTCATCCCGTCGCGCCAGATCACCGGTGTAAACCCAACCATCTTTAATGGAAGCCGCCGTCATCTCAGGTTGACCCCAGTAACCGGGAGTGGCGTTCGGACCTTTAAAAATCAGTTCCCCCACCTCTCCGCCCGGTGTTTCAAGGCCGTTCGGGTCCACCAGCCGAACGGAAACGCCGGACACATTAATGCCGATCGAACCGGTTTTGCGCACGCCATAAACCGGATTGGCGGTCACAAGCCCGGTGGATTCCGTCAACCCGTAAACTTCCAGGAGGGACGCTTGAAAGGTCGTTTCAAATCGTGTTAAATGCTCTGCCGCGAGCGACGCACCGCCGGAAAGTCCCATCCGAAGGGAGGAAACGTTTCTGGGTTTCGTATCGAACTCATTGAGCAGATAGCCGAACATGGTGGGTACGCCCGGAAACCAGGTCACCTGGTATTGCTCAATGGCCTCGAAGACCATTTCCGTCTGGAATCGCGGTGTCACGATAACGCTGCCGCCGCTGTTGAGAGAGCCGAAAACCGGACTGGCGTTGGCGAAGATGTGAACCAGCGGCAGGCAGGCAATCGTCACGTCCGTTTCCTGCAGCCCATAATTCTGAGCGGTGTTGGCCCCGCCAAAGATCAGGTTGCGGTGATTCAGCACAACGCCTTTGGGCCGTCCGGTGGTTCCTGACGTATAAAAAATAAACGCGGGATCATCGGACGCCCGATACCGCCCGGCAGCCGGCTTCAGTCCCTTGACGCGCGTTTTCAGGGTCTGGATCAGACTTTCGCCTTCATTTTTTATGATCATTTCTTTCAGATGAACAGCCTGGCCTTTGATCTCCTGCAACAAAGGTTCGAAGTCGCTCGTCGTGAGCAGGCAACAGGCCCCGCAGTCTTCTAAAATATAAAAAACCTCCCGGGCGGTGTACCCGGGATTAATCGGCACCGCCACAGCGCCGGCTTTGACGATGGCGAAATAACCCAGAATAAAATCGGAGTGGTTCGGATGCAGCAGGGCCACGCGCTCGCCGGTTCGAACCCCCAGTTCCTGCAGCGCTCCCGCCAACTGGTCGGTGACGTTCTCCAGGTCCCGGTAGGTATAGTGATTCCGAGAGCCGAAGTCGCGCAGAAAAATGCGATCTTCGAACTGTTCCACCTTTAATGTCAGGTACTGCGGCAGGTTGAGGTCGCTCATTGTTAATAACTCCTTTATGGCTGATCCCGATAATGGCTCACGATTCCATTTCATCCCATTGGATGACCCATCCGGCGCCGCTGCCGCCGTCCACGAACAGAGTCTGGCCGGTTATAAAATTGGAGTCGTCAGAGGCAAAGAGCAGGAGCGCTCCGCTAAGGTCGGTTGGTTGGCCCACGCGATTCAGGGGCGAGCGTTTAGCGATTAAATCCCGGCGCCTGGGATCGGATAGCCACTGTCGGGTCAGGGGAGTTTCCATATAACTGGGCGCAATCGCATTGACCGTGATGTTATAGCGCGCCCACTCGATAGCCAACGCGCGGGTCAAATGATTAATGCCGGCTTTGCTGATGCTGTAGGGCGTTAACCAGGGGACCGCATTGCCCCCCGCTGCGGAAGATATATTGATAATCTTTCCGCCGCCGGTATCCGCCATCGTTTTCGCGACAACCTGCGAGCAAAAAAACGTCCCCTTCAAGTTGGTGTTCAACACGGTATCCCATTCATCTTCGCGAAAATCCAAGGCCGGTTTGCGAATATTCGTACCGGCGTTGTTTATCAATATATCAATTTTGCCCATTTTGTCGGTCGCCGCCTCAACCATCGGGAGCAATGTATCGGTGCGGGATATGTCGGCGTATAATGCCATCGCCGGGCCGTAGGACTTCTCGATTTCCTGAGCGACCTGTCGCCCTTCTTCCGGATGTCGGCTGACGATGACGACTTTGGCGCCTGCCTGCGCTAGGTCCATGGCAATATTTTTGCCAAGCCCCTTGCTGCCCCCCGTAATTAACGCAACTTTTCCACTCAAGTTGAAATGATCGCCGGGACTCATAATAGAATAAACCTCCTCATGGGGTGTATTTCACGGTTGTTGGTTAACAGCGCTCCTTCATCACTTTTCATCTGAATGCGGTGGTGCATGTTTAAAAATGTCATCCAATTCAGGTTAATCGAAATTGTATCCTGATCGCCGAAGCACACGGTCAAACTCACCCTGTTCTATATCATATGGCTGAGTCAGTGTCCAACCACGGTCAAGGTGGTTGCTGGGTTTCAATGAAGAAACCTGGGCTTTTTCCGTCTTTATTATAAAATAATGGATATGAGCTGATCTACAAACGGCACGGACGCGGCACGCCAAAAAACATAGGCATGCATGAATGTACAGATGGTAATGAGAATGGTTCCGAGTCAATGGATCATGCCTATATTTCTTGATCCTCGTGTTGACTAAATGAATTCTCATTTCTTTCTGTTATTCCACTTTTTATAATGTTTTTTCAAGTACCCGACAGTGGAAACGAAAAGGGACGCGGCGATATAAAAAATTAGGGCGACCGTATGGAATATCTTTTTCAAGATCCTTATACCGGATTTACGTAAAACGGCGATGCTTTTCGAAAAGTAGGATTTGATAAACCTGTAGTGAGATAATCGATCATACTCATCCCGGTTCTCGGTAAAGCCGGCAACCGAACCCAAGATCGCAAATAATTTTGCAACAAATGAGGCCTGATATGCGTCTTTAGAACTCTTGGCTACCGACTTGTTTTTGTTATCATTTCCAGTACCTTCTTTTTTGGTTGCATTGGTCTCATACGGTAAATTTTTCCGTTTTTCCTTTACCTCATTTCCGAGCTTGCATTCATGGAGTGAAAATCTTTTGGAGAAATATGCCGTTTGATCCCAGTTTGGCAGTTGCCGTAGGTTTGCAAGAAATTGCCTTTTGTTAAAATTGGATGGCTTGCTTTGTTGAGGACAAATGAATAAAATATTTTCTATGATAAAGCAGTTGCCACTGTTTACGCATTTCGATCCCGAGTATGTTTTCGAGATTATTTGCCCGTCCGCTCCTACTGTTATTTCATACCGTTGGAGTCTGTACACAGCATTTTCCGTAACCTTTCCGGCAGAGGCACCATTTGAAAAAGTCTTGGCGGCCTCTCGATGTATATCGATTCCTTCCTCACGACCACGACTAAGCGTCCACAACATCATTTCCTCTTTCGTTACGCTCTTGCCGTTTATGCAATGACGAACGCCAACACCAGTATAATGAAACTTCGTTTTGCCCCACTTCGGGTACTTTTTTAGATCATCAAGAAATTCTCCCTTTAAAAACCCATTTTGGTAACTCTCTGCCGAACCAATGAACAAGATGCTCCCTTTTCTAAAACACCGCCCCTTTTGGCTTCCGCCAAATCCGAAATGAGCTTCCCACATCAAATGCCCGGTATCGGATTCGATGATTTTGTACTCGCCCAATCTGTAAATAGTTTCATTCATTTCTGTTTACCGTGGAATTGTGACGTTGTCGTCGTCATAGATCCCTTTTTCAGCACTGGTGTGGCAAGCCGAGCAATTGGATAAGGAGCCGATGGATTCACGAGCTAGCACGTCTTGTTGAATTTCATGATGCTCTCGGCGTATATATGGCACCTCGGTTATTCTTAACGGTGCCTGTTCGCCCAGACTTTTCATTATTTTTAAAGACAGTTTCCCGGAAGAATAATTTGCGGAATTGGACCTCAGATAAGTTGAAATCGTCTCTGCTGATTCAGAATCAAGCTCGATAGACTCACCGAAATGATCCGAAAGATCCGCCAAAATTTTTTCCCATGAACCAGATGGTAATAATCCCGGTTGATATGCAAAATGACACGCACCGCAATTTCCTGTATAGGCTGGTTCACTGACGATTGGCAGATCACATTGACCATTATCTTCAGAGTGATTTCGTACTCGTTTTTGATACCGGCGTTTTTTCTCTGTGACCATCATCGTCGGCGAAAGCCATGCAAAGGACCCCGCTTAACGTCAGTCATAATACCAACAAAAAAACTATCAATTTATGTTCTTTATCGAGGCTGTTCAATTCAAAGGAATGTGTTACAGGGGTTATGGCTCTTAGTGCTAGGCTCTCCTCCAAAAGATACTGGCGCTACGCTCTTTACATGGCTAAAAACTTTTGCCAAAAGTCGGTGACCAGACAATATTGCATCCCATGCCATAATAGCTTCGGGATTACCCTATTCGCGATACTGAGGGCGCAAAATCACTAATTGCCAGAAAGACCAGCGGTTAGGACGAGCTGATTATGATCTGACTCCCGCGTCCGAAACTATTTTTTTGCGGCACCCACAGTTTTACTCTTTTCTTATTCGACGTCGAAACCTGAAGGTAATTCCAAACCGGAAATATTTTTTTCGGCTTCGGTTAACAATGTTTTTGGAAACATGCGAAGTTCAGATGCCTTAAATTCATATTGCGGCAAATACTTTACTATCAGACTCGCAACCGCTATTGCCTGATCATGGTCACGTTGTTTTTTGACCGCCTGCCGATTGACTTGTTTACTGAGCCACAATTTGTGCAAAAAAAAGGCCCGGGGGTCCGGCACAGACATTGCCGAGGGAAAACCATCTTCGCCAATGACAACCTGGTAAAGTTTGGGAGATGAAATCAGCCAATGTAAATTCTTAATCTCAGCCGCCTTTAAATCACCGGGAGATACAGGGGACATTCCTCGGATTTACGGTTTTAAGAATCCGATATTTGGTACCTTTAACCGTACAATTCTTCTGCAGTTATTTTAAGCCAATAAAGAAGACGTTTTCGCAACTGTTCTTTCACACCAAGTGCGCTTATTCTTCCCATAAGGATTTTTGCTTCGATCATTTTTTCGATAAGAAGCAGGCGGACAAATTCTTTGTCTTTTTCCCTGTAGGCTGCAAGCTTGCTGGCGGCAAGATCGTGCGTCTCAACACATAAACCGGTCTTGCCCCGTGTAGAGATCGGATCACTGACGGATACCGTTCTCTGTTCCCAACCATCAGGAAGTTTTGCAGATTCAATGGATATTCCATGCACATAAAAGCCATGCGTTTGATGGAAAATAGACAACTCTCCCAGGGAGCCATCGACATCATCAGTTCTTTCAGGTCGATTCTTTGGCTGGACATCCACTTCGATAGATGCCCGAAGACTTTCCGGTGCGTCTGGAAATTCTCCCAGAATCGCTTGAGATCCGAATATCCACAACTCGGTATCTTCTGAGACTTCACAGGCTGCCCGGATTGCGTGTTCAAGCTGATCACGTGTCATTCTTACTCTCCATACCATGGATCAGTCGAGACCGTTCATCAGCATTTAAAATGGCAAAAAAAGGGTTGCTTTGGCGCAGACGATTGGCTCGCTCACTGGAGGAGGTGAGAAACCTGGACAGGCGCTGCGGAGAGTACAAATCGAGGATGTTACGCCACTCCATTAAATCTCCGGTGGCCGTTCCTGGACCTTCTTTCAGCAAACGATCGATATGCGCTTTCGCCCGCAGCAAGAGCGAAGAATCCTGTTCGACGGCTTTAGCCAACTTACGCGAGATTGCCTCCAATCGTTGATTCTTTTCCTGGTGTGTTAGTGGGGTTGTCGGCCGACTTGTAGGGCTGTTCGCTGATGGCAAGACCCCATACAGCACGGTAATCTCATCGAGCGTATGATCGAAAATATCCGCTTTTGTATAACCTTCAATTTCAATCGTTAGATCGAATTCATTTTCCACCAGGTTGAGCCTTGCCCTCAATTGTTGAACGCAATTAGCCAGATGCCGGGTTTCATGTAACAGCCCTAATGTAAGCGGCTCCCCGACTTCTTTGGGGAATGCTTGAATCCATGCTGCATACGGATGCGGTTTAAGGTTCTTAATTTCTGTTTTAACTTTACTGATCAGTTGTTCATGTCGATCCTTTTCCGCCTGAAACAGCGCTAATACCATCTGCATGAGCCTGTCCGAAAGCCGAATTTCATACTGGTGTTTTCGACCGCCCCCCACACGATAGATAAACCCCGCCCGTAAAAGTCTGCCAAGTGCTTTCTGGGCGCCGGGAACCGTCAATCCGGCACGTTTGGCGGCATCCGACGTGGCAAGCGGGCCGTTAACCTGATTTGCCATGACCCTGAGCAATCGTACATGGGCGCGGGTACCGAACAATTCATTTAATGGATAGCGTAAAAAATCCTGTTCTGAAACAATTGGCCGCATGACAGAATCTCCAATTTCAAGATTTTTGTATAAACAGACAATAAAACTATAATTTATATTTGTCAACTATAGTTTATATTTGTAAATAGTTGTTTGGTATACCTTAATTTTAATCTTTTCAAGTGCTTGGCCGATTTTTTGAATCGAAAGTCCCTGATGGGCCGGACGCAGGATTCCAAAGACCGTTTGGCGATCAATATGTTTCTTAACAACATCTGCTCTTCGCCAGATAACGCCGCCCGGTGCATAGTTTTCTCAATTGTTTCCTCCATCGCGAATTACGCAAAGTTTATTTTTCAATTTGACCACACCTTGACATATGTTAAAAACATATTATGCTACTAGCATATATTGCTATTAGCAATAATCTTGCTGATCGGAGGTGCATATGGCTCAGAAACAACTGGCTAACCGTTCACGGCATGCCTTTACCCGCCTGGCACGCTTCATCAATCAGCTGATGCGGGAGCAGCTCGGACGCGGTCCGGTCACGGTGCAGCAATGCTACACCCTTGAGGCTCTAATGGATGGGCCTAGATCCATGAAATCCTTGGCGGCCGAAGTGGCGCTGCACCAGAGCACCCTGACCCGGGTGGTGGAAAAACTGGAAAAACAAAACCTGGTTCGCCGCCGGCGTCCGGCGGATAATCAACGCCGCGTTGAAGTGCAAATTACAGATGCCGGAAAACAAATTTTTAGATTGTTGGATGACGCCGGCTCGCAGATGATTTCAGATTTGCTGGACCATATCCCCAAAAATCGTCAGACTGCGATAGTTGACGCAATGGAAGAGCTGGCAGAATTGCTGAACCCTGGCAATGAAGCATTTCAGAAACTGCTCCAGGGGTGCCACTGCACAATACCCGCGGAGATAACCAAAAGGACGGGACAGGAACCGAAACAACTGTAATTCTATCCGGACACTGATTTTCGCAGATCCACACGGATTAAGAAATATTGATAGATATTCGCGAAAAATATATGCGTGAAATCTTTACTGCTAACATGTAAATTTGGAATTGTTCTTATAAATTATTTGAAGAATCTGTGTAATCTGTGAAATCTGTGGATTAAAAGCTTATTTGGCTGCGGCTTTGCCGCGCTAGATTGATCCGTGTCCCATAAGGAGTATATTCAGATGGCAGCAGAAAAGAAACAGCAGGCGAAACGATGAATCGCATGATGGATGCAAAAGTCTCTCAAAGCGAAATCCCCGGTGTATATGATTCGTTGTCAACAACCTATGACATCTGGGGAAAGCTGGCCGAAACAAAGGCCAGAAATCGCGCCCTTGAATTGGCGGATATTCATGACGGTCAAAAGATACTGGAAGTCGCCGTCGGCACGGGTCTGGCGTTTTATGAAATTGTGAAAAAAAATCCCAGCGGCACCAATACCGGAATTGATATCTCCACCGGTATGTTGAAGAAAGCCGAAAAAAGACTGCAGTCTTTAGCGGGGGTAAACTATCAATTGAAAATAGGCAATGCGTTTAAGATTGAAGAAGAATCGCAGCACTTTGATTTGTTGCTAAACAGCTACATGTTTGATTTGATTGCATTCAATGCAATGGATCGCATTTTAGCAGAATTCAAGCGGGTGCTTAAAAAAGACGGCAAGCTGATTGTGATAAGTATGACGACGGGAGAATCCTTTGGCAGCGGCATTTACAGCTTGATATCTCGCATGTCACCGAAATTATTTGGCGGGTGCCGGGGGGTCAGGTTATCAGAAAAATTACAGCAAAGTGGATTTCAAGTCATAACCAGAGAATACCATCAGCAGCTGCTTTTTCCCTCTGAAGTAATCCTGGCTTTGAAAATGTAGGAAGCGTGGGCCCCTGAGGTTCAAGAAACCAATGCGGCGTATCTTAAACACTCGATAATATGGTTCATTTAAATAAATGAATCGGGGAAAAATGATCTATTTTTGATATCCGGCTTCGAAATCCGGCGGCGAGCAAGATTCAGCTCCCTTTTCTTCTTCCCCCGGCAGATCTTTTTATCCCTGCAAATTAGTCCTGATCCGTCTCCTCATCGCAGTATCTCTTTGCCTCGCTCGGAATCAAACGAACCTTATCACAGGGGCCCACTCGTTTTTTTAAAAATTATATGATAATGGACTATCTTTCAAGTAAAAAACGAAATTAATTGATGGCCCGGGTCTGCCAGATGGTAAATTCTTCATTCAGACCATCTAAAACCTGCTGGTCACGATCGTAAACATCCTTTTGAAAAATACAATTGTCATGTTCATCAAACCAAATTGTCATATAGAGGAGCATAATCGGCTTGGGTTTCGGCAGATTAACCCGCTGCGTAATATTGGTATCAATCATTTCCTGAATGCGCTCCCGGTTCCATTTGACCGGATCGTTTAACAGTAATTCCGCCAGTTCAATGTTTTTTTCGACCCGGATGCAGCCCGAACTGAAAGCCCGCTCCTGGCGCCCGAAAAGCGAGTGGCTCGGGGTATCGTGCAGATAAATAAAATGTTTATTCGGAAATATAAATTTGATGCGCCCCAGTGCATTATGGGGCCCCGGCTTCTGCCGTAATGTATACGGTACATTATTGCTGTACTGCGTCCAGTCTACTGTATTGGGATCAACAGTTTGGCCTTTTCTATCGATCACGTCGATTTTCATTTCACTTAAATAGGCCGGGTCCTTTTTGATTTTGGGTAGAATATCCTTTTGCAGAATAGTCGGCGGTACGGTCCAGGTTGGATTAAAGACAATATATTTGATCTTTGACTTGAATACGGGGGTTTTGCGGAACGGTTTTCCGACCACAACCTTGCTGGTCCAGGTCGGGGTGTCCCCCTCAAAATTAAAGGCCCGGAAACCGGCGATATCCACCACAACGTAATCTGCGGGCAATTCATGAAACACCCAGCGGGCGCGTTCGAGATTTACCCGAATTTGATCAATTTTTTGCTTAACTGGAATATTTAGAGCGGCATAGGTATTTTTACCGACCGCTGCGTCGGGTTTAAGATGGTGTCTGGTTTGAAATCGCATCACGGCCGCTTCAAGATCTTCATCGTAATAGTCCGAGTCGCCAGCCGCACCTTCAAAGTCACCGGTGACGGCCAGTCTTTGGCGCAATAGCACAATGCGCTGATCCGTCATTCCCGGTTTAAGGGTCGGGCCCGCGGGTACCGGTTGCCATCCCCCGGCGTCTTGAATCGCACGATATTTCTTTAAGACTGCTTTTAGCAGCTGATAATATTCAATTTTCGGACGTATGTTTTTGAGCCCTTTGGCCAGGGTGGCGGTGCGCAGTCTCTTTTCTATGGCACCCACCGGATTCGCGTTCTGGACCTGTCTGGTCATGTTCCAGGCCGGATCCAGGCTTTCAGGATCGACCTTGCCGAACTGGATATGATAGCACAAGCGCACCAGGCTGTCGGTCAGGAGAATATCATAGTCGGCCAAAAGTGATGGATCCGGAGATTCAACGCCATCCAGACGCAATTTAAGCACGAGCAGCTGGGACAGGTGATAATCCTCGGGGTTCAGACCATCTTCGGCAATGCTTCCGATATCATCCAGCAGATCCTTGACATTTTGCGGATTTTGCCAGAGCAATTGAAAATCGTTTCGTTCGTACAAGTCCGGCAGCCAGTGCTTGGAAGCGATATCTGCCAAACCGATTTTAAGCTTGCCGGTGGTCCAAAGCTCGTCAATTTTTCGTTCAATAATTAAATTGGCTGAATCTGCCTGCGCAAAGCAAAAAGAATAGATCAGAAGATTCAGAATGATCAAAAGTAAAATTTTTTCTGTGGATCGAACCCTCACTTACTTGATTCCTTTTTCAAATATTCACAAAACAGCATCCCCACCATCGCCAGGCATTCCATGTCCAGCAATTTTTCAACCCGCCTTTCAAACAACACCGAGCATTGGGCGGGAAATTCTTCGTCTTTGTCGTTAAACAGCAATAGCAGTGAAACTTTTGACAGGGCATCAAACTGCAAGCTGAGATCATACGGGAAATCATCGGCGGGCGGGTATCCGCCGAATTTTTTAGCTGCATTCTCAAGGTCTGCCAGTCTGGCGGAAAAAGAATCGGCAAGCGGCAGGGTCACGGTATTGAAAAATGCCTGGATCAACGGGGCGGCGTCTTTAAAATCTTTGAAGGACATCCAGTTGCCCCCCAGGGGCACAATCATGGGGCACATCAAAAGATACTTGCACAAGATGACACTGATGGAAAGATGCGGCTGTTTGCCGGCCGGATCTGCAATTCCCTGAGTCGAAACCCGGTAGGACTTGCCGAAAAAAGGAATAATGACCGCGTCACCGCTCATCCGTAAATCAAGCTTGTCGGCGGCGAATTTTAAGTCAATTGCAGCGATCCGGGCCAGGTAATCCTGGTATGTTTGTTGGTAAACGTGATCTTTTTCCATAGCTGTTCTCACGCAAAGGCGCTGGGTGCTGAATGGATTCGATTTTTAATTCATTTTTCTGACAGGATTTACAGGATTAGTGGGAATTTTTTCGCCTGCGGCAAGCGAGATGCCCTCCGGCCGAAGGCCCTTCTATCCAGACGATCCTCTAAATCCTGTCTAATATTTTTTTTACCATTAGAATCCATTCCTCAATCCTTCCGATACACGGGAAACCTGCGGCATAAATCGACGACGCTTTGTGAGACTCGTTCCAAAATGTTGCCCTTTTCTCTATTTACCATTGCGGTATCCATCAACTCCGCTATCTGATCTACCTCGTCTTCACCCATGCCCCGGGACGTAATACCCGGGCTGCCCACCCGGATGCCGCTGGTAACATCCGGCCGCTGGGGATCCCCCGGGATGACATTGCGGTTGACGATGATGCCGACTGACTCCAGGGTCTTTTCGGCGATATCGCCGGTTAAATCCTTTGATCTTAAGTCAACCAGGATTAAATGATTATCGGTTCCGCCGCTAACCACGCGATAGCCTTTCCTCTCGAACCCGGCTGACAGTGCCCTTGCATTATCCAGGGTCTTTGCCTGCAGCTTCCTGAATTCAGGCTCCATGGCCAGCTTGAAACACACGGCCTTGGCCGCCAGCAGATTGAGGGACGGGGTTCCCTGGGCCCCGGGGAAGATGGTGCGGTTGATTTTTGGGGCATGCTCCTGCCGGCATAAGATCACCCCGCCCCGGCCTCCTTGAAGTGTCTTGTAGGTAGTAAACGTCACAAAATCCGCATGGGCAACCGGACCGGGAATAACCCCGGCCGCAACCAGACCGGCGATGTGGGCCATGTCCACCAGCAGATAGGCTGAAACACTTGCAGCAATCTGCGCCATTTTCTCATAATCGATCAGGCGGGGATAGGAACTGGCGCCGGCCACAATCATTTGCGGCTTGAATTTGCGGGCCAGGGCGCTGACTTCGTCATAATCAATGCGTTCGGTTTTGAGATCCAGCCCATAATGCTGAAAATTAAAACACTTGCTGGTAATTGAGGATGGATCTCCATGGGAAAGATGGCCCCCGTGGGACAATTTCATGGATAAAATCCGGTCACCGGGATTCAGCACCGCGAAATAAACAGCCAGGTTGGCCGACACCCCGCTGTGGGGCTGGAGGTTGGCATGGTCCGCTCCAAAAAGACACCTGGCCCTTTCAATTGCAAGGCTTTCCAGGGCATCGGCGTTGCGGCAGCCGGCATGAAAGCGGCGGCCCGGATAACCCTCGGCGGCTTTGGTGCTGAAGATCGATCCCTGGGCTTCAAAAATGGATCGGGGCGCATGGTTTTCAGCCGCGATCAGATCCAGGGTGTCTTCAATTCTGGCTTCTTCCAGCCGGACGATTTCGGCAACCTCGGGATCGTGTTGGGGCAGATATTGCATCGATAAAGCTCCTTGACCGATAAGACGACAGAAGACGGATGTCAGATGACAGATAACAGACGACAGATGTCAGAACGGTCTACAGAGGTATATGAAATCGGAATTTTTGTAAAGGGCTACGGGGTGGGAATTTTAAAACCCCTAAGGAATCAAAACTAGTTGATCCTAAAAGCTATAAAGATCGCCGCAGTTTATAGGTGTCAGGTGTTAGGTTTCAGTGTTCAGCACTTCCCCTCCCTCCGAACCTGACACCTGAAACCATCAGTTACTTACAAAATGTTGTCGGAAAAACCAGATAAGGGCCTAACAACGATTAACAACTAACGAATAACTCCCGATTGAGCTTTTTCAGCTCAATTCGGGATTAACTGAACGCATGCCCCGGGCGCACGCCAATTTTTTAAAAGTTTAAAGATATGTTGCAAACGATATTTCGTAATTTTTAGTGTAGTAGAACCGGCACCGTCTAAAAGGTTACACGAAGTAATCAATTTTTCTCCGGACCGAAGGGCCGGAAAACGACCAACAACTGCGGCAGGAGGGTCAGGGACGCAAATAAAGCGATGAACATGGCCAGCCCGGTCAACAACCCGAAATATATGGTGGGCAGAAAATTGGACAGGATCAGGATTGAAAATCCGATAATGATCGTGACCGAGGTGTAATACATGGCATATCCAATGCTTTCGTGACAGAGGTGCAGCGTCTTCATATATTCCCGATTGATCACGAACTCTTTTTTGAACCGGTAAGTATAATGGATCGTATTGTCAACCGCAATTCCCATACTAATCGCCGCGATGGTGATGGTCATCATATCCAGCGGGATGTTCAGCCATCCCATGAAGCCCAGGACCACCCCAACCGCCAGCAGGTTGGGTACGATCGCAATCAAGGCGACTGTCAGCGATCTAAATAGTATCCAAAACATCCCCAGCAGCGCCACGACCACAATTCCCAGCGTCAGAATTTGTGACGCAAACAGGCTTTGCAACATGTTGTTATAAAGTACCAGCAGCCCGGTCAGGTGAACATGGTCTGCTTTCAACCCCAATTTCTCAACCAGGTCCTGGCGGATCCTTTTAAGTAATAAATTTCTTTTCAGGTTCTTGGCGGAATCTTTGACCCGGATGGCGTAACGGAGTTGATTATGTTTCACGGACACATACGGGGTTAACACCATACCTCTAAACTTATCAGGCAGCTCGCTGTAAAGCAGGGCCAGTTGAAAACTGTCCAATGGCTTGCCGTTGTTCAATTTCTCGGCGACTTTGAGCATGGTCGCCAAAGACAATACTTTGCCGGTTTCCGGCAAACTTTCGAGATAGGCGTGAATTTTGGCAACCCTGGCCATTTTTTCGGCCGTAAACCAGTATTTATCCTCATTTTTATTTTTTTCAAACTCATCAAACTCATCAAAGCCATCATCACGCTTCGTGTCTTTGGCAGGCCCTTTTCCAGTCGGCGAAGGGGCCGGGTCATCGATTTCAATGATGACATCCAGCGGCGTCGTGCCGCCCAGCCTTTGATCAATGATTTTCATGCCCTGATAGATCTCAGTGGTTTTCTTAAAGTAGTCAATAAAGCTGTTTTCCACGGTCAGCCTGGCAATGCCGACAACACTAAGGATAAAGATGATACTTCCGCTGACCAAAATGGCATTGCCATGGGTTTCGGTAAATCCGGCCAACCAGGTGGTCAATTGATATCGTGATTTTTTCCCGGCCGAAACGGCCTTCCTTTCCATCAGCATGAGTCCGGCCGGAAAAATCAAAAATGTCAGAATCAGCGACACCGAGATTCCGGCAATCATCATCCAGCCAAAGGTCTTGACAGGCAGAATGCTGCAAAACAGGAGTGAGCCAAAACCGGCGATGGTTGTCAGGGCAGCAAAAAGGCAGGGTGTCATCATCTGTCGAACGGTATCAAGGATCAGTTGCCGCTGTTCGGCTGCGGGATTCTGAACCGCAAGGGACCGGTACCGTACGATTAAATGGATCGTCATGGCCATCGTAACGATGAGTTGCAAAGAAATGAAGTTCGAAGAAATCACGGTAACCCGCCATCCGAACATACCCAGCAACCCCATCATGGCAATTGCCGACGACGCACAGCAAAGGATCGGCAGGATTACCCAGCGCTTGCTTTTAAAAATAAGACCTAAAGTGACAACCAGGAAAAGCAGCACCCCGAGGCCGAATATTTTCAGGTCGTTCTTGATAAAGCTGATCAGATCGTCAGTGATCATGCTGATGCCACCCAAAAAAAGCTCGGCATCTCCGCGGTAGCGGTCCATTATGGAGCGGATCGCCGCAATATCCCGATGGCGGATCTGCTTTAATTGATCCTGGTGCTTTTGAAGCGCATCACTGATTTTTCTTGATTCTGTGCTTTCCGTCGCCGAAAGTGTTCCTGCCATCCGTTTTTCCTGCAGCTGTTCGCGCCGACTCAGGAGATCATGATAGGCCTTGCCGGTGTTGAACGTAATCTGCAAGGCGGTCGTCTTCAGATCTTTGCTGACCAGCAGGTCCCGGTAAAGCGGACTAGTGGCGAATTCAATTCTTGCCAGCTCCCGATCGACACCAGGCGATTCAAGCGTTTGTATATGGTTGACCATTTCACTGGCCGGCACCGGTGGACTTTCCAGCAGCGGAACATTCAGGATAGAGATTACCGATGACACGTTTTCCAGTTGTCTTAAGTCATCGCGCAGCCGGGTCAGTTGCTTCAGGGTGTGTTCCGACAACAGATCATGTTGCGGGGTATAGGTCAGCAGCAAATAATCATTGGCACCATAGCGGGATTCAATCAACTGGGAGTAGCGTAAGTCCTGATCCGTTTCTATAATTAAGGTTTGGGTCGAGGCATCCAGCCGAAAGTCCTTTGCTTTATATCCCAGAAAAGCAATTACGGCCAGAAGACAACACAGGACAAGTCTAGGTCGCTCAAGAATGAGCTTATCGTAAATACGCATTAGCAGGGGCGGCAGTGAGCTCATATTATCTGAATGCCATATTTTTCAGGGCGGATTGATTAAGATTCAAGTTTAGTCAGAAGGTCATCAATTGTGCCGGATTTCAGGATTTCGTAAAATTGAGACCGGTAACTTCGAATGATGCTGACCCCCTGGATTTCCAAATCATATATCTTCCAGCTGGATTCTGAATTGTAGAATTTGTATAGAATGGAAATTTTTTTGTCCCGCGAAACCAGATACGTCGGGATCTGAATTTTTTGTTTGACTTCAACCGGCGGCTCATAAAGGACTTTTTCATCGGTGTAAAGCTTAAGACTATCGAGGTATGATGCTCGCAAGCGCTTGATAAAAAGTCGGGTGAACCGTTCTTTTTGCCCCGGAGTCAGACCGGGCCAGTATTTTCTGCCCAATGTCAGCTTTGCCATCAGGGAAAAATCAAACATGGGATTGACGATTTCAATAATTTCATTTTGCTTTGTTTCCGGATTAAGATCCTGCTTCTGCAGGACTGCAAATACAGCGGCAAGATTCGCTTTTAATAATTGTTCAGCAGATGCTGTGTTGTCAGCCGCCGCTGACTGGCATCCAATAGCCAAGCTTAGTAAAGCATAGCACAATGCTTTCATCATCCATTCTCCAATCTGTTTTTTTACGGATATAATACGAACAAAAACAACCACTTGTCAATTAAGAAACACATAAATATCGATTATATATTACCCGACAGCGGTAAACGATTGGATATGCGGCGACTATAATCAAGATTACGGCAGGCGAAAAAATAGGGCGGTTCGTTTCGTAGATTTCCTGTAAAAAAGCGCAGATATGACGAACTCCCCTGGAAAAAAAAGCGAATACCCCAATTCTGCAGCTGAAATAATGTTGAGGCATTCAGATTTATATTCAAGTTTCTGCCCGAAATGCCGATCAAAAGGTTATCAAATTTTTCGGAGAAGAAGGAACAAAAAGGAACAAAATGGAACTGAAGATTCTAAATGCCCTCCTTAATTATTATATATAATTTCAAATAGATCGACGAGCAGATTTACAGACACTGATATATGCTGCAATAGGGGACAAGCGCTTATAATATGGATATCGCAACAATCATAGGGCTTGTCGGCGGTACGATTTTGATAGTCCTCTCAATTGTTACCGGCGGCAACGTTTTAGTTTTCATCAATATTCCGGGGTTGCTGATCGTCATCGGGGGAACTGTTGCCAGCTGTTTTATCAAATTCTCAATGGCGGATGTTATCAATTCCGTCAGTGTCGCCATGAAGGCCTTCATGGTAAAAATTGATCCGCCGGATGAAATCATGGCAAAAATGGTTTCAATTGCGAAAGTCGCCAAGGAAAGGGGACTGATGGCGCTGGAAAATGAAAAACCGGACAATGAGTTTGCCGCCAAAGCGTTTCAGTTCCTGGCAGATGGATTCGATGAAGAGCAAATTAAAGAATTGCTGAAAAAAGATATAAATTTAACAATCCAGCGCCATTCGACCGGGCAAAAAGTGTTCAAAGGTATGGGGTCATCAGCGCCTGCTTTCGGTATGATCGGAACCCTCATCGGCCTGGTCCAGATGCTGGCAAATATGGCGAATCCTCAGGACATCGGTCCGGCTATGGCGGTGGCCCTTCTGACCACACTCTATGGGGCCCTGATTGCCAACCTGGTGTGCTTGCCCCTGGCAGATAAATTGGCCTTGAGAAGTCAGCAGGAGCTGGAAGCAAAAAATCTAATTCTGGATGCGGCCTTGGGCATTGCCCGCGGGTTATCCGGCATGGTCTTCACAGAAACCCTAAAAATTCATCTTTCGCCGAAAGATCGCTTGAAAGTCGTGCCAAAAGCCAAAAGCGGAGGTGCCGTCTAGTGAGCGACGATGATCAGGGTTTCGCTGAGGTAGATGAAGAAGGTGCTCCGGCGTGGGTTGTGACCTTCGGGGATTTGATGAGTCTGTTGCTATGCTTTTTCGTTCTCTTGCTGTCGTTTTCCGAAATGGACCGCAATAAATACAGAATTGTTTCGGGTTCGATGAAAAATGCTTTTGGAATTCAGCGCAAAAAACCGATCTTCGAGTCTCCCAGGGGCCAAAAAATGATCGCCAAAGAATTTGACCAGGCGATCGTTTTGGTCAAAGTCCAGGATGTTATTAATCCGATTCAGCAGGAACTGGAAGATGAATTTCAGGAATTTAAAACATCGGTCGAGATCGAGGTAGACGAAAACGAAGTAACCATCCGCATGATGGGGGAGGCCACATTTGATACCGGGCAGGCCAAATTGAGGAAGGAATTCGTACCCCTGCTGCTCAAAATTGGAGAGGTCCTGGCAAAAACAAGGGGCGAAATCATCATTGCCGGCCATACGGATAATGTTCCGTTGAGTGGAGGACAATTTCGATCCAATCTGGGATTGTCCATGGCCCGCGCCGGATCGGTGGCGGAATACCTGCTAAAGTCAACGTCCATTGATCCCAAAAAACTATCGACTATGGGCTTTGGAGAATATCGTCCGCTGGCTTCCAATGATACCGCAGAAGGACGTCGAAAAAATCGACGCGTCGAAATTATTGTTTCGATGTAAAAAAAATCAGAAAAACGGGTTTATTCGAACAGGTGATCAATGGGACCGATGAAATCCAGAATATGTTTCCTAGCGACTGTCTTGCTTTCCTTGTATTTTATCGTCCCGACGGCCCAGGCCGACACGGTGCACCTGAAAAACGGCAAAGCCTTAATGGTTGAAAAATCCTGGCAGGAAGATGACCAGGTATGCTTCATTTTCCATGGTATGAAAGCCAGCCTGCCGCAAAGCAAGGTGGCGCGCATTGAAAATGGGGCCGGCAACCCGGCAAATCCTGCCAGGCCGGAAAATCGAAGCACCGCCGAAATCAAGGCAACTCGACCTCAACCGGCAGCGCAAACGCTGCCGCCTCAAATCATAAAAACTGCCGCAAACTCTGCCGCTCCTCAACAGCTGCCCCAGCCAACCAAAAAGCCCCTGGCTTTGTGCAAAGACGGCCTGGCAAATATGAAGTGGGGTGCCACGCGCGCCACTGTAAGAGGATTGGAGATCAAACAAATCGATTCCGGGTTGAAAGACGTTACCGAATTTGTTCGGCCGAATGATTTGCTTAAACTTGGTGGGGCAACCCTGATAACCGTGGTCTATGCCTTCTGGCGGAATCAGCTTTACACGGTCTCCATCTGGACCCAGGGACGGGAGGATTTCATGGCCTTGCGCGACACGGTCTTTATGCTCTTCGGCAAAGGCACCCGGATTGATGGTTCTGGTGAAAAATATCTGTGGTCTAACAGCAGCACCGACGTTATGCTCAAGTACGGCCGTGATGACCAATACGGGCTGCTGTGGATGAGAGGCAAAGAATTGGACCGAAAATTGAAATTATCCCAATTAAATGGTCACACCTCGTATCTGAAACGGATGAAATCGATTAGGTGATGTCTTATCAAAACCTAATCTGAGCGGTTTTTGGAATATCCGAGATCCAAATATGGTTTATCTTTTCCCATCATATCGGCCATTCATCACTCCATTACTCCAATTAAACCTCAGCAAGATTAGACGGACTGCTTCGCCCTTGAATTATGCGGATCATGTCGTATATCTATCTGGTGGGGGATTGCTAAAATGAAAAACGAAACTTCAGATTACCAATCGGCAGAGGCAAATACCGGGAATAAAATGTATTCCATTGAAGTTTGGGATATCCCCACCCGGCTTTTTCATTGGATACTCGTCGGATTGGTGATTTTTTCCTTCGTTACCGGCAAAATTGGTCTCAGCGCCATGCGATATCATGAGTGGAGCGGCTTTGCGATACTCGTTTTGGTTCTATTCCGTTTGGGGTGGGGATTTATCGGCGGACAGCAGTCGCGCTTTAGCCGCTTCGTAAAAGGCCCGTCAGCAGTTATGCGCTATGCATCGACCCTGTTGAAAAAGGATTCAAAGCCGCACATCGGTCACAATCCACTTGGCGGATGGTCGATCCTGGCCATGCTGATTTCACTTCTGATCCAGGCCGGCACCGGTCTGTTTGCCAATGACGACATTCTGACCGAGGGCCCATTGTACGCTTTGGTCAGCAAGCAGACCAGTGACTGGCTGACAGGTGTGCATCACCTGAACCAGAAAATACTTCTGGTTCTCGTCGCCATTCATATCTGCGCGGTCATATTCTATCTGATTGCAAAGCGCGAAAACCTGATAAAACCGATGATCACCGGCAAAAAGATCTGGCAAAAAAACATTGAGTCCACCCAGGGTAACCCGGCATTAGCGCTGCTGCTGGCAGCGGTGGTGGCGGTGGCGGCATATGTGATTATTTATTAGGGTAAAGGTTGAACGCTGAACCTAACATCATTTACTTTTTACGGAAGTTCGTGTGGCAGCTTTTGCAGTTTTGGACCACCTTGCCGAACTGAGCTTTTATGGCGCTAAGATCGCCGCCTTTGGCTGTACTGGCCAGCGTTGCGGTATCCGTTTCGAACGATTCGGCTATTTTTTTAAATTGGGCCGGTTTATCAAACACCGCCGAACTCATGCGTCGTATCCCCTTTATCGGTGCCCGGTACCATCATGGCATTCCACGGAAGCGTTGCCAGCAACGCGACCACATCGGCATTGGCGGAAAATGCATCTTTATCATAGGCCGCCTTTCCCTGGACAACAGCCCCCATGCGCTTGATATGCTGTGAGATCAAAAACATGACCGATTTGCGGTATTTGATGGCGTCTTCGGGTTTGGCAAACTGAGCATAAGCTGCACCAAACGCAAATACGACGAACAAGATAGAAACCGCGATTTTTGTGATTGCTCTCATACTGCCTCCTTTCGTTTGTTAAGGGTGATTATATCAGTTTCACTTCCAACTTAGCGGGGGCTCGGCTTTATGGAATCATTCCGAATTAAAGCTTGAACGCTACAAATAGATGATCGACGATACAATTGTCAAGAGGAAATCCACTTGTTTACGGGTGGCCCCGTTGCCACAATGTGTTTTTATTTTGTCGCAGAAAACCTGGTCTTCCCTCCGGGCTATCGGCCCTGCAGCCGGAAGCTGGGCCAGTCGAAGGTCCCGCTGTCGGGGGGACAGAGGCAATCAGCTGTGCCGTGAACATATGTCACCGAATGTTGGAAAACCGGGTCTAGCAAAATGGGATCTGTCTGTATAAGGATGGCATGGATTAGAGATTAAAACCAGGCTATCGCCCGTATATCGGTTCGCCGGTGATGAAGACCATGGAGGGGCTGCAACCCCCGGAGTTTGCCCCGGGGGGATTCCATTAGCGGCACTTAAAAACTTCTTATTTCGCCCGGTTTCATTGCAATAACCTCGGTGGAATAACCGGACAGCTTTTCTTTCAGTTCCTGGGGGGTCCCTTTCAGCGGCGGAAAGGTGCCGTAATGCATGGGTATAACCCGGCTGACCTTTAGCAGATTGCGGATCGCATAGGCGGCATGGGCCGGATCCATCGTGAAATGCCCGCCGATTGGCAATAGCGCCAGATCCGGTTGGTAATATTCACCAATGAATTGCATGTCGCCAAAGACCCCGGTGTCGCCTGCGTGGTATATTTTAAAGCCGTTTTCCAGCTCAATGATGTAGCCGGCACGGCTCACCGCCCGGGTGCAGCGTTTTCTTTTTGGTTGCGGGGTCGGTATGTACCACATCCGAACTGTGTTCGGCGTGCACCATGGTAATCCGGATATCTTGGCCGACAGGCATGATCGTTCCGCTTTTGTTAAAGCGTATTAATCGGTCGTAAGGCACCCATCCCAGTAAGGCGAAAGTATGTCCCATGTCGGCGTTCATCGCCACTTTGGCACCGCTCATTTTTGATATTTGAGCTGTGTCACCGGTGTGATCGCCGTGGCCGTGGGTTACCAGAATCAGGTCAATTTTTCCCAATTTGCTCAAGTCTTTGAGCTCCTGGGGGGTTTTGGGGTTTTTGGTAATGAACGGGTCAATCAAAATGACTTTGCCGCCCGGGGTGGTAATCTTAAAGGCGGATTGCCCAAACCACTGCAGCTCAAAGGCCTGCGCGGGTGCAAAGCAAAGTATTATTACGGCCGTAAATATTATGAAACAAGACAATTTAAAGAATTTTTTTAGCATCGGGTATCCTCCCTGGATTTGAAATTAGTTTTTCTGAGTTGGCAGACCGGTTGTCCGATTTGCATTCGGGGAAAATTTCTAAAATCGGAAAGTACGACAATGTGGCACTTTGTCAACCGGCCGCAAAAAGCATTCGGAACACGGGAGTTTTGGAGCAATGCGGAGAAAAACATCAACACTCCAACACTCCGGCATGTTGTTTTGCCAATACCGCTTGACCGAATCACACACCGGTATTAGTTTAACATAAAGTCAATTAATATTGAGGAATATATGCATAAAGAGTTCCGGGGCAACAACAAGGAAGTCATGGCATTAGGCACCTATGTCAAACTGATGCGAGCTGCCGAGTCCATTACCGCCCGGGCACACAAACACTTATCATCCGTTGGATTGACTGTCAGTCAATTCGGTGTGCTTGAAGCGATTTTCCACCTCGGACCCCTCTCACAAAGGGATCTCGGCCGGAAAATTTTGAGAAGCAGCGGCAATATCACCATGGTTATTGACAACCTGGAAAAGCGCCGACTTGTCAGACGTGAACGCGATTCCTCGGATCGACGCATGTTTATCGTGCATCTAACGGCTGAGGGGCAAAAACTGATTGGGAAAATCTTTCCACCCCATGCGGCCCTGATCACCAATGAATTGAGTGTTCTCAAAGCAGCAGACCAGAAAATTCTTGGCGATTTGTGCAAAAAAGTCGGTATGGGGGTAAATAAATAGAATTGAAGATTGATAATTAATTCGCCAGCGCCTTGGTATAACAAGTTTCTGCTGATTTCAAAAAACTATCCAACAACCCTGACGGTGTTATTTTTCAGGGCGAAGTAATTAACCGGTCAACTTAACCTTGGAGGACCTAAATATGAAAGCACTAGTTGTATTCTATTCCACATACGGACACATTTATCAAATGGCCGAAGCCGTCGCTGAAGGTGTTAAACAGGTTAACGGAGCGGAGGTGGAACTGCGGCGCGTTCCGGAAACTTTACCGGACGGGGTTCTTGAAAAAATGGGCGCGGTCGATGCTCAAAAAGCGTTTTCCCATGTACCGGTATGCACCGTCGATGAGCTGGCTGCCGCTGATGCAGTCATTTTCGGCACCCCCACGCGTTTTGGCAACATGTGCGGCCAGATGCGCCAGTTTTTGGATGCCACCGGCCAGCTCTGGGCCGATGGTTCGCTTGTGGGAAAAGTCGGCAGTGTCTTTGCTAGTTCCGCAACCCAGCACGGCGGGCAGGAGTCCACGATCCTCAGTTTTCACATCACCCTGTTGCATCAGGGGTTTGTGATTGTGGGGCTGCCCTATGCCTTCCAGGGACAAATGCGCATCGATGAGATCACCGGCGGTTCTCCTTATGGTGCCACAACGATTGCCGGCGGTGACGGATCCCGCTTGCCGAGTGAAAACGAACTGGAGGCTGCGCGGTTCCAGGGAAAGCATGTGGCGGAAATAGCATCGAAGTTGGCAACATAAGCTAAGCCACCAAGTAAAAACAATTCCTTGAGCAACGTTTAAAGGTAGACATAATGAACAATCAAACACGGCAAGTCATTAATATTGTCGAACCGCAAACTGTTTTGGAGGGTGCCGGCGTCAGGCTCAAGCGCAGTATCGCAACCGCGACCCTGGACAATCTTGATCCCTTTTTGCTTTTTGATCATTTCGGGTCCAAAGATCCGGACGATTACATCAAGGGATTTCCCATGCATCCGCATCGGGGCATAGAAACCGTAACCTACATGATCAAGGGCGTTGTCAATCATAAGGACAGCATCGGCAATGCCGGCAGTATATCTTCAGGAGACATCCAGTGGATGACTTCCGGCGGCGGCATCATGCACGAGGAAATGCCGCAACCCGGTCCGGATGAAATGATCGGGTTTCAGCTGTGGGTCAACCTGCCCGCCAGGCTTAAAATGGGCCAGCCCCGCTACCAGGAAATATCCGCCGATCAAATTCCTAAAGTCACCCGCACCGATGGAGTCAAAATCCTGGTAATTGCCGGTGAGGTGGATGATGTTCATGGTCCGGTTACCGGGATCGAGGCCGATCCGATTTATCTGGATATTACCGTCCCGCAAAATGCAGAATTCAGACATCCGGTTGAAAAAGGTCATACCGTATTTGCCTATGTGTTTGAAGGCCAGGGCCTATTTGGCGGCAATGGCACAGAAAAAGCGATCAATCATCCGCGCCTGGTGGAATTTGACGATGGAGATCAGGTGGCGGCCAAAACAACCGATCAGCATGTTCGGTTCCTGCTGGTTTCAGGTAAACCGCTAAACGAACCGATTGCCCGCTATGGTCCTTTCGTAATGAACACCCAGCAAGAAATTCAGCAGGCCTTGGAGGACCTGCGCAACGGCACGTTCGTCCGGTAAAGAGCCGGGTCCCAACGACCTGACTTTGGTTTGCCCCCGAAAGAAGATGCTCCATAACCCCACTCTGTTCAACATATTTATGGAGTTTTGGAGCAATTGCGTATTGGAAAAACGAAAACCCAAGACCGACTCTTAAGAAACATCAAACAGAGGACATCAATATTCTCTGATGCGTAGAGTTCAAGAGCGGTAAACCATCACTCCAGTACTCCAATATTCCATCTTTCCTTGAGACTGTTACAGGGCAAAGCCGATCATCTCTGACCCCGACGGCCGGATTTTCAGCTGGCCCGGAAGACTATGATTCCAAAGCAAACCCAAAGGAGGTATCGATAATGAAACTGCTCCCGAAGATTTTACTGATCGCCTTGCTTTTTTGCGGGTTATCGGCCTGTGCCGGTCATGACCAAGAAACCCGGCAGATGACTTTGCAAGAACGCATCGGCAATGCTTACGGCGTTAACTATTTTTCCCAGGTCGACCAGATACAGTACATGTTTAACGTCAAGATTGGAGAAAAACTGATTCGTCGATTCTGGATCTGGGAGCCGAAAATCGACCGGGTCACGTTTAAAGGGATGAACTATCAGGAAGCTGTCACCTATTATCGACATGATATCGACACGACCGATTCCTCAGCGCTAAAAAAAGTTGATGCCTGGTTTATCAACGACAATTACTGGCTGCTGTTTCCGTTTCACATCGCCTGGGATACCAATATAGCCATAGAAGATACCGGCCGCCAAAAACTTCCGCTGGGCGGCGGCAAAGCTAAACGTGTCGTCATTACATTTCCCGCATCCGGCGGATATACCCCCGGGGATGTTTACGAAATTTATCTTAACGATGATTCCAGGATATTGCAGTGGGTCTATCGTCGCGGTGGTTCAGAGAAACCTACCCGGGTTACCACCTGGGAAAATTATCGACAGGCGGGTCCCCTGGTGCTTGCATTGGATCATCATGCCGCCGATGATAGCTTTCGGCTGTGGTTTACCGGCGTTGGGGTCAAGATGGTCGGTGCAGATAACTGGATGTTTGCGGAATAAAGCATGAAAACCGAACATATCTCAAATTGAGAAAATTTGCTGTAATGCGGGTTAATCCGCCCTGAACCTAGCCCATCCGGGATTGTCGATTGCGCTTTGAATACTGATAAAACGCGATAGCCTGGGCGCCGACGGCTCAATTATTTTACCCAGCGATTATTTTCAATTAAAACAGCCGCAGCAGTGTCAAATGCTTTGAGCAGGTACTCCATCTCTTTGAGTGCCTGTTTATTTCCCTGTTTATGAACCACCGCCCTGAAATTATATTTTAACATGCCGGCTTCCGTTATGATTCCAATCATCGATCCGACGCCTAAAAAGGCAAATCTCTTCTGCACCGCTTCATCAAGCAGTGATTGTGATAGGCTTGTAAATTGATTGTGCCAGCCTAATAATTGGATGATCGTTGGAAACAAATCAGCTTGTGAACCCACCCGGCCAATCGTCTGGGATGGAAAAATTGTTGGAGCATAAATCGTTAAGGGAATATGAAAATCATCTAACGCGCTGAACGTTTTAACCTTTTCATCATCCATCTTTTCTTTTCTAGCATCGATACCGAGGACATGATCAGCGGTAAAAATAAAAATCGTATTGTCAAACCACGGCTCTTTCGAAGCCGCATGCATGAACTCACCGAGCATGGTATCCACATACGAGACCGTATTTAAAAATCCGTTGCGTGAAGCGGGATCTTGTGGATATTTTTCCCACTGTTTGCCGGGTGAGAAAAACGGGGCGTGGGTTGTTGCGGTGAAGGCAAAAGAGATGAAGGGCGCTTTGAGCGCATTGATTTTTTTGTGCATAAATCGGAACATGTCACCGTCATAAATTCCAAAATTCGGGTTTGCCAACTTCCGCTCCGGTTTTGGGTATATCTTCCGCACCGTAATATTGCTTAAATCCAGCCAGGTTCATGATCGCATCCACCTTGAAGGAGCCCCGGTTTGAACTCTGGATGGCCAATGTATCATAGCCGTTTTGCGCAGCTAACTTCCCTAAATAGCTTAGCTTGGATAATTCCAAGCCTTCACCAAGGGGAGGCATCCCATGGGGTTGAGTGATCCCTGCCAACAGGGCCGTGATCCCGGTTAGGGAACGTTGTCCGTTGGCATAAAAATTTGTGAATTTCAGACCATTGTTGGCATAGTAATCGAAGTTCGGCGTGACACCGTAGTCGTTTTCGGAAAAGCTGTCGACATAGCCGGCACTGAGACTTTCAAACATGATAATGACAACATTGTATGGTTTCTTTTGCGGTCTTGGCGTATGAACGCATTAAGGGATATTCAGGATCTTCTGAAAAGCTGAAATTAGGGCTGGTTAAGGTTTTTTTAACTTCCGCAACAGCCGCGTCGAGCGGCAGGTGGTTATGATTTGCCGCGGAAAAACCGCCGCTGCGGTAAAGACAGAAAAACCCGTTTAGGGCCAGGTTTCCAAAGCTCATTTTATTGACAACGAAAGCATCCGATACGGCAAAGGATTTACCCGCTAAATTTCCCCGGATTCCTAAAAAAAGCACGATGCTTAGAAGCAGCGGAACTGAATACTCTTTGAGTGTAATTTTTCGCTTTTGAATTTGGGGCTTAAACAGCCGGTAAAAAAGATAGATAATAAACGCCGAAAAAATAATAGCAGCGATTAACTCTGCCGGGTAATAATGCAGCGCCATTTGAACCAGGATGTTAATGTCATTGCCGATAACAGACAATTCCTGAGCGACATGGCGGTGTACGAAGTCGAAATATAAAATATCGCCGATATTGGCAATCGTAATCCCCACCGTTACAACCGCCCACAAAAGGCCCAGTAATCTCCGGTAATACCGGTTAAACGTAAACCTGGCCGGCCAGACGAGGAAAAATATTATCGCACCGGCCCAGGTAAAGACAATCATGATGTCGATCCGAAGACCGGTGAAAAGGGATAAAAAAAGCTCTGCGATACTTAGATCCGAAAAGTCCCTATGATGGCGAAAATAGAGCCACAGGCGAGTCGACATTAAGACACTTAGACTCAGTACAAGGGCATACAGTGTTTGGGTATAGCGATTAAACATCGGCTTAATGAATCCGCATTTCAATAAGGCAATTAATCCGCACGGGCAACCTTGAGCATTCTCCTCAATTTTATTCGGACCACTATGGTTTATCCAAACCAATTTTTGATGTTTTTCAGGGCGCAGTCATTCGACGCCCGGCAAAGCCGGGGCCGAGGTTAGAGTTTGGGACCCCGCATGATTCGCCACCAGGCAATGCCATTGAGATCATTGTACAATCTTATCATCTGCTCCACTTGCGGATGATCCCGGGGCACTTCACGACCGGCAAGCGGATACACTTTGCGGGCCCCCTCAAGATTGACAATGAAGTCGGGTCCAATGATGACGCTGCCCCCGATTCCCAAACGCCTCTGGTCCGGATCAAAAAGATTTTTGCCGAGCGCATGGTACTGAAATCCCCGGGGTGCTGCAAGCTCAACCAGGGTGGCATCGATATCGATATGGCTCCCGGTGACTTCCGGCGGCAGCGTGATACCGTCAAGGACATCCCGGCCATAGAAAATAAGCGGAACAGCTGTCTTTTCATAAAGATCGGGGCGGTTGATAATATCTTTGCCTCTGCGCCAGGCATGGTCGCCGGTAATCACTACCAAAGGCAGTTTCAGTGTTTTCTCGACCCTGTCGGCGAAATATTCGGATACTCTGATCCGCATACCAATAATGCCCGAGCTCGATAAAATCAATATCGGCAGCCAATGAAGCCCTAAGCTCAGCTGGAATTTCACGCAGATTAAAACCCTTGGCGCGCACGTCAATATCATAGGGCGGGTGATTGGTTGTCGTGAGGATGATGTTAAAACTCGGCCGATCATCGTCGGCTTTCTTTAACACAAATTCGAATAAATAGTCGTCATCGACGCCCCATTCGTTTGACGATGCCCAGGATCCGATGTGGCCGCCGCCGTAGATTTCGTCAAAACCCTGGGCGCGGCAAAAATTCCCAACCCTCTGCCAGCTTAAATACCCGCCGTAAAAAAAGCGGGTTCGATAGCCGAGCTGCTTGAAAATTTTGGCAACGCTCGTGGGATAGGCTCTGCGCGCGGTCTTTTGATAATTCGTGTGGACTCCGGTATCGGGCAGGCCGGTCACGATCGCTGCCAAGGATGACATCGTTCCCCCTGAAGCCGGCACAAACTTCTCGACGCTGAGCCCGCCGTTTCGCAATAGTTGCTTCACGCCCTCGGCCAGCCCCAGGGGCTCATATTTCTTCATCAGCGGCCAGGCACTGTATCCTTCCCCCACGATCAGGAAAATATGGCGCGGGGCGTTGTGCCTGGCCCCTTTGGCATATCGCAGCAGGTACCGGTCGAGATCGTCATAGACCGCTGGGGTGGCAAAAAAAGTTTGGGCGGCCTTGCGGACGTCTCCGTCCGGTATGAATACCTTGAGACCTTTTACTTTCGAAAGTTCGAGATGCCGCTTGACGGCATAATTTAACGCCATGAAGGGATTCAACACCGTTTTGTTGAGGAATTCGTCTTGTGTGATGGCGACATCCCGCGGCCTGCACCGGACGTCGCCCCAGGGAACCCCGGATCCCCGATAGCAAAAAAGGCAGCGATGATCATCACCGCTATAATTTTACGCACCAGGCTCGGTGTCAAGCGGTCAATAGATTGCGGGGTTAAAAATGGATGCCGAATAAGCTCGCCCCATAATTTTTAAGGCCGCGGCAACGATCAATGCCATTCCGATAACATTTGGAATGACATGATATTCTTTCCAGATCGTGACGACGGTCGCCCCGAGGTCGTCATAAATCAGACCGAAAATGAAATGATCGAATTGGTCGCCGAATTCCTTGAAATAACTGAAGGTTGCAACACAAACGACGGTCGCCAAAACCACGCCGATCGAACCCACTATTTTGCGGACCGTATTCGCCAGGCGGGACGTATCGGCAAACCCGGCAATGATACTGAAAAGAGCAGGAATCAAGATTAAATACGTTGTAATGACACTGTCAAAGCGCAGGCCGTTAAATACAGCGGCCGCAATATCCCGGTAAGTGCTGGACGCGTGGAGTTGATGCCAGAAAAAAAATACAAAAGCACATCGGAACAGCAGGAAAAAGGCCATAAAAAATAGCCATAGTTTGATGTCTTTTTGGATCTGGTTATTAAAACGATGCCAGCCATTCATTTGTCGTGTATCCAGCGCTGCAGATTGAATTTCTTATTAATTTTCATGCAATATTTAATCTTCAATAGTAAATATTCAATTCCGGCTTGTCCGGGTTGGGTATTAAGAAGATCGTTTGGAAGGAACAATCAATCCAACAAACTGCCGAGCGCGCCGCACAAAGAACCCGATCATTAACGAACGCTCACGTCCCGTTTGAATCAGCATAAACAACCCGATGCTTCCCATGACAACGTTTGGCAGCCACATTCCGATCTCCGGGGGATAAATGCCATCCTCCCCAAAGCCATAGCCGATGGTCAATAGCAGATAATACAGTAAAAAGAAGAAAAGACACAAAACCAGCCCGAATGAACGTTTGGCATTTTTGGACTGAATGCCCAAGGGAAATGCAATCAGTCCCATCGTCAGGCAGGCGATGGGTATTGAAAACCGTCGATGCAGGACTATTTTCGCCTTATAATAATCCTGATCTTTACCTTCTGCGCCCTGTTTTTCATGTATTGGCGCAGTTCGCCGATGCTCATCGCCTCACGGTGTTTATCATTTTCATCATATTTCTCAATCTCTTTTTTGAAATCAAGACTCAACATATAGGTGTCAAACTGGATCGAGGTGGCCGATCGGTCTTTGAGGTTGGTCTGATGGATGGTTCCATTGGATAAGAGCAGGTGAAAGGTGAATTTTTCGGGTTCACTGAATAACCGACCCTCCGGGGCGACCACCGTGCTGACGATATCCGGCTGGCGCTTGTCCTCGATAAATACATCAATGAGCTTTTTATTTTGGGTGTCGATTTTGTTGACGTACAGCATGACGTCATCAAATGCGTCGTTGAAAGTTCTCTCCTTCAAGCCGATATCCGCATGGGTAGCCGCCAACTGTATGGCCATTTTATCAAGGGCTGTTTTGGACTGCGGCACCCCGTACAATGTAATAAAGGCTGTTAAAAGACATCCGAACAGAGCAAACGTCAAAACCGGCGGCAGCAGCCGGTAAACGCTTAAGCCGCAGGATTTTAAAGCGACGATTTCATTGTCATTGGACATCCGCAGAAAGGTCAGCAAGACCGCCATCATGACCGCCATTGGAATAATGAACATTAAAAACCAGGGCAGGGTAAAAAGAATAATTTTGAACACCGCCCACAAGTCAAGGTCATAGTTGACGATCCAGTCGGTGATTTCGACCATCTCCGTCATCAGGAACAGGAAGGTAAACACCAGCAAATTAATGCTGAAGGGCGCCAGCATTTCCGTTATTATATAGCGGTTGGTGATGGTATTGAGTTTCATAAAGTATTGATGGAATCCAAATTCACCTAGCATAATAGCAGCTATCGGTTTAAATGCAATGAAAGTCCTTCGGCGCTTAGTTATAGTTTTTAGTTAGTTATGGCAAACCTTTTCATTCGTTACCGCCTAAGATGGCGCAGCAGGCGCAGGACGGTTGGAGATTAGCAGAACGTAGCGGTGATCGATCCACTCACGCAGGACGATGTAGATCGGCAGCGGGAAATTGTCCTTGATCTCAAGGTAGGAATCCTCATAGATGATGACGTAAACGGGTTTATGGGCAGCGAACCACTTTTTCAGTTTTTTGGTGCTCCGTGTCACGTCCATAAACCGTTCGGTATATACCCCGTAAATCGGCCGAACAAAGTCATACATCTTCAGGTTCTCGCCGGGCCGCAGGTAGCGCCGGACCATGAGACAAAAGGGCTTGGCCGATTTGACCTGATTCTTTTTCGAAACGACCGGCCCAACTCCGTAAGCCACCGACACGAGCAGGATCATGACAATTGTCAATATGGACATTAGGCGTTGGCCGCGGGCAAAAAGGTAATAAACCATCCCGGCACCCAAGGTAAGGACAATAGAAATCGGCAGGAGAATGTACAGCCATTCCATTGAGAGGGTGGCCCCGTAAATGGCGATCCCAACTCCGACAATTGCCAAAAACCCGATCGTGATGCGCATTGGCCACACAATCAAGCGTTGCCAGAACGACGATTCGTCCCAGTGCCGCAGGCTGCGATCGATTGTGTACCCGACCAGCAATGCCATTGCGGGAAATATCGGCAGGAGGTATTCGCTGCGCTTCGTTTTGGAGATGGAAAAGAAAATGAACAATCCAACCACCCAAAGGAACGGAAACAGCAATTGCCTGCGCTCCATTTTGGTCTGCTGCGCGAAACAGAGGTGGAATGCACCGGGCAAAAATATTAGCCAGGGTAAAAAGTAAGGCGGTGTGGTGGTCAGGTAGTAGTAAAACGGGCGGGCGTGGGCGAATTCCTTGAAATAGCGGGTGAAGTTGGTGACGATAATCAGGTTTTCGGCATATCCGCCCTTGAGGCTGACGGCAACGTACCAGGGAGCAGCGATGGCCAGATAAATCAGGATACCCCAGCCGATTTTCAGCTTCAAGACATGCTTGACATCCTTCATGGCGATCAGGTACAGGCCGATGACAAGTATCGGCATCGCGACATTGACCAGTCCCATGTTGAGCGTACCCAGCGCAACCGGAACATACATCAGCAAATACGACCGATGCCCGTTGGCTTTCGTCGCTATAGCCCCGGTAAAATAGCCCGAGGGTTGCCATCAGCAGAACGGTCGAGATCATATTGATCTGAATCCAGCGGCCGAATTCGATGTAGATGGGGGTCGTGCCGAGGATCAAGGCGGCCAAGAGTCCGGCGCGGTCGCCGAACAGGCGCGCTTCCAAGGAGGTAAATAATCAGCAATCCGGCCGCGGCTGCCAGGGCCGAAGGCAGGCGGCTGGTGTATTCGGTGACTTTACCGCTGATTTTGGCAAATAAACTGCCCAGCCAGTTAATAGAGGGGAGGTTTAATGCTGTACGGCTGACCGTTGGCGGTCGGGTAAATCCAGTGGCCATCGAAGGACCATCTCGCGATTAACCTGGATATATTCGTCCTCATCCGGGTGACCAGAGATCCCGCTCGCCGAGCTTGTGGAAAAAAAGCGGGTAACTTATCAACACAAGCAGCAGGAGAATCCATTTTCGATTACGTAAGCAAAAGCTGTCGGTGACTTTCATAAATGTGAAATTGTCGAATTAAATGTTCGGGTATTGGTTTAACCGAAAAATATTCATATCAAATTATGTGGGCGTGATAAAGGGCCGAACATTCAATCCATGGGTTTAATGCGACGCTAATGATGCCAGCCGGATCGTGTCAGAGGGTCGTTATTCTGATAGAAAAATATTCACGCGGGTCCAGGCCTCAGACTCGCTTTCGATGTCTATCCGGCCGCCGTGAAGTTCGATGATACGCTTGACGATGGATAGTCCCAGACCCGATCCGCCGTATTCGGCGGATCGCGATTTTTCAACCCGATAAAATTGGACAAAGACGCGATCAAGATCCGGTGCCGGAATGCCCGTGCCCGTATTAAACAAGGACAGGTGCACCCCTTTGTTCTTGGCCGACGCCTTAAGTTTTATCTTTCCGCCTTCATGATTATATTTGATGGCGTTGTCAACCAGGTTGACGATGGCCCGCTGCAGATGTTCCCGATCCCCCTTGATGGCCAGTTTTGGCGGAATATGCGTCTGGACGTCGATCTTTTTGGCGCTGAATACCACTTCATAATCGCTGAGCACCGATTTCAGCAATTCGGCCAGGTCAATCTCCTTCAGATCGAGACATTCTTTCAACTCCAGGGCCGATAAATCCAGCAGGTTTTTTACCAGCCGGCTCATGCGGTGCACAATATCCGTTTGCCGGGTTAATTGGCTGCCGCAGACTGTCCGGCAAATCCGGCTGTTGGATGCAGTCCTCCATTGAAAGCTGCAACAGGGCCAGGGGGCTTTTCAATTCATGGGAAGCACTGGCGATAAATTCTTTTTGGGTTTCAAAAGAACTTTCCAGGCGGTCAAACATTCGGTTGAGAGACTGCGCCAGGCGATAGAGCTCATCTTTGCTTTTGCCGAGGGGAATGCGTGCGCTCAGATTTTTGTCATTGATTTCCCGTGCCAGCCGGTCAATCACCCCGATCGGTTTGAGCACCTTGCCGGCGATCCAGATAGCTCAGAAAAACGAGCAGCAGCGTGGCCGTTAACAATCCGAAAGCAATCCCCTTGATGATTTCGAAGATTTCTTCGTCCAGCTTTTCGATCGGTTTGCCGATCTGAACGACATAGGTGCCGCCTCGTACCGGCACTCGAAATCTTCGGACCCGGAAAGTCACTTCGTTTTCCTGGTCCTGGTTCAACCGCAGGCGTTCTTTGGGAATCGTGGTTCTGACGTTATAGCCGCTGTGTTTGTCATACAGCGGAAGATCCGCCAGGCGGGTCAATTCCGATTGGTAAACAACCGCCTGGTGGTCGTTATAAATCTTGATCCAATACTTCTTGGAATTGATCGGCAGCTGGCTGTGGTTGATACCTTGCGGCTTTTCACCTGCCGTTGATGCAAGCGGCATCACAACGTGGGCAACCGTGTTCAGCTCATCGTCGATCAGGCGGTAGGGCTGCTCCATCATCGCCAAAAATACGATGACCGAAAATACGAGGCTCACCAGAACGCCGGCGCCGGTAATCCACAGGGCTATTTTATGCCGTATTTTCAACGTTGGTCATCCTCGATGATAAATCCGATGCCGCGGATGGTGCGAATGATCTTAGTGTCGGCGCTGTCGCCGATTTTGCGTCGTAGAGTTTTTCAGGTGGACGTCGATGAAATTGGACATGGTAAACGGATCGAAGGCATCGCCCCAGACATGCTCGGCCAGGGTAAATCGGGAAACCGCCCGGTTTTTGTTGTATAAGAGAAATTCCAAAATTGAAAATTCTTTGGGGGTCAGTTCGATGATGCGGTCCTGCCGGCGGACCTCGCGGGTTCTGGTGTCCAGGGTGATATCATCGACGGCCAGCACCGCATGCAGCTGCTCACCGCTGCGTCTGAAAAGCGTGCGGATTCTGGCCATCAATTCCGCCGTGGCAAAGGGTTTGGCCAGATAATCATCCGCTCCGTAATCCAAGCCCTTGACCTTGTCTTCGACTGCGCCTTTTGCCGTCAGCATGATGACGGGGGTCCGGATGCCGGCCGCGCGCATTTCCTTAAGCACCGTCAGCCCGTCGATCTTCGGCAGCATGATGTCCAGCACGACCAAATCGTAAGGGTTTTCAAACAGTTTGTCCAGGGCGGCTTCACCGTCGGCGGCGGTATCGACATCGTAGCGCTGATCCGTAAGCATTTTTACAAGTTGATCCAGCAGGTCCGGTTCATCATCCACGATGAGTAATTTCATGACTGGCCCCGTGCGGTTGGAGATCAGCACCATCGCGCGATGCCCGATATGTTGCTGATAAATCAGCTGGGTTTTGGCCTTGAGGGTGTCGCTTAAGTGGCGGTATTGCTTTTCTCTCATGACCACCAGAGAAAGGGTCGGCTGATCCAGAAACGCCTGCAATTCGTTTTCGTCCTCCAAAACCTTGCAGAAACTGTCCGTGTAATAGACATAGGCCGCGCGGTAAAATTTGTACATGGCCCACTGGCCGCCCGTTGCCAGGCGCGTTGCGATTTCTGCGCCGAAAGGCCGCGGTGACTTGTAATATTCCATTTTGGGTATCAGCACGTGCACCGCATAGAGGGTGAATACCAAAATGAAGGCCGCCGGCAAAAACAGCAGGCGGCGGGCCTGATTGCGGCGCCAGGCAAGCCAGAGCAGCACGGCGCAGATCCCGGTGATCACGCTCACGCCCGCGGCCGCCCAAAACCAATCCTTGAAAAAAATTCCCGTTGCCACCGGCAGCGCCAGCGTTGTCAGCGCCATGACCCCCAGGAAGATCAGCGACGGGACAATCAACCATTTGCGGTAATATTTATCCGGCCAGAGCTGTATGGCTTTGTCACCCCAATACCCCACCAAAAGCGCCAGCGCCGGATATAGGCCCAGAATGTATTCGTCGCGCTTGGCCTGGGACAGGGAGAAGAACACAAACAGGGCGATGGCCCAAATCAGCAGAAAACGCAGGGCGCTGCGGTCCGTCCTGTGACCGCCGGGAAAAGGCCAGATGGAAGGCCCCCGGCAAAAACAGCGACCAGGGCGCAAACGCCCACGGCAGATTGATCAGATAGTAATAGAAAGGCTGCTCGTGGGTCCAGGTATGAAAATAGCGCGAAACATTGGTTTTGACAAGCAGGTCGAAGGCGTAGCCCTCCTGCAGACTCACCGCGACGTACCAGGGGGCCGTGATCGCCACAAAGATCAGGATTCCCCATCCCAGCCGCAGGTGTCTGATATGCCGCCAATCCTTCATGACCAGCAGATACAAGAAATATGACCAGCCCGGGCATCGCCAGGTTGACCGGCCCCATGGTCAACACCCCCAGGCCGGTGGCGGCATACATCAAGAGATAGGAAACCGTGCGCTTGTCTTCGGATCGGTAGCCCCGGTAGAAAAGAAAAAGGGCCAGCATCGCAAAAAAGGTCGACAGCATATAGGTCTGCGACCAGCGGGCGAATTTGAGAAAAAGAATGCTGGTTCCTAAAACCGTTGCCGCTAGAAATCCCGCCTGGGTCGAAAACATTCGCCGGCCAAGGTAAAACGTCAACAGAAATGTGCCCAGGGCGGCCAGGGCGGAAAAGATCCGGGCGTCAAACTCATTGACATCCCCGCCCGGCAGTGCGACCGCCGCGATGAGCCAATTGTAGAGCACCGGCTTGATGGCCCAGGGTTGGCCGTTGACGGTCGGAAATATCCAGTGGCCGTAGCGGATCATCTCCCGGCTCATCTGGGCGTATTCATCTTCATCCGGCGCCCAGAGATCGCGGTCGCCGACTTTGTAAAAAAAGAGCAAAAATCCCATGCAAAAGAGCAGCATGAGAATGGCAGCCTGGGTTTTGCGATGTTGTGATAATGTCATGATAACTAAAATACTTTCATTTGTATGATTTACGTTACTCAGATAACTCTCATTTTTATAATACTTTCGCAGAGTATAAAACATGCCGCAAAAAATAACCAGCAGGATTGCATTGGCCGGCACAACAAGCAGGCGGTATTTGATGAGCCAGGGATAAACCTCGCCGATGGCCAGCTTTTCCAGGGCATCTTCAAAATCGTCGCTTTTATCGACCTGAATGATCCGCTCGGATACCCGATCCTGGCTGACCGTCACCACCACGGCATGGTGAAATTGCGTGTGTCTTTTATTTTTCAGGCGGGCCCCGCCGCCGCCGCTCACCAGGTAATTGGTCGACCCGAACCGGGTTCGGGCGTAGCCGTGAAAGTCGCCGGCAAAAACATAGTCTACCTGCAATTTATTGAAAAGCGCAACCAGTTTGGCGCCGCCGGTGAAGCTGCGGGCGTGGAAATCGGAGGAAATGGGCGGAGGGATGTGCATGAATACAAATTTATGACGGAAGCTATCGGTTGGACCGGACGCGAGATGGGTCAAAAAATCGATACTTTCCTGGTTCGAATAGGGCTCGTCCAGAATCCGCAACCCGATAAACAGGCAATCCTGATAAACGAACGAAAAAATGCCGGGGCCGTAAATCTCTTCAAACCGCCGGACTGGAAAGGTAGCGGGCTCGACGTCATGGTTGCCGATGATATAAAAAGTGGGAACTTCGAGCTTATATTCTTTGATTTCAGCTCTTAACAAGCGGTGAAAAGCTTCGGTGCCATTGTAGGCGACATCACCGAGCAGCACCGCAAAGTCAAGGGGTTCGGTCCGCAATTTTTCAGCAATCCTTTCAAAGGTTCCGATACTCTTGGTGTCTCCTGCAACCGCAAAGCGAAATGCCTCCTTCTTTTTCTGATCCGTCAGCATCCGGATTACAGCGGGGTGGTTGCCAAAATTGGGCGGCAGAGGCGTTCCGCCTTCGAAATGGTTGATGCAGAGCACATAACCTTCGAATGCAAACAGCACCGCAATGATCGCCAGGCAACCGATTCGCCCGGCCATTGGGATCGACCTAAAAGATTGACGCAAGGTTCTGATAATTGGATTCATGGTGTTTGCATACCTATTTGTCCGGGCTGCCATTTTATAAAAAAATCATCCAGCGCAGCAGTCGGACCGATCGGAAAATGCCCGAAACGCAGCGACAGCTGTTTGCGGGCCTGCGCTTTGGGCTCCGAGTCCACAACGACTTTCCATAAGGCGGCCGCCAGGCCGGCGCGATCCGCGCCGGCTTTGCAGTGCAGTAAAAGCGGGCGCGGCGCCTTTTCAAAAAGATGACGCAGCGCTTTTAATTGCTCCGCAGATGGGCTCTTGTCGGCCGGAATGGACAAATCGTAGTGCCGCGCAGCATACTGTTTGCTGATTTCAAGCTCTTCCCGGTACCAGCTGCGGCGGGTTCTTTTCCCCCGCAAGTTGATGATGCTTTTGATATTGTATTTGCGAATATAATGCTGCAGCTCATCGCCGTCCAATTGGGCCGAGCGGTATGCTTCGCCCGGGGTTATGGCGTGAAAATTGCCCTGTTCCGCCATGTAGATGAAATAGCTCGCCGGCAGGAAAAGAACCGCGGTCAGCAAAATGAAAATCCATTTTGATTTTTTGGATTTCAAAATTTCTTTTTTTGCAAAAAACTCCATACAAATGCCCTCCCAGATCAAATAATACCGGTGCCATTCTACTAATTTTAGGCGGATTTTTGAATAAATCCAGTTTGTTAAATTCACTAAAGGCTCAGCCGGCGGGAACAAAATGGCCAAGTTTTGAAAGTTATTGCCCGAATCCAATTTAAAATTTATGCCGCCAGGTATGCATCATGTTTCTTTTTTTCGGTAATCGACCGCAATTACGGATTGGATAAAACGATCACCGTTTTGGTAAATTTAAGTATTGATGGACTCGTAAAAAGAAATTTTAGCGGTTATCCAGTTAAATGGTCAGATCCGGCTTTTTACGATACCGTCAAGGATGGAATTATTATACACAGGATTTATGAAGAATAAGTGAAGGCGGGCAATATTTTTATAAAGAGATTCCGGTTCGATGGGGGTGTAATTCCTTTGTCTGCTTGACCGGCAGGTATTTAGGGGGAAAGCCGCGATTTCTTGTTTGTTATAAGCAACTTTTCTCCCTCCCGGTCAATAATATCAAAAAATTGCTTTAGATCCGCAAGCTCCTTTAAATGGTCTCTTTTCAATATGCAGTAAATCTTTTGGTTTGAAGCCAAATACTTTTTCAGCTGCTGAGGTGTCCTTAGGACGAGGGCGCTGCGGTTGGTATAAAAAAGCGCGGAATCCCGCTCTCTCTTGAAAAAAATCAGGTCTTCTTTTTCCGGCAGCATCCGGTCTAATTTAAGGGCGAGCCTTTTGGTGGAACGATAGGGATTAATCGATGGTACGATCAGTAAAATACAAATCAATAAAAGCGCAATTACCATGCCGGCAATGCTGGCGAAGAACACGTAATTCTTCCTCATTAAAAGCAAACCAAAGGAGCCAACGATCCAAACCACCGCTCCCACTGCAATGTAATTTAGACGCGTTAAATCTATCCCGGAATCGTAAGTCAATTGAGTCGGCGGATAGATTAAGATATAAGCCAAGGCCGAAGGGAAAATTATGACCAGCGGAAAAAAGGAAAATAAAAACCCCCTGCGAATTTGCGGGGCGGATGATTTTAGCAGGTCATACCAAAGGACTCCTGTCAGTATGGATACCGCCGGAAATAGAGGCAGGATATACGTCGCTAGTTTCGAGCTGGCTAAAGAGAAAAAAATAAAGGTAAATCCGCACCAAATCAGCAAAAACACCACCGGTTCCCGTTGGTCCTTCAGATGAAAACGCCAGGTTCGCACCAGCGTCAAGGGCAAAAAACAGCTCCAGGGGAAAAAACCACCCAACAACACGGGAACATAGTAATAAAAAACCTCTAGATGCTGAACGTCATCCGAAACAAAGCTGCCGATGTTTTTTTTTATAAAAAAATACCCGGCATAATCCGGATTCCGCATGCTGATGAGAATATACCAGGGTGATGCAACAATCAGAAAAATCAATAGTCCCCATCCGATTTGCATCTCTTTTATAAAGGCCAGTTTTCTGTTGAACATCAGAAACAGACCAACCACCATAACCGGTAGCACCAGGCCGGGCGGACCCTTGGACAGCACTGCAAATCCCAGCGCCGCATAAAAACAAATAAAATTCGTTTTACGATGACGCTCATCCTCAAACCCCTGGTAGAAGAACAACAATGCGAGGGTGACAAAAAAAGCCAGGCATATATCGTGAACCACGACCCGGGAAAGAATAATAAATTCAATGCTGGTGGCCAAGATAATCCCGCTTAAAAATCCCACTAGCGGGCCGAACATCTTTCTTGCCAGCAGATAGGTGACCATCACGCATCCTGATCCAAACAGCGCCGCGGGCAGCCGCACCGCAAATTCGGTCATGCCGAATGTCAAAATAAAAATCGCGGCAACCCAATTATAAAGGGGCGGTTTGTCAAAAAAACTCTTCCCATTGTATTGCGGCGTTACCCAGTCGCCGCTTAACACCATATCTTTGGTTGTTGCGGCATGCATGCCCTCATCGATATCCCACAAGGGTCTGGCACCCAGGCGGAAGAAGAAAAGGGTTACGCAAACCAGAATCAACGCAATGATAAAAAATATTTCTTTTTCCCAAAATTTCTTTTCAGCCATGATCTGGCAAGGCTCGTCTCTTAGCTTTTCAAGACAGTTCATATTTTTGTCACAAAAAAAGGAATCTTTTTGCGTGAATCAACCGGCGGGTACTCGAAAACTATTAATATAGTATAAACGATCAATTAAATCAAAAGATTACTTCTTTTTAAACCTGCTCAACTCGCGCATCATTTTGACCAACGTTTGTTGATGGGTTTTCATGAATTCCCCATCGTCCCCGACAGGAACATCGTCCCTTGTGCTCAGTTCGTTTCTAAATGTTTCCGCCGTATTCAGGGGGATGGATAGTTTAAAGTGAGGGTCCACATAACAGATTCGCGCCCAGTCGCCGATGACGGTGTAGGGCCGATGCTGATCGCTCAGAAGGTTGTAGCCGAGGGAATAATCCTGCGGAGGATTTTTGATCCCCAGGAAAGGCAACAGGGTCGGCGCGATATCGAGATGGCTGGTCATCTTTTCCACGGGACCGCTGCCGGTGTCCGGAATCCACAGAATTAATGGGGTTCTAATCTGTTCTTCGTCAAAAGTCGAGCCGTGTCCCCACCGCCCTTTTTCCATGAATTCCTCACCATGGTCGCCTGTGAGGATGACAACCGTATTTTTTAAAAGATCCTCCCGCTCCAGGAAATCGATGATTCTGGCAAACTGACTGTCGAGGTGATGACAGGAATTGATGTAGCGGTTTTTTATTAACTGAATATCTTTTTCAAGGTCCATGGTGGCGTAATTGAATTCCTGGAGATAGTTTTTGCGGAGGATGCTCTCCTCCGGAAAGTAATAGCGGGCGTGGGGCGACTCAAAAAACATGAAGGTCATGAATGGCTGTTTGGGGTCCCGCTTCTCAATGAAATGGATAAGATCGGTTACGTTTTTTCGGTCTCTCTGCCAGCCCTGGCCGGTATGATTATCATGCAGGGAATCCCGTGGAATGGATGCAAAAAGGGTTTTATCGAATTCCGGATAAGAAAATTTGGCGCTGGTGTACATGCTCATCTGATATTTCTGCTGCTGGAGAACGTCCATCAGGACGGGGCTGCGTCTGGTGTTCAGAAAATCAAACCAGTAGGCACCGTAAAGCCCGTAAAACATGGAGAACAAACCCATCCGGGTACCGTTGCCGCCGCTGTAGTGATTGAGAAAATGATGGGAACGTCGGGCGAATTCCCAGGCCGCGGGTGTGATCTGCGGGTCGAGCATATCCCAGCGCCACGATTCAGCGACCAGCCAGACAATATTCAACGGCTGCGCGGGTGTTTCAATCTGCAGTTTTTTTAGCGGATAGTTCAGCGCCGTGTCGCTCAGTTTAACCTTAAGGTCATTGCGGGAATTCTCCTTGATTCCAAATTTTTTGGCCAGGTCGCTAAAAAGAAAGGGGAGATATCCGGGGAAAGCCTGAGCCGAAATCAGAACCGGGCTATAGCCTTTTAAGAAGCTGATTCCGTAGGCAATGCGTTCGCCGGCGGTACACAGCAAAAAAATCAACAGAAAGTATCGATACAGTTTGCGCGGCCGGCGGATCCAGGCAAAAGTCTTTCTGGTTGAAATGAGATACAGACCCCGGCACAAGACGATCTGTATAACTATAAACCCGAGTATTGCCAGGGCGAAGAGAACCATGGCTGGCAGTGTCGCCGCCCATCGATTCGATGCCGCCGGGGGTGGTGATCAGATTCCAGACAAAACCGTTGATATGAAAACCGAAAATTTCGAAAATTTTAGCATCGACGAAGAGGAGAATGGTTGTTGCCGCCGTAAGGGTGATGGCAAGTGTATAAACCATCCTTGCCGCTGCGGGCGAAAGGTCACGATTTTTTTTGCTCCCGGCCAGGATGCGGTGAGCGAATTTGGTAATTAAGAGTGCCGGCAGCAGATAGATAAACCCATAGCTGAGGTATACCGCGAACACATAAATCGCAGCCGGGGCGGTTGCGGAAAAGGCCGTGCGTTTCAGGTAAGGTGCTGCTACCAGCAGAACCACCAGGTAAGATAGAAAGAAGAAATGATTCAGGAAAGCATTGCGCTGGAAAAAATTCATATCTATTATTCATTAGTCTTTTTTTTAATGCCCTTTATTCTTTTTTAGTTGAATTTTGCCTATAATTCAACCTCTGTTTTCAGAAGCACCCTTTTTAAAACCCATTTGAAGAGCCCTGCGGCCACCAGCCAGAAGATTGTGACGCTCCAGAGATTGTGTGAGACAAAGAGAGAAGAAGTGACGCTCCAGAGATTGTGTGAAAAATATTCCACTCCCATAGGACATGAGCAAAGCAAATTGATTGGCTCAAAATTATGATCTCCAATTCTTGTGTTTTGCACAGTAAGGTTGATCAATAGATGAAATTTATAGTGTACCAATCCGTTATAGACGCCGAGGGGAAGTTGGCAAAATGGACTTTATTATTAAACTCTGATTTAACCCTGAGCTGGTAATGTTTACCTTTTTTCAATTTCTTAAGGGGTATGACCTTAATTCCTTTTATTGTTGAAAATAAGCTTTGGGCTTTCTTAAAATCTTTTATCACCAAAGAGATTCTCTTTTCCGTTGACCGCCGTATTTTGTATTCTTTTCTAAGAGCATCATAGTGGATACTGTGAAATTCTTTTTTTTCGATCATTTTGTGGTCAAACCAGAAATCAATGACTTCATAAAAAGAGATTGAAAATGAAATATTAACTGGCATCCCTTTTAAAACTGCCGCCTGCATTTCTTCGGTGAAGAAACCCGCTACCCGCAAGTCAACCAGAAGCTCGCTTTGAAAGTATCTTAAAACCAAATCAGTGATCCTGGCTTGTGCTGAAAACACAGATGAGGCCTCAGCCTGCTTGGCCCCTTCAGCCTGGTCCCGGCTAAGCACCGGCACCTGGCCCTCATTTGTCAGGCGGGTGGTAAACATGTCAAAGATGCCGTTTGCGAAATCCGAAAGATCCTTTTGAGCATTTATCCTAAACGGCAGCAGTGCAATGCGTCTAAATTCGGAGCTATTAATGCAATAGTCGGCCAGAATTACAAACAATGCATTGCAAAGCAGAAACAGGTACATGATTTTGGCAGTCTTTGATTTCAAGGCAACTTCATTCCCCGCTGTGATCCTGCTTTCATTCAAGGCATGATCGGAAAGGATCTTTTTCTACCTAGTTGCAGTCAAAGAGAGATTTTCCTTCGTAACAGATCTCTGGTCCAGGTTTCATGATTAACGGGGCTGGTATTTCATATTGACATGCTTCTGAACAGCCCGCGAAATTGTCGGCGGCCCCGGTCATCCCAGGGCCAGCCCGTAGTTCGGCCTGGAGTCGTTCGGCGTTGAAAGGCTCAGGCCCGAAAAGACTTCAGGCCGCCGGCAGGTTAGGACCGCCAGCGGATTTCAATTGGCATTAAGGGGTAATAATACTTATTAATACTTCCCTTTCCAGGGTATCAGGATCTACAATAAGAACATTGCCTACGTCCTTGCCATAATATTTATCTTCTTCAACGCCCGGTTCGAGAGGCGAAGATTCCAGGGTGTGCAGAAATGGCCCACCTCCGAACACCGCTGGAACGGGATTGTCGTCATCATATCCCACCTCTGCTGCAAACTCTTCCTTTGTAAGGACCTCAACAATGGTGGCCACGTCTTCGGCCTCGCTGAGGGCAAACTCCTGACGGTAGGTTTTGCCTTCGTGTGCTGCTGGATCAGCATACATGAGAATGCCGGGCTTAGCTCCTTCCACCCCTGTGGTCCAGGAACCGTCAATGTCGCTGACGACGCCATCCTCGAAATTTAGCGCAATTTCTCCAAAGTACCAGACATCACCATTATTATTAAGTGCATACCAATCGGTGGTGTCTTCGATCTTCTCATCCAGGCTATCTCCTTCGTAGACCGTATCCTGAACAACCCGGCATTTTACGCCTTCGATCTCCCGGGTCTTTCTTTTAACCTTGACCACAATTGTCTCTAAAATATCATTTCCAGAGTAGTGTTTATAGGTGTATATGGTGCCCCGTTCTAAGGGAAAATATTCATTGCCGACAGGCTTTCTGGCAAAATCATCCGGATCGATCCCATCGGGCAGATATGGCCCCGGGCCGATTCCGTCTGCCTCGCAAACTTCCTGGCGCGCATCAAATTGATCAGGGCACTCCTCCAGTGCGGATCTAAAGTCCCATTTGGCCTCCGCTTTGCAATCATCTTGTTCACTTTTGGCGACATTATCGCAGGTGCCCAGGGCTAAATTATAATCTTCCTGCGCTGCCAGCTTGCAGGCTGTTAACGCCGCAATGGAGGTCTGCGCGCAAGCATCCGGCTTGTGATGCCATTTGTTATCCCACCGATCACCATGATGCCGCTCGTTATCCCCTCGATCATCTCGATCGTCATGGGCCAGCGCTTGGCTGTTGCCGATATTGAACAGGCCGGGAACCAAAACCACTACAAACATCAATACCAACATGGGCGCACCAATTTTTAAAGTTACACTTTTCGATTTTCTGTTGACTTTTGCTGTAAACATAATTTCCTCCTCTTGCTGTGATTTGTAGACTCCCCAAATGAGGCGTCCGGGTTTATGCCAGTCATAAAAAAATGAAATGTCTTCTTTAAAGACTTTGTTTGGGATAATCAGGACATTTCGGCCGTTTTTAAATGCATCGCTATCCTCTGATTCCTCCTTTCAGGTCAACGTGAATAAATTTGTGGTACTTGCCCTTGCCAATTTTTCCGTTGGTTATTGACGGTTTAAAAGAACCAGTTTTCATTTTTAAATTCCAAACTGTCAGGGCACAAAAAAAGGCCCTCCATATGATTTTGGAGAGCCCATTGACACACTGCGCAAGCACAGGTATTATGTACTTTACTTGAGCATGCCGCAAGGCTCTCAGGTTGTTTCGAGCCAGGCACCCTGACCCGCCAAAGTCTTGTGCCTGGCTTTTCTTAATCGTTTTCGATTGATAATAACATTTTGACAGATTTAATTTTTCATCTTTCGATCCCTTTTTATTTTTCTGATCAATATTTTAGTATGAAATAAAGAAATACAATATATGCGCAGCATACAGTAATTATGCCGCCAACGTTTAAGTCTTAAAAGTTTCTTAAGTTTTAAAACGCAATCAACCCAACCCTGGATGTGCTATTCTTTAAGTCGTATTAATGGTAATCAATCCGTCTCAAAGGAAACCTTGTCGGCCATAATTATGCTCTGATTCAGGTCTACCGGGATACCTTTGACCTCAAGCCTGACACCCAAGGCGAGATCGTCCGGCTCCCCACCGTCGAATACGGTAGTGCCTGGAATGGTTTGCACCCGTTGAATGCCGATATAGAACTCCGCGGCTGAAACGATATTGGTGACCACACCCTCCACTTCGACCTGATTCGGTTTCCAGAATTCAATTTCATCGGCATAAAGGATGCCGCCTTCCAGGCTGCCCTCCGCTTCGAGCTTGACGCCCGGTGCAATATCACCGGCTGCTCCGTCCACAAATAAGACCATGTCCGGATCAGCGTGCACGATCTGATTTCCGACCTTGAATTCGATGATATCAGTATCTGATATAATTTCAGTTACGTAACCCATGATTTCGAACGTATCCCCATCCTCGCCGTCCGGCTGGTCCCCAAGCTCTATTTTCGCTGCTATCATCTCGCCGCCGACGGCAAGTTGACCCGCAACTTCAACAAACAGACCGACAGCCGGTATGCCTGGCGGCAGAATGTCCGCAATCGAGGCAAAGTCGACCCTGAGACCATTGATCATAAATGTTTTAAGGTCGGCATCCAGACTCTCCACGAAACCGGTCACCTCATATTCCAAAATGGATGTAATATCCCCTTTCTTTTCCAGAAAAGTGGCCCTGACGGATCGATTATCATCCCAATAACCACTGACTTCGACCACATCGCCTGGCGCTAATGTTTCAAGCGTGGTTTCTTTAAACTTCGTAACAACGTTGACAATCACCGTCTGGCCCAGCACGACGACCTCTTTGGTCGTGGCGTCGATGTCACTGATGCTTTCCACGGGACCGATTACATTGTCGCTGTAAACAACCCGATCTGCGGTTGCCGTTATTCCGGCTCTGCTAATTCTGCCCTCAACGGTAACAACCATCCCGATATCAAGATTGTCCAGAACAGCGTCATCGCCGGCTCCGATTTCTTCGCCATTAATGAAAATTGTGGCTTTGCTCGTGTCGAACTCCGTGCCGTTGACAACGATGCTGCCGAAGGCGGATACCACCCCGGCGCTCATAATCCCGGTGCCGTCGATTCCCCCGCCGGCACTCATCCCACCTCCGCCATTGCAGGACACCAGCAGGATAGAAAATATTGCTGCCAATATCAGGCCCTTTGAACACAAGGACTTCATCTCAATTCTCCTTTTTCCGAATTGGACTTTTCAAAAAAAAATATACCGAACCCGGCTAGATTGCGGCCGCTGCCTTGAACCGTGGGTGTCAGATCTAGATCGCGCTGAGCCAGCCATTGATCCGCATTTTCCAGCAGGGCCTGCGCTTTTTTGGCAAAAAGTCTGCGAAATTCGGGCAATACTTCATCGGGCAGGTTGTCGTAGGAGACTTTACGCTGGAAGATCGGTTCGCTGGTATCAGGATTTAAATTATGATCGATTGTCGAAATCAGATGCTGGACATCCGTTCCCAGGATATTGAGTTTGTGGGCTTCAATTTTACTCGGGATATAGGCCCGGGTGAGCAACCCGATTTTGCCGTCATCCCGCCGCTCGACCGCACCGACATGAATCAGTTCATCGAGGATGGCGCGGGACGGCACATTGCCGCTGAATCGTTTGACCAGCTCGCTGAAAGTCGCTCCCGGCCCCTCCATCGGCAGCAGGGCCGGGTTGCCGTTGGCATCGCGGAAGGCGCTTTCCCGGCGCCAGGCGGCAATCACGCGGGCGGCCCGATTGTGCCGCTCGGTACTCGCGGTGACGTCAGGCCTTGGCAGTTTCCGGACCCGCATGACCTCGCGACGCGACAACCCGGTGATCACCGAAACCCGTGAAGTAGATTGTTTGCGGCCCTCGATGCCGAACTCTTGGGTGGCAACATCAACATAGGTCCATTTGGCAAGATCTGAAAATGTGTTGAAGGAAACACCGTTTCTAAGCAGAATTCGGGCCAGAGGCCGCAGCAGTTTGAGTACTGCTGCGACCAACGGTTTTTGATGTTTATCGTTCATGTTTTCTTAAGGTATACCCAAGATCAAATACTAATAAAATCTAAAGCGAGATCCTTTTTTTGTGAAAATTTTCACAAAATTTCGATTTTGTCAAGAAATTAATTATTTGCAAGAAACAAATTTTGATGATCGCTTTTTAATGATCATACGCACGCCTGAATTATTATCAGGAAAATCGGTTTAATCTGATCGAATATTTTATCATTATTATACTCTCTATCCGATTCGTTTAAAAAATCAGGATACCAGTCAAAAGCAGACCTATCTTCATGCTCCCTTCATGATTGCCTGTTATCTTGATGTCAACTGGTGCCTGAAAAGGTAATGACCGTCTTCCCAAATAGGGCACTGAAACTAATTGAAACAGGAGATACAATTATGGACAAGAGCTGGGTCACCATTTTTGGAAATGGCGTCTTGGTCGTCGGGATTGCCGTTGCCGGAGCAAGTTTTGCGAATTCGGACGATGCCGAAGTCCGTGACGGTACCATCCGGATCGAGAATCAAGCTGAGGCAAATTTTCCTGCCTTGGCCAAGATAACGCACAATCACGCCGTTCAGATGACGAAGACCACGAATCCGGCAAACACGACCGCGACCATGAAGACTAACCAGCTCAACGTGCCCGAAGGCTGTTTCGTCGAAGTGTTCGTGACACGTTGACCACCATGGCGGACGCGTTAATTCTGGTTCACGCGCTGTATCAACTCTGTAATGAAAGGTCTTTGCCATGATCAGCATTGAAAACCTGCATTTAACCATTGAGGGTAAGGAAATACTCAAAGGCATAAATTTGCACCTGCAGTCCGGTGATATCTATGGCCTTCTCGGCCCCAACGGCGCCGGAAAGTCCACAACTATTTTCGCCTTGTTGGGTTTGCGCACGCACAGAAGCGGGTGCATCAAGTTACTCGGCTGTGATCCCGGGGAAGATGCCGCCGCAATTCGCGGTTCTGTCGGGATAATGCCGGAAAACGCCGGGTTTTACGAATGGATGACCGCCCCCGCCTACCTGCGATGGTACGGCCGTTTGTACGGAGAAACACAAACCAAAAGGGACTTGGAAATATTGTTGGAAAAAGTCGGTCTCGGCTCCGAGGGCCACCGCCTCATCGGAACCTATTCCAGAGGAATGAAGCAGCGTCTGGCGCTCGCCAGGGCTCTAGTGCCGCACCCCAGCCTGTTGATACTGGACGAACCCACCAATGGACTCGATCCCAAGGGCCGGCGCGAAATCCACGACCTGCTGCTTAAATTCGCGGCCGCTGGGACCGCCGGGGTGCTGTTGTGCACCCATTTACTGGACGATGTGGACCGTCTGTGTAACCGGATCGGGATCATTGACCGGGGCCACACCCGGCTCGAAGGCCCTCTTGGCGATCTGTTGGCGGAACAGGAGACCGGTAAGCGTTACCGCCTGCGGCTGGAAGCCGAGCCGGACACGGCCAACCTTCCGGCTGGCATTTCGCTGCTGGCTCACGAGGGCGACTGGTGGCGCTTTCAAATCCGGTTCGAAATTCCTGGAGGACCTTCCGCCCTCTGGGGAATGCTGTGGCAGCGCGGCTGGCGCATACAGGAGATTCGCTCCGAGGCATCGAGCCTGGAGGAGCTCTACTTTAACACCACCGCGCCGGATTCCGTTCACCCGCAGGAGGCGGCACTATGAAAACATTTTGGACAATCGCCTACAAAGAAAGCGCGCAGATGCTGCGTAGTCAACGTGGCCTGTTGTGGCTCATGTCCTACAGCGGCCTGTTGTCAGCTTTCAGTCTATTGTTGGTCAGCAATACCGAGCTCAGTCTGCTTGACAATGCCCAGGTGGTCTATATGATGGCCGGGACGGTTGTGGCCGCGGGAGCCCTGCTGGCCGCCATTTTAGGAAGCGATGCCTACGCCGGGGAAAAAGAGCGCGGCACGCTGGTGCCGCTGCTCTGTGCGCCAATTGATGCAAACGCGCTACTTACCGGCAAGGCCCTGGGTATGCTCATCGCATGGGGGGTCATGTTCGCGGTAGCGACCCCCTACCTGTGGGCCGTGGGCGCCAGCGGCCAGAACCTTGGCGCAGCCGTGTTCTATCTGGCCCTTTTCGGCACACCGGTGGTGCTCGGATTCGGCTACCTGGCCATGGCATTGTCGGCCCGCACGGGCAGCGTTCTGGCTTCTCTGCTGAGCACGGTCACCTTGCTGATGCTGGCCGCCAGTCCGCTATTGATCGGCCCGGGCTTGCGCGGCACCGCCATCGGACGCGCCCTGGACGCGGTCAACCCATTTGCCGGGGCGCTCAACACCTTCGACAGCGTCATTATCGACAGCCAGCCGTTTTCCGCCCAGGCGGCAAGGCTTCTATTGGTGGTCGTCGTGGTTGGGCCTTTGTCTGCTGGCGGCCCGGCGCAGCGCTGCCCATCCCAATTTTCAATAAGGGGAAGATATCATGAGAATATGGAAATATCTGCTATCGGCCGTTGTGATAACGGTCCTGCTCGCATCGGCTTCGGCAGCAACCCAGGCGCCTTTAGCCCTCGACCTGCGGCCCGATGATAAAAACCCGTCGATTCCCGTCATGGGGGACCACCTGCGATTCTGGAGCACCATCACCAACACAGGCACAACGCCCGTTGAGGGACTCGTGGCCTGGATCAGCCTGGTGGAAATCGATCCGGGCAATGAACAGCCGGTCGATCTGGAAGACTGGAGCGCCCACAAGGCCATTACCGGCGCATCCCTGGGACCGGGCGAGTCCCTGCGAACCGACTGGCCCATGCGGCTGATCAAGGGCGGCGACTACCGGGTGGTGGTCAGTGTCACCGACCGCGGCAGCAATACGGTGTTCACCAGCCCGACCCTTCAATTTCACGTCCGGCAGAAACCGGTGCTTCAGGCCGGACGGGTGTTGCCGGTGGCCGTCGGCGTTCCTTTACTGATCATGGGCCTGATGGTCTTCAATAAGGCCAGGCAGCGTCGCAAGGAGCGAATATGCAGCTGATTGGCCACAGTGTAAACAGATGGTTTGACCAGATTGCCCGGTTGGCCACTTTCTGCTATCGTTTGATTCTCACTATCACGCAGCCGTTTCAGGATTCCCGCTTTGTGCTTCACGTCAGCGGCAAATTGAGACGGTTTTGGCTGGTTCATTTTCGAAAAGGGTATGTCCAGCGCCAAATTTCTGTTCGTCAAGGCGCCTGCCATCAATGCGGCACTTGCTGCACCCTGCTGTTCACCTGCCTCATGTTGACAAAGAAGGGGCGTTGTTTGGTTTACGGCACCTGCCGGCCGCAAGTCTGCAAGGTTTTCCCGATAGATCAGCGGGATATTGAGGAGGTGAAACTTGGCGGTGTTCAATGCGGGTACGGCTTCAATCGGGAAGATTCTGACGAAGTTCGGAAAAAATGAACATTCTGTGACATAAGGCTGATATGAATAAATTGAAATTTTCAAGACTAATAATATATTACGAATTGTTCGGGTTCTGTCTGCTGATTGTTATAACATGGATCGATGAATTCTTGGATCTTCCCCACCACTTGTTTGGCGGGCCGCCCACACTCCTCAACATTGCTGAAAGCATTTTTGAATGCCTTTGGATTCTCGTCGTTGGCTTGCTGGTAATTTTGTTTACGTTGAAGTTATTACACGAAATCAGGCACCTTGAAGGCTTTTTGCCAATCTGCGCATCTTGTAAAAAGATCAGAGATGATCATGGGAACTGGATTCAAATAGAAGGCTATATCCGTGATCACTCGGATGCCGAATTCTCCCATAGCATTTGTCCCGATTGCGCTAAAGAACTATACCCGGCTTAATTTTCGACAATGCGGGTGTAGACTGAACAAGGGTTTGCCAATATTAAAAGACTTTCGCAGCATAGTACTTGGCGAGCATCTAGTGGCATTGGTTTTGGCGTGAGCATCTGTGAAGAAATTTAAAAGAAGATTTGAAATAGCGAAAAGGCACAGGACTATGAGATCAAAGGGGGCTGGTGATTGACCTGGTATTGCAGAATCTGCACTGGATTACCCTGGCCCTGGTGCGCTATTCTGAGTTTTTTTATTAGCGCGGATGCAAAACCGGTCTGGCCTGCGCAAGACAAAGGAATTAATAATGGCAGCGAGTATGAATGTTCAAATTTTCCAGTGGATTCACGCCGGAGCCGGCACGCGTTCGGTAATGGATGGGCTTGCCGTTCTTTTCGGTGAAGGCGGCCCCTGTTTCCTGGCGATTTTGTTTGCGGTTCTGTGGTTTGGCGTAGATCAAAAGAAAAAGACCGCCCTGCTTGAGGCCACCTGGGCGGCAATTGTCGGTCTGCTGGTCAACCAGTTGATCGGCCTGGTTTATTTTCACCCGCGCCCCTTCATGGTCGGACTTTGCACCCCACTTTTCCCCCATGGCCCGGAGACATCTTTTCCCAGCGACCACGCCACGTTGATGTTCGCTGCAGCACTCTTTTTGCTCCTGGTCCGGCGCTGGGTCGCTTGCGGTATTCCGCTCCTGGGTGTCGCCGTTCTGACTGCCTGGGGGCGGGTGTACAGCGGCATCCATTTCCCTGCCGACATGGCCGGCAGCCTCGTGGTTGGGTTAGTGAGTGTCGGATTGACGCGCCTGCTTGCCAAACGACTTGCCCCATTGCACGAGAAACTGATTCGGATAGCCGATCAATTGACGGGTCGATTCGTTCGGACAAAAAACCACGGGGCAAGGAAAGGTTAACCCGGATGCATTACCTGAACACATTACTGGCGTTTATCACGCACCACCCCAGGCTGGCCTACGGAGCTATTTTTCTGATTTCCCTTTCCGAATCCCTGGCCCTGGTCGGTTTGATTGTTCCCGGCACGTTGATCATGTTCGGTGTCGGGGCGATTGTGGCCACGGGCAGCCTGGGGCTCAAGCCCGTATTGCTGCTGGCCGATCAAGCCGTCTACCACTTTTTTCAGTCCCTGCGAACTCCGTGGGCAGACCGCATCTTCATAGCAATAACAGAACTCGGCGATTCTTTTATCAATATTTGTCTGTCCGGCAAGGACAAGGTACTGCTGATATGGGAGAAGGCGGCGTAATGATTTTCCCATTGCAGGAAGTGGCACATCAGTTGGCGTTATTTTTGTTGATGGCGCATTTGCTGAAAGCCGCTTTGAGAAACGAACAGCGGGAAAATGCTACGAAGCGGTAAGTGTGCAAACGACGTGAAAGGAGCAGCACCTCAATGCGCCAGATCGACGACCTCGAGCGCCGGCAGTCGCCATACAGGTACCTGATTATTCTGTCCCTTGTGGGCTTCGTTACTTCCTTTGGGGCACATATCGTAGCCACCAATCTGCCGGCCTATGCCCAGACGGTTGGGGTGGGTGCCCTGATGATCGGGCTTCTCATCGCAGTCTACGATTTTGCAGAGCTTTTTGCCAAACCGGTTTCCGGTTTTGTCGCTGATCGTCGCGGCATGAAGATGATGCTGCTTGTAGGGCTTGTAATCTTCATCCTCGGATCGCTCTTGTACCTTGTTATCAATCCCAAGCTGCTTCTTATAGTCCGGTTTATCCAAGGGTTGGGAGCCGCAGCGCTTTCCACTGTCTCGATCACGATGGTGGCCAAATACTTTTCTGAAGGAAGGGGCAAGGCGTTCGGCGTCTACAATGCGATCAAGGGGGCGGGATACATTGTTGCACCGGCTGTGGGTGGGTTTTTGGCAGGAGGCTGCAGATTTTCCTCAATCTTTGCCGTCTCGGCTGCAGTGGGCGCAGTCGCATTTCTTTTGAGTTTGCTTCTACCAAGAGACCGGTTGCGGGGAGAAAAGTTGGAAGATGACGACGATGACATTTCTTTTCAGCAATTTGTTCTGATTTTCAAGGACCCCCGCCTGCTCCCTATCTATGCCGTAATCGTAATCAACATGTTTATGGTCGGCATTCTCTTTGGATTCCTACCTGTGTATCTTTATTCCATAGGGTACACACCTACGCAGTCCGGGACAATTCTAAGCGTCGCCTCCCTCTCCTATCTGCTTATCCAGCCGCTTGCAGGCCATCTGGCGGACAGGATTGAAATCCGGATTACCGTGTTTGTGGGATTGTTGATGGCCGCCGTCACGATTCTCGTCGTTACGTTTACCTCCGGAATTCTCCTTGTCAGCATTGTCATTGCGGCCGGAGTTGGCATTGGCACGGTTTGGACAAACAGCGATGCGCTGGTCAGTGCGGTTGCCGACAAAAACAAACTCGGCGCCAGCATCGGAGCAGCCCAATCGTTCAAGGAATTCGGTGACACGGTTGGGCCGATCACTATCGGATTACTCACCCAGGTCTATGGCGTCCGCACCGGTTTTATTTCCTGCGGCACGGTGGCCATTGTGCTCCTTCTCACTCTGTCTCTTTCAAAGACATTTCGCACTGGTGCGGTCATAAGCAGGTCGGGTGGTCAAAAACCTTAACCCAGTTGATGAGATCATACAGCTTGTATGAAAGGCTGGAATGATGGTTTTTCCCTTGCATGACGGGGTGCGATGGATATTCCTCTATAGGTATTTCATAATATTACCGATTATGGTTGTCGAAGAACCTATTGTAACAATCATCGCGTGTCTATTTGTTTCCTCTCCCTGCGGCGTCCAATCAGTGAATACAGGAAAAGCAACCCGGACAACGAGACCATCAATAAACCATCATAATCGACGGGGGTAAGCCAGAGGGTCAGCTCCTCCCAACCATCTTTTTTTATTTCCTGGCAAAGAATAATAAAGCAGGCCACAGCAAAAAATCGGGATATACGCTTTATTTCATTTGAAGTGATGCGGTTGAAAGATGTATTTTTCAGTAACTTTTTAACATTACGGATTGAGTTGGAATCCGGAAATATCTGGGGGACGGATGTGGAGTAAGTATAAAATTGTTCCGGATGTTTACGGGCAAGACTTTGTTCCTCTTGTCTGACATGGGGTCCATAAGCCCAGAAGAAAAGAAAGGGATAGGCAACTATCAGGTAAAGGTTCAAGCTCAACAAACAAAATGAACAGTCTACCAGAAAATTTGCCAGATAATAGGGATGCCGAACGATTGCATAGGTCCCCTCGGTACACAGGACGACATTGCGGATCAGCTGGCCCTTAACAATGAAGTGCAGGAAACAGCCGGCAGTGAGCACTCCCAAAGGAAACAGATAGCCGATAAGATCGGGTTCGTGACCAGCCAGAGAAAAAATTATCGCTAAAACGATTATAACATCCCTGAGGTTGCCGCGGTTTAATAAATGCTGTCCTTTAGCTCTTAAAATCACTGTAATGTCCCTTACCCATGAATTTTACCTCACCCTTTTGACATGCATGATATCATCATGGCAAATTGTGTGGGCATCGTTAATTTGGATTATATTCTTTGAAGATGAAGAAAGGATGAAGGATAGTGCCGGGTGTTAGGTTTGGCCGTGTAACCTTTCCCTCTTGGGGGGCTCCATACGGCATTAAAATACAAATATGAAAGCTGCGGAATTTCTTGCAAAAATTACAGTTAAGGCATAAATATTTCATGATAACCGAGAATGTAAAACCTGGGACACGAGATCCGATATGGAGGATTCCAACAACGGAAGGCAATTTTTTAGGGGCGAATTTGACTCCTGGATATATCAACTGTCCGACGCCGCCAGCCGGCCATCCGATACGGATGAGCAGCGGTTGCGTAAAGCCGTGCTGATTCTTTTGGCTGGAATTTGCACAACGCTTGGCGTATTCTGGGCAATCGCCTATATCGCGCTTGGCCGCCCCCGGGCGGGAATTTTTCCTCTCGCGTATTCGGTAATTTCAACGGTCAGCCTGGTTTATTTTTTTCGATCCAGGGGCTATAAATTCTTCTGCCGCGCTCAGCTGTCATTGATATTAATTCTGCCGGTTTTGCTGCAATGGAGTCTGGGCGGTTTTGCCCCCTCTGGTGCGGTAGTGATCTGGTCCATTCTGGCCCCCACCGGGGCCCTCATGTTTGCGGGGACCACCCGGGCCATACCCTGGTTTGTAGCCTATGTGCTGCTCATGATCGTTTCCGGTATGCTCGGCCCAGACCCTTATCGGCAACCGTTGCTGCCGAATTTGGTCATTGCAATCTCTTTTGTATTGAACATCGGCGGGGTATCGGCCATTGTATTTTTTCTGCTCAAATTCTTTGTGCAGGCCCGGGAACAGGCAATGGCCGGGCTGCAAAAGGAGCATCGGCGGGTGCGGCAATCACTATCTTTGGCCATGGAAGTTCAGCAAAACCTTTTGCCGCAGAACGCGCCGCGCGCCACCGGTTTGGATATTGCGGGCACCAGTATTTATTGCGATGAAACCGGCGGCGATTATTATGATTATCTGACGGCCGGCGATAATGAGGAGGGCAAACTCGGGGTAGTGGTGGGTGACGTATCCGATCACGGCATACCGTCCGCGCTGCTGATGACGACAGCGCGGGCCCTGATTCGACAACGATATTTTCAATCCGGCGGAATCGAACAGGTTATCTGCGATGTTAACCGGCAACTGGCGCAGGATGTTCAGGATACCGGCCGGTTCATGACCCTTTTTATGGCTGAAATGAACCGCCGAAACCGCCAAATCTTCTGGCTGAACGCCGGCCATGAACCGGCGATTATCTATTCCCCGGAATCCAGGGTTTTTGAGGAGCTGGCCGGCCACGGCAGTCTGCCGCTCGGAATTATCGACAGCCTCAAATACAAGGCCACCCGGCAGGACATCACCCCCGGCCAAATCATCGCCATCGCCACGGACGGCATTTTTGAAACGCAAAATCCAAAAGAAGAAATGTTCGGTCGACAGCGCTTTTACGATATCATCCGCCGAAACGCTTCAAGGTCTGCCGGCCACATCCTGAAGGCCACCCTGGAAGCCGTTGACAATTTCAGAAAAGACCGGCCTCCCAAAGACGATTTGACCCTGGTGGTCATAAAAATCCAACCTGATAATTAACCCGCCCTGACGAATCGCATATTCCCGGTTTTAGATTGTTCTTTTAATGCTAAAGCCTGTTTTTTTGAATCAATGGGCTGGCGGGTTAATTATGAGTAGAATTTAAAAAAATGCCGCATGATAAATTTAACGGTGGGCTTGTTGACGTGATAATTTTCGCGGCCGTCGGCAAAATAGGTCAGCCCGCTAAGGGGCTGGTAGATGGTGGCCATTTCAAAGGCCGGAAAATAAAATACATTGTCGTAGCGCGCGACAAATTCGTCGGCCGCCGCGCGCAGGGTCGCTTTGGAGTTGCAGCTGGCGCTGATAACATCCAGATCCCGGCGAAACGTCGCCCACAGGTTAACCGGTGAAATGGTCACCAGCAGCTTGCACGCCGGGATTGTGCCGCGCCATGATGGCCTGGATGCGCTCGAGGTTGACCAGATTTTCCCCGTAACGGCTGACCTTGAATTCATAGCGCTCCATGTCGCCGCCCTCGTTGACATAGGGTCCCGCCGGCAGGCTGATGACCGAGCCGTCCTCCCGGTCCTGCCAGATTTCGGTCAGCCCAAGGGTCAGGATCAATACTTCCGCTCCCTGCAAGGCCCGCCTGGAATGCTGTCGATGTTGTTCAAAATCGATCTCGGCCGCTTCACGGCTGTCATATAAAATCACCCGGCGGTAAGGATCCTGGATTTTTTGTGATTGGGGCGCAACCCACCAGCGCAGATCCGGTTGCCAGTCCTCAAAGGTGTATTCGAAAATCTGGCGCATGCAAAACGTATTGTAGACCCTTTCCCAGGCTGCACTGGCATGGATCGCCGCCGGATGGTGGGTTTCTTCCGTCAGGTAGTTATATCCCTGTTGCAGCAGCCGCCGCTTGATCTCTCTGGCAAAACAGGACCCGAGCGAGGCAATCGGCGTCGATTTGGTAATTTTTAAACCCGTCTCACGGGGCACCGGAAAATTTCCGTCCACCGGCGGATTGTCAAAAGACCCCGGCCACACCTGCCAGGGTTCGAATTGGTGAACCGGATGTACGTCGGAGCGTGCCATAATAAACCTCAATTTTTTTAATTTTTCTTATTTATAGCAAAAGCAATTGGATATTGTCGACTGAATAATCAAACCATCCAATGCCAGCGTCATTTAGACAATTATCTATCTGATTTTGCTAAATTGACGTATTCAACAAAAAATTGAAAATTCCAAGCACCAAAAAACAAATCTCAAACAAATCTCAAATAAATCTCAATGACCAAATTTCAAAATTCCAAACTAATAATCCTTATACGGATGTGCCCAACGGCGCAGTCAGCGGCGAATCCATTATTACAAAACGATGCGATACAACTCTTATAAAAATTTTGGTCATTGAATATTAGGATTTGAGATTTATTTGTAATTTGGTGCTTGATTTTTGGAATTTTATTGCCTTGATGACATCTTAATGATGTAACTTTTTTAGAATATACTTTAACCTTACCCTGCAATTGTCCACCCTGTTGACAGGCAGGCCGCTATCCCCTATATTGGCTGATCGGTCGATTGGCCGGGCTTGCACGTGCCCGGATCAATGTAACAACTGGAGGTTTAATGAGAATATTATCAGCTTATTACGGACATGACGCCAACTGTACCCTGCTCGAAGACGGCGAACCGGTGGTCGTGCTCGAAAAAGAACGCCTGACGCGCATCAAGCACGACCAGGGCATGATGAACCTGGAAGGCATCCTGCAAGACTATGGATGGGACCCGGCCACCATCGATCTCATCGCGATCAATCCCTGGACCCGGCCTACCCTGGATGGAACGTATTTCGAATGGCAGCTGCGAGGGTGATACCTATCGCGATCAGCCCGATTACATGCTGGACGGCTGGTGCGGTCCGGTTGACGGCCGCTACAGCCGCCACCGGATTAAACTGTTCGGCACGCTGGTACGACGGATATGCGGTCGATCACCATCTGGCGCATATTGCCGGAGCACTTTTTACATCACCCTTTGATGAAGCCGGAATATTGACCGCCGACGGCGGCGGGGACTTGCGCATGTGTGCCCTGGCTTACGGCAGCGGCAACAAAATTCACGAAATCGAATACGGCTGGGGGCATGAACACAAAAAAATGCAGCTGAATATCGGCTCGGTCTGGGCTTCGATCGGGGAGTACAATTTCGGCATGAAGCGCCTGGAAGGTGCCGGCAAACTCATGGGGCTTGCCAGCTACGGCACGGCCCATGATGAAATCGCCGCAAGGCTGAAACAACTGATGCTCTACCACCCGTTTACGGCGTTTCCGAGCCATGAATTCAGGCGCCAGGGCGGTTTAAAACTTGAACCGGATGAATCTTTTGCCCAGGATGTCTGCACGTCTCTGCAGAAGGTCACCACGGAATTCTACCTGGAGGCGGCCGCCCGAATGCAAGGCCTGGAAACCGGTCAACCGCCGGCTGATCATGACCGGCGGCTGCTCGATGAACTGCATTGCCAACACCGCCATCCACCAGAGCGGATTATTTGAAGATACCTGGGTTCCGGCCCAGCCCCATGACGGCGGGCTGAGTCTGGGACAGGCACTGTTCGTCTGGCACCACGTATTGGATCAACCCCGCAAGCCGGCGGCACTGTCCCCCTATCTCGGAACTGATGCCGGCCGGCTTGATGAAGCGGTTATTCCGGATATTATCGACTTCCTCGACCAGGGTAAAAGCGTCGGGCTGTGCTTCGGCCGCGCGGAGTCCGGACCGCGGGCATTGGGTCACCGCAGCATTCTGATCGATCCGCGGCTGGCAGACGGCAAAGATCGCCTGAACGAAAACGTCAAACACCGCGAATGGTACCGTCCCTTTGCCCCGATGGTGCTGGGGGACTGGGGCGTGCCAAGCAAGTATATGTCTTATATTATCCCCACCGATGCGGCCGAAGTTCCGGCCGTCACTCACGTCGACGGAACCAGCCGGCCCCAGATCGTCGAACCGGGCGACGACCCGTTCGTCGTAAAATTGTTGACCGCCTGGCGCGAAAAAACCGGCTGCAGCGTGCTGCTCAACACGTCTTTCAATTGCCAGGAGCCATTGGTCGATACGATAGGACAGGCGCGCGCCACCTGGCTCAGAACCGGATTGGACGTGCTCGTTTCGCCCGAGGGGGTTGAGGTTGACAAACAGAGTGCCGGCCATGGCTTGATTTCACCTGAGGCCAAGAATTGAAGATTGAAGACTGAAGATTGAAGATTTATGGAGGTCGCTGCGCTCCGTCTATTTTACTAATTCGAATTTAATCTATTGAATTTAATAAATAATCTTACTTAGTACACATCAGCGTCCACCTGACATAATCGACAATTGTCAGAGTGCTATCGAATTGGCAGCTCCAGCAATACGCCGCCAGCGACAAAAAATCGTGCACTGAGGCGCCATGCCCTGTGCGCTCTGCCCGATGCCTATAATCAGCTACCACAGTTTCTCACCTTCTCAGCTTCTCACCTTCCCATCTTCCTGGTTTGTCCTCGGCAGCCCCGCGACCCCGCAACTCTTATATTTTCCTTGCTGAAACACCTCTATGCATGTTAATAGTTTCCATGCGCTAATACTGCCTCCAATGCCTGTCATACCGACATTGAAATTTGTTTCAGGGCAAATTTTCGCGAGCGTAGAGAAAATTAGTCAAATTTCATGTCCCCAATAATCGTTAGATCCAGATTACCGCTTTTTAGAACAAATCGAAGCCGCAGGACCGTTTCAAGCCGGAGCATGTTTTCAATGCCGTAAATGCACCAACGGCTGTCCGGTTACTTTTGCCATGGATTTTTATCCGGACGAAGTGATTCGCCTGGTAATTTTAGGACAGCGCAAAACCGTATTGGCCTGTCAAACGATCTGGGTTTGTGCGGCCTGCGAGACGTGTACCACCCGTTGTCCGAATGACGTTAGAATTGCCGAACTGATGGACTGTCTCAAAGAAATGGCTGTTCACGAGGGCATCCTTTCCCCCCAACCCCGGATAACCGCATTGCATGAAACATTTCTGAACAACATTAAAAAACGGGGACGGCTTTACGAAACAACCCTGCTGCCGGTATATTTGCTCAAAAGCGGCCAACTTCTGGATAAGTGGCATTCCGGGGCATGGCGCTATGATTTAAAACTGGGCCGCCGGATGTTAGCCAAAGGACGGCTGCCGCTCAGGCCCAAATCGATAGACGGCATCGCAGAAGTTCGCGAGATTCTTGATCGGCGGAAAGAAAGGTGACGCCGGGCCCGGCGTACACCGCTTCGACAGGGCCCATACAGGGAAAGGACATTGGCGTATTAATAGTGACAGGAGTAATGGAGTATAGGAGTGATGGAGTAATGGAAAATCCTAATATCGTTAGAATTCCGCATATTACTCACTACTCCACTACTCCAACACTCCAATACTCCCGTTGAGGCTGCGGATAAAGCTGCTCATGGATAACAACGGCCCAAAAACACACTAACACATATTGAACCACAACCTATCATGCAAGTGACCTACTATCCGGGCTGTTCGCTGGAAGGATCGGCCAGAGATTATGCCGAATCCATACTTGGGGTCTGCGCTGCGCTGGACATTGGCCTGGCCGAAATTCCCGATTGGAATTGCTGCGGCGCCACCGCGGCCCACAGCATCGATCACCGGGCGAGTATTGAATTGGCCGGACGGAACCTGAATCTGGCTGCCGAACTGCCCCATGCCGACATGCTGGTTCCTTGCCCGATGTGTTTTAATCGATTAAAAACGGCCGCCCAAGCGCTCAGCGGAGAGCACGCCCAGCGTTACGGAATCAAATTAGATGCGTCTTTACCTCAAATTTGGGATCTGGCAAACTTTTTTGCCACCGAAAAGATGCTGGCAGCGACGGCCAACCAGGTCACCCATCCACTCCATGGTTTAAAGGCTGTCTGCTATTACGGCTGCATGGCCAGCCGGCCGCCTGAGATCACCGGCGCTGAAGACTGCGAGGATCCTCAGGCATTGGATCGAATTATCGAAAATCTCGGTGCCACGCCTATCCTCTGGCCGTTCAAAACCGACTGTTGCGGCGCCAGCCAGGTGCTGTCACGCCTGGACATCGTCTCTCAATTGGTCGGCAAACTCTACGATATGGCCCAGCGCGTCGGCGCCCAGGCCATCGTGGTTTCCTGCCAGATGTGTCAGGCGAATCTCGATATGTATCAGCAGAAGATCGCCGCGGATTGGGGCCGACGGTTTTCTTTGCCGGTTTTTTATTTCACTGAGCTGATCGGACTGGCTTGCAATGTCCCGGGGTCGACAGATTGGATCGGCCGTCATATTACGGATCCTTTCCCGCTTCTGCGGGAACTGGGCCTGGGGTGATGAAATCAGGCCTAATGATGCTTTAGGGCAATTTCAAAAATTACTGAAAAGATGAGCAACAGCCAACGAACTCAACATACCGATAAAATCGGATCGGTCACCATTATCGGCAGCGGTATCGCCGGGATTCAAACCGCCCTGGATATCGCCAATTCCGGCTTTAAAGTGCATCTGGTGGAAGAAAAACCGAACGTGGGCGGTGTCATGGCCCAGCTCGACAAGACTTTTCCCACCAATGACTGCTCTTCCTGCATGCTGGGCCCGAAGCTGGCGGAATTGGCCAACCATCCCAATATCGAGATCCTGGCTTATACCGATGTCCTCGATGTGCAGGGCGATCCGGGTCGCTTTCAATTGACGCTTCGCAAGAAGGCGCGCTACATCGATGCTGCCAAATGCACGGCCTGTGGCGATTGTGTCGAAGTTTGCCCGGTGCTCAGACCCGGCGACCATGATATGCAGCTGGCCAATCGCAAGGCAATCTACATACCCTACCCCCAGGCCGTTCCCAACAGTTACACCATCGAAAAATATGACACCCCACCTTGCCGCAGCGCCTGTCCGGCGAATATCAATGTTCAGGCTTATGTGGCGATGGTTAAACTGGGCCGGTACCGCGAAGCCGTCGAAATTATCATGCAGGATCTGCCGTTGCCCGGTGTGCTGGGCCGGGTCTGTCCCCACGGCTGTGAGAAAAGCTGCCGCCGTCTCGGCCTGGACGAGGCTGTTTCCATCAAGGAACTTAAAAGAGTCGCCGCCGATCATGTCAACCTCAGCGAAATTCCGCTGCCGGATATTACCCCCCGGGATAAAAGGGTGGCCGTCATCGGGTCCGGTCCGGCCGGACTCAGCGCCGCCTATTTTCTGGCCCGCGATGGCTATCGGGTGCGGGTCTATGAGTCCATGCCCCAAGCCGGGGGGATGCTGCGCTACGGCATTCCCGAACACCGGCTGCCCCGGTCGGTACTGGATGCGGAAATCGCAAATCTAAAACGCTATGGGATTGAAATTCAAACCAATACGCCCATTGACCAGGACTTCACCTTAGATGACCTTCAAAAACAGGGGACGGATGCGATTTTTCTGGCCATGGGTGCCTGGAAGGGGTTGAAGCTCAATATTGCCGGGGAGGAGATTGCCCAGGGGGTTACGGACGCCATCACCTTATTGCGCGAGGTGCATGGCGGGCAACTGACAAAGCTGGCCGGCCGGGTCGTGGTGATCGGCGGCGGGCATTCCGCACTGGATAGCGCCCGGGTGGCCCTGCGATTAGGAGCCAGTGAGGTTCACATACTCTACCGCCGCTCACGCGCCGAAATGCCCGCTGGGCCGGAAGAGGTTCTGGCGGCCGAAGATGAAGGGATCAGCTTCCATTTTCAGGCAGCACCGATAAAGATCTTGGACGATAATGGCAAAGTATCCGCAATCCAGTGCATTCGAACCCGCTTGGCAGAAGCGGATGTTACGGGTCGACCGCGACCGGTTCCTGTTGAAGGTTCGGAGTTTGTCATCAAAACCGACCACATTATTCCAGCCATCGGACAGACACCGGACTTCGATCTCTTGGGGGATAATCATGGCTTGGTGCTGACAAGGTGGAATCTTCTGTCCGTCAATGCTGCGACACTCCAGACCAATAGGCCCGCTATTTTCGCCGGTGGCGATGTCATCACAGGCCCTGTCACGGTGATTGACGCCATTGCGGCCGGGAAAAAGGCAGCCAAAAATATCAGCGATTATTTGCAAGGTAAAGAGCTGCCGGCCGGAACACAAAAAGAGGATTTCACAGGAAAAAACTGGACCCTAGTGCCGCCGGATGAACCGGTTCAGGTTCGAATGCCGCTCCCGACCCTGCCGCTGGAAAAGAGACTGGCAGGATTTGAAGAAGTGAATCCTGGACTGGATGAAAAATCCGCTCAAAAAGAGGCCGCCCGCTGCCTGGACTGCGGGGGATGCTGTGAATGTATGCAATGTGTATCAGCCTGCAAGGCCGAGGCGGTCACCCTGCTGACCCACGCCCAGCAGGCAGAAACACTGAATCTCGAGACCGGTTCGATTATCCTGGCGGGCGGGTTCATTCCGTTTGACGCCGGTTTAAAAGGCGAATACGGCTACGGGCGCTGGCCCAATGTCATCACCAGCCTGGAATACGAACGAATTCTCTCGGCCGCCGGTCCTTTCCAGGGGCAGATCCAGCGCCTTTCCGACGGCGCCGCGCCGCGCCGCATCGCCTGGATTCAGTGTGTCGGCTCGCGCGACAGCCATATCGGCCGGGAGTATTGTTCGGCGGTGTGCTGTATGTCCGCCACCAAGCAGGCCATTATCACCCGGGAGCATGCCCCCGATGTCGATACGACGATTTTTTATATTGATATCCGGGCCCAGGGCAAAGGATTTGACCGTTTTTATGAAAGATCCATATCCGAAAATGAGGTTCGCTATGTGAGATCCATGATCTCCCGGGTGATCCCCAACCCGGAGGATGATACCTTAAGCATCAGCTATGCCGCGGCCGATCATCATATCCGGCAAGAGACCTATGATCTGGTCGTGCTTTCGGTTGGTCTTTGCCCGAATCCTTCCTGGGTGCAATTGGCCCAGCGCATCGGCCTTGAGTTAAATGCGCATGGTTTCTGCGCCACCGACCCGCTGGACGTGGTGGCCACCTCCCGGCCGGGCATCTTTGTCTGCGGGGCCGCCCAGGGCCCCAAAGATATTCCGGAATCGGTGCAGCAGGGCAGCAGTGCGGCGGAGCGGGCCACGGCCATCTTGGCCCCTGCCAGGGGATCGCTGGTGGCCGCCCCCGCCGTGCCGGATGAGCGCGATGTGAGCGACGAGGAGCCGCGCATCGGCGTTTTTGTCTGCCACTGCGGCATTAACATCGCCGGAACCGTCGACGTTGAAGCGGTCTCCGATTATGTGAATTCGCTGGCCAACGTGGCCTATGCCACCGATTGCATGTTTGCCTGCTCCACGGATCAGCTGCAGGCAATAAAGGCTGCCATTGAAACCCACCAACTCAATCGGGTGGTGGTGGCATCCTGCACGCCGCGCACCCATGAACCGCTTTTCCGCAGCACGCTGCGCGAAGCCGGGTTAAACCCATACCTCTTCGAGCTGGCCAATATTCGTGAGCAGGATGCCTGGGTTCATCAGGGCGACCCCCAGGCGGCCACGCAAAAGGCGAAAGACCTGGTGCGCATGTCGGTTGCCCGGGCCCGCCTTCTGGAGCCGCTTTATGAAACATCGCACGCGGTGGTTGCCCACGCGCTGGTGATCGGCGGTGGTCTGGCCGGCCTTACGGCCGCCCTGGCTTTTGCCGACCAGGGATTTTCTGCCACCCTGGTGGAACAAAGCGCTGAATTGGGCGGCCATGCCCGCACCCTTTATTATACGGAAGATGGCGCCGGCCCGGCGCAATATGTTCAAGGCCTGATTCAAAAAGTTGAAGACCAGCCCTTGATCACCGTCCACAGAGACGCACGGCTTAAGGCCCTAACCGGAAGTTGCGGCAATTTCAGTTCGACCGTTGCGGTTAAGGGCAAATCCCGCAGTATATCCCACGGCGTTGTGGTGGCGGCGACCGGCGGGCAGGAATATCAACCCGCGGAATATCTTTATGGCCAACATCCCGCGGTGATGACCCAGAAAGAATTTGAAAACCTGCTGGTATCAGAACCGGACCGGGCCGAACAATTAAAGCGCGTCGTCATGATTCAGTGCGTCGGCTCGCGCGAACCGGAATACCTTTACTGCAGCCGGGTTTGCTGTACGGCGGCCGTTAAAAATAGTTTGAAATTAAAAAGACTCAATCCTGAAGCTCAGGTTTCGGTTCTGTATCGCGACATCCGCACATTCGGCTTGAAAGAATCCTATTATTTGAAAGCGCGCCGGCAGGGGGTGCGTTTCTATCGATTTGACCGGGAGCAAAAACCGCAAGTGGCCGCCCGGGACGACACCCTGGCCGTATCCGTGTTTGACGGCCAGCTGCAGGCACCCATTCAACTACCGGCCGACCTGCTGATCTTGAGTGCCGCCATCCGTCCGCGCCAGGAAAGCCGGCAACTGGCTGAGGTCATGCGCCTGGCCCAGGATGAAGACGGTTTTTTTATGGAAGCCCATCCCAAACTCAGGCCCCTTGATTTTGCCACCCCGGGCGTTTACCTCTGCGGGTTGGCCCAGGGCCCTAAATTTGCCGCCGAGAGCATCGCCCAGGCCCGCGGAGCGGTCTCGCGGGCCGTCATGGTGCTGTCCAAAAAAGAGATCGTGGCCGACGGCATGATCAATCGGGTGGATGAAACCCTTTGCCGGGCCTGCGGTGAATGCGAAAAAGTGTGTATTTTTGAGGCCATCAGTGTCAAAGAAACATCCGCGGGACGCAAACGGGCCATGGTAATTGAAGCCCTGTGCCAGGGATGTGGGATGTGCAATGTCGCGTGTCCGACCGGTGCCGCCTCGGTATCGCATTTTAAAGATGCGCAGATTGAGGAGATGATAGGGGAATGAAGATTGAAGACTGAAGATTGAAGATTTGAGGAATTCTATCAATTTAATTATTTGTGATCCTGACAATAACCCGTTTTATCGGCATAAAAATGAACCGTGATGAGTTAACAAAAAGATTAAAAATTTGCGGAATTCTATCATTGTTAAACATATATAATCCTTACGAAAATATAAGCTATCGGCCGTGAATCTTCGAAAAGGGACAAATTAATAAGATGCTCAAAGAATTTGCAAAAAATTATCGAGCAGAGTGCCTTAAATCTTCAATCTTCAATCTTAAATATTCAATAATTATGGCCTATGTCTTCTAACACAGAACCAAATATACTGGCCTTCGTCTGCAACTGGTGCGCGTATGCCGGGGCTGACCTGGCCGGGGTGTCCCGCATGCAGTATCCGACCAATGTCCGCTTGATCCGGCTCATGTGCACCGGCCGGGTCAATCACGGCTTCCTGCTCAAGGCGTTTGTGAAAGGGGCGGACGGCATCCTGGTTTCCGGCTGACACCTCGGCGACTGTCATTACCTGGAAGGTAATGTAAGATGCCAAAAGGTCATCGAAGAAACCCGGGAGTTGCTCACGCTGCTGGGAATCGATGAGCGCCGACTGCAGCTGAAGTGGATTTCCGCATCGGAAGGGGCCGCCTTTGCCGAAGAAATTCGCTCGTTTGTGCAATTGCTAACAGAGCTTGGAGAGATAAGCATTGAAAATTGAAAAATTATCGCAACGATAGGGACAACTATGATTAGATGAAGAATAAAAAACGATAGAATACCACAAATCTTCAATCTTCAATTTACAATATTCAATAATTGCTTATGGACAAGCCAAAAAAACTATCCCAAAAACAAATCGACTACTGCATGGAATGCGGTTTGTGTACGGGGAGTTGTCCCATCAGCCGCGAATTGTCTGCGTTTTCACCGCGCCAGATGATTAAACGGGCCGTGCTGGATCCGGACGGCGGGCTTGTCGGCAGCCGCGAGATCTGGGCCTGCCTGAGCTGTGCCAATTGCAGCGGACGCTGTCCGGCGGAAATTGATTTCCCGGAGTTCATCAGAGCCCATCGGCAGCAAGCCCGCCGGGCGGGCAACTTTCCCCAGGAAAGTCATCACGGCATTATGCAGGCCATCGCCGGTTTGCAAACCCGGAACATCAAGCAGCAGCGAACCGGCTGGGCCCAAAATGCCGGGCAATTTCGCGACACCGGACAATATTTTTATTTTGTCGGCTGTTTGCCTTTTTTCGATGTGACCTTCCGTTATCTGAATCTGTCGCCGCTGGAAACTGCCCGCAGCATGCTCACGCTGCTCAATAAAATGGGGATCGAACCGGTCATCAGCGACCAGGAGCGCTGCTGCGGCCACGATGCCTTATGGTGCGGTGATCACACTACCTTTCAAAAGCTGGCCGAATCGAATTTAGCGGTGATCAAGGCCTCCGGCGCCAAAACCGTGATTTTCAGCTGCCCGGAGGGCTATGTCACCTTTAAAAATTACTATCCCAAGCATTTTGGTGCGTTACCTTTTGAAGTCATTCACATGACGGAGTTTCTGGCCCGCGAACTGCCCAAAACCGGCTTGACCTTTCAAGCATCTTCGGCCGAGACGATCACCTACCATGATCCCTGTCGGCTGGGTCGTTTGGCTGGGATATACGAAGCACCCCGGCAGCTGCTGGGAATGCTGCCGGAAATCAAGCTGGTCGAAATGGAGCGCAACCGTGAAAATGCACTTTGTTGCGGCACCAGTGCCTGGATGGAGTGCTCCGGTTATTCAAAAGCCATTCAAACCGAACGGATACAGGAAGCCATCCAGACCGGGGCCCAGACCCTGATCACAGCCTGCCCCAAGTGCCGGATCCATTTGGCCTGCGCCCAGAGCGGCACGGACATAAACCTCAAGATGGCTGATCTTTACACGTTTCTAAACCAACGGTTATGCGGCCCATAAAATCTCCCTTGACAACCCCATCCGCCTTCGGTATTTGGATACTAATACTTTCCGTTCTTTCTGCGTTTTCATATATTGGGTTGCATCCGAATGCGGTAATCAATTCAATATTTTCGTCTATATAGCTCTATAAATGTGATTTCCTATCCATTTTCCTTATGGCCGGCTAAAAAAGCCGGCTTAACGGCGAGTTCCAAGCCCCCTTAATTGGCAGCTCGCCCTTTGATACCCATAAAGGAGGAGCAACCATGAAAAAGAAAACGTTTTTCGTCACAGCCGTCATTCTGGCACTGGTCTTTTTCACCCACGGTTTTGTTTTGGCCAAGGAAATCAAAGTACTTTCCCAATTCCCCATGAGCGGTCCGGTGGGATCTCTGCCGGAATTCGGCTGGGGATATATTGACGGCATGACCTGGGTTAATGGTGAAGGCGGCGGTGTCAACGGTAAAAAAATCACCTGGTATCTGGAAGATTTTCGCTACAATCCCACGGTGGAGGTGGCCAATTTCAATAAATACGCCGCCGAGCACAGCCGAGACGAACTGCTGATGGCGACCGGCTATATCACCGGCGGACTCAAGCCGCTGATTGAAAAGGTCAATGTGGAAGAAAAAATCCCCTGGCTCGACGGCTCCTACTCGACGGAAATTTTTGGTGAAGAAGGCGGCCCTGCCAAGTACCCCTATTACTATTCTTTGGGAGGAACTTACGGCAACCAGATAAGGGTCCTGCTGCGGTGGATCAAAGACAACCACAAGGCCAAGGGCAAAGCGCGTGTCGGCTTTGTTTACAGCCCCACGGCCTGGGGCCGGGACGGTATGCCCGAAGGTCTCGCTTACGCCAAGAAGCTGGGCTTTGAGGTGGTGGCTGAAATCGAATATCCCTATACGGCGACCGATGCCACCAACGAATGCATGCGGCTGCGCAAAGCCAAGGCGCAGTATGTCATTTATCACGGCTATTCCGGTGCGACCAGCCACACGGCCATCTTCTTTAAAACCGCCAAAAAAATCCTCAGGGGCGTCCAGCTGATGGGAACCCATTACACGACCAGCCGGTTTCCGATCCTGGTTGCGCAGGAAGCTTATGACGGCTATGTCGGGGTGGCCACCCGGCCTTTTATGGATGCCGTGCCCCGGGCCAAAACGCCCATGGACAACACCCTGGTTAAACTGGCCCATGATTTTGCGAAGAAGTACCGGCCGGAAGAATATGAAAAAGGCCTCCAAGGCGGCGGAATCAAAGATATGTTCCTTTACTCCGAGGGACTGACCTATGCCCTCATGATTCAAAAAGTGCTTACGGAAGCCGACAATCAATACGAACTCACCCGGGAAGGGGTCAAAAAGGCCCTCGACAACATGGTTTGGGACTTCAAAGGCATGTTTGACGGCCGGACATTTACATATAAATCCCATACGATTCCCATGCTGCAGATATTCAAAGCCCAGGTAAAAATGGTCAAAATGGGAGATAAAATGGTGCCGACCGGCGCGGTGGTGCCCATCAGCGAATGGATCAACACGGACGAAATTCAATGGTAAACAGATTGCACCTGCGCGAAAGGTCACCATGATCGATCTGCTTCAAACCCTGGGTTCCGGCGTACTGGTGGGGCTGGTCTATGCCCTGCTGGGTCTTTGTATTGTCATCATCTTCAAAGCTTCGGGGGCTTTTAATTTTGCCATCGGTGAGTTTCTCGTCATCGGCTCCTTTCTTTTTTATGTTTTGTTTTTCAATGACACCCTGCCCTGGCATAAAGCCCTGCCGTTGGGGGTGCTGATATTTTTATTCGTCTCGTTTATTTTGGCATCCGACAGGCATCTTCACCTGCGCATTGCCATTCCGCTGGGGGGTGCGGCCGGCACGCTAATCTTTTTTATATTTTTTTCCGGTCTCAATCTGCCCTCCCTGATCGCCAGCCCGATCCTGCGCTTCGTGATTGCCCTGCCCCTGGGTTTGCTGGCCGCAGGGATCGTGGGGGCCGTGGTGGAACGATTTACCATCAAACCCCTGCTGGGACGCTCACCCATCGCCATGACCATCGTCACCCTGGGGTTGGGTTTTTTCCTGCGGGCCTGCATCCAGCTGATCTGGGGGTCCCATTCCTATTCATTTTTTCTCGACCTGCCGGATATAACCTTTGAAATGGGCGAATTTCTTTTTCTATCGGATCCGATCTGGGCCGGTATTCTGTCCGTGCTGACGTTTGCGCTGGTGATAGTCTTTCTGTTTCGCACCCGCTGGGGCCTGGCCATTCGCGCGACCTCGGAAGACCAGGCCAAGGCCATGGCCTTCGGCATCAACGCCCGTTTGGTCCTGCTGATGGTCTGGGGGATCAGCGCCCTGTGCATTGCCGTTGCCGGCATCATGATCTCCAACTTCGGCGCCCTTTCAGCCGGTATGGGTTTCGTGGGGCTGCGGGCCATCCCCGTGGTGCTGATCGGCGGAATGGACAGCATTGGCGGGGCCCTGGTCGGCGGAATTATCGTTGGCATGTGCGAAGCCGTTGCGGGCAGTTATATCGAGCCCCTGGGCCTGGTCGGCTTTAAAGAAGTGGCGCCCTATCTACTGTTGCTGATTGTGCTGTTTATCCGGCCATACGGCCTTTTCGGAACCGTTCGGATTGAAAGGGTCTAGCGATGCTGACCATTGAAAATTTGCGGGTCGTATATCACGACGTCATTTCCGTCTTAAATGGGGTTTCCCTGGAAGTCAAGCAAGGCGAAATCCTGGTTGTCATCGGAACCAACGGCGCCGGGAAGACGACGCTTTTGCGCGCGGTTTCCGGGATGATCGATTTTTATGACGGGGATATCATCGAAGGTGACATCAAAATGGCCGCGGTCTCCATCAAAGGTCTCGATGCCGCCGATATCATGAAGCGCTATGGCGTTACCTATGTCATGGAAGACCGACCGGTGTTCTGGTACCTGACGATCGAAGAAAACCTAAGGGCGGCGGCTTTCTCCCGCTGGGACAAACGGGTCAAGGCCGATATGGCAAAGGCCTTTGAGTATTTCCCCGTGCTGCGCGCCATGCGGTACAAAAAGGCCGGCTATGCCTCCGGCGGCGAACAGCAAATGCTGGCCATCAGCATGGCCTTGATGACCCGGCCGAAAATACTGCTGCTGGACGAGCCTTCGCTGGGGCTGGCGCCCCTGATCACCGAGGAGCTTTTCGATATCATCCAACGACTCAACCAATCCGGCATGACGATCGTGCTGGTGGAGCAAAACGCGCATGCCGCCCTGAATATCGGCACCCGCGGCTATGTGGTCGAGACCGGCCGGATCGTGCTTGACGGAACGGCCCAGGCGCTTTTGGCCAATGAAGATGTGCGGGAGTTCTACCTGGGATCCGGCGAAAAGGAACGCCGAAGCTACAAGGACGCCAAGCGCTACAAACGGCGCAAACGGTGGCTATGACAGCCGTAAACACAGACATTATATTGGAAATTGAAGATCTGCATCTGTCTTTCGGGGGTCTCAATGTCCTCAACGGGATCAACCTGTCCGTGCAGCGGGGCGATATTTTTTCCATCATCGGGCCCAATGGCGCCGGGAAAACCAGCCTGCTCAACTGCATCAATATGCACTACCGGCCCCAGCACGGCGGCATCACCTTCGACGGAAAGGAATTAAACGACCTCAAACCCCACGCCGTCGCCGCGCTGGGAATTGCCAGGACCTTTCAAAAGGTCGAGCTTTTCCATGGCATGACCGTGCTGGACAATATTAAGCTGGGCCGCCATTTTCTAATGAAGTCCTCCATCGTGGGCAGTTTTTTACGACTTCCCAACATCGTGCGCGATGAAATCAAGCATCGCGCAGAGATCGAGGAAGAGATCATCGATTTTATGGGTCTGTCAAGCTTTCGGTATTCACCGGTGGGAATCCTGCCGCTGGGCGTTCGCAAACGGGTCGATATGGCCCGCGCCCTGGCCATGAGGCCCAAATTGCTCCTGCTGGATGAAATTATGTCCGGCATGGCCGTGGAGGAGAAAGAGGACATTGCCAGCTATATTATGGATGTCGACCGCGATCTGGGGGTGACCATTATCTGGATCGAACACGATCTGGCCGCCGTGATGGATCTTTCGAAGCGTGTCTGTGTCCTGAATTTCGGCACCAAAATCGCGGAAGGTTCTCCCGCAGAAGTTCAAAAAGATCCCCGGGTCATCGAAGCTTATCTGGGTCGGCAGAAAAGGTAGTAAGCCATGCTTGAAAATACCCTGATCGGTCTGGTCGTAAAAAATGGGACCGAGATGCCTGATGATGTGGCCATGCGGGAGAAGCGCTACGGCGTATGGAGCCCAATGACATGGCGCGAATTAGCGCAAAAGGTCCAACGCTTTGCTTTGGGGCTGCAGGCACTGGGATTTGAAAAAGGCAACAGCCTGACCATCATCGGGGACAACAAACCGCAATGGGTAATCGCCGAGCTGGGCTGCATGGCTGCCGATGGACTGCCCACCGGCGCTTACCCGGACAGCCTGGCCGAGGAGATGGAATACATGATCTCCTATTCGGAGACCAGATTTTTAGTGGTCCGCGACCAGGAACAGGTCGATAAAATCCTCGTGATCTGGCACAAAATCAAGGACAACATCGAGAAGGTGATCATCTGGGACTCCCGGGGCATGAGCCACTACTATGGTCAATACCCCTTTCTTGAACGCTTTGAAAAAGTGCTCGAACTCGGGGCTGCCGAAGAGCAACGCCAAAAGGACTACCTGTCGAATAAAGCCCGGGAAATCGATCCTTCCCAGCCGGCCATGATGCTGACCACATCCGGCACCACCGGACTGCCAAAGCTGTCCATGCTCAGTCACGAGAATCTCATCTTTGCCTGTGAGAGTTTCGGCGAGGTCGTGAAGATGGAAAAAGGGGATGAAATTCTCTCGGCGGCGCCCCTGTCCTGGATCGGTGAGCAGATGTTTAACGTCACCCGGTTTCTGAAGGTCGGTGCCCATTATAATTTTCCGGAAGAAACCGAGACCCTGCGCAAAGATCTCCTGGAACTACAGCCTTTTCATTTTGGCGGCACCCCGGTGGTATGGGAATTTCTCATTTCAACCATCCAGGCCGCTATGGACAACGCCGATTTCGTCAAGCGCTATTTTTACCATCTGGCCCTTCGCACCGCCCTGAAAGTAACTGAAGCCGATCTGGCCGGCGAGCTTCCCGGGCCATGGAATCGATGGTTGCATCCTATTCTCAACTTCCTGGTTCTGCGACCCCTTAAAAACAAAGTCGGCCTGGGACGGGTAAAGGTGGCAATAACCGGCGGCGGCGCCATTTCACCGGAGGTCTTTAAGTATTTCAAGGCTCTGGGGCTGGATTTGCGCCAGGTTTTCGGCCAATCTGAATGCAGCGGAATCGTTACCACCCACAGAGAAGACGACGTCCGACCCGAGACAGTCGGCCTGCCGATTCCGGGCGTGGAGATCAAACTCTCGGAGGAGGGCGAGATTCTCGTGCGGGGAAAAAACACCCACCTGGGGTATTTTAAAAAAGTACAGGCCACCCGGGAGGGTTTTACCGCGGATGGGTTCCTGCGTACCGGAGATGCCGGGTATTTCGGTGCGGACGGACACCTGTATGTTTTCGATCGCGCCAAAGACGTCATGAATCTTGATGACGGGACCCGTTTTGCCCCGCAGGATATAGAGACCCGGTTGAAATTCAGCGCCTATATCAATGAGGCCATGGTTTGCGGCGGGGATCGCGCTTATGTCGCGGCCATCGTGAGCATCGATCTCGAAAATGTGGGCAACTGGGCCAAAAAGAGAGGTATCTCTTTTACCACTTTCCAGGATCTATCCCAGAGACCCGAGGTATACGGGCTGGTGCAAGAGGAGATCCGTAAGATCAATGAGCGCTTCCCGCAGAATATTCGCATTAAAAAATTTGCCATCCTGCTGAAGCAGCTTCATCCCGATGACGGTGAATTGACCCGAACCAGAAAGGTGCGGCGACAGTTTGTCAACGAGAGATACCAGGCCCTGATCACAGATCTTTATCAATCCAGCAAGCAGCACGATCTGGATATCGAGATCCGTTATGAAGACGGCCGAATTTCAAGTTTTAAGGGAACGCTGGCTATTGAGGAGGTGTATGGGTGAAAGCGCTGTCTGAAATCTATAATGACTACTTTTCTGCTACCGCGGTCTTCAGCTATCGCGAAGACGAACGGATCTTTCGCACGCGCTTCATGCGGGCCTGGTTCGGCGTGCTTCTGGTTCTCATCGGCCTGGTCTTTTTAGGATCACTGGCAGGCCTGGGTGCCAATGAATACCACTATTTTATCATGAATCTGATCCTGATCAATCTGATCGCCGCCATCGGTCTCCAGCTGTTGATCGGGTTTACCGGGCTTTTGTCCCTCGGGCATGCCGCTTTTATGGGCGTGGGTGCCTATACCTCCGCCCTGTTGGTGACCGAATGGGGCTGTCCGTTTATTCTTTCAATATTCATTGCCGGTCTGGGAGCGGCACTGCTGGGAATTATCGTTGGAATTCCATCCCTGCGCATTAAGGGGTTTTACCTGATGGTGGCCACCCTGGCCTTCCAGTTTGTCATCGATTACGTCGTCATTCACTGGGACAGCGTCACGCGGGGCATGCGAGGAATTGAACTGCCGACGCCCCATGTATTGGGGATCTCGCTTGAAAAAAACCAGGCTTACTTCCTGCTGCTTTTGGTTCTGACTGTTTTTTTAATGTGGGGGGCTAAAAATATTACCCGTTCAAAGATCGGCCGGGCCTTCATTGCCGTGCGCGACAATGATGTCTCGGCTGAAATCATTGGAATCCCGATCTTTCGGTTTAAGCTGCTGGCCTTTTCCATCAGTGCCTTTTATGCGGGGGTAGCCGGCGCGCTTTTTGCCGGATTGCTTCGCACCGCCATACCCGAGGACTATACCTTTCTGCATTCCGTCATATTTTTAGCGATGGTGTTGGTCGGTGGTCTGGGAAGGTTGGTGGGGACGGTCTTTGGCGTGATTTTTATTACCCTGGTACCGGTTCTGTTGGATCTGGTCGTCAGCTATATAGCCAATGTCTATGACCCCAATTTCACCATGCACCTCGGACCCATGAAAGAGTTTGTCTTCGGTGGACTGATCATCCTGTTCATCATCCTGGAACCGGAGGGACTTGTGGGCGTATGGATCAGAATACGGGATTACTTTAAAATTTGGCCCCTGCCTTATATCTCAGGTTGAAGGAGTGGCAATTGACTCCTCTAAGAGGGTTACCAAGTGTCAACAAAATTTCGACGGGGACGATGGGATCGTTTTGTGTTGGGAGCTGAGTTAATTGCTTTTAGAATAATTTCCCTGGAATCTGCGGGATCGATGACGGCATCGATCTCCAAATGCGCAGCAGCCTCGGTCGCTTTACCGATCTCATACATTTTCGCGACAAGTTTATCGAACAATACCTGACGTTCAACTTCATCCTCAACCGCAGCCAGCTCCTGTTTATAGCCCAACTTTACAGCACCTTCCAGACCCATGCCGCCGAATTCACCGGTTGGCCAGGCTGCAATATAGAGCGGAGAGAGAAAACCACCACCGGTCATGGCCATGGCACCCAGACCATACCCTTTACGAAGAATGATAGCGATAATGGGAACGGTCACACTGGCAAATGAAACAAAAAAACTGGACATTCGACGTACAGCAGCCTGCGCATCACTTTCCGGTCCTACCATAAACCCAGGGGTATCGGTAAGGGACAGAATTGGTAGGTCGTATGCATCACAAAGCTGTAAAAAACGCGAGGCTTTTTCTGCAGCTTCCGCATCAACAGCCCCAGCCAGGTGCATGCAATTATTGGCGATCAAACCTAATGGTTTTCCTTCCAACCGCATAAAGCCGGTTATCACGCCCAGTCCATAGCCGCGTCGCAACTCGATAAATGAATCCTCGTCCGCCAGGATTTCAATCGCTTGACGCACCTGATAGGTTCTTCGTCGGTTCTCTGGTATGATATCCCGCAGTTTTGTCTGGTCACTGCAGGACCACTTATCAAGCGGGCCTTGAAAATAACTCAGCAATTTTTTGGCAATGACGGTCGCGTCGGCTTCATCTTCCGCTACGATATCCACCACACCGTTTTTTTCTTGAACTGCGGTAGGACCGATTTCAGTCGGTTTAAAAGTTCCTAGTCCTCCGCCCTCTATCATAGCGGGGCCTGCCATGCCGATCCAGGAAGTTCGCGTAGCAATGGTGATATCGGCACAGCCGAACAGAACAGCGTTACCGGCAAAGCAGAATCCGTTGTTGACAGCAATCCGCGGAACCTGACCGCTGAGTTTGGCCCAGGCATAAAAGCTATCGACATTAAGGCCGGCAATCATGGTTGTGACATCAACATCGCCGGGACGCCCGCCCCCGCCTTCGGTATACATGATTACGGGTATATTCAAATCCCCGGCCAGTTTGAACATGCGGTCCAGTTTTTTATGGTGAAAAAACCCCTGGGTGCCGGCCAGGACGGAGTAATCGTAGACAACGACCGCAACCTGACTCCTGTCTTTGCCGAAAAAACTGCGGTTGATAGTGGCAAGGCCGGTAATCACACCGTCCGCGGCCGTGTTGATCTGCAGGTCTTCATAATTGCGGCGTTTACGCTGAGCTGCCACTGCCAATTGTCCATACTCAATAAATGAATCGGCATCAATCAGATCCACCAGATTCTCCCGGGCTGTTCGATAACCCGCTTTATGGCGTTTTGCGGCAGCTTTCGTGCGCTCCGTGTCCAGCGTGCGTGATAATAATTCCTGTAGCTTGGTCAGATTGGGTTTGATCTCGTCACTCACAAAAATATCCTCTTTATTCGTGCATTACATCACCATCGTCGATAGTAACTATGTCAAAATTATCATCGCATTTTCGTCTGATTTCACTTCACCCAACTTAGTTTTTCGCTAATAGCGTAAATTTGTAGGATCAAAATTTTAACCAAGCCAGCGTTTTCTGCGCCTGTAGTGTTTGACATCACGGTAGCTTTTTTTCTTTCCAACGCCGGTCAGGCCTAAATAAAATTCTTTAACATCTTCATTTTGACTGACTTTCTCGGCCGGACCGTCCAGAACCACCCGGCCGTTTTCCATCACATAAGCGTAAGAAGAGATTCCCAGCGCCGCCTTGGCGTTCTGTTCAACCAGCAGGATGCTCATTTTTTCATCTTGATTGATACGTTGGATAATGTTGAAGATTTCTTTCACAACAACTGGGGCCAGGCCCAGCGAAGGTTCGTCAAGCATAAGGATTTCAGGGCGGGCCATCAAAGAGCGCCCGATCACCAGCATCTGTTGCTCACCGCCGGAAAGATATCCACTGACTTTACTGCGCAGTTCAGTCAGTCTCGGAAAATAATCGTACATTTGAGAAAGTCTGCGTTTTACGTCCGAGCGGTCTTTATTCAGGTACGCCCCCATACGCAGATTTTCTTCAGTCGTCAAATGAAGATACAATCGCCGGCCCTCGATCACCTGGCGGATACCCAGGCCGGCAATTTCCTCGGGGTTTTTTTTATCGATTCGCTCTTCCTTAAAGCTTATCTGACCGCGGGTAACTTCCCCCAGTTCCGTACCGAGCAATCCGGATATCGCCTTGAGGGTAGTGCTTTTGCCCGCACCGTTTGCGCCCAGCAGGGATACTATACTGCCTTTATCGACTTGGAGGGAAACCCCCCTTAGCACCAAAAAAACTTTATTGTAGATAACTTCGATATTGTTTAAAGAGAGCATTTTGTCTGCCTATTTTGTTTATTGCGCCGAAAGGTTATATGAAAATTACTTCCGGCGCCATAAAATATTATCTGGGTACATCCTTACCTCCCGGAAGCAGATCCGGAGTCATCACAAAACCCTTCGATACAGCTTTTTCATTTTCTACGGCCTGAATGTCGACTGAATCCATGCCCACACGTCGGGTAGCCGAATACGAGATGGGAGGACTGGTTCCCCAGGCGTCAAAACCCTTCATATTGACCAGGGCATCATAAACCGCTTGGCCGTTAACTTTATCCGGACCCACTTTCTCAGCCGCCAAGCGAACCGCTTCGATGGCGATAGCGAATTTAGACCAGCAGTTTCCATAACCCCATTTATTCGTCGTCCGTTTTTTCTTGTCATACATTTCCTGGACCATGGGGGATTTCTCTGGCCATTCGTCTACCAGGGTAACAATTGAAGTAATGTGGACGCCATTCGCCAGCGGCCCCACATATCCGATCAACTCAGCTATATTGGTAGCATAGCTCATCCCAATGCTGACCGTGCCGGTCATTCCAATTTTTTCCATATCCTTGAGTACCACGGATAGGGCGGAAGGATACATGCCGCCGTATGTGAAATTTGCACCGGATCGCTTCAGGCGCATGGCCTGTGCAATCGTATTGGAGGGTACATTGGGAATGAATTCCCGGGCCACAATTTCGATACCTTTGGATTGAAGATAGAGATCGGCTTCTTTGGTCATGGGTGATTTGCCGAAAGGGTTGTCCCAGGTTAACCATGCGAATTTTGGCTTTCCGGGGCCCTTCCAGATGTGTTTGAGGTAATAGTCCACCCAGGCACCGAATTGATTGACATAGGGTGGTGGTTGACAGAAAGTCCACGACGGCGGGTCGATCATTGCCAGGCTCATGCCGCCTTCCACATCCGGGATTTTCGCTTTGGCGTGCATTTTTACCAATGCCGTTCCGATGCCGGTGGATTCACCGATGATAACAACAGGCGCCGGGTTACCGGCTACCATTTTCTTAAACCCGGCCAGAGATTTTGCCGGATCGGTTCCGCCATCCACCCAGACCAGTTTGAGTTCTGCGCCTTTAACATAGTTGACGCTGTTGGCCCATTCGATCGCGTCTTCCTGGGCAGGCGCAAAAGAGGCCTGGGTGGCACCATAAGCACCGGTAAAATGGGGCAGATGACCTATCGCGATCACCGGCTTATCACCGGCGTATGCCGCCTGGCCAAAGCCCAAAACGACTGATAAGCATAATGCCAGAACGGTCGTGGAGACAGCCATTTTTCGATTTTTTTTCATTTTGCATTTTTCCTTTCTTTGTAAGGGTTGGTTGGTAGTTTTCCTAATAAGGAAATGGCCACAATCTAAATGAGGCAAGCGTTATCTGCCACCTGTGGTTCAATCCACGCGGTTCGAGCACCAGGAAAAGGATAATCAATATGCCGAACAGCATTTGGGTAAAACCCGACACACCGGATACTGATAGGGATGGGAATACCTCACCGATCATAGGCGCCGTAAAAAGTACCACCTGGGCAATTAATCGGTAGAAAACAGCTCCGATGATGGCACCGCTGATCCTTCCCATACCTCCGACAATCAAAAAGCCCATGTACCAAATCGAGTCGATCAAAGGGAACTGTTCAACGGTAATCATGCCTAAATAATGGGCGTATAGAGATCCGGCTGCACCTGCATACATGGAGCAGATAATAAAGGCTATGGCTTTCAAACCAAAGATATTCAGGCCCATAAACTCTGCGGCAATATCATTGTCTCGCACGCAAACAAAGCCACGCCCAAATTTGGTTCGAACCAGGTTGAAGGCCATGACGGTCCCGAATACGGCCAAAATCATAATCAGGAAGTACATTTTTCTTTCCGTATCGAAACGGGTACCGAAAAATTCAGGGTATTCACAAGGCAGTCCCCAAACACCTTTGGTCAGGTCACCGCCATGTAAAATGACCCAGGCAATGATATAATGAAATGCCAGGGTGGAAATAGCGATGTAAAACCCTTTTATTCTTAGCGCCGGAAATGCGACAACCAGCCCCAAAATGCCGCTGACCAGCATTGCACTGGGAAATGTAGCCCAAAATTGCCACCCGAGATGCTCAGACAGAATAGCACTGGTATAGGCACCCACGGCAATAAATGCCACATGGCCAATACTGATCAGACCGCAGTAACCGGTCAGGATATTCAACCCCAGCATGGCAATCACGGTAATACCAATCATGTTCATGATCCCCAGAACATAATCATCTGCTGTTAGAGGCAGGATTACAAAAAGGAATAAAAACAGAAGAATAAGTAACCCTCCGCGGAATGGGGTACGAATACAGGCAATATCCTGGGCATAGGTTTCGTCAAATGTGCCGCACGGTTTCTTCAGCATGGTGTTATACCCTTTCTATTCTTTTATACCCGAACAGACCGTAAGGTTTAATCAGCAAAACTATAAGTAATATGATAAACGGGAATACCTCTTCCAGGCCACCCCCCACCAAAGGATCCAGATAGCCGGCCCCCAGCGCTTCCAAAAGACCAATGACCACCCCCCCGATCACGGCACCCAGAATCGACTCCATTCCGCCCAGGATAACAACGGCCAGCGATTTCATGCCCAAGGCGATTAAAGGTTCCTGGTTAACACCGTGCATGTTGCCCATTAAAAATCCACCGATGCCGGCCACTATGATGGCGATAAACCAGGCTAAAACAAATATTCGATTGACTTTAACGCCCTCACTGCGGGCCAGTTGATGGTCCTCTGCAGTTCCGCGCATCGTAAGCCCGAGTTTGCTTTTTTGGAAGAAGAGCATAAAACCGGTAAATGCCAGAGCACAGATAATAAAATTAACAATTTCTTCTATGGTAATAAAAACACTTCCCAACTGAATAGTTCCAGTGGGCAGAAATGCTGGATAGGTTCTGGCAGGTCCCGGCCAGAACAGGGTAATAAAGCCAGCAATCACCTCTGCCAGCGCCAACGTTGCCATGATTGCGGCCAACACCGGTTGGCCCGTAAGCGGATAAAGGATGAGCCGCTGAATCAAATAAGAGATGATCGCAATGACGGGCAGGCTGATGACGACCGCAAAAAGGATGGGCAAATGAAGCTTGACCAGCAAGTACCAGATCAGGTAAGCAGTGAAGGCGACGATGCTGCCATGCGCGAAATTGAAAACACTGGAGGATTTATAAATTATGACGATACCCAATGCCATCAGGGCATACACGGCTCCAGTTAAAAATCCACTGACAACGAGCTGAAGAAAAAACTCCATGGATGGTCTCCTATTTCGAGTCTCGGATGCTAATCTCAGTTTTTACCGTAGCCGTTCGGCCGTCACGATATTTGACCTCAGCATCAAGGATCACGTTCGGTGAATTTGAAAAGGCGGCGTCAATCAGGTTCTTAAATTTTTCATCCAAAAAGGTTCTCCGAAGTTTGCGGGTTTTGGTGAGTTCGCCTTCATCCGGGTCAAATTCCTTGTGCAACAGTGAAAATCGCCTGACCCTTGCCCCCGGAGGCAGATCTTTGTTAACCCTTTCGACGTCAATTAAAATGAGATCATAGACTTCTTTTTTCTGCGATAGATCCACAAAGGTTGTATATGGATATCCATTTTTTTCAGCCCAGCGCCCGACGTTGTCAAAATCAATGGTAATAATGGCAAACAAAAAGTCCCGCTCCCGGCCGCCGACCACCATGCCGTCTTTAACATAAGGACTGAATTTTAAACGGTTTTCGATATAAGTCGGTGAATATTTCTCACCGCTTTTCAACTGCAGCATATCTTTGAGGCGATCCAGGATAATGAGGTGGTTGTCACCATCGAACAAACCGGCATCACCGGTTTTGACCCATCCATCTTCCAGAACTTCGGTCGTCTTATCAGGCTGTTTATAATATCCGCTAAAAATCGGGTCGGCTTTGACCAACACTTCGCCTTCAACCGAGATTTTTATCTCGGTCCCGGGAACAACGGGTCCCACTGTGCCGGGCTTTGACCAATCTGCATGCGAGGCGACCGGATTGACTTCAGTAAGACCATAGGCTTCCTTGATATTGACGCCAATTGACTGAAACCAGCGAAAAACATCCGGACCGAGCGCTGTCCCGCCGGTCAGACCAACTCTGGTCCTGCGCAGTCCCAGATTGTCGCGGATATGCATCATACAGCCCCAATCGGCCAGTTTGTACAATACCGACCAGAGGAGGGGCGGCTTTTCTCGTTTTTCATAATAATATTCCGCATAGCGGTACCCAATGGCCATCGACAACCGGTAGAGCCATCGCTTAAAAAAGACCGCGTCGTTGATTTTCATCTGCACCGTGGCCACCAAGCCCTGCCACTGCCGCGGGCCTAACAGAAGAAACTGGGGTCCGATTTCCCGGATATTTTCCATTACCGTATTCGGTGACTCCGGGTAATTCACCGGGGCCCCCCACAGAAGCCAAGCCACCATAAAGAGCTGCTCGGCAATCCAGGCCAGGGGTACAAAAGAGAGATACTCATCCGAGGGAAACCAGGGATTTATTTTCGCCAAACGCTTTGATCCTTTGATCAGGAAATCATGACTGATCAAAACACCTTTGGGCAGACCGGTCGTTCCTGAGGTATAGCAAATTGTAGCGATATCCGGGCCTTTGCCATTTTTGACACTTTCTTCGAAAACGCCTGGATTTTTTTCTTCATATTGTCTGCCGATCTTGACGACGTCATAAAAATAGACGATTCTGGGGTCTTCAAGGTAGGCGCGCATTCCCTTGGGGTCCCAGAATATTATTTTTTTTAAGTCGGGCAGTTCATTGATGATGTCTATGAATTTATCCACCTGCTCCTGGTCTTTGGCCACCGCAAAGGTACTGTCCGAGTGGCCCACAATGTATAAGACTTCCTCGGGGATAACATCGATATATAAACCCACGGATATACCGCCCAGAGCCTGAGCCGCCAGCTCCGACCAGTACCATTCCGGTTCATTATCACCAACGATACTGATCTTGTCTCCAGGCTCGAATCCCATCTCTTTCAGGCCGAGAGCAAAATATTTGATGTTAACGTAACAGTCCTCCCATGGGTACGGATTCCAGATGCCGAAATCTTTTTTCCGCATCGCTACCCGGGAGGGATGCTTGCGATAATTTTCAAAAAGTAACTTCGGCAGGGTGTCCAGATGATTGGTGGCACCTGTGTTTTGCATATTCACTCATCCTCTCCTAAATAGGCACCGATTACTTTTGGATTATTGCTGATTTCTTGCGGGATGCCTTCGGCGATTTTTTGGCCGAAATCCAAGACAGCCAGACGATCCGCAATATCCATGACAACACCCATGTCATGCTCGACCAAAATAATCGTTGTGCCCCACTCTTCATTTATATCAAGGATGAAACGGGCCATGTCCTCTTTTTCTTCGAGGTTCATACCCGCCATGGGTTCATCCAGCAGCAGCAAATCCGGCGCCATAGCCATGGCACGACCCAGGTCGATTCTTTTTTGCATCCCGTAAGGCAGTTCACCGACCATTTTTTTGCGCACATGCTCGATCTCCAGAAAATCAATAATTTCTTCCACCTTTCTTCTTTGCCTGATCTCCTCGCGTTTGGCTTTCCCGATATACCAGAAGGCTGACAGAATGTTATGTTTTATGAAAAAATGGGCGCCTGCAAGCAAATTATCCAGGGTTGTCAGTCCCCCATATAATTGAATGCCCTGAAAAACCCGGGCGATTCCCAAATGGGCCCTTTTATACAGAGGTGTTGAAGTAATGTCTTTGCCTTTGTATTCGATGTGTCCGATATCGGGCTTATAAAATCCATTAATACAATTCAGAAGGCAGGTCTTGCCGGCACCATTGGGACCGATTAAGGCGAGTATTTCGCCCTCGAAAACGCTTAAATTAATTTGGTCGAGCGCTAACACGCCGCCAAAGCTCAATTCTAATGACTTGACCCGAACCAATTCAGTTTGAGATGCCCTCTCCATAATCTGTACTTTCGTCTTTTAACTATCGTTTTTAATTGAAATGACAGAGCGACCTGTCGGGTCGTAGCCGAAGGCGAAGCCTGAAGCGATACAACAAATCTTTAATCTTCAATTCCGGCTTGCCCGGGTTGGGATCTGAAATCGCAGGCCATACTCAGGGCCAAAAGCCGGGACCATTGACGGGTCCAAGCTGACCTTTTAATACGCGCTGCGCAGCCTCAATAAATTTGCAAAGTAACGGCCGGGTATTCCGGGGATCGATGATCTCTTCGATTCCGAAATTATGAGCGGTTCTGAATGGTGAAGCCAAAGAGTTGAGCCGGTCCTCAATTTCCTTGCGTTTGGCTCCGGGGTCAGATGCAGTCTCGATCTCACGGCGATAGGCAGCCATGGCCCCGCCTTCAATATGCATCGATCCCCAGTTGCCGGATGGCCAGGCATAGCGCTTGTACATGCCGCTTTCTCTCAGGTGCAAAGCACCGGCCACGCCGTAAAGACGCCGGATGACAAACGTAATCCATGGTATTCGGCTCAAACTGATGACCGTGTGCGCCCGTGCCCCGGCGCGCAGCATCCCGAGTTTTTCTGAATCCGGCCCGATCATAAAACCGGGCTGATCTGCAAAATACACCATGGGTATATGAAAGTTATTGCATAACCTGACGAAATGAGTTTGTTTTTCAGCAGCTGCAATATCCATCGATCCGCCTATAAAATTGGGATTATCGATCATGGCCCCGACCACCCGACCATTGACCCTTGCCAGCGCCGTAATCCGTGAACGACCATAAAAAGGAGACAATTCGAAAATAGAATCATGGTCCAACACCGCTTTTAGAATTTGATACGGATCATATGGTTTGCGGCGATCATGGGGAATGACCTCAAGCAGCGCCTCTTCCTTTCGATCAGGATCATCCGCGGGCTCAATCCGGGGCGGCATTTCCCAGACATTGGCAGGCATGTAGCTAAGATAGCGCCGGGTGATGTCAAAGGCTTCCTTCTCATCTTCGGCGATATTGTTGATGACACCGCTTCGATGAGCGTGAATGGTTGCATTGCCCAATTCTTCTTTGCTAATTTCAAGACCAAGGGCGGCCTTGACCACCGGCGGGCCGGCCACAAAAAGCTGGCTGGTTCGTTTCACCATGATATTAAAATGCGCCAAACAGGATTCCACCGCGGGTAGTCCGGCTACCGAACCCAGTACAATTGAAACAATCGGCACGATTTGCATCAGTTCAGGAGACGGATCGAGACCGGGACCGAAGGGAAGATAGGTGGCGCCAAGTTGCTCGAAACTTCGCACGCTGCCACCGACGGCATCCAGCAGGCGAATATAGGGTATGCGCCATTCCAAAGCCATCTTGGCCGGAAAATACATCATTTTAAAGAAAGCATGTTCCCCCGAGCCACCGCGAACGGTAAAATCTCCCCCGTTGACGACCACGCAGCGGCCATCGATATTGCAGGTGCCCATAACCATGGGCGACTGGTGTAAAGGACGTTAATTTGTCGCCCTCATAGACGGCGCTGCCTGAAATTGTGCCGATCTCTTCAAATGAACCCGGGTCTGCCAGGATGTCGATTCGTTCACGGACCGTTAATTTGCCGGATTTATGATGGCGCTCGACGCGTTCAGCCCCGCCCATCTGATAAGCCCGCTTTTTGTGCCTTTCAAGTTTATCGACTTCAGATTGCCAGCTCATACTTTTAATTTTAAATTGATTTCCAGTTTTAAAAATTCGGGAACACTTAAAAATTCGACTCGATTTTTCAAACTTTTTAAATACTTTCTACCCAGCTCATCGGTATGCGTGATTCCTTTGAGGTGCAGAAGGATTTTTCGATTGCTCTCTAAATACCGGTCGCACAGGTCCGTTAAGCAGTTCAATGACTTGCGATTGAGCCGACCATCAACCGCGATCGTTATTGAATTGTCATGATTAATTATTTCGCTGATGTGAACCATGGACGACTTTCTCCAACGAACTCCTGGTGCAGGTTGTATGCCAGATGCAGTCGATCGTTAATTTCATAAATAATTAGAGGGTTACGCGGCACGCTAGATTAAGGCGCAGGATGAATTGCGAAATATCAAAAATTGATTTCAAAAAATTAGGATATATCATAAAAACTTTTTCTATTATTGGAAGTCTATGCTATAAAAAATCACGTCCTTACCGAAACGCCCCATTTTTATCCGGAGCAACCATGAATTTGAATCACGACTTCTTAAATATCGAATCCCAGGATGATCTTCGAATTTTTTCATTGGCCGCGCTTTTCAGGGAAGACTTTTCCATCGACTGGGTTCAGGCGTTGGCTGAAGTCAAAACTTCCGAAATCTTGGCCGCCTTTGAAAAAGGTGTTGAACAAAAAATATTGATTAAAAAACCGCTCGGAATATTTCTCTTTCAGAACCGAAAGCAAAAACAGCAGCTGCGGGAATTATTCGAACCCGTGGAGCGCAAGCAGCTGCATCAAAAAGCTGCAGAAATCATTTTGCAAGACCTTCCCAACGACGACCATAAGCCCCAACGGGTTGCCTTTCATCTTCAGCAAATATCCAATGACATTGAGGGTTGCAGCTGGCTGGTTAAGGCGGGTGATGGATTTTTGCGCGCTCACAATTATCAAAAAGCCCTGGATTGTTATGATAAAGTTTTAAGGGATCTTAAAACCGAACAAGGCCAAGATGCCGATGGACTATTTATTGATACGGCGGTCAAATATTCTAAAATTTCAACCGCGGCCCTTGCTCCCAGGGAAGTTCTTGATGTCCTGAAGGAAGCGATGCTGCGAACTGAAGATGGCAACCATAGAGAATATCAAGCACTTTTAGAAATGCACATCGCCAAAAATGAATGGCTGCGCTCAAGGTATAAAACCGCATTACGTCATTTTGACCGTGGTTGGTCCATGTCGCAAAACATTACCAATCCGAAACTAAAGCAATCCATTGTGACCTTCAACACCATCTATCCAATGTGGTATGGACGCTACCGCGATGTTGTCGTCAGCTATGAGAAATCAATTCCTGAGGTTGAAAAGCTCCCGACCGGAAAATTTTCTCTTTTTGCCGGAACAATCGTCGGGTTAAGTTATGCCATGATCGGACATATAACCCAAGGGTTAGGGATGCTGGATGCTATTCGCACCTATTGCCGAAAAACAAAGAACTACTATGTCGCCAGCAATGCCGGCCTGGCTATCGGGATGGTTATGGGTGAAATTCACAGATATGACGACGCCATCCATTGCCTCCGGCATACCCTCAAAGACGCTGACCGCAGCCATTGCAACTGGGCCAGGATAATCGGATCTGCGGCACTGGCCAATGCCTATTACTATAAAAATAATCGTAAGAAAATGAATTTCTACCTTGAGCAATATCTACTATTGTCCAAACAGGTTGAAATGCGCCTGAGAATTTTCCCTTATTTATTGAATTTGCTTTGGCCGATGACAACAGGGAAAATTCCCCGCATCACCGGATTATCGTTGGAAAAAGAAATTAACCGCGCCAAAAGGAATAGCAACATATATATTAAGGGCGTTGCCTACAGGTATCAGGCGCTGGTTCAGAAGAAAGAAGGACAGCCGCCTGAAAAAGTTTTAAATTCTTTAAAAGCATCCATTAAGTATTTGACGGAGTCCGGCCATCAGATGGAGTTGGTCAAAACCAATTGTGAACTCGCACGCCTTCATGTAGCGGCCGGAGAGCCGGAGGCGGCCAAAAAGTTTGTCGTCAACATCGATTCGAGCCTGGCCGCTTTCAGCGAAAATTTGATTCCTGATGATCTCAAATTTCTGGTAAAAAATGATAACCCGAATGCCAGACTCCTTAAAAATATATTGGGCTTTTCTCAGGAAATTATCGGCATTAAAGACAGAAAGGAACTGGTTCGGCATATCATCTCGACCGTAAATCATGTCACCGGGGCTGAGCGAGGGGCAATATTCATCCGGGCACATCCTTGCCGGTCTTCTAAATTGATCTTAAGAGCAGCAAAAAATTTAACACCCGAAGAAATTGATCATCCCGGTTTTAACACCTCCATGAAGATAATCAATGAGGTTGCTAAAACGGGTAAAGGGCGAATCCTTGTAGCGGATTTATCAAAAACCGAAAAACCTTCCAATGATGCGATCCGTTCGCGCATTTGTTCCCCGATGATCCTTAGAAACAAAATCGAGGGGGTTTTGTACCATGACAACCGATTGCTCAGCAGTGCCTTTAAGGAGTCGGATCTTGAAATTCTGGCTTACTTTGCGGCCCAAGCTGCTGTCGCAATAGAGAATGCGGAAAATTATGAAGAAATCCAGCGGCTGAATCAAAAACTAAAGGATGAAAAGCATTATTTTGAAGAGCAGCATCTCGAAAACCTGCATTTTGAAGAAATAGTCGGCAAAAGCCCCGCCCTCATGACTGTTTTGGATGCTGTTGATAAAGTCGCCCATACGGATGCCTCGGTGCTTGTTTATGGTGAGACGGGTGTCGGAAAAGAATTAGTTGCCAGAGCGATCCATCGCAATAGCCCTCGCTGTGAAAAACCATTTATCCGGATTCATTGCAGTGCGTTGCCTGAAACCCTTATTCCCAGTGAGCTGTTCGGCCATGAGAAAGGCGCTTTTACCGGCGCAATTGAACGTCGTATCGGTCGGTTTGAATTGGCCGATAACGGAACCCTTTTTATTGATGAAATCGGTGAGCTTCCTCTCGAAGTTCAAGTGCGGCTTCTCAGGATTCTGCAAAGCAAGGAATTTGAACGAATTGGGGGTCGTGAAACGATTCGATCGAATTTCCGTCTGATCGCTGCAACCAATCGCGACCTCGAAAAACAAGTCAGAGATGGTAATTTCAGAGAGGATCTTTTTTATCGCATTAATGTCTTTCCAATCTTCGTTCCGCCTTTAAAAGACCGCCAGGAAGACATTCCTTTACTGGCACATTATTTTCTCAGAATTTATGCAACCAAAATGGGAAAGCACCTCAAGGAGATACCTGATTTAGAAGTAGAAAAATTGCTTGATTATGATTGGCCGGGCAACGTCCGTGAATTAGAGAACATCATTGAACGGGGCACCATTTTAAGTCCCGGCATCCAATTCAAAGTCCCTGATTCATTGATACATGCGTCCAGGCCTTCCAGCGATATTGAACTGCTCACGCTCAAGGAAAATGAACGCAGACATATTTTAACTGGTCTTCGAAAAGCCAATGGAAAGATTCATGGTCCGGGTGGTGCGGCAGAACTGCTTGACATTAATCCCAGTACGTTGATATCCCGCATAAAGAAATTAGGCATTAACAAATTTCCTAAATCATATGTCTAATTGCGCATAATGACTTATAGAAATCTCAATTGTAGGTCAATAAACACAATTAAATTAATTGTCCAAAGTACAGGAGGTCAGATCACATGAGAGTGCACGATTATACCATCTACGATATTATCCGCCGCAATGCGCAGCTTTACCCGAATCGTGATTGCATCATTTTTAACGACATCCGTCTCAGCCACCAGGATTTTAAAGAGCAGTGCGACCGGCTGGCAGCGGGTCTGGTAAAATTCGGCATCGCCACAGGAGATCGTCTCGGCATTGTGGCCCACAACAGTGACGGGTACATGACCATCTATGGGGCGGCGGCCAAAATCGGTGCAATCGTGCTGCCGGTTAACTGCCGCTTTCAGCCCGAGGAAGTCGAATATGTCCTCAAAGACGGCAGCCCCAGGCTGGTTTTCGCCGGACCGGACTTTCTACCCATGGTCAGCTCACTGGCTGAAAAAATAGAGTCGATCGAAGCCTGTTTTACCATCGGCAGCGGCCAGGCGTCAGAGGGCTTTCAGCGGCTTGAAGATTTGTATTCTGACGTCGGCGCCGCCGTGGAATTCGAGATTTCAGGCGATGCTGGATTCGTCATCATTCATACGGCGGCGGTCGCCGGACGCCCACGGGGTGCTCTCTTGAGCCAGCACAATATCACGGCCATTAATTGGGGGATGATTCTGCAATTCGGCCTGAGCCCTGAGGACTGCCACATCAGTCATCTGCCCCTCTTTCATATTGCCGGACTTTCAGTCTCAACCGCCGTGATGCAGGCGGGGGGCGCGAACGTCATCTGCGCAAACTTCGATCCGGCAGCGACCCTGGCGCTGATTGAAAAAGAAAAGGGGACGCTGTTTTTTAATTTTCCCCCGATTCTAAAGATGATGATCGACAAATACGAGGAGCAGCCTTGCAACGTCAAAAGCATCCGCCTCGTAGCCGGGCTGGATCATCCGGATAATATTCAACGCTTTCTTGAGATTGCGCCCCAGGCCCGGTTCTGGACCGGCTTCGGACAAACCGAAGCCATGGGCGTCAGCGGCGGCCTGATTGATGAAAAGCCCGGCAGCACCGGGAGACCCTCCCTGCTGGCCAGTGTTGCGCTCTTTGATGACTACGACCAAGCGGTCGCCGTCGGCAGCCCCGGCGAAATCTGCGTGCGGGGTGCCGGCGGTTTTTCTCGGATACTGGAATTTGGCGGATGATACCGCTTACACGTTCCGCAATGGTTGGCATCATACCGGAGACATCGGACGCTTTGATGAAGACGGATACCTCTGGTACGTCAAGCGCAAGGCCGAAAAGGAGCTCATCAAACCCGGCGGCGAAAATGTTTACCCGGCCGAGGTGGAAAAGGTGATCCTGACCCATGCGGCGGTTAAAGAAGTGAGCGTGATCGGTGTGCCGGATCCCAAGTGGGGCGAGGCCATCAAGGCCGTCTGCAGCCTCGAAGACGGCCAGACGCTGCCGGCGGAAGAACTCATCGAGTATGTGGCCTCAAAGATCGCGCGCTATAAAAAACCCCAGCAGGTCGTCTTCGTGGAGTCGCTGCCCAAAACCGACGCAGGGGAAATTGATCGTGATAAGGTCAAGCAAGACCACGGGGGAAGATACTGAGTAAAGATCCGGGTCAAGCGGATCCGGTTTTGATTTCACCCAAGAGAGACAGAGTTTACCTTAGACTCCGAATGGAATAATGGAATGGTGGAATAATGGAAGATTGGGAATCGAAATATGTTCACGGCCTAGCCGATTGTCTCTGACCTGGCCCAGCTTCCGGCCCGCAGGGCTTACAGCCTGGAGGGAGGACCAGGTTTTCTGTGAGAAAATGAAGGGCCAATCCGCCTGATTTCAGATGTCTAATAGCTTTTGAATGCCATCGAAGTCAAAATCATCGGCCAATTGAACCAATTCGTCACAGAACGGTGCCACGGCATCTGATTCGGACCGCAACGTTTCGGCAATCGATTTAATTTGCGCCACATCCCCCATATCAGCCGCCTCGTTGATGCTTTCAGTGACCTTTTGTATCAGTTCGACAGGCACCGCTGCCCTGGCATTTTCGCGGCTGTCAACGATCTTCTTTTCAGCCGGGGGACCTATAGTATGAACCGCATCCAGCGCCTGTTGGAGAGCATATTCCAGTTCTGCAAATTTCTGGTTCAAATCTTTATCAGAGGCCGTCTCGGCCGTCTGCCCTTTAACCAGTTTTTCCATTGCCACAGTTGCCGCCTGAAGGTCTTTGGCTTCCAGATTGCCCGCCAGACCTTTCAGGTTATGAACCAGGCTGTGGGCCTGATCAAAATCTTTTGCATCGAGTGCCGCCCGAATTTCACGGCCTGCCGCCGTGTAATTTGAACCAAAATCCAGCAGCAGCTTGCGGTAAAGACGTTTATTTCCCATCAGGCGCGCTAAACCGGCGGCAAGATCAAATCCCGCCAGCGATTCCGGCAGCGTCTCTTCATCCGGCACCGTCCGATCCGGTGCGGCAGGCACGTCAAGTCCGGCCGACTCAGCAATGCCGGTCCGGTCGGTTCGCGGCTCGATCCACTTCTGCAAAGCGGCAAACAGCTGGTTCGGATCGATCGGCTTGGTGACATGACCATTCATGCCGGCTTGCAGGCTTTTTTGCTCATCACCGGCCATGGCATGGGCCGTCATGGCGATAATTGGGATGTTGGAGGTTGGAGGTTGGAGGTTGGAGGCCTGCGGACCATGTTCGGAGGACTGCGGACTGAGTGCTGAGTCTTGGAGTTCCTTACTTGCTGACACCTGAAACCCGACACCTGACACCTTTATTCTGTCCTCTGTCTTCTGTCCTCTGACTTTTGCTTCCCACTTCCGAATTGCTTTTGTGGCGGTGTATCCATCCATCACCGGCATTTGAATATCCATCAGGATCACATCATATTGGTTTTGTATGGCAGCGTCCACGCCTTCCTGACCGTTATTGGCGACCGTAACGATCAGTCCCGCGCCTTGCAGAATCTCCTGTGCCACCTGCTGGTTGATTTCATTATCCTCCACCAGCAGCACCCGGGCCCCGGCAATTGCGTTAAACTCCCCGGCGCTTGGTTCATTTTTTCGGCCGGTCCGAAACACATCCTGAATCTCTTTGCCCAGGGCCTGCATGATGGCATCAAACATCACCGATGAGTTCACCGGTTTGAGCAGAAACCCATCCAACCCGATTTCATCGGCCTGGCGCATGACTTCTTCCCGGCCGTAGGCCGTCACCAGGACGATGGCGGGTACTTTAGTCAAATTCCGGTGGCTTTTGATTCGTCTGGAAGCTTCGATACCGTCCATTCCCGGCATTTTCCAGTCCATGATCACCAGCTCAAACGGTTTATCGGTGTCGGCCCTTTCAATTTCTTCGAGGGCCTCTCTGCCGGAGGCCGACAGATACACCTCGAAGGAAAACGACTCCAGGATGTCCTGCAAGATCTCACGGGAAGTGGCATTGTCATCCACCACCAGCACCTTCAACCCTCTGAGATCCGACGATGGCTCAAAGCGTTTTTTTACCGTTTCCTTTCCCAGACCGAAATCAGCCGAAAAATGGAAGGTAGTACCCTGGCCGGGTTCGCTTTCAATCCAGATCTCTCCGCCCATCAAATTTACCAGCCGTTTGCTGATGGTCAGCCCCAACCCGGTGCCGCCGTACTTGCGGGTGGTCGAGGTGTCGGCCTGGGAAAAGGCCTGGAATAGTTTGGCCTGCTGCTCCGCGGTCATGCCAATGCCGGTATCGCGCACTGAAAACTGGAGGGTGACCTTATCATTGAAGCTTTTAATTACTCTTGCGCTGAGCACAATCTCACCTTGCTCGGTGAACTTAACCGCGTTGTTGCCGAGATTGACCAGGATTTGATTGAGCCTTAACGAATCTCCGACCAGAAAGTTGGGCACCTGGGAATCGAGGTAAAACAAAACTTCCAGATTTTCCTTTTCCTGGGCCTTGACGGTGATTACGTTGGCGACGTTGTCCAGGGTCTCCAACAGATCAAACTCCACGGCTTCCATATCCAGCTTGCCGGCTTCGATTTTGGAAAAATCCAGAATATCGTTGATGATCCCCAAAAGCGAATTGGCGGATGACTGAATTTTGCTCAAATAATCCTGCTGTTTGGGCGTCAGCTCGGTTTTCAGCGCCAGATGTGCCATACCGATGACCGCGTTCATCGGCGTGCGGATCTCGTGGCTCATGTTGGCCAGAAAATCGCTCTTGGCCCGGGTGGCCTCTTCGGCCTTGGCCTTTTCCTCGTCTAAGTCCTCCATCATGTTGAGCATGGCCGATTGGGCCGCATCCAGCTCTTTGATCCGCTCATGCAAATCGTTGTCCATTTTTTGGCGTTCGGTAATATCCTGAAATGAGGCCAGAACATGCAGGACATCACCCGTTGCAGCGCGGATGCAGGCCACGGTCAGATTGGTATAAACAATCTCGCCATCCTTGCGGATAAAGCGCTTGTCAAGGGTGTAGTTGTCGATCTCTCCGGCCAGCATGCGTTCGAACTGTTTTGCATCCGCCTCAAGGTCAGCGGGATGGGTAATCTCGGCCCACGTCATTTTACGCAACTCGTCCAGCGAATAGCCAAACATTTTCTGCAATTGACCATTGGCCTCAATCCAGCCTTTGGTCGGTGAAGTGACGGCCATCCCGACCTGGCTGTGCTCGAAATACCCACGAAAGCGCGCCTCCTTTTCCCGGATGCTTTCCTCCATCTTTTTGCGCTCGGTGATATCTTCCTTGACGGCCAGGTAATAAGCGATTGAGCCGTCTGCCGATTTAAGGGGGGAGATGGTGGCGGCCTCCCAGTAAAGCTCGCCGTTCTTCTTTTTATTGCGAAACTCCCCGCGCCATTCGTTGCCGGCTTTGATGGTCTGCCATAGTTCCCGGTAGACTTGCGACGGCGTATATTCGGATTTGAGAATGCGGGGGTTTTGTCCGATCGCTTCTTCGAAGGTATATCCGGTGACCGCACAGAACTTGGGGTTCACATATTCGATGGTCCCTTTAAGGTCGGTAATTACGACCGAGGCCGGACTCTGTTCGACAGCCTGGGAAAGTTTTTTCAGCTCTTCCTCGGCCTGTTTGCGTTCGGTGATATCCATGCTCGTGCCGATCATTCGCAGCGGTCGACCCGCTGCATCCCTGATGACATGCCCGCGCGCCTCGAGGGTGCGGACTTCTCCATTCGGTCTCAAAAATCGATACTCGCTGACATAATCCTGATCTCCCGCAAGGGCATCATTTATCTCGGATTCGAACCGTTGGACGTCTCCCGGATGAATGAGCTTGGTGAACCCTACCCAATCGAGTTTCCCTTCGGCAGGATCAGTGCCCATAATCCGATGTTGGGCTTCGTCCCAGAAAATGGTGTCATTTTCGATATTCCGATCCCAGGTTCCGATGCCGGAGGAAGCCAGGGCCAGGTCGAGACGCTGACGGCTTTCGGCCAATTCATCGGTTGCTTCCTCGACTTTTTGGCTAATGGTTCGATTCCGCTGCAACAACAAGCCGAAAAACAACACCAGGAGAATCGTGCCCCCGATCCCTCCCATCAGGGTAAAATTGGCCAGGGCTTCCTGGGGCCCTTTGCTAAAGCGCCGGCTGAAATACCAGGTGATCGACAAGTCTGCACCGGCACTGACGGTGCGGGTCGTCACCGTTTGCAGCGCCTCGGGTAGGGGGTTGCCGATAACCTCGCGCTGAGGTCCGGGGCCGCCCAACTCCTTGAAGCGTCCCTGGATTTGAAGCTGCAATCCATCCAGCTTGTGAATGTCGAATAATCCCTTGACCATGTCACTGTAGTTGACCAGACCGATGACGACCAGCGGACCGCGAACATCCTGGATGGCCAACGCCACCGGTGAATAGCGTAAACCCTGCTCATCGGAAAACGGCGGCCCCAGCATGATCTGGTCCGGCTGGTCGCCGGCGACCTTGATGGTTTCGAGGATCATCGGGTATTTGCTCAAGGGAGTGTCCGGCGACAATGGCCCCAGGGGATCAGTGGAGATTTCGATCGACCATCCTTCGCCGTCCGCCCGCGGGCGCGCGATGGCCTTGGCGTCGAGGAAAAAGGCGGTGGCGCGGGCCTCCAGGGCATCCGTGGCCCCCAGAAACTCCACCTCGGTGACCTCGCGCGAATTTTCGAAAAGGATCGCCAGGCCGGACAAGGGGGCATAGCTCTCCTCCAGCCACCCCAGAACGGTTCCGCTAAGCCAGCGGGCGGACTGGGAGGCCTCCGACTCCCAGACTTGCCTGGCATCGGCGCGAAATTTTTCACTTAAAGCGTAGGATCCGACGATGCCTCCCACAGCCAGAAGAATCAATAAAATCCAGGTTAATGCGGTTCTCATAGGTAGATGCCTCTCCATCATTCAGCGATGATGGGCTAGTGCCGGATTACTGCTCATTAATACTGAAAATGGGACGAAACCCCCGCGGTGCAAGGGTCGTCGAGGTATCCCAGCTGCGAATATTGTCACGGTCCACCACCGTCACCTCAGGTGCCACGTGTTTATAATAGTCTTTTTTCTCGAGGATCCGTACCATGACGTCGACCGCGATGCGCGCCTGCAGCACGGTCAGGTCGCTGGGAGCTGCGGTGATGTCACCCCGGCGGATGCCGCGCTGGATGCCCGGACTGTAGTAATACGACAAAATTTTTATCCTGTCCGCCAGCCCGCGTTGGCGCAGGATTTTTACGGCAGCTTCGGCAGTCACGGCGGTGCCCACGATGAAGTCAAGATCGTCGGCATGCCGGCTGAGCACAGCCTCGATCAGCTTGGCCTGGGCCGCATTGCCGGTGTCGCCATAGCGTGAGTCCAGGATTTCGATCGCGCTGCCCGCGATGGCCTTGCGCAGGCCGGCATCACCGGCCTTAACCCACCCGGCCCCCTCGGGCCCGGGGAACCAGGCCACTTTTATCGGCTGCCCCCTGTCCTCCTGCAGACGGCGCAGGTAACGGCCGGCCTCGTAACCCATGTCCCAGAAAGACACGGCGGCCCGGGCGGCAATATCCGGTGAGGAAATGCCGTTTATCAGATCCAGCACGGGAATCCCCTGATCCGAGGCCTTTTTGACCAGGTCGTTGAGGCCCTCCAGGGAAATGGCCCCGATGATCAGGCCGTCCGGGTTCTCTTTGAGACTTTTTTCGATCTGACGGCGCTGAACATCAAGCTGATCGTAGCCGCCGGCTTCGAAAATCGAAAGGCTGACACCGAGACGCCGGGCCTCGTCGATCAGCCCGAAGTTGACCCCTATCCAGTAAGCATCTTTGAGGTGGGGAATAAAGACACGGATACGCCATTTTTTTTGGGCCTTGTCCAGCGGGGTATAAAGCTTTTCCTCCCGCTGACGCAGGTCATTGAACGGCGGGTTCCAGACTTGCACTTCCAGCGGGTACCACGCCTTTTCGGCTTGAACGGTTGACACCGTCAGCGCTACAAAAACAGCAGAGTAGCATACCGTCCGCACTGGACGAATTAACTCGAAAAAAGCTTGGAAAATATTCAAAAACAATAATTTCAGCATGGTTGATTGACTCCCTCAATGGATTTTGTATTTTTCTGAATTCCCGGTTGCTTTCAATAGTTCATTGATTTCTTTTTTCAGTTCGATCATCTTTTGCTCGCGGCCGATGGCCATCCGCCGGAACCGGGCCAGTTCATCGAATTTGGCTTTCAATTCCCGTTCAGCTTCCTTTAAGCCACCCAGGTCCACCATCCAGGAAAGAATACCGGTTTGGCCTTCGTATTCGGTGCGGATAAATGTCGCCAGGGTGTCCCGGATCTGCCGGTCGCGGCCGTAGGTCTGCAACTCATAATCGCGAACAACTCCCGATCGTTCGAGTTCTTCCAGGATGGTCTCCCGGTCTTTCGGATCGACGTAAGCCGCTTGCGCCGTTTCCCCTTCCTTGCGATTAAAAAGTTCGACAAAGCGCGGGTTGGCGAAACGAACAACGCCCGCGGTGGATATGCCGACACCGACCGGGCTGGCGTCCAGGATTTTCTGCAGCCGTTCGCGCTCTGCCAGCAGGGCGGTTTCCATTTTCTTGCGCTCAGTGATATCCATGAAGGTGACGACGGCCCCGACGACCCGGCCGTCCTTCCTGATCGGCATGCTGGTATATTCCACCGGAAACGGCATGCCGTCCTTGCACCAGAGCACTTCATCGATTACGTGGTGATCGGTGCCGTCGACATGGGTCAGGTACATCGGGCACTGTTCTTGGGGATAAGCACTGCCATCCGCGCGGGAATGGTGGATTTTTTCGTGAACCGCCTCGCCGATGAGTTCATCCGGCGCGTAGCCCAGCATTCGATTGGCGGCCGGATTGATGAACGCCACCTTCCCGTCCAGGTTGACGCCAAAGATTCCCTCCCCGGCGGACTCCAGAATCAGGCCGGAGCGTTCCACCGCGGTCTCGAGCTGCCTTTGATTTTCCTGCAATTCGGCGGTCCGCTCATCAACCTGGGCCTCCAGATTGTCCCGCGCCTTCATCAGCGCATGGCTGGTGCGTTCGCCCAGTATCAGAACCAGCAGTACCGCGCCCACAGCTATAAACAGGGTAACTGCCAAAACCCCGAAAACCGTCCGTCGTATCTGATAATAGCCGGACATCGCTTCAGTGACATCGATTTCCGTCGCCAGGCCAAACCCCAGGTCGGCATTCCAGATCCAGGCGCCGAAGACCGGCACCCCGCGATAATCCCGGTATCCGTTGGTATCGATTTCGATTTTCGAGAGGCCGCTGGTTTGACCGGCTTTTGCCATATTATCCTTTAATTGAAGGGCGTGGGATGCCATCCGGGTTAAGGGTTGCTGCGATCTTTCGATTCGGGAACGCTGCCCGGCCACCAGGTTGACACCCGGATTTCGAATGGCGACGTTCAAAGCACTCTGTTGATCTTCGCCGATCATTCCGATCCGGCGCAGGATCTCATCAAACCGGCTTTGCGAGAGCATTTCGCCATGCTCGCTAAAGGCGTATGTTTCACCGGTCTGGTGTTCGATGGAAGGAGCCAGCAGCTGCGAGACGTCCCGGGTAGGGTCAACCCGCAGGGTCATCACCGCAATGGTCTGCCCACTGGGGCCCTGGATAGGCCCCATAAAGAAGTTGGTGGATGGATTCCGGGCCCCATTTGTCTGGAGCTCTTTGCCCAGAGGGACATCGGATTCGATGGGCGGTACGAACAGGACTTCGCCCGCAAAGGCTCGCCTGAGCAAATCCGGTCTCTGAAGTGTAATGAGATTGGGAGTCCCGATATTGGTATCGCGCATGGACCCGATGCTGACATGATCCGCGTTAATGATAAAAAAGCCTAAATTTGAAAAGACATCCTGGTTGTTCTTGAAAAAGTCACGGGTATCTCGCAACGCATCGGAGGCCAACAGACTTTCACGGTCGGGTGTGACGGCCAGCAGGCGTTTGGCCAGCGTCACCAGCTCCGGGTCGCGTCCCAGCAGCTTCAGGGAAGATATTCTTTTCTCCACCCAGAAGATGAGCCGGTCATTCGCGGTCATGAGAGTTTCGCTGAGGTCTTCGCCGACAGCGGTCAGAATTTGGGCCTTATTTGTCTCCAGCGTAAACCAACCCAGCAGACAGACAACGATGACGAAAAAACTCAAACCGGCCAGGACGAGTCCCCGAAACCAGCGCGATCCGAAACTCACGGCAAGTTGCTCTTTTTTGGCCACTTTGATGAGAATCCAGGTCAGCAGACTGAGAATCATGAAGACCGCGATGCCGTATGCAATCAAACGGCCGTAGGCAACCGGGACGGAAGTTTTATGGGCGGTTGGGGGTTCATCGATCACCAACCACTTTTGCCGGATTTGATTCATTGCCTGGGGTGAAATGGCGGCCATGGCTTTCATCAGCGCGGATTGCAGCAAAGGCCAGTCATCCCGCACCCCGAGGCGCAGATTCGTCAGGTCGGGATTTCCGATACTGACCTCACCGGAAATTCGCAGGTCGGTCAACATATTTTTGTTGATCAAGGTTCGCACCACGGCCGCCTCACCCAGGGCGGCATCCGCCCGGCCCAAAGCCACCGCTTTGAGGCTGGCCAGGGTATCCTCCTCCGGCAGGCGTTTGATTTGCGGATAGGACCTGGTCAACACCTCTTCATAAAAAAAGCCTTTCGGAAACGCCACGGTCCTGCCGAAAAGCGTTTGAATCGTTTCATACGGGCTTTCGGCCGAGCTGACAATGATATTCGGATTTTTGATGTAAGGCTCGGTGAACAGCAGATATTTCAGGCGGTCTTCGGTTTTTACGATATTGAGCATCACATCCAGCTCTTTGCGCTTGATCATCGCCAGAAATTCGGCCCAGCTGGGCCCGCTGATATATTCGACCTTGATCCCCAGCTGTTCGGCCACCAGGTTCATGTAATCGATGGAAAGCCCCTGGGGTTTGCCGTATTCAAAATAATTGAAGGGCGGCCAGTCTTTCTCATTGTGAACCCGAATGACGGGATGGGCCTTTAGGAAGGTTTGCTCGGCTGCGGATAGGGCGAGCCGGGTCTGTTTTTCCGACAGTCCGGCCGCCGGCTCCTGGGGAATGTTCTTAAAATCCTGCTCGATCCATTTGTCTTCAAGCCGTTTCCTTTCTGTGCTGCCGATGGCGTTTAATCCATCGTTGACCTGTTGAATCAGCGCCGGATTTCCTTTTTTGGTCGCCGAATAATAGACCTGGGAGTACAGCGGATGGTCTCGTTCGTACTCGAAGATGTTGATGAGGAAATTTTCCTTGAGATAGTAAAACAGGCTCAGTTCCGTTGCGACAAATACCTTTATTTCACCCTCCAGGGCAGCCCGGAAGAGATCCTGGAACCGGTCATAGACAACAATGCGGTTGGCCGGCACTTTGGAACGTACAAATTGTTCCGTATATCCGCCTTTCTGGATGCCGACCAAAAAGCCCGCTGTTTTTTCCAGCGACTTGATCGGATAAACCGACGGGTGGGTGAAGATGTAATAATCGAGGGCCAACAGCGGCTCGGAATATTCCAGAAACTGCTCGCGCTCCGGGGTCTTGAAAAGACCGGCATGCAGATCGACCTGGCCGTCTTTGAGAAGCTGCAGCGATTTTTTAAACGATTCCACCCTGACAAACTCAATCTTAAGGCCTGTTTTTTGAGCCCACAGCCGCCATAAATCCGGGAACAGCCCGGCCGGCCGCGAAGCCGCATCTTCAAATTTGAGCGGCGCCACCCCCAGGTTGTAGACGATCTTCAGCTCATCTGCCGCCGTTGCCGTGATCGCGGCAGTCAAAATAAAAAATGCTGTGAAAACGGTTGGATAGATTCTTAATTTCAGCATACGATTTTCCTTATAACAGCGGCTGGTATTGCGCTTCAAGCGACAGTGGCCGGCACCTATTTTCGAGAGGACCCTGAATTGAATTAGGGCGGCAATGGTGGCTCTAAAATTCAGGTATTAATTTGCATAAACGATTTGACGGCCCCAAAGGCACTGGCAATGGCAACACCGCCGCCGCACTTTAGGCGTTTCCAGTCATTGTGGGCCAGCAGGGATCCGGCTGCAAAAAGTGATCTGAAGGCCGGCTGATGGGAACGGTTCAAAGGGCGAAATAGATCATCGACTTCCACCCCGGCCCGGTTTACGAGATGTCCGCGGGCGTCGAGAAAGTCCCGCCGATGCCAGTCGGTTCGATTGGCGGGCTGGTAAACCGGCAAATCGAAAATCGTTTCTTGGATCCGAATCCGATCGGCGTGCAATCCCCCGCCGATAAAGCGGCCGCTTGCCAGAATGATTCCCCGGCAACTTACGGTTAGCTCGGCGCTGGTCCGACCCACATCGACTTCAAAATTACCGTCCGCCGGTTGCCGAACCGCCAGCACCCGCTTTTGAGAAAGGTACTCAACCCCTTGGGCGCGCAAGCCTCTTTCAAAAGCCTCTTTCAGGCGCAAACCGGGTACAGACGGCGGTATGGTGGGAATTTCGAAGACCGGCACTCCGATCATCTTCTCCAGATCGGACACAACCTCCGGGGTGCGGTACAGGCCTAAAATGGCCGGCAGTCCAACGAGTTGGGCGTCTTTGATATGTGGCCGCAGCGTACGGGCCAGTTTCTCCCGGTTTTTATGCAGAATCAAAGCACTAGCCATATGCTCCGTAAAGACTTCATTGAGGTGGTCGGTATCCGGAAAAGAGATCCGGGCGGTCCGCACGTCCGGCCATTGAGGCTTTAAAGCCGCCGCAATCTGACGCGCGCTGAATCCCTTCAAGCCTCGAATGTCGATCAACAGGCAGGCGGGATTTTGCTCCAGGGCCTGTACGCCGTTCCACATGGTATGAGGCACACAGTAGGTGGACTTGAGGTTTCCGATAGAGGTTAAAACGTCGATGTTTTGATTCGTCCGCCGCATATAGGGCAGGCCGGCTTGCTCTAAAAAAGTCAGGGTCTCTTCCAGGGCGCTCTGAATGTCTTCTCTGGGCAGCCTGGCATAGGGGTGTTGCGGAATATCCCGCACCAGCGCATCAATCCCCGCCCAGGGGTCGGTCCAGGCATGTTTTTCGTCAACCGGATGGACCCCCAATAAATCCAAAAACCCGCTGGAAAAATTAATCTCACCGGTCTGACCGACTTCGACGCAGGACAGGCCCCGATTGGCCGCAAACAGGGTTGCCGCCAGACCGGCCAGGCCGGCACCGATGACACAAATATCGGTTTTAATAACGTCTGAAACAGTCATAGATATTAAGGACTCTCTCGTATCAAATTGACGGCATAGAGGATAAATAACAAATTCCAAGCACCAAATTACAAATAAATCTCAAATTCAAATAACCAATGACCGAAACCCGCACACATCTAATGTAAGGGCATGGCTATTTTATTCCAACATTGAAAACCTGGTCCTCAGGGCCAGGTCAGAGATCAATGGCTCTGCCCGTATAAATCAACCGGAGTAATGGAGTATTGGAGTGTTGGTTTAAAAAAAAGAGCCTTAAACTTTCAGGTTTTCTTCAGGCGTCTGTTTTCTGAGAGCGATGGAAAAAGGGGGTTCTTCCATTACTCCATCACTCCAATACTCCAGTACTCCGTAACTCGTCAAATGCCGGTAAACTAAATCCCCTCCGGGGATAATCAAAGCCGGGCCCTCTGGACCCGGATCTTTACTTTTTCCTTTAAAACTCTTTGATATTTTGAATTTTTGTCATTGGAATTTATTTGTTATTTGAGATTTGCTATTTGGAATTTTAATTGTATATGGTCCAATTTCGTCAGTACTCCAGTACTCCAGCACTCCAGTACTCCAACACTCCTTGAACGATTCAGTCTACAGCTCCAATCCAAAAAACCCGCAATACAAAGCCTCCAACAGCTCGGCCTGAACCAGTTGCTTCTCCCACAGCGTGGGGTGCTGTCCTTTCCAGCGCTGGTTGAGAAAATCCCTGAGGCTGGTTAGGCTCTCCTCGGACGCTAACTCGCCTTGATCATACAAATAAGACGTCACCCGCACGCCGCAAAATGTACCCTGACAGGCGCCTTTGCCGATTCTGCTGCGCAAGGCAATGGCCTTGAGGTCCGGCTGTCCGTTTTGATCACGAATGGATTCGATAATCGCGTCCACGGCGCTGGTGGGAACCATTTCACATTCGCAAAGCAATAAATCTTCCGGTTCATGGTGTTTCAGCCACAGTTTGGGAGCCAGTCCCGGTTGGGTCCATTTGGCGGGCTGGCTTAACGCCAGGGGCTGAGTGCGGGTTAAGCAGGGCTTGGCAACCCCCAGGCGACTGCAGACCAGATCGGCTGTCCTTTCCGCCATCAACCGGTAGGTGGTCAGTTTGCCGCCGGAAATCGTCGCAAAGTTCTCAAGCCCGTCTTCGCTGTGGTCGATCAAAGCAAAACTGCGGCTGACAGCGCGATCGTCGGAAGCAGACCGCGAGCCGATCAGCGGCCTGACACCGGCATAAGCCCGGATGAAGCGCACCGTTTCCAACGCGGGGATCATTTTAACGGCTTCACTTACCATGGTGTCGACTTCTTCGACCGTCGGGTAAATTTGATCCAGATTTTCGATCCTGATGGACGTGGTCCCGAGAATGGAGACCGTGCCGCCGGGAACCAGAATGTCGGCACTGGCGGATGGACGCAGTCGATTGATCACCCGCTCGGTAATCCGGTTGTGCGTGACGATCAGACTGCCCTTGGAGTAAATGATATCGATGGTGGCGCCCGCCAGGCCGGCAACAACACCGGCCCAGGCTCCCGTGGCATTGATCACCTGCTCGGCTTCAATCAGCAATTCTTCGCCGGTGATGATGTTCTGCAGGCGGGTGGCTTTAATTTTTTTGCCGCTTATTTCAAATCCGACCGCTTTGTTAAAGCGCAGCAGGGTACTGCCCAGTTCCTGGGCCTGGGCTATATTTTCCATGGACAGTTTAAACGGATCAATGGATGCATCCGGCACCCTATAGGCCGCAATTAAATTATCGGAAAGTGCGGGTTCAAGTTCCCGGGCCTCCTTGACGTCCAGTTCCTGCACCGGGATACGGCATTGGGCGCATAATTGGGGAAAATCGGCCACGTACTTTTCGTCATCGCCCGCAACCGCCACAAATAAGCCGCCGGTGTCTTCAATACAGTGGGGCGCCAATTTTTTTAAAAGCGCCCCTTCATCCCGGCATTCCATTGCGCTGCCCTGATCGGCAAAGACATAGCGGCCGCCGCTGTGCAAAAGCCCGTGGTTGGCGCCGGATGCACCGGCATTGATATCACGGTATTCAGCCAGGATGCATTGGACACCGCGTAGTGCCAGATCCCGGGCGATGCCGGTGCCGGTGACGCCTCCGCCGATAATGAGTACCTGGGTGGATAATGTGTTGGTCATCGATACATCCTCAAATCTGGCCAGATTTTGCCTAAGCGCCCAACGCTGATCTTGAAACCCGTGGTTTAGCTGAGAGCAGAAAAATTCCTAAAGTGCCGAACATGGTTAGGATAATTTTTCGCAATTTTTCGATATTTTCCAGCAGCATTTTAGAAATTTTTCGAATTCAAAAACCAAAATTTTATCGCCTCCCAACTGAAGTTTGAATAACCATTTAAGATTATATGACATATTATCCCCAACAGCATTTGGCACGCTATGTGCTCTGAAAAACTGCGAGATCGAGAGGAGCGGCCCGCAACGCCAATCAAAATCCCGCGAAGCCTGCTGGTCCTCCGTCGCCTGGGCAATGAAGGAGTGAATCCCTAGAACGGTCACAAATAGCATATCCAAAGGTGATTTTCCATATGAAATAATTAATGACAGGCGGTCGTTAATGGTTTGAATACCTAGACGTTTAATACATCGAAAAAAATGCCTGCGTTTAAATATATTTTGGCTTGCGGGAAAATTTAATTGATGCTATCCCAAAACTAATTCGGCGCCTTTAGATCGAAGTGATCTAGCGCTGCTTAACCTTCCAGATAGTCAACCAAATCAGTAACATTATACCGTAGCGGCGACTGCGGCAAAATCGGCGGTTCCAATCCCGCTGAAGGCGGGATAAACAGACATATAAACTCGGTTAGTGGCCTTTGTTTAAGGTATCGGAATTTCTACAATTTGTTGGAATCACGGTATTTTTCCGGCCATTTGCGTGATGAGTCGTCTAAAATAATGGCATAGTGAGCGAAGCGAATTAACTTGAGACCGGAGACAGCTCATGGGCCTGTCCCTGCAGAATATCGATAAAATCGTCGGCCGCGAAACCCATCTCAAAGATATCAGCCTTGAGTTTGATTCCGGAACCCGCAATGTATTGCTGGGCCGCACCCTGGCGGGCAAAACCTCCCTGCTGCGGATCATGGCGGGCATCGATCGGCCGACCCATGGTAAAATTTTGATCGACGGCCAAGACACCACCGGCGTGTGGGTGCGCAAACGCAGCGTGGCCATGGTTTATCAACAGTTTATCAATTACCCGTCGCTTACCGTTTATAAAAACATTGCTTCCCCCCTTAAAGTGAGTGGCGTGCCGAAAACCGAAATCGATCGACGCGTTAAAGAAACGGCAAAAGTGCTGCATCTTGAAGATATGCTTGATCGCCTGCCGGCCGAGCTCAGCGGCGGGCAGCAGCAGCGTATCGCCATTGCGCGGGCCCTGGTAAAAGACGCCCAGCTGCTCCTGTTGGATGAACCGTTGGTCAATCTGGATTATAAATTGCGCGAAGAACTGCGGATAGAGCTTCAGGGAATTTTCGAACAGCGCGAAGCAATTGTTGTTTACACCACAACCGAACCGACCGAAGCGCTCATGCTGGGGGGCCATGTTGTGGTTATGGATGAAGGGCGGATTCTGCAAACCGGTCTCACACCGGACGTCTATCGCAATCCCGCGACCACCAAAGTCGCGGAAGTATTCAGTGATCCGCCCATCAACTATCTGCCGGGCACGGTCCGGGAGGATACAGCGACCCTGGGTGAAGATATCAAATTGCCTTTGGCCAACCACCTGAAATCTCTGCCTGCCACTCAGTATATTTTCGGTGTCCGATCCAATCACTTGTCGCTGAACCGAACCAGCGCCGAAGACACCGAAATCCCTACAAAAGTTGAATTGGCGGAAATCAATGGATCTGAAACCTTCATCCATGCCAACTACGGCCGCTCCCGACTGGTGGTGCAGGAAGACGGTGTGTATCCCCATCGAATGGGCACGGAAGTTTCTATTTATGTCAACCCGAGCAACTTTTTTGTCTTCGATCAAGCGGGCGATTTGGTTGCAGCGCCTACCCGGAATGGCCGGTTAGGATAGGAGATCGGTATGGCGTGTATTGAATTAAACGAGATTGCCCACAGCTATTTAAAGAAGCCCCAAGACGAATCGGATTATGCCCTCAAACACATTCATAACGAATGGGACGACGGCGGTGCTTATGCCTTACTCGGCCCTTCCGGCTGCGGTAAAACCACCCTGCTCAATGTTATTTCAGGTTTATTGACACCCAGCAGGGACGCGTATTATATGACGGCAAGGATGTCACCGATCTGCCGCCGGAAAAGCGCAATATTGCCCAGGTCTTTCAGTTTCCCGTGCTCTATGACACGATGTCGGTTTTCAACAACCTGGCTTTCCCGCTGCGCAATCGCGGGATTGAAGAAAACAAAGTTAAAAAACGGGTCCTTGAAGTAGCCGAGATTCTCGATTTGACGCCTTTTCTCAACAAAAGGGCCGCCGGCTTGGCAGCCGATGCCAAACAAAAAATTTCCTTGGGCCGCGGCTTGGTCAGAAGCGATGTGGCGGCCATTCTATTTGACGAACCACTGACGGTAATCGATCCCCATCTAAAATGGAGCCTCAGGCGCAAACTCAAGGAAGTCCATGAACAGCTGAAGCTAACCCTGATTTACGTGACCCATGATCAGGTGGAGGCCCTGACGTTTGCCGACCAGGTCTTGGTCATGTACGAAGGCGAACTCGTCCAGATCGGCACGCCCCAGGAGCTTTTTGAAAATCCCAAGCATAAATTCGTCGGCTTTTTTATCGGCAGCCCCGGGATGAATTTTTTAGCCTGCACCCTGGATGGCAATCTTGCCCGGGTTGACGGGGTCGGCATCGCGCTAGACGACGAAGACAGCCTCATTGGGGCATAAAGCGCAGGGAAAAATGGAAATCGGCATTCGCCCCATGTACCTGGAGGTCCACGCTGAGTCCGTTGACGGTGGGATACCGGCAGCAGTTAATATCAGTGCAAGATCAGGGCAGTTTCAAAATCCTGACCGTAAACATGGCCGGCCATACGTTGCGCGCCCGGCTGCCGGAAAGTCAGGCCGTCCCGTCAAATGAAGCCTGGCTGCGCTTTCCACCGCAATGGACTAAATTATTTGTCGATGGGCGGCTGATTAGTAAAGCGCCCGATTAAACATTAACGGCCGTTTTATTTTAGGAGAATTTGATAAATTTCACCCAAGATTAATGGCTGGAAAGCCAGGAAGCGGGAATGCTGGAAAGCCTAAAGGATTCATAACTAATGTGCTTCCCAGCTTTCAAGCATCCCAGCTTCCAAGCATCAAACGACAGTGTCTAGGAGCAGTACTGATGGACAAGTGGGAAAACAACAAGGCCTGGTTTCTGGTTCTGCCGGCATTTATTATCGTCGCCTTCAGCGCCATTATCCCGCTGATGACCGTGGTCAACTATTCGATCCAGGATATCTTTGGGCCGGGGCAGAGCGTTTACGTTGGCACCGAATGGTTCAAAGAGATGTTGGGCAACTACCGCCTGCATGATGCCCTGTGGCGCCAATTCCTGTTTTCCGGCCTCGTCCTGTTGATCGAGATACCCCTCGGGATACTGATCGCGCTGGCCCTGCCCAAACGCGGCTGGGGCGTCTCCGCCTGTCTGGTGACACTGGCCCTGCCCCTGGTCATTCCCTGGAATGTGATCGGAACCATCTGGATCATTTTTACGCGGCCGGACATCGGCCTGTTCGGGGTAGGGATCAACAGCCTGGACCTGTTGGAAGTGCCCTTTGACCACACCGCCAAACCGCTATACGCCTGGATCACCCTGCTCGCCATGGAAGTCTGGCACTGGACTCCCTTGGTGGCCCTGCTGGCTTACGCAGGGCTGCGGGCTATTCCCGAAGCCTACTACCAGGCGGCCAAGATCGACGGCGCGTCGGCCTGGGCCACATTCTTCTATATTCAACTGCCCAAAATGCGCGGCGTGCTCACCATTGCCGTGCTGCTGCGCTGGATGGACAGTTTTCTGATCTATGCCGAGCCCTTTGCCTTGACCGGCGGCGGTCCCGGCAATTCGACCACCTTTTTGTCCATCTATCTGGTAAAGCTGGCTACCATGCAATTCGACCTTGGCCCGGCGGCAGCATTTTCGCTGATCTACTTTGTCATCATACTGCTTTTTTGTTTCGTATTCTATCAGGCCCTGTTGAACGTCGGCAGAGGAGAAAAGGCATGAAGATCCAAAAAAGAACCATCGCCCTGTGCATCTATTTCGGACTCCTGATACTTCCGATCTACTGGATGCTCAACATGTCGCTGAGGACCAACGCGGATATCCTCGCGAACTTCGCCCTTTACCCGGTCGATTTGACCTTTGTAAACTATATCAAGATATTCACGGATCCAGACTGGTATATGGCTTATATCAACGCCATGATCTATGTCTGCATGAATACCGCCATGTCATTGGCCTTTGCCCTGCCCGCGGCCTATGCCTTTTCGCGCTATAAATTCCTGGGCGACGGACAGATGTTTTTCTGGCTGCTGACCAACCGCATGGCCCCTCCGGCGGTCTTTCTGCTGCCCTATCTCCAGCTGTATTCGACCATCAAGTTGATGGATACCCATATTGCGGTGGCCCTGGCCCATTGCCTGTTCAACGTGCCCCTGGCCATCTGGATCCTGGAAGGCTTTATGTCCGGCGTCCCAAAAGAAATCGATGAGACCGCCTTTATCGACGGATACAGTTTTCCGCGCTTTTTTGTCACCATTTTCATTCCCCTGATTCGAGCCGGGGTGGGCGTAACCGCATTTTTCTGTTTTATGTTCAGCTGGGTCGAACTGCTTTTTGCCCGGACCCTGACGATTACCGAGGCCAAACCCATTACCGCCACCATGACGCGTACGATCAGCGCGACGGGCCTGGACTGGGGCCTGATGGCCGCAGCCGGTGTGCTGACCATCCTGCCGGGAGCACTGGTGATCTGGTTCGTGCGAAACTACATGGCCAAGGGCTTTGCGTTGGGAAGGGTGTAAGGATTGAAGATTGAAGACTGAAGATTGAAGATTTAAGGAATTCTATCGATTTAAATTAAAAATAAGCCATCTGAAAATCAAGAGATAAATAAGTTAGAATGAACCGTGAGGAGTTAACAGAAAGAACAAAAAAGTTTGCCCATCGCTGCGTAAAATTGGCGATGGCGTTGCCGGAAACACCATTAGGCAAACATATTCAAGGACAGGTTATCAGGTGCTCGACGTCAGTAGCAGCTAACTATCGTGCGGCCTGCTTCTCGCAATCAAACGCCAGCTTTGTGGCAAAAATAAGTATCGTTTTGGAAGAGGCTGATGAAACTGCATTCTGGTTGGAGTTTATCATAGATGAAAATCTGCTGAAAGATAATCTGGTCAAACCATTACTAAAAGAGGCGGATGAGTTGACCAAAATATTTGCGGCATCACGAAAGACAGCCAGTACCAAAAATTAAAACGACAGAATACATTAAATCTTCAATCTTCAGTCTTCAATCTTCAATTTTGGAACTGTCATGAGTCTCGAATGGATGTATTGGACCAAACCGACGGCTATTTTTTTCATCGGCATTTTCCTGATGCTCGGCGGTATGCTGGTCTGGGAACTGGTGTCGCCGACCATCGAACGGCGCGGTTTTCTGATGATTCCGACAACCCGGGGAACGAGATTTTTCTTGGGATTGCTGGGCAGTGCCTATATCCATCTGGCGTGGCTCGGATTGACAAATTTGGCGCTGTGGATTGCAACGATCATATCGTTGTTCTGGGTGATCGTCGTCATGCGTTGGGGGTGACGAATATTGAATATTTTGAATTGAAGATTTAATGTTCGCTTGCAGCAGATCAATTTGAAAAGACTGAAGAAACAAAAAAATTTGCGAAGCAAAAATAATAATTAATCCGCCGCCGTCTTAATTAAAAATTTTCCTTCAGTTTTAAAGTCACACATTATGGCAACCAATCGCAATTTACCAGGTAGGATTAATTATAAGGATTAATTATAGGTCCAATGCCGTTCGGCGTTAACGGCCTTCACGCCGGCGATATAGACCTTAAACCAAAACATAACAATTGAAGGCCGAGCGTTTGGAGGTGTCCCTATGAGAGGAATTATATCGAAGAAGAGAAACCGGATGATGCTTCTGGCGGGTGTGCTCGCCGTAGTGTTCGCGTTTTTGGCAGGTACTGCCAGCGCGGACATGGCAGCCGCCAAGAAGTGGGTCGACGAGGAATTTCAACCCTCGACCTTGACCAAAGACCAGCAGATGAAGGAGATGGAATGGTTCATCAATGCGGCCAAGCCCTTTAAGGGGATGAATATCAAGGTCGTCTCCGAGACCATTCCGACCCACGAATATGAGTCGAAAGTACTGGCCAAAGCGTTCGAAGAGATTACCGGAATCAAGGTCTCCCATGACTTGATTCAGGAGGGCGATGTCATTGAAAAGCTGCAGTCCCAGTGGGCCTCCGGCGAGAATCTCTATGATGGCTGGATTAACGATTCCGACCTGATCGGAACCCATGCCCGCTACGGATATGTGGTGCCCCTGTCCGACTTTATGGCGGGTGAAGGCAAGGACGTGACCCTGCCCACGCTGGATGTGGACGATTTCATGGGCAAGTCCTTTACCACCGGCCCGGACGGCAAACTCTATCAGCTGCCGGACCAGCAGTTCGCCAATCTCTACTGGTTCCGCTACGACTGGTTCAACCGCGCGGACTTCAAAAAGAAATTCAAAGAAATCTATGGCTATGAGCTGGGCGTGCCGGTCAACTGGTCGGCCTATGAGGACATCGCCGAGTTTTTCAGCGAGCATGTCCAGCGAAATCGACGGCAAGGCCATTTTCGGCCATAACGACTATGGCAAGAAGGCCCCGGACCTGGGCTGGCGCTTTACCGATGCCTGGCTGTCCATGGCCGGTGCCGGAGACAAGGGCATTCCCAACGGCATTCCCGTGGATGAATGGGGTATCCGGATGGAAGACTGCCGGCCGGTCGGCGCGACCGTTGCGCGCGGCGGCGCCGCCAATGGCCCGGCCGCCAAATACGCGCTGCGCAAATACATGGAATGGCTGCGCAAATACGCGCCGCCGGGCGCCCTGGGAATGGATTTCTACACCTACCTGCCGTTTCTGGAAGGCGGCAATGTCGCCCAGCAGATCTTCTGGTACACGGCCTTTGTGCCCGACATGGTCGCACCGGGTCCCACGGTCAACGAGGACGGCACCCCCAAATGGCGCATGGCGCCTTCGCCCCACGGTCCTTACTGGGAAGAGGGCATGAAGCTGGGCTACCAGGATTGCGGCTCCTGGACCTTTATGAAGAGCACGCCGCTGGATCGTCGCAAGGCGGCCTGGCTTTTCGCGCAGTTCTGTGTGGCCAAGACCACCTCGCTGAAAAAGGCTCACGTAGGCCTGACACCAATCCGCGACAGCGATATCAGAGACAAATCTTTCACCGAGCGCGCACCCAAGCTCGGCGGACTGGTGGAGTTTTACCGCAGCCCGGCGCGGGTTGCCTGGACACCGACCGGGGTCAACGTGCCCGATTATCCGAAGCTGGCCCAGCTGTGGTGGCAAAATATCGGCGAGGCGGTATCCGGTGAGGTGACCGTCAGCACGGCCATGGATAATCTTGCCAACGAGATGGACCGCGTGATGCAGCGCATCGAACGCGCCAATGTGCAGGAAAAATGCGGGCCGAAGCTCAACCCCAAAAGGGATGAGTCCTATTGGCTGAACCAGCCCGGCTCGCCTAAGCCGAAGCTGGCCAATGAAAAACCGCAGGGTGAGACCGTCAATTATGACCAGCTCATCCAGGCCTGGCGTGAGGGTCGGGTAAAATAACCGCCATGCGTTGCGCGCAGGGTGCCCATCGTCAGTTAGTATGGCGCACCCGCCCGCGCAATGCAGCTTGGGTTAAATTTCGAGGGGTTAGAGCCGATGCTTTAACCCCTCGACGCTTTTAAGCACCTGGTTGTTATTTTTGTGTGTTTTATGGTAAAAAAAATGAATAATGAATTAAAAAGAAGAAAAACATAAAAAATGCGCAGCATAAAATAATTAATCCGCCAGCTGTCGACCTAAACACTTTCTTCGGTTTGCAAAGAACTCTTTGCAGCTCTGAGGGTGATCTTTTCAGGGCGGATTAATTATCGGGAAAGGAGACCAAACCATGGCCAAATATGTGGGTGCCCTGGATCAGGGCACGACCAGCAACCGTTTCATCATATTTAATCACAGCGGTCAGATCGTCGGTTGGGAGCAAAAAGAGCATGAACAGATTTTTCCCCAGCCGGGCTGGGTGGAGCACAATCCTCTGGAAATCTGGCAAAACACCCAGGACGTTATCCATGGCGCGCTGTTCAAAACCGGGATTGCCGGCTCGGATCTGGCCGCCATCGGCATCACCAATCAGCGCGAAACCACCGTGCTCTGGGACAAAAACACCGGCCGGCCCTATATGAACGCCATCGTTTGGCAGTGCACCCGCACCGATAAAATTTGCAGGGAACTGGAACGCGAACAGGGCCAAAACCGCTTCCGGGATAAGACCGGGCTGCCCATTGCCACGTATTTTTCGGGTCCAAAAATAAAATGGATATTGGACCATGTCCCGGCTGCCCGCGCCGCGGCCGATAAGGGGGAAGCCCTTTTCGGAACCATGGAAACCTGGCTGATCTGGTGGCTGACCGGCGGGCCGGCCGGCGGATCCCATGTGACCGACGTCACCAACGCCAGCCGCACCATGCTGATGGATTTGACTTCGCTGCAGTGGGACCCGGAGATCCTGGATGCCCTGGGGATTCCGCAACAGATTTTACCGCGCATCGTGCCCTCCTGCGACAGCCGCACCTGGGGCACAACCCTGGCAGACGGACCGCTGGGTGCTGAAATACCGGTCTGCGGTGCGCTGGGCGATCAACAGGCCGCCCTGGTGGGTCAAACCTGCTTTGATCAGGGAGAAGCCAAAAACACCTATGGTACCGGCTGTTTTTTGTTGCTGAATACCGGCCACACGCCCGTCCCCTCCCGGCATGGCCTGCTCACCACCCTGGGCTATCAGATTCAACGATCAGCGCCCGGTATACTGCCTGGAAGGCGCCATCGCCATTACCGGTGCCCTGGTGCAGTGGCTGCGGGATAATCTGGAATTGATATCCAGTGCCCCGGAAATCGAGGAGTTGGCCGCCACCGTGGAAGATAACGGCGGCGCCTATTTTGTCCCCGCATTTTCCGGACTCTTCGCCCCCTACTGGCGTTCGGATGCGCGCGGGGTGGTCGTGGGCTTGACGCGCTTTGTCAACAAAGGGCCACCTGGCCCGGGCCGTCCTGGAAGCCAGCGCCTATCAAACCCGCGATATCGTGGAAGCCATGAACAAAGACTCCGGTGTCGAGCTCACTAAACTCAAAGTGGACGGTGGCATGGTGGGCAATGAAATGCTGATGCAATTCCAATCCGACATCCTGAACGTGCCGGTCATACGGCCTGAAGTTGCCGAAACCACCGCTTTGGGCGCCGCCTATGCCGCCGGTATGGCCGTCGGGTTTTGGTCCGGTGCTGAAGCGCTGCGAAAAAACTGGGCCGTGGATAAAACCTGGCAGCCCGCCATGGAAGCCGGCGTCCGGGAGGAATACTACCGGCAGTGGAAAAAAGCGGTGGATCGAACGTTTGGGTGGGTTGATTAATCCGCCTGGTAAAGCAGCACATTGCACATTTGCAAGCTTTTTGCATATAGTGAAGTATGGTGTCGTGTTGAAGCCCTGCGGATTAATCAGTTTATTGAGTTGATTCGTTGATTGGGTTGATTGAGTTGATTGAGTTGACTGGTTGCTTGACCATTAACCATATTAAGCAAAGGTCAAACCTAGACTTGACCCCTCATTCAAAATTGACAGCGCAGATAACCGGCTTATTTTGATAGATATGCCAGATCCATGTGCGGAAAACCTTTTAGAGGAAGCAGATTTTGTGAAATGAAATCAACAGTCGTAAAGCGTTTGCGGCGGATCCGGCCGAACGCTTTTTTATCACCCTATCGAATAGCCTCCATTATAATCCTATTGATCCTGCTGTCAGTACCGGATAGTCATGGCTCGCAGAATACGGGCTCCGTTACCGGCAAAGCGACTGTCTATGAAAAAAAGTTTTTCGGCGGATTGAAAAAGAAAAAAGATATGAGCCAAACAGTAGTCTACATAACGGGCTTTAAAACCAAGGCGCCCGCGAAAATTTTGACAATAAGCCAAAAAAATAAGCGCTTTGTTCCCTATATATTGCCGCTGGTCGCCGGCCAACGGGTTCGCTTCCCCAATCAGGACAAAATTTACCACAACGTCTTTTCGATTTCCCCTTTGGCGACGTTTGATCTGGGCCAGTATAAGGACGCTGATCCTGCCAGGACAGTGATGTTTGAAAATTATGGCGTGGTGCCGATTTATTGTAACATCCACCCCAAAATGATTGCTTATGCGGTGGTACTTGAGAACACCGCCTTTGCCTTGACCGATAATGAAGGTGCCTTCCGGATAGACGACTTGCCGGCCGGCACATACACCATCAACGCATGGCGGCCTAAAGCAAAGCGGGTCAACCAAGAAATCGTGATACAGGCCGGGCAGCCTGGCCGCGGTGCACCTGGAATTAAAAGAGGTTGGACGAATTGGGCCGCACCGGCGAAAGGATGGTACGCAATACCCAGACAAATCCGGTCCGACCGGATATGACAAATAAAGTTACTAATCACCCGCAAAATTCTGGAATATGCCGATGAAGGCCATATCCTTCAAGCTCTCCTTCCGATTTCACACCAAGATTTTTCTCGTTCTCGGGGCAATGGTTTGCCTGTCAATTTTGAGTGTTCTTTTTATCCTTCAGAAAGCCACCGAAAATCGAATTCAAGAAAATATCAGGGAGCGATTTCAAGGCAGCCGGGCGGCCTTCAGGCATCTTCAAAATTTAAGGCGCCAATTCACCGTTGATGCAATCGATAATCTCACCAACAGCAATGCCCAATTCAGATCGATTTTATCGACCGCCTCGTTAGGCGTCGATAAACTTGGGCTGGAAAAATCCGAAAACGCGAGCGCACTGTATAAAGATGCCAACCTGAGATTGAATTCCCTGCTTCCCTTTCTTTCCATGTATCGTGAATTTGACCTCTTCATTTTGACAACCGCAGACGGTATCTTGCTTTTCTCAAAAGCGTCACCGCAAAGAGTCGGCGACGATATTAGCGATTTGCCCTTATTTGAACAATTCGATGCAAAGAAAGAAGCTGAAGATATATGGACTTCCAATGTATCGGACACGAATGGTTTTCTAATTCCGGCCCAAACCGGGAATGCGGCTTATTACGTCATTGCAAAACCGGTGGAATTCAGAGATGAATTTCATGGCGTGGTCATTTGTGGCAAGCGCCTGGACCGGGACACCCTTGCAGTTATCAAGGATATCACGGGAACGGACCTGGCGCTTTATTCCATCCAGGGGGTGCAGGCCACCACCTTAATGTCAACCAAGGCCCAAACGCTAGATACATATTTGAAATCTGAAGCTTATGGACAGACTGCCGCCATCAATGAGGTTGGCCTGGACAACGAGCTGTATCTAACCATGCGCTTTCCGATTCTGCCGAGTATTCGTGAAGAAGCCGGCGGCTTTGTCATTCTCAAGTCCTATACCCGGGAACTCCAATTTTTGTCGCGGCTGCGGATAACTTTTCTGATTGTCGGCGGCCTCATTCTTTTTGTGGCCCTCGGGATCAGTTTTCTACTAGCGAAAAGCATTACCAAGCCGGTCATGCAATTGGCCCGGGCAGCCAAAATTATCGGTACCGGCGATCTGGATACGAAGGTCCATATACAAACCGGTGATGAAATGGAGAATCTCGGGCGGGCCTTTAACGACATGGTCAAGGGATTGAGAGAGCGGGAATTCATTAAACGGACATTTGAGCGCTACGTATCGCCGACAGTGGCCGCTGAAATCATGCGGAATCCGGAGATGCTGCGTCTTGGCGGGCACAAAAAAAAGGTGACCATCTTTTTTACGGATATCGCTGATTTTTCAACCATGTCCGAGAAATCCTCGCCGGAAGCAGTGGTCACCCATCTCAACGAATATTTCCAGGGCATGAGCAGTGCAATTTTAGATTTCGACGGCACCATCAATCAATTCCTGGGAGATGCCATCTTTGCCTACTGGGGGGCCCCGATTGATCAGGACGACCACGCTCTGCGTGCCTGCCGGGCCGCATTGAAATGCCTGGAATTCCTGCGGGAACTGGAAGCCAAGTGGGTTGCAGAAGGCTTGTCCGCCAGGACCTATCGATTCGGCATAAACACCGGCGAAGTGGTGGTTGGCAATGTCGGCTCGTCTTCGCGCCTTAAATACACGCTCATTGGGGATGATGTCAATCTGGCAAGCCGTCTGGAAGAAGCCAACAAATATTACGGGACCCAGATTTTCATTTCCGAAGAAACCTATTCGCTCACCAAGGAGCAGCTCGTTGCCAGGGAAATAGATATTATCCGGGTTGTGGGCCGATCGAAACCGGTAAAGGTCTATGAACTCCTGGCTGAAAAGGGGGGCCTGGACCCGAATAAAGCCCGCAGCCTCCAGCATTTTGAGGCCGGCCTCAAGGCGTACCGCGGGCGAGAATGGCAAGCTGCCGCAGCGTGGTTTGAGCAGGTGCTTGACCTGGTGCCCGAAGACCTCCCTTCCAAAGTGTATGTTCAGCGCTGCAACGAGTACCGCAAAATGCCCCCCGCCAATGACTGGGATGGCGTGTATGAGCTCAGGGCAAAGTAGAAAAACCTGCGGTTTGATATTATAGCGGGTTATGAATGCTGCCAGGCGTGTCGTCAGGGTACGCTTGGTTGCCGACGGGATTCTTTTGATCGAACAGAGCAAAAATCTTGCCGCTTTCGAGACGCATCCAAGTATTGAATAATTGTGGAATTCTGTCGTTTGAATCCCCTTGCGTATAAATTCTATCCATTTTACAAAAGACGGAGCGAAGCGACAACCATAAAAATATTCAATCTGCAATATTCAATCTGCAATTTTTCGTCTCAAGCGGATTATGCGTCATTTATCATTCTTCATTCGTCATTCCTAAGGTAGTCCTGACAGACATCCGGCACCTTGATTTTGGATATGCCCGGAATCAGGGTTTTGGTGCTGACGACGCCCGGCAATTTGCGCACCTTTTCATGCACGAACTGGGAAATAATCTCGGCATCCGAACTGAGCAGATCACGCGTCAGCACGACCTTGACGACCAGATCCACATCACCATGCACGGAATGGACCTCTTTGACTTCCTCCCGTTCAAAGAGCTTATCCATCAGTTTTATCTCTTTGCTGGCTTGAACGTTCATTAGAATAAAAACATTGATGCCCTGTTTCATTTCCGGGTAGTCTGCGCCTTTTAACTCTTTCATTTTGTTGCGAAACGCCTCCATATGTTTAGGGACCAGTTTGTCAATGCCAATACCGTACCGCCTTTTGCGGCCTTCTTTCCATTGATGAAATGTAATGTAAGAAAAAAGATCGTCGACGGTCCGCCCGGGAAAAGAATCTACCAATCGGCTGCGTTTGATAATCGCACAAAGGGGACGAAATACCGTTTTGAACCAGTCTTGAGCCGCCGTCTCAAAAGCGACGTCATTTTCTCCTTCGGCCTGCAGAAATTGTTGGTGTTCTGAAATCTGCTCGAGCAGATAGCCGTATTGGCTGACTTCGGTCAGGTTGATTGCAGCCGGCAGCCGCGTGCGGTCGGCAAATTCCGCCCGTTCGCGGTACAGGATGTTTTGAAGGGTGTTTTTTGAGGGGATGAACTCTTCGATATGCGCCAGAATTTCATCGTGTCCGAGTTCTTTGGCCGCGGCTATCCGGTGGTTGCCATCCAGTACATAGAACTCGTCTTTGATTTCAAAAAGCTTTACCGGCCCCAATGTCCGGCCTTGCCGCATGGCCTTCTTAATCCCCTCCAGTCTATCCGATGGCACCATGGGTTTAAATCGGAAGCGGCCGTCAAAATCCTTGTACCGGCCGACACTGCCCACAATCCGGTCCAACGGCACCGATCGAATTCCACGATCCCGGTGATCGAAAGCGGCCTCTTTTTGCTGCTGATCCTTGAAGCTCTTGACTTCGTATGCCGCTGCTTCTTGCCGGTCGCCCTCGGTCCGATTATTTCGCTTGCGGGCCGGTTTCGATTTCCAGAATGTTATACCCATACGTGTTCACCACTTTGGTTGCATCAACAACGGTTACCCGCTCGGCGGGATCGGAAAAGTTCCTGTGAATGTGCCCGTGGATAAAAAAATCCGGCTGATACTTGTTAATCAGCCAGCAAAAGCTTTTAAATCCCCGATGGCAGCGATCTTCGGCATCGTTTACATGACGCGGGGGGGCATGCGTAACAACGATATCAATGCCGCCCTGCCACCAGAGCGTTGGCCGCAGCCGCCGAATGATGCTACGCATCTGATTCTCGGTATACTGATAAGGCCCGCCATTGTACCAGCGCGAGCCCTCCAGGCCCAAAAAGTTTAAGCCCCTGATTCGCTCCAGCCGGGCGTGCAGATCGAGACCGCCCTGGGGCAGTTTATCTTTGTATCGAATATCGTGGTTGCCGCCCACAAAATAAAGCGGCGCGTTGAATGCATGGACCAGGCGGGAAAGATACTCCGGCGGCAAATCACCACAGGAGATGATGACATCAATTTCTGCATAAGGCCCGCTGCCGGCCTTCCGGTGCAGCATGGGGTCCACGACATCCGATACCGACAATAATTTTAGTTTATTCAGATTTTTCAAATATGCACGCTATTCGATCTTTGCTGCCGCTCTAACCGTGAATAATTCGTGTCACAAAGTTATGCCAGAAACCGGTATAATGCAAATACAAAAAGTGCAGCAGTGGTTCGCCTTCGGCGGCTCAAGCAGCGTGCCGGAGACACAGGGAATATCATAAGGATAGCGCGGTTCGTGCCGATCGTATGGGTAGTCAATAAACACCGCCAACAGATCCTAGTGGTCGCGGTCGCTGACCCGGCCGATGTGCAGGAACCACTTATCAAAGATATGCAGGTGAATCCGGGCAACTATCCAACCCAGCAGCGACATGGCAATACCAATGGCAATCTCGCTCAGCGTATCACGGTAGCGCACGATGCGCATGACCTTTTTGCCGACAATGGCTCCCGCGATCAGGGCGGCAGCGGCCGTGCCGATCGCACCCACTGTCAGCAGCGCCACCGATGACCATTTCCAGCAGGCCCAAAAGAAAAAGACCAGGGCCAGGACACCTAAGATCCAGGCGGTGATTTTCAGCGGGGTGCTCAGTTTCCAGACCTTAAATGCCCGCTGGCTGCCGACCTTCACCAGCTTCATCAGCCGCTTGGATTTGGACCGATCTGCCATGGATTTTTCAACTGCTAGGAATTGCCAATCCGGTGAATCCTCGGTCGACATTGGAAAGTTGGCAAACTGCTTTTTTAATTCGAACTCAGCCATGCGATAGCCGCTGGTCATCAAGGCAAAGGCCTCGGTGTCGCAAAATGAATCCAGGTCAGTTCGAATTGCCGCCAGATTCTTCTGAACCTCTTTTAAGATGCCGTAATCCGTATGATCTTTTTCTTCGCCGGACTGCCGTTCCGGGCCGAACTGCAATGATTCGTCACAGCCGATCCAGTCAACCGGGTTGACCTCCAGTTCTTTTTTGAGGTGGATGAACATCAGATTGCGCAGCACTCCTGATTTATGACGGGCATCCAACTCGCGGTACTCGGCCTCCCGCACCCGTGCCATCAAGATGCTGTTGGAGCGCAGGGGGACCCCGATGACCCCTTTGCTGGGATTGTCATCGCTGTCCATCTGACCGCTGGCGTCACTGACGAGAACAGCGTTGCAATCCTGCTCGAGCAGACTCATGATGCCTTGATTGTCATGCACCCCGCCGTCGACCAGCCGGACGGCAATTGGCTGCTTTTCAGTGTCCGGACCGGCTTCGCGTTGATACAGCTTCGGCAGCACGATGGGCTCGAAAAGCCCCGGAACGCAGGCCGAGGCGGCAACAGCGTGGCCGAGTCGTATTTTATCGTGGGGCGCCGGTGCGTCTTCATAATACATCCGCCTTAACCGATAGTTGGCATCGATAGCCGTGTCGATGCCCGACGGCGGCTCCCCCATCCACGACGCGGTAAACTGCCAGTTATGACCCGTGTTAAGCGATGTGGCATTGAGAATCAAGATCGGCACTTTAGCCGACCGCCGCCAATTGTCATACTTGGGAGCGAACAGTTCCCCCTCGCCCTTGGGCTCGATATACAGATCGTTTAGCCAGCGCGGCCGCAGCTCTTCACCGTCTTTTACTTCGGCGTAAATCTTCTCCTCGTAAAGTTCGCCGGCCCGCATGGTACGGGAATAATTCGGCAGAAAAATCATTTTAAGATTCGTCACCAGCTCCGCCGCCACCCGGCTGCGGATATTGGTCTGAACGCCTGTTAAAAACTCCCGGCAGGTATCCTGCACCAATTGGACATAATCCTGCCGGCCGATCTCGGCATCCGCTTTGCGCTTGAATAGTTCCCGGACTTTAAGGTAGTAGTGGGCGCCGATAATGGACCCGCCGGACACGCAGGAAATAACTTCCACATGGCGCAGCAAGTCCAGCTCCGCCAGTTTGGCCAGCACGCCGATGTGAAACAGCGAGGCCCGAAACCCGCCGCCCGAAAGCGCCAATCCGACTTTGCCGAGAAAGGCCGTGAGCACAGCGGAAATGCGGTCTCCCAGAAACGCTTCCAGGGTTTGCCAGGCCCCGGATTCCAATTTTTGCGGATCATCCTCGGCCTTCAACCGCGCGATGGACGCCAGCTGTCGCGCGGTGGATTCCAGTTCCCAGGAAGGAATATCGGGCAGGGCGCTCGGCCTTTTTCAACCATTGCCCGGCTTGCTCATATTCGGACAACCCGAAGTAGGCCTCGGCAACTGTGACCAAATACCAGTAATTGCGGTTCAAGCTCTCATCCTGCACCGCAAGCTCGGGCAACTTATTTTTCAGCTCCCGGCGGATATCCGCTGCCTGCTGTCGTCGCATATCGGCCACCTCGGAGGTCATGCCGGCACTTTGCGCCTGCTGGGATTCGAGAGCGGCCAATTGATCCAGCACAAACGCGGCGTTGATGCCGGTGTAACCCCGGTCATCGGCAAAGTCCAGTTCGCTTGTCGGTTTTAGTTGATAACCGCGCAGGTAGTAGGACAGCGAGTGCTCCAGGTGAATTTTCTGGCCGCCGACCTCCCAGATGCGTTTGAAAATGGCGCCGGCCAGCCCCAGGGTTTCCCGGTTCTGGGTTTCCAGCAGCGTATCGGCTGCATTCAAGATCCCCAAAGCTCGATCCAACCGGCTTCTGACCGGCAAGTCCGGGTCCTTATACGTACACAGGGCGTGTTCCTGGGCAAGCTTGAGCTTCAACTGATCATCGGCTGCCGAATCGAGAGACTCGCGCGCCAGCCCGAGCAGCTTGCGCGCGTAGCCGAAGGCCTTTTCCTGTTTGAGCTGCTTGACGAGATCGAGACACTCTTGGCCTGGGGGCAGGGGTGCCTTTTTACGGATAATATTCTTGGCACGCGCCACATGTTCGCTTTCTTTGCGCAGGGCTTTCTTTGCCATAATGGATCTCCTTTCTGTTACCTGAATTGCGCCAATCCAATTCATTTCCGCCCGGCATGGCTGGAAGCTATCGGCCCGATGCCGCTAAAGCGCTTTATTTTCTGGCCATCGCCGGAATTGCGGTATAAAATTCCAGAAAATTTTCGATTGTCTGGTACTTTTGAACCTCTTTTTTATAAACCGGCAGTGAAGCCGCGGCGGCCTTATTGGCGTCGATACACTGCGCCACCGCCTCGAGTTGCGGGACCGGTCGGCTGATCCGATAGCCGAACGCCGTGATGCCGATCACCTCGCGGGCCGTGACGGTTATCCGGCGGCCGCGCTCGTCCCAAAGGTTTTGCCACCGCAACGGCGATGCAAAATGAAACTGCGTGCGGGCATGAATTCCGCCCAGAACCCAGGCGTCGTTTGCCAGCAGCGACCACTGGCCGGCATTCAGAATGCTTCCGCTGTCGTCGGTGTCTTCATCCATGACCTTCAGGTTCTCACGCATGATCTCATCGATGCTGGGAAAGCTTTCATCCGCGCTGACCCACGTGCCGTCGTCCGCTTTCAGCGCCAACCGTCCGACGATCGTGATGCCGAAGTCGACCGGATTTCCGTCAAAGTCGCCCAGCTTGGTTCCGGCGCGCGCATTGCGATAAATCCTGAAAGCAGCTTCGATCTTGTCCTGCTGCAGCGATCCGTCCGTGTAGTAATCCGGTCCGCAGTCTTTTGCGGCCGCTTGAAATTCATTAATGTGCTCGTACATTTTAGTCACTCGTCCATCTAAATCGCGGTTGAAAACCGACCCTCATCCAAACTTAATCAACGCAATCAACAAGTTCACGGGTATCCAGATGGATGAAGGTCGCGCCCCGATCCTGGGCGCGCGCCACCATGTCTTCCGTGCCGCCCGGGCCGTCGCCCTGCTCGCCGTTCCAGAGGGCGATCAGCGTCAGGTTGTCATTGGCAATCGCCAGGGCGCTATGGAGCATCCACAGATTTGAGCGCTGCCAGATGCGGTAGTCTTTTTTGGCGCGCAGCCAGCGCGGCAGCTGGCCGGATTCGGACAGGATCTCGGGCTGCATTTGATCGAACAGGCGCTTGAACCGCTCTATCCAGCCGGGGCCGCCGTCGGCCACCGAGGCTTTGATATACTCGTTTTTCGGAAGCACCAGATACATCTGACTCGGTATATCCAGTTCTTCGCAGACTTCATGAAAGAGAATGTCTCCGCCGGATGCACCGCCGGAAATACCGAGGAGTTTGCCCGGCGCCTTCTTTTTCTCCTCGGATACGGCCGCCAGAATCATGGATCGGGCCTGATTTTCCTTATCGGACGGGAAGCGGGGCGGCTGCCGGTCCGGCGCATCGATGCGGTGCCCGGTAAACAGGATTACGCGCGGTGGCGCCGGCGGTGTTTTCTCCTTTGGCGACATTTCCTGAATGTTTTCGAGGGCCGCCTGTGTGTTTTCGGCAAGAATACCGAGACCTTGATAAAGCAGGAGCTGTTGGCGCGCCGAATCGCATGCGAAATCAGGCGCGCCGGACAGGGCCTTCTTGTAGGCTCGGCCAACACGATTGGGCTTCGTAGCGGTCAGCATACACAGGTCCGCGGCACTGATCTCGGCCCAGATATCGGTTTGATCCTCACGTGCCAGGGCGATTTGCTTGGATTCGATGCTGAGTTTGACCCCGGCCGCCAAATCCGAGCGAAGCTGCTTGAGCTTCTGAAGTTTCAGGGCGGCATCATCCTCCGAATCGAAGTCGTCCTGCCAGATCTCCGGCTGGGCGGCTGCCAACTCCGTTAGGATGGTCACCATGGCCAAGGCGTTGAGGCCCGAGTAAAAATGGTTGCGATCATCAACGAACCCCTTGCGATAAAAATCGAAAGACACCGTCAGGTGCGGCGAGCTCAACGCGGCCTGCTGGACGGTGTTGATTTCTGTCAGGTTAACCCAGTCCGCCTCCCATAGTGTTTTGGCATTGCGGGCCATGAGTGCCCGGATTTCAGCGCGGTCCCAGCTCGAAACTTTCACATCCTGAAGCGCACGCTGCAGTGCCTGGTCGGACCTCACCAGCTCGCCGATCCGTTGATAGATGGTTCCCAGAAGGGTGTTGGCCTCCAGATCCATGGCGTCATACTTCCGCACGGCCTCCCACGTCGCTTTGGCCCCCTGCCAATCCCTGAGCCTGAACTGCGCAATTCCAATCAAGCGCAGTCCCATGGTCGTCCAGGCAAATCCGTCGACCTCCGCGGACAACAACTGGAGGTAGCCCGGATTTTTAGCGGACTCGGCCCGCTCAACTTCTTCGCGAAAATCAATCGGAACCACTATGAACTTGGTGGGGTCAGCCGATTCAAGGCCCGGCAGGAGCTGAAAAACCGGACTATCCTGATCCTGTGAATCCAGGGTCGCTTTGAGTGCTTCAATCAAAACGGGTAGACTGGCGGCCGGGTTGCCGGCATCATAGGGCATGTAACGGTCTGTTTTCAGGTCAAAGGGAACCTCGTCGCCTTCGGAATTGATCAGAAAGGAGCGCTTTTCCCGCAAGGCATGGCGAATCCCCAGCTCATAAAAGGCGTTGGCATTTTGGATGGAGATATCCGCAATCACCAGATCGGCGATCAGCAGCTGCTCGAACATATCGGTGCGGATGTTGCCCTGCTGAATGAACTCACCGGTTGTACCGCCGGAAATATTCAATACCGCCAGGGCCGGGCGAATCAGCTCTCTTTCAACGAGATCGAAATCAATGCCGTTTTTGACTCCAAACGGACGGACAATGAATGCGTGCATGTGCTTGACCTCCTCATGCAATAAAATTGCCGAAGTGTTCGTTCTCGATCTACCCTGCCACCTTCCGGCCGACCCTGCGCAGGTTGTCGATGACCTCGATGGAGTCGAGTTTCCGGACATTTTCGGGTTTAATGCCAGGCCCGGCCCAGCGCGTTCAAACCAGCGCGGCTCAGATCTGCATTATTGCGGGTCTAAAGAAAGCTGCGCCCGAGATCCTGGCTGAGCGCAATCCTAATTGCATGGACTGACGGCATCATTCCAGCTGATGCCGGTTAAGTAAAGAAATTGGGTGATTTGGTTTTGTATTTCCCGGCTGTTTTCTGCCAAATTCTTAATCGGACAAAGGGATTCCGTGACCCGGGAGTGTATGGCATTTTTTAATAATTTTCTGCGTTCTCCAGGCGGCAGGCCTTCCCGCGTGCCAAGGCGGTCAATGGCATAGGCCCAGGCGTTGAGGGTTTGCAGTTGCGCCATGACGAGATACAACTTCACCGGATGATCGGCCGGTGCGGCGCCCGCTGCCTCCCCGAGCACCTTATAGGCACTGGCAAAGAATGCCTCCGCCCGATTAAGCGATGGAACCAGGCGCCCTCGATCATGGTCCAGCAGTCCCGGCAACGCGATCAGCATGACGCGATCCCGGGTACCCAGTGTGATAGGCTGTTGATTGTCAGAAAGCTCACGCTTAATTGTCGGAATCAAAACCATGAGTTCTTTGCGCTCGGCGGAAGACACTACCGAATTTTCCATCGCGGATGCCGCCGAAGGCGATTCCAGCGGGTCCGGCGGCGTACCGTTTAGATCGGATATACGCCATAAGCTCATGGCTTTGATCATGTAGGCCGTACCCAGGAGCTTTTCCTGCCGCAGCTTGGCGCGGTTTTCCTTGATGGCCCGGTCGACAAGACTCAGCGCCAATTTGTAGTCCGCCAGCGCACTGGACGTAGCGCTGGCATCGGCACCGGCCTGATATGCGGCCAGCGATTTAGCCAGCAGTTGATTTTCCTGCTGGGCAGCCTGGTTAAAATGGTTTTGGGCATTGCGAATATAGCGTGCCGATTCACATCCGCTAACCAGCAGGAAAACGAGTGTAATCAACAATGGGGCGATGATTTTAGTGGCAGTCCGGTTCATGATTTCCTCCTAGGCTGCTTTCAGGCGTGCATCCAATCGATTTTTATATTCTGCGAATCCATAGCTTATTTGGATAAGAAGGGTTAATTCAACCCTCAGGGCGTCGATGTGCTTTTGTTCGGCCCCATATTCGGCCAGCGACCCAAGCCCGATTTCGATCAGGGCCTGCAGACTCGAATTGCGCATCAGGCGCCATTTGCGGTCCGCCGGTACCGTATCGCCGTTAACGGTATCAATGATGGCATCGATGGCGGCTTCCAGGGCCACCTTGCCGGCATCGGTTCCCGGCGCGGGAAGTTTTTTCAGCAAAGAACGATCTGTGGCGGCGGCCATCAGACCGGACCGCAAGGCCGCCATCAGGGTATCCGTATTTATTTTAGCGGCCGGCTGGTTTCCCAGGGATGTCAGCACCGCCTTCAAACCCGTACCAAGGGCGCTGTGGCCGTTGACGCGCTCAAGCAGCCAGGCCGGATTGTCCACGACTTCGTCAAATACGTTTTCAGCTAGGGACAGCATCTGCCCCCTGGCCAACTTGGGCCAGGCGCCATCGACGGCCGATTCGGCCAGGGCTTTTAACAGCGCTGAGGTGGCGCTAACCAGCAGATGATTTCTTGGAGAGTCACTGCCGGCCGGCCAAATCAGGGCTAAATTCGCGGCCGACTTTTCCAGCACTAAATGCAGAATGTCGGGCAGCAGGTCATCACTGAAGAGATCCTTGCGTTTTGCCAGATCTTGAGCAAGTTCCCGGATCAATGATTTGAATCCATCGTTTCCGATTTTCAGAACGTCCGGATTTTGCGCCACCGCGTTCAGCAGGGCTTTCGTAATTTTATTGAGCGCTTCGCCGGAAAGCAACGCCTCTAATTTGATCGCCTCTTTGCCAATGACCAGGCCCGTCAAGGTAGCCCCAACCTGCTGAACAACATTCGCTTCGGCACCTGGCCGGACACTTAAAAATCGAACAGGATCCGTTAGGATGGTCTCGGCACCGCTTTTTACGACAGAATGCGCAATCAGCTGGAGCCATATACCGGCATTGCGTTTCTCTTCGGTGGAAGCGTCGGCGAGATGCTGATTGGCCGATAGGGCCAGGCTCCGGGTCACATTTTTGATCAGGTCCTGCTCGCGCGCACCGCCGGAAATAATTTCAGGGACGGCATTGACGCCATCGAGTACACCGACGAGGATATTTCCGACAATATCCGGCAGCGGGGCGGCGGCGAAATCGACATCGTCAATCGTTTCGAGAAAGGCCATCAACGCGCGGCCTTCAGGGCGATTGCCGGATATCAAGCCGGGAGTTTGTGCGAAATAATCAACGGCAATGTTGACCAGGGTTCCGGCAACCTGCTGCAGGGCCGTGAGCTTACCTGGGGCCTCGCTTTGGGACCATTGGCGGATCGTCAGCAGGCTGATAAATTCGTCTGCATTTACCGGAGATGGACCCGGATCGACATTGGGATCGTCTGATTGGGTACGCCAGAAGGCGACTGAATATATCTGCAAAAATTCTTTTCTTAAAGGAGGGGGTAGATCACGCTGATTAAGCTCATCCAGCAGCCACCTGAGCCGTTCATTTTTTTCAACGGCGGCAATGGCTTTACCCTCATTGGTTTCGGTAAAAAAGGCCAGGGCGGTGGTGACGGTTGGGGTAATCGGCCCCCGCGGCAGGGGCAGCGTCAGGGCGCGATTGCGGGTGCTGTCGACATAGGCGCTATACCCGGCGTGATACAACCGCAAACCGGCATGGATAGCCGTAAAAACAATTTGTGGCGAAACCATCACGTTTACCTCCAATCTGTGCTAAGGCTATTCTTTTGCAATACGCCCCAGCAGGTAAAAATCGTCGTTAGGCCGCATGCTCGTCAAATTAGCCATTCGATTGGATAAGGAGAAGAACGCTGTTATTGCCCCAATGTCCCAGATATCCTCGTCAGAAAAGCCGTGCTGACTCATTTTTTCCAGGTCGGCGTCGCTGACCTCGTATGGCTGCAATGAGACTTTGGCGGCGAAGTCAAGCATCGCTTTCTGTCTTGGCGTGATATCGGCCTTACGGTAATTGATTGCAAGCTGGTCGGCCAGAAGCGGATTCTTTTCCCGAATACGTAAAATTGCGCCGTGAGCGACAACACAGTAGATACATTGATTGAGACCTGAAGTCGCAACGACGATCATTTCGCGCTCGCCTTTCGTAAGGCCACCCTCTTTTTCCATCAAGGCGTCGTGATAGGCAAAAAAAGCCCGGAACTCATCCGGACGATGGGCAAGCGCCAAAAATACGTTCGGTACAAACCCGGATTTTTCTTGTACGGCCAATATCCTGTCTCGAATGTCTTCGGGCAATTCGTTGAGTTCAGGAACTGGAAAGCGACTGATTGGTTTATCTGACATTTGAATGCCCCTTTTTGTAGTCCTTTGATTACTGAAATGCCCTCACCGCTCCCGCGGACTAGTTGTGCCGCAAGGTTAGCACCTGAATCTTTTAGTTGCTTATTGGGTGAACATTTTGCGCTCTGCTGATTTTCGTATCTCAATTCGGATTATGCTGCTTATAAATGCAACCGTTTCATCTTTCATCGGATTAACCGATAATTCAAAGAAGCGGCGTTTTTCCGGCGAGTCGCACCGGAATGGAAACGTTGCCTGTCGCTGATAGCGACGGACCTTTTGAAGAATTATTTCACTCAACGCATGGGTTAGGAAATTTCGATCACATTAAGGCTATGATTTGCCTTTTTATTTGAATACCGGCCTCATATTCTTATAAAATAAGGCAATGCTATCAAAACAATACCTGACAGGATCAAAATATATAAATTTGAAATAAGATAAGGAAACACCATTAGCCCTATGCCGCTTAAAATCGGAATAATTGCTTTTTGCTTTTTGCCATAAACAAAAAATCCTAAACCTATCGAACCAAATATAATTCCCCACATTAAAGTCGATATATTATTCATTTATAGCCTTTCATATTTTCGACACACTACCGCAGTTTTCACGCCGTCTGCTCAACTGAATTAAACGCATTTCCGTTATGCCACTCAAAACAAACACGCCATTGCTTGTTAATGCTGATAGCGTATTGTCCTTTTCTATCTCCCTTCAATCTTGAGCATGTTTACCCCAATGTTCAGCGACCGATGGATTGCGTTGAAAAAACTGATCACGCGTGGCTTCGTCCACGGAATTCAGAGGGCAGGCGAAGTTCATGCATTGAGAACATAAAAACAACTTGAGCGTCGCGAAGAACGCTGCGTTGCTCAGAACGTAGAGAGCGAGTAAGAACCACAGCTTGCCAATCACGATAAAGGGCAATGGATAGCCCCAGACAACCGCCAGACCGCCGAAGAAAATTATTTTTTCGATTACCGACATTGGGCCAGGACGATATTTCCAGAATTTCGGTGAGCCATGGTTTGCCCAACACCCAAGGGTTGTTCCATTTTCTGCGTAGTGGGGGCAATGGGAGCACATCACCCGGATCTCAAGAAAGCCGAAAAACCCAATAATAATGGCGATCCAAAATACCAGAGACCATACCCCGAATGCCAATACGCCGGCTCCGCCGACGATGAACCCGGGGAGACAGATCAGGAGAAAATGAGCCAACTCCTGCGGACGGAAATGGCAATGAACCTCCTTCGATACCGGGCAGTCAATACATTCGGAAGCCACGCATGTGGCAATAGGTTTCGATGGGTCAAGGAATGCCATTTGAACTTTTTTTTATTCCTTCGCTGACGAAAAGTTTAGGGGCCTGGAAACGTTAACCCAAACCGGTAATCTCCCTTTTGACCGTGCGAAGCTCTGTCTGGTTCTTGGCAGCCGACAAATGATCCTGGCCAAGCTCTGCTGCTATGTACTTTTCAAGCTGACTTCTCAAAAGCCTGAGATATGAGAATCGAAGCGCTAATGTGGCCTTCACCGTTGGCAATCTAGCACAGCGGAATTGCCATCCGAGTGCAAGGCATGGTTCGGGATTCAATACTGCCCTTCAAATCTTTCAACCAATGTTTTGTATTTCTCGTGAATCATTTTCCGATCAAACTCCCAGAACTCTGCCAACATGGCCTGATCCTCTTCATCAGTAAAATAAATTCTGGATGAGGGAAAGAAAACCTTATCTTCTTTCTCGATATGTCTGGGATAAAACTCGGTAAGGGTTTTAAGGTTTGCGGTAATGTCGGCCAAGGCAGCCTCATCACCATTCCGGTAGCGGGTGTTGGCTTCAACAATCGATTTGGTTGTCTGGCGACCAAACACATGTTCCTCGATTAGTTCTTTCATGATTTGTCTGTCTTCTGAGATCAGCGCTTTTTTATTCAGTTCTCGAAAAAGAATATCCTCCTCCTTTCCGTGATGCGTCCTGTCGGCGTATATCCGGATGAAATCAACCGCTATATCCACGAACACAGGATCTACCTTGTGTTTCGATTCTATTTTGGCCAAGATGCCCTTGATAACCAAAAGCATTCTTTCAATCAGACGATGCTCTATCATGAGTGGGGCTCGTGCTTGCATATTAGTGTTTCCTTTCTTTTATTCCCGAACGTTAACCCTTGGGGTCGGCGTTTACCCTTGGGGTCGGGCCACAGCAACATATTGAAAAATTGAGAAAAGAGGTCTAAAAGCACCAGTTTTTCGGTCTTAATCGATCAATTTTCATGCAAAAACCGTCCGAATAAGAATGCTGGTTATTGATTCCATCCATAAATAGGTGTTCTTGGATTCCAGATTATCAGCATTGCCGAATGGCGTTATCACCTCCCGAACCTCATATGTATCGTCAGCACAAATTATCTTTCTGCTTCTTTCCTTATAGCCAAGGACTCCCTTCACCTTCTCAATAAACGTTTTGCTTTGTGTCCATTTGAAGCCGACTCATTTCATCTTGCCCGCATGGCGGCTCTTGTCATAAAATTTTTCAGCTGCCGGCCCGATTTTTGAATTTGGCGCGGAGCTGATATTTCAGGACCTTACCGGAAACATTCATGGGCAGAGCATCCACCACTTCGAGAAGCCTGGGAATTTTATAGTCGGCGATGCGGGGTTTTAAAAATTCGCGCAGCTCCTCCAGCTTAAGTTTTTGATCCTCTTTGAGCGTTACCACGGCCATGACGGTTTCGCCCCATTCCGGGTGGGGGACGCCGATGATAACGGCCGAGGTGATTTTCGGATTTTCGAACAATGCATCTTCCACCTCTTTGCTGTATACATTCTCACCGCCGGTGATGATCATGTCTTTTTTACGATCCACCAGGGTAATGTATCCCTCGTCGTCCATGATGCCCAAATCTCCCGAGTAAACCCAGCCGTCCTTTATGGCTTCCCGGGTGGCCTCCGGGTTTTTGTAGTATCCTTTCATAATGGTTTCGCCTTTTATGGCCAGTTCCCCGACCACGCCCTCCTGCGTCACGGTATTGCCTTCCGGGTCCGCCAGACGCGATTCCATGTTTACGATATATTTTCCGCCGGCACCGGCTTTTCTAATCTGGTCTTCCGGCTGCAGCGCGATCCCTCCGGGGCCGGCCTCCGTGAATCCGCAAAGACAAAAAAAACGGTCTGTTTTGAATTTAGTAGTCATCTGTTTAACCGACTCGGCGGCCATGGGAGCAGCTCCGTATCCATAATAACGGACGGAAGAAAGATCGTACTTGTCAAAATCCGGTACTTTCATCAGAAAAGAAAACATCACTGGCGCCCCGAAAAACTGGGTGATTTTCTCCTTTTCAATAAGGCTCAGTATTTTTGGCGGGACAAACTCTTTGACCACCGTCTGGGTACAACCCAGATAAGTGCCCGGGTTCAAATAAAGGTTAAGCTCCGCTGAATGAAACAAAGGTGCCGCGTGCAGCAGCCGATCCGTAGGGCGAATTCCGATGAGCGTTGTCATGCTGGCGACCAATGTCATATGGTTATGATGGACAAACAACGCCCCTTTAGGCCTTCCCGTTGTTCCGGAAGTATAAAGGATTTCGCTCTCATCAAATTCGTCCACCGGCACACCCGGCTCGTCGCTATCGCCGGAAATCAAAACATCGGCCAGGGGATCGAAAGTATCAAATCGCCCGGTGCCGGCGGAAAGAAAGTAATTCACATTATTAAGACGCGGTTTCATTTCCCGCATCACCGGTTCGAAAGCGTCATCAAAGATGATTGCCACCGCATCGCAATTGCCGAAAACAAACTCGGCTTCCGGCGGCGCCAGGCGGAAATTGACAGGCACCGCCACCGCGCCGGCTTTCAATATTCCGTAAAAGGTAAAAACGAACATGTCCGTGTTGAACATCCACATGGCCACCTTGTCGCCTTTTTTGACGCCGGCCTTGATCAGGGTGTTGGAAACGGCATTTACCTTTTTATTGACCGTTTTCCAATCATAGCGGTTGTCCTCGTAAATAATTGCTTCTTTGTCCGGAACCGTCCGAGCGTTTCGTGCCACCAATTCCCCAAGATCCATGATGCACCTCCTTTGTAATCGACGATTTAAAAAAGCCCCTAACAATGGCCAGGCCCTCAGCTATCCGCGAGATTCTCATCTTGCTTCCGATGGTGCGCCGGGCGATAGGGTAGAGGCAAACTCCATCCGACATTTAAGCCGGAGAAATACATACACCAATTCGACCCGCGTTTGCAACCGGGGCGCTTTCGTGTCAAATCTTGATTAGTGCGTAATCCGATCCCTATAATCACAGATTGACAGGCTGTTGCTCAAATGGAAATTAATACCAAGTCCTCTATGGATAAAACCTGCCGATCAGTCCTGGGTCGGGCCACAGCAACCTATTGAAAAATAGATAAAAGCTTCCTAAAAACACCCGTATTTCGGTCTTAATCGATCAATTTTCATGCAAAAACTGCCCAGTTTAAGGGTGCTGGTTGCGGATCGCATAAAAATGTGTTCCCGGATTCCAGCTTATTTGAACTGCCATCCCTTTAGCCCGATCTGTTTTTATATTGCGAAAGTCTGCTGATGAGCTGCGGCCCAAATTCATGTCAATCTTGCGCAGACCTCACCGTGAATCGCGAACTTCACGCCGTCTGCTCAACTGGTTTGTTCGGTTAAGGTCCTTGTCGAATTTACCGTTTGCAATGAAGTATGCTACCTGTTTCATAACATTTTTGTCATTCATTATAAAAGGATGTGCTTTAGGTACAACCAGAAAATCCTTCATACCCATTAGCTTTGCTTTTTCCACAGACACTTTCCCATCGTCTTTTCCGGAAATGAGGAGGGAAAGAATCGGATTTATTGATTTGTCACCAGTAATGATACCTACCTCATAATATTTGTATTCATATTTTAACCGCAATGATAATCGTCTATTTCAGTATTAAACGCATTTCCGTTACGGTCTTTGGACCCCAGCTCCGAAGCCACACAAACCCATCCCTTTCGGGGCTCCACGGAGACAGCTACAGCAGAGAAACCGGCATTCTGCAGGGTCTCCTCGAACTCCTGCACAGAAAAGCACCTCATGCCGCCAGCCCTGATCAGTCTCTTGTTTCGCTTGTCGAACCTGGATCCGCGGTACATCCCGGCAATGATTACCATTTGACCACTCGGTTTCATCACACGCCGCACTTCAGCGAGGTCTGCTGCAATATCAGGCCAGAAGTAATAGGTCTCAACTGCTGAAACACAGTCAAACGTTGCGTCCGGGAATGGCATCGAGGATACCGAGCCATGGAGAACCTCAACGCGACCGGTTGCAATCAGTCGTTGGTTCCTTTTCCGCGCGACGGCGACAGAGTCCTCCGAGTAGTCGATACCGACCACCTTGCCAAGGCTAGCGAGGGAAGCAAGGCGCTCGAGTGTTCGACCGCCACCGCACCCGATGTCAAGAACAGTCGCGTTTTCTCGAATCTCCACCTTTGTAAGACCCCAACGCGTCAAACCGGAATGCCCTAAGTTCATACCGCGAACAAGGAATCGGCCAAACCGTCCGCGAGGCTTTCCACATTGAGAGAGCAGTCTGCCAAGCAAGTTCACCTTTCCTCCTTACTGAATCATAGACCCGGCTATTTGTGAGCCTAACGATTTAATCAGTGTAAAGTCCTGGGGTCGCAAACCGCGGCTCACCCGTTGTTCAGCCATCTTAATTTTATCTTTTATTTCAGATGGACAGTCCTCAGACACAGAAATGAGGTTAAATGCCTGATCCTTTCCTCTGCCAATCATGCCGTCGAATACAATATAGTGTTCGGTGCCCGTCTTTCAGTCCTTCATTTGCTTCATTGTCGATTTGATGAAGCGTCCGAATGCTCGGTCCTTTTTCCGTTTATCCATGTATGACATCCCGTGATACTCTGATTCCTTTTTGAGCTTCAGATAACTGAAATAACGCCCCTCACTCAACTCACCACTCTGAATGGCAGCCAGGACTGCGCAGTCGGGTTCCTGAGAGTGGCTGCAATTAGCATAGCGACAGTTTAGGGAAAGTTCGAAAATGTCTTCAAAACCCTGTTCTATCCCATCGCCGACGCCTAGAAGGCCAAGTTCCCGCATTCCAGGGGTATCAATTAAAATCACGCCTTGATTGAGGACGATAAGCTGTCGGCGCGCTGTTGTATGTGTGCCTTCTCCTGTTGCACTGACAGCCTTTGTCTTGAAAGGGTTGTGCTTCAATTAGTCGGTTAATAAGGGTAGTCTTTCCGACTCCCGATGACCCGAGAAGGCAATACGTCAGTCCCGGCATTAACACCTGCTTGAATTCGTCAAACCCGATTCCAGTTATATTGCTCAGGGCAATAACTCTGGCGGAGATACCAGCCTTTGTGATAGCCTCTATCTTCTGTTCCAGTTCATCGTAAGTGATCAGATCCGTCTTGGTAAGAACAACAATCGGCTCAACACCGCCATCTGCAGCCATTACTATATATCGATCCATCCTCCGCAGATTGAAGTCAAAGTGACATGATTGAACGATGAAAGCAGTGTCAATGTTGGCTGCAATTATCTGGAAATCCACGTTCACACCGGCACACTTGCGGCGCAAAAATGTTTTTCTGGGAAAAACGCCATGGATAATTGCAGCTGTTTCATCGTTGTAATATTGCACAGTAACCCAATCACCGACACATGGCAGGTCAATTGGGGAATCAACGCAGAAATAAAACTTCCCTGCATAGTTCAGCGGGAACCTCCCTTAGTTCATTTTTTACAAGGTATGAGCCGCGGTCGACTGCTGACACGCGTGCAATGTCTTGATTCTCTTGTCGCAATTCCTCGACATGCGTTTCAAACCAGTTGTCAAAACCTATATCGCTCAATTTCTTCATATTTTGCTACCGAACGTTGCTTTTCAGCGGGCGTGGCTTTTTGCGCTCCGCTGCAAAAGCCTTGTTATGCCAGAATTTCATTTATTGGCAGTATCTGCTTGCCATGCCGAATTGTAAGAATTGATATTTGTTCCTTTTCAATGCGATAAACGATACGATAATTTCCGTAAATTAGTTCTCTAAATTGGTCGTTTCTAATTTCAGGGACAATCCTTCCGATTTCAGGAGAAGATTTTAGCTGCTCAACTTTAGAAAATACTGTGTTAATCCATTTTTCTGCTGCGGCAGGTTTGTCTTGGGCTATATATTCCGCGATTTCCGAAGCTCTATCTATAGCCAGCGGCGACCAAATAATTTTCATTTTTGGACCCTATTCAAAACTTTTTCTTTTGCATCTTCATGATTAATTCCTTGCCCACTTTCGAGTTGATTAAGGGATATCTGAACATCTGTTAAAAGTTCAAGTTTCTCCTGCATCGCTTCATATTCATGGGCATCCAATAGAACGGCAACGCCTTTTCCATGCTGAGTAATGATCACAGGTCTTTTTGTGTCATGAACTTGCTTTATGAAATTTGCGATACCCGTCCTTACCTCGGATAATGGTCTGATATCTTGATCGATTTTTAGTCTTTGCATTTTGCACCTCGATTTATTGCTTAATTTTGTACACTATAACGTACAATATATAGTATTTGCAAGAGCCTTTTTAGGCATAACGTCCGCTGGTGAGCAGCGGCCTTAATAAATTCCAATCTTGCAGGGCCTTTACGTGAAACCGGGATCTTCACGCCGTCTGCTCCAGTGGCTGGATACTTATCATGGGTTAGATATTTAAATAGCTATCTTTTTCTCGCTAATTATTCGATTCTCGATCCAAGTCGACCGCTAACATTAACAGTAAAAGAGGCATGCCTAATACGTGGTTTTTGGTCTTTGAACTTGAACCGTTCCAATTTTATTAGCATGCCATCATTCATCCAATGATCTTCTCTTTTCTCAAATCTTGTCTCATAGAATAATCTATCCGGGTGAATTATTTTTTCGTTATTCCAGCATACATATCCAGTTTTATAAACCCCAATATAGTGGTTCTTTAAGGTATATTTTGGCAGCTGAAAAAAACCATCTGCGTCTGATAAATCTTCAGCGGATTCAATTTTGTGATATCCGCTTGCATAGGGTGCACCGAATTTATATTCATACCACTTAATTCCCACCGCTGCGCCTTCGATAGGTTTTCCAGTTTCTGCGTCGACAACCTGACCTTTGACCATTTACGTCCATTGCCTCATTGGATCAGACGCCGACTTCGAGCGTTAGTCTGGAAGCATTGGAAAAACCGCAAAACCCGTGTGGGTCAACTCCTGAAAAGAGGAGTCTCCCGCAACTATGCCGTCACGACAGGCTGCGCCCGTAAGGCCCCCCTGGCGGATGAGCAAAGTAAAGTGGGTTAATATCGCCTTACCTGACAAACACTTTAAATCACTTGGACTTTCGTTCCCTTGGAGCTGAACTTGCCTGTTCGCAAAGCAATCCCGCTACCGGGGATCAGCCGAATCGCGCAGTACGGACCCGTATGCTGCGTGGTGTGGGAGGGGGGAGCTGTGAGGCTTCTCCCTATCCCGATGGCGTTTAATGGCTTGGTTGCTTTGGAAGCTGTGCACCATGCCACACAGCAACTATCCAAACGACGTCGTTTTTGATTTTATAAAAAAAACGGTATGGCGAGATGATCACCTCCCGGAAGGGAAGTTCTGGAAATTCGGGTATGATTCTTCCGGATTCAGGAAATTTCTCGAGTCTTCGCAAAACTGTTTCGGAATGCTGTCGAAAATTGATTGCCGCAGAAGGCTTATCCCGTCGAATATACGCGAGAGCAGACAGAAACTGGGCTCTCGCAGTAGCCGTGAAACGGACCTTCACGACGGTTTCTTTGACAGGATTAGATCAGCTTCAGCAAGAACAGTATCTAGATCGTATCCCTCGCCTATTTCAATTTCCTTATCTCCCTTAGCCAAAAGCTGAAGGATCTCTTTATCATGCTCAGCTTTTTCATACGCCTCGACACCGATAATGACAGCAGCTGCCCGTCCTCTTTGTGTAATGATGATGGGTTCTTGGTTGTCTCGTAATTTTTTCAGTACCTTAGCAGCGTCCTGCCTCAAATCGCTTACTGGAAGGATATTTAAAAGTTTTCCCATTGCGCACCTCCTATTGTATCTTTGCATGTACCACCAATTGCTGTATAAAGCAAGCGTTTAATTGAGTACTGACAAGATTTGGGTACGCCAACGGTTGAGCTAACCTGCCGGCCA
>CAVQBT010000005.1:0-311949 GCA_963710795.1 uncultured delta proteobacterium
TACGGATGGTCTGCAGGATGTCGATATATGCAATATTATCGTCAACCGGATTACTCAGGTGGACAGTGACGGGGACGGCGTGCCGGATAACCAGGATGCTTTTCCGACCGATCCGAACGAGTCCCTGGATACGGATGGTGACGGCCATGGCAATAATGCCGAACCGGACGACGACAATGACGGCATGCCCGATACCTGGGAGTTGGAATTCGGCCTGAATCCGCTTATCGACGATGCCGCTGGTGATCCTGACGGGGATGACATCAGCAATATTAACGAATATAACCTGGGAATCGACCCGAATCATTTCGAAGGCAATCTTGCACCGGAAACCCCGGTCCTGCTTGCGCCGCAAAACAATGTGACGGTCAGTTTAACGCCCCTGCTCGAAACCGGGGATTTTAGTGACCCGAACGTCAACGATGATCACAGTAAAACCCAGTGGAAAATTACCCGGGTCTATGACAGTTCCTGCATTTTCGATGTCACCTCGGAAGTTGCATTGACAGCGATGACGATTCCCAGGCAGGTCCTGGAAGAAGACACCGAATATATCTGGCAGGCCAGATTTATCGACAGCCGCGATGCGTCTTCTGAATGGTCCGGGCAGCGCGGGTTTATCACCGATTTTGCCGTAAATGACGCCGACGGCAACGGGGTGCCGGACGATCAGGAAGTCCCGGAAACACTGGATCTCGATGAAGACGGCACGGCGGATGTTACCCAGTCCGACATCAAGTGTGTCAGTGTCGAAGGTGGGACGTCCCAGATTTGTGTCAGCATCCGCGATGCGGTAAATGCGGTGGCCATCCTTTCACTGGCAACCGAAGATCCCACTAATCCTGGGTCTGCTTTCCCAAGCAAAAGGCAAACCGGCCTTTTTCGAATTTGGACTGGTTAATTTTAAACTGCAGGTCAGCGATCCCGGCGCGGAGACGACCGTCACCATCTTTTTGTCGAAGCCGGCTTACAAAAAAGGAAGATGCTTCAAATACGATCCGGTTAATGACGTCTGGCTGGATTACGCGGACTACACCCAATTCAGTCCCAACCGCAAAGAAGTCTACCTGACCCTTAAGGACGGCGGCTTTGGTGATGCGGACGGCATCGATAACGGCATCATTGTCGATCCCCTGGCGTTTGGGTCGGAAACAGACCCGAACAGCGGCAGTTCCGATTCGCCAATCGATGAAGTCCTTGATATAGCGGACGGCATCATGCCGAATGATCTCAGCTGCTTCATTTCCGTGGCTGCCGGTGATTCCGCGTCAAACAAGTCCGCGCCGGTTTGGCATTTAGCACGGAAACTGGAATTCTGGCTAATACTCATGCTGCCGTTTTTATTGTATCTATTTAAAACTCTGGTAAGCTGGATTTTAACAATGGAGAATCAAAAAAACCGACCCGAGCCGGGCGAACATCAGGCGCGATATCCGGCCTAACCCGGCCACCTCGCTGTCGCGGATAAACCGCTCGAGCCCCTGCAGCCGGCACCTCCCTGTGTGATAGATAAGAATTTGGCTGTACGGGCGGTTTATCCCCGCCGGCAGGGGAGGGGCCGTCTGGGAGATTAATCCTGACGTTGGTACGCCGAAAATTTTTTATCGTAGGGGGGACTGTGCCCACCAAACACCGATGATTTCATCTGTCAAAGGTGGGCGGAGCCCCCACCCTACAACAATATTGCAGCTATCAACTACAAGTAAATTCCTGTGAAAACATTCCAATTACGCTTTATCCCTGTAATTATAAAGGATAGTGAACATTTCCAACATTATTTATGAAACTGCTGAGTTAAACACCCCCTTGGGCCTATCCACCATTTCAAATCACATAATCCGATACTATGGAACACGCATACATTTAAGAGGACGCTGCCTGATAACGTAAAAATATTCAGAGAAGGCATTTGGGGTCAGTCTTGGAGATCCGCCAACAGCCTCTCAGCTTCATCTCGCATACCGGCGGTTTCCTCGCCGCCAAATTCCAGATCCAGTGCCGCCGAAAGGCCGGCTAACTTGCCTTCGAGCCAGGAATGCCTGAAACTCCGACTGCCGCCGGCACCGCCGGCAACGTACAGGTCGGCTTCAACTTTCAGATGACCGGAAGTCACCGGTCGGCGGGTAAATTGGTGCGGTGATTCCAGAATATACTGCCCCTGACTGGTGCGTTGGAAGACCAGTTCGCTGGCCGGTGTGCGTGAACCGGCAATGCCAAGCACATCGCAGTCGATATTTTTCTTCGGCCATGTTGCGGCGCCGGTTTCCGTGTCCACCGGCTTAATCCGAACGCCTTTGAGGTGCCGCCGACCAAGGGCGGCATCGATATCGTAGCACGGGTAAATGGAAATCGCCGCATCCTTGGCCTGGCGGGCTGCGTCGGATGCCAAGGCCTGCGCTTGCAGTCGACTGTCGATGACGGCCGCCACGGCAACTCCGGCATCTGCCAGCTGCTGCGCCAGATCATAGCCCCGATCGTTGTCGGTGGCCACGACTGCCCGCTGGCCGGGGCGGATAAAATCCCGGTGCATCAGGCGCTGCAGGCCGCCGGCCAGGAATATGCCCGGCAGGTCGTTGTTTTCAAATACCATCGGATTTTCATAGCTGCCGGCTGCCACGATGATGCGCTGCGGTTTCAGTGCCCAGAGTTCGCCTTCCCGAACGACTGCCAGGATGTTTTCGTCATACCAGGCAAAGGCGGTGGCGCCGGTCAACACGCGGCAGTTGTCAATTTGCGCGACAGCCGCGGTCAACTCCTTAGCGATTGAAAAGCCGCGCTGTTGCTCGTCTGAATGCGGTGCGTCATAGCGGGTCGTGTCCCAGCGGATCCGGCCGCCCGGCTGGTCTTCTTTTTCAATCAACCAGACCTGGGCCCCCGCCTGACTGGCATGCAGGGCGGCCGACGTGCCGGCAATCCCGGCCCCGACAACAGCCACATCGGGACTGGCCTTGCGCAGGCGGGGCGCTGCCGGGTCTTGTTATATCGGGCAACCTGCCGATGCCGGCCATCCGTCGCAGAAACTTCTCCCAGATATGATAGGCCCATCTGGGGCGGATAAACCGCCGGTATTGAAAACCGGGCCGAATCAGAAAATCCAGATAGCCCGATAGGGCGGCAACGTCAAAATTCAAAGAGGGCCAGGCATTTTGGGATTCGACCTTCAGCCCCGTCCGGACGGGGGCGGTACAGATGCGCACGTTGGGAATACCGTTGACCCGCATCAGGCAATTGGAACAATGACCCTCAAGGCAGAACAGGCTGCGGGGCCGGTGATACTTGAAGCTGCGGCTGAATATCCGCCGCCCCCCGGCATACAATGCGGCGGCGATGGTTTCGCCCGTGTAGCCGGAAACCGGCTTGCCGTTGAAGTAAAACGTGACGGCCTTGCCCCGTTGCACCGTGAGGTGGGGATGGTCCGCAATTCGCAAATCTGTGGTCATCGTATTCAATGCTCCTTTTTAATGATGGCCGGTTCGTTGACCAGTTCACCGGTTTCGAATCTTTCCGCGTGGAAAGGACGAATTTCAGGGCTCGTCTGGCCGCTGATAATGTACTCGGACAGGGCCTTGCCGCCGCCGGGGCCCCCCATGAAGCCATAGCCGGCCCAGCCCACGGACATCAGATAGCCCTGGATTTCCGGGACGGGACCGATGATCGGGGCATGATCGGGGGTCTGGCTGGTCAGGCCCGTCCATTGCCGCATTATGCGGACCCCTGCCAGGCGCGGAAAAAGCCGTACATAGGTGCGGGCAATGGCAAGGGTCGTTGACAGGGAATTTTTCATGCTGGTGGAGGGTACATACACCTCCTCTGAAGCGCCGCCGATAAATTCGCCCCGGGCCGACTGGTGCATATAAGCTGTCAGCCCGGGTGCGGATACCGCCTTCGGCAGAAAGGGCTTTAAGGGTTCGGTCACCATGATTTCGACGCGTCGGACTTCAGTCGGCAAATCGAGTCCGGCCATCTGAGCAATGCTGCGGTCATGCGCCCCGGCGGTGTTGACGACGGTGGGGGTTTCAATTTCGCCGCGGGAAGTTTTAACGGCCCGCACCCGGTCGGCCTCGACCACGATACCCGTGGCCTCGGTAAACGGAAAGATGTCGGCCTTCAGGCGGCGGGCGGCCCGGGCATAGGCCCAGATCGCGGCATCGTGCCGGGCAAAGCCGGCATTGGTTTGCAGAAGGCCACCGGCTACCACGTCAGGATTGAGGTCCGGGATCAGCCGCAGGATCTCATCGGCATTTAAAATTACCGTCGCCAGGCCGAATTCCTGCTGGGTCTGCCAATTTTGCTTGAGGTTTTCGAATTCATTATCATTGGTTGCCAGGATCAGATACCCGTGGCGCGTAAACATGACATTAAAATCCAGTTCAGCTGCCAGGTTTTCCCATAATTTAAGACTCTTATCCCAGAGGCCGATCCATTCCCGGGATCCGAAAGCCGACCGAATCATCTCACCGTTGCGGCCGCTGGCGCCGCTGCCCAAATAGCTTTTCTCAAAAAGCGCCACGCGCTGCGAAGCATCCCGGGCCAGATAATAGGCCAGCGCCAGGCCGTGGATTCCGCCGCCGATAATTACAATGTCATAATTTTTGCGCATGTTCACCTCACTCGTCTTCGACCGCCAGCCAGCCCAGGGGGACGGGCTCCACCGGGGGACGCATGGTGGGTACTCGAAGATCTTCAATGGATTGGCCGGTTTTTTCGGCAAACACTTTCAAAACATTCAGGGCACACATCTTCCCCTGGCAGGGTCCCATAAATGCGCCGGTATAGCGCTTCAGCAATTCCATGTGGTCATAACCTTCTTCAATTGCCCGAATAAGATCCGACTCGGTTATATCCTGACAATAACAAACAATCTTTTTGGCCATATAAAATCTCCTTCGGACATTTTATTTGAGAAGCCGCGTATCAATTGCGCTTCTATCAGATGAGGGATTATCTTAACTTCAGGTAATTCTCAAATTGAAGAAATTTTAGCAAGCGCATAATGAATTAATTGACTTTAATCATCGCTTTGGCTAATGAAGTGAAACAATCAGTAAGGAACCCCAGTAGTCTATATAAGAAAAAATGCCGTCTATAGAAGAAAAGATTACGAAATATATAGAAGGTCTATCTCCTTCTATTTTAAGTCTTGAAGACACGGGCACGATCGAAATTTTGGAGATGATACCGGGTTCGTACAACCTCAATTTTCATATCCGGGTCGATCAGAAGGATTTTATTTTTCGCGTCAATATCGAGCAGCAAAGCGGTCTTGCCAACCAGATCGAACATGAATTCAGCCGAACGCAGCTTTTTTATCGAAACCTACCCCGCTTTGAATGGGAAAAATCCGGACTTTCTCATAGAAAAGGTCAATATCAGAGAGCCTTTGATATCACTGCATTGGATACTCTGGGCGGCAACGATGCTGTCAAATTTAAAAGCTCAACGCACTTCACCTGAACTTGTGAAAGCGCACGAAGAAAAAATTGTCCGCTATGAACGCGTTGCCGATCCGGAGAATATCGAGCGGCTGTTGGAACGGTGTAACTTAAACTAAGGTGCTCATTAGGCCTAGACCCTTTGCAGGTTTTTACTGACTGCATGTTGTAAGTTACTGATGGTTTCAGGTGTCAGTCCAGCCGCTGGCCGCGAGCGTCGAGTCAAATCGAAAAAAGAAACATTGCTACATAGCTCTATTTTAGATTGTGGGAGCGGTTTTCAACCGCGATTTGCTCGGTCGGACAAACACTTACAATTGTTTCATACGAGTGTTCAGGCTTCAGGGCCGATCACCTCAGTTCCCTGACACCCGAAACCTGACACCTGAAACCTCAAATCAATTTGATGGAATAATATCTATGAAACCAGATGTCATTATTATCGGCGGCGGCGTCATCGGCACGGCCTGTGCTTATTTTCTAGCCGGCAAGGGCGCCAAGGTGAAGGTCCTGGAGCGCAGCCACCTGGCCTGCGGTGCTTCGGGCTGCACGGCGGCGATTATCAGCGTCGGCGGCAGCTCGAGCACACCGGAAGCGCTGCATCCCCTGAGCCTCGAAAGCTATAGTCTGATTTCGGATCACGAGCCTAATTTCGATCCGCCCCTGGAGACTATCCGGGGAGGTGCGCTTTACGTGGCCATGAGCGAGGAGGAGGCCACCGCGATCCGACCGCTCCATGAAGACCTGCGTCAGATGGGAATTGACTGTTCCATGATGGACGGGCCGCAGGCCCGTGACTTTGAACCGCTACTTGCCGATCACGTCACCTTCGCGGTCCACAATCCGGCATGTTTTCATGTCAATCCCTTTCGATTGAGCGCAGCCTACCTGAATGCCGCTTTGCGTCAAGGCGGCGCGGTCGAGTATGGCGTGGAGGTCCAGAACCTGGCTGTCGAAAACGATAAGATCGAAAAGGTGGTCACGAACCGGGGGGACTATCAGGCCGACTGGGTTGTCGTTGCCGGCGGCGCCTATACCCCCCGGCTTCTGTCCCCGCTTGGCCTCCAAATACCGATCGTTCCGGCCCGCGGACAGGTAATTTTAACGGAGGCCTGCTCCCGGATGACCGACCGGGTTCTTCTATTTGTCGATCACCTGTATGCCCGGCAGACGGCCAGCGGTAATTTCTACCTCGGGAGCCACACGGAATTTGTCGGTTTCGAAAACCGGATTACCCTGGAGAAATTAACGGCCTTCACGCGGTCTTTCACGCGGTCGATACCCGTGTTGGCCCGGGTGCGGGCCTTGCGGTTTTTTGCCGGTTTTCGACCCATTTGTGAAGACAATCTACCGGTGATCGGCCCGGTGCCCGGGTGTTCGAAGCTGATCGTCGCGTCGGGACATGGCCGCACCGGGGTGCGCTTCAGTGCCAGTACCGGCAAAGCCGTCAGCGAAATGGTCGTCGACGGCCAAACCGAGCATTCGATGGAAGCTTTCAGCCCGGGGCGATTCGCGTAGATACAGGTTGAGCGGTTCAGGGTTTCAAGGTTCAGGGTTGAAAACCCGCTGGCAGCACGTGCTTAAGGGGCCGTGTCTTCATATTACGATTCAAATTAGGGTTTGGTTGTATAACGGGCCAATCGCGGTAAAATCAAACGATTTTAATCACGAAACACACGAAATGACAGAAACAAAATGGGTTGATTTTGTTCTTGTATTTCGTGTGTTTCGTGGTTTGAATAATTAATTAGTAATAACTCATAGTTTTGAAAATTTAATGTGGTCAGCAACGGCAATCGACGATAACCTTTGAACTCCAAATCTCATATAAATCTTTGATGTCTGAGAGATAGAAAATGAAACAGTCCAAACAAGATTTTCGTATTGAACGCGGGATTACCCGCGGCCGGGAAATTGAGATTTTCGTCAACGCTCAACCGGTTCGCGCTTTTGAAGGTGAGACCATCGGAGCGGCGCTGGCTGCGGCCGGCATCCGGGAATTGCGCCGGACCGAGCAGCTGCAGGACCCCCGCGGCCTGTATTGCTGCATGGGAACCTGCCACGGGTGCCTGGTTACCGTCAACGGTCAGCCCAGCGTCAGGGCCTGTATAACACCGGTTCAAGCCGGTCAGCAGATCATCCTGCAGGAAGGTTTCGGCCAGATAGATCCGGATTCACCTGAACCTCCCGCCGGCCGCCTGGTGCGCAAGCAGGTGCCGCTGGTGATTGTCGGCGGGGGGCCGGCCGGCCTCAGTGCTGCGATTGCCGCGGCCCGGGCCGGCACCCGCGTTTTGGTGATCGATGAAAACCGGCAGGCCGGCGGGCAGATCTATCGTCAGCTTCCGCCGGATTTTAACGTCAACGATCCAAGCCTGCTGGGAGCTGATTATGCAGATGGCAGGTCGCTGCTCGACCAGGTGCGTGAATTTTCCGATGATCATCGAAGTCTGGCGCGACGCCCTGGTGTGGTCGGTCTTCGAGTCTAATCAGCTGGCGGTGGCCCACGGCAATGAACTGGTATTGCTGGATGCACGAGCCATCATTGTCGCCACCGGAGCCTACGAACGGCCGGTGCCGGTGCCGGGTTGGACGCTGCCCGGGGCGATGACCGCCGGCGGCGCCCAGGTGCTTTTAAAAAGTCAGCGGATTCGGCCCGGCCGCCGGGTGCTTTTGGCCGGCACGGGTCCGCTGCAACTGGTGGTGGCCAACCAGATGCTGGATGCCGGCCTGGACGTGGTGGCCCTGGCGGAATCGACTTCGATGCTGGGAGCCTGGCGCTATCTGCCGGGTTTGCTGCGCCAGCCGGATTTAATCAAACAGGGCCTGACTTACCTGTACCGGCTCAAACGTGCCGGGGTTCAGATGCTGCGATCCCACGCGCTGCGCAGGATTCAAGGCGAAAGGGCAAGTTAGCGCGGCGGTGGTCGGTCCGGTGGATTCGCGTGGTTACCCGGTCCCGGGCAGCCGAGAAAACCTTTGAGGTGGATACGGTCTGCATCGGCTACGGTCTGATACCGTCGGTCTGGCTGACCAGCCTGCTCGGCTGCCGGCATGACTACAATCCGCTGGTGGGGGGATGGGTGCCCTTCTTTGATGAAAACATGCAGACCGATCAGCCCGGTGTGTTTGTGGCCGGCGACGGGGCCGGCATCGCCGGTGTGCTGGTGGCCAAAATGCAGGGCACCATCGCCGGACTCTATGCCGCCGTGCACACCGGCGACATCAGTATCGATCAGGCCGTCCAGGGTTCCTTGCCGCAGCTCAGACTGCTTGAACCCATGGGCCGGTTCCGCCGCGCCATGGATCACATCTACCGCATCCAGCCGGATCTGTATGCCAATGTAACCGACGACACCATCGTGTGCCGCTGTGAATCCATCACCGCCGGTGAGATCCGGCAGGCCATCCGGGAAGGAACCATGGATCTCAACGACATCAAAAAGCGGACCCGCAGCGGGATGGGCTACTGTCAGGGCACCAATTGCCAGCCGACGATCGCTGCGATCCTGGCCCGGGAGTTTGACGCCGACCCGGCCCAAATCAAGATGCAGACCACCCGTCCACCGGCCCGCCCGATTCCCTTGAACCTGCTGATGGTGGAGATGGAAGCAGAAAATTGAAGATTAAAAATTGTAAATTGAATAATTAAGGAGTCCCGTCTATTTAATCTCTTGCAGATATTCTATGAAACTCACTGGTGGTTTAATCCTGTGTTTGTGGCGTAGGGTGGGCTGTGTGCCCACCTTTGAAAGATGAAATCAGCAATATTTGGTGGGCACAGCCCACCCTAAGGATAAGCAATTTTCACAACGTTAGGTTAAACTCGCATCAGCTAATAAATACAATTATAGGGTACCGAATAGAATAACCTGCCTATTCTGGTCTCACCCGCTTTTGATACCATTAATCCATTATCCCACCGGCTGTTATCTATAAATTATATCCGCGGCCAGTGGTTCGGCTTAAGCTGAAGGAGAAAATCGTCAATCGGCCAACAGGGAATTCCATCAATCTCGAGTTTCTCGGTTCCCCGATATAGTAACATCGCGCTGGCTTCCGGGTAGTCGCTCAGAAAGGTCTTAAGTGATTTTAGGCTTTTGGGGTGAATTTGTTTGGCGTTCTTTACTTCCATTGCATGAAAGTGTTGCTCTCCATACAATATGAAATCAACCTCGGCTCCCCCGCGGGAGCGCCAAAAATAACAGTTCACTTGACTGTCGGAGTAATCACACCAGGCTTTAAGATGTTGCAATACCAAGCCTTCCAAGGCCATCCCGCCGACTTCGGCGGGACTATCAAGTGGCCCCCTGGGGCGTAAATGGTAGTAAACCCCGGCATCAAACAAATAGAATTTCGGCAGGGCTGTCATTGCGCGCCTTGCCCGTTTCGTAAAAACGGGAAGTTTGTATCCCAACAACAAGTCTTCAACAATCGATAGATAGTTCTCGACAATCTTGCGGGAAACTTGGCATTCTCTCGCGATATTGCTGAGGTTTAGAATACTGCCGTGTGAAAAGCTGATGGCTTCCAGAAAGCGGGCGAAGGCACCGATGTTTCTTACCATCCCTTCTTCCTTGACCTCTTCCTTCAGGTATAGGGCAATGTAGGTTGCCAGCGTCTTGTCGGGTGCATTTGCCGATACGATTAAAGGAATCAGGCCATTTCTGAGCGCTGCGTCAAGCGAAAAGCCAGTGCCCAATTCAGCAGCCATAAATGGATGGAAATGGGTTAAAAGGGCACGACCCGCCAACAAGTTTACACCGCCGCGGCGCAGTTTTCGAGCACTGGAGCCGGTCAGGATAAATTGATGTGTTTTATATTCCTCGATCAAACTGTGGATGCTGTCCAGCAGTGCTGGTGCCTTTTGGACTTCGTCAATGATGTAGCGTTTTGTCTGCGGGTTTGCTTTGACAATTTGTTTGATCCGCTCCGGGTGGGCAATGTGATCCCTGAATGTCTGTCATCCAACAAGTCTACAAGATAGGCATTCCGGAAAAGTTTTTTTAAGCCAGGTGGATTTGCCCGTACCTCTTGGGCCGAAAATAAAGAAGCTGTCAGCAGGAGCGCTAAAGAATCTTTCAGTGAATTTGATTATTGTTTTACTCATTTGATCGCCACAAGATTAACTTAAAGGGTAAATATTGAGTCTCAATTTTACCCTTTTTAGTTAAAAATGCAAGTTTTATTTTAGCCCTAAGCTTTTTCCGAGACTACGCTCGGAAAAAGTGGCCCCGTTGGGGCAGCAATGGCGCAGTTTGCAGGTTTTAGGTGTCAGGTGTCAGGTGTAAGTGTTCAGCACCTACCCTCCCTGATTTGCCTCCGGCAGAAAACCTGATCCGCCTGCGGCGGAAAACCATCAGCAACTTACAACATGTTGTCAAAAAAAAACCGATAAGGGCCTAAGAGACCTGCCGCAAGATGTTGTGACAATCAGAAATCTACATTTTCAAGAAAGAGTTCATTTCTGCGGTGGATTCTACCCTGAGCAGTCCGAATTTTACCTTTTTTGTTTTTGCTTTGAATTTAAACCTGCCATGGCCGTCTTTATCCTTCTTTCTCTCAACCCCGACTTCAATTTTTGCATCGGTTTCATAGATATTGGGATGAGATGGACTCGGACTAATCGGAGTATCCGCGAGAACCGCCACATATGCTAAATCCGTTCGATCAGCAGCTGAATTATGCACAGCAAAAAATACTATCGTCCGATTGTATGGCCCGATAGTTACCCCGGCGCATTCCCCGGTTACATACTGCCTTACCTCGTGGAGGACGGTGTCGAATGTAATCGTCACGACACCCTCGGAATCGGTTATCGGTTCGAGGCCGGTTGTGCTTGCAGCGTCGAGGAGTTTTAATGCATCCTGTTTTGAAATATAAGATAGTACTCGTCCGGCGATCTCTCTTGTCGATATGGTATCAACATCCAACGTTGTTAGATTTCTGTCAGGATAGCTGAACGGGATCTCATTAGATGCTAAGACCTCTAAATCGCAAACAGCAAATGAATTTCCTGCAATCGGAAATATGGTCAGCGGCATGAACAATACAATCAATAGTCTGATGAATTTCATGGGAATTCCCCCTTTCCTGCTTTTGGGCAACTTAGCGATATGAATTTTTGGATTTAGATAGAGTATGCCTAAGGAGGTTATACCGATTTTTCTATTAAGCCGTGAATGGTAAAGTCTCGCGGACGCCAAGCGCCACCTGACATCCAAGTCTCATGCTGCATGGGAATATCAATATTCAGGCATATTGAATTACAATTAGGAAGGAAATCCGCTTTTTCAAGATCCGTTTTAAGGAAACCGGCAGGATAGTTTCAGCCCATTCCGTGCTCAGGATTTAGTTTTGATTGATTTTACAGTTTAAGGCACCCCGGCACCCGTCCGGCAGGTCGCGAAAAACACAGCAACATCTATACTATGGGTTTTCGCAGCTCAGCCGGACGGGATGCACCAACGATCAAAATATGTTGGATGCAACGGCGCATAAAATGAAAAGTTATTTTCGAGTGCGCCCTAGGGCGTGAGATGGTGCAGTTCCAAGCCCACGGCTGTCCAATCCTTGAACCCCATCCAGTAGTCTGCATCTCCCGGGCTGGCATCGTTGGATATTGGGATTAAATCCAAATAAGGTTGATAATATTCATCCATGCCCTTCAAGTGTATGCCCAGAAAGGCGGTAATGAAATGCTGGTTGATATTGTTGCAGCGCCGGTTGTCCCAGGCCGGCTCCTGGTAGTGGATATATTCGCGAAAATGCTCTTCCGCCTCGGGCGGCGGCGGATTGACGGCCACCTCATGGATGCCGTTTTGGTAAACCAGCATATAGCGGTCTGAATTTACCGCATTTTCAAACAGAAACGCGACGCCGCTGTAATTGGCCGTGCGGTCCTGATTCCCGACGATAAATAAGGAGGGCACCGTTAACCCCGAGAGTCCTGCCGCATCCCAGGTGCCATAGTGACCGCCCCAGGGTGCAAACGGCACGATCGCCTTGATACGCGGGTCCAGCAACGCCGCATAGGCCGGGCTTCCGGCCCGCAGAATTTCCATGTATCCACCGGGCACAGATCCATAAACCCAACTGTAACCATAGACGCCCGCCCCGGCTGCAATCAGCGCGCCATAGCCGCCCATCGAATAGCCGATCACCGCTGTTTTGTCGGCGTTGACGACCCCGGCTAAAAACTTCTTGCCTTTTTCCGCGCTCAGTTGGGCCATGTGTTCGATCACGAAATTAATGTCGAGGGTCCGGTTGAGCAGGGTGCTGGAAAAGCCGACTTTGTCCGCGTGGGTGGATTCCGTGTGGTCGATGGCCGCCACAACATAGCCCTTGGAGGCCAGGTTTTCCGTCAGATAGGTCATCAACACCCGGGAGCCGGGATAGCCGTGGGAGACGATAACCAGGGGATAGGGCCCCTCTTTGCTGTTCGGCTCGGCATTGCGCAACGCGCGACCGGCGAATTCAAACGGTATCAGGGGGCGCTCCGGGTCGCCGGGACCGCTGCCCAACACATCCTGATAGGTGGTAACCTCCTTTTTTTTGCCGCGATCTTTGGCCGGATACCACACCTCCAGCGTCAGGCGACGATCATACCTGGGTTCAGGATTCTCGGCGCTGTAATTGAGAATGTCGATCTGGTTCGGGTTGACGACCTTCAATGTGCGCACCCCGACATCAAACGATCCCCGATACGCCAGCTCCGGCGCATCGGCACGGGCGTCGCCATAAAAAAAACATTCTTCATCCGGAGCGCCCTTGCCTTCGCATTTTATTAGTTTGGCTTTCTTATCCGGCTTGGGGCCGTGTTTGGCATCTGCGGTTAAACTCATGGAAAACAAAAAAAATAGTCGTGATCAACAAGGTAAAAATTTTTTTTATCAAAGCATTGTCCTTTCAAATATAGATGTAAAACGATTAGGTTGAAATGGTGACGGGTCTCCTGGCTTCACATGATCATGATAACATTTTTAAAGGTATACGGCTTTCACCTCCTTTCAGATTTCCTGCTACCCAAATGCTACAGGTTCCATTATAGCTGCGTCCCGACTCGTTGACTGGGCGAGCCGGTGCGGCCGGCGGCGGTGCCTCCGGCCTGAAAAGCTGCTGGTCTAATCAAAAAGGAAACTTCTAAAATAATACGATCATTGATTGTGGGAGCGGTTTTCAACCGCGATTTTCTCGTTCGAAGCACAATTTTGGTACCAGTTTCATATATGCGGCGCCGCTGGCCGCGGGCGTCCAGTCTGATCAAATAAGAAACTGATGAACATCGAACATCGAACGCCCAACATCGAACGTTGAATAAATGAATTCTGTCTGTTTAAAATGACTGAGCGACCTGTCGGGTCACAGCCGGAGGCGAAGCCTGAAGCGATTCCGCCATTCGTCAATCGACATTCGTCATTCTATGTAGTTTCATATGAGGTATTAACCAAGCCTCAGGTCTCAGAACGACCTGGGCGGGAATACAGATCGGGGAATTCGTCCCATCAAACAAAAACATAAACGATTTGACCGTTGGAATGAAGCACGAAATAAATCGACTGACTTTTCGAGTTTTGCTAGTTTTACTTTCACTTGCCGGCCATCGAGTAAGCAAGGATGTGTCTCAATGTTATCTTTTCAATCGATAAATGCAAATTATATTTCACCTTCCGGCCTGAGCACTGTCGGCGCGCCCGGTTGCAGGCTGCCGCAAGAAGAGATAGACCAAGATTCCTGAAAAGACCAGCGCAGCCCAGAACAAAAATGGGAGTCCCGCACCGAATTGCGCCAGCCAATTTCCGATCGGCGGTGCCAGGACATTCGAAACGCCCATGGCAGACATCGCCAGCCCGGCGGCCGACCCGGCGAAGCGCCGACCGACGCCCTCGGTCTCGATGATGGCCGTCATGGAGGTGGCCATGAAACCGTCGCGGGTGATGCCGGCCAGCAATACCGCCAGCGAGATCAAGCCACCGCCGGCAATTCCCAAAAGTCCGGTTCCGCTGCCAATCAGCAACATGGCCATTATCAGGACACCCCGGCGGCTGCCGATACGATCGGAAAGCAGCGCAATGGGGATTGCAAAGAGCATGCTCGCCGCGTGAAAAGATGCCAGCGTAGCCGTCGGCAACTGCCGGCTGCCAACCCAGGTCGCGCAGGTAAAGCGGCAAAAAGCCCAGCAAACCGTTGACACAACCGGACACCCCCGCGGTGGCGATGCAAAGCACCCACAGGTTGCGCAAGCGCATGCACATGCCCGATCGCTTTGCGATAGGTGATCATTTGATTGCCCGCCGGCTTTCATCCCAGGCATTTTCCGTCGGAAAACCACCAGAACGCACCAAACAGAATCGCAACCGCGCCATACACGAACAGCACATTGCGCCAGCCGCCCAACAGCGGCGAGAAGACGGTTGCCGCCAAAAGCGATCCTGAGAGAAATCCCAGCGCCATCCCGACGGACACCACGCCGTTGGCCATACCCAGCTGTGCTTTGGGAAACCAGATGCCACAGGTCTTATGGACATTCATCGGAATCAGCCAGAGCGCAAAACCGGTAATGAGCATCGTAATTGCCAGCATCGCGAAGCCGTTCGAAAAACCGCGGGCCGCACCGGCTATTCCGATCAACAGGCAGGCAACGGCCAGGGTCCGCCGCGGCCCGAACCGGTCTCCGACCGGACCGCCGATAATGCCCACCACAATGCCCATAACCGAGCCGAACCCCCATATCCAGCCGACCTGCACCAGGCTCAAACCCAGTTCGGCGGATATTTCATCAAACAGTACCGGCAGCGACATCTGTGGTATCGCCACTACAAAGGTGAAGGTAAACGCCGCCAGTATTAGCACCAGCCATTTGTAAGAGTCGGATTGGGCATGAGATGTGGGTGCGGTCATAAGCGCTATTGGAGCACTGTTGAGTTATATACAAGCGCCGCCGCCGGCCGCGCTTGTCCAGTCAAATCGAAAAAGAAACTGATGAACGTCGAACATCGAACGTCCAACATCGAACATCGAATAATGTATCTATCAATTTTAAACGACTAAGCGAAGCGATTCCATCATTCGACATTCGTCAATCGTCATTCGTCATTCCAGGTAGTTTCATAAGAGGTTTCGATTGTCAGGTAACCGAGTTGCCAAGTCCTGAAACCTGAAAACTGATCCGCCTTCGGCGGAACACCTTAATCTTCTGACTCCATGTTTTCAGACAAAACCTGGTAAGATCCTGAGAACCGCATTTCTAAAACCGGACCTCTACCCGTCTGCCTGGAAACTCATCCCTGACCAGTTTGGCGGCATGCTCTTTGTCGCAGGCGCCGTACTGTTGGCTGGTGCCGTGGATGACGATGGTCCCGTCCGGTTCGAAGCGCAGGTGGGCGCCGCCCAACTCGGTTACCCGGGCATTGTGAAATCCCAGATTGCGAATTTCTGCTTCAGTATTGCGCAGTATTTCCCGGTGCCAGAGATCGCCGGAACGCAGGATGACCATGTTTTCAATCCCATCGCCGGTCACCGAAACCAAAAGGATTTTACCGGCGTAACCTTCCGGCAAAATGGCCGCCGGGATGGTCTTGCCGGCCTCTTTTTCCTCGCCGTTGTTTGGCTGCAGTTCGTTTAAAGGCGCTTGGCCGTCAAATACGCGGGCGATGTTATCGGCGAAAAACCGAAAACGCTTTTTATGGAAAAATAACGCGTCCGGTTCACCGGCATTGTGGGGCGTCAGGATGACATTATTCAACTGCCCCAGGGGGCTGTCGGCAGGCAGCGGTTCGATTTCGAATACATCCAGCCCGGCTCCGGCGATCCGACCGGTCTGCAGGGCTTCGATCAAGGACTGTTCATCCACCACGGCCCCGCGGGACGTATTGATAAAAAAGGCATCCTTTCTCATCGACTCGAATTCCTTTTGGCCGATCATATGTCTTGTCTGTGCATTTAACGCAACATGAACCGTAACGATATCCGCTCGTTTTAAAAGCGGAAGCAATTCCATCCGGTCAATGCCATCAGCTTTGGCCTCCTGGCGATAATGATACCCGATCACCTTCAGCCCCATGGCCTGTGCCATTTCCGCGACTTCCCGGCCGCTGCGGCCAAGTCCCACCACACCGATCACTTTGCCGCAAAGTTCCGATCCGCTATAGGCAACAGCAATTTTGCCGCTCTTTATCGTTGCATTTAATTTGATGATGTTTTTGTACCAGCAAAAAATTAAGGCCAACACGTGCTCGGCCACCGCCCGGGCATTGATCCCGGCGGCATGGGCCACCCGGATGCCCCGGCGACGGCATTCCGTCGATATTGACGTTATCATAGCCGGCACCGGTCTGAATGATTTTCAAATTTTGGGCATGTTCCAGTAGCTCGACATCCACCGGACTGCCCTCGGGAATGAGTGCATCCGCATTTCCGATTTCATCGATCAACGATTGTGCCGGTACGGTCACGATTTGCCAATCGGCGGGAAATTCAGCACGCATCAACTGACGGATTTCCGGCGGGGCCTCTCTGGCAATGAGAACTTTCAATTTTGTTTCCTATACTATTGTAGCTCAATTTGTAAGATGCCGCTGAAACTAAAGGGTGGTTTAAATTTTGTCAATGGCGGAATAAAATATTGACAAATATCCTAACTCAACGCATTTATTGAATCGCTCATTTTTAATAGCTCTGTGTTCTGGCGAGCTCTGCGGTGAATACAATATTTATATCGTCTCCAATCACTTCTTAACACAATTTGACGGAATAATGCCTGCCATGGTTCAACGGGACTTTTCATCATTTCTGAAAGGCTTACAGCGGTTTGAAAAAGCCATGACCGGTGTGCCGGATCGTGTACCGCTTTTTGCCCAGCTGCATGAGTTCGCCATGAAGGAAACCCGGGCGGCGGCCAGAGAATTTTACTCGACACCGGAACTACTGGCGGTGGCGACCTTGGAAACCCAATCGAAATATGGCATTGATGTGCCGGTGCTCGACTATGATGTTTACAATATAGAGGCGGAAGCTATTGGCCAGGTGATAAAATATAGTGATACCGACATGCCCGATGTGGACCGCAGCCGCCCCTTAATTCGCGATCGGGATGACCTGAGCAAGATTCGAACACCTGATTTTGAATCCGACGGCCGCTTGCGGCAGGTCATCGAAATGAACAAATTGTTTCACAGCCTGATTGGCCCGGGAGCGGATGTTACGCTCCAGTTTTGCGCACCCTTTAGCCTGGCGGCCAACATCCGGGGGATTGAACCGCTTATATTGGATATCTATTTCGACCCCACATTCGCACGCGATCTTTTTGACCGAATTACCGAGGAACTGCTGGCACCCTGGATTTTGCGATTGAAAGCCGAATTTCCCGCAGCCCGGAGCTTCTCGGGCGCTGATGCCACGGCATCCCTGCCGATTGTCAACCTCGATATCTTAATAAATTGGGTCATTCCCTATATCGAGCGGTTGCGGGATCTTTGCGGGCCCTCGAGTGCACGTGCCCAACTGGGTCGGCGAAAGTTTACTTGAAAATCCAACCGAAATGCTCGATCTAAAACGGCGGGTCTGTCCGGGATTTGTGGCGGGTCAGGATCCGGATGTTGCAAAACTCGGTCCGCAGTTTTATAAAAATTATGCTGAAGAAAACCGCTTGCCCTTGATTCTGGGAATCGGCGCCGTATTTTTGGCCACGGCAACGCCGGCGGAAGTGACACAGCGCGTGCGGCACTACATCGAGGTGGGGGGTGAAAACGGTCGTTTTGCACTCTACCTGTGCAACCTGGGCGCAACCACGCCGGCCGACAATGTGCGGGCAGCCGTCGCGGCGGTGCGGCAATATGGAGTTTATTTATGAAAATCCCAACCCAGAAACAGTGTTTTTTGCTGATGTGCGAGATGAAGATGATGGATCACATTGTGGTTCATTGCCATGCAGGTTTGCCGGGTAGCGACCTTTCTGGCAGCGCATTTAGACGCTGCCCGGATTGTGTTCAACCATGATCTAATCCGGGCGGCCGCCCTGCTGCATGACATCACCAAAACCCGAAGTTTTAAAACTGAAGAAAACCACGCGCTTACCGGCGGTCAGTTTCTTGCCGAGCAGGGCTATCCGGAAGTCGGCGAATTGGTTCGACAGCATGTCCGGCTGGATGAATACCCGGATCCGGTAAGACTGGGGGAAGCGGAAATCATCAATTACGCCGACAAACGGGTGCTCCATGACCGGATCGTCGGCCTCGATAAACGGTTAGACTATATCCTGCAAAAGTACGGCAAGCTGCCGGAACACCAGGCGCGCATTCAATGGCTGTGGGGCAAGACCCTGGTCTTGGAAGATGAAATCTTCAGCGATTTGGCGATCGCTCCGCCGGACCTTAACCGGCTGCTGAACGCCGAGGATCGGTCCAAAGATTTTTTTGCCTATCAAAAGCTGTGTAATACCTGAATTTTAAAGCGACAATCATCGATCCAAGTCTCTTAAGGTAAAATAGTCTCAAATTTTGCTGAGAATTATCTGCGTGCAAAATTCAGATAATGACATTTTGTTATAAAATCTATGATTTAAATTCTGTTGATTTATGGTTGACGGGATGTATTATAGATTCTATTCTCATCGGCCTAAACGATGCTTGCCGCATTTTTATTGACCTCTCGCTGCAACCGAGAATTCCTGCCATAATTGACGGGTTTCCAATCCCTTATGGTCAGCACCTTAGATGGATCAATATTTTAGCCGAAGTATAATATTTGTTATAGAGAAGTATAATATTTGTTATAGAAAGGAGGTGACCCGGCACAAGACGATCTGTTGAACATTTATCCTTGTATTAAACCAAACGCAGTGTTTCTAATCAGATATAACAAGAAAGGGGGATATCATGCATAACCGAAGATTTTTTTTGATGGCAATCACCTGTCTCTTGACCATTTTCTTTTCTTTCACCCTAATCAGCAGTGCTTTGGCTGAGTGCGAAAATCCCGATACGTTGACGTTTTCCATTATTCCCACCGAAGAAACCATTCAGGAATTAACTATTTACAAACCGGTGATCGACTATCTTGCCAAAATGACCGGCAAGAAAGTGGAATTTTATATGCCCACTTCTTACTCGTCGGTGGTGGAGGCCTTGATCGGAAAATGGGTGGATGTCGCCGTTCTCGGTCCGTATTCCTATGTGATCGCGAATTCCAAGGACCCGGATGTTGAAGTCTTTGCCACCTATGCCAAGAAGCCGGGGTATATTCAGGAAGAAGGACCAGGCTACAAGGCCGTCCTGATTACCAAAAAGGGAAGCAAATTCACGACGATCGAATCGTTGAAAGGGTCGGTCTTGGGTTTGACCGATCCGGCGAGCACGTCCGGCAACCTCGTTCCCCGGGTCGTTTTTACCAAACTAATCCACGAGCCGTTGGAGAAATACTTCAAGAAAATCGTATACACGGGCGAACATGATCTGTCGACCATGGCCGTTTATGATGGTAAAGTAGATGCTGCTTTCGTTGCGACCCATCGGTTCGATAACGTGATCGAGCGCGGTATGGTGAAAAAAGAAGATTTTAATTATCTGTGGTACTCACCCGCTATTCCCCAGGATCCGTTCGTCTACCGGGGATCGCTCTGTCCGGAACTCAAGCAAAAAATTGAAGAAACCTTCATGACGCTGCAAAATGAGCCGGCCTGTGCGGCCTTTTTGGCAAACGTCAATTCCAACAAATTCGTGAAAATGACTTCAGCCGATTACGATGTTATTCGCGACCTCAAAAAGGCCAAGGACGCCAAAAAGAATTAAATCAAGGCCTATCAGAAATCAAGGGCGGCCGGAGCCGCCCTTGATTTCAGGCAGGGTAGTGTCAAGGTAGATTTTAAAACAGTCGACCCGAAGGGCAGTATTTGAGAATTAAATCTTAAATCACAAGCACCGGATTACAAATGGTTCGACCGGCTCACCACCCTGAGCCGGATCGAAGGATAAATTACAAAACCTGATATCCAGTGACCGAATCATTCATCACCACTGGATCACAACTGCCGAATTTAACGCCATCAGTCTGGAGATTTATATGGCAACTCTTGAAGTCAAGGATCTCAGAATTCGATATTCCCGTTCAGGACCTGATATTTTAAAAGGCGTCAGCTTTAACGTCGAAAAAGATGATTTTTTTGCCATCATCGGTCCCAGCGGGGCCGGTAAATCAACTCTCATCCGGTGCATCAACCGGCTGGTCGAACCCAACGGCGGGGAGATCATCCTGAATGGCAACAACATTACAAAAATGGGCCAACACGAATTGAGAGTTGCGCGCCGCAATATGGGGATGATTTTCCAGGAATTTAACCTGGTGGAAAGGATGTCCGTCATGGACAATGTTCTTTCCGGCCGTCTGGGGTATGTGGGAACCTTACGCAGCTTTTTCCGCTGGTATCCGAAATCCGACATTCAACGGGCTTTGGAATTGCTTGAAAAGGTGGGCTTAAGCGATTTCGTCGACAAGCGGGCCGATGAGTTGAGCGGCGGTCAGCGTCAGCGCGTCGGCATTGCGCGGGCGCTGATTCAACAACCCCAACTGCTTCTGGTCGACGAACCGACCTCCAGCCTTGACCCTAAAATTGCCCGGGATGTCATGGGCATGATCAAATCCATGTCGCGGGATGCCGGGGTGCCGGTTTTATGCAACATCCATGATGTGCAGCTAGCCCTGGAGTTTTCGAATAAGGTGATCGGCCTTCAGGATGGGGTGAAAAAATTTGACGGACCCACCGGCGCAGTCGACAAACGCACCCTGGATGAGATTTATGCGATGGAGATTTTGTAATGGACGCAGCGGCTTACGACACAAAATTTCAGCAGATTCTTTCCCGTAGAAAGAAAAATAAGGCGATTCGGTATGCGCTCTACGGCATTGTTGTTATCCTGGTACTTTTCAGCATTGAAAGTACCATTATCAAAGATACGGACTGGGACAGAATCGGAACCATTGGATCGATATCTGTGGCCCTGACCCGCTTTTTTCCGCCTGATTTTTCGCTTTTTACCCAGCTGGTGAAACCGACCATCGAAACTTTTATGCTTGCCTGTCTAGGAACCATGCTGTCCCTGATTCTGGCTATTCCGGTAGCGTGGTTTGCCGCCCACAACATTACTCCTTATTTTCCGATTACCTATCCGATTGGCCGCGGAATTATGACATTGTCGCGCTCGGTCCATGAAATTGTGTGGGGGCTGATTTTTGTGTCGGCGGTCGGGCTGGGTGCGTTTCCGGGTATTCTGGCGATTTCCATGCGCTCCATCGGATTTATTTCCAAACTGACCGCCGAGGCCATCGAAGATATCGACCCGGGCCCCCTGGAAGCCATCCGGTCGACCGGCGCCAACCAGTTTCAGGTTATTCTGTACGGGGTTATTCCTCAAATCCTGCCGGTCTATCTGGGCAATGCAATTTTCCAGTGGGATATCAATATTCGCCGGGCGACCATCATGGGGCTTGTCGGCGCCGGAGGATTGGGGCTGACGTTTCACAGGCAGCTGGTAATGTATAACTACGGCGGGGTAACCACCGTTATTATCGCCATTTTATTTCTTGTCGGAATCGGAGAAATCGGTTCATACTACGGCCGCAAGGCCCTCCTTTAGTCATCAAATGCGGCATTGGGTGTTATTCTATCAAATTGCTCTAAAGGGTTGCTTTTGCTGCTCGCCAACAATGCAATATTGGAATGATGGAGTAATGGAATAATGGGAATCGAAAGCGGATGATATCAATATTTAAAATAAAATCCGGTATCGGAGGATATAAGCATGCCGACAGAGTCTTTTGATGTGACAGCCGGGGCGCCGCAGACCTGGCGTCGATTCAAGTTTCCTCAATCATTGATCAAATACGTGACCCTGTTGTTGATTCTGGTGTTCATCTCGATATCGATTGAATATCTGAATGTGCACCTCTCGCGCTTTTCCGACATGTTTGGGCGGCTGTGGGGGCTTTTTTCAAAACGCTATTATCCGCCGGATATACCCTATGTGCTGGACAGTGAGTACCTGGGCTATGTGGTTGAAACGGTGAAGATGGCCTATCTGGGAGCGCTCTTCGGTATTCTGCTGTCCATTCCGCTGGCATGGTTTGCTTCTTTTAATATGTCGCCCGACAGGCGATTTTTGTATCCGGTCGCCCGGTTTGTGCTCATGCTGTGCCGATCGGTTCATGAAATGATCTGGACCATCCTGTTTGTGACGGTACTGGGATTCGGCGTGCTGCCTGGTATCCTGGCCCTTTCCCTTTTTAGCCTCGGTTTTACCGGCAAACTGTTTTCCGAAGAAATTGAAGCCATCAACCGCGGGCAGGTGGAAGCCATTCAGGCCACCGGCGCCAATGCCCTGCAAGTGTTTGTTTACGCCGTGCTGCCCCAGGTGCGGGTGGCCTGGACGGGGATTGCCATCTATACCTGGGATGCGGCCTTTCGAGCCGCGACGGTGGTGGGATTTTTTGGTGCCGGCGGAATGGGCTGGTATCTGCGAAGAACCGTTCAACAGATTGAAAGTACCCGGGTGGCCGCGATCCTGCTGTCGATCATCGTTCTGGTGCTCGTATCGGAGGTAACATCGGCCTGGGCGCGCAACAAAGTTGCCGGCAAAACGAGGTAGGTTGAAAGGTTCAGCGTTCACGGTTCTCCGTTAACGTGCTATATATGATCGCTACTGCCACCATATTGTACGCCAATTGAAATGGACGGTTCGTGTTACACCCGGTGGGTGAAGGCGGTTATTCCAAACAATTGAGTATAAAGTCAGGGCAATCAGCCAAACAATGTCACGTGCGGGTTAAAAACATGTATAAAAAATTGCGTTGCATTTTTATGATTTGCCTGCTGGCGGCAGGCTACGGCGCTGATGCTGATGCCGATCTGCGCGTGGTCGGCTCGGCCTCCACCCTTGAACTGATGCGCAACCTGGTGATTGCATTCGGTACCCGGACTGCAATCTCTGTCGACTTGAGCGGTCCCGGATCGTTGGAAGGGATCCATCAGCTGGTTAAACATAAGGCGGATCTTGCCGATATTTCATCTCAGTTTACCGAAGCATATGCCGCTGCCGGACTTATCGGCACACCCTATTGCCAGGATGCGGTTGCCGTGGTCGTCAACCCTGCCAACCGAAAGTCCGACTTCACACACGCCGAACTCAAAGCGATTTTTACCGGAAATCAGGAAAAATGGGAAGACGGGACCGGCGTTGTGGTTTTGATCCGCGACGGGTATTCCGGCACGCGCAAGTTTTTCGAGGGCAAGATTATCGGCGAGGAGGAATATGCTCCGGCCCACATCGCGGTGGAAAAAAAAGGCGAGGGCATGTTGCTGAAGCCTTTGTTTACCAATTTTAAACCGCCCTTTTTCCCTTTGATCGAAGGCTCGCAGGAATTGCTCTTTTCTTTGTCGAAAATGCGTGGTGCGATCGGCTATCTTTCGGTCGGCAGCATCCCCGGCGAGGCGCGAGCGGTTAAGATTGACGGGGTGGCGCCGACCCGGGAAAATATTATAAGCGGTCGATATTTGTTGTCCCGCACGCCGATGCTGGTTTCCCGGGGAAAGCCCGCCGGCGATGCGCGGCAGTTTATCGATTTTGTTTTGAGCTCGGAGGGGCAACAGATTGTGAAGCGCATGGGGTATATTCCCATCAGTGATTAAACTTACTTTGTTATATTTATCCTTGCAATAAAATACAGCCACTTAACCGGCATCGATCACAAATTGTCGATACGGAGCCGCTAGGCGCCTAAAGGGAGGAACAGTACAATGGGTAAAATCAGCATGGTCATGTTCGATCTGTCCGGAACCACGGTTTACGATGATACCGGTGTGCGGGATTGTCTGTACAAAGCGGCCCAGGAATACAAACTCAACACCACGCCCGATGAAATCCTGCTTCACATGGGCACCAACAAAATTCATCTTTATCAGTTTTTAATCGCCCGGTCCCAGGGCCAGGACATTGACTTCAAGGACTTCGAGAAAATCCAGGACCCCAAGACCTATGACCTGGCCAAAAAGGTTTTCGATCGCTATGAAGAGATCATGATCGCGCATTACCGGTCAAGCGTCAAAGAGGTGCCCGGCGCCGCCGACACTTTTCGCTGGTGCCACGAGCATGGCATCAAAGTCGCCACCGACACCGGGTTTCACGGCAAAATTACCGAGGCGATCATGGACGGCCTGGGGTGGGTAAGGGATGGCCTGGTGGACTGCTCGGTGCACGTTGAATCTGTTTCGGGCGAACGGGGCCGGCCGGCGCCCTATATGATTTTTTATGCCATGGAAAAACTCGACGTTCAGAGTGTGCACGACGTCATAAAAATCGGCGATACCCCGGCCGACATGCTCGAAGGCCGCAATGCCGGCTGCCGCGGGGTGGTGGGGGTGCTCAGCGGTCCCCGCCCGGTCACGGCCTGGGGTAAATACTGGCATACCCATGTGATTGAAAGTGTCAAAGATTTGCCGGAGTTGATCCAATCGGAGTTTAGTTAAACCGCCATCGTCGGGAGGGTAATATGGAGTGCCGCTGGGAAGGGTTTTTTGATCTGGGCGTCGTGTATCCCAAGCTTTTTGCCCATGCCAATTCAGGGCAGGGACCGATACTCGAGACGCTTTCAAAATTGTTGCAGGATCCTTTTTTCAGTGCGGTTGAAGTGACCTGGATCAAGGACGATGCTGTACGCCGGCAGGCGCGGGACCTGTTGCAGGTAAGCGGCATGGCGGTGCTCTTCAACGGTGCCCCGGCTATCCGGGAACTGCAGATCAACCTGTGCGCGCTGGATTCGGAACTGCGGCAGACCTCGGTGGAGCGTCTCAAGCAGGTTATCGACGAGGCCTATTTTCTCGGCGCAAAAATCCTGCACTGTGTCAGCGGCCCGGATCCCGGGCCGGCGCAGCGGCCGGAGGCCACGCGCAGACTGGTCGATTCCCTGGAGCAGCTTTGTCAATATGCGCTCGAGAACACCACCGATTATACCCTGGTTCTGGCCCTGGAAAACAGTGATCGGGAGGTCGACCGCATGGCCCTGCTCGGTCCCACCGTCGAAACAGTGGAAGTGGTGCAGGCGGTCCGCCGGCGCTTTTCAAATTGCGGTATCCTGCTGGATCAAGGCCATTTCCCCCTGATGAAGGAGAACCCCGAACAGGCCCTGGAACTGGCCCGGGGCATGCTGACCCATGTTCATATCGGTAACTGTTATTCCAAAGACCGCTCCAAACCCTATTTCGGTGACAAACACCTGCCTTTCGGTGTGCCGGGTTCGGATGTGGGGGTGGCCGAGCTGGCCGCTTTTATCAGAAAACTCAGAGAGATCGGTTTCTGGGGGCAGAAATCCGCCGCGACCCTGCCGGTGATCAGTTTCGAGGCCGGTCCCTATATGGGTGAGCCGCCGGAAGTCGTTCTGGCCAATCTTAAAAGATACTTCACCCGGGCCTGGGCCCTGGTTTAGTCATTTTCGGTCGGGCTGGGAGCAATCATGAAAGTCGTCATCGTTGGTGAATTCTCGCAGGCTTCGCGTCGCCAAATTCGGTCTGTTTTTCCCACGGACTGGCAGCTTGCCTTTGTGACGCCGGACGAACTGGATGCCGAAATCGGCGACGCCGAGGTTATTATTCCCGAACACGTGAGAATTGACGGGCCGTTTCTGAAGCGCGCCCAACATCTTAAGCTGGTTCAAACCGGCGCCGGCTTTGACAATGTGGACATCGAGGCTTGTGCGGCCGGCGGCGTTTACGTGGCCAATGCCGCCGGGATTAATGCGGCTGCCGTGGCCGAACATGTGTTGGGGTTCATCCTGTGCTGGTATAAAAACCTGATTATGCTCGACGGCATCATGAAGAGCGGGCGCCTACGGCGTCGACTACCGCGGTGCAGAGCTGGCCGCGAAAGTGATTGGCATCGTCGGCCTGGGAAACATCGGCCGCCAGGTGGCCCGTTATGGCCGGGCCTTTGGCATGCAGGTCCTGGGATATGATATTCAGCCGCCTGGGACGGATACCCTGGTTGAAGCGGCTGATTTTAAAACGCTGCTGAAGCGTTCCGACATCGTTACGCTGCATATCTTTCTCAATTCCCAGACCCGCCACCTGATCGGCCGTGACGAATTGGAAATGATGAAGCCCACGGCCTTGTTAATCAATACTGCCCGCGGACCGGTGGTGGATGAGAACGCCTTAATCGAGGCGTTGCGATCGAAAAAAATTGCCGGCGCCTGTCTGGATGTTTTTGAAACCGAGCCGCTGCCGACCGACAGTCCGCTGCGGAGGCTGGACAATGTGATCCTCTCGCCCCACACCGCCGGGATGCCCGATGGATTAAAATTTCATAAAAAACGCTATGAATACTTTGTTGAAAATATTAAGCGGGTAGCCGCCAAAAGAGCCCCCTTGAATGCTTTGAACCGGATTGAGTGAAAATTGCCCGACGTCCCAATCGGCTGAAAAATCGATTGGGAGTTATTGGTTATACGATGATGAAAAGCACCGTCATCTTCGATCTGGGCGGGGTATATTTCAGCGACGGCACCCGCCGGGCCATCGACAAAATAGCCGCTGGATATGGGATTAACCGGCAAGCGGTCGCCGAATTTTTAAATGGGGAAGCCGGCACAAGTTATCGCACCGGCCGAATAACCGTCGATCAATTCTGGCAGCAGGCCACCGCCCTCTGGAACATTCAGGCTTTGCCGGAAATGCTTTCAACAATTTGGTGTGAAAGCTATCAGCCGAACCGGGGGACCGTTCGTTTGGTCAAGCAGCTGCGGGCCGCCGATCATCAACTGCTATATCTCTCCGACAACACTCAGGAGCGGGTAGCCTTCCTTGAAGACAAATACGGCTTTCTGAAAAACTTTGACGACGGGATATTTTCACACCGGGCGCGGCTCAGAAAACCGGATCCCAGGATCTATGAACGTGTGCTGGAAAAAGCCCTCAATTCCGCTGCCGCCTGTGTGTATATCGACGATAAACCTGAATATCTCAAGCCGGCCAAACAGCTGGGGATGCAGGTCATCGCATTTAAAAGCGCTTCGCAGCTTGAAGCCGGTCTGAAGGACTTGGCCTTGTTGGCGTAAAGCCTTGGAGTTGATTGGTTCTTGAGTTCATAAGTTCGTAGAGTCTAAGACTGGAAGCCAGGAAGCTGGGAGAGGAAGCTGGGAAGCCAGGAGGCTGGAAGCCAGGAAGCTGGGAAGTCGAAAGCTGGAAGGAAACTGGAAGGTCTGGAACTCTTCAATTATTTGACTAACTTTTTATGGCTTAATAAGGGTTGATAAGATGACGAAAACAGCAAAAGCAGCCGTGATGACGGCAGCCGGTAAGGATCTGGAAATCAGAGAATATCCTTTGCCTGAGGTCGCTGCGGGCTGCATCCTGGTCAAAGTTACCTGCTGCACGATCTGCGGGTCGGATGTCCATTCCTGGCGGGGCCGTCGGTCGGCACCGACACCGATTATCCTGGGCCACGAGATTGTGGGCCGCATTGCAGCGCTCGGGCAAGGGGTCACCCATGACTCCGGAGATCGAACCCTGAGCGTCGGCGACCGCATTACCTGGACCATCATGGACAATTGCGGCAAATGCTATTTTTGCCGCGAAAAAGGGCTGATGATGAAATGCCGCCGGCTAAAAAAATACGGCCACGACAGCTGCGCGCAGCCGCCGCATTTTGTCGGCGGATTTGCCGAATATTGCTACATTACCCCGGGCACCTGTGTCATCAAAATCCCGGACGCTCTCAGCGACGAAGAGGTCGCCCCGGCCAACTGTGCCCTGGCGACGGTGATCGCCGGCTGGGAAGAAGCGGAGGTAAAGCCGTTTGAAAATGTCCTGATCCAGGGCGCCGGTGCGCTCGGGTTCTATGCGGCGGCCCTGGCCAAGCATTATGGATGCCGGCGCATCATTGTGACCGATATTTTGGACCATCGCCTGGACTTTATCAAGGCCTTCGGGGCCACCGATGCCATCAACGTCAAAGGCATGGCCGACGAGAGTGTGGTGCAGACGGTCCGCGATTTGACGGACGGTTTTGGTGTCGATTGCGCCCTGGAGGTGGCCGGAATTCCGGACCTCATCCCAACGGGTTTAAAATGTCTGCGAATCGGCGGGCGCTACGTGGAAATCGGCAACTCCGCGCCGGGGGCTAATTTTACCTACGATGCCTGCGATATCGTCTGGCGCCGGCTGACGCTCAAAGGGGTCCACAATTATGATGCCCGGCATCTGCAGGCGGCGGTGGATCTGCTGGCCATGACCCGCCAAAAATTTCCGTTTAAAGATATCGTGACCCACCGGGTGAGTTTGGAGAACATTAACGACGGTCTGCGGCTGGCTGATTCCGGCCAAGCCGTCCGGGTGGCAGTCCTGCCGTAGGGTAGGAAGCGTGAAGCTGGGAAGCTGCAGGCCGGGAGGCAGGGATGCTTGGAAGCCAGAGAAGCCGGGATGCTTGGAGGCCGGTAAGCGAGAAAGCTTGAAAGCCAGGGAATCGGATATTCGGTGCCTCCCAGCCTCCGAGCTTGCCAGCTTCCCAGCCTTGAGCTTCTGCAACCAATAACCCGTAACCTATAACGCATAACCTATCCCTTATGGAGCCACTTCTATGAGCGGTATTGCTTTGGGCATTGTTCTCTTTGCCGCTCTTTTTCATGCGGGCTGGAATTATCTGACCAAAAAAAGCCTCGAGAAAATAGTTTTCGTCTGGTGCTTCCTGTTGGTCACGCTGGTTCTCTACCTGCCCATGGTTGTCTATTTCTGGCCTCAGACCTCCATTTCAGCCAAGGGGGCTTCCTGCATTATCGGCAGCGCGCTGTTGCACACGCTCTATTTTTGGACTTTGAGCAAGGCCTATGAAGGTGGTGATCTTTCGCTGGTCTATCCGATTGCCCGGGGTTCGATGCCCCTGTTTGTGACCGTTCTGGCAGTGCTTTTGATTCAAGAAAAACTTTCCGTGCTCGGCGTATCGGGAATCATCCTGGTCGTTGTGGGCATCTATGTCATCCATCTGCGATCCTTTGCCGGCCGATCATTCCTTGAACCCTTTCAGGCTTTGCAAGGCGGTGCATCGCTGTGGGCCCTGGGTACAGGGGCCAGCAACGGAATCGGGTCGTTGGTCGACAAGATCGGGGTTGGTTCGGTTTACCCGCCGGTCTATATCTATCTCATGTTTATCGGTGTCTGGCTGCTGCTAGCGCCCTATGTGCTGATAAAAAAGCGGGCCGAGCTGAAACTTGAGTGGCAGGTGAACCGAAATTCAATTCTGGCAGTTGGGTTTTTAGTCACGTTCACCTATACCATGATTCTTTTTGCCATGCGCATGAGTCCGGTGAGTTACGTGGTGGCGGTCCGAAATGTTAGTATTTTATTTTCCGCTTTTTTTGGAGTCCATTGGCTCAAGGAAAGACACGCGGCCCAAAAAATAGCCGGTGCAATCCTGATCATGGCCGGGGTTATTGTCATCGGGTTGAGTCAGTAACTGAAGTTTATTAAGTTTTTGAGTGGCAGGGTGACAGATAGCTGAAGTGGGAAGTCGTGAATGCGGAAGTCGGGAAAAGAAGGTAAGAAAGGGAAGAGGGAAGTCCATGCATCCGAGTTGATACTGTCGAATCCAAGCGCCCATTTAAATCTAACAGGAAAACTACAATCGGTCCTACAAAAATTTGAATTGTAGTTTCATAAAGGACTTTGTTTTTAGTGGGAATGTATCAAGGTTTGCATATATGACATTTTATTATCAAAAACATAAAAAATATTATTTTGACTTATACTTCAATTAAGTCCAAAGTTGATGGATTGGTTGTTTCAATTCAAATTCAAATTACCAGCAAAACATAAAATAATATCAGGAGGAAATAATGGATAGAGACCCATTGATTCGCAGAAAGACCGCCATCTCCTACAAGACGGAAGAAAAAACCGTCATGCGCGGCTATAATTTAAGCGATTTGGCGGAAGAGGGCTATTCTTTTTATGATGCCATGTTTGTAATGTTCCAGAACCGGATCCCCACCGAAGAAGAGGAAAAAATGCTCAAATACGAGATGGGGGTTTTTCTGGAGCATTCCATGTCGCCCTCGGCTGTCGGGGCCATTGGTGTCAGTGCCGGCCGGCCCAACCTTCCGGTTTGTGTGGCTGCTGCGGTGTCGACCTTCGGCGGTGTACACGGCCCCGGGGCCGCGCATGGATACATGTTGAACAAGTACCTCGAGCGCGCCAAAAAAGAAGGCAAGACCGTGGATGAAATGGCCAAAACCCTGGTTGATGAATACATGGATGCCGGCAGACCGGTTATGGGCATGGGACAGCCCCAGCACATTGACAGTGACCCCCGGGCCGAACCGATTCACCTGCGCCAGGAAGAACTCGAGCTCGAAGGTGTCTACCTCGAATTTCAAAGAGCACTTGAAAAGTATTTTCATGCGCGCCGCAAAGAAGAGGGGCGCTCCTATGTGGGGGTTAACGTGGTCGGCTCCGGGAATACGGCGTTGATGGAAATCGGGTTTTCTCCCAATGCCGGCTGGTGTATCGGCAGTGTCGTTCGGGGGTTCAGCTGCGCAGCCCACGCTCTTTTCAATATGAAAAGGGGCCGGGCCTGGGGAGCATCCAGGAACGAGCCCATGGTTCAAATGATCGATCTTTCCATGATCAAGTATACCGGACCTGAAGACCGTGTCGTCCCCAAAAAGGAAGAGCAGCAGGAATACGCCAGGAAACAGAAGGAAGAAGGAGAATACAAGCAATGGGTTATCTAGATAAAGAAAAGACGGATGAGCTGAATAAAATAAAAAGGGAACGCAAAATCGGAAATCTGGACAGCCCCAAGAATCCCTTTGACTATTATGAAAGAGAATATGGAACCATGCCGCGCGATACGGAAAGGGCGCCGTTTCAGTGGGTGTCCGAAGTGGCTTACAAGAATGTTCACCGCATCGTTGCCAGGGGCTATGATACGACCGAACTGATGGAAGAAGGCTACGGTGTCATTGAAGTCCTTTTTGTGGACTACCAGGCGCGGATCCCCACTGTCGAAGAGGGTCAGATGCTCAATTATGTCATGATTATGGCATTGGAAGACGGGCTTTCCGCACCGGCGGCCATATCCAGAATCGTAGCCAGATCCAAGACCTTTTTGACCCAGGCCTGCGGGGCCTCCATCATGGCCTTTGGCCACGCCTACGGCGCCTATTCTGCTTTCGGCAATCGTCTCGAACACTATCTTAACCGGGTCGACAAGGGAGAATTTACTCTGCAAGCGGCAGCCGAGCTTCTTGTTAAAGAGAACCTGCATGACGAAGCCCTGGGCGTTTCCGGTCTGATGCTCAAAGATCCGGCGGCCAAACGCATGATTGCGCGGGCTGAAAAACTCGGTGTGGCCGGCAAATATATCGCCTTCACCAAGGAAGTCGTCAAGGCCGCGCAAAACGCTTTTGATGGGCCGGTGGATCTGGATATGCTCGGCGCCACCGGCGCCACCATGCTGGATCTGGGCTTTACTCCCGAAGCCACCTGGGCGATTCTGGCGGTCACCCGCTCTTTTGCCGCCGGAGCCCATTACATTGAAGAAGTCGAACGGGAAGGATCTAACCGACTGGGTCAGGAATTAACACCGAAAGAAGATTACGACGGACCGGCCGATCGACCGGTGCCTCCCCTGTCGGAGCGAGGTAAACATGCCGAATCCGCTATCTGCCGTACCCCCGAAGAATGGTCGGCGCGGTTTGAAGATATGAAAAAAGTTTCCGGAAGCGGCTTCAGCATCGTTGAAGAGATCCAGGATCCCAGTCAGAAGAGTGGGATTAAGAAGGTGGGGAAACTATAAAAAAATAAATGCCTAAAATGCGCTAAAGTGCCTAAAATGCCTAAAATCAATGAGTCGTTTCGCTCCATCTTTTTACAGCAAATAAAATCGACAGAATTCCACAATTTTAGGCATTTTAGTGCATTTTAGGCAATTTAGGCATTCTATAAAGGAGTTTTAACATGGAAGTCGTAAAACCCGTCAAGCGCAATGTTTTGTTGAATCCCGGGCCGGCCACCACCACCGATACGGTTAAATATGCCCAGGTGGTGCCCGATATCTGTCCGCGGGAAACAGAGTTTGTCGAAATTATGAATGAGGTGCGCCGCGAACTCGTCAAGGTGGTGCACGCGGACCCGCAAAAATACACGGCGGTGCTGTTCGCCGGCTCCGGCACGATCATCCAGGATGCGCTGGTGAACTCGCTGGTACCCGCGGGTAAAAAGATCTGTGTCGTCAACAACGGGGCCTATTCCAGCCGGATGGTTGAAATTGCCGGCTATTATAATATCCCCTGCGTCAACCTCGAGTTTCCGACCACGGGATTGCCGGATCTGAAGGTGCTCGAAGAAACCCTACAAAAAGATAAAGACATTGCCGTGGTGGCCACCACCCACCACGAAACCGGCACCGGAGTTTTGAACCCGGTGCGCGAAATCGGCAAACTGGCCCATGACCATGGCTGCATTTTTATCGCCGATACGATTTCGACTTACGGACTTTTGCCCATCGATATGGAAGCAGAGAATATTGATTTTTGCATGTCTTCGGCCCAAAAGGGCCTGTGCGCCATGACCGGTGTTTCCTGGGTGGTGGGCAGGATCGATGAAATCGTCAAATCCAAAGATTACCCGACACGCTCCTATTACTGCAACCTGTTCATGCAGTACGACTTTTTCGACCGGGTGGGCGAGATGCATTTTACCCCCCCGGTCCAGGTGATCTACGCCCTGCAGCAGGCCATCAAAGAGTACTGGCAGGAAGGGGAGCAGGCCCGCTACGAACGCATCACCGGCTGCTGGGAAGCCATCCACAAAGGGTTGGAAGAAATCGGCCTGGATTCCGTCATCGACAAACAGATCCAGGGGCACCTGGTGGTCACCATCAAAGCGCCCGAGGATGATCGCTTTGATTTCACCACGCTGCATGACTACTGCTATGAACGCGGCTTTACGATCTACCCGGGTAAAATGTTCGGCCTGGCAACCTTCAGACTGTGCAACCTGGGCTGGATTACCGCCAAGGACATCGAAGATTTTTTCGTGGTGGCCAAAGAGGCCTTCAAGGAGATGGGATATGAACTACCCTTAAAATAGTATCGATCATTCATTTGCGGAAAAAATAACATTCACCGCAGAGGCGCAAAGGACGCAGAGAAATTATATTTTTTATTTGCCGGTGAGAGGCCGGCCAATGAAAGCAGGCAGCCTCTCAAGGCAAATAAAATGGCTACAGTCATGCGGGCAAAGCACAAATCTGATCTTCGAATTTAATGGTTTCGTAATAATACGAATTGTAAGTTTGACTTTAAATCTATTAATTGCCAAACTATTGTTATGCCGTAGGCTGATTGTTCTTCATTTGCCTTCCTGCCTGACCGCCGGTCTGTTTGGCGGATCAAAGGTAAATGAAAAGAAAGTCCTCTCTGCGATCTTTGCGCCTTTGCGGTGAAATTATTCAAATTATCACAGTCAAAGCCATCAAGAATAACTAAAATATGGAGGAATTAAAGATAATGGAAGACAACATTCAGGAAATGTATGCAGAAGGCCAGAAAGGCGTTTAAGGAAGTCGAATTCTGGCCCCAGGAAAAAGTCGATGAGATGGTGCAGGCTGTGGCCTGGGAACTGATGAAAGATGACGTTCGCCACAAGCTGGGGCATATGGCCGTGGAGGAGTCCAATATCGGCAATGCCGAGGACAAGGTCAACAAAATCAAGAATAAGACCCTGGGAACCCTGTATGACATGCGCAATGCCAAAACCTGCGGCATGATCGAAGAAAACAAAGCGCTGGGGATCCGCAAATACGCCAAACCGATCGGCGTGATTGCCAACGTCGTGCCCTGCACCAACCCGGAATCGACCATCTGCTGCCTGGCTTTGAGCACGTTGAAGACCCGAAACGCCCAGATCGTCTCACCCCATCCGCGCACCCAGAAGACATCCTATGAAACGGTGCAGCACGTACGCAAGGCGCTTGAGAAAATCGGGGCCCCGGTGGACCTGGTGCAGTGCATTCAGAAAACCAACCATGCCAAAACTGCCGAACTGATGGCCAACTGCGACTATGCCGTGGCCACCGGGGGAGCCGCGCTGGTGAAAGTGGTCTATGCGGCCGGCAAACCCGCCCAGACCGTGGGCGCCGGCAACGTGGTATCCTTTGTGGATGACACGGTCGACCTGGCGGCCGCGGCGCATAAGATCCGGCTTTCAAAAATCGCCAACAATTCGGCCTCCTGTTCTTCGGAGAACGCGGTGGCGCTTTACGAGGGCATCTACGATCAAATGCTCGCGTGCCTGAAGGCCGAGGGCGGCTACCTGTGCAGCACGGATGAGCGGGAAAAATTGCGAAAATACATGTGGCCGGACGGAAGCCACCTGAACCGCGACATCGTGGCCCGGCCGGCAACCTTTATTGCCGAGCAGGCCGGCTTGACGGTGCCGGCAGACACCAGATTTCTAATGGTCATCGGAGAAAAAATCGGTGCCGGAAGACCGGTTTTCGGGTGAAAAAATCTCTCCGGTTCTCACCGTCTGGAAATGGACGGATTTCGACGAAATGCTGGACCGCCTGGAAAAAATTCTCAAATTTTCCGGTGAAGGCCATTCGGTATCGATTCACTCCGAAAACGACGAGAAACGGGTCAAACTGGCCCTGCGGGCCAACGTCGGACGGGTGGTCTGCAACATGCCCCACGCCCATGCCAACAGCGGCGGCTGGAACACCGGCCTGCCCACCACCGACACCCTCGGCTGCGGCAGCTGGGCCGGCAACATCTTCAGCGGCAACATCAACTGGGAAAACTTTCTCAATTACACCCTGCTGGCGATTCCCAAGGAAGAGTACGTCCCCACCGTGGAGGAGCTTTGCGGGGAGTATCTTGAGAAATGGGGCACGGATTAATCGTTTTTTTGTGGGTTGAGTGTTGTGAGTTGTTAGTCGAATACCAACCATGACCTATTAAAAGTTAAAACCTTGATCGGGTTGCAAGGCTCGATCAGGGTTTTTTCGTTTATAGCAGGTTGTCCAAGCTGTATCGTTCTTAAATGATAATCAACATCCTATTTTTATCCAACTTACAACCAACCACACACGACAAACATTGAAAATAAAAGGTGTATTATGTGATATTTATTGGCGGTTTAGACACCACATTGATAAATTCCTTTTTCAATAAAATCAATAGGCTGAAAGTCGTCATACTGACCTGTTGTAATCAGTAATATATTGCTGATAAAGCAATTTTTACTGCAATAATTAGCAAAATATTACTGTTTATATCGTTACCCTTGATTTTTCATTTAATTGGTAATATCATACAGATTAACACCATAAACGGAGGTTAATCAGCAATAAATGTCTTATAAAATCGAATTCTCAGTAGCAACGAGTGATCAGATTGAAGCAGCCCTCTGCAAGCGCTTGGAAAGCATAAGGCTTTCCCGTAACATAACCCAAGCACAACTCGCTGAGGAGGCCGGCGTCTCGCCAAGAACCATCGGCAGGCTTGAAAAGGGCCAAGGTGTTTCCGTGGATACATTCATTCGGATTATGATAGCGCTTGGCATACAACAAAGTCTTGAAGCCCTGCTGCCGGATCCAACTGTAAGACCAATCGAACGGGTCGGTATTAGCGCTGGAGAGCGTAAGCGAGCACGTCCGACTCAATCTAGTCATGAACGCCCAACTTGGTCGTGGGGTGACGGCGAGGGCGATAATGAATAATGATGCACGCGTCCTTCTCTGGGGTAGTGTCGTCGGTGCCGTCACTTGGCTCGAAGACCGGGAGGTCGGGGTTTTCCAATACGCGCCTGACTTCCTGCGCAGCGGTATTCAGTTGGCACCGCTCATGATGCCGCTTGGCGAGTTTCCCTATGAGTTCCCGGCGCTTGCACGGAACACCTTCAAGGGGTTGCCGGGATTGGTTGCGGACTCACTGCCGGACAAATACGGTAATGCAATCATTGACGCCTGGCTTGCTTCACAGGGGCGAACCGCAGCGAGTTTCCATCCAGTGGAGCGCCTCTGCTATGTCGGCAGTCGCGGCATGGGGGCTCTCGAGTTCCAGCCAGCCATACTCGAACCACCGACCAGCAATCGCGCAGTTGAGGTCGCAAGCCTCGTCGACCTGGCAAACCGGATCCTTGACGAACGTGCCAGATTCGGCGGCGTTTTCTCAGGCGATGACGATCGAGAAGCAATCAATGATATTCTCCGAGTCGGGACCTCAGCTGGCGGAGCCAGGGCCAAAGCAATTCTCGCCTGGAACCCGGGAACCAATGAATTCCGGTCAGGCCAAGTCGATGCTGGAGCGGGCTTCGAGTACTGGCTAATGAAATTCGACGGAATCACCAGCAGTCGCGATACAGAAGTCGCCACTCCGAAGGGCTTCGGGAAAATCGAGTATGCCTATCACCTAATGGCCGTCGAAGCCGGCATCGAGATGACGACGTGCCGCCTTCATCATGAAGGTGGCCGCAGCCACTTCATGACGAAGAGGTTTGATAGACTCGCGAACGGTGGGAAACAGCACATGCAGTCCCTGGGGGCTATTGCTCACTATGACTACAGGCAACCTGCGAGCTATTCGTACGAGCAGTTGATCCAAGTCATTCGGCGGCTGGGACTCCCTCGAAAGGACATGGACCAGCAGGTGCTGCGGGCCATTTTCAATGTGGTCGGTCGCAATTGTGATGATCACGTAAAAAATATTGCCTTCCTCATGAATCGACGGGGTGAATGGCGCCTGTCACCTGCGTTCGACACCTCCTACGCGTGGAACCCCAGTGGCGAGTGGACGAGCCGGCACCAGATGAGCGTGAACGGCAAGCGAGATGGGTTTGAGCATGAGGACTTGCTCGCCCTGGCTAAAGCGGCTGACATCAAGAAAGCACGCGCAGAACAAATGATTTACCGCGTCATTGAAGCCGTGCGCCGATGGCCCGACTTCGCCGGCGTATCTGGAGTTGACGATGCGCAGGTTAAGAAAATACAGGCCAGTCAGCGCACAAACCTATGATCCGCTTGGTGAGACTAACGCAGCATTCGATATGATCAACAACCGGCTAACAGGGCTGAATCAGCCGCCGCAAAAAGCCGCGCGGCTGAATCGCGACGGTGAAAGTGTAGATTTTTATTCGAGAGGCGTTTAGCCCGGCTGACGCATCAATCTCTTCCTGAACGACATCATTTGTAATACGGCCGCCAGGCGCCAGGGTCGCCATGCGGGGTATCGCGCCGTTAACATCCCTGAAATTCGCTGACAAAAAAGCACCGGAAGAAGTCTTTATTCTTCAATATCCGCGGAAAAGGTCGCAAATTAGTTTTTGCAGGATGAACCGGAGTTGTTATGGAATGGATAAAAAATGAAAATAAGTATCAGGTATCTGTAGAATCATGGTGCGCAGAAATTGAAGACGGCACAATGGCCCAGGCGGCAGATCTTAACAAGAAAGGTAGGATAAAATATGTTCGAATGGATAATTAATCCTGAGGCGTGGATAGCTTTAGGCACGCTTGTCGCACTGGAGATCGTGTTAGGGATCGATAATATTATATTCATTTCAATTCTTGTTGGTAGGTTACCCGCTGAGCAACGGAATAAAGCTCGACCATTGGGCTTGGGCTTGGCGATGGTTTCCAGGCTTGCTTTGCTTTTCAGTATCGTATGGGTAATGGGTCTGGTTGAGCCATGGTTTTCTATTTTCAACAATGAAATATCGGGTAGGGATGTTATTTTGATACTTGGCGGCATATTTCTTCTGGCAAAATCAACCCATGAAATTCACAGCAGTCTGGAAATACCTCAACATTCTGATGCAATATCCGGGCAAGCAGGCTTCTTTTCAGTATTAGCGCAAATTGCAGTCTTGGATATTGTTTTTTCCCTCGATTCGGTCATCACAGCTGTGGGGCTCGTAAAACATATATCCATAATGGTAATAGCGATCTTAATATCAGTCGCGGTGATGTTATTTTCTGTCAAACCAATTGGCGTCTTTGTGGACAAAAACCCTACCATTAAAATACTTGCGCTATCTTTTCTATTGTTAATTGGATTCACCCTGATTGCAGAGGGTTTCGATGTGCATGTTCCGAAAGGATATATCTATTTTGCCATGGCGTTTTCAATCGGTGTCGAATTGCTGAATATGCGAGCACGCAAGAAAAAAGATTCCGGGGTGATTCACTTAACAAAAAAGATTTCCGTGGGAGATGGTGCCTGACAATCGCATTCACTCGGACACTAAAAATCGCCGTTGCAGGGTGCAAGCAAGGTGGCCTCGACATATTCATCGTAAATTAAATTCTTGGGCAGCAGCCGGTTGTACCGGTGTAATAAAGCTACCTTAGCCCAGCTCTGGAGGGCGCGTGCAAAATTCAGGTATTTGATCCTCATATTCACAAACAAGGAGTCGGGAAAAATGGGAAAGATTTTCATTGATTCCCGCTTCAGTTTTCGTTATAAATTTCGCAGTGGTACCTTCCCCGACTCATTTCAATTCCATAAGCTGAACTGAACAATATCGAATTAATTCTAACATTTTGGAGAAGGAGCTAAAGATGGCTGGTGGTTGGACCCGTGATGGCGGTGTGCAAGATCAAATAGACGCCAATGTCGAAGACGCTGTAAGGCTGGTAAGGAGTCGGTTGCCTGATGGCGAGGGACTAACTCATTGTGAGGGATGCGAGGCTGACATTCCGGAGGCTCGTCGCAAAGCAATCCCTGGCGTTCGCCTATGCATCAGCTGTCAGTCAGAGCTCGAAAAGCGGCAGACGGATCCAACCGGCTACAATCGGCGCGGCAGCAAAGATAGCCAGTTGCGGTGACCAGTTACTACCTGAATCTTGCATATGAAAGCCTCCAACTCGTGCAAAATCCAGGTATTATAGAGAAGATTAGGTGTCAAATGTTGAAAACCGTAGAAGGATATCTGGAAATATTGGATCGCAGATTTGGTTTCTTGCGATCGATTGAAAGAAATTTTCAGCCGGATCCGTCCGATACTTTTGTTCCGGCTCCCATGATACAAAAATTTAATCTTTCCGAAGGCGTCTTTATTGAAGGCTTCGGGGTCAAGGGCGACAGTAAAAAGAGGAATTTAAAGCTCTCTGAAATTGAAAAAATAAATCAGATATCCACCAAAGAATATTCAAAAATTGAGTCGCTGCAGAGTCAAGTCAGTATAAGCCCTTCTGAAAGACTTAGACTGACCCAGGGACCGGATGATATCATGGGAAAGGCGCTGGATATGATCGTGCCGATCGGAAAGGGGCAGCGCGGTTTGATCATATCCCCCCCCAAATCCGGTAAAACAACCATTTTAAAACACATGGCCAAATCCATTTTAACCAATCATCCGGAAGCGGTGGTCTTTGTGCTTTTGGTTGATGAAAGACCGGAGGAGGTTACAGACTTCCGAAGAGGGCTTAAACATGCTTATGTACTCTCCTCCTCTGCCGATCAGAGCGTTACTCAACATTTGCGAATGACTAAAATGACCATGAATACGGCCATCCGCTCGGCTGAGATGGGTACCGATACCGTGGTTTTCATCGATTCGCTGACGCGGATGTCGCGTGCGTTCAATAAGGAAACGCAAAGTTACAGCCGGACCTTGACCGGTGGCCTGGGTGCCAATGCCATGGAAATGCCGCGCAGGCTTTTTGGCGCTGCACGCAACATAGATGGGGGGGGGTCTTTGACAATTATTGCCACAATTTTGATCAATACCGGCAGCAAAATGGATGATATTATTTTCCAGGAGTTCAAAGGCACTGGAAACATGGACCTTGTGCTCAGCCGAAAGTGCGCTGAACAAAGATTGTGGCCGGCCATCGATATCACCCAATCCGGCACCCGCAAAGAGCACCTGCTGCTGGACACCCAGGAATTTCAGGAGATGGTAACGATCCGGCGAGAATTGTATAAAAGAGATGAAATAACTGCGATGTCGGTATTTTTAGAATACCTGGGCAGGTAAGTCCGTCTAAATAAGGAGGCCTTATGGGAAAAATCATGACGCGGATGGGCGACGGGTTTTTCGTCGAAATGAGCGAAAGCGAGGTCCGGAGCGATCTGGACGCCGGAACTGAAGATGCAGCCGATCGCGGCAAGATAGCCCCGCTTTCCAAAGAAGAACTGCAATATTTATATGATCTTTTTGCATCTCCCTATCGATTTGTCAGTGTCGAACCGGGCAACGAAATCGTCCTTTCTTATGATGGCGGCGACCTTAAAATTCGACGGGCTGCTGTGAACGTTGATCGGATTCAATCCATGCAGATTCATGAGAAAATCCTGGGTGCCGACAGCATTGAACTGGGACATGTCGACTATAGTTTTAAACCGGTAAAGCCGATCGTGGGCACGGAGCAAACCGCCCTGGAGCAAACCCTGATGGCTACCCATGTCCCGCTTTTTTACGGGGCGATGCCGAATCTTGGTCTATACAGCCAGCCGGACGGTCCGCATCCCAACCCGTCGGAACTGCTGCCCCAAGGCAAGATCGCTGCGGCCAGGGAATCTTACGAAATGTCGGTTGAAGAGGCTGTCAAGGATATCGTTTTTGTCGCGAGTGCCATGTATGATTCCGGCGCAGACGGAATCAATATGGACACCACGGGAGCCGCGGGGGACCCTGATTTTTTGGCGGGCCTGATGGCCGCCGAAATTCTTAAGGAGAAGTATCCCGATATCTGCATTGAACTGGGTATGGCCGGTGAGTTCATTCTCGGGTTGCACGGCGAAATAGAATACCACGGAGACCGTTTGGCCGGCATGTATCCCCACGATCAGGTAAAATTGGCTGAAAAGGCAGGATTTACTATTTTCGGGCCGGTCGTCAATATCAAAACGAGTCGTTCCATCCCCTGGAATCTGGCGCGGGCCATCACCTTTACCAAAGCCTGTTGCGAGGTGGCCAATATTCCAGTGCATGCCAACATGGGGATGGGGGTCGGTGGGGTGCCGATGAATGCCCACCCGCCGATTGACATCGTCTCCCGCGCTTCCAAGGCCATGGTTGAAATCTGTCGCCTCGACGGGTTGTAGGTTGGCGCCGGAGATCCGCTTGGTATGGCAATTTCCCACGCGATTGCCTCGGGCATGGGCGGAATGCGAGCGGCCGGAGATCTGGTGGCCCGCATGCAAATGACCCGCGGTATGAAAATCGACGAAGCCAAAGCGTATGTGGCCGACAAATTAAATATAGCTGTTTCCGATCTCACCGATCCGGTTATGATGACGGATATCAGGCAAGATTTAGAGATAGGATCCATTAATCCGCTGCCCGGCTGCGCCAAAGGACTCGAGGCCAAGATTCGCATTGCCGAGGTGCTGGATATTGACATCAATTGCATCAGACGGCTAAAAAACAAAGGATTGTTATAGAATTTTAGGTTGTGCGGTTCAGGGTTCAACGTTCAAGGTTGAAAAACTCCCTAACGCCTATAATCAAAGGGGCTGTGTATAAGGAAAAAACTATGGCACGTGAACCAATTGCCGTTGCGGGAGTTCAGATATCGCAAGTGATGGGAAGCCGGGAAGCCAACATTGCTGCAGCGATAAAAGCCATTACCGCAGCGCCCGGTCACGACATTTACGTTCTGCCGGAACTTTCGAGTTCAGGGTACGGTCTAGACGTGTTTCGAGCACTTGAAGATTTGGCGGAAGACGTCGAGGGGCCCAGTTTTAAAGCTTTTTCCGATCTCGCAAGAAGGCAAAACTGCTTTATATGCTATAGCTTTCCCAGGCGGACGGGGGATGGCAAATTTAATATCGCCACGTCTGTCGTGGACCGAACTGGAGGTCTCGTCGCGCAATACGACAAATGGCATGTGTGCAGCACTGGTGTGTGCTGCGAGAAAGACTACTTTTCTCCCGGCGAAAGCCCTCTTGCGGCATTCGATGTGAACGGCATCCAGGTCGGCTTAGCTATTTGCTATGATATTCGTTTTCCGGAATTGGCGCGCAAACTTACCCTGGAGCGGGATATTTCCTTATTATTGCATCCCGGTGGCTGGCCCAGGGACGAGGGGTTCGCGACGTGGCATCTGTTCGTGCAAGTACGAGCAATGGAGAATTCCATCTATATTATGAGTACCAACTGGGCCGGCCCGGATAATGGATGCACTGCATTTTGTCCTCCATTTCTTGATGGTGAGAAGCGCAAATTGGAAAAACTCGGGACGGCCCCAGAGGTGCTGAGTGGAATTGTTGACATGCGCTATCTCGCAGAAGTGCGGCGCACATATTCCTACCTGACGGATCGAAATGGCGATCGGTACCGCACTGATGTGCGATGAACCAATGGAGGACTGGTTTTAAAAAAAGCAGAACTCAATGCGCCGATTACTGATTGATTTTCTTGTTTTGATGGAGTATTTCATTAAAAAACAAAGAAGCGATGCTTGGTGAGCATCATACAAAATGTGCAGTTTCCTCATTTTTTTATAGAATAGGCCATTTTCCGCTCTTTATGCCCAGCATTCCAATACTCCAGCATTCCATGCGGCTTGTCAAGAATATGACCGCAATAAATACTGTGATTCCAGTTAAATGTAGAGATTCCGATACATCTGATTAACGCAACAGAGCGCTTCAGGCTCTTGATAGAGAACAAAGGGATATCAACCAATTATGAAACGATCTATTATTAAAAGCACCGGCAGGTTCTTACCGGATCAGCATGTCTCCAATGACGATTTAGCCAAAATTTTGGATACCTCAGATGAATGGATCCGGCAGCGCACCGGGATTGAGGCCCGCTATTGGGTCAAAGAGGGCGATGACGTGGGGACGTCGGATCTGGCCCTTGAAGCATCTAAGATCGCCCTGGAGAGAGCCGGTTGGGAACCCACCGAGCTTGATCTGATTGTATTCGCCACCATGACTTCGGACGTTTATATACCCGGTTCCGGGGTCATTCTGCAGTATAAGCTGGGGGCTAAAAAAGTCCCGGCCCTTGATATTCGCCAACAATGCACCGGTTTTCTGCATGGGTTGGAATTGTGTGATGCCTATATCCAAAGCGGCAAGGCGCAGAAAATCCTGATGGTCGGGGCCGAAACCCAGAGCCGATTTCTGGAACTGACCACGCAAAATCGCGATACCGCCGTTATTTTTGCCGATGGTGCCGGTGCCGTCTGCATTGAGGCCAAAGAGACAGACGAAGCAGTCGGGATTCTATCATCTGTCTTTCATGCGGATGGAAATTATGCCGATGTCCTGCGAGCGGGCGTTCCGGCTCGGAAAAGCGGTCCGGTCATGAATGCGGAGGTCCTGGCCAAACAAGAGTTTTTTCCTTACATGGACGGCCGAACCGTTTTCAAACTGGCGGTTACCCTGCTGCCCAAAGTCGCCCTGGAGCTGCTGGAAAAAGCCGGTATTCAACTGGAGGATCTGGACATGGTCGTTCCCCACCAGGCCAACTTGCGAATCAATGAAGCTTTCAGGGATCGTATGAATATCCCGCAGGAAAAGGTCTATAATAATATTCAGCGATATGGAAATACCACCGCAGCCACGATTCCCATCGCCCTGGATGAACTGATGGAAAAAGGAATGCTGAAGTCCGGGGATCATGTCATGTTCATCGGCCTGGGTGCAGGGTTAACCTGGGGCGGGGTTATATACCGGCTGCCCTGAGTCCAGATATGGTTGATTGGTTAATTGGTGGCCTTTGGAAAAGAACAAGGACTGGAGTGGTGGCGTGATGGAGTAGTGGAGCAGTGTAAAAGAACAAGAACTGGTCATCACTCCCATACTCCAGCACTCCAGGTAATATTGACCTCCTCCCTTGATAAAGAGCGGATGACTGCCGATTGCCAACAGCCGTGATTTTGCCATGTCCTGGAGTTAGGCGGTATGTCTAAACGCGGAATTTGAGAGACCATTCAGGAAATTTTATATGTCATTCGATCACCTTGGCCTTCGGGTAGAACTGCTTGACGTCCTTAAAGCCAAGGGGTACACCGCTCCTACCCCCATTCAGGTCCAGGCCCTACCCGTTATTCTCGGCGGACAGGATATCCTTGCCCGCGCCCAGACCGGGACCGGAAAAACAGATGCCTTTGCGCTGCCGCTGGTCGAAATTTTAAGCCGGGAAAACGGCAAGAGGCGGTACCCGCGCGCACTTGTCCTGACACCCACGCGGGAACTTGCGCTTCAGGTGGCCGAGAGCATCAAGGGCTATGCCAGAAGAGTTTCCATGCGATGCACCGTGGTTTATGGCGGGGTTCGCATCAATCCGCAGATCGATCGGCTGCGTCGCGGTATCGATATTCTTGTGGCCACACCGGGGCGCCTGCTGGATCTTGCCGGCCGGAGACACCTTCATCTTTCCCGCATCGAGTTTCTGGTTTTCGATGAGGCGGACCGAATGCTGGATTTGGGATTCAGCGAGGAGATTTCCGAGATTCTCGATCTCGTTCCAACTGAACGCAGGACCATGCTGTTTTCCGCAACCTACACCCCACAGATCCGGAATCTTGCCGCAAGAATGCTGAAGGTTCCGAAATACATCGATGTGACGCCCGGCAATACGGCGGCAGAATCGGTCATCCAGAAGGCTCACCTGGTGGATCGGTCAAATAAGCGGGCGCTTCTTATCCACCTGGTCACCCGGGAAAACTGGAGCCGGATCCTGGTCTTTACCCGCACCAAACACGGGGCCAACAAGCTCGTCGAGAAACTGGCCGCCCAGGGGATCAGTGCCGCTGCGCTGCACAGCAACAAGAGCCAGTCTTTCCGGACACGCACCCTCAAAGCGTTCAAGACCGGTGAGATCCGCATCCTCGTGGCAACGGATGTGGCCGCAAGGGGGCTCGATATCAGCAACCTGCCATACGTGGTCAATTACGATATGCCGGGCATTGCCGAGGATTATGTCCACCGCATCGGTCGCACCGGCCGTGGGGGCGTCAGCGGCATTGCCGTCTCCCTGGTCAGTCACGATGAAAGGCGTTATCTGCAGGCCATTGAAAAACTGCTGAAGCACAAAATTCCGGTGGAAACGGTAGACGGATATACCGCGGACAGCGATGTCCCGGATTTTGTCCTCTTGCGCCCCGACAGCGCCTCCAGTGAAAAAAAGGCCGACAAGGACCTGAAAGAATTGGTCGCCGGAAGAAATGCTTCAAAACGGCGATCACAAAGCTTTGGGGCGAAAACTGCAAATTCCGGCAAAAGCCCGGGTCCGAAAGCGCAATCCCGCTCCGGCAGGAGAAACGATAAGACGGGTAAAAAGCCATCCAGATCAGGATCGCGCGCATCCCAATCTTTTCATCAAAGCAAACCCAAGCGCAAGAGATAGGGATTCCAACATAAATGAATGCCTAAAATGAACTAAATTGTCTAAAATGACTAAAATGAATGAGACGCTGCGCTCTGTCTTTTTTTATAAAACCGATCCGTCGCAGGCGGACCTCAGGCGGATTAAATCATTTTAGATCATTTTTTCAATAGCCTTTGAAAGATCGTATATGAGCACTTTTGCTATTTTACTCGTTCTGCTCTCCGCGTTATTCCATGCGCTGCGAAGTTTATTTACCAAAGCGTCCGGTGACAAGCAGGTTTTTCTCTGGTTATACTCCCTGGTGGCATTGCTCTTTTTTGCACCCCTATTTATGTATTTCCTTTTTCGGGTTGGTATCACGAACCCCGCAGCGTATGCCTGGTGTGCGGTCTCCGGGTTTATCCACTTTTTATACTGGATCTTTTTAACCCGGGCATATAAGGAAGGCGATCTTTCCCATGTATATCCGATAATGCGTTCATCACCGGCGCTGGTATTAGTCATGGCCGTCCTCTTTCTGGGCGAGCAGGTATCGATTCAGGGAGGTGCCGGTATATTGCTGGTGGCGGCCGGGGTCTATATAATCAATATGAAGCATATTTCCGGCCCGGAGTTGTTCGCCCCCATCAAATCCATTGCCGGTGATCGCTCCACGCAGTTTGCTTTTTTAACTTTGATTTCAGTGGCCTGCTATTCGATAGTGGACAAAATGGCGGTTGGCTACATGCATCCCATCCTGTTTGCTTTTTTTCATATTTTTCTCGGAATGTGCTGCTATACACCCTATATCCTGTTTACCAAGAAAACCGAAATTATCAGAAAAGAATGGCATACCGGTTGGGTACGGATTATCCTGTCGGGGGTGATTGGTATCACCGGCTATTCGCTGATTCTGATTGCGTTTACTATCGAACGCGTCAGCTACATCGTCAGCCTGCGCCAATTAAGCGTGGTGTTTGCGGTTTTAATGGGAAGTTTCTGGCTGAAAGAAAAGCACAGGGGCATCCGTTTGGCCGGTGCCTTGGTTATATTCAGCGGCGGATTTCTAATTTCGCTGGCACGGTGAGGGCTGGGAAGCTGGGAGGCCAGGAAGCTGGGAGGCCAGGAAGCTGGGAGGCCAGAAAGCTGGGATGCTGGGAAAAGCCGAATTTGGGCAGGGGGGAAGCGGGAAGCTCAAAGGGGAAAGGTGGAAGGCTAAAGGAAAAAGGAGAAAGGCTAAAGGAGAAAAGCTAAAGGAGAAAGGAGAAAGGTGTAAGGAATATTATCCGTTTTTCCTTGTCTGAATTCATTTTATAAGTATATAACGGACCGAGTAAATCGCGGTTGAACCGTCGACAAGCTCAGGTGAACAAACCGCTCCCACAATCTATAATAGCGCTATTAATCTATGTGGTTTCTTTTTCGATTTGGCTGGCCGTTTTTTTGCCGGCAGTTGAGCTGACACCCAGAACCTTTATCCTTTGACCTTTATCCTTTAACCTCTAATATTATGATCAAAGCAATTATATTCGATTTCGGACAAACATTGGTGAATTCGGCCGATGGTTTTCGGGCAGCGGAAAAAGAAGCCCAGGCCAAACTATTTTCAAACCTCGGACTCACGATACAGGAAGATTTTTTAGCCAATTACCGGCGCCTGCGCCAAGAGCTTCATGGACAATCCAATTTTTCCAGGAAATTTCTTTTTCACGAGCTCTATTATTACCATTGCCTCACGCCGGATGAAAAATTGCTCGAACAATGGGAGACTGAATACTGGGAAACGGTCAAGGCCCACACAGCATTGTTTCCGGAGGCTCTGGAGGTTCTCAAATACCTGAACGAACGGTATCAGGTCGCCCTGATTACCAATACCCAGGGGCAGAAATCAGAAGGAACCCATCGCATCAGTCTTTATCCGGAGCTGGAAACATATTTTAAAGAGATCATCGTAGCCGGTGAAGCTGGAGTTCCGCCTAAACCGGACCCGGAGCCGTTTCGTTTATGTCTCGAGAAACTCCAAATCAAGGCTTTCGAAGCGGTTTACGTGGGAGATGACTGGCGTATTGATATTTGTGGCGCGGGGGATGCCGGTTTACGTCCAATTTGGCTTAAGCACCATAGCGTGAAGCGGAATTGGCCGCAAGTTCAAACCTCGGTGCCGGTAATTAGAAGCCTGGAGCAGCTGCTTGATCTTAAATTCTATTGTCCAACCCGGATAAACCGGAAAGAATAGACTCCAAGGCACCAAGACACAAAGAAAAAATGTTTATTATAATTAAACTTCGTGTCTTGGTGGCAAAAATATTTTGTTATATAAATCCTTTGCAAACATGATGTGATTTCAATGAATTAATTGATAAACCGGCAGTGCTAACTGAGATGGCTTGCAGATAGATACTTTATGAGAAGATGTATAACTGAAATTGGGAAAAACTGTCAATTAGAATTGGAAACAGATAATTTTTTCTTAAATGACGGGTTTCTGGGACGCTAGGTTGGTGACGGATTCATGTTCGGCCTTATCCGACCGGTTTTCGTCGGCAGCCTTAGCTTGAGATTTGGGCCAGGCCAATCGACACTGTTTGGTGCAAAATTTTTGAGTCTTTGGTTGTCTGGCCATATAAAATTTGCGGCAGGTCCGGCATTTTTTCAGGTATCTTCTGCTTTTTTCAGATTTTAGAAATTCAATCAAGCTAAACGCGATCATCTTTTTCAGTGCGCCCAGCCAGTCCTGAATTCCGTCGGCCGCAACATATTCATGTTCGTCGATGGGAAATACCGGCAGCAGACGGTTTTCGGCACCAATAACCAGCCGGTGAGGATTGGTGTTGTTGTAAATTTCCAGATATTCAACCAGGGTGGGAATATTATGAAAGGACCGGCCCTCAATGATCATTCTTAAAATGTCACCGCAATCGGTTTGAATCGCAGCAATTTTTTTGTCCAGATCAAAAATTTCCCGATGCGCTTCGGCCAGCAGCTCCAGCTTTTCGTAAGCGGCATCACCAAGCCTTAAGATCAGATCTTCGATTTCATGCGCCAGGCTGATGAGATTGCTGATCCGGCCTGCTGCAACCGGTCCTAAGCATTCTTCAATCTCGGCTCGGATGGCATCGATTTTTATGGTGACCGGTCCATCAACGATGGACAGGCCCAATAGCTTTAAGGTCTGCAGAAAACCACCGCCATCTGTGCTGACCGGGTCGAATTCTTCCTTTTTGGGCGCGCTTGCCGCGGCATCGCGATTCCAGCCCAGACTCATTAACTTGACGGTCCTGGCGCGAGGGTCATAGTTTTCGATGCCATAGTTGATCAATTTAAACTGATTATTCAACTGGTCAACAACTTCATTTTTATTCACAATAATATCTAAAAGCCTCTTTTCATCCTCGCTCAGCGCGGCGGCAAGGGTAATAACCGATGGAAATTGGCTCTTCATCCTTTCGTAGAAATCAAGGGAAACTGAGAAACAGCGCTGAAGATTTCTCAGAAAGGAGAAAACAGCACCCTCCGTGCTGTCAGCGTTTACGAAATTTACGCAAAGGAGGCCATGATTTTTTGCAAGGTCATATTTCATAGTAAAGCGCCTGGGTTAAAACCAGCTTTTATTCTAACATTCCATTATTCCATTCGGAGTCTAAGGTTAACTCCACTTCTCTCTCCGAGCTGTAGGCTCTGCGAGCCGGAAGCTGGGGTGAACCAAAGCGGGTCTGCTATGCTCGTATCTTCACTCCGCCAACCAATTCAAGATAACCTTACCGGACTTCCCCGAACGCATGACTTCAAATGCTTTTTCATACTCGGTATAGTGAAAACGATGGGTAATGAGTTGGTTGATATCCAACCCGGTCTGAATCATGACGGTCATCTTGTACCAGGTTTCATACATTTCACGGCCGTAGATTCCCTTGATCGTCAAACCGTTGAAAACTACATCGTCCCAGTCAATCACGGTCTGCGGCGGCAGGATCCCTAATAGGGCTATTTTGGCACCGTGACACATGCTGGGCAGCATCGATCGCAGGGCATCCGGATTGCCGGACATCTCCATGCCCACGTCAAATCCCTCTTTCATACCCAGTTTTTTCTGTGCATCCGCGATCTTCTCCCGGCTTGCATCCAGGGTCAGGGTGGCACCCATTTTTTGGGCCAGTTTCAATCGATAGGGATTGACATCGGTTACCACCACATAGCGTGCACCGGCATGCCGGGCAATGGCGGCCGCCATGCATCCAATCGGCCCGGCGCCGGTGATCAGAACATCTTCACCCAGCACATCGAATGAGAGCGCTGTGTGGGTAGCGTTGCCCAGCGGATCGAAGCAGGCCAGAATATCCAGCGAGATGTCCGGATCGCAATACCAGACGTTGGTTACCGGGATGCTCAAATACTCGGCAAAGGCTCCGGGTCGGTTGACTCCGACACCGCTGGTATTCATGCACAGGTGGCGGCGGCCGGCCAGGCAGTTGCGGCAGCGACCGCAGACCAGATGCCCCTCGCCGGAGACAACGTCACCGGGTTTGAAGTCATGCACATTGTCGCCGATTTCAGCAACCGTGCCGACAAATTCATGGCCGACGTGCATCGGAACCGGAATCGTCTTTTGGGCCCAGACGTCCCAATTGTATATATGAACGTCGGTGCCGCATATCGCGGTTTTATTAATTTTGATCAGGACATCGTTGATCCCGATTTCCGGCACCGCAACATCTTCCAGCCAGATGCCGGGCTCGGGTTTGGCTTTGACGAGCGCTTTCATGGCAGCCTACCTTTCATTTGCAAACGGAATTCGGAATGGATTCTATTTTTATATTTTAATTTTTGACAGGATCAACAGGATTATCAGGATTTTTTTTATTACTTTCCGGATGAAAGTAATAAAACCCTATATATCTTTGGCGAAAGTTAATAAATTGTTCCTAACACATAGTTGGCGCTGCCAGTCAAATTGCTTTTCTCGGATTCCTCCGGTAGCCGTGAAATAAGATATCCAGTTAATCCTGTTGAACCTGTCATATCACATTCAATTCTTTGCCGACTTTAATAAACTTGTCCAGTGCAAATTCCAGATCTTTTCTCGAATGCGCGGCGGAGATCTGAACGCGGATGCGGGCTTGGCCTTTGGGAACGACCGGATAAAAGAAGCCCACCGCGTAAACCCCCTCTTCCAGAAGCCTCGCTGCCATGTTCTGAGCCAATTTGGCATCGCCCAGCATGATGGGAACAATGGGATGGCTGCCGGCTTTAATGGTAAAGCCCGCTTTGCTAATTTCATCTCGAAAGTATTTGGTATTTTCTGCCAGCGTTTCTCTGGATTCTCCGGAACGCTCCAAAATATCGATAGTTGTCAGCGCAGCCGACACAATCGGGGGTGCCAGTGAATTTGAAAACAGGTACGGCCGGGACCGCTGCCTGAGTATTGCGATAATATTCTTGCGTCCGGTAGTAAACCCGCCCGAGGCCCCGCCCAGGGCTTTGCCGAGAGTTGAGGTGATTATATCAACCTGATCGGCGACGCCGCAAAGCTCCGGCGTGCCGCGTCCCGTGGGACCCACGAAACCGGTGGCATGGCTGTCATCCACCATGACCAGCGCATCATATTTTTGCGCCAGGTCGCAAATTCGATCGAGTTTGGCATAATCGCCGTCCATGCTGAAGACACCATCGGTGGCGATCATACGCGTTTTGGCACCGGCGGCTTTTTCCAGGCACGCTTCCAACTCCTTCATATCGGAATGACCATAGCGATAGCGGATCGCCTTGCACAGGCGAATGCCGTCAATGATCGAGGCATGATTTAAAGCATCGGAAATGATGGCATCTTTTTCACCGAGCAAAGTTTCAAAAAGACCGGCATTGGCATCAAAGCAGGAAGAGTAGAGAATCGTATCATCGGTGCCGAAAAAGTCGCTGAGGCTTTTCTCCAGCTCGTGATGGATATCCTGAGTGCCGCAGATAAAGCGCACGGACGCCATGCCGAAACCGCGCTCATCCAAACCTTTTTTGACGGATTCTATGATCTCCTTGTTATCCGCCAGGCCGAGGTAATTATTGGCGCACATGTTCAGCACTTTTTGGGCACCGACACGGATACGGGCCTGTTGGGCTGATGAAATGTGACGTTCGGATTTATAGAGACCGGATTCAGCAATCTCTAGCAGTTCTTTTTCTAATTCTTCACGATAATGACCATACATGGGCAACCCCCTTGAATGTGGAAGTGGGAATTTGGAAGTGGGAAGTCGGAATGCGGAAGTCGGAAATATGAGATTTTGGATTTAAAGTTTTCTCATCGACTGTCCGTGCGGTGCGTTAAGCTTTTTGCCTTCCTCCCGGACTGGAGGCTGCCGTTTGCCAGGCGCCATGCGCCTATTCCTTTTTTTTCCGACTTCCGAATTCCTGAAGCCTTTCACCTTTTATTATTCATTTATAGTATTATCCAATGAATTTATCAACATTATATGCACCACTTTGTTTAGCAGGGCTGCATCGTTTGCCGAATATACTTGAACATATAGCTTATTCTGCTATTATGCCATTTTGAGGTTGTGAACCTCAACAGTTGCCTAAACTTCGGTTTAAAATATGATGTCTTCAGAAAAACGAAGTCAAAAAAACGCTCAGATTCATCAAGTGCATCAGCACTACCAGGGCAAGCTTTTCTCTTTTGTGAGTGAGGATGTTACCTTACCAAATGGTTCGCGGACTGAACTGGCCATGGTGCGCCATCCCGGATCGACTGCCGTCGTGCCGCTGTTCGACGATAATACGGTTCTCATGGAGCGCCAATACCGACATGCAGTGCAAGATTGCCTTCTGGAAATCCCGGCCGGTACCATGGAACCCGGTGAATTGCCCCTGGCCTGTGCCGCAAGGGAGCTGGAAGAGGAGACCGGTTATGCGGCCGGAGAATTTATCGAGCTTTCCCGGGTGCTGATTCTTCCGTCGTATTCGGACGAAAAAATTTATGTCTATCTTGCGCGGGATTTAACCTTGACCCGGCGGAATCTTGACAAAGATGAAATCATTGATGTTGTAAAATATCCCTTCGAAAAAGCCCTGAATTTGATCGGTGACGGCCATATTTCAGATGGGCTGACCATTCTTTCGCTCCAGATGGCCTGGTTTTATTTGCAAAATCAAATTAATACGCCGCGCTAGGTCAAACCGACCGTATACTCCGTGGCCCATTCAAAAACCGTTGTCATAAAAGTTTGCAGTGATTCGGAGATGTATTTGTCTTTGTGGTGGATCATGTAAAATTTGCGGGTCATGGATGGGTCAGAGAGCGGGATGGCTATCAGTCGGCCGGCTTCAATTTCCTCCTGGGCAACCTTTCTGGATATCAACGCAATTCCGATCCCCTCCTCGACGGCGCGCTTGATGGCACGATTGCTGGATAGCTCCAGCGCAATTTGAACGGATAAATTGGTTTGGCGAATATAATCTTCGATGGCCGTGCGGGGAGCAGACCCCTTCTCGTGCATGATCAGCAATTGGCCTTGCAGATCATCTGAGGCTAACTTTTTTTTGCCTGTCAGGGGATGGTTCAGGGGCGTTATGATAACCAGCTGGTCTTTGAGCACCTCTTTAACCCGCAGTTTATTGTGTTCGATCGGATAAGAAATAAATCCTAAATCGTTGTCCAGGATCGCTGTATGGCTGACCACCTGTTCGGTCGGCAGGATGTTCATGGTAATGCGCACGCGGGGAAATGCTTTGCTAAACCCAATGATAATACGCGGAAGGTAATAGTCACCGAAACTTTCGCTGGACAGAATCCGGATGTGGCCGCGTTTGCGCTGCTGAAAATCACGGATGCTCTCTTCGGCCTGGCTTTCCAGTTCAAATATCTTTTCAGCGATTTCGTAAAGCACCTCGCCGGCGTCGGTCAGGATCAATTTTTTGCCGACGTGATCGACGAACTTCATGTCATAAAATTCCTGCAGACGCTGAATACCCTTGGTAACTGCCGGCTGGGTAATAAAGAGTTCCTGGGCTGCCAGGCTGAGGTTGCCGTTTTTGGCGGCCATATAAAAAATTTTCAATTGATTAAGATTCATGAACTATAACTTTTGGTAAAATTTTTCAAAATTGTTATGATATTTTTTACTAACACAGCGATCCATTTTTGTCTATTGCTGCGTTCAGAAATGCATATAACAGATTCACCGCCAATAAACTCGCCAGCGGCCTGGATATAAATTTATCTTTTCTTCGGATCATATAAAAAGTTCGGGTGACCGGCGGACCGGACAGGGGAATCGCGATCAGCTTGCCTGCCCGAATTTCCTCGTCCGCCGCTTTTTCGGATATCAGTGCAACGCCGTCACCTTCAGCTACCGCTCTTTTGATGGCCTCATTGTTTGAAAATTCCAGGTGTTTCGAAACCCGGACATCCTGCCCATCCATAAAGACATCAATTGCCCGCTGCAGCGCGGAACCTTGCTCATGCATAATCATGGCTTCACCCTCGAGGTCACGGGGGGTGAGTGCGGATTTAGTCTCCAGACGGTGTCCGGGTGAGACGATCAGCAAGAGTTTTTCCTCCAGCACTTCCTGCAAAAGCAACTTATCGTGTCTAACCGGATACGAGATAAAGCCAATGTCGTTTTGCAGGGCGATGGTGGTTTCAACGACTTTGGTTGTGGGCAAAATTTCGACTTTGACGCTGACAGCGGGGTTCGCGGTTTTGAATTGATGGATTATGGCCGGCAGATAGTATGCTCCGAAACTCTCACTGGTGTGAATTCTTATTTGCAGTCCCTGCTCAATCTGAAAACTGCGGATGCGATCTTCGGCCACTTTTTCCATCGTAAATATATTATCCGCGATATCATAAAGCGCTTGGCCGGCTTTGGTTAATACCAGCTTTTTGCCAAGGCGTTCAACAAACCGGATTTCATAGTATTCCTGCAGACGTTTGATTCCTTTGGTGACGGCGGGCTGGGTGATATTTAGCTCAGCCGCCGCGGCACTGAGGCTCTGGCGCTTGATTGAGAGGTAAAAAAGTTTAAGTTGATTGAGATTCATCATTTATACATAACCTGAGGTTATATGAAAATACAATTAGTTTTTTGACGAAACACCTGATTTCATACTATTTTTTAAATAGTTTTTTATACTGTTGTTGATAACTTTGAAGTTGCACCAGTTTTGGCAAAAATGTTTTTTCCAAATTATATAAATTAGGGGGATCACCATGAAAGACCAGGCTCAAATCGTTATTATCGGCGGGGGAATCTTTGGAACCAGCATCGCCTACCACCTGGCGAAGGCCGGCTGCACGGATGTCGTGCTGGTGGAAAAAGGGGAATTGACCAGCGGCACGACATTTCATTCCGTCGGTCTGGTTTCCCAGTTTCGCACGTCACCGGCTTTGATGAAGGTGATGAATTATACCATCAATCTGTATAATGACTTAGCCAAAGGGCCGGGCGGCGACGCCCTCGGCTGGCATACCGTGGGCAGTTTGAGATTGGCAAGCAGCAAAGACCGCCTCAAAGCCCTGCAGCGGGAGGTCAGCCGGGCCCAGGCCATCGGGCTGACGGCGGATATCATTAGCCCGGCTGAAACGTTAAAGATTTATCCGGAGCTGTCCGATGAAAGCCTGTACGGTGCTGTCTACATGCCGGATGACGGGCATATCGATCCCAGCGGTATTACCTATGAGTTCGCCCGCCTGGCCCGGGAGATGGGGGTGCAAATCTATACCGGGGTGCGGGTTACCGATATCGCGCTTTCGGCGACCCGCGCGGTTACCAAAGTGGCCACGGACCGCGGGGACATCAACACCGAATGCGTCGTCAATGCCGCCGGCCAGTGGTCTCCGCGAATCGGGGAGATGGTGGGCGTTCACATCCCGATTGTCCCCATGATGAATCAGTACCTTACCACCAAGCCGATCCCCGGCCATGAACTGCCCACCGACACCCCGGTAATCAGAGACCCGGACAATCTGTTTTATTGCCGGGAAGACGTCGGCGCCTTTTTGTTCGGAGGATTTGAAACCAATCCCAAACCCTGGTCGGTTGATGGCGCACCCTGGTCTTTCACCCAGCAGTTGCTGCCGGGAGAGTGGGATATGTTTGAGGATATTATGGCCGGTGCCATGCGACGCATTCCAATTCTGCAGGAGGTCGAAGTCATCGAGCTAATCAACGGACCGGATGCCTTTACGCCTGACGGTTTTTATGCGCTAGGTCCGGTGCCCGGGTTAAGAGGCTTTTATGTGGCGGCCGGCGGCTCGGACAACGGAATCGCCGGTGGTGGCGGCATCGGAAAACTGATGGCCGAATGGATTCTGGAGGGTGAAACCTCCATCGATGCCCATGAAATGAATGTCAAACGTTTTGGTCCGCACCTGACGAATAAATCTTTCCTGGTTGAACAGTGCCGCGAAGTGATCCGATACTATTACCACCTGCGATATCCCCAGGATGAAAATGAATGGGGCCGTCCCCTGCGCACCAGCCCCTTTTATGAGCGCCTCAAGGAGCGGGGTGCCGTCTTCGGACTTAAAAACGGCTGGGAACGGGTCAATTATTTCGATCCCGGCCAACCCTGGCGTCAGGCCGGTGCCGATCAGCAGGACTGGGGCTGGCAAAGACCGCCGTATTTTGATCAAGTCGGCGCCGAAGTCAAGGCCGCCCGTGAGAAAGCGGCCCTGTTTGACATGACCTCGTTCGGTAAAATTCGGCTGCGGGGATCGGGCGCTTTAAATTTGCTGCAAAAACTGGCTGCCAATAATTTAGACCAACCGGTGGGTCGGGTCACCTATACCCAGTTCCTTAATCCCTGCGGCGGAATTGAAAGCGATGTCACCGTTGCCCGCCTCTCGGACGACGAATTCAGGATTGTTTCAGGAACCTCTTTTGTTTCAAATGATCTCGGATGGATTCAACTGCACCTGCCGGACGACGGTTCCGTGGCGGTTGAAGATGAAACCGACGAACTGGGTTGCCTGGGGCTCTGGGGCCCTGACTCGCGGCGGGTTCTCGAATCCGTTACCGACAGCGATTTATCGAATGCTGCGTTTCCTTATATGAGCGGCCGGCAAATTCAGGTAAAGGGAGCTGCGGTCTGGGCCCAGCGGATCAGCTACGTCGGTGAACTCGGCTGGGAGCTTTACATTGAACCCGGGGATTGCACCAAGGTCTGGGATGTTCTGCTGGAAGCCGGCCAGAAATTTGAAATTCAAACCGCCGGATACAAGGCCCTGGATGCGCTGCGGATTGAAAAGGGCTATCTATACTGGAGCGGTGACATATCGCCGGAGGATAATCCGCTGGAAGCCGGGTTGGGCCTGTTTGTCGATCTGGACAAAAACGATTTTATTGGCCGGCCGGCGCTTGTTAAAATAAAGGCGCAAGGCCTTAATTCCAGGTTGATGTCCCTGACCATGAATGCCGGCGGCAATTTATATGGTGGAGAATCAGTCCGTAAAAACGGCCGGGTAGTCGGCCGTATTCGCACCGGCAATTATGGCTACAGCATCGGAAAAGACATTGGTCTGGTATATTTGCCGCTTGATCTGGCAACTGCCGGAACTGAATTAGAGGTCGAGGTGCTGGGCGAACACGTTCAAGCCCGGGTTGCTGAAACTGCGCTTGTTGATCCTGCAGGGGAGAAGCTGAGAGCTTAAAGCGAGGCTGGGAGGCTGGGAGGCAGGGAGCTGGGAGGCAGGGAAGCTGGGAGGTTGGGAGGCTGGGAAGCCGGGAGGCCAGGAAGTCGGAAATCGGCAGGCTAATACGTCCGATCCTTTCAGCCTTCCTGGCGGGTTGATTGCCATTTATCCGATACCGGCCAAGGCGAGACCGATGAAGATCGCGGCAATGCCGATTTTTTTTTGGGTTAATAGCGTGGCCCCTTAAGGATTGTCATGCCGCAAATAGCGCCCAACGGGATGCTGAGTTGTCGAAGGGTGGTTTCGCTTCAGGCCTCGCCTTCGGCTGCGACCCGACAGGTCGCTCAGTCTTTTATAAAATAGACAGAATACATTATTCGACGTTCGATGTTCGATGTTCATTAATTTCTCTTTCGATTTGACTGGACGCTCGCGGCCAGCGGCAGTGCTGACTCCTGACACCTGACACCTAATGCTCCAAATGAGGTAATAAAGCAAGGCGCTGCGATATAAGTGATATCCATGGTCTCACTTACCCTCCGCCTCGGCGATACACCCTTCGATGATATCCAGGGCCTGGTCTATTTCTTGGCGGCTGATGGTCAGTGCCGGCGTGAGGGTAATAATATTGCCCATGGTCAGCTTGAAGCTCACGCCTTGGGAGAGTGCGGCGTACATTACCGACTCGGCTTCATCGCTGGCTCGTTCGCGGGTCTGCCGGTCTTTGACAAGCTCGATACCTAAAAATAATCCCAGACCGCGTACATCGCCAATCAGAGGATGTCGGTCCTGCATGGCCTGCATTCGTTTGAGGCAATGCCGGCCCAGATCCCGGGCATGCTGCACCAGGTTGTGCTTTTCAATGTAGTCAATCGTGGCCAGGGCCGCGGCGCAACCCACCGGACTTTTTTCATGGGTGTAGTGGCCCAGGGCCCGATGAGCGGCGACATCCAATGCTTCGCGTGCGATTACGGCCGCCATGGGAAACACCCCGCCGCCCAGCCCTTTGCCGATAACCACCATGTCCGGGCAGACACCGAAATTTTCAAAGGTGAACATCTGACCGGTTCGGCCGAGACTGTGCGGGATTTCATCAAAAATCAACAGGGCGCCGTGCCGGTCGCAGGCCTGCCTGATCTTTTGCCAGTATTCAGGTTTTGGAATATAGGGGGTGCTGCGAATGGGCTCGGCGATGACTGCCGCAATGTCACCTTCTTTTTTAAGTATATATTCGACATAGTCGGCGCAGATTAAATCACAGCCGCCGCGCTGCCCGCAGCCGAAGACACAGCGATATTCGTCGGGCGGCGGTGCATGCTCGGTGCCCGGCAGCAGGGGACCCATGTCCTGACGGAAGATGGCTTCACCACCAATGGATATGGTGTCCAGGGTGGCGCCGTGGAAAGCGTCCCACATGGACACCGTTTTGTGCCGGCCGGTTGCCAGCCGGGCCAGCTTTAAGGCAATGCCGATGGCTTCCGCACCCCCCGGGCAAAACAGAGATTTGTTGAGATCTCCGGGGGCGATTTGCGCTAATTTTTTGGCCAGTTCGACAGCTCTGCGGTTGGTATAGCGGCGCGTGCAGAAGGGAAGCTCATCCAGTTGATTCTTGATGGCAGCGATGACATCCGGGTTGCCAAAGCCGACCTGGTGCACATTATTGCCGTGAAAATCCATATAACGCCGCCCCTGCATGTCTTCGATGTAAATACCGTCGCAGGCGCGCATGGCGTTAAGGCAGGGCGTTGAGAGCGACTGTTTGAGGAAATACTGCGCATCCTCATCCAGCAGCGCCTGACTGGCCTCATCGATGTGGCTTTTGTGCCACGCTTCGCGGCGAGGAGAAATATTAATATCACCTTCGGATTTGTGGAGTTTCGGCATGGTCCACCGCCTTTCTTGTTGATGATTTAGGGACTCTTATCTTTTTTAACTGTTGAATACAGTTTGAGTCAATTGAAATATAGCAAATGGGTTCAGCGTTTCAGGGTTCACGGTTCAGAGGTTTTATTTAAAAGCGAATATCGAATAATGAATATCGAATCCTCCCCCGGCGGACAAGTGTCGAAGTATGGTATTATATCGATTTATATTAATCTGAAATAGTCAGAGCGAGGCGATCCCATCCTTCGACATTCTGCGGTTCGATATTCGATATCCTGCGGTTCGCTTTTAACTCGTTTCATACAAGGGTTCAATGGCTTACAATCCAGATCTCAGAAGTTATTTTGTTTGCCTAAATATGTAAAATTTGGGATTGTATCAACCTAACCCGGCTGAGCCGGAAATGAATATTGAATTAATTGAGGTATGCTATCGATCTTAATTCACCTCTGTTATCAATGCTCAAATCCTACGCAAACATGATTTGATTTCAATAAATAGACACTAATTAGATCAATCCGGAGTCCATAATTTATCAGCAGAACAGGAGTTTTCCATGAAAAAAGACCAACGCATCGAAAGAGAACAGGGGGATGTCAACACGACCGACAACCGCCGCCAATACTGGCAGCGCAATTTATCGGTAAAAGCCAAAAAGTGGTTTGATGAAGACAATAAATATTTTTTGCACCAGAGTCTGTCGACCCCCGTCATCAATGTTCTTGCCAAAGCCAGCGGCATCTATATCGAAGACCTGGACGGCAAAAAATATATCGATATGCACGGCAACGGCGTTCACAATGCCGGGTTTAACAACCCGGACGTGATCGCGGCCGTCAAAAAACAGCTGGATGACGGCATGACCTTTTGCCCGCGGCGCTATACGAACATTCCGGCGGTAAAACTGGCCCAAAAACTGGCGGCCATTACCCCCGCCGGACTGGACCGTTCTCTTTTTTGTCCGGGCGGCTCGGAAGCCATCGAAATGGCCCTGATGCTGGCCAAGCAGGCAACCGGCTGCTTTAAAACAATCTCTTTCTGGGATTCGTTTCACGGCGCCGGGTTCGGCGCGGCCAGTGTCGGCGGTGAGGAACATTTCAGCGGGGGATTCGGCCCGATGGTGCCCGGCGCTTTGCGCGTTGAATTCCCCAATTACTACCGCAACCCCTGGGGCTTTTCCAGGCAGTCAGAGGTCGATGCCGAATGCCTGCGCCAGATTGAAATGGTATTAAAGCGGGAGCCTGAAATTGCCGCCATTATCGGTGAACCGATATCGGCTACCCCGGTGATTCCTTCCCGAAAATACTGGCAGGGAGTCAAAAAGCTTTGTGAACAATACGGCGCCCTGCTCATTTTCGATGAAATCATTGAAGGCTTCGGACGAACGGGCAAGATGTTTGCCTGCGAGCACTTCGTCACACCGGACATCCTGGTGATCGGAAAATCATTCGGCGGCGGGCTGATGCCGTTTGCCGGAATTGTGGCCGCTGAAAAGTACAATGTCTGCCGGCACCGGTCAGTGGGGCACTACACCCATGAAAAAAATGCCCTGTGCGCGGCGGCGGCCCTGGCTGAGATCGCGTACCTTGAAGAGCACAAACTCTGCCGAGCATGCCGCCAAACTTGGCGAGTATACCCTCGAGCGATTCATCAAGCTTCAGGAGAGGCATCCCTTAATCGGTCAGGTGGCCGGCCTGGGCCTGCATATCGGCATCGATCTGGTCAGCGACCGTAAGACCCGAAAACGGGCCATGGAAGAGGCGGAAATCATCATGTTCAAATGCCTCGAAAAAGGGCTCTCCGCCAAAACCATCGAAGGCAATATTTTGACTTTGCGACCGGCGCTGGTGATTACCCAGGCGGAAATGGACCGGGCCATCGATATTATCGATGAAGCGATCGGCGAGGTGGAGCAGGGAAAGCGGTACTAGCTGAGGGTCGCTAATTTTGTCTATTCGGAGCAAAGGAGTGCTGTAGCAGTGGAGTGATGGAGTATTCGGAGTGATAGAGTAATGGAGCGGTGGAGGGATGGATAAAAATCCAATACTCCAATACTCCATTTCTCCGGTCTTGATCTGTACCAATTAGCAAATAACAAATAACCTATAACTCCCAATTGGTTTCAACCTAATTAGGCCCTTAGGCCTTTTTTTCTGACAACATGTTGTAAGAAACTGAAGGTGCCAGGTGTCAGTGTTCAGGTGTCAGGACTTAGCACCTCGGTTCCTGACACCTGAAACCTAAAATCAATGAACTGCGCTACTGCTGCCCCGCCGGGGCCACTTTTTCGAGCGAAATATAGGAAAAAGCTTAGGCTCTTACTTCTTAATCCACCGCGGCACCTTGAACTCGGAACCCGGGTACGGTGTCAGCGGCGGATCGGTAAAAATCGGCTGCAGTTCACCACCCTGCACCTGGTAGTGCACCACCGGCGCGCCCTTTTGAGCGCGCAGAACATTGTCCTTATCCCACTTGATAAGGCCCATTTCGCCTTCATAGCCGTTTTGCTGAATATAGGCATTGACGGCTTTGAAATCGTAGGCATCGCCCACTTTCTCGACGGCATGGGCCCAGGCCTTAACCGCCGTGTAGGCAATCCAGGCACCAGCCGGGACCTGATGTTTGTTGATTTTGACGAACTTGTCCACCCAGGCCTGTCCGGCGGCATTGGGGGCCTTGGGTCCCGGTAGCCCGCTGGGCATTTCGCCGACGATACCGTCGGCCGATGTCCCCAGGGCGTCCACCACCTCGCGCGGTGTAATGCCCCAGCCCAGGCTGATGATGGCGTTGGTCGGTTTTTTTAAAAACTGCTGGATAAAGGTGATATTTTCCTGTCCACTGGGAATTTCCATATGAATGAGGGCCGGTTTGATCCTGCGGATCTGGGACAAAATGACACCCCATTCGTTGGTGCCGTATGGAACCGTCTCGCGTTTTTTTACATCCCAACCGGATTGTTTAAAGTTTTTTTCCAGCGTATCGCCGACTTCTAGGCCCCATGAATCATCGGTGTTGATTATGACAACCTTTTTATTGGGGTATTCATAGGGCAGTGCCATCAACGCCCGAAACATACTCTTAGCCTGCTCGACGCCCACGTCGGTCGTCTGATAGATGTTGTAATACTTTTTAGGATCTTCTTTAAACACGTCGACCGCGGCCTGGGACCCATCGTCAGCAAAAAAAGGCGCATCGTATTTCCCGTAGGCCCGCACATCCTGTCCCCAGCCGGCCCAGCCGGCGTGCACTGAAGCCACATTTTTCTGGCCGCAAAGATAATCGGCCGCCTGCATGACCACCTCAGGTTCAAAGCCTTTGGAATCGAAACGAATAATTTCAAGCTGTTTGCCCAGCAGTCCGCCGGATGCGTTGATTTCGTCAATCGCCATCTCGATGCCCTTGAAATAGTCTGAACCGGAGCCGGCCGCCCATCCGGTCATCGGAATCGGCACGCCCACCGGAATCGTGTCGGCGGCCATGACAGCGGGGACCCAAAACAGACAAAACATTACCACCAAAGTCAATAAACTGATTCTTTTCACCTTGCGCCTCCTTTTGTGATGATTGATAATCAAGACCAGATTATTTCAAGACTGCTTAACAACTATCGATTAAACCGATGGCCTGTTGGCGGAGTGCCGGAGTGCTGGAGTACTGGAGTGTTGGAGGGTTGGATTTAGTTCGGACCCAGATGCACAATCCGGCATTCTGACAACTATGTGATATGATAGTTTGCTCAGCGCGTGTAACCTGACCATGCCAGATTAAAGATGCTTTGAGCAGTTCAATTTTCACACTTGATCCATCCCGGTATTGGGTTTTTCCCACGACTCCATCACTCCATCACTCCATTGCTCCACGAAGCCACTACTCCGGCTTTTTATTCGTTTCCTGATGCTGCTCAAAGTTCCGCAGCCGGTCGTTTGAGCCAGATGCCCATCACGCCGTTGGGCAGCGCCAGCACCAGAATGACGACCAAAGCGCCCATGGCTACGGCGCGGTATGCCCCCAGCGGCGCCATCAGTTCACTGCCTGCGACCACTAAAAAGGCACCGATGACCGCACCGGGAAAATGGCCCAGGCCTCCCACCAGCATCATGACCATTAATATACTGAACAGGTCCAGATCCAGCATGCGGAAAGAGAGCACGCCATAGAAATGTCCATAATACGCGCCGATGATACCGGTTAAAAAAGAGGTCAGGGCAAAAACCATCAGTTTGTACTTAAAAGCACTGATGCCCAGACTCATGGCAAAATCCTGAGAATCTTTAAGTGCCAGGAACGCATCGCCCCAATACGATTTAATCACAAACATAATAATCAGCGCGCAGGCCAGGGATACCAGGAGCGTTAAGTAGAAGGTGGGGACGATATTGGCCGAGCTGAAGGTATAGCCGAAAATGCTGATGGGTGGAATGGTCAAAAGACCGACTGAGCCGCCTGATCCCAGGGCAAGGCCGATCTTGCCCCTTAAGATCGGCTGCAGGGCCATGTGTACGCCGAAGGTGACCAGGGCCACATAGGGTCCCGCCAGCCGCAGGCAGGGCAGCCCTACCAGAACGCCCATGCCGGCGGTAAAAAAACCAGCGATCAGGATCGACAACACCGGTGTGACATGGTGCTCGATGGCCAGGATGCCGGAGCAATAGGCGCCCATGACGAAAAAGGCCACCTGGCCAAATGAGAAGATGCCTGCAAATCCCATCATGACATCCCAGCAGGAGGCGACCACGGCCCAGATGAGGCACATGATCATGATGTTCATAATAAACCGAATGTCTCCCACAAAGATCGGCAGAATCGCCATGATCCCATAGGAAACGCCGATGATGATCGCCATAAGTTTTAGCCGCATACCTTACTCGCCTTTTCCCATCAAGCCCTGCGGTCGCAATGCAAGGGTGGCCAGCAGCAGAACAAAAAGCGCAATAATGCCGTAGCTCATGCCGAATATCCAGCCCACAAACGCTTCCAGCATGCCGATGATAAAGGCGGCGTAAAGGCCGCCGCGGATGGAGCCCATACCACCGAATGCCGTCACCACCCAGGCCTTGACCATGATCGTGCCGCCGGAGTTGGGATTGATAAACCACTTTTGACTCAGCAGTATGCCCCCAAATCCCACCATGACCGTGGATATGGCAAAGGTGGCGGCAAAAATACGTTCCTTGGGAATCCCAACGATTTTAGCGCCGGTCGGATTCTGAGCCACAGCCCGCACGGCCATGCCGAGGCGGGTGGTGTTGAGCAGCCACCCAAAAAGCATGATGCCGCCCAGAGACATGCCAAAAATCATGATATCCTGGTAAGAAAACACCAATTGCCCGACTTCAAGGATCCCATCCAAAATGGGGGGTAGGGATTTCATGCGGGCACCGAATACCACCGTATAGAGGTTAGTCAGAAAAAGCGCCAGGCCCAGGGTCATCATCATGACCTTGTTTTCCCAGTCCGCACGCTTTCTCAAGGGAGCCACCAAGAGTTTTTCCAATCCATACCCCACTGCGAACATCAGGGGCATGACAATGACCAGAACTCCCAGGTAACCGCCGAATTGAAAGCCGAGTCCAAAAATCAGGATCCAGGCAAAATAACCGCCCATGTTAAAAAAATCTCCATAAGCGAAATTAAACGCCTTGGTAACCCCGTAGACCAGGGTCATGCCCACCGCCATGAGGGCGTAAACGGACCCGATGGACAGACCGGCGATAATCACGTCGGTGATTTCATACAGCAACAGGATGGTGTTTTCGCTGTGATTTCATAGTATCCAATGCTCTACATCCCCAGAAATACCTCTTTTAAATGCTCATTGTTCAGCGCTTCATCTTTATTGCCCTCAAACGAAATTTGTCCTTCTTCCATGACGTATATCCGGTCGGCCATCGCGGCTATTTGAGGGATATTTTGCTCCACTAACAGCACGGTTTTGCCCTGCTCGTTTATCTGTTTGATGGTACTGAAAATTTCTATGCCGCAGGCTGGGCTGCAGCCCTAAAGAAGGCTCGTCGATGCACAGAAAATCAGCGTTGGACATCAACCCTCTTGCTACGGCCAGCATGCGGGCCTCGCCGCCGCTCATGGTTGTGGCAAACTGCTTTTTTCGATCTACCAACCGGGGAAAGAGGTTGAAGACCCGCTCCAGGTTTTCTTTTTCATGGGTGCGGGCGTTTTTGGAGTACGCCCCCAGTTTAAGATTCTCCAAAACAGTCATATAAGGGAAAAGCTCACGGTTTTCAGCGATGTAGGTAATGCCCAGGTTAACGATTTTATCGGTCGCCAGGCCGTTGATGTCCTTGCCCCGATAGGTGATTTCTCCTTTCGTTTTATCAACCAATCCGCAAATGGATTTCAAAAGCGTGCTTTTGCCATGGCCGTTGGGACCCAGCATGACCACCACTTCGCCTTGATTCACGGAAACGGAAACATCCCGCAGCACATGCGACTCACCGTAATAGGCGTTTAAGTCACTGACTTGCAGCATTGACATTACCCAGGTAGGATTCTATAACTCTTGGATCATTGACGACTTTCGCGGGTTCATCGCAGCAGATCATGCGGCCGGATTCAATGATCAACAGGATTTCGGTCAACTCGGTCAGTACCTTCATGAAGTGTTCGATAATGATAATGGTGATTCCTAGGTCCCGGTTGATTCTGGCGATCAAATCCATCAGACTTTTAATTTCCATGGGATTGCAGCCGGCCATGGGCTCATCGAGCATCAGGATTTTGGGCTTGGTGGCAAGAGCGGCACCGATCATCAACTTTTTTTTGCCCAGCAGGTTTAAACGTGCGGTATTTTGATATCGATCTTTTTCAAGATCGACAAATCGGATCATCGCTGCCACATGGGCCGGATCCAGACCGCCCGCGGCTCCGAAGCGGCTGCCCACGGAGATGCTTTTTTGAACGCTGAGACTGGGAAAGGTTTGAGGGATCTGGAAGGTCCGGGCGATTCCGGCTTTGGCGATGCGGTAAGGCGGTTTGCCCGTGATTAGCCGGCCGTCAAATTCGATTTTGCCTTCATAGCTGTAAAATCCGGTGATCAGATTGTATACGGTGGATTTGCCTGCTCCATTGGGCCCAGCGATACCGAATATCTGCCCTTTTTGTACTTCGAAACTCAGATCGTCCACCGCTTTCAGTGCGCCGAACCGCTTGGTGACATTGAAGGCCTTGAGCATCGAACACCCCTTCACCTATTCCAAAATCTAACCGGTCCAAATGATCCAGTTTTGTTCTCAGTACGAAAGGTTTATAAATAATCTTAAGGAAGATTGAATGTCAAGATCCGAATTTATCGCCCGAGCAAATTCAGAGAAGTTGCAGCGGCGAGTGCTTTGCAACCAAGTATTACTTTTCTTCATAATTCATATATTAATTATTCTTTTGACTTATTTACCTAAAATATTTATAGAATTTACATTCTTCACTAAATCGACACGGGAATTTGGAATGGGCCGTCATGGATTAGCCGTGCAGTTTTTTTTTTTCTCATCGGAAAATCTTCCTGACACCTGCCGCCAATAATACGGAGGTAAACCCGCCATCGAACTGATACTCTTCATCTTGCTGGGGGCCGGCGCTTATGTCGGTTGGAATATTGGTGCCAACGATACTGCCAATTGTATCGGCACGACGGTGGGGTGCGGCCTGATATCCTTTAGAAAAGCCGCGATTCTGGTGGCCGTATTTGTGATTATCGGTGCGATGCTTCAGGGGCAGTACGTCATGAAAACCATCAGCAAGGGTATCGTCAATGCGGAGCTGGACTACATGGCGGTGTGCGTCGTTTTATTCTGCTCCGGGTTTTTTGTCACCCTGGCCACGTTTTACCGAATTCCCACGTCTACTTCCCAGGCGATTGTCGGCGGTGTGGTCGGGATCGGCCTGGCGGTCGGCGCTGAGGTGAATTTCGGCAAATTTATTTTAATCGTCGAAAGTTGGATTATCTGCCCGGTCCTGGTCATGATTCTGTCATTTGGCTTTATGCACCTGGTTGTATTAGTTTTGCGCAGATTTCAATCCCGGTCGTTGCTTTTTCAGAACGCTTTCGGGTGGCTATCAATTGCATCCGCCTGTTACGTGGCCTACTCAATGGGGGCTAATAATGCCGGCAATGCCGTCGGTCCTATCGCCAATCTCGATATTTTTCCGCCCCAATTGCTTTTGTTCATCAGCGGCCTGAGTATTGCCATCGGCGCCTTAACCTACGGCAAAAAAGTTGCCGACACCGTCGGCAAAAGCATTACCCAGCTGGATATCCCGGGTGCCTTCGTGGCCCAGGTTTCCGCGGCCTTCGGCCTGCATCTTTTTTCGCTGTTCGGCATCCCGGTCTCGACCTACTCTGCCATTGTGGGTGCTGTGGTTGGGGTCGGTCTGGTGAAAGGTACCCGGTCAATCAGCAAAAAGACAATAGTTACCATCCTGGTCGGCTGGGTATCGACGCCGACGCTGGCGGGGTCATTTTCGTTTTTATTATATAAAGTCATAACGCTATGGTGGGGTGGGTAAGCCCAATGCTTTATAGGCTTGATATAATGGTTATCATGTGTTAGTCGCTCCTTGACCGATTTATCAAAAGGCCGCGGCTAAAGTGAAGGAGAATTTATGCTACTGTTTAAAAAAGAAAAACAGGTCATCGAATTTATATTAAAGCATCTCGACCTGGTTGAGGACTCGCTGAAAACCGGGATTAAGACTATTGAAAATTATCTTGAGGACAATATCAGCGAAGCCAAAGTTTTAGCCCGCAAGGTCAGAAGCCTCGAATCGGAGGCCGATGTCGTTCGCTACGACATTCGCGACAAACTTTATTCCGGTGCCTATTTGCCGCTGCTGCGCGAGGACATCTATAAGCTGATTGAAAGCATCGACAAGGTGGCCAATGCCGGTGAAGCCTGCTGCGATTTTTTTCTGAATCAGCGCCCGGTGATACCCGCTGAATTAAAACCTGCTTTTGTCGACGTTGTCAGAGAATCCCTCGGGATTATCGATAATCTCAAACTGGCCATTTTGTGTTACTTTAAGGGCGAGTGCAAGATCGAGACAGTTCGTGAACATACCAAAGAGGTCGGGATGCAGGAGTCACGGGTTGACAAACTCGAGTGGGATTTAACGAAAGCCATCCTCACCTTCCCCATGGATCTTGCCCACCAGCTGCACTTGAGACTTTGCCTGGAAAATATCGTCGAAGTATCCGACCGGGCGGAAGATGCCGGCGATCAACTGGAGCTGGCAACCCTCAAGTCGATGGTGTGAAAATAAATGCCTAAATTGATCTAAAATGCCTTAATTGCCTAAAATTAAGGATATTGATCGTTTTTAATTATAAGAAAATCACAAGCACCAAATAACAAATCCCAAATAAATTCCAAATATACAAATTCAAAATTCAAAACAACTAACCAGTCCTCAAATACCGATTAAGATATTACGATTCGCAGACCTGGACTGGGAAAATATTTGATAGATGCCCAGTCCGCGTTTTGGTTATTGGGTTTTGGGATTTGTGATTTATTTGTGATTTGGTGCTTGAGATTTGGTAGTTTATTTCGTATTTCTTCTTATCCCATAAGGCCTTTAAACTCAGTCCTCACTTACAACTCAGTCTCTATTTTCCGATAAAGATCGGTTTTCTTTTTTCCATAAATGCGGTCACCGCTTCAACGACATCTTTGGAGGGCAGGGCGGCGGTATTTTTTTGCGCCACATAATTCAAACCGGCATCAATGCCATGATCCCGGCTGTAAAGGATAACTTCTTTAACCCCCTGAACCGTGAGGGGCGGGCACTCGGCAATTTGGCATGCCAGAGATTTGGCTTCCGCATACAGGGCCTCGCGATTTTCGCAAACCCGGGTAAGCAGCCCCATCTGGAGGGCTTCGGCGGCAGTGAAATCCCTGCCGGTTAAGGCCAGTTCGCGAAACCAGCCGTGACCGATAATGTCGGGTAACCTTTGCAGTGTGCCCAGATCAGCGATAATCCCCATGCGGGTTTCCCTGATGCTGAACACGGCATCCTCCGTCGCTATGCGGATGTCACAGGCGCTGATCAAATCGATTCCCCCGCCGATGCAGTGGCTGTGGACAGCGGCTATGACCGGTTTACGGCATTTTTCGATGGCGGTTAAGCCGGCCTGGAGGGCCAGGATATTGATCCGGGTAGTTTCACGCTGATCGGCGCCTTCGCCGCTCAGCATCGATGCCGCCTCATTCAGGTCGGTTCCGGCCGTAAAGCTTTTGCCCTCTGCTTTGATCACCACGACCCGGACTGCGGGGTCCTGATCGAGTTTTGCCAGGCGGGCGGACAGTTCCTCAAAAAAGGCGGCTCCCATGACATTACGCTTGGCGGGACGGTTCAGGATTAGCCAGGCAACATGCGCTTCCTGCTCTACTTTGAATTGGTCCGAATGACTCATAATATTCTGTCCTCTCTTTTTTAATTCTATGGAATTGGTAAATAATTGAAACAGGATTCAAAGTCAAAGAGAATTGACGCCTATCCCTGGATGGAGTATGATACCGCCTGCAGCTGGCCCTTGAATCGGGCAGATTGGGCAGAAAAATAGAATGACTGAAGAACAACGATCTAAATTGAAATCAGAATCCATATTCGGCGTCTTTTATGCCGGATCGGCTTTTCTTATCTGGGGCCTGGGGCCCATATACTGGAAAGCTCTCAGTGCCGTCCCTGCGCTGGAAATAATTTTGCATCGGGCGGTTTGGGCATTTATAATCCTTTTAATAACAATTGTTGTCGGGCGGTTTTGGCATGAATTTGTCAGTGCCCTGAAAGATCTGCGAGTCCTCCTGACGCTGTTGCTGACAGCCGTTATCCTGGCGGGCAACTGGTTGTTGTATGTCTGGGCCATTAACAATAATTACATCCTGCAGGGCAGCCTCGGCTATTATATCAATCCCCTGGTCAATGTTGTCTTCGGGGTTTTGTTTCTGCGAGAGCGCCTGCGACCGGCCCAGATTGCGGCCGTGTTGCTGGCCGGTTCGGGGGTTGTCTACCTGACTTTTTCTTATGGGCAATTTCCCTGGATTGCGCTGGCGCTGGCGTCGTCCTTCGGGCTATACGGTCTGATCCGAAAAGTGGCGCCGGTGGGCCCTTTGGTGGGCCTCAGTATCGAGGTCATGCTCATGACAGCACCGGCGGCAATCTATCTCATTTATCTCGGGGCTATCGGCCGCGGGTCTTTTCTGCGCGGCAGTCTCAGTACGGATTTGCTACTTTTGGGGACCTCGGCGCTAACCGCTGTGCCGTTAATTTTTTTCATGGCCGGCGCAAAGCGCTTAAATCTGTCAACGGTCGGTTTGCTGCAATATATGGCCCCCACCATCATGTTTCTGCTGGCGGTTTTTTATTACCATGAGCCTTTCTTAAAGGCCCAGGTCCGGACCTTCATCATGATCTGGACAGCCCTGATCATCTATTCGACGGATTCGGTGATTTATTATCGACGGAATTATCAACGCACGCGGTCCCACCGACAATAAATGGTCGATATGATGTTGAAAAGCGCCTAATACAATTCCGGTCTCCGATTGGGCAGAAAATACCGCATGCGATGGCCCCGCACCGCTTCCAGAGTCTTGGATTTCAAATTCGCAACAACGATCCCATCTTTTGCGCTGGCATCTTTTTTAATTATTTCACCCGAGGGATCAAGCATCACTGCCAATCCGGGGAATTGCAGCCCTTTTTGATTGTCACCGTTTTGATTGCAGGCAACGATAAAGACACTGTTGTCAAACGCTCTGGCCGTCAGGTGCCGCAGCCAGGAGGCTAATTTTTGCGACGGGGTTCCCCGGGGTGAGGCGTGGGGCATGAAGACGATGTCGGCCCCGTCCAGCGCCATGCGGGTGGCAAGTTCGGGAAAATGGACATCATAGCAAAGCTGAATACCCAGGTTAACACCCTCTATCTGAAATACGGGGACTGCATTGCCGGCCGTAAAAATTCCCAGTTCCGGCGGGGCGATGTGAACTTTACGGTAGATGCCTGGTATTTCCTGGGGGGTGACGAGCAGATGGCTGGCATAAATCCGGCCGCTGTTGTCTTTTTCGGCCAGGCCGGCCAGGATCACAATCTGAAACTCCTGAGCCATCTGTTGCAGGCGTCGGCTGATGGGTCCCGGAATCGATTCGGCGGCGTCTTCGATGAGCGCTCGGGTACTGTACCCGGTGACATTTAGCTCCGGAAAACAGATCAGATTCGCACCCTGTCGCTTAGCCTGATTGATTAGGGGAACCATCCGCTCCAGGTTGTTTTGCGGCTGGTTTACGATCGAATTGAAAATGGCAGCAGCGATGCGGATGTCTTTCATAATACATCAAATTGCGCTTTTATCTTAAACACTTTGGTGGCCGGCAGATTGAGAATATCGCTGACGCCGGATTCTTCGGCTATTTTTTTCAGATTCGTTTCTATTTCATCCATTGACGGTGAAATAAAGGTGAACCAGACATTGTACGAATTGTCCCGCAGGTAATTGTGGGTGACACCCGGATATTGGTTGACGATCTCGGCAAAATACTCGATTTTGTCAGCCGGAACCTTGGCGGCGCACAATGTGCTGACAAACCCCAATTTACCCGGCACAAAATTTCCACCGATGCGGCGAATAATCCCCTCTTTTTTCAATCGTGCAACACGATCCAAAACCTCTTTTTCGGTCAATCCCAATTCGTTGGCCACCTCAAGATAGGGGCGTGAGGCAATCGGAAACTCGGATTGAATCCGATTTATGATAGCCTTATCGATGTCATCCAGAAAAGTCGGCATATTTATTTAACCTTTATTTAATCCAGCAAACGCTTAGTTTCAGATACATAGCCGCAAATTAGTTACATTCTATTGTCTAAGCGGTTTTAAAATCAAATCCAGTGTAATTTGTGCAACGACAAGGATTCTTTTATGCTTTGCATTTAAACCTTTTTTCTCTCTCAACGAAAATTGCCCGCTAAAATACGGACCTGAAGTTTTCTGTTGCGCGGCCCGTCGAATTCACAAAAAAAGATCCCCTGCCAGGTGCCTAAAACCAATTGTTGATTTTCAATGGCAATCAGTTCTGATGATCCGACCAGGGTTGTTTTGATATGAGCCGCAGAATTTCCCTCCAGGTGGCGGTAGTCGGCCTCCCACGGGATAATCTGGTTTAAAATCATCAGCATATCCGATTTTACGCTGGGATCCGCACTTTCGTTGATGGTGACCGCTGCCGTGGTGTGCGGCACGTAAAGCATGCAAAGTCCTTGATCCACTCTCGATTTTTGGACCAGACGATTTATATCCGATGTAATATCCACCAGTTCAGTTGTTTCGCGGGTTTTTACGGAAAGATTCATGACACCTCCGGTGGGTTCAAAGGTTCAAGGTTCAGAGGTTCAAGGTTCAGATTTCAACTCTATTTTTGGCTGTGACTCCTTGTTTTAAGATTTTACGGTTCAATATTCGGTATTCTGCGGTTCTTCGGTTGGCTTTTATTGTTTCACACGAGATCACATCGGCCACTATCTCAAAAATATCCATGACCCACAACCTTTGAACCCTGAACCCCTGAACCCCGGAGCCGCTTGAAAAAAAAAGCCCTGCGTATAAGCAGGGCCTTTTTTTAAACTGATTTATCGGTCACGATCGTTTGATTAGACGCATCCGGTCGGTTTCGGAAGTCCAGCCATTTTACAGGCTCCCTTGCCGGGTCCTGACGGAAAAAGTTCGTAAATGTGTTTCAGTTTGAAGCCGGTCACTTTTGAGAGAACCCGCACCATCGGTGCGATTCCGTTTTTCTCGTAATAGTCGCGTAAAACATCGATTACTTTCTGGTGCTCATCGTTAAGCTCATCAATACCTTCTTCTTTTTTAACCCACTGTACCCATTCTTGACTCCAGTTGTCGTAAGAATCGATAAACCCATCTTCGTCGACGTTGAATGTTTTACCCATGAACTCTACACTTGGCATTTAATCACCCTCCTTAAATAATATTTTATGATTTTTATTCGGCGCGCAGCCTGTTAAGCTTCTTTATCTTCTTTATCAAAAGAATACTTTTACATTAATGAAATATCAATGTCAATATGAAATATGAGATATATTCCTAATACTCTTTCGGCGTTTTGTTTAATTGCTCAAGGGTGAAAACCGGCCCGTCCTTGCAAACGAATTCCTGACCGATGTTGCAGCGACCGCACATGCCGATTCCGCATTTCATGCGGTTTTCAAGCGACATGATGATCTTGTCGTGCGAATAGCCGAGTTTATCCAAAACCGGCTGGGTAAATTTTATCATGATGGGCGGCCCGCAAATAATCGCGTAGGTGTCATCATCGGCCGGCGGCGCTTTTTGTTCGGTAATGGTCGGCACGAATCCGGTGTTGTATTTCCAATTCGGGTCGTCGGTCCCATCCACGGTGATGTGCATATTGATGTCGTCGCGCTGCTCCCATTCTGCCAGCTCATCGCGGTATAAAAGCATTCCGGGGGTCCTGGCTCCGTAAATTACGTGAATATCTTTAAATTTTGATCGATTGGCGGAATCGAGCATATAGATAATGGAAGCGCGCAGGGTGGTGAAAGCAAAACCGCCGCCGATAATTACTATATTTTTGCCCTCCAGGTTCTCCCAGGGATACCAGTTACCCATGGGGCCTCGAATTCCCATGATGTCCCCCACATTCATGGAGTGTAGAAAAGATGATACCAGCCCGACCTTGTTGACAGTAAACATGACAAATCCCGCTTCGGTCGGTGAAGAGGCGATTCCAATGGGGATTTCACCTTTGCCGGTCACGGAAAGTTCCGCAAACTGGCCGGCTTTGTAATCAAATTTTTCCTCATCCTCTGAATTTAGAAAAACGAATTTAAATGTTTTTAAATTTTTATCTTCGGTTTCGATGTGGATATCATCAATGCGAACCGGATAAGGTAAATATGGATTTTGCACGTTAACCCCCCAATTGAATTGAAGAATGACGAATGAAGAATGACAAATGGTGGAAGTCGCTTCGCTCCGTCATTTAAATATATTAAAATCGATCGGTTTCCTTAATTCGACATTCGAAATTAGTCAATCGATATTCCCCTACGCCGCGCAGGTGTTTTGCCCGGAGCCGTAGTTGTTCATCAATTCGCAGACCCGGCGGATATCAATATTTACGGGACATGAGCGAACGCAGCGCCCGCATCCGACACATTGAATTCCGACGTCGTATTTGTCGACATAATATTTTAATTTGTGCATGAATCGCTGGCGCACCCGGTGCAGTTTCGTCCCCCGGGGGTTATGCCCGGTACCATGCATGGTAAACAGTGGAAACATGCAGCTGTCCCAGTTGCGCATGCGTTTGCCGGATTTGCCGCTATTTTCATCCTGAATATCAAAGCACCAGCAGGTCGGACATACGAAGGTACAGGTTCCGCAGTTGATGCACGAAAAAGATACCTCCTCCCAGAAAGGGGCATTGTATAGGTCGGTAGTGTCGACTTGCTTTAATCCATCGGTGGCGACAAACGCTGATATTTTCGATTCGGCCTCCTGTTGCAGGGTATCCAGCTGTTGTCCGGCGGCGGCGTCCGCGGCCTTATTCCAGCCGGCTGCCTGGAGCAGCTTTTCGCCTTTGTCGGTCAGGATTTTTGCCAGGTAAGCATCGCCGGTATCGACCAGCAGGACATCGAGCCCTTCCTCATGAAACGGTCCGCAGCCGGCCGTGGTGCAAAAACAGCTGCTGCAAGGAGAATCACATGCCAGGCCCACCATGGTAGTGGCTTCCCGGGCTTTAATCCAATAGGGATCTTTGTATTCCGGCGTGTCGAAATTATGACGGACCAGTACAAAGGCTTTGGCGTCGCAGGGCCTGATGCCGATAATCGCCCGCGGCGTATAGTCCGTATTGACTTCCCTCATGATATGGTGATCTTCGCGGGATTCATCGAGGGAGTATTCGAGCAGCGCTTCGGACTGGGGATAAATTATCGATTTGGGCGAAAGACGGGTGTTCAGACAACTCAGATCCGGTGACTGTCCCTGGGAGAGTTCCGCAAAATTATGAAACTCGGCTTCCTTAACCGGGCCGAATAACCGGTAAACCTCTGACAAGACCGGCCAGTCCGTCTTCCCATTTTTCTTTTTCGATTTGTACAATCTTCATAGCTTTGCCTTTATTCCAAGCCTGTTCTATGTTTTCTGTGGGACACGGATTTTCACGGATCGACACGGATGTTATTTTCTTTCTTTAAAATCTGTGTTTATCTGTGTATCTGTGTCCAACTATTATTTTATAAAATCATCCGGATCGCCGGGTTTGTATGTATCCAACGGGGGACGCACTTCCAGGGACATGCCGGCCTCCCACCGGAATAAATCGAAGCAGTCCTTTTCCAGCTTTTTGGTCAGGGTCCGCATGTTGATCCCGACCGGGCACGCCCGCTCGCAGGCGCCGCAGTCAGTGCAGCGGCCGGCGCAGTGATAGGCCCTTAAGAAGTGAAAGGTCTTGATATCCGTTTCATCCTGGCTTTTGCCCACCCACTGGGGCCGTGCTTCATCCACAAAGCACGTCGGGCAGTAGCACAGCGGACAGGCATTGCGGCAGGCATAACAGCGGATGCAGTTGGCAAAAATATCATCAAAATATTTTGCTTTGTCCCCGGCTGACAGCGCCTCGATCTCTCTGACATCGGCGTAGCGGTCAATGTTCTGCTGCTCGTCAACCAGTTCGCCCACCAGTTCATCGTATTCGACCGGATTGCGGTGGATGCACAGGGCGCAGTTTTGCTGGAGCACATCCTTTTTGTTTAACAGCTTTTCAAAACCATTGCCCTTCACGGTAATGTTGTTTTCATCTTCGATCACGTCCAGGATCTCACCGTCGAACATGGCGTTGATCTTGCGTTTGTCGATCATGCCCTTGCAGGGGACCCCGATGATGACCAGCTGCTCGCGCTTTATCTTGTTTTCGATGATGTGGGTGACGATGTTGCGGGAATCACAGCCTTTGGCGATGATGCCGATTTTTTCGGTGCGATTGGTCAGATAATTTGCCAGATTGATTCCGCAATTGCTGTCCCAGACCAGATTTTGTAAATCTTCCGGGGTTTTGGCGAAATAGGGTTCGTTCATCATCGGCAGGGTGCCCTGGCGGAAGCCAATGACCAGATCCACTTTGCACTCTTTCAGGAGCCTTGCGGAAATTTCCCTTATTTTTTCAATGTAACGTTTCATTTTAAGCAACCTCAGCCCTGGCTTTTAAGAAAGAGTGGTTTGGTCCGAGAGCCTTTATTTTAGCGGTGACTTCCCTGACAACCTCCACAAACTTGGTGGATTCTGCCGACGAGATCCAGGAAAACTGGAGACGGCCGGGTTCGGTTCCCATATGTTCCATTAAATTTTGAAACAGCGCGAATTTGCGGCGGGCATAGTAATTACCTTCCAGGTAATGGCATTCGCCGGGATGTCACCCGGATACCCAGACACCGTCGGCCCCTTCACGCAGGGCGGCCAGAAAGAACTTGGGACTCATGCGCCCGGTGCAGGGGATCCGGATCACCCGGATATTGGGCGGATATTCCATCCGGCCGACCCCGGCCAGATCGGCCGCGCCATAGCTGCACCAGTTGCATAAAAAAGCCACAATTTTTGGTTCCCAATCAGACATAAAAATGATCTCCCATTCATAAGTTTATTGGTTTATTGGTTGATTGGTTTATTAAGTAAGATGGAATGCTATCTGATCAAAAAGAGATATCCTTATAACTAATAACCTAATCAACTAATCAACCATTCAACTAAATTATACCGCCTCTTTCAAAGAAAAGATCTGCGAAAAGATCTGATCATTGTCAAAGCCTTTCAGGTGGATGGCACCGGAGCGGCAGGAGGCCACGCACAAACCGCAGCCCTTGCACAAAACCGCATTGATCTGAGCCCGGCCGGTCCAGGGGCCTTCTTCGGTAAACGAGGGCGCAGAATAGGGACAGATCGACACGCAAACTCCGCACTGGCTGCAAGACGCCGGATCTGTTTCGGCAATCGTGCCACTGGTAAAAATGGTTTCGCGGGCCAGCAATGTGACGGCCCGGGAGGCTGCCGCCTGACCCTGGGCAATGGATTCATCGATGGGTTTGGGATAGTGCGCCAGGCCGCACAGAAACACCCCGTCAGTGGCAAACTCCGACGGTCCCAGTTTGGCATGGCGTTCGACAAAGAAACCGTCAGCGTTCAACGGTACTTTAAAAAAATTGGCCAATTGCTCATCTTTATTCGGTATAATAGCCGTGGCCAGGGTGAGCAGATCAGTTTCTATCTCCACGGTGCGACCGATGATCGGATCAAAGGTCTTTACCAGGAGCTTACCATCTTTTAAATTCACTTCCGGTTTGTTGTCGAGACTGTAGCGCATAAAAATAACACCGTTTTCCCGCGCTTCTTTGTAAAGATATTCCCGTTCCCCGTAGGTTCTGATATCCCGATACAGAACAAAGACGTTCATAGCGGGATTCTGTTTTTTCAAAAGCAGGGCATTGTCAACCGAATGCGTGCAGCAGACCCTCGAGCAATAAGGTCTGTCAGGTTCCCGCGAACCGACGCATTGGATGAAGACCGCGGTGTTGAGATCTTTCAGGGAAGGATCTTTTTCGATGAATTTGCGGTCGAGCTCCAGCGCTGTGACGATCCGGGGGTCGGCACCGTAGCTGTATTCAGCCGGCTTTAGCGGGGAAGCACCGGTGGCAATTACCGCCACGCCGTGTTTCAGAATCTCTTCTGTGCCGGCGGCAGCAAGTGTCGTCTCGAAATTTCCAACAAATCCCTCAACATTGGAAATGGTGGTGTCCAAATGGAGATGGATTTTTTTATTTTTCTGCACGTCTTTGACCAGAGCTGATAATTTTTGCTGAATATCCTCTCCGGCGACGGTCCGATAAAGGTTCAGGGCCTGGCCGCCGAGGTGATCGCTGCGCTCGATGATGTGGGTTGCATAGCCCTGATTCGCCAGCGTTCTGGCCGCCGCCATACCGGAAATCCCCCCACCCACGACCATGGCCGCCGGGTTGACTTCAAGTTCGGTCTCTTTCAGCGGATCCATCAGGGTCACTTTCGACACGGCCATGCGCACGAGATCTTTGGCCTTTTGGGTGGCGAGCTCGGGGTTGTTTTTGTGGACCCAGGAATCCTGGTTGCGGATGTTGGCCATTTCAAAGAGATACTTGTTGAGGCCGGCATTGATCAAAGTTTCCTGGAATAACGGCTCATGGGTTTTCGGGGTGCAGGCTGCCACCACCACCCGGTTTAACTTTTTTTGTTTGATAATCTGGCTCAACGTTTCCTGGGTGTCCTGGGAGCAGGAGTACAGATTGTCGGTGGCGTATTCTACATAGGGCAGTGTTTGGGCATATTCGGCCACCGACGGCACATCCACCACGCCGGCAATGTTAATGCCGCAGCGGCAGACAAACACACCGACCCGGGGCCGTTCATTGATGACGTTGGTCTCCGGGATGACTTCCGGAATTTTGGTTTCGGTATTGCGGGCCGGGCTCAGAATTTCGCCGGCCGCGGCGGCGGCGGCACTGGCATCCACCACCGATTGGGGAATGTCCTTGGGACCCTGAAAGGCACCGCAAACATAGATGCCCTCTCTGGAACTGGCCACCGGGTCAAATGTATCGGTTTTGCAGAAATTGCCGGCCGTCAGTTCAATCCCCAGGCGGTCGGCCAGTTCGACCGTTTCGGAAGATGTCTGAAGGCCGACCGACAAAACGATCAGATCGAAGGTTTCCGATTCTAATTTGCCGCTTTCGGTCAGATAACGCACTGCCAGGTCGCCGCTGTCACCCACCGGATCGATGGTGTGCACCCGGCTGCGGATAAATCGGACCCCCTGATTATCCCGAGCATTGTCATAGAACCGTTCGAATTCTTTACCATGGGTGCGCATATCCATGAAAAACAGGGCGCAATCCAGATCATCACCGGCATGCTCCTTGGCAATGACCGCTTCTTTGATGGCGTACATGCAGCACACCGAGGAGCAGTAGGCGTTGTCGCAGCGGTTCAAATCCCTGGATCCGACGCATTGAAACCAGGCAACCTTTTTGGGCTCGGCCTGATCCGAGGGCCGCACGAGATGTCCTGCGGTAGGGCCTGAGGCCGACAGGATTCGTTCCATTTCCATGGAGGTGATCACATTCGGGAATCTGCTGTAGTTGTAGGAATCAAATTTGGACGGATCAAAGGGCTCAAAGCCGGGGGCCAGGATGATGGCGCCGACGTTCAACTCGATGACCTCGTCCTGCATGGAGTGGTCGATGGCATCGACGCCGCAAAATTCGGTACAGATTTTACAACCGCCGGTTTTGAAATGAATGCACGTGTCGCGGTCGATGGCCGGTGTGTTGGGCACCGCCTGGGCATAGGGCACAAAAACCGGCTTGCGGCCTTTTAGCCCCATTTCATATTCGGAGGGGATGGGCTCAAATTCACGTTGGGTGACATTTGCTTTAATCGTATCCAGGGTGATGTGTCCGGTGGGGCATACCGTGGCACAAGCACCGCAGGCAATACAGGCCTCGGTTTGAATATGAAAGGGAGTGTCCACTTTCATCTCGACCCCACGGCCGGTCAGACTGATGGCATTGGCCCCCATTTTTTCACAGGTACGCACACATAGCCCGCAGAGGATGCAGGTGTCGTTGCCTTTCTCAAAACGAGATCCTTCTATCCCATACTGAGCGGCCAGCTGTTGCAGCAGCGGTACTTCAGGACAGCGGGCCAGCAGCAATTCAACGATTAACTTGCGACCCTGATGGACCGCCTCTGAATCGGTGTTGACCTCCATGCCTTCCCATATCGGATAGTTGCAGGCGGTGACATAGCGTTTGCGGCGGCCGTCGAAAAGCTCCACCGTGCACAGACGGCACATCCCTGCCGGTTCCAGCGCTTTATGGTGGCAGAGGGTTGGAATGTCAACGCCGAATTTCTCAGCCACTTGGAGGATGTATTGTCCTTCTTCGCCTTGGACAGTCTGGCCGTTAAGCTTAAATGTAATCATCGATCAATTTCCTCATATTATCGAATTTGAATGGCGTCGAATTTACATGCGTCATAGCATATGCCGCACTTGATACAATCTTCCTGGTTTAATACATGCGGCTCTTTCTTTTTCCCGCTGATAGCCTCTTGCGGGCATTTGCGCGCACAGACGTGACAGCCGGTGCAGGCTTCAGCATCAATTTCATAGTGAAACAGGGGTTTGCAGACACCGGCTGGGCACTTTTTATCGATTATATGGGCCTCATATTCATCCCGGAAGTAAAGGATGGTGGTTAGAACCGGATTTGGAGCCGATGTCCCCAGCCCGCAAAGGGAAAATTTTTGCACCATGCCGCCAAGTTCTTCAAGCAGCTCGATATCGCCTTGGTCCCCGTTTCCTTCGCAGATCCGGGTTAGAATCGCGAGCATCTGGGTGATCCCTTCGCGGCATGGATTGCACTGGCCGCAGGATTCTTCCTTGAGAAAATCCAGAAAATAGCGGGCCACATCCACCATGCAGGTATCCTGATCCATGACGATCATACCGCCGGAGCCCATAATGGAGCCGACTTCGTTCAGCTTCTGGTAATCCACCGGCAGATCGAGAAATCTCTCGGGTATGCATCCACCCGATGGTCCGCCCGTTTGCACTGCTTTAAATTCTTTTTTCCTGGGCACCCCACCGCCCAATTTGAAAACGATATCTCTTAACGATATCCCCATCGGCACTTCCACCAGGCCGGTATTTTTCACCTTGCCCACCAGGCTGAAAGCTTTGGTTCCTTTGCTGAGACTGGTGCCCATACCGGCAAACCAACCGGCGCCTTTTAAGAGAATGGCTGGCACATTGGCATAGGTTTCTACATTATTCAAGTTGGATGGACTGTCTCGAAAGCCCTTTTCCACCGTGTGGACATATTTGGCCCGCGGCCGTCCGACGTTGCCTTCCAAAGAGGCCATCAATGCGGTAGACTCACCGCAGACAAAGGCACCGGCGCCGGTAGAAATTTTGATGTCAAAACTGAAATCCGACCCGGCGATACCCTTACCCAGCAGACCATATTTCTCAGCCTCTTTGATGGCTGTGATCAGCCGCTTAACAGCCAGCGGATATTCATTGCGAACATAAATTGATCCCTGATTGGAACCGATGGCTACCCCGGCGATCAACATGCCCTCCAGCACGCTGTGGGGATCGCCTTCCAGGATACTGCGATCCATGTAGGCACCCGGATCGCCTTCATCTGCATTGCAGATGATGTAGCGCTGTCCCTTTTGCTTGGCACAGGTTGCCCACTTAATTCCGGTTGGAAAGCCCCCGCCGCCGCGTCCTCGCAGTCCGGATTGTTTGATGATGTCGATGATGTCGGCCGGATCCATTTCCTGCAGGCTTTGCAGAAACGCCCGGTAGCCGCTTCTGGCAATGTATTCCTCAATTGAATCCGGATCAATGTACCCGCAATTGCGCAGGGCGATTTTTACCTGTTTGCTGTAAAAAGGGATGTCCTCCAGGTATGGGATGCCGTCTACCGGCTCAATCCCAGCCAGAGGGTTGTCAGTGCCGTCTTCCAATACATTGCGCGCGTCGCGCATCTGGCCGAGGATCCATTTTTTATTGAAATCACCATCCATATAGCCTTTAATCGCATCGGCGATCTTGTCTTCGGTGATGTGTTTATACATAACTCGGGGTTTACCGTATCCGAGGATTTCAACCAGCGGCTCTTCCTCACAAAAACCGATACAGCCGGTCTGACATATTTGGACGCCGGTGCCGGCGGCAAACGTTTCTTTGGCTTTTTCATAAGACGCCCGGGCCCCGGCAGCAATCCCGCAAGAGGCCATGCCGATGTTCACCTTAACGGCATCCGGCCAGTACAGTCGTTTGCTATACTCTTGGCCTATCTTTTCTAAATTACCCGCAGAAAGGATTTTCATTGTCTATGCCTCGCATTTTACGCTTATTCGTATTGATCCAAAACTTTTTCGACCTGATCACTCGGCAGTCTTGCGTGCATGTCTTCATTAATTTTAACCACTGGCCCCAGGCTGCAGCAGCCGATGCAGCGCACCGATTCCAGCGTAAAACGTTTGTCCTCTGTTGTTTGGCCGTCACTGATGCCCAGTGTCTCCTCGATCCTTTCATGGACCCGTTCGGCGCCCCGAACGTGACAGGCAGTGCCCAGACAGATGGAAATAATGTTGCGGCCTCTGGGCTCCAGGCTGAAAGTGCTGTAAAAGGTGGCCACACCATATATTTTGCTGTAAGGGACACCGATTTTAACTGCCAGATAATCCAGCGCCGGCTGGGGCAGATAGTTATAGGTTTTTTGAATCGCCTGAAGCATCATGATCAGGTTTTCTTTATCTTTGTTGAACTCTTTATCGATGATTTTATCCAGCAATATATAATCGATTTGAGCGGATGGATCATTGTTTTGATCAATGGCCTTGTTCATAAGGATTCTCCTAATGATGCGGGAGCGCCCGGTCCGTTCGAACCATCACGTTTACCCGTCCGATGTCAGCTTCCGATCAGCCTGCAGACACATTTTGAATGACCACAGGGCAATTCTCAACACAGGCGCCGCACCCGGTGCAACGGTCTTCGATGATCGTGCGGGCCCGTTTTCTGACTTTGACCTTGAAGTTGCCGGGCGAGCCCTTCACGCTTTCAAGATCTGCATAGGTAATCAGTTCAATGTTTAAATGCCGGCCGACCTCGACCAGTTTCGGTGAGATAATTCACATGGCACAATCATTGGTCGGAAAGGTCTTGTCCAGTTGGGACATCACACCGCCGATGGAGGGGGACTTTTCCAGCAAGTAGACATAATAACCGGAATTAGCCAGATCCAAAGCAGACTGCATGCCGGCAATTCCACCGCCGACAACCAGTACCGAACCTTTTACAACTTTTGCCATTGTCTCAGTCTCCTGAAAGATAATTAATGTTTAAATAGGTATTTCGGTTGGTTTCCAATTTACAAAAAGGTTTGAAAATACCTTTTGGGACTGCAGTTGTCAATAGAATTAAGCTTAAAATCGGGAATAAATGTGGCTCAATAAAAAAATCCCGACCATAAATTTATGGTCGGGATTTTTTTAGGGAATGGTCGAATTTTTTTAGGCGGCTAATCTAAATGCATTTTCCGTAACCGTGCGGATCTCATCCGGCGTAAACGGCTTGGGCAGATAATCAATAGCCCCCTGCCGGGCACTTTCAATGGCCGTTTCGAGGCTGGCATAGCCGGTAATTATGATGACATTAGTTTCCGGATTCCGATCCCTTACTGCTTTGAGAAGTTCCAGTCCCTTTACCCCCGGGATTTTGAGATCGAGCAGGACGAGCCTGTAGGCTTCGGCCTCAATTTTATCAAGCGCTTCGGCTTTAGTGACGGCTTGATCGACATGATAGCCTTTTTTCACCAGAATTTTTCGAATATTGTTGTTAACGGCGACTTCATCGTCGATCACCAGGATGTTATTATCAGCGGGTTCTTTCATCAAATCCCGATCAGCCGGCGCACGCTGTGCCGGTTGTGCCAGTCTGTGGGTCATCTCTTTTTTGAGTTCTTCATAGGGCGTGACAACCAGGTCTTCGTGGTGCAGGTTGAGGATATACTCCGGCCCGGTAATGGCAGCGACTTCCTCGTAATTAAACGGTTGATCGATGCCGATCAGGGTTTTTGAATCAAACCCCTTGGCTTTTTTGGCTTTGCCCTTTTTGGCTTTTTTCTGCGGACATGCAGCTGTTTTGGTGCCGGCTTTGCAAGTGGCCCCCAATTTTTTAAAGATATCGCAGACCATATTGCCCACCTCACAGTAATTTTCGAGGGTTTCCGGCACGGTTACCTCCACCAGCGGGACGTCCGAGCGGGTCAGTCGCAGGGCGTAACCTTCGCCGGTTTGCCGGGCAACTTCATCCCTGTCAAAGGGCATGTCCACGTCCAGGTTAGCCGATTTTCCGGCGCTCAATTGCATATAATTTTTCTTGAGCTCCTCATAGGGCAGAAAGGTGACCCCTTCCTGATGCAGATTATGGACGTATTCGGGACCGGTAATCGAAATCACTTCCTCATAGCTGAAGGGCTGGTCGATTCCGATCAGTTTGGCGGAATCAAACCCTTTGGCTTTTTTGGCTTTCTTGCCTTTTTTAGCTTTTTTCTGAGGGCATTCCGCGGTTTTGACGCCGGCTTTGCAGGTGGCGCCTAATTTTTTGAAGATGTCGCACACCATGTTTCCCACTTCGCAAAAATTTTCCAGCGGTGCGGGCATCTTGACTTCGATGATCGGCATATCCGATCGCCCCAGTCTGGCGGTATAATCCTCCCCGGTATATTTACTGACTTCATCGGTTTCAAACGGCATGTCTAAATCAATAACATCAATCGTTTCTTTCTCTTCATTGGTAGTCGGAGCCTCAACCAGATTTCCCGCCAGGGCCTGCTCAACCGTATTTCTGAGTTCATCCGGTGTAAATGGTTTGGCAATATAGTCCAGGGCTCCCAACCGGACGGATTTGACGGCCGTGTCCGTTGCGGCATAGGCGGTCATCATGACGGCTTTGGTCAGGGGCCATTCTTTTTTAACCATTTTGAGCAGTTCAAGGCCGTTTTTACCCGGCATGACAATATCGGAAATCAGCAGTGAGAAGCTCTCCCGGGCCATTTTTTCCAGAGCCTCATCGGCGCTCAGGGCGTGGGTGACCTCATAGTTGTTCTTGGCGAGAATCTTGGCGACATTATGGCAGATTCGCTTTTCATCATCGACGACAATGATTTTGGCTGGTGCTGGCATATTTTTTCCTCCTCAGATAATTTTTTTATGGATAAAGGCAATGGAATTTTTTTTCTCAATTGATTTACTTTTCTATAAAGAGCAGGTTCCATGCCAGCATTAAAAAAAAATATATAATATATTGAAATATATTAATATATCCTAATTATACAGTACTATCGCAAAATAATTTGTATAAAAAATATATACTATTTTAGTTGGACTGACGGTAAGTTTCGACCGGTGGATTTTTTGCGCCAATCAGACCCAATATTTTTAGTTTAAGCGTAACTAACCGAATATGCTATATATTATTTATTTTCCGGGGAGCTGCCACCCTGGGCGCAGGCGTGGCTTGAACGTGCAGAGGTGAATTTCGAGGATGTATAAAAATTTTATACAGTGAATTTTTTATATATTCATGGAGATCTTAAGCCGAATATTCAACCCTGGAAAATTGAGTTTTCTTGATCATTAGTGCGGCCGAGTCCGGTCGCGCTGTTGAGTTGTGATGCCATATTTTTTCATCAGGTTATGAAAATTACTGCGCTGCAACCCGACGCTTTGGGCCGCCTGGGTCACATTCCAGTTGTTATTTGCCAGGGCATTTAAAATAAACTTTTTTTCGACTTTGCGCACCGCCTTCTGTCGGATCTGCTTTTTGATAAGCTTTAACTCTTCGCTGGTGGACGGGATCGTTTCCAGCAGCGGTTCGGCGTCGTCCATTGCGCCCAACATCGGTAAATCCTTCAGTGAAATTTGATCTGTTTCGCACAGGATCGCCGCTCTTTCGATCATATTGCGCAGCTGTCGGACATTTCCGGGCCAGTCATATTCGGCCAGGCGGATTACGGCCTCTTTATCAAACCCTGTAATCGGTTTGCCCATCTTTGCGCTAAACTGTTTCAGAAAATGATAGGCAATCGGCAAAATATCCACCTTCCGTTCTTTTAAGGGGGGTAAGAGGATCGGGTAAACATCGATACGATAATAGAAATCTTCTCTGAAAGCGCCTTCTGCCACCATATCCTGCAAACTTTTATTGGTGGCAAAAATTAAGCGGATATTTACCCGGGAAGGAATTCCGGCACCCAAAGGCAGAAATTCGCGCGTTTCCAAAAACCGCAAAAGTTTGCCCTGAACCTTCAGGCTGATATTGCTGATTTCATCGAGAAGAATTGTTCCCCCATTGGCCAGACTTAAAATCCCTTCCTTATTTTCATGGGCACCCGTAAAGGCGCCTTTGGTATAGCCAAACAATTCGCTTTCCAGCAAATTACTCGACAGGGTGCCGCAATCTACCGCAAAAAAGACTTCTTTGCTGCGTTGACTGTTGGCATGTACGGCTCTGGCTACCAGTTCTTTGCCGGTCCCACTTTCGCCGTATATAAGAACCGTGGAATCGGTCGGTGCCACTTTCTGGACCATGGTGATCACCTGTTTTATTTTCGGGCTGGTTCCGATAAGCTGGTGGGAAAGTGGCCGATTCTTATTTAGCTGCTGCCGCAGTTTTCGATTTTGCAGTTGGAATTCTCTTTTCTCCATGGCCTGGCGCACGATCGCTCGCAGTTCATCCGGGGTAAACGGTTTGGGCAGATAATCCAGCGCGCCCATTTTCATAACTTCTACCGCCGATGAAACGCTGGCATAGCCGGTCATCACAATTACCTGGGTGTCGGGGAATGCTTCCTTGACCCGGCGCAGAACCTCCATACCGCCGAGACTGCTCATCTTTAAATCCGTCAGGATGACATCAAACGCTTGAGCTTCCACCATTTTTAGCGCATCATAACCGTTTAAGGCATATTCCACACCGTAATCCATCTTTCTGAGCACTTTAACACAGCTTTGGCAGATATTTATTTCGTCATCTACTACCAGGATGCGGGGATGATCAGACGGCATTGTCTTATCCATTTGAGGCCGTGAGCGGCAGCGTAATTTTAAAAGTCGTTCCCCGGCCTAATTTGCTGTCAACATCGATCGTTCCGTTGTGCTGTTCGATGATTCCATGGGTGATCGCCAGGCCGAGTCCGTTGCCACTGTCTTTGGTGGTATAAAACGGGTCAAAAATTTTGACGATGTTATCTTCGCTAATGCCCTCGCCGGTGTCGCTTATGGTAATCTCAATACTTTGCAGGTCGGGCCTATAACAAGTGGAAATTGATATGGCTCCCCCCGCAGCGGTGGCCTCAATGGCGTTGAGGATCAAATTGATAATGGACTGCTGGATTTGGCCGGTATCCAAATGAATGGGAGGCATATCTTGTGCCAGGTCACACGTTAAGGTCAAATCACTAAAGGCGGCCTGTTTATTGGTCAGGACGACGCTCTCCCGGACGATGTTATTGAGATCACACTTTTTTCTGGAGGGGGTCGATTGGCGGGCAAAATCGAGCAGACTGGCAACAATTTTACGGCAGCGAAGGGTTTCCTTGGTGATTGTTTCCAGTTCCGGGTAATTTGGATCCTGCGGGTCAAGCTCCTCCTGGATCAGCATGGCGGTGGTCAAGATGGTCGTCAGGGGGTTGTTGATTTCATGGGCAACGCCGGCCGACAGGCGTCCGACAGAGGCCAATTTTTCCTGCTGCATCATCGCTTTTTGGACATTGATATCATCGGTGATATCTCTGGATATTTCAATAGCGCCGATGACATCACCGTCCTCGAGCATGGGGTAGGTGGAAATGGAATAATAGATTTCGCGGTTCTCTTTGTCCAGGTGAATGTGCGTGGTCTGAAAGGGTTCTTTCGTATCCATGGTTTTGATCAGTGGACAGGGATGATGCTCTCCGGAGCAGGGCTGGCCCTGGCGGTGGGTTATTTCATAGCAATGCCGGCCGATGACATCCTGGCGTCGCAGGCCCAGTCGCTTCAGCAGGCTGTCATTGACATCTATGATCCGGTAATCGTAGGCGATCACCAGAACGTCTTCCTGGATCAACTCGTTGATGATCGATTTATACCGTGCGCGGGTTTCGTGAAGCTCCTGGTTGGTTTTTTTCTGCAAGGTAGAAATCCGGGAAATCTCCCAGAAAAGCTGGGCCGTTCGGTTGGCAATGGCCCGGACGGTCTTCTTTTTTTTGCTCAGGATATCATTATAGATATCCATGCTGCCGGTTAATTCGATGATCAGATCAATGTCGTCTCTTTTAAAAAAATCGTTATAATCATGGGTGACGAACAGACCACTCTCTTTTGCCTTAATGAAACCGGGAGAATCATCCTTTAAGTCCGCAACGGCCACGACTCTGGGATTTATCTCCTGGAACTCGTGCTGCAAAATCACTTCTATTAATCGTTTGCAGCGTGATCCTCCACCTACGACGGCGATGTTCATAAAAAACTCCTCGAGTCCAGATATCGTTGATTGGTTGATAAGTTGACTGGTTAATTGGCTGTAAATATGGATCTATCCCATATATGTGAAATAATTGGACACTTCATGTTTCAACAATCGTAACATTTTGAGGCTATGACTATAAATTTACCTAATCAACCATTTAGACAGTCAGCTGTTCAACGGGGTATGAAATACCACTAGCTTCGATATAGTTCAATTATTATTTATTAGATTGGTTTTCGGTGATTCTGCTTGAAAATACTTAATGGTCGGGTGCTGCCCGGACCATATCCTGCTGTCTTGATATGCTGTAGAAACCGTTTCCTCAGGTTGCATTCGCATTTTTGATCCTGTATAAGGTTGTGCTTGATCAGATTGTGTAATTTTAGGAGAGCTATTGGATGAATAAAAAGATCAAAAAGAATATAATCTGTTTTCTATGAACTCGATTGCCCCCAAACCCAAAGTCATCGTGATCTGCGGTGCGACCGGAATCGGCAAGACTTCGGTCGGCATTGAACTTGCTCAAAAATCTGGCGGTGAAATCGTCAGTGCGGATTCCATGCAGATATACCGGTACATGGACATCGGTACCGCCAAGCCCACCCCGGCGGAATTGGCGCAGGTCCCGCATCACATGATCGACATTGTGGATCCGGCTGAAGACTATGATGCCGTTCAGTTTGCAAGACAGGCGCGGGATCGGGTCGCAGATATTGTCAAGCGCGGTTTGGTTCCCTTTATTGTCGGCGGCACCGGGCTGTATATCAAAGCCCTGCTGCACGGTCTCTTTCAATCCAGACCCGTTGATCCCCGAATCAGAAGCCGCCTGAAGCAGGAAGCTGAGGAAAATGGTAGTCAAACGCTTCACGAACGCCTGCAGCAGCTAGATCCGGATACTGCCGGCAGGTTGCACCCCAACGATTCTTATCGAATAATAAGAGCGCTTGAAACCATCGAATCCACCGGCAAATCTATTTCAAAACTGCATCGGGAACACCATTTCGAGGACGACCCATTTGACGCGCTAAAAATCGGCCTGCAGATGGATCGTCAGAAACTATACGATCGAATAGACCACCGGGTCGACCTGATGATCGACGCCGGTTTAAAACAAGAAGTCGCAAAGCTTTTGGCGCTGGGTTATACGGCAGAATTAAAATCGATGCAGTCCATCGGCTATCGCCATATAGTTGAATTTATCCAGGAAAAATTACCATGGGAAGAATGCCTTCGAACGCTCAAGCGTGACACCAGACGATTTGCCAAACGCCAGTTCACCTGGTTTGGCGCCGATCGACAGATTCAGTGGTCTGCGCCGGATCAAATTATTGAAATTACCAGGCTGGTGGAAGGGTTCCTGAAAATGGGTGAAAGTTGATTAAGTTGATTAGTTGGCCGGTTGATTGGTTTAATCTTGCTTGAGACCCCGCGCATAGGTGTTCAACTCCCGGTAGACGGCATCGATAATTTCACTGGCCGTCAGACCGGCATTTTTGCGAATGATGTTACGAAACCGCTCCTTGCCGAACATTTGGCCGGCGCTGTTGAAGCTCTCCCATATTCCATCAGATGTCCGTTCGCCCAAAAAGCCAGTGACCGCAGTTCACGGGATTCTGCGATGTATTCAGTCACCCATGAGCTGCAAGTGTTCAGAGCATTGGCCAGATTTTCCACCAGCGCAGCAAAAAATCGTTCTCCGGTTTCAGTGGCGGTCCCCGCTAAAATGGCCCGCACGGTGGCGTCTTCATCAAGCCCCCGAAAGGTCAGTGGATGGTTAACAGCCATGCTGCAAGCCTCCTGATAGGAGAAATAATTGATCCGCCCTGAAGAATAGTACATCCAGGGTTATCGATGGTTCTTTAGAAACTGAATGAACTTGTCAGAAATAAGCGCTTGCGCCTTAATTACGATGTGGTAAAAAAGTAAATATTGAATGGCCAACGTCAAGAAAAACCTGTATCGAGAATAGGGGTTGCAAAATCCGGCCCGCTTCAGCTATGCTGAAAATATGACCCAAATGAGAAAGGAGGCCTCATGAACGAGAGCACTATTAATATTAGACTCATGAAGTCTGACGATATGGACGCTGTGATTGGAATTGATGAGAAGGTACTCAAGTCTTCCCGGCTGGAATACTATGAAATGAAGTTTGAAAAGCTTTTTAATTCCAAAGATTATTTGCCCGTGTCACTGGTGGCGGAGACCGAAAATGGAACGCTGGCCGGGTTTGTAATGGGTGAAATCTATATGGGAGAATATGGAATTTTCCAGGAAGAAGCGACCTTGGATACCATCGGCGTCGATCCTGATTTTCAGCATCAGGGTATCGGTGAGCAGTTAATTAATGAATTTATGGATCATTTGAAAAAAGTCGGCGTTCGGAAAATAAACACCCTGGTCGACTGGAATGATTCCAAGCTGATCCATTTTTTTAGCGCCAACCAATTCAGCCCTTCCAAGACCATTAACCTGGAGCGCAGCCTTTGACGCCAATGAGGGATTAGTTGACCGGGTTGATTAGGTTGATTAAGTTGATTAGTTGAATGAGTTGATTGGTTTAGAAAGATGATGAAAGGAAAAAGTTGATTAAGTTAAAGGTAAAAGGCAAGAGCTAAAGGTATAAGGTAAAGGGTAAGGCGCGCAAGGAAAATATCTAATGCAGATGCCTTACCGGTCCTCGGATTGCTCAACCGCCACCTTTCTCCTTCTTCACCCTATGCCCGTATGCCAGTTCATCTCTCAACCGCCAACCTTCTCACCTTCCCAACTTCTCACCTTCTATCTTTTCCCACGTCCGCATTCCCACTTCCGACTTCTGTTTCTGTCCTCTGGCCGCTAATCCGGCTAAATAGGTATCGGCGCCACCACCTGGGATGACACAAACATCCAGCTGACCAGCGCGGCGCTGAGCAGGGCGCCCAGGTAGATCTTGCCGGTTATTTGATAAAACCAGGTTGAGACCGGTATCACCATGATGAGCACACCGATGATGTGGAAAAGGTTGTGGGTAAAGGCAATGAACACACCGCCGGGGCCGACCAGGGGGATGGTGCCGACAGTAAACAGCGGCAAATACTGAAATATGAGCAGCACAACCAGCGGTGTCACCAGCACCAGGATGTTGAACGCCGACCAGTTGACAAACGTCAGGCTCCAGCTTGACTTCGGTGGCCGGCGCAGTTGACCGTGGAGAAAAATGCCCATCAACACAAAGCCCACCGCCAGAAATGGAAAGTAGGTAAACCAGAGCTTCATCCGGTAAGCTGTCAGGTCGCTGGCAAAGGGGAAAATAAACCGATAATCGACCAGGAATATGCTTTCCAGGGTATGCTCGATTAAATAGGCAAACAAGAACAAAATGGCTGCCAGCAGCGCCGTTTTTCCGATCTGAACCGCATCGATGGCAAACCGGCCTTTCTCATGAGACAATCCCAGGTCATAAAGGGTCAAACCGTTTGCACGGGTTTGCTTCTTGAACCAGCTTCTGAAAAATATAAACCCGATGATATTGATCCACAGAAACCACCAGACGATGCCGTTGGTCATCATTAGCGGAAAAGCCTTGTCAATTCGGATCAGGTATACATGCACGCCGAAAAGAAGAAATATAATCGGGAAATAAAGCGCCATGAGAACGCCGTTGAGGATGGCCGCCCGGATATAGGGGTTGCCGGTGCAACTGTAGTTTCCGCTGACTTTAATCTGCAGCGAATTGAAAAACGAAGCTCTCAGCAGCATCAGCCCCAATGGCAGCAGCGCCGCAATACCGGCCAGCATGGCGGTTAGGGTCGACCACTCCTTGATTGGCCAGATTTGGCGGTTTGACGGGATCCAATTTTCTTGGTTCGGTTGCAGGGCAAGATGCATCCAATCCAGCGCTTCAGCCACCGACGGCGTGCTGTGGGACTGCTGCAGGTGGGTGATGTGCGGCATAAATACCCGGCGGGCGGTACCGGCTTCGAAACTGCCGTAGGTGGTATTGATTTTCGGATATTGGACCCCGAATGCATGCCGGGTTTGAGGGGTTTGCATCCATTCTTTTTCAAAATCGCGGGTACCGGTCATGCGCCGGCGGAATTCATCGTATTTGCCGAAAATCATGAGCATGTTTTTAGGCAATCGGGTCGAGGCATCAGCGCGGTAGGCAAAGCCGGATATGACCAGGGCCTTGACGGCCGGGTTTTTGAGCGCCATGTTGTACACCATCTCAGCACCCAGGCTGTGGCCCATCAATCCGATGCGGTCGGGATCGACCTCGGCCAGCGACAACAGGTAGTTTAAGGATGTTTTGCCACCATAGGTCGGATCGAAGTCAGGATCATCCAGCCGGCCGGGAATTCCGGAGTTGCCCCGTCCGATGGCATCGATTTCGAGCACCACGATGCCGCGCCGTGCCAGTTCAATGCAATAGGCATCACTGGTTTCGCGGTTGTTTTGATAGCCATGAATATAAACAATTCCGGGTGCCGGGTGCGACTTAGCAGCGCTGCGCGGTTTGAGGAGTTTGGCCCGCATCCGGATTCCATTGTAATTGAGATAGGATACGTTGGAGACGAACACCTTGCCGAAGCTATTCTGAGTCAAGGATGCCAACAGCGAAGCACCGATCAGGACCATCAGGCAAAAAATAAACACCAGGGGCGCTTTGCTGCGGCGATCCGGATCAAAAAGCTGTGATGTATTCATAGGAAAGACTCAGGACACAGGATTAATATTTTTAATTTTTCGATATGGGTTATATTTTTTTCAGAAGCTCCTTGGCCCTTTCTTTGTAAAACGTGTCATCAGAATTTGCGGCTTTCTCCAGATAGCCTTTGGCTTCGGCTTTATTTTCTTTGCCGCCGATCTGGATCAGCAGCTCGCCGAGATAGACATGCACTTCAATGTTATCGGCAAAATACTTGGTGCCCTGGTACTCCCGGTAGTATTTTAGAGATTTTTTTCGATCCCGCATGGGCCAGGGCAGAACTTGCCAGAAACGGCCAAGGGCAATCATCGGCCCGGCTTCCTTGTACATTTTGTCGAGCGCATAGGTTTTTTCAAAACTTTTCTGGGTTTTATCCTTTAAACCTTCCGACAGGGCCGTAAAAATGCTCACACCGTCAGAGTATATACCGACATTCAGGCCGTAATAGTAATAGCCGCCCGGTTTTTCAGGTTCAAGCTCAGTGGCTTTTTGGGCATAATTCATACCCTCTTTACCGTATTGGGCGCAGATTTTTTTCCACCCGTCAACTTTTTCGGTTTTGGCGCTATTGCCATATTCACGGTGGGCCCGGGCACATTTCCAGTTTGCGTCATAGCTGTCGGGGTTTTGGCCAAGGGCCTTTTTATAAAGCGCGATGGCTTGCAGGTAATTATCGAGTCCACCCTGGTCGAACAGGCTGTCGGCATCCGCCACGTAGTCGGCGGCCATCAGACAGAAGGGAAAAAGAAGCAATACGGAAAAACACAAGCAGGCCAGAATTGTTCTTTTCATTTTTAGTCTCCTTATATCTCGACTTATCTGTTGGCTAACCTATTGATGAGAGGTGTCGAGAGTTATTAGTTAATGGTTATTGGTAATTTCGTAAAGACTTTCGATTTTTAATAACTATTAACAGATAACGAATAACCGCTTTGGCTATCTATCTCTTTGCTGAGCTGAATACTCCGCTCAGAGTCGGCGTTTCATTTTGGGATCAAAGCATCTCCAAAGCACACGCCATCGAAACCCCGCCGCCGCCGCACAGCGTCGCCAGACCCAGGGTGTTGCCCCTTTTTTGCATCGCATGCAGCAAGGTGACGACCAGCCGGGCACCGGTGGCTCCGACGGGATGCCCCAGGCCGATGCCCGATCCATTGACGTTAGTGATCTCCCGGTTCAGGCCAAGCTCTTTTTCGCAGCCGATGTATTGGGCGGCGAAGGCTTCATTGAGTTCGATCAGTTCGAAATCTTCTAATTGCAAGCCGCTTCTTGACAGCAGCTGGTTGACTGCCGGAACCGGGGATAATCCCATAACGGACGGGTGACATCCCCCCCTGCCAACGGCCTTAATGCGGGCAATGGGCTGAACGTTCAGTTCTTTGGCCTTTTCGGCAGACATGATCACCAGTCCGGCCGATCCATCATTAATACCGCTTGAATTGCCGGCTGTAACTTTACCGGTCTTGGGTACAAATGCCGGCGGCAGTTTTTGCAGTTTTTCAATGGTCATCCCCGGCCTGAAATGCTCATCCTCGTCGAATATTACGGGATCCCCCTTTCTTTGAGGCAGTTCCATGGGAATAATTTCATTTTTAAAGGAACCATCCTTGGTGGCCCTTTCGACGTTGTTATGGCTCCGCAAGGCCACCGCATCCATTTCTGCGCGGCTGATATCCAGATGTTGGGCCACAAATTCCGCCGTATGCCCCATGATATAGGGCTTGCCCCTGAAATAACTCAACGGTGCCTTTTCAGCATCGACCGGACCGTCTTCCGGGTGCGGTATGACGTGGGAGCCGCAATGCAGGCCCCGGATAATGTTATCGACGAATTCATGGTCCTGCAGGCGACATCCCCAGCGGGCGGCTGCTACGGAATAGGGTACCCCGGACATGTGCTCGACCCCGCCGGCCAGAATTACATCGGCCATGCCCGCCTGGATCATCGCCATCCCGGAAATAACCGCTTCCATTCCGGAAATGCAGACCCGGTTAATGGTGACAGCGGCTGTCGCTTCCGGGATGCCGGCCAACAGGGCTGCGATACGGGTTACGTTGAGCGCGTCGACCGGCTCCATACAGCACCCATAGCGAACATCATCGATAATCGACGGATCAATACCGGCTCTATCTACGGCAGCTTTCATCGTCACACTGGCGATGGTGGCTGCGTGGCTGTCACGCAGGGATCCGCCGAAGGTTCCGATAGCGGTTCGGCAGGCTGAGGCAATTACGACATCATTCATGGTACTCTCCTTGTTTGAATTACGGGTTACGCGTCTCGGGTTGCGAGTTACGCGATTCGGGTTACGGGTTGCGCGTTGCGGGATGCGCGTTTCTGGATTCGGATTTATCGCGTATATTGGGTTTCATGGTTATCCAAAATTCGCAATACCTGATTTGGGAAGCCTCGGAGTAATGGTATTTCAGACTACCATAGTGATGGGGGAAAAATCCAATACTCCAGCACTCCATTACTCCGGCTTCCAATAAACACTCGGCCAGACAATGGAACTCCCGTTTTTTTGGCAGGAATTAATCACGTTTATAGGGATATTGTCAAGGATTAGCGTTTAGCTGATGCAGATTGACAACCCGGCGAAAAATAAAACGGCGAAAACAAATAGTTTAAAGCGATACTCATCGATTCGATGGTGCAGCCATTCTCCGAGCAGAATGCCGATCAGGATCATCGGCAGGAGAATTAATATATAGCGCAGGGAATGGGCGTTAAATTTTCCTGTCATCAAATAGGAGGCGCTCAGGATGACACTGAAGATGAACCAGACGGCCGCCAGCGTGCTCCTGAATACCGACTTCGACAGATTCAACCTGCTGACGGCATAGACCAGCAGGGGGCCGCCGGATGCATAAATGCCGTGCACGATGCCTGCCGCAAGGATGCAGGTTTTGGCCGCAAAATTTGACAGGGTGATTTGCGCATATCGGTGTCGCAAAAGCCGATAAAGCTCTCGCATGGAAAGCAGGATAACCAGCAAACCGAAAAGCTTTTTGAGCAAGTTTCCCTCCATATATTGAAAGGCGATGATGCCCACCAGCACACCGAATCCCATGGCCGGCAAAATTGATCGGAATAAATGGGGACGGCTTACATGGCGGTAATGACGGGTCACCAGATACAGGGTTATGACCATATCCAGGGGCACCAGTATCGGCAGCAATACATCGATCGGGTACAAGTGAACGCCCAGGGTCAGGGCAAGGATCGTGCTGCCAAAGCCCGACATGGCCTGGGTGGTGTAGGACATCAGCACAATAATCGACAGCCAGATCAAATTTTCATCCATGGCCGCCATCAAGAGCATAGCGGCTGCATTTTGTCAAGAAGGGTATCGCAAGACTGAGTTGATTGGTTGATAGGTTGATTGGTGACTATAAAACAATCGATAATTAGGCATTCAACAAGCTGCACGTAATATTTGCTCCTTAAAACATCTTGACAGGGTATTGTTTAATCTATTAATCGATAAAATCCCCTCAACAGGCTACCCAAGACAAGGGTAAATTATGAAACATGATTTTTCATTCAAATCCAACTTTCAGGAGTACTTTGGCCGGGCCCATGACATGGTTCGCCGGGCGGCCAAAGAATTTGTCGACCAAGAAATTGTGCCCTACGTTGATGAGTGGGAAGAAGCCGGCGAGTTTCCGCGCGAATTATACAAAAAAGCCGGCGATGTCGGCCTGCTGGGGATTGGCTACCCCGAAGAATGGGGCGGCACACCGGGTGATATTTTTTTTCAAATTGTGGCCGGGGAAGAAATTATGCGGTGCGGATCCGGTGGGATTGCCGCCGGCCTGGGGTCGCTGCATATTGCCCTGCCGCCGATTATCAACCGCGGGACAGACGAGCAAAAAGAGCGTTTTGTCAAACCGGTGATTAACGGGGAAAAGATTGCGGCCCTGGCGATTACCGAACCCGAAGGAGGCTCGGATGTCGCCGGCCTCCAAACCATGGCCGAGCGGCAGGCCGATGAGTATGTTGTCAATGGCAGCAAAACCTTTATCACCAGCGGCTGCCGGGCCGATCAGATCACCTGTGCCGTGCGGACCGGCGGTCCGGGAGTTCATGGTATCAGTCTGCTGGTTATTGAATCAAATACACCCGGGTATTCGGTGTCCGAGAAATTAAAAAAAACCGGCTGGTGGCCGTCGGATACCGGGCAGATTTTTTTTGACAATTGCCGGGTTCCGGCCGCCAATCTCATCGGGCAGGAAAATGAGGGATTTTACAGTATCATGGAGAATTTTCAGAGCGAACGCCTGCAGCTGGCGGTGATGGCCAATATGACCTCTCAGATCGCTCTGGATGAAGCCATTCAATATGCCAAACAGCGTGAGGCCTTCGGCAAACCCATCGCCGGGTTTCAGGTCTTGCGGCACAAGATCGTGGATATGGCCACCCAGGTTGAAGTCAGCCGGGAGTTTACCTATCGCGTGGCCGCCAAAATCGATGCCGGACTGAGCCAGATCAAGGAGATTTCCATGGCCAAAAACTTTGCCTGCAGTGTCAGTGACAAAGTAACCTATGATGCCGTGCAGATTTTCGGCGGCTATGGATTCATGCGCGGCTATCCCGTTGAACGGCTGTATCGTGACAACCGGGTGTTGTCCATCGGCGGCGGAACCACCGAGATCATGAAGGAGATCATATCCAAGCACATCCTATAGGATATTGAAGATTGATGATTTTAAGGAATTCTATCAACTATCATTGAGTGTTTGGTTTTTGGTATTTTGTGTTTAATTTACAAACAGAAAATTTCTCGCAAAGCCGCAAAGCGCGCAATGGAAAAGCATTAATTAATTCTTGGCGTCTTTGCGCCTTTGCGTGATACCCTTTCGGTTAAGGTTCATCCGGATTGGGTTAATTAACACCAAATACTGTTCTCTATACCAATTTAGGAGCAATAAAAATGAAATGTCCATTATGTGGCTGTGTCAGTTTCTATATCAAAGACCCCGATGACGAATATGAAACCTATGAATTTGCCTGGCGTGACGGCAATGTCGAATTCAGTGCGGATGTGGATCAAGACAGCTGTCCCGAAGTTTGCGATGACACCGAGGTCTTCTGCGACCAGTGCGCATGGCATGGCGCGACCCGGGAATTGAAAGAGAGCAAATCATAGAGTCGATTGGTTGATTAAGTTGAATGGTAGAAGACAGAAGGGTACAAGGTAAAAGGAGAAAGGTAAAAGGTTAAAGGTTGTGGATCGTTAGCTTCAGTTTTGAATCAGATAAGCATTCTTCACCCTATACTCGGTACCTTATACCTTTGTTGTCTTTTTTCTCAACTTCTCACCTTCCCAACTTCTCACCTTCATTCCTTTCCCACCTCCATTAGCGCCAATACCAATAAGGATACCGGTAGTAGGGAAAACCATACCAGTAATACGGATATGGCCAGGGCGGAAAGGGGTAGGGGTGCGCTTTGTATTCCGGCCAGAGGTAAATTTCACGGTCTTTAATTTTCAGGTATTGATTCCGATTGGCACCGATTTCTTCAGAACCGGATCCGATCACCTCGCCGGCCACCGTAATTACCCGATCTTTGCTGTAGATCTCCGGATCCAAAAAATCCTGATGATATACCCAAAAACGGCCTTCCGAGCTGTCTTTCAAACCGGGCTCTTCACCGACTGCCAGCGGTACCTGCAGCACCTTGATAATTGTCTCGGATGCCAGGTTCCGGGTTTCCAGGATATACCCGCCCAGGATTACCATGCGCCCCTTGTATTGGTCTGCTTGTGCAAGCAGCGTTTTGAACGGCAGCGGCGGCTCGGCTTCCGATCGAACCGGTTTGGAAATTACCGTGCAGGAAACCGGCAGCATCAAAGCTGCCAGGCTAAACAGTATGATTCGAATTATATGCATGCGATTTCGGTCTAATCAGTGTTTGAACGAAAAGCCCGATTTTCGGTAGGTTGGGTTGAGCCCCTCGGGTATTGTTGGGTTTCGTACCTCAACCCAACCTACGAAATTCAGGCATTCACGAAGTTGTCGTCTAAAAGGGCGAAACCCAACAATGCGCTTCGTCCTTTTTTAAAGTGAAAATATTTTTAGCCGATCTTCTTGCCAGATTCAGGGGATAATTTCTTTATTCCGCAAATACCGCTTCAGCCACCGGATTCGTCTGGGGTCCGGCGTTGCCACGGCCGCTGCCCGTTCATACATTTGCTTGGCCTTTTGCCGATAGCCGGAACGGCGCGGATCTATTTTCGAAGCCTTTCAAGTAAAGCCCGGCGTAGACCCGGGATAATTTTGCATAGCCATAACAGTTGTCCGGTCGCAACTGCACGGCCGTGTCTAAATGTTCAGGCGCGCCATGGTAGTTCTTCAAACAGTAGACAGGTAGCCCAGGTAATTGCGGCCAAATACATCCCGGGGGTTTTGCTTGACGTAGGCTTCCATTTCCTTGAGCGCCGATTCGAACTGATAAAAGGCGTCCAGGTAGACGATGCCGAGATATTTGTAGGGTTCCGGATTTTCAGGGTTTAGTTGTTTGGCTTTTTTTAAATAGGCAATCCGCTTTTTCGGGCTGAGCGACGTGATTGTATATAATCTGCCCAGCTGCATGACGGTTTGAAAATCGTTCTGATCTTCTTTATAGGCCGCCTCGAGACGTCGGATCTGATCGGCCAGTTGGCGGTCGTCTGCGATGTGGTAGATGTCATCGCCTTCCAGGGGAATGTCCTGGTTCATCCAATACGGGCAGCCCGACAGGAGATCGACATAGGGATGGCCGGCCCTTTCGATGCCCCAGTTTGGGCTTTTGCCCATGCGCACATACTTGCGCTGGTGCACGATGTCAAACTGCCAGCCGGCATCCGTGCGGCCGAATAAAAAAGGTGCGTTTTCCCAGCCCTTTTTTTTGCCGAAAAAAATTACCGCATAGCGGTCATTTTGCAGGACCTCGAAAGGTTTATCCTTGTAAGTCCGGACATCTTCCTCGTAGCGCGAGTCCGGCAGATTCCGGTAATCCCGGTAAGCCAGTTTCGTAATATGGGTGTAAACCCCCAGGTCAGGATCGCGCACTTTATCCTGCCAGCTGCGAATCAGGGTCTGCCAGGCTTCCTGCGGGCTGCGGCCGGGCGGATAATTTTGACCGCCCGCCGCTATCGTCTCCGCCTGGTATGCGGATAGTTGTCGTTTGGCGCCGGCGCCGCCGGACAGCAAGTCGCCATCGAGTTGATCAATATCGGCAATCGTATAATCGGCCTGATGCTTGATTTGGGCGCGCTGCTCGATTTCTTCCAGCACCGCCACCAGCCCGATGTCCACCTGATTGCTTAGAAAATAAGATTTAAGTTGCTTATCTTCAATATAGCCGCAAAATATATCGGTAAAGACATCCTCCAGGTCATAGGAAACTTCAATTTTAATGAGTTTTTCTTTAGCGCTGAGAATCAATAATACCCCACGGCCGTCTGTGTTTTGGCCGATTTTCCAGTTGCTGAAAAGTTCGGCTGCCAGAGATTCGATCGTCTGGGTTGGCGGCAGCGCCGTGGCCGTCACAATCACTGCATCGATGGCATAGTCGGATTCAATACCTTCAAGAAATCGCGCGGTCGATTCCCGGGTGTCCGCCAGAATTCCGGCATAATCATAGACATAAGCGTTTTTGCCGACAGGTCGCGTTTCCAAAAAAGGCTGCGTTGAAAAATACCGGGTTCTCAGATTGAATCCCAGGTAAACAACCAAAGCCAGGGTCAAAACCAGAATAAGCCTCACATATATGGATTGCTTTAAACTTTTCATAATCGCTCAGTTAGAATCTTACTTGAACACCTACCGTTTAATTATAAGTGAAACCACGGTTAAATTGCAAGAATTGCCGGGATAAATCTAGATTGACAACTATGGTCGCCTTCGGTATTTAATTTGATGAATCGTGTCTGTACGCAACCTGCGGCTAAGTTAAACAGCAATTTGCTGCCATTAGCCGGAAGCGATGATCGTTGCCTTAAAATTCAGTTTCGATGTCGGCCATCGCAAAAAAAAAATAAAACCAGCGAATGGGTGAATCAATCCGGGCAAGATTTTGGTGGAAGGAGAGTAGCTGCCGATGGGCGAAATGTTTGAAATAGGAGAAAACTACCTTTTTTATTTTTACTATGGCGATAACGTGGGCGTTCAGCAAGCAGGCGGTCAGGTCGTTTCTTATGATCACCCTTTGGTCAAAGTCGAAACCAAAGGATTAATCCGCATCATAAATTGCGCATCTAATTTCTTTATCGAGGCGATAGCACGGAATCCAGGCGAGGAGCTGGCGGAACTGGTATTAGAAAGAGATAGCATTTAATTTCCGGGGACAGGCTGTCCGCTTCGGCGGCGTGTTCGATTATTTTGAGAGGGAACCGAGGTCCTAGATCCTGACACCTGAACACTGAAACCTGACACCTTCAGTTTATTACAACATGTTTATCAGAAAAAAAGGACCTACAGGGCCTAATAGAAAAAAAATGGATAATCTCCGAATTGAACAGAGAATATGGGTCCGATTGAAACTGTTGTGACTGTTTTGGTGCGATCCGGAAAAAAATCTTTCAGAAACGCCACTGCACCCGGTTGTCAAGGGGGAATATTCGCTTGGCATTGCTGAGTGTCCAGCGGGCTGCCGGTTCGTCGCCTACTTTCAAATAGAAGTTCGTGCAGCTTCAAATAGAAATTCGCGTCCAGTGCAGGATAATACTGAATGAGAAAGCGGAGTTCTTCAATGGCTTTGCGGGTTTGGCCGGATCCGCAAAGTGCTGTGCCAGGGTGCGATGGGCCAGGTAACCCAGCGGTTCCAGCTTCAGGGATCGGTTTAAGGCGTCGAAAGCCTTTTCGGTTTGACCCGCCTGCAGATATCAATTGCCCAGTTTGGCCCACTCGCCGTAAATCGGTTGAGGTTCGGCGGCCAGAATCCGTTTTGCAGCTCCAGCGCCCGCTCCAGTCGCCCGGCCTGAATTTCCAGCCCACCCAGGGCCCGGAGGGCTTCCAAACCCTCGGGCGAGAGTTCAAGGCATCGTTCCAGGGCCTGCCGGGCCAGCTGGTATTGCCCTTGCTCCAGGTAGGCTTGGCCCAGCCGGAAGGCGACTTCTGCGCTGGTGGGGGCAATTTGGCGAGCCTGCTGCAAAGCGCGGATGGCTGCAATGGTTTTTTGCTGTTTGGGCTGAATTTGCCTGCAGAGCAGGTAGCCGATGTTGGTGTTTCTTGGAGACTTACCCGCACCAGCGGCCAATCCAGCATTGCGGCCCGGATCTGGGTTTCGGCCCCTGCCAGAACAGCCGCTTTCGGGGTCGCTCGGCACCTCGAAATGACGGAATGGTGTCCTGCCGCCGGCGGCGTATTCCTGGTGATTTGCTTGCGAGTCTGCGGGCAAGTTGTACGGCATGCGAAATTCCAGCACCGTCCGGTCGTCGGTATTCAGGTCGCCGTAAGCGGTCATTTTCCGCAGGGCCCGATCATCGAGAAAAGTAGCCCAGCAGACCGGTTGGTTCGTCGATCGATAAAATAGGCTAAAATCATCCAACTGGGCATTGCGCTGGAACTCCGCTTCAGGGCTTCCGGCTGGATGGTGGGGCACCGGCGCGGCCGGTTTTTATCTGTTCCGCCGCCGCTCCACATGCTCGATCGATAAAGGCCGTGCCCACGTGCGCAGCACGGTGGAGATCCCGCGGCGGCAGCCGGTAGGTCGGCAACCAGTGCGAACAGACCGTTCGGTGCCAGGTGCGACAACACCTGCTGATAGAACTTCCGGGTAAAAAGCCCGGCAATGCCCCGGCTCCACAGGTAGGACGGCTCCGAGATGATAGATCGTAGCGTTGACGGTGGGCCAAGTAGCTGCGGGCACTTCCAGGATAATATTACCCGGGATCCTTATCGACTGCATGGTTCAGCTCCTGCAGGTAGGGTGCCGCCGCCAGCACGGCCGGCTCGATTTCCACCACATCGATCTGTTCCACCGAGCTGAACAGGGCGACGCCGGGACCGGCGGTCCCACCGCCAAAACCCATCACCAAAATCCGCGGCCGGGAATGCAGGCTCAGCGGCAAATAGGCCAGCATCAGCCGGGTGACCTGGTCGCTGGTGCCGGCTTCTGGAACTCACATCGGTGTGCGGGCCGACATTGCCTTCCCGGCGCGGCCACGCTTACCGTGGCGTCGAGGTCTCTTTGCACAGTTGACGAGCTTTTCCAGCCCCATGAGTAAGTCCAGGAAAGCTAAGGGTGCTATCTCGCCTCGCGGCGCCAAGGAGGATCGTGCGGGACCGCAGTGCGGGTCGATCAAAAATGCTCGCGCAGTGCCGGAAGCCGCCATGATCGCCAGAAGCAGCAGACCGGCGGCAGTCGGCTGCTGGTGCCGCTGGCGCTGACGCCATGGATCAGCAGGAACAGTTGCAGCCGGCGTCAGCAGTCCGGAGGCGCAGCAAGAAGGGCATTCACGGCGTTCAGCCATTTGATCAGGAAAAAGGCCGGCGACGTCGGTCTCCAGGATGGCCCCCAGGGTGTTGGCGGCATAGGGTTGGCTGGTAAAGGCGCCGCGGCGGTGGCTGATTTCCCGGGGCGGAACACGATCAGGGGGTAAATAGGGTGGAACAGGGGGCCGGCACAACATGGCCAGAAATGCCACCAAAAATTGGCCGCCCAGCAGGGAGCGCCGGATTCTCCGCCGGCGATGGCCAGCCACAGGGTCAGCTCGGCCAGATTTTTGTGTGGCCAGAAAAAGCAACCCGCCCAGGGCCAGCAGGAGCAGAAGGCAACCCAGCAGATTGTTGTTGAGCCGCCAGCGGCGGTGCCGGCGTTCGAACAGGCAGAGTCCCACGGTGATACCGCAAAGAAAAGTCGCCAGCATCAGGGTAAAGGCGTAAGTCGGGGCGGCGCCGTAAAAAAATGGCCAAAATACGGGTCCAGCCGATTTCAAACATCATGGCACTGAGGCCGGTGACCCGCCGGACCGCCAGGATCAAAAGCCCCCCGGCGGGTGCCTGGTGCGGGTTGATGGCGCTGCTTTTGAGCCGGTGCGACCATTCGGCGGCCTTTAAGCTGCACCGAACTTAACCATAAACCTCTCGCTGCAAACAGGTTCAGGCCGGCGGCTAAAAATACGGTACGCATCAGACCGAAGTGCCAGAGGAGCACAAAACCGGCGAATCCGGCCCCGCTGACGGCACCGGCCGTGTTCAGCCAGTAGAGAATCGGCTGGCGAGTGACCGCTGATCTTCTGGGCGCCGGGTCAGGTATTTGATCACCACCGTGAAGGTGCCTCCCATGAGGGTCGTGGGCAGCAGGAGAATCAAAAAGGAAGTCACAAGGCAGTCCCTGAACAGCAGGGCGGGTCCTTTCGCCAAAGCGCCCCAGGTTTGCAAATAGACCCAAGCGCATGATCATAAGTGTGAGAGAAGGGCGGCTGGGTGGCTGCCCCCTCGTCACTGGCGATCCCCCAGCTCCATCCAACCGTAAGTGCGCAGGGGATCGCACGTCTGCTTGGCATAGCGTAAAAGCAGCCAGCTTCCCACAGCGCCAGTACTGGCTATGAAGGCGTTCAGCTCTGGCTGTCATGAAAAAGGTCAGTGCCAATAATATCCTCACAGGGCCTTCATCCAGTGTATTCTGGATACGAGAAGCCGCGCCCGCACCGGAGATGAAAAAGAAGAAATAGAGTTACTTTATACAGCCAACCGGGGAGCTTACACGTTCCCGACCCGGACCGGGGCTCTGTGGTTTAATTACCGTCAATTTCTAGAACCTTAAAAATTAGCTCTTTCCATCTTCAATTTTCATTTCTGCCTGGTCCGGCCTAAGGTATCGGAAGTACTTGACATCTATCGTCGGTGACGATGGGATCATTGGGCCTGATAAAACGCAGCTGAAAATTTTTGATTAGAACGCTTTCGGGGCCGGTGCCGCCGGTGGCAACCCGTGAAACCGAACAAAAGTCAATTAAGTTTTTCATGAAAAGCGGGTTCCAATAATTCATCTTGCTGCATAAACGAATTTGGGGCCGGAAAACGAGGCATATTGGGTTCTGGTGTCCTGTGAATAGGTTCCGAATATGGCGCTGTCGGCTGAAAATGGGTCCCCCTGGCAACGCCGGATCCAGGTGCGCAGGGTGTACTGTATTGCCCGTCCGCGGGCAAAAGGCTGCGCCTCACCTCCAGACGGACCGCCCATTCAGCTCGGTCATCCAGTTGCTTCATCTGAAATATCGGTGAATCCATGGCGGCCGCATCAAAAGTGATCAGGGTGGCCCGCACATTTTTCGGTTCGGCAAATTTCCCGGCCAAGGCATAAAGCTGGCCCCCATGCTTTCCCCCTTCAGATCCTGCGTCGAGGGCAGTGCCGTCGGAACTGAGACCCGGGCGCGCACCGGGGGTCGGCGGTGAAATCCCACTCGTTTTCGCTTGGAAAATCTTCTCCATCCAGCCGGTCGGTCTTGTCCAGGGCGTACACCATGTTTTTCAGGGTCCCGACGTAGATGGTGCTCCCGTCGTCACTGACGGCGGGCCGGGTGAAGACCTCGCCTCTGGTATCAAATTCCCACAACAGGCTTCCGGCCGGGTTTAAAGCATAGACCTTGCCTTTATCACTTCCTGCTGCGGCGCCGAAGTGGATGGTCACATGGGCGGCCAGCGCGGGAGCGCCACCGCGCACATCATCGATTACACCGTTGCCGGGCGGATACTCCCACTCTTTGGCGGTCGGGAAAGTCTCGTCACCGGCGGTCAAATCGTGGGCGCCGTCATCATCGTTGAGAGGCCTGAAAATCGCAGCAGTCAGCCCCGACATCGATCGTCCCATCGGCACCGATAAGAGGACCGGCCTGCGCATTGCCCCCGGTATGAATCGCCACTCCTTGGCGGTCGGAAAAGTATCGTCACCGGCAGTCAAATCCGAGGCGCGGTCACCCTGGTTAAAGGCATAAATATAGTCCTCATCGGTTCCGACATAGATGGTGTCGTCGAACTGTAGCGGGGCTATTGTTATCGTAGACTGCGGCCAATGATTTTATCCATTCTCCATTCTCGGTCGAATACGCCCACTCGGTTGCCTGGGGAAATGGTTTGCTTCCAGGAGTCGTATAATCCTGTTGCCGGTCGGCCGGGTTCAGAGCAAAGAATTTAGCCCCATCGGATCCCAGATAGACAATGCCGGTCGGGCCGACGGCGGGTTTGGTTCTGACGTTGCCGCCGAGATTATAGGACCACAATTGGTTTCCGGATGAATCAAATGCATGCAGCTTGAAACTGTTGGACCCCACATAGATGATGTCGTCCGCAGTAGTCTCAGTTCCCTTATCATCGATGGTGGGAGATGACTGCACAAGGTTCCCGGTGTCCTTGCTCCATTTCTTGGACCCGTCTGGGTTTAAGGCATAAAGCTTATCGTCATCCGACCCGAAATAGATGGTGCCGTCCGGGCCGACCGTGGGGTCCGATTTTACTTTTCCGATTTCAGCGGCCGCGGGAAAATCAGTGGGGTATTCCCAAACTCCGGTCCCTGGTGCCACGGCATCGTGGCGATTGTCATCATAGGTCGTGGGATTGCCGTCTTGTTTACAGGTGATGTTTAAATTGGTCGTCCCCCATATACATACTGCAAAACATCCCGGTTATCCGCTACACCTGTATCGACCAGCAGGTTTGCGGTGGGGTCATTGCGGGTCTGTTGGCCCTCATAGTCGCCCGCGATGCAATAGTCATTGACGCCGCTGTTTTCATAAAAGTCGAATTCAAGGGCCATTTTGGGCGGCAGAGCCCTTTGTCCGCAAGACTGGCCGCGGGGTCCAGGAAATCAGTCAAGGCGGTCGGTGGCGATACCTTGCGGCTGTCGCCGGCATAGCCCAGCAGTTCGCCTAAATCGATGTCGCCGCCCACGGAGGTTCTGTCATTGTTGCTGCTGTTGATCAGGGCAAATGTAAATCCGTCGTCCTCGGTCACAGTCTCGACAACGAAAAACACCCGCACCCCCAATCCGAATAGGCAGGCTCCATCCTGGCAAAAGTTGGTCTGACCGCCGATGGGCCTATCCGCATTGTACCAGGCTGCACCAAAAACCGGTCCGCTGGTGCCTCCGCCGATATTAAGGATATCGTTAGCGGTGTCCACCCGATAAAACCCAGCTTGCTTTCGGTTTTTTCGATATGGTCCGTCAGTTCCGCGGCATCGATATCCGGATTTCGTTCGAGCGGGCTTGCAAGGGTTGTGTCGTAGATATTCATGGCATATCCCATGTCACCGCCATAGGTGACATCACCCGATGTGCCGGAAGGTATGACCATATAGTTTCTGGGTGACAAGATGACATAGTCGGTCGTCAAAAGTTCGATCGAGGAAGGTGACGCAGGTAATTTCGTAATATTCGTTAAAATGACTTTAGCCGGTTCATCGATCCGGTTTTCATAAAAATAATCGCCTTCTGCGGGGCCGGTAGCAGCGACTATATGAATGGCGCCGTTGCGTGGCGGAAAGTAATCTTTGGCCGCAAGGGAGATCTCAAGATCATCGCCGACCGATAATGCGCCGGTACCTGTCAGGTCGCTTGTCGGGTGAACCGCCAGACAGATGATTTCACCCTTATTGGCAACGAAGGTGTCGGTGCCGAGGTTCAATTCGATCGATGTGGCCGTCCGGTTGGAATAACTTTGGATAACAGCTTCACCGGTGGCCGGAATGGCAATCACAAAATCAAAGTTTATCAGGGTGAAGTTTACGATCTCGTCCGCCGAGTTGATTAAAAAATCATTTGGTAGTTCGCCGACCGGAATTTTGATATTCAGATTGGAACCGGCACTGAAATCTTCCTGCGACTTAAACCAGGGACTAAATATGTTGAACGTGAAACTGCCCGCCGCCATTGACGGTGTAGGTTGTGGTATTGGGCCGAATCGACAACGCCGGTGTCAAAACTACGAGTTGCGCAGCTCGCTTGAAGGCAAACCGCATGGCGGACTCGGTCACATAAAACGGCGCGTCTGGCATCGTTGGGGGTTGCCGAGCTCGATGTGGCCGTGGTAAACAGCGACACGATGGTCACGCCCAGTACGCCGAAAATCAGGATCAAAACGATCAGGTAAACCAGGACACTGCCCTGCATCGACTCTAACGGGTAATTTGTCGCTTGAAAAAAAATAGACGGCAAATTCGGATTTTTTGAACTGTTCATCAAGGCCTCGATATTGCGAGCACCATTTCGGCCATGTCACTATTTTGTGGTTGAACGAAAACGAGTGCAAATGACTTGTTGGGTTTCGCCCATAAAATTAGCAAATTTCCAAATGCCCGATTCTCGCAGGTTGGGTTGAGGTACGAAACCCAACAATACCCGAGGGGCTCAACCCAACCTACCAAAAACCGGACTTTTCGTTCAGGTACTATTTATCTTCAACCATATGTCTCGGAAATATTTTTGTGCTGAAATCCCGGCCGATTTCATTCACTCTGAAACCCACCTCAAAATAAGCCACTTCGTCAGATCCATCGGCATTCAAATCTCGCGCTGTTTTGGCCAGTCTGAAAGAGCCTGAATCCACATGTTCCAATAATTTGTAATTCTCAGTGCCGATGCTGATCCAGATGGCATTTGAATTATAGCTCAGCTTGCGGGTTCCGCTAAGCACCTCACTGGTGAATGTCAGCGATGAATCCGGCGCAAAAGACGTAAAGTAATTTAAATGCTTCAGTTCAAGACTGATGCGATCCAGCGCCATCTGCGCGTTGAGCGCCCCTTCATTGGTATTTTTCGTGCTCAGATATCCTTCAATACCCGAGTAGAGAAAAAAGGTCGTAAAAGAAGCAATGATGCCGACCAGAACAATGACGGCAATCAGTTCGATGAGAATGAGCCCTTGGGCCTGTTGGCTTTTTGCCATGTCAATAACCCACTTTGGGATCGCTGGCTTGCGTCCGGCTTTGGGTCAGAATCGTCGTCAGATTATTGCCGGGGGCTTCAATGGTGACTTTTAGATTTCTAGGGGTCCCTGAAAGGTCTTCCTCTTCGGCCCCGCTGCCGCTAAACACGATGTATTCCATGGTCGCATCGCCGCTAAATTGAGAAGCGACCATAGAAAGGGCATTGTCCAGCTGTGAATCGTCATTTATTTTCGAGGTAAAGTAGGCGATAATTTCTTCGAGTTTTGCTTCAGCGGCCGCTTCACCGGCGACCAGCTCCACCGATTTCCAGCTGTCATCCAGCGCCGTTCCCATAAAGTGGATGAAAAAGGCGGAGAGAATTCCCATGATTACGATGGTGACGATGATTTCAACCAGGGTGAAGCCGCGAGCGGCCGCAATATTTAATCTGGTGCCCTTCATTGGGTGACCACAATTAATCCGGTTTCAGGGGTGATGGACAATTTTCGTACGATCGATGGGTCTTCAGTGGATTCGATCCTGATGGTGAGCGAACCTGGCGCGCCTTCCACGGCCGATGTAACCGGATCATTATCATACATTTTATACGGCCGGCCGAAATTGTCAAAAAATAGTGGAAATGTATCAATATTAACACCGCTGACGGTCAAATCGATTTCGACACTACTTTCACCGGGCAGCTTTACCTTCGACACAATATTCTTATTGAAAAGCCAGTACTTAGCTGGGGCAAATTCGGTAGCTGTGGTACCGACAATTCCCCAGACTTCATTGGTTTTCATTGCCATGGATTGGGCATAACGGATATGTGATTGTATTTTTTCCGCCCGGCTTATTAGATTCAATTCATCGTTTGTGATGGAACGGGTGAAGACAGTCGCCGCAATGATGCTGATCAGCACCATCACGATGACAATTTCGATTAACGTGAAGCCGTGGTCGTTGGGTTTCATCTGGTTCTCGATTCGTTGGCCGAAGACCGGGATGTCTTAGCGTAAGAGATTGTATTTATTATATTATTTTTATGGGTTGAAGTCAAGAAAAAGCTGTGGGTCGAGAGGCTTGCGAAGTGGTTGAAATCTCACGACAAAATCTAATATCCATAGTCGCCGCTGGTAATATTTGTAACCACCCCGTTTTCCAGCCTGAGATGGTCCAGAAAACGGGAGGGGCCGTGGTTGTAGGTCCATTCTTCCACAATGACCAGCTTGCGAATGCGGTAGGGTTGGCCGGCTCCGCCATTCGGATGCACATATTCATAATTATCATAAACCCCATAATATTGCGGATGATGACGAAAGCCGTAGACACGCTCTTCTTCCCAGACCTGCACCTGGTCCGGTTCGCCGCACTCTGACAGAACCCTGTCTTTGTAGTCTCCAATCGTGATTAAGCGCACGCCGCATCGCAGGCCAGCCGCCGACGCATTAAACGGTGTCAGAATTAACATTGTGATAAACATACCCAAGATAAGCACTGATTGTTTCAATTTGCCTCTCCCCTCTGGGGTGTGAATCAAGACTGTTGGATATTGGAATATCCGCGGCAATCTGTGTTATGCCGACATGTAAAGTTTAGGGGTACTGGAGTGCTGGGCTTGTAAACGGAACTAGATCTAATTTTTACGCGTTTACCTTTGATTATGCGAGATCCAAACATGAATTACCTTTTTCCATTGTATCAACCATCCATCTATCCATTACTCCATCACTCCAATACTCCATTGCGCCAGACGTACATTATAATAGACATCGCTGGATTATTCTGCAAGCAGCCCCGGCAAATATCCAGGATAACGTCAAAGAAAATCCTAAACCGCGTGAACCGGAAGGTATTGTAAAATAGCAAAATCCCACATCTCAAGCACCAAAATACAAAAAAATCTCAAAAACCAGGGCAGGATTTCATGGGTTTTTTCATAGGATCCATCCATCAATATGCCAAAATCGCGGGATATACCTTGTTGACGTTTATGACTCTGATTTAGTCTACACCAAAGGTTGAACCTGGAACCGCTCACTTTGGGTTGAAATTTAGATCGATAGTCCATATACTCAACCCAAAGAATCCGGATCGAACAATCACAAAGGCCAGGGAACCCATATTATGAATACTCAGCCCAAACCGATCACAGCCGGTCAAATTGCCGCGGTGATCGCTGCTAAATTTAAAGGAAAAGACGAAATTACCTGCTACGTCGGATCCAACGCCGCCACGCCGACAGCTTCTCTGGAAGCGCTGACCGAATCGATTCAGTCAAGACAACCGCGCCTGCCGTTTATCAAGATGGTTCATCTGCTGCTCCAGGGACCGGTACCCTATGTTGCCGAGGGTCTGCAGGATCGGGTAATGACCTATTCAATTTTTTCAGCCGGAGAAGTTCGCCGGGCCGCCAATGAGGGGCGGGCATATTATCTGCCCTGCACCCTGGCCAATCTGGACAGTTTAATCGGCAAGGGGTGCTATTTTGAACCGGATGTCGTGATTTTGAAAGTTCGCCGCAATGAATTTCACCGGCGAATACAGCCTGGGGCTTTCCGTGGAAGCGCTGCACACGGCCATCGACCATGCCAAGGTGGTGATTGCCGAGCTGGACGACAGCATGCCGTTTACCCAGGGGCAAAGCGTCGTGGATGCCCAGTCCATCGATTTTTTGATTACGGAAAATGTCAAGCCGGTTTACCATTTTGACGGCACCCGGATTTTGACAATCTGTCGCCCGAAGAAAAGCGAATCGGTGAAATGATCACCGGCCATTTCATTGAAGATGGCATCACCCTGCAGGTGGGAATCGGCAAAATTCCGGATGCGGTGGTGGGAACCATCAAAGAGGCCGGGTATAAGGACCTGGGAGTCCAAACCGAGCTTTACGGCGACGGTTTAATGCTGTTTGGAAAAAGAGGGCATTGTTACCAACCGCAAAAAGAAAGCCAATCTGGGATACAGCACCACCAGTCTGATCATGGGATCGCAGGACCTGTATGATTTCGTCCATATGCGAACCGGCGTCCAAATGCGGCCTTCGGCTTACACCAACTCGGCTGATACCGTCCGCAAAAACAGCCCTTTTATTTCAGTGAACACCGCCATCGGGGTGGATCTGTTCGGCAATGTCTGGGCGGATTTTATCGATCCCCGGCGATATTACAGCGGCGTCGGCGGGCAGCCGGATTTTATCCGGGCCTTAAACAACCGTGTCTTCGGTACCCCCATTATCGCCATGCAAAGCATCACCAACAAAGGGGAATCCAAAATTACCCAGATTGCATCCGCCCGGCATCAGTCTCACGGCCAGCGCCTACGATGGCGTCGTGATTGTCACCGAATACGGCTTCGCCGACCTGAGGGAGCTGACTTCCGGCGAAAAAGCCATCGCAATCGCCAGCATTGCGCATCCGAAGTTTCGGGATGACTTCTTGCGTAGTGTGTATGAAGATCCGATTTTTACCAAACCCATCGGATTTTATCTCGACAAAACGCCGCGCGGGGTGCAACTGTATGACGGCAAGATTAAGCTGGAGACAACGGGCATAGGGCAGAGCGCATAGGGCCGGGCGCATGGAGTATGGCATGAAAAACAGAAGGTGAGAAGGTAAGAAGGTGGGAAGGTGAGAAGCTGAGAGCCTGTCGTCGCTAATTATGGGCATAGGGCATGGCGCGTTGCGCAGGACGATTTGAATTCGGAATATCTGAATTCTGTGATCTATCATCCGTCATCTGTCTTCTGGTATTATGATGAATTTTAAAAGGCACATTTTCAATTCCCTTGGCCTCTTATTTCTGATTTTGATTGTGGCCTGTGCGTCGCAGCCTCGAATTCGGGTCGAAGAACTGCCCCAATATGATGCCCTCTTCGAAAGGCGGTCGGGGTGGACCGGCGCCGACGGTGCCTACTCAGTCGCCCTGGCAGATGATAAATTCCTATGGCTGTTCGGTGATACCTGGTATGGAGAGGTCCGGGAAGGCCGGCACATGGATGCTGTCATCATCAAAAATTCCATCGCGATTCAACGGGGACGAATGCCTCCGGGTGCATCGGTGCAATTTTATACCGGCTTTTCACCGGACGGCAGCCCCCGGGCTTTTGTCCAGCCGCATGATAATCGCGGCTGGTTCTGGATTTACGATGGGATTCGCGTCGGTAAGGAGTTATATTTATTTCTGGTCCAGTTAGAGCAAACCGCGGACCGCAAATCCTTCGGGTTTAAAATCGTCGGATCCCAGTTGGGGCATGTGGCCAATCCCGGGAATGTCCCGGCCAATTGGCGCCTGACCCGGCACCGCATCCCATGGGGGCGCTTTTCTGCTGCCGGCGATACGCTTTTCGGATCTTCACTGCTGAAAGCAGATAAGCATATCTATATTTATGGCGTCACAGAAGATGTCGATGGCGAAATCCGGCGCAAATCCATGATCCTGGCCCGGGTTCCGGAAACTGAGCTCGATCAATTTGATCAGTGGCGGTTTTATTCAGCCGGAAAATGGTCGACGGATTTCAATAAATCATCCAGCCTTTGCCGTGATATGGCCAATGAATATTCGGTATCCTATCTGCCTGCTATTGGCAAATATATTGTCGTTTATACCGAAAAAGGCTTTTCAAAGAATATTGCCATGCGCTTTGCACCTGATCCCTGGGGCCCGTGGAGTGCCCCGCGGCGCATCTATGCCTGCCCGGAGGCCGACCGGAGTCAGGATGTTTTTTGCTATGCCGCCAAAGGCCACCCGGATCTTTCGTCTGTACCGGATGAGATCATAATCACTTATGTTGCCAATTCTTTAGATTTCGCGAAAGTGGCCGCCGATGCCACCCTCTATCGACCGCGCTTTTTGCGGGTCAGGTTTCGCGATTAACTTGACAGCATGTTGTGTTCACCGCAGAGTTACAGAGGACGCTGAAGGTTTTAATTATTTGCGGTCAATTAGGGTTTAACTTCATTTGCGATCCAATCCAAAAATGCCTGGTTGCCGCCGGAAATCGGGATGCTGACGATGCAGGGGCACTCATAACTGTGCATCGATTTGACTTTTTCGACCAGCGCCGGCACACAGTCTGCGGTTGTTTTGGCGATCAAAACGATTTCCGCATCATCCTGTACTTTTCCCTGCCACATGTAAAGAGAATTCATGTTGTCTATGATGTTTACACAGGCCGCCAGTCTGGAAATCACCAGCTCTTTGCCAATTTTTCTGGCTTCCTCCCGGCTGCCGGCAGTCATGTAAATGAAATTTATCTTCATCGTTCCTCCTTGTCCATGGTGTGATGTACGATAGTCGCTTTTCCAAAGTTTCATTTTCGATTTGACTGGACGCTGGCGGCCAGCGGCGGCGCTCGTATGAAATTATATTAAATCCGATGCCTTTCCAAGAAGTATTTTTCCGCAGAGGGCTGAGTACACAGAGATTCATTTTATCTCGGCGTTCTCCCGCCGGGGCGCAAACCTATGGGCCGGCGACCGCGCTTTCCGTGGTGAGCTCTTGTGTTTCTTTTGCGATTAAACCGGCCGTTTTCAGGCAGCCGGCGGCGCTGATAAAATGTCCTCTGCCTGCCTAAATGCCCGTTCAAAGGGATCTACCGCCTGCGTATTTATACAGTCCAATGGCGGCGTGGTGTCGTCAAAAATAGCAAAATAAAGCGCTTGCAGCAAAAAGAACAGCCAGATGCCCAGGGCCCACGTCAAGGCCGATCCGGGTGTAAATACGGCGACCAAAGCACCGCCTGCCACCCAGAGAAATAACTCAACTACCAGTCTAATCCCGCGGCGTCTCTGATAACAAAGCCCGCTGCGAATCCAGCTGATGACCGCCAAGGCCAGCAAGAAAAACGCAGCAATTGATTGCACCAGAAAGACAGTCAAAAATAAAAACAGAACCGGATATGAAACCGGCATCAGTTTTTGCCTGCTCCAACGACACAGCAAAACAGCATAGCCTGCCATAAATAGCCACAGGGCCAGGCCAATTGCATTGGGCCGGAAAAATGTATGGTTCAATACGTGGTTCAGGGGAATAAACGATATCCCGCAGGTTAAACCAAAAAGTACGGTGGTTAAAACCGGACGATTTAAGATTTTCATGATCCTGTTGCTCCCCTAACCCTAAATGAGCAAAAGACGCTCATTTAGGAGTTATTTGTTATAAGTTATTTGTTATTAGAAATTGATCGTCACCCATTTTTATTTTTCTGCAGACGCCAAATAATAATGGGATGGTATTCCTTGTCTTACCAATAACCATTAATCAATATCTAATAACTTCAAGTCTCCAAGGCCTCTTTGCGCTTCAACAGCTCCAATTCAATCTCTTGTTCCGACAGTTCGCCAAATTTGCCATCCGGGACGATTTTGGACAGATCCTTCTGCCATCCGGACAGCGGTGTCTTGTGGAAAAATTCTACCGATCTGTGTTTGAGCCGGTCATATTGGAGTCGCTGTTGATCAAGATGGTCCCGGTAGTATGAGATTTCTTCATCCAGGTTCCTGATGCGGTCGGCAATTTCTTCTCGCAGGCTATCCAAAGGTTTGATCTTTCGAATCAGCATGCGGGCAATATCGTCCTTGTTTTTATGGATGGCAATTGCCAGATCCTGTTCCAGAGCTTGAGATTGCTGTCGGTATTTAGCATGTTCCTGTTGCGCCTGCTTGCGGGACGCGAGCATCTTATTGAGTTTGGCTTCTTTGAGGCTAAGCGCTTGCGCCATATCCCGCAAATGCTGTTTGAGCAGCAACCCCTGGTCTTCCAACTGATCCATGACGCCATGGACATCGGCCTTAAAGATTCTGACTACTCTCGTCAATATTCCCATGGTTGGTTCCTTTGCAGTATGTTGAATAATTGATTAGGCGTTTAGCGACATCACCTAGACAATTTATTGTCGATGTTACAGCATACATTAATATTTTATAGGTTTCAGGTGTCAGTGTTCAGGTGTCAGGATTTTACGCCTCGGTTTCCTGACACCTGAAACCCGACACCTGAAACCTTCAGTTTTTATTTCCTTTGACCGCGGTAGCCATCATACTGTAGGGCCTTGGCATTGGATTTTTGTTTTTGCCGGACAGCTTCGGGCGTGCCCTGAAAAGTTTCTTCGACATACGTTTCGAGTTCCTTGAGATCCTTATCGAGATTCTCCGCCACGCGCGCCGAGCCAACTACCGCATTAACTGCCTGCTGTTCACCATAGTAGGTTTCAATTCGCTGCATGGCTTTTTGTTTTTTGCCTGACTTTAAATCGGCGGCTACTTCCTGTTTGAGGCGATTGAAATCATCGTTGATGACTTTCTCGGACCAGCCGGTCTTGTCGATGGAAGAATAAACTTTCCGCTGGTCCTTGACGCAGGCAATTGTAAAGGAACCCTCCAGTGTGTTTTCTTGGACCTGGTTGTCGTATTGATAAACAATCTTTAAATTGTTAAGCTCGAATTGCCTGTTGCGGTTTGTCGGCACCCGAAGCGTCAGGTATAATTTGCGGGTTTGCCCGGCATGCATGCTGCCCGGGTAAAAGACGGCCAGACCATTTTGGCGGCTGATGGGGTATCCGGTGGCATCGACCAGACTGATGTCGTCATTCAATGGCATTTGAATTTTCAGATTGCTGATGAGGGATGACCGCGCATCGATAAATTCCTTTTGGAAGACCTCGGCAAAGGCAGCCGGATTCTCCAGGTAGTAGTAGCTGCCGGTCCCCTGGTCGGCGATGGCAGTCATCAAATACTCGTTGAACTCAGCTCCGACACCCACTGTGCTGACGGCAAATTCTCTTTCAACGGCGACGGCCGCAATTTCGCTCAGAGCCTGTACATCGGTAATCCCTTTATTGGCAAGACCGTCCGATATGAGGATCACTTTGGCTGTATTTGTGCTGCGGTTCGATGACCCGAGGAGGTCGATACCGGCCTGCAAACCGGCCCCCAGATTGGTTCCGCCGCCGACCCGCACCCCGCTGACTGCCGCTTCCATACGCGGCCGATTGTCCCGGGTAACGTTCAGCAAACCGGAGGAAATCTGAACGCCATCGGAATAGGTGACCAGGGCAAAGCGGTCCTGGGATGTCAGGTCGGACAGCAATCTCAATATTGCCTGGCGGGCATCATTAATTTTGCGGCCTTTCATTGATCCGCTGCGGTCCAGCACAATTACCATGTCCACATTGCGGGCTTCAGCGCTGGTTGTTGCCGCAATTTCTTCAGCCTGTAATGTGAGATTCAAACCGATGGTTCCGTCTGAGCCCTGCAGGACCTTATCCTGGATGAGATGACCGGAGATGGCCAGGATCCCACTGTTGGTTGCATGGTGTCGGGGAAAACCCGGATTCCGATCTGAAGCAAAAACACCGCTTGCTTTTGAGGAATAGGCCATGGCTGCGCCGGTGGCTGCAATTAATACCGCAATCAATAAGAAATTTTTCAAATTTTTTCGCTCCATGATTTGCTCCTTTTGGTTATTGGTTGTTTAGCCCCTTTTTCGTGCGCTGATTCAATTTTACTTCACTCCTGTCCAAATGCAATTCAAAGAAGTGTAAAAGCAATCGGCCGATATTTTACATAACTTTTACTTTGAATTTGTGAACATTTGGTATACTTTGATTAATAGGTTCAGGGTTCAAGGTTTAGGGCTCAAGGTTCAAGGTTTGAGGTTGTAAAGTTTGATGCATGGGGCATCGCCTTTGGCTTAGACCCCGTAAGCAGAGGATTCAATAATTAGTGGATGCTGATGCTTTAATTTCAGCTTTTTTATCACTGGAAAATATACGAAACCAACCCGCCGTTCCGATGGGCAGCAAGATTAGGAGACGATTTCAATGAAAAAGGCCAAAGCGCGTATTCTGGTTGTCGAAGATGATACGGCTCTGTTGCGCGGTTTGCTGGATGTGCTGGTATTCAATGGCTACGAAGTTAAAGGCGTTGAAGACGGCGGGGTCGGCCGCCGGGTGGGAATTGATGAACCATTCGATCTGATACTGCTGGACGTGATGCTGCCGACGCTTGATGGGTTTTCGATTTGCAAAGCGATCCGGAAGGAAAAACCGACCCAGGGAATCATCATCATCACCGCCAAAGGCGCTGAAGATGACATTGTCACCGGGTTTAAGGTCGGGGCGGATGACTATATCACCAAGCCTTTTTCTTTGCGGGAAGTAATGGTCCGGGTGGAGGCGGTACTGCGGCGCACCGGTAAAAATCTCGGCGACGAAGAAGTCCACTGCCGGGGTATTTTTTTTGACGGTAAAAATTTAACCGCTTGCGCAAAAGATCTCTCGGTGGATCTTACCCGGCGCGAAATGGATATTATCATTTATCTGCATCGCCACAAGGATCGGATTGTCGCTAAAAAAGAGCTCCTGATCGAAGTGTGGCATTATGCCGACGCCGATATTGAAACCCGCACGGTGGATATCCACCTGCTCAAGCTGCGGAAAAAAATAGCCGCCCTGATTGGAGATACCCCTCTGATATCAACGATCAGAGGGGAGGGGTATCGGTTGGAGGAAGGATGAAAAAACTTAAACTGCTCATATTAATATTTTCACTGGCGCTTTGCATTCCGCTTGCCTATTTTGTCATGCGGACTTACTACGGGCTGGAGCAGGAGGAAGCCGCCACCTTGAGCTATTTCGCCGAGACGCTCTTCGACGAAATGGAGCAAAGTCTGGCAGTGATGGTGCAAACAGAAGAAAGCCGGGCGATCGACGAATACAACTTTTTGATATCTCCTTCAAGTCGGCAACGCGACACCGGCAAGCTGCAGCCCTCCCCCTTGTCGCAGCCGTCAGGGGAAAATTTCATCCTCGGGTATTTTCAGAATAATCCAGACGGATCGTTTCAGACCCCTCTGGTGGGCAGTGATGGGAAGATACCGCCCGGTCGCGCCAATATCGTGGCCGAGTTGGAAAACGCCAATCAAGTTTTTAACCGCAAGCGGGTCGCGGATACGGATCGAATTCAACCCCGGCCGGCTGAAATAGTGGCTGCGAAAAAAGCCAGACCAAAGTCAGGGTTAGCGGATAAATATCTGGATTCTTCGCGCAGCCGGCGTTCGCGGGAGTATCTGGGACAGAAAAAAAAGAGAGTTGAACAAATTACCATCAGTCAGGCGGCCAATATTGCCAAACAGGAGCAGCCGCAATTAATGGACAAGGTAAATATTGACGATGAGTCCCAAACGCCTAAAGACCTTCGCAATTTGACCCAAAGCGGCGCGGCCGGCAAGGTAATGGCTCCCCAAAAGAGCACAGCCCGCAGCTCCCGGCGGCAAGAGGCCGAAAGCGATATCGCGCCGGCGCCTTCATCAGACACCGATCAGGCAGTAAATTACCAGGTCGAAGTCGCGCCCCTGCAGGCGGTTTTTTTAGGCGATGACCGGATATTTATGTTTCGGCGCATTATGATCAACAACCAGATTTACCGCCAGGGATTCGTCCTGCAGGTAAACGCATTTTTAAACCATCTGGCCCAAACTCATTTTCTGACTCAGCCCATGGCCCAATTCACGGGACTTCGTCTCACTGTTTTCGATCAGGGCCGCGAAACCGGGGCGGTCGAATCCGGTGTTGCTTCACAAAATCCTGACTTTCTTTTAAACCGCACCTTTCCATCGCCTTTCAGATTCTTAAAAGCGACGCTGACCTGCCAGCAGATACCCCGCTCGGCCGGCCGCAAAACACTGACCATCATGCTGCTTGTTCTGGCGGTTGTTGTTTTAATGGGGCTATTTGCGATCTACCAAAGCACCCGTGCAATCGTCGATCTTTCCGAGCGGCGCTCGCAATTCGTTTCTTCCGTAACCCACGAACTGAAAACACCTTTGACTAATATTCGGATGTATATCGAGATGTTGGAACAGGGAATCGCCCGGACTGCGGAACGCGAGCAGGAGTATTACCGCATTCTCGACTCCGAAGGCGCGCGCCTGTCGCGCCTGATCAACAATGTGCTGGAACTGTCCAAATTAGAACAACAGCAGCGGCAGATCGACCTGCAGACCGGTACCTTGGAAGATGTCGTCAGCGAAGTTCAGGCGGTGATGGCCGAGAAAATCAAGCAGGAGGGATATGATTTAACCGTAGAAGCGGGGCCGGTCGGATCTTTAAAATATGATCGCGAAGTGATGATCCAGGTATTAATCAACCTGATTGAAAACAGCATGAAATTCGGCAAGAGCGCTGCCCGCCGCGAGATCAGCATCCGGACCCGCCGGGATGAGGATGGGGTGAAGATCATGGTATCCGACACCGGGCCCGGCATTCCCCGCCGGGATCTGAAAAAAATATTTGACGACTTTTACCGGGTCGAGAATTCACTTACCCGAAGCACCCGCGGCACCGGCATCGGACTGGCTCTGGTGAAAAAATTCGTCCGACTGATGGGTGGGTCCGTCAGCGCTGCCAACAATGAAGGCCCCGGCTGCACCATTACGATCACCCTGCCGGGGTAGGTTATAATTGAATATTTTCGATTGAAGATTGAATATTTAAGGAATAATGTCTTTTTTAAATTTGGATTTATACGTTTATTGCAAATCGTTCACTTAGCGTCGGGAATATTTGAAAATCATACCAAATAATAATATAGCAAACACCAATCACATGATGAATTCGGTTTTTTTCGAATTCATCATTTTTTTGGTTGATTTTTTATTGGATTTGAAGCATTAATGTCCTCTTAAATTCAGTTTTGTTCATTACATTTGCCGAATTTTAGGACAATAGTCATAACTTTTTGAATATTCAATAAATATTAGGGAGATGAGGATGTTTAAATTAAGTATCGGTATTTTCTGTTTAATTATGGCCCTCATTTTTGGCAATGCGATGGTCGTCTCCGGTGAGAGTGAAGCTGAAGATATGTCCGTTCCAATGGGAATCATAACGCTCGAACCGCCTGATTCTGTGGAGGATCCAAAGCCCGCGGTTGAATTTCCCCATCCTTTGCACTTCGATTTTAGCTGTCAGACCTGTCACCACAAATGGGATAAGCTGACGCCGATTGAGGGCTGCGGCACCTCCGGTTGCCATGATATTACCGAGTCTCCGAAGCGGGCTGAAAGACTCCAGAGTGATGAGAATCTGGCTGCCCGGTATTACAAAACCGCTTTTCATAAATTATGCATTACCTGCCACAAGGAGATGAAAGAACAAAACAAAAAATTGGAACTGTCCGGTCGCGTGCTGTTGGAGAATCTCCCCAACACCGGGCCCACCGGCTGCAAAGACTGTCATGTACCGGAATAACAGAACCACCGATTGTCGCTAGCCGGTACCGGGCGGCAAGTAGATCATATCATGCCCCGCTGTATTTCAGCGGGGCATTTTTATACATAGGCCTCAGTTCAATCGCTTTTGCCTCACTTTGGTTATCTCATCTAAAACAGCCGAATGTCTCTCCCGCCGACAGTCCCCGCTTTCAGCAAAAATCGATAACTCCAGGCCCTGATCCTTCAGGGTCAGGAAAAAGCCGGTGATTATTTTATTTTCATAGCCGTCGACAGCATCCGGGATCGCCGTATCCAGTCGGGCTGCTTTACCGGCAATCAGCGCTTTGAGCAATCTGGTGCCCTCCGTCTCGTCCGATTCGTGACCATTGATCCATTTGATGCCATCCAGTTTTCCCAGGGTATAGGTTTGCACCATTCTCATAAATATACGACTTAATTTTTCCGGTCCGGCAAAGCAGCCGACACCGGTAATTATATGATTTTCCATGATAAATACCTTTAAAAGGTTAGAAGGTTCACCGTTCAAGGCTGGTATACGGATTAATTCATCACGCAGGCGTCGTTAAAATATTCGGCAGCTTCTTCCACCGTGTCGAAAAGGATCCAGTCCCGCCAAATGATCATGCCGTCCTGCTTGCGGGTCAGTTCAATGGTTGTGTTGCCGTGATACTCATAACAATCGTCATAATCCGGGTAGGAAATGTCCGTGGTCATTTTTGAATTCTCCTTATATTGGTTGTCTGCCAAACCGGTTAAAAAAACCCTTTTTCCCATTCTTGAACCCCAAATTAGCATACCGGTGTGACAGATCCGGTCACACTTGAGAAAAAAATTTGAATTTTTCAAATATTTTTCAAAAAAAGCGAAAAACCTTGTAAAAGAATATTTATCAGGGCATCCTGTTGGGTATTGGGTATTTTCATTTAGAAGGAGCAGCCGCATGGCGCGTGGCGATCAGTTGGCAAGGCAGTGGCGGATCATTCAGACCTTGATTTCCGCCAGACATGGAAAATCCGTTTCGGATCTGGCACAGGATTTAAGCTGTCATACCCGGACGGTGTACCGGGATCTTGAAGCGTTGCAGGCGGCCGGCTTCCCGGTTTATACGGATAAAGTGGAAGGCAAAAATGTGTGGTCCCTGCTGGATACGGCCAAACACAGCATACCCATACCGTTTAGCCTGCCGGAGTTAATGGCCCTGTACTTCAGCCGGGGCATGATGGGGGCGTTAAAGGACACGGTCTTTTATGATTCACTGGTGTCTTTATTTGACAAGATTAAATCCACTTTGCCCGATGAGTACATCCAGTACCTCGGCCAGATTGAAAAAAGCCTGGCGGTGAGCACCAAGCCCTACAAACAGTATGGCCGATTGCGAAGTATTATCGATCAAGTCAGTGATGCGGCGATTCAAAAAAAGTATGTCGAAATCGATTACTACACCATGAGCCGTAAGACGAAAACCCGGCGCAGGGTCGCGCCGTATAAAATCTGGTTTTTTGACGGCACCTTTTATTTAATTGGCAATTGCGGTTTGCGGGAAGATGTTCGAATATTTGCCATGGACCGGATCAAGAACCTTGAACCAACCAATGAGCGTTTCGAGATGCCGGATGATTTTAATGTGGATGAATTTATGAAATCCAGCTTCGGCGTGTTTCATGGTGAGCCGGTCAGGGTCAGAGTCTGGTTTGCGGCCGACATCGCCGAGTATATCCGGGAGAAGACCTGGCATGAGACCCAGAATATCGAATTTTTACCAGATGGCGCGATTATATTTGAGGCTGAAGTGGCCGGTATCGCCGAAATTAAATTCTGGATTTTGAAATGGGGTGCCAAAGCCCGGGTGATCGAACCTGAGTCTCTGCGGCAAGCGGTGCAGGCGGAAGCCGAGGCGATGGCCCGGAACTATGAGTGAATATTGAAGATTGATGAATTCGAAAAATTCGAATTCATTTTGTGTTTGGTGTTTGGTATTTGGTGCGACATGTTAAATTTCATATCAAGCAGTTATACCCAAAAACACCAAACACCAAACACCAAATACTAAACACTCTCGTAAACAGTTCGTTTTTCGATCTACTACGAGACAGTTAAGATTAACTATTGAAGGTTTTCGGATTTTGATGATTAATTATCCCAATTCATCGGCGGCCTCCTGCATGAGCTTGGCGATGGCCATTTTCTGGGGGCATTTTTTTTCGGCCGGCGAATAGTCGATTCTGGTCAGCCGTTCGCGTATCTTTAGCGGTATTTTGCTATATTCAGCTTTGGCATAGTCCCGATCCCCATAGCTGCGGCCATACATCAAATAGCGCATCACATCTCCGATCGGCGCCTTCTCCCCGATCGCGGATTGGCAAATCCCGCTGCACCCGGCACAATAATCCCGGTGCGTTTCCCGCGCATATTGCTGCAGCAATTTTCTGTCAGTCGCAGAAAGTTTGGTTTTGTTCATCGCAGCGGCGGTGTTGGCCATTAAAATCGACATGTTCGGCATCTGGGAGCAGATGCTGGCTATAGCGGGATTTTGCCAGACCGCCATCAGCTTGGCCTGGGCGTCGCTAAAACCTTTTTGCATAAATCGTCCGGCCAGTTTCAGTTCGGTATCGGTATCCGTCCGCACGGACCCGCCGCCCTGGGTTTTCATGGCGGTCAGGCCGATTCCCGCTTTGACGCAGGCATCCACGGCACGCTGCATGCGATCGGTGTGCATCAGCCGGTAGTTGTAGGTCATCATAATTCCATCGATCCAGCCGAGTCGGGCAGCCGCCAGCAGGCATTTTTCCATGTTGCTGTGGGTGCTGAATCCGAAGAGGCGGATTTTGCCGGCGGCTTTGGCTTTCTCGGCCCAGATGCGGGTGCTGTCATCTATTTCGTCGATCCCATAGATGCCGTGTACAAAATAAAGATCGATATAGTCGGTTTTCATTCTATCCAGTGATCGTTCAAGGAGTTTGGACATACCCTGCGGGCTTGGATCATCGGATTTGGTGACCAGGAAAACTTTTTTTCGATCTTCCGGATACTTATCGAAATATTTTCCAATCCCTTTCTCGCTGCCACGCTGATAGCAGTCCGCCGTATCCCAGTAGGTGACGCCCCAGCGCAGCGCCTGCTTGAGCATGATCTGGTTGGATTTGATGTTGAACATACCTCCCAGCGAGAGAATTGAAACATGCATGCCGCTTTGGCCGAAAGGACGTTGCGGCACCTGTAAATTTTTGTCGGCGGCTTCAGCCAGGTGCGCCGCCGGCGCCAGCAATGAGCCCGCCCCGGTGAGGGCGACCGTCTTGAAAAAGTCCCGGCGGGACCATCGAGTTTCTGTGTTGGGCATTTTATATTCCTTCGAGATGAGTTAGATTAAAAAGTTGATCGATCAAATTGATAGGGTAGTTATAGTTTATTAAGTTGACTAAGTTGATTGGTTGAGAAAGACAGCAAGCAGGTGCGGGGGTATATGGTGAAAGGTAAAAGGATAAAGGATAAAGGTAAAAGGTATAAGATGCGGGGTAGAAGGTATGGGGCAAGGGCCATGTTTTAAAAGCGTTCCAGCTTCCCGGTCTTCTATTCTCCACCCCATACACTTGGCCAGTTTTCCCCACCTTCTCACCTTCCCAACTTCTGTTCTTCCACGCCATGCGCTTCATGCCGCTTCTGCCGCATGCCCATTCTTCCGACTTCTCCTAATTCCGCCTTCCCGCTTCCGAATTCCCCTCATCTTCGTAAAAGCAATGCATGTTCACGATCGCGGGATTCCCCGTCGGCCGTCACCCGGATTGCCCGTTTGCCGGGTACCGGGCACTCATGCTGGCAGATACCGCAGCCGATGCAGCGTTGAGGATCTACATACGGTCTTTGAAGCCGTATCTGGATTTGAACCAGGTCTCCCGGCCGCGGGGGCGTTTCAAAAGGCGTTTTATCCTCCACTTTCAATCCCCGCTCCCAGTTGCCGACGATTCGGTGCCGGCGGCTGTCAGCAGCGGGCAATAGGGAGCAGTAATAATCTCCGGTGGTGTATTTAGCCGATTCAAGGCCGGCATTTTGGAATTCCACATATAACGCATCGGCCTTTGCGACCGTCAGGTTTGAACCGGTGTCGATGGGATTAAAAATTTCCCTGGTGCTGATGGCCTTGGGGCTGACCGGGCAATTTTCCTGGCAGACGATACAGGGCCGGTCCATGGCCCACGGCAGACAACGGCCACGGTCGATGAAAGCAGTTCCGAGCTTGATCGGCCCCTGATCGGCAAAACGATTGCGGCCCAGACGTTCATCCAGGCTGATGGGCCGGATGGCCGCCGTCGGACACAAATGACCGCAGGCAATACAGTTTAACTGGCAGCCGCTGGTGCCGATGCGAAAGTTGAGGGCCGGGGTCCACAGGCCTTCGATTCCGCCTGCCAGGCCGGCAGGATGAATGACATTGGTCGGGCAGATGCGCATACACTGCCCACACTTGATGCAGCGTGAAAGGAATTCATTTTCCGGTAATGCGCCCGGCGGCCGAACAACAGCCGGGTTCCAGTTGGTTCCCAGAGATCCGCTGACCCGCAGCATCGGGATTGCAGCGGCACCGGATATCGTTGCCGTCAGAAATTGGCGGCGGGACAGATTCGTCCCCGTAATTTCGCCGGTTGCCGAAGGTGCGGTTCGATAGGTCATCAAACCGTGACGACAGTCATTGATGCAGTTGACACACAGGACGCACTCGCTGAATCTGATCTCGCTGGTCGGGCTGCAGGCTCCCTCGCAGTTTTTTTCGCAAATGCGGCAATCCGGGCAGTCATTGCTGATTTTACCGATGCGCCACAGGCTAAAGCGGCTTAATACCGCAAAAAGTGCGCCGGCCGGACAGATGAACCGGCAGTAAAAACGGGGTATCAACAGATTTAATAATACAGCAGCCACAAATACCGCCGCCATTAACCCGGTGGCGTCATATAACCGCGGAACCGCAGAGAGTTTCAGCGCGGTTTGGTCAATCAGCGGCAGGACAACCAGGTTAAATGAGCGATAGACCAGGGCAATCGGGTCCAGCAACCCGATTTGAAGCGATGCGGCGGATGTTTGATTTTCCTTAAACAGATGGCTCATCAAAAACCAGAGGACGGCCAAACCCAGAGAAAATATTGCCGCCTTCTTGAGATTCGCCCGGCTGTGATGCCCGGCATAGATCCCGCTTAAAATCAGCACGGCCAATATCAGGATTCCATAGAGCCATAGATGCGTTGCGGGCATGCGTAAAAAATCGACTGCCAGTTCGAGGGCTGAAATGGTTAACAAAAAAGTCAGAATCCAGTATTTGAACGATTGGGCCGGTCGGTAACGGTTAAGCTTTATTTTGGCGGCAACTGATTTTTTGCGGTTGGCCACAAAGCCCACCAACTGATGGATGGCACCGAACGGACACACCCAACCGCAGAAAAAGCGTCCCAGAATAATGGTCAATACGATGGTGGCAACTCCCCACAGCAAACCGGCATAAAGGGTGCGGGTGCTCAGCAAGGTAGCCAGTCCGACCAGCGGATCCAGTTCAATGATCCAATCAACCGGCCAGCCGCGCAACTGCCACCACTGATCACCGAGGGCGGTGACCAGGCAGAACCAGATGAAAAGGATGAAAAAGAATATCTGGCTGATTCGGCGGGTGGTTGATGATTTTCATGTTTGGGGTTCAGGACTATAGGTTCAGGGTTCACGGTTCAGGGTTTGGGGCTTCGCCTCCGGCTTCGACCCCACACGCAGGGTTCTGGGTTCAGCCCAACCGCTTGTCACAGAGCAGTCCGTCAAATCGAAAAAGAGACCCTGACTTGCGGTGTTTAAAAAAAGCGAATATCGAATATCGAATAATGAATATCGAATGTCGAAGTAATGTATTCTATCTTTTTTAAAAGGACTGAGCGAAGCGATTCCTCCCTTCGGCATTCTGCGGTTCGATATTCGATATTCTGCGGTTCGCTGTTCAATTGATAACGCCTCTATCCCTTACGCTCTGCCCTACGCGCTAAATTCCGCCGGCTTCAGCGACCGGTAGTCGGCCGTGCCGACCCCGGCCGCTTCAGCCTTGGCGATGAACGGCAGATCCCGGGACGATTTTTTGAGCAATGTCGCGCCGAAGGCGTCGGCTGCGACCTGGTCGGTGCTGACGATCATGGTATCCGTTTGCTTGAGGTCGGTCAACGAACCGCCGGTGGGGCCGTTGGTCATCATACTGACGGTGCCGTCCAGAATTACGATCGTCGGCCGGACCATTATTGCCAGCTCGGCAATGATGGTATTAATATCCTGGTGAAAAATATTACGCCGGCCACCCAACAGACCATACCAGTTTTTCATGGTCAGGGAGGCCCCACTGCGATGGTGATCTTTAACCGGGGCCAGGCCGATGACTTTGGTGATGTTGTTTAAGGGGCCCAGCAGGACCGGCCAGTTGCGGATCAGGTTGGCCTGTTTGACACTAAACGGCTTAAAGGCGTCAACATTCGGTAAATATACCCTGGCGCCCGCCGCGCGGGCGGCTGCCTCGATACCGCTTAACGTAAAACAGCTGCCGGGATTATTAATGGGATTGTCCGTTACCACCACGGCTGCAGCACCGGCTTTATAACAAAGCCGCGCCATTTCGGATACAATTTCCGGATGGGTCGTGGCCGAGAGCATGGGAGGTGATGCGAAAGCGGCATTGACCTTTAGTAAAACCCGATCTTTATTTTTAATAAAAGTCTCAATACCGCCCAGGGCTTTTAAGGCCGCGTGCAGGGTGGTGCGTCGATCGCTGCCGTGCACAATCGCCATTTTAGGATTTAAATTCTTAAGCGAAAAATTCAACTCCCCGGATTCCAGCTGTTCATCTGCCGCCGGGGTCGGTCCCCTGGTATCGTGAAACCACAGACCGGCGGCACCCGCCGCCGCAATTGAAGCGGCCGCTTTAACCGATCGGGCCAGAAATTGGCGTCGATTCCATCCGGCATTAAACGATTCAGGACTCATCGGCTACCCGCCTGATCTGATTGAATAATTGGATTGCCAGATTTGCGGCATGATCTCGGCTTGTCGCCTCCCGCACGCCTGCCAGAAACGGGCCATAAGAAAAAATAATTTCATAGGTATCCAATATCTCGATTGTTTGTGCATTTTTTATCGGTAATTGCTGGTCTATATTCTGTCCACCGAAATTTAATAAAAATTTACCATAGGAGACGGCCAATTCATGTGCTTCGCCCGCTGCCTGGCGGCGGGAAAGATAGGCCATTGCAGACTCGTCATTCAAGCGGTATTCTGCTGTATAAACCTGATCCAACTGTTCATAGCCAAAGGCGTCCGCTGCGATCAGCGCAATACTGCCGGCAATAAGATCCGGTTTGGGAAACAGATCCTCTTCGGCAATGGTGAGTGTTTCGGTTGGGGTATTGCGAATAAAAGTTACGGCCAGCAGTTCCATGGATTGCAGCACCCGGCTTGAAGCCTGGGAGGCAATGAATTCCAGATAATATTGGCCATGGATCATAAAAACGGCGTTCGGGGATCGGTAAGCATATTGGGCAACGTCCAATGATTCGGCGTTCTCACGGCGCTGGGCACTGAACACTGCAAACGCGTTTTTTCCGCTGCCCATGTCATAAATAAAAGCTTCTATCCACAGATCAGACGCAATTTCATCGCGGTAGCGCTGACTGACCAGACCGGTAAATCCGGCGGATAAATACAGCTCGGCTTTGCCGTTAATTTTATCGGAAAGCGTGCCGGGATCAAACATTTCCGGCGCTGTGAGTGGCTTGAGGTTCGGCGGCAATGGGATAAAAGCCTCAATTGCAGCAGGCGGAAAGTCCGGCCCGGTTAAGCTTGCGGTCGGCGACAGCGCATCTTTTTGCAGAATTGCCGGATTAAACCGGGTTTGCGTGATGACGATGCCGGCACCGATGAGAATCAAAATGGATAAAATGACCGTGCTTAAAACCGTTTGACGCTGACTTATGTTCATGTTATTCCAAAAACTTACGTTTAAAATGAGTCAACTTTATTGGACATTATCTATGTCTATTGGTGCCAAATTGAGGGGTTTAGGAATTGGGCGATTGAGGGATTAAAGGATAATATCGATAAATTAAAAGAAATAGAATTCCTCTAATTCTTAAATCCTTGAACCCCTAAATCCCTATGATACAAAGTGCTATCATAAAGTAAACCGGATTTTGTGTCAAATGGAAACCTTACTATTTAAATTCGATTTAAAATCGACATCTGATATTACCTATGAACAATCAAAGACCATCCATTCTTTGCCCTAACTGCCGAAAACTCATCAGTTCATCTGAATCTAAATGCCCTTTTTGCGGAACCCGCCGACCGGGGTCCTGGTACAAAAACAATGCCTGGACCCGGGGTTTACGTGACCCAAATCAGATGATCAAAATAATCATCGCGATCAATGTGGGCATGTATATTCTTTCCATTTTATTGAATCCCAAAGCAGCCGGCTTATCGCTCAATCCGCTCACGTTTCTTTCCCCGTCGGGTTCAAGCCTCGAGCTGCTCGGTGCCACCGGACTTATTCCAATTCATGATTATCATCGATATTGGACCCTTATCTCAGCCAATTATCTTCACGGCGGGATATTGCATATTTTCTTTAATATGGTCGCCTTCCGTCAGCTGGCTACTATTGCCAGCCGGGAATTCGGATTTTATCGGATGTTCGCCATATACACCCTGAGCGGCGTTTTTGGATACTGGATTTCTTATATGTTCGGCGTATTCTGGACCATCGGGGCCTCGGCGGCGGTCTGCGGTCTGGTCGGTGCGATACTTTATTACGGCAAAAGCCGGGGAGGGGTTTACGGCAAAGCACTCTATAAGCAAATCAGCCTGTGGGTGGTATTTCTTTTTGTTTTTGGTTTCGTGGTACCGGGAATTAATAACTGGGGCCATGGCGGCGGGATTATCGCCGGGATTGGATTGGGCTTCCTGTTGGGCTATCAGGAGAAAAGACGGGAAAACGTCTTTCATAAATTGCTGGCCGGTACCTGCGCCCTGGTGACCCTGCTGGTGCTGATTGTGGGCTGTTTCCACGGCGGTGTTTTACAAGATGACAGGTTAAGACAGAATAATGCCTAAATTGTCTAAAATGCCTAAAGTGCCTAAAATTATGGTGTTCCGTCGATTTTAAATAGATGAAAAGTCGCGGGGTTTATTGCGGTCACGAACCGTCATTCCTGCGAAGGCAGGAATCCAGAAAATAAGGATATAATTTTCATTGAAAATAATGATCTACTCCGCCTGAGTGATCTGTCAATTTTATAAAAATGGTAGAGCGTAGCGTTTCCTTAATTTTAGGCATTTTAGGCAATTTAGATCACTTTAGGCATTTATCAAGTCCATTATATTGGCTTGATAAAACTATCGGCTGGAGTCTAAGATAAACATATTAATATAAAACATTGGGCTACTTCCAAAATTCAAAAAAATGGTGCACCGGTCCGTGGCCGTGACCGATAGTATAATCAGCACCGGCCCGGATGGCGTTTTGGATGTAAGTTTTAGCTTTGCGCACCGCATCTTCGATAGCATTGCCCTGGGCCATGTAACTGGCGATTGCTGATGACAGGGTACAGCCGGTGCCGTGATTATTGTGACTGGCAATGCGTTTTGCCGCCAGCCTGACAAAGCGATCTTCGCCCGCCAGGTAAAGTAGGTCCGTGCTGTCGCCATCGTTCAGATGCCCGCCTTTGATGAGAATACTGCGACTGCCGTATCCGGCCAATGTTTTGGCCGCGGCTTCTATTTCCTCCGGTTGCCGGATGCCGCCCTCAATCAAAACCTCGGCTTCCGGGATATTCGGGGTGACGACATCGGCCAGGGGCATCAGGTATTCCTTGAGGGCCTGGATGGCATCGTCCTGTAAAAGTTTATCCCCGCTTTGAGCGACCATTACCGGATCCAAGACTATTTTTTCAGCGCCATATTTTTTCAGCTGTTGGGCGATGACCTCGATGAGTTGCGCCGAGTAGAGCATGCCGATTTTAACGGCGTCCGCGCCGATGTCGCTGAACACGGCGGCGATCTGATCGGCGGCAAACGACGCGGGAACCGCGTGTATTCCGGTGACACCCAGGGTATTTTGGGCCGTTAAAGCCGTGATAACCGACATACCGTAGCACCCGATGGCCGCCATGGTCTTCAGGTCAGCCTGGATGCCGGCGCCGCCGCCGGAGTCGGAACCGGCTATGGTCAATACTCTATGATATTTTCGCTTGTGCTTTGAGCTGTTCATGTTGTTTCCTCGTATCGGGTTATTCGTTATGGGTTAATCGTTATTAGAGGTCGATGATAGTCCTATCTATGGTCGATTGGTTCGATCAAAAATTAGACAGACACTATATCCTTCAAACAAATAACCAGATAACTAATAACGAATAACCCCCAATCCTATTTCTGCAATTGGGATTACCCTCCCTCATCTTTAAAATGGTTCCAGCCGGAAGATGCGATGGGGCTGGAGGAGCCGTCCGGGTAATTTAGCTTCATTTCCGTTGCGGCGGTTATTTCGCCGATCCTAAACAGAGGGCGATTAAATTTCTCTTCAAATTCTGTGGCAATTGTTTCGGCTTCCTCCGGTGATACCGTGCAGAGCAGGGTGTAATCCTCACCACCGGCAAGGGCATATTCAACCGGATCGAAATTAAATTGCCGGCAAAATAATTTGAGATCGCCGGAAACCGGAATTTTATCGGCATACAGAACCGCGCCGACCCCGCTTTGTTCAGTAATATGACCCAGGTCTGAACTCAAACCGTCGCTGGTGTCAATGGCTGAATGTACGGCAGGCTGTTGGGCTAGCAACCGTCCCTCCAAAAGATGGGGAACGGGCCGCAGATGGGCCCGGATCAGGTTGCGCCATTCATCTGAGTCGGCCGGAATATCGTTCAGGATCAGGTGCAAGCCGGCTTTACTGTCGCCCAGAAAGCCAGTTGAATAAACAATGTCACCGGGCCGGGCCGCGTCCCGGCACAACAGTTCTTCTTCGGCGATCGTTCCGTGAACGACGACGTTGATGATTAAATCGATTTTGGAACTGGTCGTGTCGCCGCCCAGGATGTTAACATCAAATTTAGTCGCCAGATCCTTCATCCCATCGTATACGGCCTCCAGATAATCCAGGGGACAGTCTTCAGGGATGGCAATGCTGACAAATGATTCCCGGGCGGTGCCGCCCATGGCGGCAATGTCACTTAAATTCACCGCCAGCGATTTATAGCCCAGATCGAATCCGCTGATCGCATTTCTTAAAAAGTGGATTCTTTCAACCAGCAAATCGGTGGTGATCAATGATATCCGGCCGGGATCCGTCTTAAATGCCGCGGCATCATCGCCGATGGCTTTGATGATGCTTTCCGGCCGAATCAAACATCCGCGGCTGATCTTTTTTATAAAGCCAAATTCGCCGATTTTTTTTAAGGTCATGGTTTTCGGGCCCTATCGATAATCTGCTTGATGTTGCCGGCTGCCGCTGCCGGATCATCGGCGGCTACGATGGCAGATACCACCGCTACGCCGTCGCCGCCGTTTTCGATCACGGCCGCCGAATTATCCCGGTTTAATCCGCCGATGCCGACCAGCGGTAATCTGACCGCCTCTCTAATGGTCCGCAAACCTGCCAGACCCAGGGGGGGTGCGGTATCGGTTTTGGTGGGGGTGGCATAAATCGGACTGACACCCAAATAATCCGCACCGCCTTTTTCAGCTGCAACGGCATCTTCGAGCGATTCGGCGGAAATGCCGATGATCATGGAATTGCCGATAATTTTTTTGGCGATTGCCAAGGGCATATCCGTTTGACCGAGATGGACCCCGTCGGCCTCGATGGCCAGCGCCACGTCCACCCGATCGTTGATGATCAGCGGCACGCCTTTGGCTTTGAGAAAATCTTTAATGGTCAACGCCTGTTCAATAAAATCCAGGGTAGAACATTCTTTTTCGCGCAGTTGAACGCAGGTGACACCGCCTTCAACTGCGGCCCTGACAATATCCAGGGTCGGGCGGCCGCGGGCGAGTCCCCGATCGGTGACAAGATATAGGGAATAGTCGACGTTTAGCAATTTCATGCTACTCTCCTTCTATCTTACATCCTTCCCTCAACTCATCCGGTGTGATGGTGTAAAGCGCATCCAACATTCGGATCATAAAACTTCCCGGTGCGGATGCCGATTGACCGGCCACTTCACCGGCCAACCCGAAGAATGCCAGGGCGGTGGCGGTCGCACTGACCGGATCGCTGTCCACCGCCAGAAACGCGCCGATGGCAGTCGTCGCGGTGCATCCGGTGCCCGTCACATACCCCATCAAGGGGTGGCCGTTTGAAACCCGGACAATCCGTTGACCGTCGGTGATTAGATCGACCGGGCCGGTAATTGCCAGGGTCGTCTGCAGTTCTTCCGCCAGTATTTTGGCTGTATCGGCCGCTTCATCGACCGAATGAACCGAATCCACGCCTTTGGTTTTAGAGTCTGCGTGTCGTAAAGACAGTATTTCCGAAGCATTGCCCCGGATAACCCTGATATCGGTTTGATCGATAATCTGCTTGGCCGAGTTGGTTCGCAGCGGTGTTGCGCCGGAGCCCACCGGGTCCAGAATTATCGGAGTCCCCATGGCGGAAGCTTTTATACCGGCTTTGATCATGGAGGCAATCCAGTCATCGGTCAGGGTGCCGATGTTGAGAACCAGGGCCCCGGCAAATGCAACCATATCCTCCACTTCGTTTTGCGCATGGGCCATTACCGGTGAGGCGCCCATGGCCAGAAGGGCGTTGGCCGTATAATTCATGACGACATAGTTGGTGATATTGTGAATCAGCGGTTTTTTTTCACGCAGCAGCGCCAGATTTTCGGCTGCCTTTATCAGATAGAGTTGCCATAGTGTCTCCTCGCTGTTCCTTGAATGGTTGATTAGTTGGCTGGTTGATTCGTGATCGGAATGAGATCGATTCTATCCCTTAGCATATTTGACGAATCCGGCATTCAGCAAATCAGCCTGAATCAAATAAAAAAGCCGTTTCCAACCGGGGAAACGGCTTTATAAGCAATTGCAGACTGTATCGATACGCGTTTCCCTACGCTGGCATTATCCAGATCAGGTTCGAAGGGTGTGATCTCAGGCTGCGAAAGCCACCCCTAACAATAATGATATGAAAACATAAGAGATTCAGACGGGTTGTCAAGAATAAAAATACGAATTAATCCGCCCAGCTCAAAACAGCATATACAGGACTGCCAACCCTTCCTTTTAAAATTTAAGCAAGTGCTCTTCCCGGTTGCGGCGGATTAATTAATCTCAATGGTTTTAAAGGCCCGTTTAACTTCAACGGCCGGGTCAGTCGTTGTCAAGCCACTGGCTGGTATAGTTCAAACAGTTGCAGATGAACATGGTATTTTCATATTTTACCTGCCGGCGATAATGGACATGGCCGCTGATGGAATATTCCACGGCATATTTTAATGCCAGTTCACCGTATTGCCGGCTGCCAAGAAATGCGTTCAGGTAATTCCACATTCTATCCGGCGGCTGCACGGTAAAATCAAGCATCGGCAGCACATGGGTGACCAGAATGATGCGTTTATGCCTGTAGTCCTCCAGCTGCTTTTCAAGCTTGCCATAAAAATAGCGATGCATCTCGATGGTCGATTTTCCCCATACCGCCTTAACCTTATCCTGCCACAGGCGATCATTGATTTTCATGCGGTCGAATTCGGCGGTCGTGTAATGCGGGCTGCCAAAGGAATAATCATACCAGCCGAGATCTCCGATGACGACCCAGTTGGTCCGTCAGCTGTACCGGACCCCTGGCAAGGTTGCCGGTGAATTCCTCCAGCGCATGATAGATATCCCAGGCAGTTTTAGCCGGAGTGTTTTTCATTCCAGATGTCATGATTGCCGGGAACAAAGAGGCAGCGCACATCGGCCGCATTTTCAAGATCGTGGAGGAAGTCAAGGGTGATTTCGTAATCATTGGCCACGTCGCCGGCAATAATCATGGTTTCGACCTGATTTTCTTCAATTGCTGCAACTAATCCCTGCCGTAAATCTTGGGGATCGGAATTTTCGAGATCGACATGGAGGTCGGATAGGATGCCGATTTTCAAAGTGTACCTCCTGATTGTACGATGACAGAAGACAGTGAGAAGATGACATAAGAAGTCGAATATGGTTTCAGGTTTCAGGTGTCAGCGTGGCAGGCTAAAACAGAGTCGTTTGATAGATTCGGAAGCAAACATAGACTGGAACGTCGGACATCAAAGCGATCGAATATGAGAAGCTGATTGCAGGCTTGCTAATCGCGGTATGAAAACCGCTTCGCACACGATACTCGCAGTGACATTATGCCATCGCTTCTAGCCTGGCTACCTGAAACCGCAGCTGAACCTTCCTGTGCCGTTTCATACAAGTATCAGCCGTTGCCGTATTGCCACCTTTATCCAGGACTTCAACCTTCTTCGCTATGCTGACCAGTGCTCCTCTGCACTTTGTCTTTTACCTTTTTCCTTAAACTTCAACGCAGTAACTACAACTTAACCAACGCAATCAACTCAATCAACTCCTGCTTCGCTACAACTTCGGATTCAGCTTTTCCGCCAGGGCATCGCCCAGAATATTAAAACATAGAACCGTCAATGCCAGTGCCAGACCGGGATAAATCGCCATCCAGGGCGCCAGTACCAGATAGTTGCGGGCGTCCTTGAGCATGAGCCCCCAGCTTGGATCGGCGGCTGGGAACCCAGCCCTAGATATGAAAGGGATGCTTCGATGACGACCGTCAGCGCAAATGTAATGGAGCATTGCACGATGACTTTGCCGAGCAGGTTGGGAAGGATATGCTTATAGACTGTTTTTATGATCGGGCTTCCCAGTGACTCGTGAAGCCTCGACATATGCTTCGGTTTTGATGGCCAGCGTTTCCGCCCGAACCAGGCGGGCAAACACCGGACTGAAAATGATGCCGATGGCCAACATCACCTGCAGCAGGCCATAGCCCAGAAATGACACCACGGTTATGGCCAGCAAAATTGTCGGAAACGACAGCAGGCTGTCCATCAGCAGCATTAAAAAGTTGTCGACAAAACCTTCGCTCAGACCGGCCGCCAAGTCCGACGATCAAGCCGATAATTACCGCGATCGTGACGGCAACGATACCCACCAGCAGGGCGGATCGGGAGCCGTAAATAATGCGGCTGAGGATGTCCCGGCCAAAATTGTCGGTTCCCAGGAGATGCTGTCCGCCGGGTGCTTTAAAGCGCTGCTCCACGTTCTGGGCATTGGGCTGATGCGGCGCAATCAGAGGCGCTGCCGCGGCAGCAACTATTAGAATCACCAGAAAAAGATAGAAATATAGAATATGATGTTGCGCTGCGTATGCATGTTACAAAATGATTGGAGTGATGGAGTGTTGGAGTGTTGGAGTATTGGAAGGCGGACTTTCCGGACCATCACTCCATCACTCCATTACTCCATTACTCCCGCTGTTTTATCAGTCCAATTAAACCTGATCCGCCGAAGGCGAACCATAAATATTCAATATTCAATTTACAATTTTCAATTCACGTGGTCCACCTGAAATCAAACGTATCCAGTTTCGGTGTCATTCTAAAGTCCGAGACATTTTTTCTGACCGCGGTATAGCGGTATGAGGTCCCCAGATACATGAACGGGACTTCCTTGGCCATAATTTCCAGATACTTCGTCATACAGCTTTTTTCTATTTTCAAACCCGGACACTTTGCGGGCCTCGATCGATCAGCTCGGCGGCGCGGGGATTTATCCATCGGACATAGCGGTCTTTGGTCCCATAGCCGGCCAGGGTGCCGTCCGGATCCAGTTTGCCGGTGTGTCCGATGACGGTCAGGTCATATTTTGCCGCCCGATAGACATCACTGATCCAGGTCGACCAGTCCACCAGCTTGATTTTCACATTCAGCCCGACTTTGGTCAGCATGTCCTGGTACATTTCACCGGCTTTGACATGGATTTCGTAATTTTGCGGCAAAAACAGCTCAAAAACCGTATCCGGGCCGACGCCGGCGTGCGGCCAGCAGCTTTTTCGGCTTTTTCCGGATCGTAGGGATACAGCGAGGTGAAATCTTTGTAATAGGCATTGCCGTAGTCCATGAATGTGCCAATCGGTTTGCCGCCGCCGTAAGCCACATCCAGCACTTTCTGCTTGTCGATGGCATGATTGATCGCCTGGCGCACCCGGAGATCCTGCAAGACGGGATTGCTGCAATTGATGGACATGACCAGAATCAGCGAGGTCATGGATTTTTCGATTTTTACATCCTGGCTGGCTTCCAGGATGGGCAAATCATCCTTGTCAATGAGATAGGCCACATCAATTTGTCCGGATACCAGGCCCTGAACCGCGACGGCCCGTTCCGGGATGATGTGCATGTTAATTTGGTCCAGCTTGGGATGCCCTTTCATCCAGTAGTTTGTCATTCTTGGCCAGTGTGATTTGACTGTCCCGGACCCATTTTTTCAGCACAAACGGCCCGGTTCCGACCGGTTCGATTGCCAAAATCGTGCCCGGCGTCGATCAGGCTTTTGGGCAAGATGGCGCCCCAACCCGATGCCAGGGTCGCCAGCAACGGTGAGGACGGCTCTTTTAACTTCAGGACGACGGTAAAATCGTCGGGGGCTTCAATCGCAGTGATGGCGCCAAATTCTTTGGCTTTGGGCGAGGCGGTCGCCTTGTCCATGATCCGGTCGAAAGTCGCTTTGACATCATGTGCCGTCAATTTGTCGCCATTGTGAAAAACGACTCCCTTTCTTAGAAAAAAGGTCCAGGTGAGGGCATCCTCGGAAACCTGCCAGCTTTCGGCCAGGGCCGGTACGAGTTTTCCGCTCATATCCGGTTCCGCCAGGGTATCATAAACCGATTTAATGGTCTGAAAGGTAAGCGTTCCCGAGGTCTTGTGGGGGTCCAGGGTATCCGGGTTGCCCGCCAGAGCAAAGTTTAATGTTTTGGCTTGCGCCGGGACGGGGTCGATCACGAGTGCAACCCCCAGCAACAGTGTCAGTGCCAGCCATCCGGTAAAATAGAGTGTTCTTTGCATGGTGTCCTCCTTTTTGGTATAGGTTCGAGGTTCAAGGTTCAGGGTTCAAAGGTTCAAGGTTTAGGGTTCAAAGGTTCAAGGTTCAAGGTTCAGGGTTCGATGCTATTTCCTATGCTTTGGTTAGAAATAGTGGCCTCAATGGAGCCGCTTTGCCCCAGTTCCTCGGTCTATGTTTCGGGTGTCAGGGAGCCGAGATGCTAAATGTTGACACCTGAACACTTGTATGAATCTTCAAAAGTTTAATTTAGTGCTATCCTGGTTCGTCTTGCCTTTCGTAGGTTGGGTTGAGCCTACACTAAACTTTGTTGGGTTTCGTTGCACTCAACCCAACCTACATTTTCCGTAGTTATTGCTAAATGCGAAACCCAACACCATCCGATTTTGGAACCAAGATCCAAAGGTTTCTTCTCCTGATTACACCGGCCGCCTTTTTGGCCAGAGGCCCCTCTGGCACCTGAAACTTTTAAGTACCGGCGCGGGTGGTACTTTCGACAATTAGGGTAGAATTGATGTCAATGAGCGCCTATGATCAGGGTTCAGAGTTCAGGGCCGGGTCTGGCCGATGAGCGTTCAGTTAATCATACAACCCTGAACCTTGAACCTCTGAACCTTTGAACCATTCTTTTTTAAAACAAGCGACCTGGTGTCCTTTTGCTATTTCCTTTAAAACGGGTTCGTCTGCTCGGCATTTTCGATCACCGATGGGACACTCATCGGCATAGAGGCAGCCGGCAAGCGTCCGGGCTGACTTTTTTTCTGCGGGGCTTGCCGACTTTACATCATTATCATCATCTTCTTCTTCAATGTCCATCTGCTTGCCCGGTACCGAGGAAAAAAGCTTGCGCGTATACGGGTGGCAGTGATTTCTCATAATCTGATCGGCTGCTGCCAACTCCACCAGCCGCCCCTGATACATTACACCCAGTCGATCACTGAAATAAACCACCAGATTCAGATCGTGTGAAATAAACAGATATGTCAGCGCCAGCTCTTTTTTGAGGTCCAGCAGAAGGTTGATGATCTGGGCCTGGATCGAGACATCGAGATTTGAGACCGGTTCATCCAGCACCAGGAAATCCGGTTCCATGCTCAATGCCCGTGCGATGACGATCCGCTGCTTCTGGCCGCCCGAGAATTCATGGGGAAATCGCGAGCGGTGCGCTGATGCAATGCCGACCAGATCCAGCAGGTGTTTGATGCGTCTGCCGCGCTCAGCCGCCGGAAATCCGCGGTTGACCAGCCCTTCGGCCAGACTGTCTGCAATGCGCATTTTAGGGTTCAGGGCACTGTTGGGGTCCTGAAAGACAATTTGCATTTTTTTCCGGTAAGATCTGAGTTGATGGGATGAAAGGGCAGCCAGTGAGACGCCGTCAACCCGGATTTCACCGGACGTCGGTGGATCAAGGTACAGGATCGATCTTACCAGCGTGGTCTTACCGCAGCCCGATTCTCCCACCAAGCCGAACACCGTATTGCGGTCGATGTCGAAACTAACACGATCGACGGCCCGCACGGCGGCTTTGCGGCGATTTAAAAACCCCCGTCCGTAGAAATCTTTTACCAGATTTTTTATTTCTATGAATCGATCCATTTTTTGCCGATCAAAAAACAGGCGGCCGTGTGACCGTCTCCATAACCGATATCCGGCGGTATCTCAGTGCGGCATACATCTTCAGCCAGGGGACAGCGGGGATGAAAACTGCACCCGGGGGGAATATGCTCGGCATCGGGCACGTTTCCCGGAATGGCCCGCAGGCGCTCGCCGCGTTTGGCTGCATCCGGAATCGATAATAGCAGTAATTTGGTATATGGATGCAGGGGATTTTCAAATATTTGATTTTTGGCGGCTGACTCGATGATCTTGCCGGCATAGATGACTGAAACACTATCCGCAATTTCTTTGACGACACCCAGGTCGTGAGAAATGAAAAGGACCCCCATGCCGAACTTGTCTTTGAGTTTGAGAAGCAGCCTTAAAATCTGCAGCTGGAGCGTTACATCCAGGGCGGTAGTCGGCTCATCGGCAATTAACAACGCCGGGTGACAGGCAATTGCCATGGCAATCATGGCCCGCTGCTTCATTCCGCCGGATAATTCATGGGGATAGCTGCTCAAAACGCGCCTGTTTTTTCCCAGTCCAACCAGGCTCAATAGTTCCAGGGCTTTTTCGGTGGCCGCCTTTTTCTCCATTTGAAAGTGCAAAATCAATGATTCGGTTATCTGTTCGCCGATTTTATAGGCGGGATTGAGATATTTACCGGGCTCCTGGAAGATCATCCCGATATCTTTGCCCCGCACTTTGCGCCGCTGGTTTTCACTAAGCTGCAGCAGATCCCGGTTCTGGAAAATGACTTTGCCGCGATTGACCATGCCGGGCGGAATGGCTAAAAGCCCCATGATGCACATGGACGCTACCGTCTTGCCGGAACCCGACTCGCCGACCAGGGCGTGGGTTTTAGCGGGATGCAGGCGGATATCGAACCCCCGCAAGGCATGGGCCGAGCCATGCTGCCCTTCGAAACTGACATCCAGATCCTGGATGTCAAGCAGAAATTCGTTTTTGGCGGCCACTAATTTCTCCGTTTTTTCGATTTACCCTGCCTGATTTGATACCTGAACTTTGTGATCAATTATTCTGTAATCTCCCATAAGCTTACACCCCAATTGAGCTAAAACCAATTGAGAGTTATTAGTTATTCGTTATTGGTTAATGGTTTAAAAGGAATGAAATCTGTTTTTATATCATCACTGATGACACCAATATCAAATCAGACTCTTAACCAATTCTAATAACGATTAACAAATAACGCCTAAATGATCGCTTTTCACATCTATGGCTACAATCTGGCTATATGTTAGTTTTTGGTGCGAATTAATTAGCTTATCCTGATCCTGGGATTCAAGGCACTGTACAACATGTCAACCAGAAAATTGATCAAAGAAAAGACAAATGCCACGAATACAACTCCGCCCTGGATCAACGGAAAATCTCTCTGGTAGACACCGAACAGAAAAAGGCGGCCCAGGCCGGGTAATGAAAAAACCTGTTCAATGATAATGGCCCCGCCCAGCATATAACCGAGTTGGATGCCACCGATCGTAATGACCGGCAGCAGCGCATTTTTCAGGGCGTGCTTGTAATAGACCATGCGATTGGTCAGCCCCTTGGATCTGGCGGTAATCACGTATTCCTTGCTGAGTTCTTCCGCCATGGATGCCCGGGTCAGGCGCAGCAGCACGGCGGCCCTGGCAATCCCTAAGGATATCGCCGGCAGGATCAGATGCATAATAGTGCCGGAGCCAAACAGGGGGAAAAGTTTGATTTTAACAGAAAACAAAAGAAGCAATAGAATGCCCAGCCAGAAACTCGGTATAGCCATTCCAACCTGGGAAAAAGCCATGCCCAGATAATCCCAAAATGACCATCTTTTCACCGCAGAAATCACGCCCAGGGGAATCGCAATAATAATTGAAATAACAATGCCCATCAGGGCCAGAGACAAGGTCAGCGGAAAGCGCTCTAATACCAGGCGGGTGACAGGCTGGCCGGAAATCAGGGAATCACCGAAGTCAAAGCGGATAACATCCCAGATCCAGTTGACGTACTGGGAAAGCATCGGCTCATCGGTGCCCAGCTTCAGCCGGATGGCATCAATATCTGATTGGGACGCATCAATGCCTGCAATCACCAGGGCCGGGTCGCCCGGTATGACCCGGATCACAACAAACACGATCGTCGATATCAGCAAGACCGTCAAGATTAAGCGGCCGAATCTTCTGAGAGCGAAAAGTAAAATTTATCAGCCCTTTCTAATCGAGAATGCAACCTGTTGCATGCGCTATCCATTTAACTTAAAACCGAAAGCCTATATTATGTCGTCGGAGTATTGGAGTACTGGAGCATTGGAGTGTTGGGCTCAATTCCCAACGAGACGTATAATCCACCTTTCAGACAACATCGCCATGTGATCATTCGATTGGTGAATGAAATTAATCATAAGTATATTCCGTTAGGTGATTGGAGATCATTTTGACATCGAAATATGCCTTGAAATGTTTTTCCGCTACTCCACTACTCCACTACTTCATTACTCCAATACTCCAGTGATCCTGAGGTTAATTTTCGGAGCACCCTTTAAGGGCAACTCAAAGCCCAGTCCCATGGGCTATGATGCTTTATTTACAGTCGCCAACTTTTGCCGGTTGTCGCCAGTTCGACGGGACCGTCATATTTTTTGCGGGCCTGTTCAACCAGCCGGCCGTGATTGCCAAAATGCGGCAAATGCGTCAGTACCAGGTGTTGGACCCCGGCTGCAGCCGCGATACGGCCGGTTTCACCGGCAGTCAAATGCCCGGGGATGCGGCCCTGGTATTCATCGTAAAGGCTCGCTTCACAGAGCAGCAAGTCGGCCTGGTGAGCGAATTCTACCAGGTCATCGGTGTAGCCGGTGTCTGATATGTAGACGAAGGCCAGGCCGTTTTCCTCAATCCGCATCGAATAGCAGGGGTCCGGATGAATATTGCGGCAGAAGGTAAATTTTAAGGGACCCAGCGGCAGGGTCGTTTGGGAGTCAAAGGCGAATCCGATGCTGTATTGCAAATAATTCAAGCCGTCGAAATTATCGTCTTCAGCGTGTCCGTATATCTGCAGGGGCTGTTTTCTCTGACCCAGATCCATTAAAATTCTGGCTGCATATTGCAAACAGCCTATATCCGCCACATGGTCCGCATGATAATGCGACAGGACGACCGCGTCGATGGCCTGCAGGGTCGTGTATTGTTGCAGCTGGGTCAACACGCCGGAACCGCAATCAATGAGGGCAGTAAAACCTTCAGACTCCAATAGGTAGCCCGAGGTCGCCTGACCGGCATTCGGATAAGCCCCCCACCAGCCGATTGTGGTAATTTTCATAGTAAGCACTCAATCTCAGCGCAAGGCAATAGGCCCTGATCCTATTTATTCTGATCATACCGGTATTTTAAGGCGGCGCCGTACACGGTGGCAAACCCCGGATTATCCGGGTAATGAAACCGGGTCTGGTACAGTTTTCCGACCAGGTTCAATATCTGCCGGATGTAAAGGCTTTGGGCAACCTTGCCGATCATCACGATATTATCGCGGCAATTAACCTCCCGGGCGCAAATTGAGGCAATGATACCCACTGTTTCTCCTACCAGGCGCAAAATACCAGCCGCCAGATCTTCAGTTTTTTTTGACTTGACCGCTGCGAAATTACTGGCCGTCATGTCCGCTCCCAGGAAACTGATTTCTTCATATCCCAGATCGGAAATGGTCAAATTAAGGTTTGCTGCACTGCCTTGCATGGCCAGGGCGTCCAGCTGCAGCGGATCCTCCAGACCACATATCAGAGAAGCCAGCCCTGTGATGGTGCCGCCGCCGACACCGGAGCCGCCGACATGTTCGGCACTGTTTTGGTTGAAGTGAACCACCGCCGTGCCGGTGCCCATACTCACGACCACGCAACTGCTGCTTTTCGCCAGCGCTGCGCCGCCAAACCCGATGGCGTCAATTTCAGCGATGATGTTGCTGCGCTCCTGCATGGCAGCGGGCATGCCGGTCGCGCAGCCCGAAAATACAATGTGGTCCGTTTGGTATTTGGTTTTCAAACGGCTGTAGGCAGATTGGATGGCGGTCCAACTTCGATTCTCAAGACTGAATGTTTCCTGCAAGCGACCGGATTCAACTATCGCAAAATCCGTGAAAGTCGCGCCGCGGTCAATAGCGATAATTGGCGTATCAAGATGGCTGCCCATATAATTTTTGTTCCTTGAATTCGGGAATTAATTTAAAAAGATCGGACAAGTGCCCGATCACCGGACAATCTTCAATCTCTTCCACGCCCAGGTTGCCAAAGCGATTGATAATGAATGCCGGCATACCGACCTTGCGGCTGCCAAGGGCATCGTCGTAGTAATTGTCCCCGATATAAATGCAGTCCCGAGCCGATAGAGCGGCCTTTTGCAGGGCGATATCAAAAATGCGGACATCCGGTTTAATGCAGTCCACCTCGCACGAAATAACGATGTGGTCGAAAAAATCGATCAGCCCGGCCGCGGACAGAATATCCCGCGCCGTCCAGTCCCAGTTTGAAATAATTCCCATTCCGATCGACCTGCGCTTGAACTCCTCGAGGACTTCTTTGACCCCTTCAAAGGGCAGCCAGTAAGGATCGGTATTTTGTTTGATTTCTTCCCAGCAGGCATCCAGTTCGCATACATCCAGGCTCAACCCCAGACGGTAATTCATAATACCCAGGTAAGACGGCATGAACACTTTGCGGGGCTTCAGGAAGAAGCCCGGGTACTCGCGCATGAACAATTTGTCCGTCAGATGAAATTCACGTTCGATATCCTCCAGCGCGACCTTGTGCCCGAATTCCTTCAAAGCCTGCCGGTAGGTGACCTCGCGTTGCATGTAGAGCAGGGTATAGCCAATATCAAACCACACAAACGATACTGTCAAAATTTACCTCCCCTCCAAAAAAAATTGAAGATTGAAGATTGAAGATTGAATATTTATGGCTGTCGCTTCAGGCTTCGCCTCCGGCTACGACCCGACAGGTCGCTCCGTCATAATGAAATGGATTAAAATCCTTAAATATTCAATATTCAATCGACAATATTCAATCCTTACTTAACCGAAACCACCGGACAGGGCGCATTCAGGATTACATATTGCGCGGTGGAACCGAAGAGCAGCTTGCCGACCTTTGAGCGCCGCCGCACACCGATAATGATTTCGTCAACTTTATGCTCTTCGGCCAGTTGAATCAGATCCTCACCGGCTTGCAATCCCCGAACCGACAGCAGCGCTTCACACGGAATTTTTTTGTCCAGCAGCCGGCTTTTTTCGTGATCAATATTGTTTTCGGCGGTCTCGAAATCTTTGCGCGGCACTTCGGGTCCACCGACCATCGACTGCGCGATAATAATTTCAGCCTTGAACGTCATGGCATGCTGTTCGGCCAGAGATACGGCTTCCTTGGAAACATTGGAACCGTCATATCCTACTAGTATTTTCATTGTTGCCTCCTTGCATAAATATTTTGTTAGAAATATCCTTCGCAAACATGATGTGGTTTCTATAAACAGGCACCCAATTATTTCAAATGTTGTTCTAAAAATACGAGCCTGGGCCGATCTATAGTCCCAGGTCCTCGTTGATCAACACCACCTTGACTCTTTTTTTTGGAAAAGATTTTTCGGTGATGGTCCATGTGTTGCAGATGCGATCCGGGCTCTTGCACTCTTCGCAATAGGAGGTCTTGGAGCAGGGCGTTTTTTTGTCCAGCCGCATCGAGTTGGCCGGGGCGACATAATTTTTAATCCGGTACATGGCTTCATCCAAACTGGCGACGATTTTGTTGCGGCCGACCAGGATGATCACCCATTTGGGGCCGAAGGTCAGGGCGCCGATGCGGTTGCCGATCATATCCAGGTTTACCAGCTGGCCGATCTCCGTAATCGCATTCGTGCCGGTGATAAACAGATCGACCAGCAGGGCCTGTCGTCGCCGTTCAAGTATTTCAGCGCTGGTACCGCTCTTATCGAAGGTGTCGAGCACCTCAAAATCCTGGTTGTCCTTCAGTCGTTCATAGAGTCCGTCGGCAGCGCGAAAGGTCATGGATCCGCCCCAGGAGATGGATTTGACATTCAATTTGGGTATGATGTCTTGCAACGCGATTTTACAGGCTGCTTGACGATCGTCTGCCAGGTAGACCTCGAAATTATTTGATTCCAGAGCGGCCTTCAGATCAGCCAGCCGCAGCTTCCAGTAATGGTCAATCGGTTTTTCCATGCATTCCTCCCGGATGTTAGCATAATTTAACAATTCTGCCTTATCTAATCTAAGTTCGCTTGGGGGTCAACCTTTATGACCACCAGGGTCACATCATCTTTATTTTTCAGCGGATGACAGAACTCATCGATATCGTCGATGACCGCCTGCAGGATCGCTTTGGCCGATTTAGCGGCATGGGCACGGATAACCTTGCGGAACCTTGCTTTGCCAAACATTTGCCCCGCGGTGTTTTGGGATTCCCAGATCCCATCGGTGCCGATTAAAATGATTTGTCCCGGCGCAAGTCTGCGCTGAGATTCCTGATAGCCGGCCTTTTCAGAGACCCCTAACGGCAGCGCACGTCCTGCCAGTTCTTGAAAGCCGCCGCTGCGTTGGTCAAAAATAACGGCCGGGTCATGACCGGCGTTAACCCAGCGAATGGTCTGTTTACGGCCGTCGATTTCACAGAAAAACAGGGTCATAAAGCGGCCGGAATCCTCCACATCCCTTGACAAATGGCGGTTGACATACCGTACGATCTGGTTAAGGTTGCCGGCCCTTGATGCCCGCTGCCGGATGAGGGCCCGCGCCGTGGTCATTAGCAGGGCCGAAGCAATTCCGTGGTCTGAAACGTCGCCGACTACGATTTTAATCTTTTTTTGCCCGTTTTTACCGGCCGGCAAATAGTCAAAGTAATCTCCGCCGGTTTCTTCGCAATAGATACTGAGGCCGGCAATATCCAGGCCTTCGATTTCGGGTGCCTGGCGCGGCAGCAGGTGTTGTTGTACCTCCATGGCGATGCCCAGCGATCGGCGAATGCGGTCGCGCTCCTTGAGGCCCTCGGTCATCTCATTGATCACGTCCCCCGTATAGCCGATTTCGTCATTGCTGGTAACCCGGACCTTTTTATCAAATTTTCCATTCCGGACGCCCTGCAGGGTCTGAATAATTTCCCTGAACGGCATCGTCAGATTCCGGCTGACCAGGCCGATTAAAAATATACCCGCAAGGATAAAGATGACGGCATTGGTGAAAATTGCCGTGCGAACCTTAGCGAGAGCGACAGCGGCGTCGGAAGTTTTTCCGATGGTAAGTTGCACGACAATGATCAGCGAGAATAATGGAATTAAATTACAGGCCAACAACAGGGCTGCCAGCCGGGTGCGGATCCGGATGCGCAATGTTTTGGGCACTGCATACAGGCCGCCATCCGGAAAAAACCAGGGCGCCATTTTTTTTTGTAAAATATGCTCCAACAGAAAAAAGGCAACCGTGATGGTGATGACAGCCGGAACTCAGGCTATGGTAAAGAGAGCTTTGAATCATGTTTGATCCTGAATTATAGACCCAATGCATAATGGGATAAATGATGGCGGACAACAGCCACATGCTGAAATCGTAGGTGATCAGAACAAACGGTTCGTTCAGCAGCCGCTGCCGGGCATTGGTTTCAAGTTCTGCGGGCATGGGCGTCCGGTTGTATGCGGCATTCAGGTAGCGGCGAATCGGTCGTTCGTACAGCAGTGTCATCACACCTACAAACGTAAAGGCAAAAGGGGTAAACAGTGCATCGATCCAAAAGGGGACCGCATGCTGCCAAATTTTTGCATTGGAAAAGCTTTCACCGCTGTAAATCAGGGCGTTTACGACGAATACGCCGATAAAGTTTGCCAGAAAATTGGCGATCAGCATTTCATTTTTCAGATGGCGCAGCTTGCTCTTGGTCATAATTGCGATCTCCCGTATGGGCGATAATCTAATAACGGCAAGCCAGGATAGCAAGGGAAATCAAAAAATACAATGTTTTAAAAGGGTTGGCTGCGGCACTTCGCGGTGTACTTGGCAGGGGTGCTGTGATATAGGGATAAAAAGGGTTTATAGGTTCAAGGTTCAGGGTTATCTTTGTTCGTAGGCCACTGCAGGCCAAGACTAAACTGTTCTCAGCCGCATAGACCGAAACTTCATGACACAGGCCTATTTTTATTCGGTTTTTATCGGTATAATGACTTAAAGGCTCAGATTGGGCTTTACCCCGAATCGATTAACCCTGAACCCACGAGCGGTTACATTAAGATACAGCGAGCGCCTTATGCTGTATTAGAATGGGTCAATCTTCAGAGGATTTATTTAATGGAATTTAAAAGTGTCGCACATGTTAAAACCGAACTGCAAAAAGCCGACTATATCTGCTCTAAGACAATCGCCACGGTTGTCTTTTTAGCTCAGGCTACCCAGAAACCGGTATTGGTGGAAGGGCCGGCCGGGGTCGGCAAAACCGAGCTGTCCAAGGCCGTTGCCCGAGGCCTGGAACGCCAACTGATCCGGCTGCAATGCTATGAGGGGCTCGATGAAGCCAAAGCCCTTTATGAATGGGAATATGCCAAGCAACTGCTGTATACCCAGATGGTGAAGGGCAAAATCGACGATGTTATCACGGGAGCAACGACCCTGTCGGAGGCCGTCGACCGGATTGCCTCCCAGGAAGATGCATTTTTTTCGGAGCGCTTTATTCAGCCCCGCCCGCTGCTGCAGGCCATCGGCGCCGACCATCCGGTCGTGCTTCTGATTGACGAAGTCGATAAATCCGATCCCGAATTCGAGGCTTTCTTATTGGAGGTATTAAGTGATTTTCAGATTTCGATTCCGGAACTGGGGACTCGCAAAGCAACCAACATACCCTTTGTGTTTTTAACTTCCAATGACTCCCGGGACATGAGTGACGCACTCAAAAGAAGATGCATCCACCTTTACATTGATTACCCTGAGCGTGACCTGGAGTTGGAGATTGTAAAGCTTAAGATTCCCGGTATCAAGGAACAATTGGCTGAGCGGCTGGTGGACGTCATCCGCAATATTCGGGGACTGGATCTAAAAAAGAAGCCCTGTATCTCAGAGACCCTGGACTGGGCCCAATCCCTGATCGCCCTGCAGGTTGAAGATTTAAATCCCGAGGTGGTCACCGACACCCTGAATGTTATCTGTAAATACAGAACCGATGTGGTGCAGGTGGCGGAGAAGATTGAGAAAGTATTGGAAATGCCTAAAATGTCTAAAATGCACTAAAATGCCTAAAATTGAGGAATTCTGTCTATTAAGTTAAATTTGAAACGCAAGTTTAATGATCCTTTAAATTTTTAATAGATATAGCATTCTATATACCAAACACGGTTTTTTTATACATTTTAAAAAAGACGGTGCGAAGCAACACCACAATTTTAGGCACTTTGGGAATTTTAGCGCATTTTAGGCATTTATTTCTATGGTCAATCTCATCTTAAAATTCGTCGCCCTCTCCCGTGCTGCGGGGCTGAGGGTTTCGACATCCGAAGTCCTCGACTGCCTCAATCAGCTGGAATTGGTCGATATGCTAGATGAACCGCAGTTTGCCGCGGTGCTGCGCGCCAATTTCGCTAAAAGCCGACGGGAGCAATTCCACTTCAATCGCCTGTATGAGCTGTTTTTCCATGAACTGCGTCAGGAATCGAATATTACCCGCGCCGATCCGCTTGCCGACCAGCTCCAAGATACCCTGCAGGCCTTGAGCCCCGAACAAAATGGAAATGATGCCTCCCAGGCCATCCTTGATTTTTTAGCGGGCGATCCCCAGGCGTTTTTCGAACAAATGCAGCCGGGGTTGCTTGAGGGTGACGCAAAAGGCGGCGGCATGGGGTCGAATCTGGGGCCGATGGTCCAGCGTCTCGAACTGCTGCTGCAGATCAACGCACTGGGAGACGCTCTGGCTCAATTTTTAATCGACCAGCGCGACCGGCTGCACTGGGAAACTCGCCGGGATCTCAAAGAACTCCTGGATGCCCGGCTGGCCAGCGCCCGTCGACTCCTTACCCGGCAACCCCGGCCCTTTGACGATAACAGCCAGATAACGACCACCTATCAGCAGCACCTGGATCGATTGGGCGAAGTCCATTTTGCTTCTTTAAGCCAAAAAGAAGTGGAAACGATGCGCGAGGTGATCGAACAACTCGTTCGTAAATTAAAGGATATCGCCGGCCGGCGCCATACCGTCAAAAACAGGGGCGCGCTGGATGTTAAAAAAACCTTGCGCCGGGCGGCCGGCTATCAGGGAATTCCCTTGGAGCTTTTTTTTCGTAATCGCCCGCCTCGTAAAACTAAAATTGTGACCCTGTGTGATGTTTCCGGGTCCGTCTGGTCGGCGGCCAGATTCATGCTCAACATGCTGTATTCCCTGCAGGAGTGCTTCACCCAGGTTCGCAGTTTTATTTTTGTCGCCGGCCTGGAAGAAGTAACCACAATTTTTGAGGACTGTGAGATTAATCAGGCGATTGAAAAGGTATTGAAAGAGGCCAATATCGAATACAATGCCGCCACCGATTATGGCCTGACCTTACGCCAGTTTAATAAACAGTATATGGATATCCTCAACCAGAAAACCACCTTAATCATCATTGGAGACGGCCGAACGAACTATGCAAATCCCGAAGATCAGATTCTGGCGGAGATGCGGGAACGGTCGCGCCGGGTTATCTGGCTGAACCCGGAAACACAATATTTCTGGTACACGGGTGACAGCGAGATGCGCACCTATCAAGCCTGCTGTGACGAAGTGCGACCCTGCCAGAATCTCAACCAACTGTTGGATTTTATTAAATCGTTGGTATTGTAAACGGCAGAAAGACAGAGGGCTGAGGGCGGAGGACAAAGAACAGATGACGGAGGACAGAGAACAGATGACAGAAGACAGAGAACAGATGAAGGATGACAGAAGAGGGAAGTGGGAAAGGGGAAGTCGGAAGTTGGCGGTGGGAATGCAGAATTTAAAAGACGGAAAACCAGCGCTAAGGGTATGGGTTCCTCGAGCAAAAGAATGTTCCAGATGTATTCGTCCACCAATCCGGCATTAATGCAGCGAGCTTTAAATCTCAGGAGTCAGCGACGTGCTTTCCTGACACCTGAAACCTGACACCGAACACAAAATAAAAAATCGATATCAATCCCGGTATTTTATAGAGACTTTCGATCTTTTAAGAAGGCTTATCTCAGAGTTGAAACTCATTGCCCAGATAGGCCTGGCAGACGGCTTCGCTGGCAGCTATTTGACTGGGAGGACCGGATTCGAGAACCTGACCGTCTACCAATATATACGCCTTATCACAGGCCCCTAACGTTTCTCTGACATTGTGATCGGAAATGAGAATACCAATGCCGCGCCGCTTGAGATGAATGATAATATTTTTAATATCATTGACAGCCAACGGGTCGATACCGGCAAAGGGCTCATCGAGAAGTATGAAGGACGGGTTGGTTGCCAGGGCACGCGATATTTCAAGACGGCGTTTTTCGCCGCCAGACAAAACACTGGCCTTCTGTTTCGCCAAGTGTTTTATGCCCAGCTCTTCCAGCAGCATATCGGCACGCTCCGTACGTTCCGCCGCATCCATGGGCAAAATTTCCAATATTGCCATCAGATTCTGTTTGACTGTCAGCTTGCGGAATATTGACGTCTCCTGGGGCAGATAGCCGACACCTCTGCGAGCTCTCAGGTGCATTGGAAAATCGGTAATATTTTCATCATCGAGCAGGACCCGGCCGCCATCCGGCCTCACCAATCCGATGCACATATAAAAAGTGGTGGTTTTTCCGGCTCCGTTGGGACCCAGCAGACCGACCACCTCACCGCTTTTAACATCCAGGCTGACCGATTTGACCACCGGTCTGCCGGAATACGATTTTACCAGGTCATCCAAATACAGTGTCGTCATTTAACTTGGTTTTTCCTCAGCTCAGTTTAGACGTTTTTCAGTTAATCCGAGTTAACGCGTGCCTACTTAAAATCCATCGATAATTATAACTTCCATTCAAGCCTACCATATAGATCCGAACCTGCCAACCTGATAATATAGGAGCGCTGGCAGTGAATTCAAGTTGGTGGGGATCGGAGTTCTTAAGATTTTCGGCTTTTTTGTCATTTGCCTTCACGTCATCATATTCTGTTTGAATTAGCGATAACCTGATTGACACTATGTTATCATTTTCATATAGTTACTAATCCTAAAAAAGGATTTGTTTTGCAGACCAACTCCGACACCCAAGATTTTGTCCATCCCAAACTCGGCCGGGAAGTAACGGCGATCGGCGGCCATTATGTTTTCGGCAAAGAGATCCGCTTGCCCTATAAAGGTCGGGAGATTCTGTATTTTGTCGGGTATGCCGTGCTGGACTCCACTTGTTGCGGCGTCGGGGGTACGGCCTATGTGCTCGTGGCGGGATACATCAGCCAGTGGAAGTATAAAAAAAATCACAATGATTACCCGGTCTCACAGGTCGTGCCGATCCATACCCCCAGTGACCGGAAGCAAATCAGAAACCTGATTCAAAAAAAGGAAATGGTGTATCAGGTGACATTTAACTAAAATTAGGTTGAGCGCTTCGAGGCTCAATGTTTTTGAAAAATAATTGAACACTTCAGTTTCAAAAGAAAGAACTATTAGGACACAGATGAACACCGATAAACACGGATTAAAAAGAAAGTTGATTTCGCCTTCGGCGAGAAAGGACATATAGCATGTAGGCACCTTTTTATATCTGGCGGGGATTCCGCCGCCAGGCGGCAGGCACTAATCTGCGTTTATCTGTGCAAATCTGTGTCCCAAAAGTTTTTTAAAAATAGTAATTTTATGAAATTATATCTATAACTTACCTAAGCAACCATTCAACCACAAAACCAGTCAACGACGTTTATAATTCGAGAAAATGCCATGGAAACTGAGAGTACCGCACAGCAAAAAGCGGACCGGCCCCTGGATGGAATTCGCATCGTAGAGTATGGCGTATTTCACGCCGGCCCGGGCGCGAATGCCATTTTGGGCGATCTGGGGGCGGAGGTTATCAAAATCGAGACCGCTTCAGGTGATCCGGAACGCTATTGGACCAATGTGGCCGGATTCGACCTGTCCCTCAAAAATCATGAAAGTATAATTTTCGAAGCCTCGAATCGCAATAAAAAGGGTATTTGCCTGGATATTAAAAAGAAAAAGGGTCGCGAAATATTCGAACGATTAATTCAAGAGGCCGATGTATTTCTCACGAATCTGCGCGGCAGTACCAAGCAACAGCTCAATATCGATTATGAAGCCGTGGCTGAAATCAACCCGCAAATCATATATGCCGGCGTATCCGGATACGGCCGCCGGGGATCCATGAGGGATCTGGGCGCATTTGATCCGCTCGGGCAGGCACGCTCCGGTATGATGTTTGTTACCGGCACCACGGAGCCGGCCATGATTCATCTAGGCATATTGGACCAGGCGACTGCCATTACCTTAAGCCATGCCATCATTACCGCTTTGCTGTTTCGGGAGCGAAAAGGGATTGGGCAGGCGGTGCATGTATCCCTGTACAGCACCGCCTTGTGGATGCAGTACATCAATTTGTTGCTGGCCAGTGTGCTTGCGATAAATCCCTGCATCACGGCGGACCGGACCCAACACTCGCCTTTACGCAATCGGTTTCGCTGCCGGGACGGCAAGTGGATTCAAGGAACCCACCATCCTGAAGAAAAATACTGGGCCACGTTTTGCAAAGCCACGGATCAGAGCCGGTTGCTGGACGATCAGCGATATACCCATGAATCCGGCAGACCCGATAATTTCGTTGAGTTGAACCGCATCTTTGATGAAGTATTTGCCGGCCGCGCACGCGATGAATGGATGGATATATTTCAGGCTCATGGGCTGATGTTCTGTTCGGTGCAACAAATCCAGGAAGTTCCCGGTGATTCCCAGGCGCTGGAAAACGATTATCTTATGCCGTTTAGCCATCCGGTTCAAGGTGCGATTACCATTCCCGGTTATCCGGTCCAGTTCAGCAAATGCCGGGCCGGCACCCGCAGCGCGGCTCCCAAGCTTGGTGAGCACACCGATTGGGTCCTGCAAAAACTGGGCTATTCCGAGCCTGAAATAGACATACTTAAAAAAAGCAAAGTCGTTCAATAAGCTTAAATTTTGTATTCGACACCAGTCCTTGGGAGGATCAGATGGAAGTACGGAAGATAAATGGAATTGGCTACCTGACCGCAAAATGGCCGCTGGATCCGGCCCGAGCAACGCTCGTGTTCATTCATGGTGCGGGCGGATCGGGAGATTTCTGGCAGGCCCAGGTTGAGGGGCTGGCCGGGAGGGTCAATACGCTCGCGCTTGATTTGCCCGGACATGGCCGAAGTGATGGGGGCGGCCAGGATACGATTGAAGGTTATGCGCGTTCTGTGATCGATTTCATAAAAAAAATCGATGTGCCCAAACCCATTCCCTGCGGATTGAGTATGGGCGGGGCTATCGTCTTGCAGCTTTTAATTGACGGCCAGGACATGCTGACGGCCGGCATCCTGCTCAGTACCGGAGCCAAGCTCAAGGTCGCACCGGTGATCTTTGAGACCCTTGAAAATAATTATAACGATTTCATAGACATGATCAGCGGCCTGGTCGCATCCAAAGCAACGGATTCGGAAATTATCAGGCGCTTTCGGGAAGAAATCGCCCGCTGTAATCCGGCAGTTACCCTAAAAGATTTTCGGGCCTGCAACGGCTTTGATGTGATGCGGCACATCGGGTCCATCAAATTGCCCGTGCTGGTGGTATCGGCGGAAGACGACCAACTGACGCCAACTAAGTACGGAGAATTTTTGAAAAATAACATTCCCGAGACGAGCGCGGCCCATATCATGGACGCCGGGCATATATTGCCGATGGAAAAACCAGCGGCGTTTAACGAAGCCGTTAAAAAATTTTTAGATCTAAAAAATTTCTAAATTCCTCAATTCCAGAAACGGCGGGTGACGGTTGACATTAAGCGGATCATCATTATCATAATTTGAAATTAATTAGACATGGAGAGCAGCGCGAGGGATCTGGCCCGTTGACCGCTCAGCAACCTTATCCATATAGGTGCTAAATCCAGTCCCAAGAGGGAAACATGCGGTCGCTTATGACAAATGGCATCAAGCCTCCCTATAGCGGGAGGTTTTTTTTTGCTTTTTTATTCGAAATAAATAGCTTCAGGCCGGAAATTATTCTAAAAGATTATGCTTAGCTACATGCCAAGGTGTGCAATATGAAAAAAATTATATTTTTATATTCAGGCGAGGGAACCAGTAACCGTGAAAGCAGCTTCAAACTATTGGAACATTCGAAGCGCTGGCCTGAAATACGATCCATTTTAGATTCAAAATTGGATTTGGATTTAGAAGAAATCTGGCAAAATGAGATTGGTAAACACCGATGCCCCTATAGTCCATTATTGACGGTTGTATCTCAAATATGTCTGTCAGATATTTGGAGCCATTGGGGATATGCTCCGGATGTGGTTGTCGGCCACAGTGTTGGAGAATTATCGGCTGCCTACCAAGCGGGTCTTTATTCTTTAGAAGAAATTCTTTTAATAACTTCCCAACTCGGCCGGATAGCCGCTAATTTGGAAGGGTTGATGCTTCATGGCGAGCTGACGGATCAGCGAATTGATGAACTCACCGTCAACCTATCTTCATTAAATTTCAAAAAGGGCAATCTGAAACATGTGACCTTGAGCGGATATACGGATGAAATGGTCCAATTTGTAAACAGACATCCCGATTTCGTGACCATGAAGCTGCCTCATCCGTGGCATCATCCGGATTATCATAAATTCAGTGCTGAACTAGCCCCTGTTCGATCCGAAAAAATAAACGATATCGGATTTGTTTCCGGAGTAACGGCCGAATTCGAAAACCAATTAAATCCCGACCACTGGAAACGATGGTTAACCAGTTCGATAGATTTTATCGGATCGATGCAGGCGATCAAAAAAAAGTATAATTCCGATCAATTGGAAATAATCGAGGTCGGCTTTCATCCGGTATTGGATAAATGCTGCGATATATTTGACAGCTACCAATATGTATCATCGATGTTTCGGGGAGAGGATGAAGTAGCGTGGATATTGCATCAGCGGAAGATGCTCGACCAAAAGCCGTTTTTGGATAAACTAACGCGTTCAATAGAAGAATTTCGTCCTGGTTTGGATTTTAATGCGTCACTGGCATATCAGAATTTTACATCGCTGACCTTTGCCGAGTTTTCCGAAATTTTGCAAATATATTTTCCTTCATTGGCACCGCAGGACTTTTATCGATACAAGACTATTCATCAGCTGATCAACCATTTTGGATTAAACAAACCGGATGAACAACACCTGCACCATAAAATCTTCAAAAAACGACGTTGCTATTGCCGCGATGAGTTGTAAATTTCCATCGTCGGTTGAAAATTTGCCTCAATTTTGGGAAATGCTGGTGAGCAGCGAAGATCAAATTAAAGCAAATGCCGGCCGGGGGCATTTTGAAGCCGGCTTTATGAATGATGAAATTACCCGGTTCGATCATAAATATTTTAACATTTCTGAAGCCGAGGCCCGCACGATGGACCCGCAACAGATTTTGGCGTTAGAGCTAACTGAATTGCTTTGGAAAGATGCCGGTATCGATCCCGCTGAATTGGATAAAAAAAGAATCGGCGTCTATATCGGGGTCTGGAATCAGGAATACCGGGGCGATCGGGAATCAGTTTACTATCCGATCGGAACCAATCCAGGCATCATTGCATCCAGAATCAGCTATCACTATGATTTAAGAGGCCCAAGCTGGGTATCTAATACCGCCTGTTCATCATCACTAGTTGCGGTGCATTATGCTTCTAAGGATATCGAAGCCGGCCGGGTTGATTATGCGATTGCCGGCGGCGTGAATATGATCTTGGGAAATGAGTTTACCGACCAGATGAAAAATTCGGGGTTTTTGTCTGCCGACAGCCGCTGCAAGACATTTGATAATTCTGCCAATGGTTACGTTCGTTCAGAAGGCGGCGGCCTGGTTCTGTTGGCCAATAAAAAGCTGGTAAAGAAATATTATGCCGATTTACGCGGTTCATCCATTAATCAAAATGGGGGCCGTTCAGCGATTATATCTGCACCGAATCCGGAGGCCCAGGAAGAATTAATCAATGCTGCCTGCCAGGATGCAGCCATTAAACCGCAGGATATATCCTACCTTGAATGTCATGGGACCGGAACCAAAATTGGCGACCCGATTGAAATATCAGCCATTCAAAGAACCATTGCAAAAAATCGCAGCCGGAAATGTTTTTTAGGCTCGGTAAAATCAAATATCGGGCATTTGGAGTCGGCGGCCGGTATCGCCGGACTCATAAAATCTGTATTGATACTTTATCACGGCATTATTCCGCCCAATTTGCATTTCAACCAGCCCAATCAATATATTGATTTCGATTCGTACAATCTGAAGGTGGCTTCAGAGCAGACAAAAATAGACAACCAGACATACATCGGTATCAGCAGTTTTGGGTTTGGCGGCAGCAATGCCCACATCATCATCAAAGGCGTCGAGGAAAAGATTCGAAAAAATATAGAGAATATAGAGATTCCATTTGACCGAACCCGATCTTCAATTCTGGCCGATTATTATCAGCTGGATCATCTTAATCCTGACCGCACTGGTATTGAATTAGATTCCAATTTACAAGGCAGGCCGGCAGCAGAAATTGCCGACGATGAAATTCACGTTAGAAAAGGCGGGAACAATAAATTATCCAGGGAAGCAAGTCCGGATTCTGATCCAAGGGCTTTTTTATAAAGTAACCAATATTGAATCTATTGATCCGGATGTAGAACTGATCGAGCAAGGCTTGGATTCAATGAGTATTACCGAGTTTATATCGCAACTGCAATCTTCTCTGGAAATAGAAATAGATCCTGATTTAATTTTCGAGTATCCACTGCCGGATCAATTGATTGATGAGATTCACGCGCTTATATAAAAATTGTCTGATTATGTAAAATCAGCGAAAAAGAAAGTACCATAAAAATGAAAATTAAGACCACCCATGTCGGATCATTACCGCGGCCCAAAGAAATGCACACTCAATTTTTAAAGCACAAAAAAATCGGTGATGATGATTTGCGCCGCTATTTGAGTGATATTATTGAAAAGCAAATTTTATTGGGGTTATCATTTATCAACAATGGTGAACTGCCGCGAACTGATTACATCAATTCTACGATCAATAGAATATCCGGTTTTTTTGACACGGGTATTGCGCCTTTCCCGCAAGATTTGGAAGAATTGCCGGAGTATTCAAGGCGGTTTAGCGGAAGAAACGGGTTGATAACCCTCAATCCAAAGGCGCCGATTAAGCTTCCGGCATCCTCGGAGGAACTTTTATATACCGGGGAGGATTCACTGCGCCAAGAACTCGATATGATGGTTGGGGTCTTTAATGATTTAAAGCAAAAATATCCGGAGTCAGATTCCGAATTGTTTTTCACATCACCTTCGCCGGGCACGGTCGCACTGTTTTTAGAAAATAAATACTATCCAAATTACGAAACCTATCTTCAACAGCTGGGCGAGGTGTTAAAAAGGGAGTATGAAATAATTCATAGCTACGGCGTATTGCTGCAAATTGATTGTCCTGATCTGGCAATGGGAAGACACACGCGATTTAAAGAATTGTCGGACGAAAACTTTCTTGTGCTGATTGAATCCAACGTTGACGTGTTGAACCGGGCGCTGGAATCGGTAGATCAGAAAAAATGCCGGGCCCACATTTGCTGGGGCAATTATCCCGGTACGCATCACTGCGATATCGATTTAGCTAAAATCTTTAATGGCATCATGCGAATAAATGCCGATTTTATTTCAATTGAATCCAGTAATCATCGCCATGCGCATGAATGGGAAACAGTAAAAAATTGTGTCGTTCCCGAAAATAAGATTCATTATGCCGGGCGTGATCGATACCACTTCCAATACCGTCGAACATCCTGAACTGGTCGCACAGCGGATTTTAAATTTCGCCGATTTTCTTGGGCCGGAGCGAGTCATCGGATCAACTGATTGCGGATTTGCTTCCACAGCATCCGCCGCGGGGGTGACCGGTGAAATCGCGTGGTTAAAATTGAAGTCGCTGGTCGAAGGCGCTGAAATAGCAAATTCAAAATTTTCATAATTTTCAGCTGACTTCGGAAGATCCTGTGCCTGTCCATAACCATTTACCATTTGAAAATTCAAAGGAAATATAATGAGCCTGCCAATGAAAAATCAGACTGCGGTGGATATGCGAATCGCAAACTTCAGCAGTTTGGAGCTTGCTTTAGATCATACGTTAATCCTTGATTTGCATCATATCCCGTCCCTAATATCTGAACTCAGAAAATTTGCCGACTTGCCGTATGGCTACCTGTTAACGGCTGATCAGGTTGGAATGGTAAGGGATTTATTATTTGAACTGAAAAAAATACGGTCCACCTGTTTTCCCTATGCCTTATTTCTAATTGATGATTCAGGCCAAATTTCCGCCGAATTGGAAATTGAAGAATCAGGTGTAGATGTTATTAAGCTCGATGGTAAAAATCCTCGACCGGCAGAAAGCGCAATTATTGAGTATGCGCAAAAAAGATTTATTTTCGACAATCGCAAATTAAAAATTTCCGGCAATAAGCCTTTGCCGCAACAGATCGATGTTGCTATCATCGGAGCCGGTGTGACGGGACTATACGCGGCCAATCAGCTGTCGAAAAACAATATCTCCTATTGTGTGATTGACAAAGAAGATATCATTGGCGGCATATGGTCCAAGTATGCAAATACCACCTCCCAGGTTAATACTTCAGAAGGCGGGTATCGACTGGTCGAAAAGGAATTTAGGTCAAACCGTGATCATTCCGCCACAAGGGAAATACTAGAAGATATTGCTCAAGTCGCCCGGAATGTATCAGATAACCTTTATTTGAAAACGAATGTTGAGTGGATAGAGAAATTAGATGATGCCTACCGGCTAACAATTAGTAATGGCCGGCAAACTTCGTACCTCAACAGCACGGGCGTCATTTTAGCAATCAATGATCGCGTGGGGACGCCCCGGGAAATTGAATGGGACAATCAAAGTTTGTTCCAGGGGGAGATTCTGTCCGGCATATCCGACGATGCCAAAGATTTCGTCTGGAAAGATAAAAAAGTCGTGATTGTCGGCATGGGGGCCTTTGCTGTGGAAAATGCCAGAACGGCATTGGAACGCGGAGCCCGCCATGTCACGGTTGTCTGCCGCAGACATGGGACGGTTTGCCCCAAGATCATAGACTATTTAAATTTTACGACCCCCTATGACGAAAGTTTTAAGCATGATAAAAAAAGCAACATGCGAAATATGCTGCTTTGGAAAAAATTATACGACCAGAGTGGTGCGGCCCAGCCGGAGTGCTGGATGGGCAAAATCAAACATGAAGGGCATACCATCAGTGTCTCGGATATATGGTTCATCGGCCACTATTTAAAAAAAATAGGAACGGTTGCCGGCCAAATTACCGGCCTGTTTGAAACCGGCGTGATCGTCGACCACCAGCACCGGATTGAGGCGGATGTCGTTTTGAATTGTGTCGGGTTTTATCGCAATGCCTTAACTGTCAATGCGATATGTGATTATAAAGACATGTACAATAACAACTATGTCGACCAGGATTTCATGTATCTGGCCGATGCCTACATCGATGACGATGCCTTTAATTCATTTTTCGGCTCCAGCGTCCTGGAAATGGCCAAATTTTATCTGGATGTGTATATTCGTTTTTTTGCAAAGGACGACTATTTTGACATGCTGAAATCTGATGGCATTGAAGCCATATCAATCGCGGATAGAAAATGGTCGCACTATATCGCCGGCGCGGCTGCGCTGATAAACCAATACCCCGATATCGATGATAAAGCCAGAAAACAAGTCGCTCGAAGAACCAAAAATTTTATGGAAGCCCATGATCTAGAAACCTATATCGCCGCGAATAAACGGGAATGGCTAGATACCCACTCCCGATTGGCCGGCAAGCCCATGAAAGCAGAAGCGTGTCTGCCCTACGTATTTCAGAAATTAATTGATAAAAAAATATGATCAGGCACTGTAAGGGCCTAAAGAAAGGGCGGCGTTTCAGATTGGATTGAAACGCCGCGCTTATATGTTGCGAATGGCTTCCATCGTTCACAACCACCGTCAATTTGTGGCGGTTACCGCTTGCTGACCATCCGATATACAGTTCAGAGTAGGCTTCAGAAGCCCTCGAGGACGTTTTTGCTATGATCGAGCGAGGTCGAAGCGGTCAAGGTTCATGACCTTGTTCCACGCCGCTACGAAGTCGTGCAGGAACTTCTCCTGGGAGTCCTCACTTCCATAGACTTCCGCCACGGCCCGGAGCTGGGAGTTCGAACCGAAGATGAGGTCGACCCGGGTGCCGGTCCACTTGAGTTCGCCCGTTGCGCGATCACGGCCCTCGAACACGTCTTCGTCTTCCGAGGTAGCCTGCCACGTCGTGCTCATGTCGAGCAGATTCACGAAGAAGTCATTGGTGAGCGTCTCCGGCCGCTGGGTGAAGACGCCGTGCCGGGACTGTCCGAAGCCGGCATTCAAGGCGCGCATACCGCCCACGAGAACCGTCATCTCAGGCGCGGTCAGCGTCAGCAGTTGCGCCCGATCAACCAGCAGCTCCTCGGCCGATACGGAAAATTTGGTTTTGAGGTAGTTGCGGAACCCGTCCGCGGCCGGTTCGAGTACGGCGAATGCTTCCACGTCGGTTTGGTCCTGCGACGCATCCGTGCGTCCCGGCGTGAAAGGAACGGTCACATCGTGACCGGCATTCTTTGCAGCTTGCTCGACAGCGGCGCATCCACCCAGGACAATCAAGTCGGCCAGCGAAACCATCTTGCCGCCGGACTGCGCGCTGTTGAACTCCTTTTGGATTCCCTCAAGGGTCTGCAGCACCGTCTTCAGTTGGGCCGGCTGGTTGACTTCCCAATCCTTCTGCGGCGCGAGACGGATGCGCGCCCCGTTCGCACCGCCGCGCTTATCGGAGTCCCGGAACGTAGACGCCGAGGCCCAGGCGGTCGAGACCAGTTGCGAGACAGACAGTCCCGAAGCGAGGATCTTGCCCTTGAGGGCGGCGATGTCCTGGGCGTCGATCAGCTCATGATCGACGGCGGGCACCGGGTCTTGCCAGATCAGTTCCTCTGCCGGGACCTCCGGACCGAGATAGCGCGAGCGGGGGCCCATGTCGCGGTGGGTCAGCTTGAACCACGCCCGGGCGAAGGCGTCTGCCAACTCTTGCGGGTTTTCATGGAAGCGTCGTGCAATCGGCTCGTAGATCGGGTCCATCCGCATCGACATGTCCGCGGTGGTCATGATGATCGGGACCCGCTTCGACGGATCGTCAGCTGCCGGTGCGAGATTGTTGTCAGTCGCCTCCTTCGGCGTCCACTGCCAAGCGCCGGCGGGACTCTTGGTCAGTTCCCACTCGTTGCCGAACAGCATGTCCAAATAGCTGTTGTCCCACTGGGTCGGGGTCGGCGTCCAGGGGCCTTCCAAACCGCTGCCAATCTGATCTGCACCTTTACCGCTGCCATGGCTGCTCTTCCAGCCGAGGCCCTGCTCTGCGATACCGGCGCCCTCCGGTTCAGGCCCGACCAGCGCCGCATCGCCGGCGCCGTGGCATTTGCCAAAGGTGTGTCCGCCAACGGTGAGCGCAACGGTCTCCTCGTCGTTCATGGCCATGCGCGCGAACGTCTCCCGAACATCCCGGCCGGACGCGACTGGATCCGGTTCGCCGTTCGGCCCTTCCGGGTTGACGTAAATCAGGCCCATCTGTACGGCGGCGAGCGGATTCTCGAGATCCCGGTCGCCCGAATAGCGTTTATCGCCCAGCCACTCGTCCTCAGCGCCCCAATAAATGTCCTCTTCCGGCTCCCAAACGTCCTCGCGTCCGCCGGCGAAGCCGAAAGTCGGCAACCCCATCGACTCGATGGCGCAGTTGCCGGCCAGGACCATCAGGTCGGCCCAGGATATTTTTCGGCCGTATTTCTGCTTAATCGGCCACAGCAGCCGGCGCGCCTTGTCGAGGTTCACGTTGTCGGGCCAGCTGTTGAGGGGTGCTAGGCGCTGGGAGCCGGACCCCGCGCCGCCGCGGCCGTCGCCGATGCGGTACGTGCCGGCACTGTGCCAGGCCATCCGGATGAACAAAGGCCCATAATGGCCGTAATCCGCCGGCCACCAATCCTGCGAGTCGGTCATCAGCTTAAAGAGATCCTTTTTCAGGGCATCAAAGTCGAGACGCTTGAACTCTTCAGCGTAGTTGAAAGCCGCGCCCATCGGATTGGACAGGGGGGAATGCTGGTGCAGAATATTAAGCTTCAACTGGTTCGGCCACCAATCTCGGTTCGACGTGCCGCCGCCGGCTATGTGTTTTTCAGCTCCGCCCATTGTCGGGTGCTTGTTATCGTCATTCATAAAGTTGTCTCCTTTCGTTGTCTGATTTTATTCACTGTGATGCTGTGAATATAGTGCTTAAGTGCCCATCTGTCTAATTAATTTTATCGAACGTTTTGATAAATTTGGGTAACAATGGGAGAATTGTCGGATTGTTTGGCATTATTGACAGTGGTTTTTTCATGGATTCTTTGAAGATGCGCTCCGGCTATCACAGATTTTCATCAAATTTCACCATCAGGGGTTCCAAAATGCCCGTGGCGTCCGGCGCCTTTTGTAAACCGGGCCGCCCCTGGTCCGGCCTCTTTTTCCAAAGACCGCCGGCCGTAATTAAATTCATTGGCCAGCGCCTGCTTAAACGGCAGGTCAAATTGTTCGATGGCCGACATGCGATCCCCCCGCAGGCATGTCTGGGGAAAGGCGGCAAGCTGGTGGGCCAGCGCCAGCGCGATTTTCCTGGCTTTGCCCCGGGGAACCACCCGGTTGACCAGCCCCATTTGCAAGGCTTCCCCCGCTTCGACCGGCCGGCCGGTTAGAATCAGGTCCAGGGCGCGACTCAGCCCGATCAGCCGCGGCAAGCGCACAGTTCCGCCGTCAACCAGCGGTACCCCCCAGCGCCGACAGAAGACCCCCAGTACGGCATCTTCTTCCATGACCCGCAAATCGCACCACAGCGCCAGCTCGAGTCCGCCGGCCACTGCATATCCGGCCATGGCGGCGATGACCGGCTTGCTCAGGATCATGCGGGTGGGGCCCATGGGGCCATTGCCATCAGGTTCAATGCGGTTGGGTTGGCCTGCGGCAATTTTTTTCAAATCCGCGCCGGCACAAAACTGGCCTTGATCGCCGGCCAGCACAGCCGCCCTGGCGTTTTCATCAGCATCAAATGCAGCAAAAGCATCGGCCAGCTCACGGGCGGTTGGTCGGTCAAGCGCATTGCGCACCGCCGGCCGACTCAAGGTTATGAGGGTGACAGGTCCATCTTTTTCGACTAATACCGGCATAAGACCTCCATCCAGAGAGTGATATCCCCGTATAACCAATATTCATTAATTGAAACAATCAGCAGGTTGATTCCTTGAAGATTACACAATTAAAATCACAATTTCCAAAAAACAAATTCCAAATAAAATCCAATTATCCAAATTCAAAATTCCAAACAAGCGATCTTTCCACCTGAATGCGAACTGGAATTATCACCCTTAGTTAGGAGGTGATAAAATTGCGAGCTACCCACTACTGCACCACTCCATTATTCCATTGCTCCAACGCTCCAGTACTCCAACCCACTGCTACGCCAACGCCCCACCATCACAGACGATATACGTTCCGGTCGTAAACGAGGCGGCGTCGGATACCAGATAGAGAACCGCGCCGGCCATTTCGCTAGGCTGGGCGTGTCTGTGCATGGGTATATGCTGCAGCGCATAGTTATAGATCGACTCATTTTTAATGAGTGCTTCAGAAAAATGGGTTTCGGTTAGACCCGGCAGCAAGGCATTCACCCGGATATTTTTCGGCGCCAGCTCCTTGGCAAAGGCCTTGGTCATCGATATTAAGGCGGCCTTGGTGATGGAATAAATTCCCTGCATCGGTATCGGCCGAATGCCATTGATGGATGCCACGTTGACAATGGCCCCGCCGCCGGATTCCTGCATCAGCCGCGCTGCATGCTGGGTGATGAAAAAAGGGCCTTTAAGATTGACCGCGTTGGTTTTGTCCCAAGCTGCTTCACCGGCATCCATCATTTCACCAAAATAGGGATTGGTTGCCGCATTGTTGATCAGGATATCCAGACGGTCATATTCGTTTCGGATGCGTTCAAATAATTGGTTGATCTGTTCCAGATTGCCGGTATGGCCGGCGATGGCATCCGCCTGTCCGCCCCGATGCTCAATTTTTTCTTTGACGGTTTGCAGGCCGTCTATTTTGCGGCTGACCAGGATGCAGCGGGCGCCGTGCTCCGCCAACGCCAGGGCGACCGCTTCGCCGATACCTCGGCTGGCACCGGTGATCAGCGCGATTTTGTTTGTCAGGGAAAAATCTACCATGATACCCCCTTGTGGAATGAATATTGAAGATTGAAAAATGAATATTTAAGGAATGCTGTCCATCTAATTTTTGCTTGGAAGATTGTCCTTCCGCTATTTTATCGCATAAATCCTAATGTTTTTCAATGCGATTCAAAAAGACCCAATATTCCGGTATACGGCTATGCATAAAGCTTAAGTCGCACATTTTTCACCACGAAGGGCACGAAGCGAAGGATACGAAAAGGGAATATCCAAATTTTCTGTCATTCCTTCGTGATCTTCGTGTTCTTCGTGGGGAGATAACAAATGACTGGTTTTAGCTTGAACTTTATAGATAAGCGCGTGCCGGTATTCCATCAACGCAATCGTGCGCGAAACGAACTACGCCTTGTCCCGGATCTCTTGGTAAGTTTCGATAAGGATCGGTATGAATGTTGTCAGGTCTTCAACGATACAAATATCGGCCACCTGAAAAATTGCGGCCGCCGGATCTTTATTGATGGCCACAATGAACTCGGAGCCGCGCATACCGCTTATATGCTGAATTGCGCCTGAAATCCCGCAGGCCAGATAAAGCTGCGGCGATACGGTCGCACCGGTGACGCCCACCTGGCAGCCGTACGCCAACCATCCACGGTCACACACGATGCGAGATCCGGCAATCGCCGATTTGGCAAAAACTGCGGCGAGTTGATTTATTATATTAAGATTATCCTTGTCTCCGATACCCTGACCGGCGGCCACAACGACATCGGCTTCTGCAACCCCCTTGGTAGTCATAGCGGTCTGTTTTACGCCTATCGAACGCCACTGATGGGCTTTGATTGCGGTCTCCCGGATGGCGACCCGGCCTGATTTTTGATCGGATTGTTTGTCGGGTTTGAAAAGACCGGGTTGAATGGTCAGGACCGATGTTTCGGCCAGCGGGCGGATGTGGGCGATTAATTTGCCACCGTAAACCGGCCGTGCAAAACAAACGCCGTCTTCGAATGACAGAACATCTTCTATGCCGCTAATGCAGGCGCCATTTAAATCCATTGCCAGAGCCGGCGCAAAGTCCGATCCCCGCGAAGTATGGGCAACACACACATAAAGGGGGCGGTCAGTGACAAAATACTGCGCTAAAATCTTATTGTATAACTCGCCATTGTAGTCAGGCATAGCCTGAATTTCAAAGCCCACCACGTCAAGACCGCTCTCATCTGCAATCTGCTGGCCCAGGCTTCGAATTTCAGCGCCAAGTATCAACACCTGGATTGCCGAAGGTTTTGATTGCGCTAGCTTTTTTGCAAAGGCGATAAGCTCAAACGTCACGGGTTTTAGCCGGCCGTCGGCATGTTCAGCGATGACTGCAATCTTATTTGTCATTTTCATTTCAACTCAATAAACTCAATTAACTCAATCAACTCAATCAACTCAATTAACTCAATAAACTCAATTAACTCGATTGGCTCGATCAGAGCATTAACGCTCTTTCACGAAGAATGTGGATGAGCTGTGTCGCTTTTTCCTTCTGTGTGCCGTTTAATACCGTGCCGGAGCGAGTCTTATGCGGATAGACTAACTCAACAAGATTTTCGCGGGCAGCGAGTTGCACGAGATCTGCACCTTTGATCCTTTTCAGTCCCTGCTTATTGGCCCGCAGCAGGTTCGAGAGGGACGGATAGCGCGGGGTGTTAATTCCCGACTGAATGGCCAAAACCGCAGGCAATGGCAACTCTAATATATCCCGATGGCCGCCTTCGATTTCCCGTTCAACATAGATGGTTTTTCTATCGGCGGCAATCTTTTCAAAGATCACGGCTGTTGCCCAGGGCAGGGACAGTCGTTTGGCAACCATCGGACCGACCTGACCCTGCATATTGTCTTCGGACAGGGCGCCGGTAAGAATAAGATCATAGGGCGCGCCGCGGGCGTATTCGGCAATCCAGGCGGCTGTTTCAAAGGAGCTGTGATATTTTTCGGATCCGGTCTCGATGTGAATTCCAGCATCTGCACCCATGCCGATGCTGCGTCTAATTACTTCCGTCGCACGCGCCGGCCCCGCGCTGAGCGCATCGATTTTTGTATCGCCAAATGCCGCTTTGATCAATACGGCCTCTTCGACTGCAAATTCATCGAGCCGGTTCATTTTGAATTCACAAATTTCATCCGATTGGATCCAGGCGTTGCCGTCATCGATCAGGATCGGATTCTCTGACTCGGGGACCTGTTTAATGCAGACCAATATCTTCATAATTAATCCGCCTCAAAAAATATTAAAATATGTTTCTGCCAGTTTGTCTGTCAGAACAAGTAGCACCATAGAAAATAAACCTAGAGTATGTCAATAAAAAAACGAACGTTCGCTCTTTTTCCTTGACTACCGATGCCCCTGATTATATAAAATAAACCAATAACCAATAACCAATAACCAATAACCAATAACCAAAAACCAACTTCAAATGAGTGAAATATATCTTTTCCGGCATGGGCAGGCATCATTTGGCGAAGACAACTATGATAAATTGTCGCCCAATGGTGTCAAACAGTCGCAAATTTTAGCCCGCCATCTGGCGCAAACGGGCAAATCTTTTGATGCCATATACTTCGGTGAAATGGAGCGCCAGCAGAAAACGGCCCAGGAATTCATCGACTATTGCCGCAGGAACCAGCTTGGGACCCCCCACCCAACTATGTTAGATGCGTTTAACGAATATGATTCGGTTGCCGTCTGGCAGGCCCTGATGCCTGAATTAGCACAGGCGGAACCTTCGATCGCCAAAGATATGGCAGAAATCGCCGCGGAAAAAAAAGCATTCCAGCGAGTTTTTTCAAAGGTCATGAACCGCTGGATTTCAGGCAGTTACCAGGCCGCCGGAATTCCGGACTGGAATAGTTTTAAGCAGCGGGTCAGACAAGGACTGGAGGATTTAATCGCCCGGCATGGAGCCCGGAAGCAAATTGCAATTTTTACCTCAGGCGGTCCAATTTCGGTAATCGTGCAGGCCGCGCTCGATTTATCCGACCCCAAAACCCTCGAGGTCTCATGGCAATTGATGAATGCCTCGGTGACTCGAATCAAATATAGCAGCCGGGGAATCATGCTGGCGGTGTTTAATGATGTGACGCACCTGGAACTGGAGGGAGATGAGAGGCTGCTGACATACCGGTAGATGAGAATGAAGATTGAATATTGAAGAATGAATAATGATGGAAGTCGCTGCGCTCCATCAGTTTATGCACGCAAAATGGATTAAAATTTTTTCACTCATAGCATTGCGCGATCATCAGTTTCAAATAACGATGAACAAATAACCAATAACAAAGCCGCCCCCAGATGGGCCTTTGCCCACTTCAGCTTTGGGAACCTTTTTTTTCGCTAATGTGACATGCAGGACCAGATGGATTACGCTGACTTTCAAAAAAAAATAAACCTCTCTCAATTTGATCTCTGCCGGGAGGTTTATCGAGAAAATCGCAACTCCATTCGGGTTAAAAAGGAGATTAAGGTAGTCAAAAACCTGGAGCGGATTTTCAGCGCCACGCTCAAAATAAGCAACCGCAAAGGTTTTCAGGCCATGAGTATGCGGGATCTCAGCCGCGAGGCCAACCTGAGTATGGGGGCGCTGTATTCTTATTTTGCCAGCAAGGAAGAGCTGGTGGCGATGCTGCAGAACCAAAGACGCACCGTAACCAAAAGAATTCTGGATGAACGCATTGCCCAGCAATCCAAGCCGGCCGACCGGCTGCGGGCGGCGATCCGCACCCATCTATATTTAAGCGAGGCGATGCAGCCCTGGTTTTATTTCTCATACATGGAGGCCAAAAATCTTTCCCAAAAAGAACAGGATTTGGCTGTCGCCAGCGAACTATATACCGAGAATCTGCTGGCCGATATCCTCGGGCAGGGACAAATCCAGGGGTCTTTTGAAATGCGCGATCCTCAGCTGACAGCCAGCGTAATAAAAGCGATGCTGCAGGATTGGTATCTGAAGCGCCGCAAGTATGCCAAAAGAAGGGTTACGGTAGATCAATATGCCCGGTTTGTGCTGCAGGTTGTCGAGGCGTTTATCCGAAAAAAATTAAGGGGGTCATAATAAATTTAGACATGAAATGCTAAAATGTTGAACGCTGTAATCACCGCAAAGACGCAGAGAACGCCGAGGAGTTATTACTTGATTTGCCGCTGAGAGGGCGGCAAATCAAAATTCGCTGCAACTTTGCTCTGGGACTTGGACACCGCACTTTTATGAGCGTATTATAATTGGCTCAAGGATGTTTTACCCGTAAGACTGCTGTTTTTCACTTTCTGGCCTCTCAGCAGAAAATGAAAAGAAAAATCAACTCTGCGTCCTTGGCGGCTCGAGCGCAGCGGGCGGTGAATCTATGTCTAAAGACTATTGAACTTATCAAAAACTAACTACCACCCGGGAGGCTAATTGATGGAAAACATTTATGAGAAACTGAGGGCTCGGCTGGATGATCTGGCGACGGGTTTTCCGGCAACCGATAGCAAAGTAGAAATTCGTCTGCTCGAGCGCTTGTTCAGTGAAAAAGAGGCCGAGTTATTTCTGCAGCTTTCGCCACTTCTACAAAAACCGGCCGACGTAGCCAAACAATTAAATCGCGACCCGGATGAAATCAGTGCCATGATGGAGACCATGGCGCAAAAGGGCCTTCTTTTTCGAAAGCGTAAAGGTGAACGCTCCCGCTATTCCGCCGTGCCCTACGTAATTGGAATTTTCGAATTTCAGCTCGGAAAAATGGATGAAAATTTTGCCCGGGATCATGAAGAATATTTTAAGACCGCCTTCGGCCGGACCATCCAGTCTTATAAAACGCCCGTGCTGCGAACGGTACCGATAAACCGCCAGCTGGTCGCCGATTATCCGGTGGCCCCCTATGAAGATGTCCTTCAGATTATCGAAAAGCAGGAAAAAATTGCAATTGCACCCTGTATTTGCCGTTCGACCAAGAAACTGGCCGGCGAGGAATGCAACAAGTCGATCGAAAATTGCTTTTCGTTCGGCTCCCATGCCGAGTATTATGTTGAAACCGGCATGGGCCGCTATATCACCATCGAGGAAGCCAAGGCGATCGTCAAGAAAAACGAGGAAGAGGGTCTGGTCATGCAGCCCTTTAATTCACAGAAAGTCGGCGGCATGTGCAGCTGCTGCGGTGACTGCTGCGGCGTGCTGCGCTCGCTGAAGATGCATCCATCACCGGCAGGTATGGTGCAAAGCAACTATTTCGCCCGGGTCGACGAGGCCGAATGCACCGGGTGTGAAACGTGTGTCGAGCGCTGCCAAATAGAGGCCATCGAAGTGATTGACGGAATTTCAACCATTGATTTGAACCGCTGCATCGGCTGTGGATTATGTGTCACGACGTGTCCGGTTGATGCAATCGAATTAATCAAAAAACCCGAAGATCAGCTGTATGAACCGCCCAAAACGGGTGCCGAAACCTATATTCGAATTATGCAGGAGCGGGGAAAACTATAGCAGTTGATTGAGTTAATTGGGTTGATTGAGTTGAACGGAATTCTATCGATTTAAATTAAAAGGATAGAGCGAAGCGATACAATAAATCTTCAATCTTCAATCTTCAATCCTCATTTCAATTATTTGCATATGACCTCATTTACGATAACGATTGCCAATAATTTGAGGCTAAAAAATGTTCCATCCGACCTTCTGCCAGTCTTGACCGAGAAACTGGAGATTTTAAATCCCAAATGGCTCGAGAATGAGAGAATGGGCCGCTGGAACCGGAATACGCCGCAGGTATTGCGTTTTTATGATAAGGTGGGGCCGGCCGGGCTGTGGATTCCCCGGGGATTTATGCGGCAATTGATCTTATTATGTCGCAAGCATCATATCCAATTTCAGATTGACGACCAGCGCCGAACTCTGGCCCCTGTTAATTTTGATTTCAACGGCTCTTTGCGGCCGTTTCAGCAGGTTGCGGTGGATCGAATGCTGACCAAAGATTTCGGCACCTTGAATTCCGCGACCGGTTCGGGCAAGACCATAATGGCCCTGTATATGGTTGCCAGGCGCCGGCAGCCGGCGCTGATAGTCGTGCATACCAAAGACCTGGCCGCCCAATGGACCCTGCGCATCGAATCTTTTCTGGGTATCGATGCCGCCAATGTCGGTTTGATCGGAGCCGGCAAAAAGGCGCCGGGCGAACAAATCACGATCGCTCTGGTGCAATCCCTGTATAAATGTGTTGCCGAAGTGGCCGGGCAAATCGGATTTCTGGTGGTGGATGAATGTCACCGCTGCCCGAGCCGCACATTTACCGAAGCCGTAACCGGTTTTGATTCCAGGTATATGCTGGGGCTGTCGGCGACGCCCTGGAGGCGGGACAAGTTATCTCAGTTAATCTTCTGGCATCTTGGTGATGTGCATCATGAGGTCGACAAAAAGCATTTGATCGCAACCGGCAATGTCCTGCCGGCTGAAGTCATTGTGCGGGAAACCGATTTTAAGCCTTACTATGATCCGGTAAACGAGTACAGTAAAATGCTGTCCGAACTGACGGCTGATACGGATCGCAATGTCCTGATTGCCGGGGACGTTGCCGAAGAGGCGGTAAACAATGCCGGTATATGCCTGGTTTTGTCAGATCGTAAGGCCCATTGCGAGAATCTTCGGGCCTTGCTGAAGTTTCGGTTTAAAGTTGAAGCTGAACTTTTAACCGGCGATTTGAGTATGGACCAGCGGCGAACGGTGATCGAGCGCTTAAATCAACATAAAGCCAAGATTGTTATTGCCACCGGTCAACTCATCGGCGAGGGCTTTGACTGCCGGGATTTGTCGACCCTGTTTCTTGCCACGCCCATCCGTTTTAGCGGCCGGGTTTTGCAGTATCTTGGCCGGGTCTTGCGCCCGGCGCCCGGCAAGAAAATGGCCCGGGTCTTCGATTATGTCGATATCCATGTCGATACTTTAAACAAAGCGGCGATGGCGCGCCAACAGGTGTACCGGCGCTAAATATGAAACCGATGCGGTGCAGCCGGTTTGATCTCGGATATTGGAGTTCGGGTGTTGGCCGCATGCACTGCGCTTCCGATTCATTTTATACATTAGAAATTGTATATAGCGATACAATCTTCTTGCCAAATTGTATATAATCATAGTATGATGGATTTAATTCTGTAACTTCAGATCTCGTAGCTTACTTTCAAAATGAGTCAACTTTTTTGGGCACTTTCGATATCTATCTGCAATGAAAAATAACGTCCCTGAAAACAGCCAAGGATCAGAAACTGCACTAGAAATTTTGGATTCGCTGCTGAAGGATTCAGGGCAAAAAACAATCAATGAAAATCAGATCCTGATTATTTTGGATGCCCTGGCCAGTGCGGATGATGTCGAAATCGTTGCCAGATTTCCAGCGGTTCTCGCCATCTGCGCCCGCAGGGGGTTGTCGTTGAATTCACAGGCATTATTTTCGCGCTACTGGGAAACAAGCCCCAAAAGACAGAATCTGGAAAAATTGCTTCTGGTTAGTGCGACCATATTTAAATTTCAAAAGCTTAAGCCACCCGGCAATCTTGATCAAATAGCCGCCTCGCTGAAACCGAAATACGGTGATCTATTAGCAGCGGGCGAATTTCAATTGAGCAGCGGCATGCTGGTCTGTATCCAGGATTTGGAAAATTCCTTGATCAGCTATTTGGCCGGCCAGAACCAATCTCAGGTAAAACGGGACCAAACCGAACCACCGCGATCAAAAACGCTCGATGTTTATCTGGATCGGCTGTTTTCTCCGAAACAAAAAGAGCTGGTCTTTAAAAAACGGGATAGCATCACTTTTACCAAGACCGAGCGCGAGTATTATTCAAGGGTTGTTCGCAAGAAACTGGAGGCCATTGCCAGTGACGAGGTCGGGCGAATAGCCAAAAACCTGATGCGCAAGCCCGGGAAGCGTCAAGCGGATTAATCCGCCCTGAAAAATAGCACACTTTAGGGCTGGTAAAAAATTGCGCTCAACATTCTGATATTAATTCAAGATTCTATGGCAAGTGCCGATGGGAATTTAAATGGAAATTATTAAAGAAATAGGGTTGCAGGTCATCGAGATTTTGACATTAACTTTCGGAATTCTTGGCATGACGTTTTCGGCGATGCTGATGTTTTCACCGAATCTGACCCAAAACATCAGCAATATTCTAAATCGAAAAGTCAATATCGATGAAAAGATCGCTTTTTTGGATAAGGACATTGAAGTTACCCAATATTTTTACGGCCACCATGTTGTGATGGGCTTGCTGTTAATTGTCGGATCTGTTATTGCCCTCTCATTTTTCTATTTTTCGCTGGATATTGCCAAGTTCATTAAAATATTTTTTGATTCACCCCAACAAGTCTTTTTTGGTCAAATCCTGCTTAAATCGACTCTCTGGCTTGGAAAAATCGCCTGCCTGGCCGGTCTGTTTTTTGGCGGTTTGCTGATGTTCGCACCCGCTAAAATGAAACAGTGGGAGAAAAAATTAAATTCCTGGTTTGAGACAAAGCCTATGTTCGATAAGCTTGAACAAACCAGCGATAATGTGGATTCTTTTTTCTTTCGTCATCCAATTCCAGTTGGTTTGACAGGGGCGGTCATCTCCTTTTTTATTATCTCCCTGTCCATCATTCATTTGCTCGATTAGAAATTGACTTTAAGAATCGAATGGTTTATCTTCGCGCAACCTAAAATGCAAAATATGTGCGGTGATTTTTTCTTTTAGCCCATCATTCCATTATTCCAATATACCAATTGTGAGCGAAGCGAACTAACTTATTAAAGGTTGGCGTTAAGTACAAAAAGGAGCATAAGGTGACAATTAGCGATTTTAGAATCTTCCCGCCGGAGAGAATGGAAACCGAATTTCCATGGATGATGTGGGCTGTCGGCTGGCTGGCTCTTCTCAAAGCTTTTAGCTGGCTGGCATACGAACCGGTTGAACCGGCAAATGTGCTCCAACTCATGGCGTATAAATATTCATTGGGTGTCATACCGCTGGTTATTTTTGGCATCGGGGTATGGAACCTGCGAAAATGGGCCGTGGTGGGAATCCTGCTGGTCGCTGTTGGCAATTTGATTTTCTTCATTGTCAATCCGCAGACTTTAAATGCGGTTGTCGTGCAATCGGATGTTGGCCTCTACACCATGATCCTGTCGGCTATTACCTTAATCTGCAATGGTCCGGTGGGAGATTTATTAATCCTTTGTGCGGGCCCCGGGATGTTTAAGTATACGAAACAATAGCTAAAGTTTTCGTTGTCGCCGCCGATATAAGGTTTACTGGATAAACCGGATTGAATGTTTAAAGGCGGAACCAACCGAATGAAAACGAAGTTGCTATTCTGGAGTGCTCTTTTGTTTTTTGTCCTGGGCTTAAATGTCCGCGACAGTGCGTTGTTCTATTTTTTCTCGGTTCACCTTTTCATGCTTTTCATCGGCGTGTTTGTGCATAAGCTCACCCAAAAATTTCAACCCGACAAGAACGTCGAATCTCTTCCGGAAGCTTCCGAGTAGTTGTGCCAAATTGAGGAATTGAGAAATTGGGGGATTGAGGGATTAAAGGATAAAATCAATAAATTAAAAGAGAAAAACTCCCTTCAATTCCTAACTTCCTGAATCCCTGAATTAGACCCATGTCCAATTTTCATGCAATTTCGTGACGAACTTTGGTTGGCAGCCATATTTTCAAACTAAATGACGCGGTCTGGCGTTTGACGAATTTTAGAACTTTACCTTGGGTGCCTGTTTTTCGGCTGCCGGAATTTCATAATATTCCGCCGGTTCAACACCGGCCAGCAGGGCATAAAATCTTCCGAAAAACGTCCGGATATAGGTGTTTAGTATCTGAACGGCATCGTTGTAGCGTTTTCTTTCAACGGCGATCCTGTTTTCGGTACCCTCGAGGCTGTCCTGCAGTCTGAGAAACGATTGATTGGCCTTTAAATCCGGATAGCGTTCCTGGAGTAAAAGCAGTCGCGAAAGCGCGCTTTCCAGCCGATTGGCACCTTGGATTTGCCCCTTATAATCTTGGGCCTGAAAATATTGAGTTCTGGCCTGCGCGATGTTTTCAAATATTTCTTGCTCGTGTTTGGCATATCCCTTGACCGTTTCGACCAGATTCGGGATGAGATCATAGCGTCGTTTTAACTGATTTTCCACCTGGGCCCATTTACCTTTAACGTTTTCTTCCATGGTGATCACCTGGTTGTAACCGGCAATCAGCTTCCCGCCCATTATGATCATAAACAATACGGTGATACCCAGGATAATCAGGACGACCTTCAGCGTGTTTGACATATTTCCTCCCTACAAAATGAAAATTGACTAATGAATAATGACATTAGAATGACAAATGTCGAATCCCAGGAATGTATAATGACTAATGAATAATGACTAATGATGGAAGTCGCTTCGCTCCGCCTTTTTCAAAATTTGAAAGACTGCGAGGATTTATCATAATTCTTTTGGATTTGATACAATATAAAATAGATAGAATTCCTTAATTAGTCATTATGCATTAATCATTTCACACCCTACCATCCCCCCGAGGCACCGCCACCGCCGAATCCGCCACCGCCACCGCCAAATCCCCCACCTCCGCCACCGAAGCCGCCGCCGGATCCCCCCCAGTGGCCGCGCCGGCCGCCCATGGATGAAAGCAGCATCAAGGCCAGGAATGAGCGGGGATTTTTGATAAATATGAAAAAAACGACCAGAAAAATCAGCAGTGATATTATTTTACCAAAGAAGCCGGAAGAACGCTTTTGGGCTTTGTTCGAGTGGATTTTTTTGACTGCCGGCAATCCGGAAATCTTAACCCCGGCGTCATCGGCTATCTTGTTGGCGATGACCAGGGCGGCGGCGTAGATGCCGCTGGAATAGTCGCCTTTTTTAAAGTATGGCACCAGATATTGCCGGCCGATACCGCCCACCAGGCTATCCGGCAGGACGCCCTCCAGACCATAACCGACTTCAATTCTATATTTTCTATCCTTGAGGGCGACCATCAGCAGCACGCCGTTGTCCTTGCCTTTTTGACCGAGCTTCCACTTGTCATGGGCAATGGTGATCGAAAGCTCTTCAAGCGGCTGTCCCGCCAGACTTTTAATGGTTAAAATTACCACCTGGGCGGTCGTTTTTTGCTCAAGTTCTCGCAAATAAAGGTTTAGTTTGGTTTCAACGGAATCATCGATGATGCCGGCCAGATCGACGACGGGCGCAGGGGGCCGCACCGGAATGTCAATCGCATAAACCACGGACGTGGCGTTAAACATCAAAAAACAAACTACCCCAAAGACGGCCAGCTTATTAATCAAGCGCATCGATCATCTCTCCCAATTGCTCAATGATTTCATAATAGTCTTTAAAGACGATGTTGAGTTTTTCAATGGTTGGTTTGGTTTGCCGGCTTTTTAGAGCTAATACCTGGTTGAAAGCATCTGTCCGGATTCCGGTAATATCGGTCAGGGCTGCTAGGATTTCCTGGTTATTTTGCGGCGTTTCACGGCCAAGCAGGACAATGATTGCTTTGAAGAGCGGCATGTAGCCGGCAACGGAATCTGCAAACCCTGAGGCCAGTATCTTTTGATCACCCGCCGCCGATATATACCCCTGCCTGAGGCCGATGAGTTTTACTTTCAACTCCCGTTCGCACTGATAGCGCAAGTCTGCTCGATCAATATCCAGATCCCTAAAAATATCCTGCCCGAATACGGCGTGATGCAGTAGTTTAATATTTAAAAATTCTATTGGAAAGACATCCCGGGATTTATCAATGTAGGCCGGGGTCATAATTAATGGAGCGGCGATTCCTTTCTTACCGTATTTTTTACCCAGCGGGGCCAGCAATTCTATAAATTTGAGATCCATTTCATGCAGCACAATAATCGAATTAATGTCGGAATCCTGTGGGTCATAATCCCGGGTTAAGGCACTGCCGACGATGTACACCGAATGCATTTTTTTCTGATGATCCCCCAGGAGAACTTCCAGAAACGGCTTATAGCGATCTGCGATGTCCGCTTTCAGGTTAATTGCACTCATTACTACCTCCTATCTAAACTGATCGGTTTCAGGATCGAGACTTCGCCCTTCGGATTTGCGACGCGCTTTTTGGGCTTCGCTTTCAGCTGCGACCCAACAGGTCGAGATACGGCGGGACAAGCCGGCCCCACCCGTAGGGTACAACGTTTAAAGGTTAGGGCTGATGAATTCTGATATCCCAAAAAAAAGCTAAACTATAGCCGAGTCGCAGCCGATATACCTACAGTAAGGAAAATTCAGGATCGCACCGTTCTATATTTTGTCATTAAATAGTCCGTCCTGATAAATAATAAAATAAAATGAAGCACATTATTAATTTTTTCTGACACTTGTAGATGTTTAACATGACAATTTTTTGACGCCCCCTTTAACTAAATTTGGCATTACCCTATTGGGTTAACCCGCGGGATAATGAGTAAGCAACTGAAATATATAATAAATTACCATAAAAAGCAATATTGGCATGATAGTTGTATGGCTATATAGCAAAATTGTTGGAATACGGCCACTGGGCAGGCCAGTAAAACCGAGATCTGATAAGGCCGTACCACTATCATGACACCGAAACCAAAGCATATGAGGTGCAAAAATGGATCAAAGACTGAGTGAGAATCACAATTTCGATTTTGATATCGGTTACCTGGTAAAAAGTCCTTGCAGAGATTGCACTACCAGAGATAATTTGCCGAATTGCATTCAAGGATGTCAAATATTGGATCAGATTCAGACTGTTCTGGCTGATTCTATTCCCAGTGAAACAAGTATTTCGCCGGTAGATACTTATGATATTCCCTCTGATGTGCTGGAACAAATATAGCCAGGCCCGCCGGGTTGGAACTGTTTTAGAAGGATTCAACCCGGGCCGTAGATTTAAATTGAGGAGCGCGCCTGGATTTTGAACCTGGAGCTCAGCAAGTCGCGCGCTGATCTCAATCCAACCCCAATTCAGCCTGCCGGCCGATGCATGTTTAAGGCCTGGCCTGAGCCTTCAGGCCAGGTCAATGTGCGCCGTCGTTTGTTCACCAACCCTCATCTGACTTTTTCGCGTAAATTTCAAGTATTCCCGTGCCGGAGTGCAGACTAAATATTGACCCTGGGTGATGATCTGCGATAAAAATTCGGGTATCAATTTCGCTTCTTACTAAGCCGAGCATAAATTTATAGACGTGGTGGAAAAACATTAAAAAATATTTTCACCGCAGAGTTCGCCGAGAGCGCAGAGAAAAGCCCTATTTTATCTGTACCTTTGCGATTTCTCCTCTGCGTGCTCTGCGATCTCGAGCGACGTGTCGGGTCGTAGCTCGAAGAGCGAAGCCTGAAGCGGGCGGTGAATTCGTGTCTAAACAATAATGACTTTATTAGTATATGTTTACTCATATTATGTTAGTGGAAATCAGCGTCGTAGTGGAGTTTTGCACCTTGACTTTGCAGTCCACTTTTTTTATGGTTTATGCAATACGCAACCATATTGCATGCAGAGGATCAGCAATAAAAATGCAGCCTAAAGAAAAGCCGGCTTTAATCGTGATCGACATGGTCAAGGATAATTTCGATGATTCCCGGAAATTGCCTATTACGCCGCTGGCCCGGAAGACGATTACGCCTTTGAATCATTTGAGCAGGCGCTTTCGTGAGCAAGGCTGGCCGGTTGTATTCTCGACCGATGCCTTCCAGCCTGATGACTTTATCTTTCAAAGTCGAATGCATCCCCATTCGCTTGCCGGCAGCCGGGGGGCCGAGGTAATCGATGAACTGGATCGACAGCGTGATGATCTGTGGCTTCCCAAGCCAAGATTTTCGGCTTTTTTCCAAACCGAATTAGAACGGTGGTTGCGTGAACGGGACGTAACGCTCTGTGCGATCGGAGGCATTTCCACCCACTTTTGTGTTCTGACCACTGTCATGGATGCCATTTGTCATGACTTTAAAGCCGTGCTGCTCGAGGATTGTTCAGCGGCCTACTCCGATGAAGTCCATGCGCAAACCCTGAATGCTTACCGGCGCAACCCGCTCTTTCCGCTGTTGAGAGTTGCAACATCCGCCGGAACTGATGGAAATTTAGAATGAATAATGAATAATGATGGATGTCGCTTCGCTCCGTCGTTTATATTTCTTTTTGACCAATAATAGAATTGTTAAGGTCGTGATAGTAGCAAAGGCGTCTGTTCATAACATATTGAGATTTTATAAGAATCGATAGAATTCCTTAATTATTCATTAGTCATTAAACATTTGTCATTTCTCGAGTTTGCTATCCCAATCAAACTCCCGGGTGGTTACGATATGTTCCATGCGCTGAAGCCGGCGTTCCAGGTTTTCAAACCTTCTTTTCAAGCGCCGGGCCGCCATACGGCGGGAGTGGGTGTAGCTGTCATAAAATTCCTGTTCAGCCTCGGTCTTTAGGGGGACGACCGGTGCCGGCTTCATCAAAAGGGTGGCGATTAAATATAGACCAATCGCCGGCCAGAAACCAGAAACCAACAGGAAAATGACGGCAATCACTCTGGCCCATAGCACCGAGAAATCAAAATGGTTGGCCAGCCCGCGGCACACACCGAAAATAACACCGTTGCGTGAGCGGTATATTCCGTCGCGGGACAATTTGTCATAATTTTTCATGTTGACGGTCCCCTCTATCACGGTCCAACAAAATGGTCTCCAGCGCCTCGACTCTTTGTTCCATGCGTGCAAGGCCCTGGTATATTTCCTGGATAATTTTGGAGTCTTCGGCCTGATCCTTGCGAGACGTGCCGCCTCGTAATAGCTTGATGGAGATCACAATCGTTCCCCCGATGACGGCCGGTATCAGCACGAAGCTTCCAAAAACGATGGCAACAATCAATGCTTCTTTCATATTCCCTACCAGGTTTCGATTCTTTCAGATTATTTATCTATGCTTAAGCTTTATGTCGGCTTTAATCAAGAAGAATATATTACGTTCATAGGTTCAGGGTTCAGTATTTAAATCCGCGGCGGCGTGTCATCTTTTTTCTCCGGAACCGGGGTTTTTAATGCCTTTAGTTCATTTTCTATTTCTTCATCCACAGAGAGCCTTTCCAATTCCTCTTCCAGGGAAGTGGTTTTACCAAAATTAACCAGATCGGCTTCGGATTCCATACGTTCGATGCGGTTTTCCAGTTCATCGAATTTCACCAAAGTTTCGGTACTGTCAATCCGTTGAATATTATTCTGGGCCTGTATCTTGCGCTGGGCATGGATCTGGCGTTGAACCAGCAAACGCTGTTTGTCGCGGGCTGACTTTAATTTTTCTTCGAGTTGTCGAATATCATTTTGGTATTGCTCGATTAGCAGGTCATGCTCGGACAATTCGTTTTCAAGCGAATCTGTTCGGTGGGTGAATTTTCGTTTTTCAACCAGCGCTTCCCGGGCCAGATCATCTCGGTCCATTTTGACGGCAAGTTCTGCTTTCTCTTCCCAGTAGCGCGCCCGGGCCTGTAAACCTTCGAGTTGGCGCGCTGTTTTTTTGCTGCCGGCCATTACGCCGGCACAAGCTGTTTTAATTTCAACCAGTGTGTCTTCCATCTCTCTGATCATCAGTCTTATCAGTTTTTCCGGATCCTCTGCCTTGTCGAGCATGGCATTGAAATTGGAACTGATGATGTCGCGGAACCTAGTAAAAATACCCATTATGATTTCCTCCAATATTTACATTGCGTTTTTTAAGGGATTGAAGGAGCATAAAATATGCCAATCGCTTTCTTTCGATTAACCTGCTGAAACTAATAGATTTTTTTACTTGACAGGCCAATCAGGGCTATGGTAAAAAATGCTATTCAATAGCTAATATGGCCAGTTATTGGCATCTTGTTCAAAATTTTATTCCAACATTGAAAACCTGGTCCTCAGGGCCAGGTCAGAGATCAATGGCTCTGCCCGTATAAATCAACCGGAGTAATGGAGTACTGGAGTTTTGGAGTGTTGGTTTAAAAAAAGAGCCTTAAACTTTCAGATTTTCTCCAGGCGTCTGTTTTCTGAGAGCGATGGAAAAAGGGGGTTCTTCCATCACTCCAATACTCCAGTACTCCGTAAATCGGCAAATGCCGGTAAACTAAATCCCCTCCGGGGATAATCAAAGCCGGGCCCTCTGGACCCGGATCTTTACTTGAGGGAACCCTGCGTGTGGGGTCGACTTGTCCCGTCGTAGCACGAAGAGCGAAGTCGGAAGCCGGAGGCGAAGCCCCAAACCCCGAACCCTGAACCCTGAACCCTGAACCTCGAATTATGAACGCTAATCCGGAAAGACATTACCACAGAAGAACACCCGGTGGTGCCACTGAAGCCCTGGGACAATCCGAAGTATTTCTGGAGTTTCAGGAGCGATTGTCCCGGGTGGCCCCCGTGAATCGCCCGGTACTTCTATTGGGTGAGCGCGGCACGGGCAAGGAATTGGCGGCAAATCGCCTGCATTACCTTTCAAAACGATGGCAGGGGCCCCTTCTGACCCTTAATTGTTCGGCGCTCTCTTCATCGCTGATTGAATCCGAACTTTTTGGATATGAAAAAGGTGCCTTTACCGGAGCCGCCCAGCGGCGCCTCGGCCGGTTTGAAGCCGCTGACAGCGGCACGCTATTTTTGGATGAAATCGGCAATATTCCCATGGAAGTTCAGGAAAAAATTCTGCGGGCAGTGGAATACAACGCCTTCGAGCGGGTGGGCAGCTCGGATAGCATTGAGGTGGATGTGCGTATTATCGCGGCCACCAATGCCGATGTCCAGGCCCTGGCGGCCAGCAATAAGTTCAAACAGGATTTGCTGGACCGGCTTTCCTTCGAGGTGTTGGTCGTGCCGCCCTTGCGGGAGCGGGGCGAAGATATTCTGTTGCTGGCCAATTATTTTGCCGGTCGTATGGCGGTCGAATTGGAGCGGGACGAAATACCACAATTCAGCCCGGACGCAGTCCGGGCCCTGGAAGCACACCCATGGCCCGGCAATGTGCGGGAGCTAAAAAATGTAGTGGAACGGGCGGTCTATCGAACGCAGTCGATAACGATAGCCGAAGTCGTGTTCGACCCTTTCGCATCACCCTATCGGAAAAAGCCGCCTGAATTGGCAATTGATGATGCCGAGCAGGAAAAAGAATCCACCGGTAGCGGTGACCCCATGGGCAGGCCGCTGAAAACGGCCGTGTGGGACCTTAAAGAACGTATGCTCGAAAATGCTCTGCAGCAAGCGAAATTCAACCAGAAAAAAGCGGCCCGAATATTGGGGTTGACCTATCACCAATTCAGGGGACTGTACCGGCAGTATAAGAATAATGAAAAATGAAGATTGAAAATTGAAGATTTAAGGAATGCCATCGGTTTAAAAAAAGTTATTTAAGTGAGGGCGTGAAAACGACTTCCATAATTCGTCATTCGATCCGCCCTATGCGGACCATTCTTCATTCCAAGGTCATTCGTTAATCGTCATTCTTCATTCCAAACAGTTTCCACGCCAGCATCCCCCAGGTCAGGTTGTATACTTTCTTGAATCCGCGCTTTTTTAGACGGAGGGCAACCAGGGGTGAACGGTGGCCGGTCATGCAGATTACGATCAGCGGGTCTTGCTTACGGATGTCGGGCAGTGCCTTGATATCCAAAAGCAGTTCGGGGTTGTTGACGGCGCCCTTGATATGAAACCAGTTATATTCCCAGGGGCTGCGGACATCGATGAGGTTGAGCTGATTGCTTTGGCCCTTCAGCAGTTTCTTCAATTGCCAGGGAAACAGCGGCTTGACCCCAACCAGATACCACCCAAAATCCCAGGCGATTAGCAGGAGAACTAAAATAATAATAGTCGTCATCAGACAGATAATTGGATCTAGCAGAATTAGACATATAAGTTAAAAATAAAATCGACAGAATACCTTAATTATTCAATCTACAATCTTCAATATTCATTTATAATCTTCTTCCCAACACCGCACTTTCGTAGATGGCTTCTTTAGCATTGCGCGGTTGCAGGCAATCGCCGATCTGATAAAGTTTGTAGCCCAAAGATTTTATTTTGTCATAAAGCCGGCTGTCAGGGCGCGTGCCGATAGCAATAACGACTTTATCGGCTTCAATAAATTGCTCCTGCCGGTCTTTGTCGGCGACGATGACGCCGTTGTTTTCAATTTTTAACAATCGGGTATCGGTTAAAATGGTGGTATTATGTTTTTTGAGCTGTTGGAGGATAATTTTTTTGGTCATGGCCTCCAAACCACTGCCGATTTTGGGCAGCATTTCAACGACGGTGGTTTCACAACCGCAATCGGCCAGATGAAGTGCCAGTTCCAGACCGGTCGGTCCTCCGCCGATGACCACGACGTTTTTAAAAGGCGGCGGCCCAGCGATCAATACATCTTCATAGGTGAGCACAATATCGTTATCAATGCCCTCAACCGAAGGCAGCACGGGCAACGAACCGGTGGCCAGGACCACGACATCCGGCTCGATGGCCTGGATGTCTTCGACTTTAACTTCATGATTCAAATGGCATTGAACTCCAAATAATTCCGCTTGCTTTTTCTGGAAGCGGATCAAAGAGCGCAGTTCTGATTTATGGCCCGGGGTGCTGCCGGGAACCAGCTGGCCGCCGAGTTCACTGCGTTTTTCATAGACATGCACGCTATGACCGCGTTTGGCAGCCACCCAGGCGACGTTCAGGCCCCCCGGTCCGCCGCCGATGACCATGATCTTTTTAGGGTCATCGGTCGGGATGAAAGCCATTTCATTTTCGCGGCCCAGCATCGGATTCACCAGGCACTCGATGCGGCCCCTTTTGAAAATCGATTGCATGCAGGTATTGCAGGCAATGCAGGTGCGGATTTCATCGGATCGGCCTTCCCGCACTTTATTCGGCATTTCCGGGTCCGCCAGCAGCCCGCGGCCGATACAAACCAGATCGGCTTTATCCTGCGCAATGATCCGATTGGCAATCAGAGGATCATTGATTCTGCCGACCGCCATTACCGGAATATCCAGGGCCTTTTTCACCTGATTGGCAGATTCAACCAGGCAGGCTTTTTCCATGAACATCGGCTGGCAGATCCATTCCGGCGTCACATCGTTTCCGGCGGAAACCTGAACGACATCGATGCCGGCCGGCACCAGAATTTTCAAAATTTCAATGCTTTGTTCGGTTGTCAGACCGCTGTCGACATATTCTTCGGCGCTGATCTTAAAGGAAATGGGATATTCCGGTCCCACGCGGTTTCGAATCTCTTCAACGATCTCCCTGGCAAAACGGGTTCTGCCGGCCACATCGCCACCGTATCGATCTTGCCGGATATTGGAAAATCGTGATAAAAATTGATTTACCAGATACCCGTGGGCGCCGTGGATTTCGATTAATTCAAATCCGGCCTGACAGGCCCGCTGGGCGGCATCGCCAAATTTTTGGACCAGCTGTTGAATGCCGTCGATCGTAAGCGGTTCCACCTCGCCGCGAATCGTGGGGCACGGCAGCGGGGAAGGCGCCAGGGGTTTGCGGTTGATAACCTTAACCGATGTTTGGCGGCCCCCGTGGTGGATTTGGATCGCGGGAACAGATCCTTCTGCTTTCATGGCCCGGGCGATCCTTGACAACCCGTCAATAAAACGGTCATCATGAATCACGGCCTGATGGGAGGATACCGCGCCTTCCGGAGACACGGCACAGGCTTCCATGATAACCATGGCCGGTCCGCCGGCTGCTCTGCGGCGATAATGCTCGACCGTCGCATCTGATATGCTGCCGTCAATTCCAATCATAAAAGAAGCCAGGGCCGGCATGACAATTCGATTGCTCAAGGCTAAATTTTTTATGGCAAACGGGGAAAAAAGCTTATCCATTACCCTTTCCTCCAACAGCAGCTCGGTGCAGATGTTTAAAGGCATCCTATAGCCTATTGCGGGATTAAAAACAATGTTCCTCTGCCCGATTCCTTTATTTCATCACGATTCATCATCTGCTTGCGAAACTTTCCGCTGTTGAATAAAGCCGCCTGGTCATCATAATGGTCGCTTAAAAAGAAACCGGATTGACCGGTCGGGTTGACACTCAAAGAGTTTTCAATATCGGCAAAATCAATGATAATCCGCATGGCCGGACCGAAACTGACCGGATAACGGCCGCGGGAATTCAGTTTGAATCCCAGATTGACGATGGTTTCATTGCCGCCCATGGCCGCAAACGGTCCGACATTAAAAAGCAGATTCAGCGGTTTTTGCCGGCCCAGCAAATGACCGTGCTCAAGGGTGTGAACCTTACCCCAGTGCCAGGCGGCAATGTCCGGGCCAAGCTGCTTTGTCAAGGCCTTGATGGCCTGGTCAAAGGATCGGGCAAAAATCATTTGCCGGGTTTCTTTAACCGTTTCCGTCCGAATATCGTCCCACCACAAGGATGGATCGTTTTTAATAATAACCGCAATGCTGCGCTTCATTACATGGCTCGAATTAAAGACCGCATAGTCATCAGCTCCTAATTCATCCGCCATGGTATTTTCCATGATGGTTGATAAAAGCATGTAAAATATGGTCGGCGCCACCGCCGTGACTTGATGATCGCCATTCCAGTTTTTCAGAATCTTAAAGGCCTTTTCATGGGTTGAAGTGCTTTGCAGGATTCGGTCCGCTTTTAAGGTGTTTAATATTTCGGCGGTTACTTCGGCATATACCGTGGAGATGCAATCCGTATCCATCTGTTTCGTCGATTCCACCGACCAGCTCGTTTCCGAATCCAGGTATTGCACGATGCGCCGGGCGCGATCTTCGGGGACATAATATCCCGGATACAACTTGCCGGTGAGCGTGTCGGGTTGGTTATTGGCTGAATAGACAAATCCGGTCGGCGGATTCTCTGATTGGGGATTTTGTGAAAAATCATAATAACCCAGGGGCTCGTCCTGGCCGCCGGCGCCGTCTAAAAACAATTTCGAATTCACATGGTCCGGACGCCTGATGAGTTTGGCAGACGCCCACCAGGCAACATTGCCATCCCGGTCGCCGTACATGACATTTAATCCGACCCCATCGATCAGCGATGCGGCCCGGCGGGCATCTTCAATTGAGCGCGAATGGGCCAGAACATAAAATGCTTGAATCGATTGGGTGGGAATATGGTTAAACACCCACCACACGGCTACCGGATCGCTTCCCGTTTGGGCAACCGCGTCATCGACTTCATTTAAAATAGGGCCATGGCGTGAGCTGCGGACTTCAAGAATAACGTCTTTGCCGCCTTTGACCTTAATCGTCGCCTGCCGGATTTTCAAATTTTCCCAGTGATCGATGAACCACACCTGATTCGGATTTTGCGGATTGAGGCGTTCTTTATAAAAGTCCACATCATCGTTTTCAAACATGGTCAGTCCCCAGGCCGCAAAGCGGTTGTGGCCGATGAGGGCAAACGGAAAACCGGCGGCATGATTGCCGTAAAAGCTGAATCCCGGGCATTCCAGATGCGCCTCATACCAGAACGATGGCTGGCTATAGGCCATATGGGTGTCATTGGCAAAAATGACTTGGCCGGATTTCGTCTTCTTGCCGGAAACCACCCAAGCGTTGCTGCCGATCCAGGCCGCTACCGGCAATTCGGCCATCATCTTGTGGATTGCGGCCGGCAGCGCTTCGGTGCCAGCCGAATAATTGGCAGGATAGACCGGAATCTTTTGGGCACCCGGCGGCCAGCCCAGAACCCAGTCCTTGAGGTAGTCCCAGCCCAGCTTATGGTACGTTTTGGTTATCAGGGGATCCATTTGAAAACCCGCCGCAAAGCCAAAGGCCATCAGGGCCCCGTTCAGGTAGATATCTTTGGGCGTGAATTTTTCTTTGGGTATGCCAAGGATGCGAAATTCCAGGGGCGTATCGCCCTGCTCGACATATTGATTGACGCCTGCCAGGTAGGCCAGGGCCGCTTTTTTCCAGGGCGCGGAAGGGTCTTTAAAAAATAGAGCGGCATTCAGATCGGCTTGTTCCAGCAGGCCGAGGGTTCGAAAGAATTTATCGGTTTTAACGAGCTTTTGACCCAAAATTTCGGCCAGACGTCCGGCCGCCACCCGGCGCATCATTTCCATTTGAAACAGGCGCTCCTGGGCATGAACGTAGCCCAGCGCGAAATAAACATCCTCCTGGTTTTGCCCATAAATGTGGGGAATCCCGTATGCGTCGAAAATCACTTCGACTTCTTGCTGCAGGCCTGCCAGGGACAGCCGGCCCGAGTATTGCGGCTGCAGACTGTACAGGTACATCAGGCCGCCCAGCAATGCAGCCGGGATAATGATCAGCAAAGCCAGAATAATTTTGTAAACCGGTTTTATACCATAGCCTGCTGAAGTAATTGACTTCATATTGTCTGCCGTGAATTTTTTTTTGCTGTTGCGGTCCATTCCCGCTCCATTTTTTTTCGTGACTGTCTATTCGGGTCCCAACCCGATCCGGTTATCGGCAAAGTTGCTTAACTTTCTAGCATGACCGGCATCGGTCTGTCATTATTTTTTTTCTTCGAAATTCTTATTATCTATTTTTATCATTGATGCTTGACGCTCGAGCTGCATTTCTCTATAATCGTATAGTCGAAAAAAAATATGTATTTTTAGTATGTTATCGGCTGTGTCGTGATGAGGCTGCTAAGAGACGCGGTGGATAAAAACTCGAGGAAAGAAACGATGGCCTCAATTGTTGATGCGGTTACGGCGTTTATTACCCCTTATGCCATGGAACTGGCTGCCGGCGTTGCATTCCTGCTTGTGCTGACCACCCTGATCCTGTTGATAATACTCATCCGACGGAAACCGGAAGATGTTATCGCAAAACTGCACGACAGTTTGGTCGCCCTGGGAAGTAAACAGGAACGCCTGGAAGATATCGTTAAAGATGAGATAACGCTCAACCGGCAGGAGACGGCCAACAGCGCCCGGCAGGCCCGGCAGGAGCTTGGCAGTACCCTGAAGCTGTCAGGTGATTCAATCCAGCAGCGCTTGCTGGAAAATATCCGCCTGCAAAAAGATCAGCTCGATTCTTTTTCAAAGCAGCTGGTCGCCATGGCCCGGCTTAATGAACACAAAATCGAGGCCATGCGCCGGACCATGGAAGACCAATTGCGTGCCCTGCAGGAAGACAACACCCGCAAGCTTGAACAGATGCGGGCCACGGTGGACGAAAAACTTCAAACCACCCTCGAAAAGCGTCTGGGTGAGTCTTTTAAGCAGGTCAGTGAGCGTTTGGAACAGGTCCACAAAGGCCTGGGGGAGATGCGCAGCCTGGCGACAGGTGTCGGTGACCTGAAAAAAGTGCTGACCAACGTCAAAACCCGCGGCATCTGGGGCGAGATCCGCTTGAGCCACATTTTGGAACAGATCCTGACTCCCGACCAGTACGAAACGAATGTTGCCACCAAAAAGAACAGCAACGACCGGGTGGAGTTCGCCATCAAGCTGCCGGGGCCGGATCCGGCCAAGGAGCAGGTGGTATGGCTGCCGATTGACGCCAAATTCCCGCAGGAAGATTATCAACGCCTGGTGGATGCCCAGGAGGCCGCCGACAAAGAGCTGGCGGATAAATCGGTTAAAAGTCTGGAGACTCGCATCAAGCTGGAGGCCAAAAACATCAGGGACAAATATATCGATCCGCCCCATACCACCGATTTTGCGATCATGTTTTTACCGGTGGAGGGATTGTATGCCGAAGTGCTGCGGCAGCCGGGCCTTTGCGATACCCTGCAGCGCGAATACCGCATCGTGGTGACCGGGCCTACCACCCTGGCAGCGCTGCTCAACAGCCTGCAAATGGGTTTTCGGACCCTGGCCATCGAGAAACGCTCCAGCGAGGTCTGGGAATTGCTGGGTGTGGTCAAGACCGAATTCGGCAAATTCGGCGACGTGCTGGCCCAAACCAAAAAGAAGCTGCAGGAGGCCAGCAACACCATCGCTAAAGCCGAAGTGCGTACCCGGGCCATCGCAGCACAAGCTGCGCGAGGTGCAGGAAGTGCCGCAGCCGGATACGACGGGGTTAATCGAGGAAGATCAATGGGAGGATTAATAAAAAAATCGCCGGCCGGTTTACGGATACCGGCCAGCGATTTTTGCGTTACGTCGATCTAATGTGGTCGAACTTTGTCCATCCTATGTGCGATTATCCTTTTAGGGAGTACTTCGGCAGGATAGTATTATAGTATGCCAGTTCGGATACCGTTCCCCAAGTGCCGACGACCTGCTGGAATTTTTTAAAGGATTCATTCACTTTTGTGGCTATGGGGGTCTTGGCGGCCTCTTCTTCACGCACTTCTTCCGCCAATTTGCGCAGCGCATCGAGCACCTCATCCGGAAATCTGATCAGCTGGACTTTGTGCTTGGTGATCAGCGTTTGCAGGGCTGCACCGTTGTTGGCGTCGAACTGCGGCAGAACCCATGCTTCGTTTTCCATGCAGGCGGCATCGAGGATATGCTGCAATTCCGGCGGCAGGCTCTCGTAGGCCTTTTTATTGAAGAAATACTCCAGATAGGTCCCAGGCTCGTGCCAGCCGGGATAATAGTAGTACTTGGCGGCTTCATAAAAACCCATCCGCAGGTCATGGTAGGGGCCGACCCATTCCGTGGCATCAATGACGCCGCGCTCGAGGTTGGTGAAAATTTCGCCGCCCGCTGTCAGCACCACGGTTGCACCGGCTTTGGCAATCACCTTGCCGCCCAGGCCGGGGATCCGCATTTTCAAGCCTTTGAAATCATCGATGGTATCAATTTTTTTGTTAAACCACCCCCCCATCTGAACACCGGTGGACCCGCCGGGACGGGGAATTAGATTGAAGGGCGCATAGGTTTCCTCCCACAGTTTAAGTCCGTCGGCGCCATGGAACCAGGCTGCCATACCCTGGGCATTCATACCGAAAGGCACGGCCGCAAACCACTGGGTGGCGGGCTCTTTTCCGGCCCAATAATAGGATGCGCCGCTGCCGACCTCCACCGTGCCGTCGGACACAGCCTGAAAGCTCTCCAAGGGGGGCACCAGCTCGCCGCCGGCGAAAACCTGGATCCGGAGCTGCCCGCCGGTCATCTCATCGACTCTTTTGGCCAGCCGTTCACAACCTTCCTGGAGTACAGGCAGCTTGGGCGGCCAAGTGGTAACCATTCGCCATCGATATTTTTTCTGCGCCAATACCGCCGGGGCATTGACGGCAGTTGCTGCAACCGCTGCAGCGCCGAAACCCGCTTTTTTCAGAAAATCACGCCTTTTCATAGAAAACCTCCTTTGAAATGGAATATGCTCGCCAGCCCGGATTCCCACTTCGGCAAGCCGTCGCTGGTATGAGCCGCCCTTTTATTCCCGCCGCAACTCTATAGCGGAGTTTGCGAAAAAAAGAGCATGGGATTAATCTAACTTTTAACGCCTATTAGTCAAGACCTTTTATCGATATGCCGATTGCTTCAAGGTCCGAAAACGACATGCGGCAGCCAGGTTGCCAGTCTTGGAAAGAAGACCACGATGGCCAGTCCGATAAGCTGAAACAGCACAAATGGGATGATGCCCCGGTAAATATGACCGGTTGTGACCTCAGGCGGTGTGACCGCCTTAAGATAAAATAGTGAAAATCCAAAGGGCGGCGTCAGGAACGAGGTCTGCAGATTCACGGCCAGCAATATGCAGAACCAGATCGGATCGTATCCAAAGTCGATCATGATCGGTGCCAGCACCGGTACGTGGATAAAGGTAATTTCGATAAAATCCAGAAAAAAGCCGATAAAAAAGATCAGGAGCATCACGATGGCCAGGACTGCCCCGTGGCTGTATTTGTGGGCAATGCCCCCCAGAAACTCTCGGACGATGGTATCGCCGCCCAGACCCCGAAAGACCAGACCGAAAGCGGCCGCGCCGCACAGGATGATAAAGACCATGCAGGTCAACCGGGTCGTGGTATGCATGACCTCGCGCAAAGTGACCATGTTGAATTTTTTATTGGCGATGGTCAACAGGGTCGCGCCCACCGCCCCTACAGCGGCCGCTTCGGTGGGTGATGCAATGCCGGCGAAAATAGACCCTAGCACGGCAACCATCAGAAACAAGGGCGGGACCAGGGCCTTGCCGACCAGCACTGCCAGCTGTTTGGGGCTTATCGCCGCCAGTTCCTCTTTTGAAATCGCCGGAGCTACGCCGGGTCGCAAATAGGCGGCGATCAGGATGTAGATGATAAACAGACCCACCAGCAGCAGTCCCGGCAGGACGGCTCCCATAAACAGGTCCCCCACGGGCACACCCACGATATCTCCGATGAGCACCAGGACGATGCTCGGCGGGATGATTTGTCCCAGGGTTCCGGAGGCTGACACGGTTCCGGTCGCGAGTTCCTTCTGATAGCCGCGGCGCAGCATGGTGGGAACGGCCAGCAGGCCCATGGTGACAACCGTGGCGCCCACGATACCGGTCGATGCACCCAGCAGGGCGCCCACCACGACCACCGATATGGCCAATCCCCCTTTCAGACGACCGAAAAGCAAGCCCATGGTATTCAAAAGCGCTTCGGCCAGGCCGGAGCGTTCCAGCATGACGCCCATAAATACGAACAGGGGCACGGCGGCCAGGGTGACATTGCCCATGCGGCCCCAGATGCGCAGCGGCAGCAGGTTAAAGAAATCCCAGCCAAAGCCGATCATACCGAAGGTCAGCGCAACCCCCAGTAATGTGAAGGTGACCGGGAAACCGGCCATCAATAAGATCGTTAAGGCTAAAAACATCCAGGCTGCTAAATAATCCATCAGGATTGGTCCTCCTTGGCTTCTTCCATTCCCAGAAGCTGCATGAAACTATGCAGGCCCAGAGATATTCCCTGAAGTAGAAGGAGTGTGAACCCGAAAGGGATGCATCCCTTGATGATAAATCGAAAGGGGATACCGCCCGGATCCGGTGACCCTTCGAGCATTGAAAATGAATTGGCGGCAAATTTCCATCCGGTTGTTATCACCATCAGACAGCCGGGGATGAGAAATAAAATTACGCCGCATAAATTGATCCAGGCCCGGCCCTTTAATCCCAGACGCTGGTAGATGATATCCACCCGCACATGCCCGTCGTGCAGCAGGGTGTAGCCGGCGCCGATCAGGAAGATAAAGCCGAACAAATGCCATTCAAGCTCCTGGGTAAACACGAAACTGGTGTTAAACAGATAGCGCATCACGACATCGATAAACACCACCAGTACCAGGATCAGGGTTACCCAGGACACACCGCGGCCGACCCATTCGTTCATTTTGTCAATCAATCGACTCAGCAATTGAATTGTCTTCATAATTTTAATCCGTATTTTCCATTATGGCGAATTTATTGAATTGGGCGACTATAAAAAAAAGATCATTGTGAGTCAAGCAATAATACCTTCCATTGGCATAGAGCTTCGGGATTTGATCAAGTTAACCACAGACCTCAAAAATTAAACTGTTTCTTGACAATCACGAAAATTCCAAGCATCAAAAGACAAATTACAAACAAATCCCAATGACCCAAATTCGAAATTCCAAACCAACAGGCTGCAAACTCTTTTACCCAATGACAATATCACTCGAAAACCTCTTTCTTAAGGAGCAATCGGATGAAACTTTTAAGAATGTTTCGGTCATTGAATATTGGAATTTGAGATTTATTTGTAATTTGGTGCTTGAGATTTGTAATTTAATTCTCTTTAATTACCCTTCGATATAACGGTTTTAGAGACTATGGTGATTTTATTTAGGTTCAGGTTCCTCTTGCCAACTGAGGTTGGATGAGCTAATTTGATTAGTCTTTTAGGGTGTGAGGAAAGTAAAAAGATAAAAAACCACAAATATTCAATCTTCAATATGCATTTCATAGGGGAGACCTGAATGGCCACTAAAATCTACTGGGCAGATAAATACGTTGAAAACCGGCGCAGTGCCAGCGACGCCCTGAAACTGATCAAACCAGGGCAGCGGGTATTTATCGGGTCCTCCTGCGGTGAACCCCAGCATCTGGTTCGCGCGCTTTCCGAGATGTCGAATTATCTAAAGGATATCGAAATCAACCGCTTGATGACCCTCGAAACCGTGCCGCTGACCCTGATTGCCGACAAGACCAAAGACCAGAGCCTGAATATTCGCTCTTTCTATCTGGGCTCCGCCAAATCCAAGGGGATCGCGCGCAACAAGCGCTTTATTACGCCCATCAATATGTCGGCCATACCGCGGTTGTTTAAAAGTCGCCTGCTGCCGATCCATGTGGCCCTGATTCAGGTTTCACCGCCGGACGATTTCGGCTGGATGAGCCTGGGTGTTTCGGTTGATATTACCCTGGCGGCGGCTCAATCCGCGGACCTGGTCATCGCCCAGATAAATTCCCATATGCCCAGGGTCCTGGGACGCAGCTTTATTCATGTCAATGATGTTGATTATTTTGTGGAACATAATGAACCGCTGCTGACCATTGGCAAAAATCCTGCACTGGCAGCCGCCAATGATATCGGCCGCTTGATTGCCAGACGGCTGATTGAAGACGGATCAACGATTGCCATCGGGCTGGGAACCACTTCCGAAGCCATCATGCTGGCCCTGTCGGATAAAAACGATCTTGGAATCCATACCATGTACATGACCGATGACATCATGCACCTGTTTTCCAAAGGGGTGATTACCAACCACAAAAAAGGCTTTAACGACGGTAAGATGGTGGCCCAGAGCGCCATCGGTTCAGAGGATCTCTATGAATTTTTAAATGACAATCCGGCCGTTGAATTTCATCCATCCGATTATGTCTGTGACCCGGCCATCATTGCGCGCCATAATAAGTTGGTCGCGATGAGCGTGGCCATGACCATTGATTTGACCGGCCAGGTGGCGGCCGATGCCATGCCCCAAACTCATTTTTCCGGGATTACCGGCATCTCTGATTTTATGCGGGGTGCGGTCCAGTCACCGGGCGGCAAATCGATTCTAATGCTGCCGTCCACCGCAATGCAGGGCCGCAAAAGCCGGATCGTGCCCATGCTCGTAGACACCGCCGTTGCGGCTCCCAGAGGTGATGTTCATCATGTCGTGACCGAGTTTGGTGCGGTCAATTTGTTCGGCAAAAGCCTTCAGGAGCGTGCGGTGGCCATGATCAGTATCGCGCATCCCGAATTTCGAGATGAGCTTTTTTATGAAGCGCAGAAAATGGGGCTTTTGAGTGCCGAGCGAAGCCTGAAAGAATCCATCCACGGTGTCTATCCCATCCATCTGGAAGAAACATTGGAAATTGAAGGTGAACAGGTTACCGTGCGGCCGGCCAAACCGGTGGATGAAAGAAGAATTCAAGAGCACTTCTACAACCTTGACAAAGATGATGTTGTCGCCCGGTTTTTTCATGAAAAAACCAGTTTTGTCAAAGAAGAGGTTGAAGGCGTTTCCCAGATCGATTATGTAAAAGATTTAACCGTTGTGGCGGTTGTCGGTGAATTCGGATTCGGCCGGGTGGTGGGCATCGGGGAGTACTTGATTGATCCGGCCACCAATATTGCCGAAATCGCATTTTCCATCAGCAAGGACTATCAAAAAAAGGGGCTGGGCAAAATTCTGTTAAAGAAGCTGGCAGCGGCCGCCCGGGCAAATGACATCTCCGGTCTGGTCGCTTTCACGTCCCCCCACAACCGGGGCATGATTAAATTGTTCAAACAATTGCCCTATAAGACAAATACCTTTTTTGACGGCGATATGCTGACGCTGAAATGCAAGTTCAGCGAACCGGAGTGACGTTGGTTGATTGAGTTGATTGGGTTGATTGGGTTGATTGGTTGATTGGTAAAAGGTTTCAGGTGTGCGGGAATGTCAGGTGTCAGGATCTATGGATCCAGGGATCATGATACACGGTTAACGGTAGACGGTATGTGGTAAAAGGTATAAAGTTAAAGGTAAAAAGCGCAAGGTGCATGGTTGAAGGCGGGCAATTAATTGGTGAGAGCAGGCTAAAATTAGCCGGCCTCCCCAATCATCTCCCTCCTTCTCTCACCTTCTTCTTTTTTCCGACTTCCACATTCCGAACCCCGACTTCCGGTTTCTGTCCTCTGTCATATGTCTTCTAAGACCTGACACCTGACACCTGACACCTGATGCCGCTTTCATATGATTTATTAACTACGAATCTATAAATTAGGAACATGGCTATGCCAACACATACAGTGAAATTTTTACCTTATGATCTGCAAATAGACGTTGAAGATGGTGATACGGTTATTCGGGCAGCCCTGGAGGCCGGTGTTCACGTGAACGCTTCCTGCGGTGGGGAAGGGGTTTGCGGCAAGTGTCGGGTCTTGATCGAGGACGGTACCGTGGACGGTGGAATCTCGGAGAAACTCAGCATCGAAGACCGGGAAAGAGGTTACCGTCTGGCCTGCCAGGCGGTTGTCAAAAGCGATCTGGTCGTGCGGATTCCCGTCGAATCCAGCATTGATGCCGATCTGCTGAAAATGCAGGCCGGGCCGCGCCGAACTGCCCATATCCGGGAGATGAATTTCGAAGAGCTGAAAGAAAAGGGATTGTTCGTTGCGCCGGTTGAAAAAAAATATCTAAAACTTCCCGCCCCCACGGCCCAGGACAACCTGCCGGATATCACCCGCCTGATCAGCTACCTGCAGCTCAAGCACGATGAACATCGTCTGGATGTCACCCTGGCGATGATTCGAAAAATACCCCAGGTAATTCGCGAAGATGATTTCAAGGTTACGGCGACCCTGGTGCGACCGGTGCGGGATGTCGGCAAAACCCGTATTATTAATATTCAGCCCGGTGATACCTCCGATCAAAGTTATGCGATTGCCATGGATATCGGGACGACCACAATTTATGGCCAGATTATCGACCTGATCAGCGGTGAAGTCCTGGCCGAGCACGGGGAGTTTAACGGACAGATCAGTTATGGCGAGGACGTCATCTCGCGCATCGTTTACGCGGAAAAACCCGGCGGTTTGGCAAAAATAAACGGGGTCGTGATTGCAACCATCAATAAGATTTTAGGCAAGATTATCAAACGATCCGGTGTTGACCAGGAGAATATTGCGACCATCACCCTGGCCGGCAACACGACCATGACGCAGTTGATGCTGTCTGTTGATCCGCGATCCATCCGGCGTGCCCCTTATGTGCCGGCCGCCACCCTTTATCCCCCCATGAAAGCCTCTGATCTGGGCATGGAATTGGAAGACCATGTCGCCGCATTGGTTTACCCGGCGGTTTCAAGCTATGTGGGGGGCGATATTGTGGCCGGTGTCATGGGGTCGGGTATCTATCGATCCGAGGCGTTGACCCTCTATCTGGATATCGGCACCAATGCCGAAATCGTAATCGGCAACAAGGACTGGCTGGCATGTGCGGCTTGTTCAGCCGGCCCGGCCTTTGAAGGCGGGGGCTTGAAATTCGGGATGCGTGCGGCCAATGGGGCGATCGAAGATTTTTCGATCGATCCGATCACTTTTGAACCCATGATTATCACCATCGGCAATGTGCGCCCCAAAGGAATTTGCGGATCCGGATTGATTATAATGGTGGCCACTATGTTCGAATTGGGGATTATTAATAATCTGGGTAAGTTTGACCGTGATCTGGACACCCCCCGCATTCGTGAGGACAGCGGTATCTATGAGTACGTGCTGGCCTGGCAGGATGAAACCCAGATTGACCGCGATATCACTTTAACCGAAATCGACATCGAGAATCTCATCCGGGCCAAGGGTGCGATCTATAGCGGCTGCATGACCCTGCTCACCGAGGTGGGAATGAGCATTGCCGAGATTGAACACATTATCTTAGCCGGCGGCTTCGGCAGCTATGTGGATCTGGCAAAGGCCATGACCATTGGTTTGCTGCCGGAACTGGACACGGACAAAGTCACCTTTATCGGCAATGGTTCGTTGATGGGTGCCCGAATGAGTTCATTGACCAACCGCATCCGCAAAGATGTTGTGGAAGTCACTAAAAAAATGACCAATTTTGAACTGTCGGATACAAATTCTTATATGGATAATTATGTGGCGGCCCTCTTTTTACCGCACACGGACATGAATCAGTTCCCCAAGGTAAAATCCCGCCTGGAAGCCCTCAGAAAAATGACGAGTGGAATGTCGAATGACGATTGAAGAATGACGAATGATGGAATCGCTGCGCTCTGTCATTTGAAATTTTGATACCGATTGTACGTATGATTCAAGAACAGTAACTCATTGTATGAAACGCTAAAGGTTTCAGGTGTCAGTGTTCAGGTGTCAGGATATAGCGCGTTAACTCCCTGGTACCGGAACCCTCATATGGCAGTAAGTTTCTTCCAAGATTAAACTGGATGTTCGCGGCCAACGGTGGGGCTTTTATGAAACTTCATGAATTTCGATGCTATTTTCTTGAAGTCGGGCGGGCCACCGTGCCCGCTTAAATTAGATGCTTCAATCGTACTCGTCGTCGTTCTCGTCCTCGAAATCGTGAGCCGCTCAAAATCATCGAGCATGAGGACGAGTAGGAAAACGAGGTCGAACCGGCGGCGCTGAACCCTGCGAATGGGGTCGTAGCCCGAAGGGCGAAGCCCCAACCCTCGAACCTCCCAACTTCCGAACCTTGAACCTTTGAACCTATAAACCCTTGAACCCCTTCCTATAAATGAATTTAATTTAATTAGAAATTTATATTCATACGGGCTCCGCTCTTGACAAACCTATCCACTCCATATAAATGATAATATTCTTTATTTTACGCTGGACCGGCAGGTCTTCTGGCGGGTGATGTTGCGGACTTTGATAGTATGAATTAAATCAAAAAAATCAAGGGGGAGAGAATTGAATATTTATGGATGTCGCTCTTGGCCTGCGCAGCCAGTTTTGCGGAGTATGTTCGCTCCGTTCTTTTTAGAATAGAATCCGCCGAAGGCGGACCTTAAAAATACAATTTTTTTAAATCTTTTAAAAAAATGGATATATCTACCGTCTGTAGATTGATTAATATAAAAAAATAAAAATAAGAAAGGGGGGTGTCAGAAAAAGAGACGAACTTGTCAACAATACAATCCCAATTGTGGTTAACTCCTTGCAATGTTTCAATTTTGGAAACTGCATCCATTAACCGAAGTAGACAAAGTAATTAAGGAGGCAACATTGGCTTTTGAATTTTTTAAAGAATCCTATAGCGGCAATATCAAGGAAATCACCCTGGGAAAGGGCGACAAAGCCGTAACTGTCGGCGGAGAGGCATGCTATCCGTTCTACCAGTTCGAAGGTGCGATGCCCAACAAACCCAAAATTGCCATGGAAATCTGGGATATGGAACCGGCGGAGTGGCCGGAAGCGGCACTCAGTCCTTTCAAGGACGTTCTTTCAGATCCGGCGGCCTGGGCCAAGAAATGCGTTGATGAATACGGTGCTGAAATGATCGTTTTGCAGCTTAAGAGCACCGATCCCAACGGTGAAAACGCATCGGCCGAGGATGCCGTGGCCAGCGTTAAAAAAGTCCTGGGAGCCGTGGATGTGCCCCTGATTATCTGGGGCACCGCCAACGTCGAAAAAGATGAGGAAGTCCTCAAAAAAATTGCCGAAGAATGTCAGGGAGAAAACCTGATCCTCGGACCCGTGGAGGACAAAAATCACAAAGGTATCGGTGCGGCGGCCATGGGTTTCGGGCATTCCATTATCTCATCTTCCCCCATTGATGTTAACCTTGCCAAGCAATGCAATATTCTGCTGGAGAACCTGGGGATGCCCATGAACCGGATGATTGTCGACCCCACCACCGGTGGACTGGGATACGGCCTGGAGTATTCGTATTCCGTCATGGAACGCATCCGGATGGCGGCATTGGCCCAGGGCGACGACAAACTGCAGCTTCCCCTGATCAACAACCTCGGCAACGAGGTTTGGAAATGCAAGGAAGCCAAACAGCCGGCCGATGAGGCACCCTTGCTGGGCGATCCGGAAAAGCGCCCGATTTTGATGGAAGCAGTGGGCGCGGTGGCCTACCTGATGAGTGGCTCCAACATACTGATCATGCGCCATCCGGAATCCATTCGACTGGTAAAAGCATACATCGATCTGATTGCGGAAGGCGGCTCGGCCGCTGATGTGGCACCGATCAATAAGCAATTGGCGGATGTCGAGATCGATCTTTTAGCCCTGTCGCCCGACCCGGACCTGACCATCGCCGCAGAAAAAGAGAAAAAACCGGCACCGGCCAAAAAAGCAGCCGCTCCGGCCAAGGAAGCGGCCCCGGCGGCCGCCAAGGCTGAACCTGAGAAAAAGGCGGCTGCGGCTGCCGAGCCTGAGAAAAAGGCGGCTGCGGCTGCCGAGCCTGCAGCACCGGCCGAAGCACCCAAAGTTGAAGCGGCCGCCGATGCTAAAGCCAGCGCTGAAGCGGCAGCCAAAGTCAAGGCCGAAGCAGAAGCCAAGGCCAAGTTGGATGCCGAGGCCCAGGCTAAAGCCGCTGAAGAGGCCCGGCTCAAAGCTGAAGCCGACGCCAAAGCCAAGGCCGAAGCGGACGCCAAGGCCAAAGCCGAGCAGGAAGCTCGCCAGGCCGCTGAGGAAAAGGCTAAAGTGGAGGCTGAGCTCGACGCCGTTCGCCAAAAACGCGCCAGGGAGCGCGAGGAACTGGCTGCTAAACGTGAATCCGCCGCTGAAGAGGACGTCTCGAAGACACCCGCAGCGGTCCAAAAGTCGATGACCGACAAACTGATCGAAAATTTGGACTGGGTTCACAGAAGAATCTAATGATCTGATTAACCGGTGAACGTGATTCAGGCGCCGCCTGCAGTTTTCACCTAAAAAATTATGGGGAGGAACCTCGTATGGCAGAATCAACTAAGGTAAAGTCACTAAAAAATGAAAAATCCAAAAAAGTTGCTGATCCGGTCGCCGCGACCATCGATGTCGCCAGCCAGCAAATGATTCGGCGGGCCCAGGAACTGGGCGTCGAAACGATTTTCGACCGGGCCGTAACCATGAAGCCCTGTAACATCGGCATTCAGGGAACCTGCTGTAAAAACTGCGCCATGGGCCCCTGTCGCCTGCCGCTGCCCAAAGGGGGCATCGAAGGCGAAGACGAACGCAAAGGGTTGTGCGGCGCGACGGCCAACACGATTGCCGCCCGCAACTTTGCGCGCATGGTGGCCGGCGGCGCGGCAGCCCACTCCGACCATGGCCGCGGGGTAGCGGAGGTCTTCATGTCCGTTGCCAATAAAGAAACCGAAGACTACAAAATTAAAGACTACAACAAGCTGCTGGCCATTGCCCCCCACTTCGGGGTTGATATCAAGGTTGAAGTCGACGGCGAAGAAGTCGATCGCGATCTGGATGAAATTGCGCTGGAAGTCGCCAAAAAAGCACTGGCTGAATGGGGCAAGCCCGAGGGCGAACTGCGCTACCTGAAGCGGGCACCGCAAGCCCTTTATGAACGCTGGAAAAAATTGGGCGTTTTACCGCGTAACATTGACCGGGAAATCGTGGAGATCATGCATCGCACGCACATGGGTGTGGACCAGGACTATAAAAACATTCTCAAACAGTGCACCCGAGCAGCGCTGGCCGACGGCTGGGGCGGTTCCATGATCGCCACCGATCTGCAGGATGTCATGTTCGGCACCCCTTTTCCGCTGCAGTCCGAAGCGAACCTGGGCATCATGAAAGAAGATCATGTCAACATCATCATTCATGGCCACGAACCGATCCTTTCCGAAATGATTGTCGCGGCCGCCCAGTCAAAAGAAATGGTCGAATATGCCCAGCAAAAAGGTGCCAGGGGAATTCAGCTGGGCGGTATTTGCTGCACGGGCAATGAAATTTTGCAGCGGCACGGCGTGCCGCCGGCCGGCACCTTCCTGCAGCAGGAACTGGCAATCGTCACCGGTGCCTGTGACGCCATGGTGGTTGATGTTCAGTGCGTCTTCCAGAATCTGGCGAATGTGGCCAAATGTTTTCACACCAAACTGATCACCACTCATCCGATCGCCAGGATGGAGCAGAACAATGTGCTGCACATTGAATTCGATGAGCACCATGCCATGGAAGACGCCAAGCGCATTGTGACGCTGGCCATCGATAATTTTGAAAACCGCGGGGCCGAGGTCATGATCCCCGCTCAGAAGGCATCGCAAATTGCCGGCTTTGGCGTGGAGTCCATCGAGTACCATCTGGGCGGCACCTTCCGCGGGTCTTACTACACCCTGAATGACAACATCATTAACGGCCGCATCCGCGGCATTGCCGGGGTGGTGGGCTGCAACAATGCCAGGGCACGGCACAATGAAGCCCATATCCGGCTGGTCAAAGAATTGATAAAAAACGATGTAATCGTGCTGACCACCGGCTGCAACGGCATTGCCTGTGCCATGGAAGGTCTGCTGACACCGGAATCCGCCAAAGTATTCTGTGGCCCGGGTCTGGCTGAAGTCTGTGAAACCGTCGGCATTCCGCCGGTATTGCACCTGGGATCCTGCGTGGACAACAGCCGTATTTTGCTGGCCGCCACTGAAGTAGTCAAGGCCGGCGGCTTGGGCAATGACATCCAGGACCTGCCGGCGGCCGGTGCCGCGCCGGAGTGGATGAGTGAAAAAGCGATCAGCATCGGCCATTATTTTGTCGCTTCCGGGGTCTACACCCTGTTCGGCATAACCCTGCCGGTCACCGGTGCCCCGGTATTCCAAAAGCATCTCTTCGAAGAGCTGGAAAAAATATACGGCGGCAAATGGGATCTGGCGCTTGACCCGATTGAGATGGCCCGCAAGATGATTGCCCATATCGACACCAAACGCAAAGCCCTGGGCATTGACAAGGCCCGGGAACGGGTCTTGATGGATATGGCCAGCCGCCAGGCACTTGAGGCGTAAGAAATCATTGAAGAATGAAGATTGAATACTGAAGAATTATGGAAGTCGCTGCACTCCGTCGTAATATTTTTCTAATTGACCGCCGCAGGCGAACCTCAAATATTCGATCTTCAATCTAAAATATTCAATCTTTAACAAATCTCCACGAAGGAGGAACATATGTCTAAATTAGTTGCATTTGCTGCCATCCAGGGCGGCTACAATGTTGTCTCACAGGTCGAAGGGGAATATCAAAAAGCGCTGGCGACCTTTGACGCTGACACCAAGGTCGGATTTCCCAACACGGCTTATTATTTGCCGGTGATTTATTCCTTGCTGGGAATCAAGGTTGAAACCCTTGAAGATATTAGAAAACCTTTAGATGTGGCGCGCAAGCTGCTGCCGCCCCACGTCAAGGGGATGAACCATCTGCCCTATCTGGGTCCATTGCTGGATGCCGGTATGGCCACGTTGTTTTGTTTTGAGATTCGTGAAGCGTTGCGCTATCTCAATGAGCCGGATTTTTACCTGCACTCCGAGGAGCCGGATATCGAGGCCGGAAAAATCTGGCTGGGTGCGGCGGACGACACGGTTTTTCGTAAAAGAGGGGTTGAATTCGTCGACGGCACCGCTCCCGGCTTTGCGGCGATTGTCGGTGCCGCGCCGACCGCCGAGATTGCCAAAGACATCGTCGAAGACTACCAGCGGCGCAGCCTTTATATCTTTCTGGCAGCCAACCAGAACAACACTTCGGTCACCAACCAGCTGATTGAAGCCGGCGTTCAAATCGGCTGGAATACCCGCATCGTGCCGTTTGGTCCGGATATTTCCTCAGCGATATTTGCCCTGGGTTTTGCCAACCGGGCCGCCATGGCCTTCGGCAACGTTCAGCCCGGTGACTACAAAAAAATGCTGCTTTACAATAAAAACCGCATTTTTGCCTTTGTCAATGCCCTGGGTGATGTGGGCACCGATTGGGCCGGCGCGGCCGCGGGCTGTGTCAACTGGGGGTTTCCGACCCTGGCCGACACCGACATCCCCGAAGTGCTGCCCACCGGTATCTGTACCTACGAGCATGTCGTGGCCAACGTACCGCACGATGAAATCGTCCAGCGATCGGTTGAGGTGCGGGGTTTAAAAGTGACCGTATCCGAAATCGATATTCCCTGTTCTTTCGGTCCGGCCTACGAAGGTGAGCGGGTCCGGGGGGCCGATCTTTACGCCCAGACCGGCGGCGGCAAAACCCAGTGCACCGAGCTGGTCAAGATGGCCGAAATGAATGAGATCGAAGACGGCAAAGTCAACATTGTCGGTCCGGATATCGGCGATGTCAAGGAGGGCGAAACCTTTCCGCTTGGAATTTTTGTTCAGATCGCCGGGCGCGAGTTTCAGACCGATTTCGAGCCGATCCTCGAACGCCAGATTCATCATCTCATCAACTACATTCAGGGGGTCATGCATATCGGACAGCGGGACATCTCCTGGGTTCGCATCAGCAAAGCCGCCATCGAAAAGGGCTTTACGCTCAAAGACATCGGCGTCGTGTTGCATGCCAAGTTTCATCAGGATTTTTTGAAGATCATCGACAAGGTTCAGGTCACGCTCTACACCCAGAAAAAGGACGTGGATGAGTTGACCAAACGGGCCCGGGCCGAATACAAGACGCGTGACGAGCGGGTGGAAAAGATGACCGATGAGGATGTGGAAACCTACTACTCCTGCACCCTGTGTCAATCCTTTGCCCCCAACCACGTGTGTACGGTCAGCCCCGAGCGGACCGGGCTGTGCGGCGCCTACAACTGGATGGACTGCAAGGCTTCCTTTGAAATCAATCCCACCGGACCCAATCAGCCGATTGAAAAAGGCGAATGCCTGGATCCGAAGCTGGGACAGTGGAAAGGGGTCAATGATTTCGTCTACAAGGCCTCCCGCGGCGCGGTCACCCATTATAACTTCTACTCCATGGTAATCGATCCCATGACCACCTGCGGCTGCTGCGAGTGTATTGCCGCCATGCTGCCGTCCTGCAACGGCGTGATGACGGTCCACCGCGATTACATGGGCGAAACCCCCTGCGGCATGAAATTTACGACCTTAGCCGGGGTCATGGGCGGCGGTGCATCTTCGCCGGGTTTTGTGGGCCATTCCAAGTTCAACATCACCCAGGGCAAGTTCATCGTGGGTGACGGCGGTCTGGCCCGGATGGTCTGGATGCCCAAGAGTCTTAAAGAAGAGATCAAAGAACGACTCCTAAAACGGGGCGAAGAGCTTGGAATTCCCGATTTGATCGATCGGATTGCCGATGAAACCGTCGGTATCACCGAGGAAGAGATTATGCCCTTTCTTAAGGAGAAAAAGCATCCGGCCCTGGATATGGATCCGATTATCGGATAAAAATGCGAGTTGCGGGTTGCGAGTTGCGGGTTGCGTGGTGTGTGATAAGTGGATTTAACATACCCAGAGCAATCAGCCCTCGTGACCCGTTACGCGAATCACGTTACACGAAACACGCACTGTGAACCGAGTAGCGCGGAACCCGTAACCCGTAACACGAAACACGAAATTAAGGAGATAAAAATGGCATTAACCGGTATTCAGATTTTCAAACTCCTGCCGAAAACCAACTGCAAAGAATGCGGTGTACCCACCTGCTTGGCTTTCGCCATGAACCTTGCCTCCGGTAAAGCAGAACTGGACAGTTGTCCCTACGTATCCGATGAGGCCCGCGAGCAATTGTCGGAAGCATCGGCGCCGCCGATTCGCCCGGTGGCCATCGGCAAAGGCGTGCGGGCGGCCACCTCCGGTGGTGAAACCGTCCAGTATCGGCATGAAAAAACTTTTTACAATCCTACGCTTTTGGCCGCTACTGTCGGATCCGATATCGCTGAAGCCGATCTTGACACCAAACTCAAGGTCTGGAATGCCTTCCAGATCGAGCGGGTCGGCCTAAATCTCAGACCGGAATTGATTGCATTAAAAGATGTCAGCGGAGACAGTGATGCATTTGCCAAGACCGCCAAAAAGATAGCTGAAACATCCGAGTTCAATCTGGTCTTAATGACCGAGGATGCCGCTGTGATGAAAGCCGGTATCGAGGCCTGCGGCTTCAAAAGGCCGCTGATGTATGCCGCCACGGCCGCCAATGTCGATGATTTCGGTGCCCTGGCTAAGGAGAATAATCTACCCCTGGCGGTGAAGGCCGACTCGGTCGAAGGTCTCATTCCCTTAACCGAAAAACTTACTGAGGCAGGATTAAAAGACCTGGTAATCGATTCCGGATCCAGGGAAATCAAACAAGCGCATCAAGATCAAATCGCCTTAAGGCGGGCGGCGCTTAAAGACGGCAATCGGGCCCTGGGTTTTCCGACCATCACCTTTCCGTGCGAGATGGCATCCAACCTGGATATGGAGACCCTGATCGCGGGAACGTTTATCGCCAAGTACGGCGGGATTGCGGTTCTTTCCGATTTTGCCGGTGAAAGTTTATTCCCCCTGCTGCTGGAACGACTGAATATTTTTACCGATCCGCAGCGCCCCATGACGGTTACCGAAGGTATTTACGAAGTTAACAATCCGGATGAAAATTCACCGGTTTTGGTGACCACCAATTTTGCCCTGACCTATTTTATTGTGACCGGTGAAGTGGAGGGCAGCCGGGTTCCGGCGTGGTTGCTGATCAAGGATTCCGAAGGCTTGTCCGTTATGACGGCCTGGGCCGCCGGTAAATTTGCCGGTGATGATGTGGGCATGTTTGTTAAAAAATGCGGCATTGCAGATAAAATCAAACATCAGAACTTGATTATTCCCGGATATGCTGCCGCCATCGCCGGCGATGTGGAAGAAGAACTACCCGGCTGGACCATTACCGTGGGCCCGCGGGAAGCCGCTCATATTCCCGGATTCCTTAAAGCCAAATAAAACAATAGGGAGGTTGATGTATGCTACTAATCGGTGAAAGTTTAAACGTAATATCCAAAAAGATCGGTACCGCTTATAAGGAAAGAGATCCCAAGCCGATCCAGGAAGAGGCCCTTTTTCAGCGCGAAAAGGGTATGGACTATATTGACATCAACCTCGGGCCGGCCAAAAAGGATGGACATGAGCTGATGCCCTGGGTGGTTCAAACGGTCCAGGAGGTCGTCGATGATATTCCGTTGGCATTGGATACATCCAATATCGATGCCATCGCAGCGGCGCTCAAGGTGTATAAAGATACGCCCCAGCCCCCGCTGATCAATTCCATCATGGTGCGCCCCGAGCGCTATGAACCCATGGTTCCCCTGGCAGTGGAACATAATGCCGATTTTATCGCCTTGATGTGGGGGCCGGAAGGATTGCCGCGGGATGAGAACGAGCGTGCGGCGCTTTGCGTCGAGTTGTTATACTTTGCCAACGAAGCCGGTGTTCCCAACGAAAAGATATGGGTGGACGGCATCGTCACCCCGGTGAACATTCAACAACAGCAATTGATGAGCCTGATGGCCTTTATGGAAATGCTGCCGGATATCTCACCGGGAGCCAAGAGCACCTGCGGACTATCCAACATCTCCAACGGACCGCCGGATAATCTGCGCCCCATTCTCAACCAGACCTATATGGTCATGCTTGAAAGATACGGGATGCATTCGGTAATTGCCGATCCGCAGGATGATCAGCTGATCGCCATTGCCAAGGGACAGCGCCAGGATGTTGTGGATTTGATCAACAGTGCCATGGACGGCAATGCCCCGGCAATGGATACGCTTTCCAAGGAGATGCAGGATTATGCCAAGACCGTGGATGTTATCCTCGGCCGGTCTCTGTATTCCGACTCCTGGCTGGAGCTGTAGCGATTAATCGACTAAGTGTTGAACCCAAAAAAGCCTCTCCTCGTCGCGGGGAGGCTTTTTTCATTAATACTGGATACTCGATATTGGATGCTGGATACTGGATATTCACTAATGCAGCGCGAGTGAGATTAAAAAACATCCAACATCCAGGATCAAGTAATATCGACAATGGATTTCATCACAACGGCCTAAATCCCATTCACCACCCTTTGCAGCTATAAGGTAAATATAGTATCAGATACCACTTAACCGGCAACCAGTGTCGAGTATCGAGCATCTAACATCGAGTATTCGAGCATCCAGTAGCGAGTATCCAGCATCCAGCAACAGGAGCTTCTATGCCCCGCATCGACGACTACATCAATGCCAGAAAACTTGCCCTGGAAGAATTATCCGGCATACCTTTTGAGGTTATTCTAAAACGGTCCGGCTTCGAGTCACCCTCGCAGAATACTTTTCAGGTTTCTTTTCTCGATCGCACATACCTCATCAGCTATCCTCAATTTGAATTTAGTGATCGGGCCGCAGGCGCCAAAGAAATCCCGCTTCAGGAGCAAGTTCTGATCCTGCATTATATGATGGCTCCGGTAATGCCGCCGCCAACCAATCTCTGGATAGCTTACCGGGAAATTCCCGGAGCAGCGTTTTATTTCGGCGCTTTTGTAAAACGGGCGGTGGAACCGTTAAAAAAAGTTTTCGGCGGCAATTTAGCCGGATTTTCCCGGGCCGCCCAAAAGCTGCAGGCGCAGACAATTGAAAACGGAGATGCCGGCGTTGAGTTCAGCGTGCTGCCGGGCGTACCACTGCAGGTGATTTTGTGGGCTGCTGACGATGAATTTTCAGCGGAAGCCAATATTCTTTTTGATAAAAATATCGGACAGATTCTATCGCCGGAAGATGTGGCCTGGCTGGCCGGCATGGTGGTGTATCGATTGATGGCCCTGGCGCGATAGAAGAATGGCGTGCTGGAGTGGTGGCGTATTGGAGCACTGGTGAGGAATGGTGTCAGGTGTTCCGCCGGAGGTGGACAAGTGTCGATTAATTCGCTAAATTTAGGAACTCATATCTTTCGACTCATCCGTCGCTTTTAAAATCCAAAACCGAGGACCTCGCCTCCCACCCTCTCTGCGAGATCGCAACACCCTGAATTTTTGAACCTCTTCTATGACACTATGCCACAATGGCGCAGTTTTTAGATGGTCAAACTGACCGCTTTTCAGGCCGGCGGCGGTGCTCATCCACCTCCGGCGGAACACCTGAACCTTTTGCTCACCTTTACCACCAACCTCGACCCAGCCCTCCCGCATTGCTTTCTTGAAAATCCCTCCCCGCTCTGATATCCTTGACAACAGTTATGATACTGATGACTTTTTTTTACGTGCGGGATAGCCTATCATCCCAGTTGATTAATACCTGAATTTTAGAGCAACCCGCATCGCTTAAAAGTCCATTGCGGTATCTTGATCACGAACTTCATTAAGGTTTATCTTCGTGCAAAATTCAGGTATGGTTTATTGAATTTGACCCAGGAGGCCATCACTTTTGAAACTGAAATCCAAAGCACTTGAAGTCAATCTGGCCGATTACCATGTTGACGTTACAATCGATGACAAATACGCCACCCTCCAGGAGGTCATGTCCAAATATTATGGTTTGATGGAAGGTTTGAATACGTTCCTTAAAGAACTTTCCCATCCTTACAAAAATTGGCGGTTTATCGTTGCTGAAGCCCGCAAATATTCACTGGAATACTTTCACCTTCTCAAAAATCATTCCGGGGGACCCGCAGCAGCCAGGCTGTTATTAGATATTTTTTTTCAGGTTCTCGCTGAAACAAAAGATGCAGCGGTAAAAGCAGATTCAGTTGATAATATATTGCTGTTCGTCCAGAAAACAATTACTGATTCCGGCTCCAGTTTCAAAAGCTTCCAGCCGATTATCGATGATGCCTTCGACCGTATCTACCGGTTGCCGGATCCTCTCTTTTTTTTGTTTGTGAGAAGTTATTATGGGATTAATCGGTTGGCGCAGGCCTATTTAAATAGTTCGGATAACACCGACTCCAATTTTAACTCCCTCAATCAGTTGCTGATTAAGTATTTCAACTATACTTACAGTTACTGGCTCAAAGAGGAAGATCCGCAAACCTGGTTTGAAAAAGAAGCCGAGATTTCGAATCCGGGATCTCAGTTCAATGAGTGTTTCATGTCCATATCGCATCGACAATTGAACGAATGGCAGGATCAACTGGAATTGAGTTTAAAAAATCAACAGATCGAATCCAAAACGGTATTAGCCCAACTCCTTGAACTTCCCGGCTTTGGACAGATCGTCGAGACCTACCGCCAGATTCCCCGCCAACTGCTTCGCAACTTCGATCAAAAGGATCGGGGGCACCACTTCAAGCTGATCTTTCTTTTTCACATTATGAATCTTACCGGACTGTCACTGATCCATGAGGAAGCCCTGCGCGAAATGAACCAGACGCTGACCTGGATTATCGAAAATGAGAATTACCGGAATATTGAAAATTTAATCCGCAAAACATTTACGATTCTAAAAGAGCAAACCCGGATGTATCCGGCCACGGCTTTAAATTGCGCACTCAATATGGGAAAAGCCGTATACAATACCGATGAGCTCGATCTGGTTAATTATTTTATCGATGCCGTTATCGATCTGGGGTTTCAAACCCCCATGCTGCAGGGGGTGGATAATGAATGGCAGATCAGGGTCAACCCGGCACATATCCTCAATATCCGAACCTGGCTTGAACTGATCGAGGTCAATCCGAAATGGTCCACCCGTCTGCTGACCGGACTGATTATCCATCTCTCGCTTTGCGGCGTATTTATAAAAGATATCGACCTTTTTCCCCGTGATATCACGGGGTTTTTGAACAGCAATATCGTACCGGTTTATAATCTAGCCAAACAGCTCACCAGGCTTTTCCCGGCGTTTTATAATGATATTGGCGCCGAGGGAAAATTAAGGGATATATCGACCCAAATCGATGAAATCACGCATCGTCGGGACAAACTCATCCATTTTCTGCGTAAACAGAGCCATGTTGAAAGCTCCAATCGGATCGTGCCCTTTATAGAGGCGGCGCTGCATTTCTGGCAAACCCGCGATAAAGCCTGCTTGGAACCGTTCGTCCCGCCATTGATCTATGATCAAATCGAAGCCCGGGGACCGTATATCGATGGCGTCAATACCATTTTTGCTCACTTTGTCGAAAAAGGTGTCGAGATTCCCAATAGTCTGCTGACCCTGTCTGAAAAGAAGATCGAGAATCTTTTGGCGGAAATTTCCAGTGTCCCGGATGTCGATCGTGACCGCATTAAATTAGCCATTGCTTTTTACAAGGTGCTCCATCAAAAATACAGCTTCGATTATCATGAAATGGCAGGCTATATGGCCCAGCTGCGGACCGAAGCCCTGCCGGATATAAACCGGTTGGATCAAGCGCTGAATGAGCCGGACATCAAGATAAGACTTTACATGCTGTTGGATTATCTCGAAAAATTAAAATCCACGATTACCTCAGATCAATCGTTTGAAATCAAAGAAAATATATATAAGAAACGGCACATCACCATTGATATCCCATCCATGTACGGCAGTTATCATGAAATGAAATTCGACTGTTTGGGTCTCACCTTTCGCCTGGAGACCCTGGTCAATGTGCTGTTTGAGGAACTCATCCGGGACATCGACTTAAGCCTGATTACCAAAGCGACATTTTATCAAATCTACAGCCTCCTGAGATTGTTCGATAAGGCCTTGAAGCTGGACGGGATCTTATCGGTTGAATTCGAACGGCAGCTGGAATTTTTGGCCCACTCGCTGGAAGTCAAAGGATTTACCCAAACCCAGTATCTGGACATTTTTAAAGGCTTCGCCCAGGCAGTTAAAAACATTATTCATGACCATTTCCACAACCTTCTCGGTCAGAATCTCAAACGCATTCTATCGCAAATTTCCACCGCTCAATTGCTGCCCAAATTTTTGCCCCAGCAACAGCTGGACGATAGTGAAAAGATGGAACATCGGGTCTCCGAAATTTTTTTCCGGGAGCAGATTGCACTATCTCTGGGACTCCAGCAGCTGGATTTGTTCTTGAGCCGAATTTTAACGACACTTTTCCAACAGTCCTACAAATTGCCCAAGGACTTGCTCCACCAACTGCTGCTCTATGATCCCCAAAATGCGATGACCCCGATTGATTCCGCCAAAGGGCGGGTGAACGGCATTATTCATCTGGGCAACAAAGGCATCAATATGGTCAAGCTGAAAAATTTCGGCTTTCCCGTGCCGCCGGGATTTATCATCACCACCGAAGTCTTTCGCTGCCGCCGAGTCATTGACAGCTATCCGCCGGCAACCGACAACTTCAAGGAGCAGGTCGCCCGGAATGTCGCTAGATTGGAGAAATTGTGCGGCAAGAAATTTGGGGATCCCCGCAACCCAATGTTATTGTCAGTAAGAAGCGGCTCTTCAATTTCCCAGCCCGGTATGATGGATACATTGCTGGATGTGGGGAACAATGAAGATATCGCGGCCGGTATTGCCGCCAAAACCGGCAACGTCTGGTTTGCCTGGGATAACTACCGCAGATTTCTTCAATGTTATGGAATGGCTTTCGGACTTAAACGCGATGATTTCGATGCCATCATCAGTGATCAAAAAAAGGAACAGGGAATTCCCTATAAAAAGGAATTTACCGGCGAACAGATGCGAAATGTTGCCTTGCTGTATAAAACATTGATCCAGGATTCAGACGTCACAATTTTGGAAACTCCGTTAGAGCAGCTGTATATGGCGATTAAAACAGTCCTGGACTCCTGGGAATCTCCCCGGGCCAAAGCCTACCGTCAGATTATGGGAATTTCAGACGATTGGGGAACCGCGGTCACTGTTCAGGCAATGGTTTACGGCAATATCAGCGAGCAATCGGGGTCCGGGGTCATATTCACCCATAATCCCCGATGGTCGGGTGATACGCTAAAACTGTGGGGAGACTTTACGGTCGGCAACCAGGGTGAGGATGTCGTTGCCGGACTGGTCAGAACAAATCCGATTTCGATATTTCAGCAGGAAATCGAAATGCGTGAAACCGATATTACCCTCCAGACTCATTTTCCAAAAATCTATGAAGCCTTGCAAGGCTGGGCCCATAATTTGATCGACGAAAAAAAATGGGCTCCCCAGGAAATGGAGTTTACCTTTGAAAGTCCGTCGAGCAATGATTTGTACCTGCTTCAAACCCGTGATATGGCCAACCGTGAGCGAAAAACCGTGCTGGCCTTTGATTATGAAGAAAAACATGCCGCCTTTTATCTGGGACACGGAATTGGTGTCAGCGGCGGGGCCATGAGCGGAAGGCTGGTATTTAATCTGAAGGAGATTGAAAAATGGCGTACTCGGGAGCCCGGCACTAAACTGATCCTGGCCCGGGCTGACACCGTCCCGGATGATATCCGCGAAATCCATGCCGCCGACGGACTGTTGACGGCCCGCGGAGGACTGACCTCCCATGCTGCCGTCGTGGCCCATCGTTTAGGCAAAACCTGTGTGGTGGGATGCGGCGATCTAGTTTGTGATGAGCGCAATAAGCGTTGCACTTTCAGCCAAATTTTAGTTAAAACGGGAGATCCGATCAGCATCGACGGCCACGAAGGGTCTGTGTTTAGAGGATTGATTAAAGTGAAGGAGGCGTAGAAAAATTGAAGATTGAAGATTGAAAAATGAATATTTGTGGTGTCGCTTCGCTCCTTCATTTTTAATAGATTAGCCGCAGGCTTACCTTAAATATTCAATTTTCAATATTCAATCTTCTTAAAGGGGGGAATATGTCAACTGCCGGCAGCTCTGGATTGAAACTTGGGGTCAATGGATTTGGTAGAATCGGAAAATTGACCGTTTGGCACCATGTGGCACGCAAATTTTTTGACGAAATCGTTGTCAACATCGGGCGTCAGGCCGGGTCATCGCTGGCGGATATCGCCCATTACACTGAAAGGGATTCCACGTATGGCTGGCTGCATGGCTACCTTTATGGCCACCAGGGACAGCCGGTTATTACGGATCTGAATGAAAGCGATGGTTCGATGATGATCGACGGCATCAGAGTCCGCTTTCTTAGAAACCACCGTGATCCGGCTGATATTGGCTGGGATCGGTACGAGGTGCGACTGGTGGTTGATACTTCCGGACAATTTTTGGATCCGAATCTGGGATTGGATAAGCCGCAAGGCACTATCAGAGGCCACCTGGCGTCGGGGGCCGATAAAGTAATCATTTCCGCTCCATTTAAAACCAAAGACAACCGTGCACCCACTCCGGATGATGCCGTTACCACGGTGATGGGGATTAATGCCAATGATTATGATCCCAGACGGCACACTATCATATCCAATGCATCCTGTACCACCACCTGTCTGGCCCACATGATGAAACCCCTAATTGATGCCTTTGGCCCTAAAAGAATAATGTCCGCGTCCATGGCAACGGTGCATGCCGCCACAGGGTCTCAGGAAGTACTGGATCGTCTGCCCAAATCGGGCAAAACCGATTTGCGTAAAAACAGAAGTATTATGAACAATATCATCCTTACGACAACCGGGGCCGCCAGAGCGCTGCGATTGGTTATTCCTGAAATGGAGGAAATTGCATTCATTGCCGAATCAGTTCGAATTCCGACCAGTTCGGGATCGTTGATTATACTGGTGGTTAACCTGCAGGAGGAACCCGGCGGCGAATACATTAGACGGGAGATGATTAACGACATCTACCGGCGGGCTGCTGACGACAGTCCGCAAGGCTACCTGTACTATACCGAGAAACAAAACGTGTCCGGCGATATAATCGGGATGCCGAGGGTGGCCGCGACCATTGAAGGGCATGAAACCCACAGCCGAACTGCAGAAGCAACCATTGACCTCACCAAAATACCGGGATTGAAAATAGATCTTTTGTCAGACCCGGGGGTATCGCTAGTTCGAATACCGGTAACCCAGGCAGTCATATACGGTTGGTACGATAATGAAATGGGGAGTTACGTGAATATGCTCGGTGATCGCACCGTGTCAATTGCCGAACTGATGTAAATATGGGATAAATTCATATTCAAAACCACTTAACCAAGCAACTGTTTTAAAAAAGACAGCGCGAAGCGATTTCCGCATTCGTCAATAGTTATTTTTGGGGTTCCGGCTAGGCTTTACTCCGAAAATCCATAGTGAAAAATTTCATATTTTGTTTCGCCGCCCAGCAATTCATCAATTTTATTTTGAACTTTATTGCGGTCTTCGCTTTTGAGCCATATATCCCAATCTTCCGATGATTGCCAGGTGCTGATGACCATAAATTCTTCCGGATTCTCCATACTTCGCAGTGTTTCACCGGTGATATAGCCGGGTTGAGTCGCAGCTGATGATCTCATCTGCCGGAAGAGGGGAATCATCTTTTTGGCTTTTTCCTGCGGAACCGTGCGTCTGATGAAGATTTTTACTGCCATATTGACCTCCCTTGAATATTGGTTTCCGATTTAAATCGGTTATTCGTATATTAATACCACCGCCCTGCAGGGTCAAGGGCTAAAATGGGTTTCAAGGTTCAAGGTTCAGAGGTTCAGAGGTTCAGGGTTCGGCAACTCAGAACCTTGAACGTTGAACCTTTTAACCTTGTTTTACAGCCATCGCCTCTTTCAAGCAAACTGCAAGGCAGACAAACTCGCCGGGCTCCAGGGTTTCCGCGCGGCGGGAATGATCGATCCCTGCCGCGGACAGGGCCCGCAGGGCGGTTTGAGAATCAATGGGCAGTCCGCTTGCTGCCAGAGCGTTTTTTAAGGTTTTGCGTCGGTTGCCGAAAGCTGCTTTAATGACAGCAAACAACATTGTTTCGTCATGGGGTCCATAGTCTGTTGTGGGCTTAAATTTTACTTCTATAACGGCTGAATCAACTTTCGGCTGTGGGTAAAATGCGCCGGCTTTGACATTTAACAGGGTTTTAATTTCGGCGCAATATCTGAGCATGGCAGTTATGCGGCCATATTCTTTGCCGCCGGGTCGGGCGGCGATCCGTTGCGCCAGCTCCTTTTGGAACATAAAAATTGCCCGATTAAAATCATGGCGCGATTGAATCAGTTTGATCAGAACCTGAGAAGAGATATTGTAGGGTAGATTACCGATTACGGTTATCTTGCGATCGGCTGAAGCCGTAAACCGGCGCAGATCAATTTGAAGAATATCTCCGGCTATAATTTCACAATTGGAAATTTTATGGCTCAGCAGTTCTGTTTTGAGCAAATCAATAAGCTGTTGATCTTTTTCGACGGCATATATTTTTTTTACGGCCTGCGCCAGAGGAATGGTTAACGCACCCAGACCGGCGCCGATTTCCAAAATCACATCCTGTGCTGATAATCGGGCCCTGCCGGCAATTGTTGCGGCCGTAGACGGATCGGAGAGAAAGGATTGACCCAGGCGCTTTTTGGGTCTGAGCTCCCAGGCTTTAAGCAGGGTTTTGGGTGACGTCATTTTATTGCTCCACTTTGGAATGATCTCGATTTTCAATTCCGGCTTCAAACCGAATACCCCCGGGCCTTAATGGTATGCCACTTAAGTTCTGTGGATATCCGTAAAGGATTATAAGCGATCAGCTTAGGTAACAGGCTTTATCGCGGTTTGCAATGCAAAGTTCCGCATATAAATCAGCGGTCAACAGCGGGGCGGGGCCCAGGCCGCTTCGAAGGGTTTTCGCCACATCTCCAGCTTTACCGGCGGTCGCTGATTTATATAGCTCCTGATTTCCCATGACAAAAATTCCGGCACTTGACTTTTTTATTATTTTTAATTATTTTATTGTATTTTCTTGGGGTTAGAGGGGTGTAAAATTGTTATCCTTTTACAAAGGAGGACTGTATGCCGAGAAGGAAGGGCAAGGCGATCAGTTTCGATGCCATGGTCAAGTTTTTTATGCAAAACTATAATATCCCGACCAAAAAAGATGTCGATCAACTGATAATCAGATTGGATCGTCTGGAGAATTTGATTAAAAGCTCGATGGGTCCCTGCCATGCCAAAACCCAGGCCGCCCGCCGCAAAACTTCGCTGACGGCTGTCGATATTGTGCTGGATACCATCAAACGCTCGAACCAGGGAATTGATTTTGCCCAAATCCAGGCTAAAACCGGTTTTGACGAAAAAAAAATTCGGAACATCATATTCCGCCTGAACAAGACCGCTAAAATCAAGCGCAAAAGCAGAGGGGTATATATTGCAGACTAGACCGGACAGTGAGCAAATGCCTAAAATTATAAAATGTCTAAATTGACTAAAATGATGGTGTCGCTGCGCTCCGATCTTTTTTATGAAATAAAGTTGTTTGGTGTAATGCTAAATAAAAGAATTCGGCCAATATTGATTAAAGCGCATTTTACCTTGTGTATCTTATATAATATGAATGACAGGATTCATTAATTTTAGGCATTTTAGACATTTTGCAATTTTAGGCATTTAACTATGGGTGGCTTGTTAATTAAATAAAGTAGGTCCTTCTGCCAAAAGCACTTAAACAAATTCCAATACAAAGAAACGGGGTGACTATGGGAACTATCGTGGATTCTTCCAATCCGGGGCTTAAGGCCGGAGATTTAATTTATGGTTATTGTATCGAGCAGGTTGAAACGCTAAAGGAAATCTCAGCGGTTTTTTATGCACTGCAGCATTTAGCAACCGGGGCTAAACATATTCACATCAGCAACGGCGACGCGGAAAATACCTTCAGCGTTGCGTTTAAAACCATACCCAAAAATTCCACCGGAGTCGCTCATATTCTCGAGCACACGGTGCTGTGCGGTTCCCGGAAGTTTCCGGTGCGCGACCCTTTTTTTTCAATGCTCAAAAGAAGTTTGAGTACCTTTATGAACGCGTTTACCGCCTCGGATTGGACCATGTATCCTTTTTCAACCCAGAACCGGAAGGATTTCTACAATTTGATGGAAGTATATCTGGACGCTGCCTTTTTCCCCAAACTCGATGCACTTAGCTTTAAACAGGAAGGACACCGTCTGGAGGTTGAAGATAATTCCCAAGGGCAAAACCCGCAAGGCCCCCAGCTGATTTTTAAAGGAGTGGTTTACAACGAAATGAAAGGCGCCATGTCCTCGCCGGATCAGGTGATGGCACGCTCTATTTTAAAAGCGCTTTATCCTTCGACGACCTATCGATTTAATTCGGGGGGCGAGCCGACCGAAATTCCATCGCTTACCTATGAACAACTAAAAGAATTCCACCGGCAGCACTATCACCCCAGCAATGCCTTCTTTTACACCTACGGCAATTTGCCGTTGAAAAATCATCTGGCTTTTATCGAAGCCAAAGTGCTCACGCAATTCAAACAGATTGACCCGGATACCGATGTTGCGGCCCAGCCCCGCTGGCGGCACCCAAAATCAGGGTCCTATCCCTATCCGTTTAATAAAAACGAAGATCCAGCTCAAAAATACCAGGTATGCGTTGCCTGGCTGACCGCCGATATCAAAGATTCATTTGAAATCCTGGCGCTGACCTTGCTGGAACAGATCTTGTTGGGCAACTCCGCCTCTCCCCTGCGAAAAGCATTAATCGATTCAGGGCTTGGCAGCGCGCTGTGCGATGGCTGCGGCTTCGACGCCGATAACCGGGATACGCTGTTTGTGAGCGGACTTAAAGACGTTGCCCAGGCATCGGCCGCTAAGATTAAAGCCATAATCTTTGATGTATTAACCGACCTTGTCGACAACGGTATTGAAAAAAAGCTGATCGATTCCGCCATTCACCAAATTGAATTTCATCGCAAGGAAATCACCAACTCACCCTATCCTTACGGCATCAAATTGTTGCTGACTTTTTCGGGCAGCTGGTTCCACGGAGGGGATCCGCTCAAGGTTCTAAATTTTGACGCGGATCTGGCCAGGCTGCAGCGCGAGCTGGAAAAGGGCTCGTTTTTTGAAAATCGAATCAAAAAATATTTTCTGGATAATCCGCACCGCTTCCTTTTAACCCTGGCACCGGATCAAGAGCTGGAACAACACCAAAACAAACGACTGCAGGCTGAACTCGATCGTATCAGGAAAGATTTGTCCCCAACGGATATTGACCGAATCAAACAGGATGCCGAAGCGTTGAAGCGCCTGCAGGAGACCGAAGAGGATGTTGCCAGTCTGCCCACGCTGCAGCGTCAAGACATACCGCCATCGGTTCCGGTAATCAAAGAAAGCGCTTCCGAAAGTGCCGTGCGAGCTATCATTTATAATCAGGCAACTTCGGGCATTGTCTACTATGCCGCGGCCGCCGGCACCGGATCACTGCCCGGCGCCCTGATTCCGCTGACGCCATTTTTCTGTTATGCGCTGGTACGTATGGGCACCCGGCTTCGCAATTATGCCGACATGGCTCAACGCATCGATGCCTATACGGGAGGTATCGGCTTGTCGACTCATTCCCGGACGCGTTTCGATCCGGCCGGAGATTGCGTGCCCTTTATCTCTTTTAACGGTAAATGCCTGGTCAGAAACCAGGCACAGATGTTTGATATCATCCGGGAAGTGCTTCATCAGCATGAATTTTCCGATCTATCCCGCTTAAAGAGTCTGCTGCTGGAGTATCGGGCAAACCTTGAATCAATGGTCATTCACAACGGTCACCGATTGGCCATCTCCCTGGCTGCCAGAAATTTTTCCACCACCCGGGCCTTGGGGGAAACCTGGAGCGGTGTACACCAACTGCAGACCATCAAGCAATTATCAGAAGATCTTGCTGAGCAGAAACTCGGCCGTCTCGCTGCGGATTTAGCTGCCATCGGCAACGCTGTTTTTACCCGTCATAATTTCAAGATGGCCCTGATTGGCGAGGATGCCGCGCTGGCAAAGGCTTTACCGGATTTGACCTCTGTCTATAACGGTTTTGGCGAGGGAAGCGGCGCTGGGTTTTCTGATCCGGACATCAACCTGGAAGCACGAACCATTCGAGAAGGCTGGAGTACCTCGTCGGCCGTATCCTTTGTTGCACTCGCCTTTGAAACCGTGCGCATGGAACATGAGGATTCTGCGGCCCTATCCGTGATCAGTAAAATTTTAAGATCCATGTATCTGCATCGTGAAATTCGTGAGAAGGGCGGAGCCTATGGCGGTTTTGCCCTTTACAGCCCGGAAGATGGTCTGTTCAGTTTCGCTTCTTATCGCGATCCGCACATTATATCGACTTTAAATGCTTTTGAAAGTGCCGCCGCCTTTATTCATTCCGGCAATTTCAGTGAGGAAGATGTCAATGAAGCCGTGTTGCAGGTATGCTCGGAAATAGACAAACCCGACCCGCCGGGGCCGGCCGCGCGCAAAGCCTTTTACCGCCAAATTATTTCCTTATCCGACGAGATGCGCCTCCGGTTTAAAACCGAGCTCTTGTCGCTGACCCGCAGCAAGGTGATGCAGGCCGCTGAGAAATACTTCGCTGACAAGGATACCCAAAAGGCGGTGGCGGTGATTTCCGGTGAGGATCAGTTAAACGCCGCCAATGAAAAAATGGCCGGCAGCCCCTTGAAACTTTATCGGATATAACAAAAAGGTTTCAGGTGTCAGGTTTCAGGTTTGTCAGGAAACCGCTTAATCCAGTTGATCCTGTCAAAAAAGTAAAATAGACTGTAGACAGTCTAAAATCAAGAAACAGAGCCTACCCCTATGGCAAAACCGATTGAAAAGCTGATGAGTGCTCCGGAAGCCGTCAGGCAATTCGTCAACGACGGTGACCATCTGATTATCGGAAACTACACGGTAAGCACCTGCATGGAGCTGGTTTTCGAAATCTTGCGGCAGGGCAAGAAAGGATTCACCCTTTATTCACAATCCGGAATCCTGGATGTTGAACTGCTGGTGGCGGCCGGAGCCGTGGATCGTCTGGTGACGACTTATGTCCTGCGTTCCGGCGGTCGCCAAGGCGGTTCAGCCGTGGAGCGTGCCCTGCAGGACGGCACCCTGCAAATTGAAGACTATACCAACTTCAATTATAACGCCCGCTTGATGGCCGGGATGCATGGATTTTCATTCATGCAGGTTTTCGAAGGGATCACGGTCACCGATCTTTTCAAAAAACGCAGTTTCCTGGGGGAAGACAAATATCGCATAATCAAGTGTCCCTATACCGCAAAGGACGTGGTGACGGTGCCGGCTGCCAATCCGGATGTCTGTATTGTCCATGTGCAACGAGCGGACATATTCGGTAATGCGCAATACTGGGGCGCCATCGGCAGCGTTCCGGCAGCAGCCCTGGCCAGTAAACGTATTATTATTACCTGCGAAGAGATTGTCGATAGCGAAATCATCCGATCCAGTCCCCATCACACGATTATTCCAGCGTTCCGAGCCGATGCCGTCATCGAAGTGCCCTGGGGAGCGCATCCCACTGAAGTGGTGGGATACTACAACCAGGACCGACTCATGTACGGACTGTTTATGATGGCGGCCGCCAACAGGGACAGCCTGCAAGCGTGGATGGACGAATGGATTTTCAGTCGTCCGGATCGACAGGCCTATATCGATCATTACGTGGCGCGGTTCGGCAGTGGCAGGCTGCAAAAACTGGTTGCCAAACCATTTTATTCAGCGCCGGCTAACTATGGGTCTGCCTTTCACTCCGTATGGGATGAAAACCACAAGGATCGTTCGACGGGATTGACCCTGGAGGAAATCGAAAACCTGCTGGCAGATAAGGGCCTGTTATATGACTAAGAAATATACGTTAAACGAACTGCTGATCATTGCCGTGGCCAGGGAAATCAATAACTACGATAACGTCATATTGGGTGTCGGGTTACCTACCACGGCCGGTGCCCTGGCAAAAGCCCTGCATGCGCCCCAGGCCAATCTGATGATGGAAGCGGGCATGATCGACTTTGATCCACTGATTCCGCCGAACCACATCGCCGATGTCATGGCCTGTAAAGGGTACGCCTGTGCCACCGACCTCTTCACGGCCTTTACCATGACCTACCGCGGATTTGTGGATATCTGCTTTCTCGGCGTCGGCCAGATAGACAAATATGGCAATTTAAACACCACATCCATCGGTAACTATTACCAGCCGGATTTAAGGCTGCCGGGATCGGGCGGAGCGGCCGATTTTATCTCCTATGCCAAGCGGACGGTTCTGACGATGCGGGGCGGTGAGTTCGTGGAAAAACTGGATTATTTTACTTCTCCCGGATACCTGGGCGGAGGAGATGCCAGGGATCGGTCCGGATTGTTTCCCACGGGCAGCGGACCTTCCCGGCTGATAACCGCCAAAGGAATATTTGAATTCGACCCGCTAACCAAAGAAATGTATCTAGCCGAGATTCATCCGCGCATGGCAGTGGATGACATCAAAAAAGACGTCCCCTGGGATTTGAAAGTATCCGGGAATCTCTCTCAGACTAAAAGACCGAGCGACGAGGAGATCGATTTCATTCGCAAATTCGCCCCGGCCGCTGCCATGGGTAGGGCATTGGCGATCGAAGTCGCCTTCGCCAATCTGGCCAGGGAGCTCGGAAGCGCGCGGGAAAATGCAAAAAGAAACATAAAAGTGCACCGCGGAGATCACAGCGCGGCGGAGCCGCAACCAAATAAGCACTTACACATTAGTCGCTTATTTTAAATTAGGACACGGATGAACACGGATAAACACAGATTCATGAAATGATTTAGCTTCGCTAAAAGGAAAACGTTTTTTTATCCGTGCAAATCCGTTAAATCCGTGTCCCAAAAAAAATAATAGAAATTTTGCTTAATAAAATTTAAAGAATTTACAAATTAGTAGTGCAGAGAACGCTGAGAAAAAAATAAACTGGCTATATATAGAGAGCAAGTTGAAGAAATGAGGAATGGATTCTTATCTTAAAGGTAAAAATAGGACAGGATTGACAGGATCGTCAGGATAATGCGGCCTTCGGCCGTAAGGCCCATCGCCGCAGGCGGAAAAAATCCTGAGAATCCTGTAAATCCTGTCTAAATAAAAATAATAAAAATCGAATCCATTCCACATCCCTTCATTTATTTGAAGTTTCATAAGTGCAATTAGATCTTCAGGGCAACTTCGGTGGCATTTCTCAACGCGGCGCCCAGATTTCCAGGCACGGCAGCGTCGCCCACGGCAATTACTTCTTTGACCTTGCCTTGCAGCGCATGCAATAAGCTATCTTCCGGCAGGGCATTGATGCCGATCACCACGAGATCTGCTGGCAGGATGAATTCTGAATCGTCTTTCTTTTTTAGCCGGACGTTCTTGTCTTGGATTGAGATCACCCGGGTTTCCTCGTAAAGTCGAACACCTTTTTCTGAAAGCCTTTGCAGTAAGCGCTCTTTGGGAATCTTCTGCATGCGGGCCAGTACGGCCGGAGCGATCTCGATTACACTGATTTGTTTCCCCGGACGGGCAAGCCAGTCTGCAGTTTCACAACCAATATCACCGCCGCCGATAATGACGATTCGGTCGCCGGCCGGCGGGCCGGTGAGGTAAAGGTCGCGGGCCTGAACCACGAATTCGGCATCGATCCCCGGAATGGGCGGCAGACCGGGCCGCGAGCCGGAGGCGACAATAGCCACATCCGGCTTAAAGGCTGCAACTTCAGAATTGCCGGCACGCTTGCCGATGCGAATCGTCACGGGCGATTTGTTGAGGCATTTTATGAGGTAGGTTAATATGCCCGCCATCTCTTCTTTAAAGGGTGCGAGATGCGCAAATTGTATCTGTCCGCCCAGTCGAGCCGATTGTTCCCACAATTGCACGGCATGGCCCCGCTGGCTTGCGACCAGCGCTGCCTGGATCCCACCGGGTCCCCCGCCAATCACCAGGACTTTTTTCTTCTCCCGGGCCGGGTTAATCTGCCAGACAAATTCATGTCCGGCAAAGGGGTTGACCGTACAGCATCTTCCAATCCCCGCGACCCCTTGGCCGGCACAATCTTCAAGACAGGCGACACAGGGCCGGATCTCATCTAGCCTGCCGGATTCGGCCTTGCGGGGGAACTCAGGATCTGCCACCAGGGCCCGGGCCGTTGCGACGAAATCCGCCTGGCCCCGGCTGATGATATCTTCGGCCACATCGGGTTGGTTGATTTTTCCAATTGCAACGACCGGTATATTCACGACGGCTTTGATTTGTGCGGCCAGATTTGCCAGGGGTGCGAATGGACTGTCGGCCGGCTGAATGGTTTTGTATTTGGTTTGTTTGTTGCCGGCGTTAGCCACAATCGCATCAGCCCCCGCCTTTTCCACCCAGCCGGCAATTCGCCTGGCCTCTTCGATTTTTAGGCCGCCATCGACAAATTCATCGCATACCAGTTTGACCATCAGCGGAAAATCGTTTGCGGTCTGTCTTTTCACTTGTTGAATCAATCGGATCAGAAAATGGGATCGATTTTCTAAACTGCCGCCCAACTCGTCGGTCCGGGTATTTAACCGGGGCGACAGCAGCTGGGAAATCAGATCGCCGTAGCTGGCCTGAATTTCGACACCGTCATAGCCCATTTTCCGGGCTTGAACCGCGCCCCGCACCATGATTTCCAGTATTTCATCAGCTTCCGCAATTGACATGGTGGTTGCCAGCGGCGCGATCCACGAATCGCCTTTTTGTTTGGCACCGGGTGCTTGCTGTTTGACAGCCCTTTCCCGTGGATAATTGAGCTGCATGAATGCCCGGGCTCCCTCAGATTTAACGGCATCCAGCAGCGCTTTCAGACCGGCAACATATTCAGCCGAATCAACCCGCAGTTGATGGGATCCCTTGTAGGCTCGCGGATAATCCAGGCAGGGACAATCCAGCACGATCAGGGCCGCCCCGCCCCGGGCACGGACGCGATAGAACTCCACCATCTTCGGGTTTATTTTACCCTCCCGGGCATATTTAGTGGGGTAAAGGGGCATCATGATCCGGTTTCGCAGCCGGCAGGATCCGATGGTGCCCGCTTTGAAAAGATGGGGGAAGTTCATGGTTCAGGGTTCCAGGTTCAGGGTTCGAAGGTTCTGGGTTCAAGGTTCAAGGTTCTGGGTTCAGAGGTTCAAGGTTCAAAGGCTCCAGGTTTTATGGTTCAGTTTCGCCGTTCGCTGCTAGTGCCCAGTCTGATCGATAATGAAAACTTTGGTCGTGAGCTAACGTAGGGTCGGCCACCGTGCCGACCAATACCGGCGGCGGGCGCGGTGGCCCGCCCTACATCATGAAAAAAGCACTAAGATTGCTGTAGTTTCGCACGAGCGCGGCCTCTGGCCAAAAAGCAGCCAGTCTGATCAATAAAAGAAACTTTGGAAAAGCGAATATCGAATATCGAATAATGAATGTCGAATGTCGAAGTAATGTATTCTACCCATTTTATTAAAAAGACTGAGCAACGCGATTCCACACTTCGACATTCGATATTCGATATTCTGCGGTTCGTTATAAATGTAGTTTCACACGAGGTCCCGCTAGGTTTCAACCCTGAACCTTGAACCCTTTTAACCTTTGATCATACCTTTTAGCTGCTCCAGGGCTTCGTCCGGCATTTTGAAAGAATGTTCCGGTCCCGGGAAGGTTCCTGCGATAACGTCCTGGTTGTATTCTTTTAAGGCTTCAATGATGATCTTTCTGACATTGGTGTATTGTTTGACAAACTTCGGCACAAACCGGTCAAAAAGACCGACAACATCATGAAAAACCAGTACCTGGCCGTCAACATCCGGACCGGCTCCGATGCCGATGACCGGGACATTGACCGCTTCGGCAACCAGTTTGCCGAGGGGTGCCGGTACGGCCTCCAGGATCATTGAGAACACGCCGGCGTCTTCCAGGGCCCGGGCATCATCGATGATTTGCTTGGCGGCGGAGGCATCTTTGCCCTGCATTTTGAAGCCACCCAAAGCGCTGGCAGTTTGCGGCGTCAGGCCGATATGGCCCTGGACCGGTATGCCGGCTTTGACGATTGATTCAATAGTCAGAGCAAAGTCAACGCCGCCCTCCAGTTTGACGACGTCGCAGCCGCCTTCTTTCATCAGCCGGCCGGCATTAATGATGGCCTCCCGGATGGAGGTGTTGTAACTCATAAACGGCATGTCGCCAACAATCAAAGGCCCTTCACATCCGCGCACCACCGCCTTGATGTGGTGGATCATATTCTCCATGGTCACTTCGACGGTTCCATTCAACCCCATGACCACCATACCCAGGGAGTCCCCCACCAGGACGATGTCCACCCCGGATTCTGCGGCCATCAGCCCCAGTGGATAATCATAGGCGGTCAACATGGTCAATTTGCGTCCTTCTTCTTTTGCCTGTTTGACATCCAAAACTGTCACTTTCTTATCAGCCATTTTATTTCCTCCTTAAATTTTGCTGTTAAAAACTGATTTCAGTGCACAAAATCTCAAATTCCAAGCACCAAAATCCAAATAAATCTCAAATACCAATAATCAATGACCAAAACAAGGCGTCATGATCACGGTGTTTCCTATGTTTGGGATTTTGAATTTTGGTCATTGTAATTTATTTGTTATTTGGTATTTGAGATTTGGAATTTCAATTAATTCATAACTCCATCACTCCATCACTCCATTTCTCCCGCCGCGCATTGGGTAGCAGCCTTCCAATTCGACGAAAGCCTTTTAGTAGTGAGATTGCAGCGTTTCGACCAGCGCCGTCAACGCAAAGTTAACCGGTGCTGCGATCCCCAGCTTTTTGGCTTCGCTGACAATAAATCCATTGATGGCCGCGATTTCCGTCGGCCGCTTGTTATCGACATCCTGGCCCATGGAAGACCGGTTGACGGCGGTGGCCTCAGCGACCTTAAATACAATGTCGACCGCATCTTGCTTGATGGCAATATCCTGGGCCCGGGCAACCGCCATGGCTTCTTCAACGGCAGCCCGGCTTAATTCGCGCGTAATTTCGAGATCAAGGATCTGGCCGTTTTTGATAGCGCTTAAGGCGGTGATGGCGTTAATGCCGATGTTGATTAACAGCTTATTCCAGACCACGCTGCGCACCTCGTCGACGGCTTCGGTTTCGATACCGGCTGCGGTGAAAAAATCGGCAAATCGGGCGGCCAGTTGGCGGCCCTGCCCGCTTGCGGCCCAGGTGCCAATCGTTGTGGCTCCGATGCCGGCATGCCGGATACGGCCGGCCCCCAGCATGGTGGCGCCATGGGAAGTGGTGCCGGCCAATATGCGATCCGGCGCGATAAATTCTGCGATGATGTCCGCATTACCCATCCCGTTTTGCAGGGTCATGACGGATCCGTCTGATCCGGCGAGCTGCTGAGCGGTTTGAGCTGCAGCCCGGGTCTGGGTCGATTTAACGAAAATGATGGTCAGTTCGGCCCGGCCAATTTGATCCGGTTCGGTGGTGGCCTTGAGGCGAACCACACGGGTTTGGCCTGCCCTTTCAATGCTCAAGCCTTTCTGGTTTATGGCGTGGACGTGTTCGCGCCAGACGTCATAGAGCCACACGTCGTTGTCGGCCCCCGCCAGCATGGCGCCAAAAAGACTGCCCATGGCACCGGCGCCGATTACGGCTATTTTCATATTAATCCCCCCCGTTGTTGGAATGAAGATTGAAGATTGAAGAATTGTGGTATTCGCTTCGCTCATTTCCTTTTTATTGTGAATAAATCGTTAAACTCGGTTTCTTACCTATAACTGCATCTGCCTACAGCGGATAGCATGATTGATGAATTTGTAAGAAGTCTAATTCATCATGTGTTTGGTGTTTGGTCCGATATTTTACATATCATATCAGCCAGATATATCCATAAACACCAAATACTAAACACTATCGTGAACAGGCCGTTTTTCAACTTTCTATGTGACTGCCATTATTGTCATTTATAAAATCGACAGAATACCTTAATTCTTCAATCTTCAATCTTCAATCTTCATTCCCCTACCCCCAGCCCTTTGCCCCCATTGAGCCAGCAGGCCACCAGGTGATCCGGTGCGGCTTCTATCAGAGGGGGTTTTTCAAGTGGACAACGGTCGAATCTGTAATGGCACCTTGGATGAAACGGACAACCCGTTGGTGGATCGATCGGGTTGGGCACATCGCCTTCCATGGCAAATGGTTCGGTTCGGCGATGAGGGTCCGGCAACGGGACTGATTTGAGCAGGGCTTCGGTGTACGGGTGACGGGTTGAAACACTAAAATCCCTGGTGGCGGCCAGCTCAACAATTCCGCCCAGGTACATGACGGCGATCCGATCACAGATGTACTCGACCACGCTGAGGTCATGGGAAATGAAAACGTAGGAAAGGTTGAATTCTTCCTTCAAATCCTCCATCAGGTTGATAACCTGGGCTTGAATGGAGACATCCAGGGCGCTGACCGGTTCATCGGCCACGATGAGCTCCGGCCGGACACAAAGTGCGCGCGCAATACCGATGCGCTGTCGCTGGCCGCCGGAAAATTCATGGGGATACTTGTCCAGGTCGATGCGGCGCAGGCCGACTTTTTCCAGGAGTTCCGCCACCACTTCCCGCCGTTGTTTTTTTGAGAGCTGCTGGGTTGCTCTGAGCGGTTCGGCAATAATGCCCTCGACCTTCATTCTTGGATCAAGACTGGAATAGGGATCCTGAAAAATAATTTGTATTTTCCGGCGAAATTCGCTCATTTCCGATCGATTCAATGTGATAAGATCCTGGCCGCAAAACTCAATCCGCCCCCCGCTGGGTTCAATCAGTCGCAGAATAAGCCGTCCCAGGGTTGTTTTGCCGCAGCCGGATTCTCCGACCAGACCAAAACTTTCGCCCCGGGGGACCGCAAATGAAACACCGTCCACCGCCTTGATCCAGGCGCGTGGCTTTGCAAGAATGCCGCCGCCCAGGGGGAATTGCTTAACCAGATCGACAACATTGAGCAGCGGTGCTTCAGGCATCGTTTTTTCTCCGTTCCGGATATTTCTTCAGCCAGCAGCGCGCCAAGTGACCAACATCGATCGGCACAAGCTGCGGTTGGCTTTGACGGCAAACATCAAACGCATGCGGACAGCGTTCGGCGAACTTGCAGCCTTCTATGATCTCCGTCAACACCGGTACGATCCCGGGAATTTCAATCAATCGCCGTTTTTTACCCCCGCTAAGTCCGTCTCCGATGCGTGGCATGGAATTGAGAAGCCCCTCGGTATAAGGATGAAAGGGATGGTCAAAAATATCGCCGACATTGGCCTCTTCAACAATCTGTCCGGCATACATGACCACCACCCGGGCAGCCATCTGGGCCACGACACCCAGATCGTGGGTGATCAACAGCAAAGACATGGTTAACTCTTCTTTGAGCCGAATCATCAAAGACAGGATCTGGGCCTGAATGGTGACATCCAGGGCCGTCGTGGGTTCGTCGGCAATCAATAATTTCGGGCCGCAGACCATGGCCATGGCGATCATCACCCGCTGGCGCATTCCGCCTGAAAGCTGGTGCGGGAAATCATTAAGGCGTCTGGCCGCTGCCGGAATCTTGACGTAATCCAGCCATCTGGCGGCTTTTTTAAGCGCGTCGGCCTTGCTCAAGCCCTGGTGGACCATCAGCGGCTCGGCTACCTGGCGGCCGATCGGCAGCACCGGGTTGAGGGAGGTCATGGGCTCCTGAAATATCATCGAGATTTCACGGCCCCGAATTTTACGCAGACGCTCGGGCTTAAAATCCAATAAATTATGACCGTCAAACTTGATTTTGCCCGACTCAATTTCACCCGGTGGTGAAGGAATCAATCCCAGGATACTGAGCGAGGTAACACTTTTACCGCAGCCCGATTCACCCACCAGTCCAATGGTTTCACCTGCATCCAGGTGGAAACTGACACCGTCCACCGCCCGGGCAATACCTTCCGGGGTGTGGAAATGGACGTTGAGGTTTTCTATTTCCAGAAGTTTAGCGGTCATATTAGGGTAAATTGCATTTTTCACATTTCCGGTTATAGGAATTGGATTCTTATTTTACTTTAAAAGCTTTTTTGACAGGATTTACAGGATCATCAGGATTTTTTTATTCGTCACTTTCCGGAAGAAAATGACGAAACCCAATGCGCCAGAGTCGGAAAAATATCCTGTCAATCCTGTTAATCCTGTCTAATTGTTTTTTTTATAATCGAATCCATTCCTTAATTTACTCAGTAAACTCAATCAACCTAATCAACTCAACAAACTCAATAAACCCCTAAACGCTTCAACCGTCCTCCGGCCACAGATAGTGAAGCGCCGTGAGTGCATAAATTTTGGCGGTTTCGACCAACTGGTCCAGATCCACCCATTCGTCAACCTGGTGCGGCACCTGACGGTCACCGGCACCCATCGTTACGATGGGGATATTTTTTAAGGCCCACAAAAATGTGCCGTCCGTGGCTCCGGGAACCCCGGCGTAGGTGGGATCCTCGCCTATCAGTTGGCGGGTGGCCCAATCGGCTGCCAGAACCACCGGATCATTACGATCTGTCAGCGTGCAGGGCCGGTCGGTTAATATCTTTAGCCCAAGGCGAAGATCATGGTTACGTTCCAACTCGAGTAATTTGTCATAATCAATGTAGTCTTGGCGAACCTGCTGTTCGATTTCAACCGTGATGGCCTCCAGGGCGCTGATGATGTCCGGATGGGATTGACCGGGAATAGTCCGGATATCGACTAAAATTCGAGATTCTCCAGGCATAACATTGAGTTGCGGCGCACCGGTGGCCGGGGCCTGGATCACCGTCGGGGTGAAGCTGGGCCATCCCAGGTGTTCATCCCGGCCGGGGTATTTTGCGGCTTTGTATTCCAGTTCATGCAAAGCGCTGATCAATTTTGCCACGGCCGGGGCCGTATTTAGACCGGAAAGCGGCATGGCACCGTGACTCATGCGGCCGGCGATGGTAAACTGAGCCCGCAGCGCACCTTTCTGGGTGGTGCAAATCAACCCATCCTGCGGCTCACAGATAACCGCGCCGGTGATGGTATCGGCGTGGCCTCTGGCAATAAAATTTCTGACACCCAGCATCTGGTCTTCTTCGTCGCACAGCACCCCGCCGAGGATGGTCCCGGATAGTTTGATGCCGGACCGCTTCAAGGCTGCCATCGCGATCAGCATGGCGGCCAGATTGCCTTTGGTGTCATTGGTTCCTCTGCCGTACATGCGCCGTCCGACGATTTCAGCTCCGAAAGGATCATACTGCCAGACCGATTCATCACCCGGTGTGACCACATCGGTATGTCCTTCAAACATCAACTTGCGATTGCCGGCACCGGCCGGCCAGGTAACAATCACATTGGGTCGACCGGGAGCCACCTCCTCCATGACCGCTTCGAATCCCTGCTTCCGGACCCATTGGAAAACATAATCCGCCGCCGGCTGCTCACTGGTTCCGGCCGCCGAATCCCAGACGGAGTTGATTTTTACAAGATCCGAGGTCAATTTGATCAGTTCGTCGGCATCAACTTCATTGATAACTTTGTATACTAATTTCTTCAGGTATCATTGCTTTCTCTTGATGCTCTATAGATTTAGTCGAAATTCCAAAATGAACATCGAACATCGAACGCCCAAACGTTCAACATCGAACAATGATGTCGCTTCGCTCTGTGATTGGATAAAAAATGGTTCCTCAAAGCCAAACAATCAACTCAATTTCTTTTCTAAAATACGATTCGCTCTGAGTTTAAAATCCAAAATCCGCGATCCAAAATCCAAAATCAAATCACCCTGCACCCCTCAGCCAAATATCAGAAGACAGAGAACAGAAGACAGAAGACAGAAATTTCGGCATCAAACCGTCCTACGAAACCTGCCATGCCCTATGCGCCATACCCTTAGCTTTCTATTCTGCAACCCGCAACGCGCAACCCGCAACGCGCTACCGCACCCTCACCATCTTCGGATCCAGCGTATCTCGCAATCCATCTCCCAGCAGATTAAATCCCAATACTGCCCAGGCGATGGCCAAACCCGGGAATATCGCCATCCAGGGGGCCAGCGACATGAAGGTCTGGGCCTCGTTCAGCATGCGGCCCCAGGAAGCATGGGGCGGCTGGGTGCCCATTCCCAGGTAGCTGAGGCCGGCTTCGGCCAGAATCGCCACGGCAAACTGAATGGTTCCCTGGATTAACAGGGGGGAGATAATATTCGGCAGGATATGGCGCCAGGTAATGGCCCACTCGCTGATGCCGCAGGCGCGGGCCGCAGCAATAAACTCGCGTTCCCAGATGGTCCTGGCAACCGCCCGGGTCAGGCGGGCAAAAACCGGGATGTAGAAAATGCCGATGGCCAGCATGGCGTTGATCACGGATGGGCCGAGAATGGAAGTAATTAAAATGGCCGTCAAAACGGCCGGGAATCCGAATAAAAAATCGGAGAATCGCATAATCGACTCGTCCACCAGTCTGCCGTAATAGGCCGACGCCAAACCCAATAGCACGCCGGCAGTTAACCCAATCGCCACCGTCACCAGACCGACAATGATTGAATTGACCGCTCCCACCATTACCCTGGAGAGCGTGTCCCGACCATACTGATCCGTGCCCAGGGGATGTTGCCAGGATGGCCCCTGCAGGCGCACCCGGGCATTCATTTTATTGCCGTCATAAGGGGTCCATAGCAGACTGACGAGGGCCACCACGATAACGACTGCCGACAGGATAAAGCCGACCGTAAAATTTTTATTGTTGAAAAACCGTCTCATCCTTTTTCCGCCTTGCGCATTCCTATAATCATTCGATTCGAATTCTCGGATCTAACGAGGCATATGCCAGATCGACGATGAAATTCACCACAACGACCGCTGCCGCCATAAACAGGACAATATCTCTGACAACCGGCAGATCCCGCTGTCCAATGGCCTGAAAAACCAGCCGGCCCAGCCCGGGCAAGTAATAGACATTTTCGATAATGATTGCTCCGGCCAGAAGCTGACCCAGCTGCAGCCCCAGGATGGTCAGCACCGGGATCAGCGCATTGCGCAGGGCATGCACATAAACAACGGTGCGTTCTCGGAGTCCTTTGGCTCTGGCCGTGCGCACATAATCTTCCCTTAAGACTTCCAGCATGGATGAGCGCGTCAGGCGGGTGAGTATCGAGGCGCGAATCACTCCCAGGGCAAAAGCCGGCAATAGCAATGCCTGCAGCGATCCCCAAAAATCAGTGGACCAGCCGGGAAATCCCCCAGCCGCGAAAAGACCCAATTTTACTGACATCAACAGGATCAGCAAAATGCCCAGCCAGAACTCAGGTGTTGCCAGGCCCAGCTGAGTAAAAAACATGACCGTCACATCCCCCGGCCGATTTTGATTACGGGCCGCATAGATCCCGAAGGGCAGGGATATGACGACGGCGAAAATCATGGCCATCAGCGCCATGGGACCCGTCACTGCCAGACGGCTGACAATCAGATCGTAGACCGACATGTCGTAATTGATCGACCAGTTGCCGCGACCGGATATCAGGTTGCCGATCCATTCGAAATACTGGGTACTGAAAGGCTGGTCCAGTCCGAGTTGGGCCCTCATGTTGGCCAGGGTCTCGGGGGTGGCATTAATGCCCAGGATTATCTGAGCAGGGTCTCCGGGAAGGATATAAAGAACAGAGAAGACTGCGATCGAAACCAAAAACAGCAGCAGGATCAGCGTTACTATTTTAATTACTAAATATCGGGTCATAGCTTAGTGAATACGGTTGAAGGCTGCAGGCTTTGCCGAAGGATTGCCCCCCCGCCTATGACGAGGAATTGCAGGAAGTCCTCATATTCGCACTCCGGTGCACAATTTCATAGCTACGTTGCGACAATAAATAAAAAAATCATCGCTGAGCACGCAGCGGGCCCAGAGAAACGGCAACGCTTAATAATCATTATGATCTCAGCGATCTGCGGTTAATTTAAAATGGTCCGGACGTTATTTCCCTGCGGAATCCCGCTAAACGGGCCTGTATCGGCAGAATCCCGCAGGGCGTGATTGCTTTACTTTTTTCACCACAGATTTTCACGGAATTACACGGATTGATGAAACTTCTTGAAGCATCAGGTTCATCAATTGTATTATTCCGTGTTTTTCTGTGTTCTTCCGTGGTCAATTTTTATTTTTTCCACCAGACCTCAGTTGCATCTAAAGCTATGGTGGGGTAGTTTTCCCACCAGTTCATGACGTTGGCCTTCATTGCCGGTAAACTCGGGGCTGAAAAGAGATACCCGTTAACAGCGTCTTCGGCAATGATTTCCTGGCAACGACCAAACCACTTGGTTTTTTCTGCTTCGTTGGGTGCCTTCAAAGCCTTGGCATAGGCATCGCGGAATTCCTGGGAATCATACTGGAAGTAGTAGTTCGGGTTGGCATAGATGCCGATGTCCCAGGCTTCCACATGACCGATCATGGTCAGCTGATACTCTTTTTTCTTGAATATACGTTCGATCCACTGGCCCCACTCCACGATTTCGATCTTGAGCTTGATGCCGACCTGGGCCAGTATGATCAGCGATAACTTCACCGGCGCTGCGGGAATACGGATAGATCGCCGGCAGTTTGATGGTGGCTTCAAAACCGTTGGGATATCCGGCCTGGGCCAGCAGTTTTTTGGCTTTTTCAGGGTTATAGGCAAACATGCCGGTCAGATCCTCATAATAGGGTGTTGACGGGCGACCAATGGGATCCGATGGGGGTGCCGTAGCCGAACATAACCAACTCGATGACGGCCTGGCGGTCGATGGCATAGGCCATGGCCTGGCGGACCAGTTTGTTGTCGAACGGTTTGGCCTTGTTGTTGGTGGACATGATGACTTCGCCCGTGGTGGTGCCGGCGAAGACCTTGAAACGCTTGTCCTTTGACATGTTCCATGCCAGATTCGGGGGCAGCGATATAGCCGATCACATCAATATCGCCGGCTTTTAAGGCCGCGACCTGGGCGCTGGCATCACTGATAAATTTGAAGGTCACATTGTCCAGATAGGGCAGGGCCGGGTTCCAGTATCTGATCGTAGCTGATCATCTCCACGCTGTCGCCCCGGGCCCATTTGACGAACTTGAACGGGCCGGTGCCGATGGGATCGGATTTGGCAGTTTTCGAAGCCCTTCATCGGCAGCATGACGGCATCCCCCTCGGCCATGTGGGCAATAAACAGCGCGTCCACATCTTTAAGGTTACAATACCAGGGTATTATCATCCGGGGTTTCGATTTTGCCGATGCCGCGAAAATATTCAGGATGGGCGTTTATCGTACTTTCGGCCGCTGCGCGTTCAAGATTCCATTTGGCAACCTGGGCATTAAAGGGCTTCACCGTTATGGAATTTAACGCCCTGGCGTAAATTAAAAGTATAGATTTTGCCGTCGGGCGAAACTTCCCATTTGGTGGCCAGTCCGGGAATGAATTGACCATTGCGGTCGACTTTGATCAGGCCCTCGTAAATATTCGAGAAAACCACCCGGTCAATGGCGGCGGCTGTGTTGCTGGTGGGGTCCAGTCCCGGGCGGTTCTGCCGGTTGGCAGACCACCAGGTTTCCGCCTTTTTGCGGCGTTGCGGCCAAGGACCCTGTACCGGAGCAATGAGGGCCAAGTACCATTAAAATCAATAGAAATTTTTTCATCACGATTCCTCCTTTTTGATTAGATTCAATTCCTTTTAAAGCAGTTCACGGTCAGTATTTAAAAATCCTCAAGATCGCAATAGGCCGTGATGCCTGACATGCTGCGGGCACTTAATACACCACGTATAATCGCGCGGGACAGGCAATCCGCCGCCGTATGTCCCAGTTCACTGAGGTGCAGGGCCTGCGGGTCCATGTAAGTGCCGGAAGCTTCCGGCAATTTTTTTCCCCCGTGGACAAACAGAAAATGCTGTCCCCATCGAACATCGTGTGGGCCGGACGAATCGCACGCGCCATTCCGTCATGGGCCATTTGTGCAATTTTCAGGGTGTGCACTTTAGATAAAGCGGCATCCGTGGCGATGACCCCGATGGTGGTGTTCCGGCCGGCTTGATAAGCGGGCAGGGGCGGTATTTTGACCGGGCGCTGACCCGCTTTACCAAACTCTTCGTCTGTTTCCAGGCTTTGTTCCCAGAGGCGTCCCGTCTTCGGATTGACGATGGTGCCATGCGAGTTGACGGCAACCAGGGCGGCCACCGTGATACCGGATTCCATAACCAGGCTGGATGTTCCCAGCCCACCTTTTATGCCGGCTGATGTTGCTCCGGTTCCGGCCCCAACGCAACCTGTGGCGATGGCTCCGGTTGATGCCGCCTCGCATGCCAGACGGCCCCATTCGGTCTTGACAGGCGGAACAAACTGGCTGCCCGATCCCAGATCATAGAGTGCCGCCGCCGGTACGATCGGGGCAACGTGTTTATCATCAAGCGGAAACCCCAGGCCTTTTTGGGCCAGCCATTGCACGACACCGTCGGCTGTTGCCAGACCGAAAACAGATCCGCCGGTAATAACCACGGCCTGGATCATTTGGATCAGGTTTTGGGGTGATAGCAAATCGGTTTCGCGCGTACAGGGGCCTGATCCCCGCACATCGACACTGGCCACCGCACCCTGCGGGCAGACAACCACCGTCACGCCGCTAACCGCATCAGTATCGGTATAATTTCCAACAAGAATACCCTCGACGTCGGTCAAGGCATTGTACGTTCCAGTTTGTGCCAATTACGCCTCCGAACCCGGACAAGCCGGGAAAGTGAGCTAAAATGAACTAAAATTTAAAAATGCCTAAAATTATGGAGTCGCTATGCTCCATCATACAAATTTTTATGGACGTATAGAACTTGACGGTTCTCAATATAATATTCATTTAACCAAAAAAAAGTACCAGGCGACCCTTTTTTGATTAAATCGATAGTCTGCCTGAGGCGGATTAGTCCTTCTATGTCATACGTATATTTTTGCATAGTAAGCCAATAATAAATTTTACGGGCCAGATCCGTACGGCGTTTTGAACATGAATTCATAAGCAATTAGAACCTCACGTGTCAAGTTGAAAAATATTAATATTGACTTTAAATCAGTATCTGCGATAGAAAAATAGATTTTTACAGCAATGGCAATAAACCCAATGAAACAATAAATACGTTGGAGTCAGTATTAATCGCATGATACAGTTGATTCGAGGATTTAAAGACATCCTTCCCGGCGAGGTGGAGCTCTGGCAAGAAGATCGAAAGCATTGCGCGCGGAGCTGTTTGAAGACTTCGGATTCAAAGAGATTCGCATTCCGATCATGGAGCGCACCGAATTGTTTAAGCGCAGCATCGGTGAGGATACGGATATCGTCGAAAAGGAGATGTATACCTTTCCGGACCGCAAGGGGGAGTTGGTGACGCTGCAGACCTGAAGCCACGGCCTCGATCTGCCGCGCCTATATTCAGCACAAATTATACAGCCAGGATCCGGTTCAAAAATTTTACATGATCGGCCCGATGTTCCGCCGCGAACGGCCGCAGAAGGGCCGATACCGGCAATTTTATCAGATCGATGCCGAGATCTTCGGCGTGCAATCCGGTCTGGTCGATGTTCAGTTGATATTTTTGCTGGTGACGCTTTGCAAGCGGCTGAACCTCAAGGATGTCGACGCGCATATCAATTCCCTGGGGTGCCCGCAATGCCGGCCGCACTTTAAAAAAGCCCTGACTGATTTTCTGGTGTCCGTCAGCGATCAGCTGTGTCCGGATTGTGTCCGCCGGCGCGACCGCAATCCATTCAGGGTTCTGGACTGCAAAGTTCCCTCGTGCCGGGAGGCGTTGACCGGGGCGCCTTCCATTGCTGGACCATCTGTGTGGCGAATGCCGGTCCGATTTTGATCAGGTAATGGAGTCGTTAACCCGGCTCGAGGTGCCCTATGTCATTGACAAGCAGCTGGTGCGCGGACTCGATTATTATACCCGAACCGCTTTTGAGATTCAGACGACTTCCCTGGGTGCCCAGAGCGCCGTGGCCGGCGGCGGCCGCTATGATAACCTGGTAAAGGAATTGGGCGGGCCCGATATCCCGGCCACCGGTTTTGCCATCGGCTTTGACAGCCTGGCGGAGCTTGCGGCGTTAAATGCGCCGGAACCGGTTCAAAGCACCAAACCTTTTCGTGGCCGCCTTGGGCGCCAAAGAGCCAGACGCTGGCGTTTGAATGGATATGCAAACTGGGACTGGACGGCATTCGGGCCGAGATGGATTTTGGCGACAAAAGCCTAAAAAGCCAGATGAAACGTGCCGATCGGCTGGGTGCGCCGCATGTGCTGATTATAGGTGACAATGAACTTGATGCCGGTGAGGCCGTCTTGCGCAATATGGCCACCAAAGAACAGGTTTCGATTCCATTGGAGAACATCGTGGATGCTATTAAATCCAGATTAGGTTGATTGGTTAATTGGATGTAAATATGGATTCATCCCATTTTTGTAAAATAAAATGGTAGGATTCCATAATTTTAGATCATTTTAGTCATTTTTAATTTTCGATCATTTAGTTCCTTCAGTACATCGGAATCAACAGACAACAGGCAACAAACTACATGCAATTTCTTGAGAGGAGAAATTAACATTGCCAGACCTACTCGGAGACATGCGCAGGACTCACAGTTGTTGTGAGCTCGATGCCAAAGATATCGGAAAAGAAGTCATATTGATGGGCTGGGTTCTGCGTCGACGGGACCACGGTGGCGTCATATTCGTTGATCTGCGCGATCGCGAGGGCATCACCCAGGTGGTTTTCAATCCCCAGGTCGATGAGGCCGTGCATGCCAAAGCCCACGCGATTCGCAGCGAATATGTGCTGGCGGTGCGCGGCAAGGTCGATCCGCGGCCCGACGGCATGGTCAACTCCAATCTGAAAACCGGTGCCATCGAGGTGATGGTGAGCGAGCTTAAAATTTTAAACCCGGCCAAAACACCGGCCTTTTTAATCGAAGACGATATCGATGTGTCGGAAAATATCCGGCTCAAATTTCGGCACCTTGATCTGCGGCGCCCCCAGATGCAAAGAAATCTTATCCTCAGACACCGGGCCACAGCCGCCGTGCGCAATTATTTGAACAATCAGGGATTTCTTGATCTTGAGACGCCCATGCTGACCAAGAGTACGCCCGAAGGGGCCCGGGATTATCTGGTGCCCAGCCGGGTTAATCCCGGGCAGTTTTATGCGCTGCCCCAGTCTCCGCAGATATTCAAACAGCTGTTTATGATTGCGGGTTTCGACCGCTATTACCAGATTGTGCGATGCTTCCGGGATGAAGACCTGCGGGCCGACCGGCAGCCCGAGTTTACCCAGATCGATATCGAAATGTCCTTTGTCGGTGAAGACGATGTGATGGATCTGGCCGAAGGGATGATGACCACCCTGTTTAAAGAGGTGCTGAACCTGGATATCAAAGCCCCTTTTGCGCGGTTGACCTACGCCGAGGCGGTCGGCCGTTTCGGGCTGGACAAGCCGGACACGCGGTTTGGTCTTGAACTGAGTCGATATTTCGGATATCGTTGCGCGGCTCGGGCTTTAAGGTCTTTGCCAATGCCGTCAAAAAGGGCGGAATCGTCAAAGTATTGAATGCCAAAGGCTGCATCAATTTTTCACGCAAGGAGATCGACGATCTGACCGATTTTGTCGCCGTCTATCGGGCCAAAGGTATGGCCTGGATCAAAGTCAAGGAGGATGAATGGCAGAGCCCGATCGCTAAATTTTTTACCGATGATGAAAAACAGGCCCTGGCCGAACGGATCCAAATGGAGCCCGGCGATCTTGTATTTTTCGTGGCCGACCAGCCCAAGGTGGTCAATGAATCCCTGGGAAATCTCAGAAACCATCTCGGGCAGAGACTTAACCTGATTGATGAAAATGAATATCAACTTTTTGTGGGTCACCCGGTTTCCCATGTTTGAATATGATGAAACCGAAAAACGCTACCAGGCGCTGCACCATCCATTTACCTCACCGTTGGAGGAAGATTTAGCCCGGTTCAAGGATGATCCGCTGGCGGTGCAATCCCGGGCCTACGACCTGGTGTTAAATGGATTTGAAATCGGCGGCGGCAGCATCCGTATTCATCAACGGGAAGTTCAGGAAAAGGTTTTTGAAGCCCTGGGAATGGACCGGGAGTCCTATGAAGACAAATTCGGTTTTCTGCTCTCGGCCCTGGATGCCGGGGCCCCGCCCCACGGCGGTATTGCCATCGGATTTGACCGGCTGGTCATGCTGCTCTGCGGCGAAGCATCCATTCGGGATGTCATTGCCTTTCCCAAAACCCAGAAGGCCGCTTGTCTGCTGACCGATGCCCCTTCCGATACCAGCAAGGAGCAGCTGGAGGAGCTGCATCTGAGGCTGCGGCCTGGGATAGAAGATTGAAGATTGAAGACTGAAGATTGAAGATTTGTGGTTGTCGCTGCGCTCTACCATTTTTAATTATCAGGGATTCTTAAAAACAACAAATATTGAAAATACCAAATTGGTCACTCTCGATAAAATACTGCAGCAATCTAAAAAGATCCGCACAATTTGGTAATTTATTTTTAGTATGGATTCATAATATTCATAAATTTTTGCTTGACTTACCATCATTTATTTATTAATTTGCGCTTTTGCCAAACAATCCCCAGTAGTCCCGCAGTCGGTGGGATAAACCACTGAATGCTTTAAAAAAGCAAGGAACTACCGGGGATAAACAAAATTAGACTGCTTTGTTCCCCAGTAGCTCAGTTGGCAGAGCAAGTGGCTGTTAACCACTGGGTCCGCGGTTCGAGTCCGTGCTGGGGAGCCATTTCGACGCGAAAAGGGTACTATCTTAAAAATCGATAGTACCCTTTTCTTGCTCAAGGCCTCCGGCCATCACATTAATTCGCGGCGAAATGGTTCTGAGCTTGTCGAAGGACTAAAGGCCTTCGGCCTCTGATTTATTATGCATCGAATGGCCTTGAGCTGGACCCGAGGCTGTCGAGGGTCCTGTCGAAAGGCCAAACAATAAAACCCGGTCAAATTTGGCCGGGTTTCTTTTTATATCAAGTGGTTGTCCAACCACAATTAGACTCACCTAAAAATTGCCAATTCATCCACTCGGCAAACCAATCCTGAAATTAGATCGATTCTCATCGAGACTATCGCCTTGGCTTTTAACTTTCATTGACATATTGTTTCCCTTGAGATACACTTTGCGGGTATGAAATACGAACTCAAAAGTACAGAGGTGTTCGAAAAATGGCTGTCAAAGGTAAAAGACCGATCTGGCAAGATTAAAATCTTGGCCAGATTGGATAGAATTCAAAACGGTAACTTCGGAGACTGCAAGCAGATCGGCAAAGAGCTTTACGAACTTCGTTTTTTCTTCGGGCCAGGCTACCGAGTTTATTACACGATCAAAAACAACTCAGTTGTCATTTTGCTTGCTGGCGGGGATAAAGCCAGCCAGACCAAAAACATAGAAAAAGCAAAAATGCTTTTAAACGAATTGGAGGAATAAACCATGTCTGTAAAAACTAAAAAATTCGATATTGCGGAGCATTTAAATACGACCGACGATATCCGGGATTTTCTGAACGAAGTTGCCGCGACTGGTGACGAATCGGATTTTATCCATGCACTGAATACCGCCGCAAGAGCCATGGGTATGACTGAAGTGGCGAAAAAGGCCGGTGTAACCCGTGCAAGCCTATACAAATCTCTTTCAGAGAACGGCAACCCTGGTTTTATAACAATCAGCAAAGTCACAAAGGCGCTTGGTTGCCGGTTGAACGTAACGTGATTTAACCCATCTATGGCCTTTTGTTTCATACCGTTACCCAATCTTAAAGACCCCGCTCAAAAGACGACCGATCCACACACCAGCGAACATTTTTTACCGGTTATGTCACTTCTATGCTTTTCATCAACTCGTTTGCGATATTAGCGCTATCAATGCGCATGATGCTTTCCTGGGCACTCCCATAGCCGACCGGCTAAAAGAATATGTTCGTGTCCAAAAAATTGCACCACAGCAGATGATTTTTCCGATTTGTTATGGAGCAGCCAGAGCGATGGTGAAAAAAGCCGGCCAGGTGGTTGGAATAAGATTAAGGCCACATGATTTGAGGCGTCATGCGGCAACATTCGCATCCCGGTCAAATGTTCCACTGGAAATCATTTCAAAAGTGATTTTACAGCACGCGAATCTTTCGACCACTCAGATTTATCTTGGAAAGGTCAGTGATACCGAAGCTATCCGGTGGATTGAAAACCTGTATGCATGAATAAATGGGGTGAATCCTTCAAAACGGATTCACCCTATTAATCTAAGATAACAATCGGAAATCATAAAAATTCGGGTACTTAAAGAGTTAAAATAAATAGCAGAAAGCAAACATCCGCATTTTTCATAAATGGCATTTTGAATTGAAGTTTTTTTCGGTGGATGCTTATTACGATATCAAATTATATCCTTCATTTCATAATCAGTGGGCCGTACCACTATATATTGTGGTAGCTCGATGGTCGCAAAAATCATTATCCGTTTAAATTTTGTGATGCAATCTCCATATTTCCATTATTTCAGAAGCAGGCACGCAAAATAAACTTTTGGGCAAGCTAAAATTGAGTACCTTTCCGGATGTATTATGCAGTAAGGCTTCTTAGCTAATTGGAATGGATCGATGATGTCTGGATTGACCAAAATTAATAATGGAGGTTGATTGCCTGATGGCTACCTTAAGGACCAACCCGAAGTGGTCTAAAATGCATGGTGATACTGAGACCCTCTCATCAACCATTCCTCAAGTATCCTTAGTCCTCTGATCGTTCGATTATTTATTTCGCATTTGATTCTATTCGACTTTTTAACTAACCTTTGGTTTCGTTTTAAACCATTTGGAAATATTTAACCTTGACGGGTACAATTTAGGTACAATCCAATTTCCTGCGGATCAGCCACTGCCATCCTTCACAAAAAATAGTATGGCTCTAACGCCCAATCACAGAACATCACCAATAGTTTCCCTGCGGCTAAGCAAAACGGACGCTCGACAACTCGCTCCCATTATCGAGGTTGGACATGTTCAATCCGCTTGATGCCCTCCCTATTCAATACCACCCGGTACCGCATTTGCAATTTCTGCTTGGCAAACGCCATCCGAACGATCATGTTGAGGTGATAGACTCTGTCGCCCTTGATCCGTTGGTATCCCTCGTCGTCCATTACAAAAAGCTCCTTCTTGGGGTCATCCATTCTCCGAAGAAATTCATTCACGTTAAAACGCATGATGTCGTTAACACCGGCCACCTCATATTCCGAGAAAATGCGACGCACTCTTTCGGGATGCAGTCGAATGCGCTTCCGGTACAGCAGAATGTCCTCGCCGACCCACCCGTTTTCAATTTCCGTGATGTGGTCACGATTTCGCAGACTCCCGCACCTCGGCCGGGAGTTTGCTGGCCTTGACAAACCCGAAGCTTTCCCTGCAAACTCCGACGATTTTGCCGGCAACATCGCGCACACGAGTCTTATGATCAAATAAAAAGCGCGTCATCTTGCGGGACAAGTGATATCTCAGAAGATCCTTGATCCGGTCTTTAAAGATATAGCTGACGACAAGAGTCACAAAAAACGGCAACGTCAAGCTGCCATAAACAGTTTGAGATATGAATGCGGCGGCAGTGGCAAACGCCATGGCTGCGGCGGCGGCCAGACCCAAAAAAACTTGCTGCAAAAGAAGCCATTCCGTTTTCACCTCTGTATCAAGAAAGAGAATACTGGCTACATATTTTTTCAATACGCTCCTGCGGAAACACGAGCGTTTCGTTGTCCTTATGCTCTTCCGGTACCGAAGCATAGCGTCTTCTCTGGCGATAGTGGACTTCGCCGTCAATCAGCGCCAGCAACTTTTTTTGGTTCTCCGGACTCAGCTCCGAATCGTTGGTTGAGAGAGCATCCAACAAGTGATAGGTGTAATCTTCCACAAGTAGGCTGATGTACTCGTCACCAAAAAGGTAGATTTCAAAAGCACGCTGGTCAACATTCGGGATCTGGATAATTCGTTGGAGTTCACGGTATCCTGCTGTTACGTCCTGAACCGTAGCCAGATACTCGCTAATAAGTCGATCCCTATCTTGGGCATCAACGGTCTTGTGGATATAGGCCACGTAGTCGCGTACCGCGCTCTTGAAGATACAGCAGAACAGCTTGATTTGCTCTTCAAACTCCGGTAGAGGATGCTTCGAAGGTTGCTGGGCCTTTTGCTCCAGAGCGTCACTAAGTTGTGCCAATGGGCTATGAGCATTTCCCTTAAAGTGGTTCAGCGGCACCGAAGGTGTCCTAATGCGTATGTAAGACTGTAAATCGGTATAGAACTGCTGTTTGCTATATGTCTGAGGATGCACTCCTAAACTGCGAGGCGCGAAAAAATACAGGTCCACTCCGTACAAATTCCGCCGGCGATTGCCAGAGAGGGGGTAATTAAACTTTAATTCAATTTGAAGCTGATCGTGGATGCTAACCCTAACTTCCATAAAGGCTCCCTTTGCTGCTGATCACTGCCTTCAGAGTGGACTTAGGTTGTCTGACATTGGTATCTGTGGGGCTAAATAAAAGGTATCGCATACCGACCATAGTGATCATTTTCTTTAGTAGGACTACCCATAAAAGCCTCCTTGAATCTGAAACCGAAATCCAACGTGCTCATTTAAATATTTTGAACGTTTACAATAATAAAAAACTATTTTCCAATTGGCAAGATGGAATCCAGATCAAAAACAACTGCTATCGGAGCATCCTGCAGCATGATCATAATAGGCGTCATTCCGATGGTGATTGCTTCGGGATTGACCTACTTAAGGATAAGGAAAGCCTGATAATTGGAGTAAGATATAAGCAATAGCTATTCTTTCTGATGAATTTTTTAAATGCTGGGATTCAAATGTTTATCCGATTGCTTGAATCCCGGCATACTTACAAATGTGAACATACCACATATATACAACTATTAAGATTAACTAACGCTATACACAAATTCTGGAAATTGCACCTTACGGCTATAAATTTACACTTCTGACACTGTCAAAAAACTGGAGCCAGAGGGACGTCCGTTACATATTTACATTCTTAGATGGCTAAATAATACCCCGCGTCTCAATGCTGAGCACTGGGGTTTTTTGATTCCATACCATGGCAACATTTTTTCTGGATATATTTACATTATTGCAAAATTAAAGTTCGGAAAACCATTTGGGATTTTTGACAATTTTTATTCTGTTTGGTATCGTGCCACGATTTTAGAACGACTGTGGTAAATAAATGCCAAACAGCAGATTTCTCAAACACGGAGGATGCCACGTGAACAAACTGGAACTTATCGCCACTTTAAGAGATGATTGTCAGATTTTTAAAAAAGAAGCAGCAGCCATCGTTGATATATTTTTTGATCAAATCTCGACGGCGCTTGCAGAAGGTGACCGGGTTGAAATCCGCGGATTGTGTTCTTTTTTTGTTAAAGAATATGAATCCTATCAGGGCAGGAATCCAATGACAGGTGAGCCAGTTCGTGTGGCTCCCAAAAGATTGCCGTTTTTTAAAGTCGGAAAAGAATTGAAGGAACGGGTTGATCAATGATAATTCTTTTCATAAGCACTCGCGCAATTATTACCGTCTGCATTTAAAATTTTTAGTCTTCCTAAATTTCCTTTCAGCATCCCAATCCCAAGACATCATTTTTATGAAATCCCATACTGGCAATCTGAAATTTTTTAAATCATTTCAGCGATAACTCAAGGAATATTGCCATAAGCCCGATATCTAATTTCGGGTTGGCAATGGTAACCAATTGGATAAGGAAATCGGACTTGTTATGCCAGTATCAAAAATACATCAGGTCTTTACCTCGGATAAACGGCATCAGACAGTTAGTATGGTAAAAAGAATAGTTTTCTTAGCACCTCTTTTCCTATTATTATCTCCAAGTGTTTGCCATGCTGACTTTGCCACTGGTCTAAGCGAGATTGGTTGGTATTTTCTCATTATCATAGTGCCAGTTGAAGTATATGTTTTCCGTATTTATTCCAAACTGAAAGATATCCTATCAAGCGCGAATAAATCACTTGAAACTGTAAGTGTATCGGAGATATGGATGATCGTTCTTATGGCGAATCTTGCATCATCGGCCGCTGGATCATTTTTTCAATTTTACAAATACCGATTAGAAAATTTAATTACCTTAGGCATCGCGTTTGTCCTTTCAATCATTATCGAGTGGCTGGTCTATATAATATATTTTCTAACTCAGAGGAAAAAGAAGGCGCTTGATTTATTGAACATTTGCATAATTGGGAATGTGGCGACCTACCTAATGTTTTTCCTTCCTCAAGCAACTGCGCATGTGCTTACCCCGTTTGATTATGACCGTTTAGCCTGGCAATCGGCCCAGAATGTGGTGGTAGCAATGACAGAGTATTATGCTGAACCATCTAATTTAGAAATTGCATTCGATCTGGCAACGTTGCGCAGATACGGATACAAAAAACCAGATCGTGAGGCGTTTGGGATAAAGATTAAGACGGGAGTCGAAATTAAGGCGTTGACGGATAGCTTGAATCCGAGAATTGTGACTTGGCACAAACAGGGGCGAAAAGTATATCTGATTGATAATAAAACGAATATAATTGAAAAATTAAAAACAGAATTGGATGATGAGTTAAAATCAGAGCTGGGCTTATAGGAATATTAATTTTCATCGCTCAATATGCCACCGCCACCTGTTTTCGGGGATGTATTCAAAAATGGCATGGAATCGAGAAGGGTAGGGTGCTTAATCCAGAGGAGGTTGATTCTGTAGTGGCGTTGATTATGGGATGGATTGAGGGGCAGATTGACGGAAAATAGATTTAGGCTATGTGAGAATCTGTGTGAGAAAAACTTTCCAAAATCTGCTAAAATTGGAAAAAATCGGAAAAAGCCTGGAAAATCATATCTTACAATTTCAACCGCTTATAATAATTTGAGGAGGTTAGGAAACCCGGAGGTAGTTCTGTTAACCACTGGGTTCGCGGCTGAGTTTACCCGGTTGTCTTTCTATCCCGCCTCGAAATCCTTTGGAAAGGGTCATATATAACCATTGGTTAAATATGACCCCGGTATCCACGAATAATTATAGTAGTCCTGGGAGTATTCACTAATCCTTTTCTCTTCATAAATCAGCATGATGCAATATAAGAATCCTACAGTTAAGATTTGGCATGAAGGTTGCTCTTAACAATGGCAGATAAAATCCCCATTGGAACCGGCGCGTATTCATTTTGAACAAAATGTGCCATTGGATGCCGAACCTGCTTCGGCATAGACCGGCCGGCCTTGTCGTCCACTTGAGGTCAAACCGCAACAGCAGTTTCGCCATGAAAGAAATAAATGTCAGCATTTCAAGGAGGCGACCATTATGATTGTCTTTAGAATCACCATGAACGTCATCCCGGAAAAGCAGCTGGAAATAATCCAAACCCTTCTGCCCATGATCGAACCGACGGCAAAGAAGGCGGGTTGCATAAGCTTCGGCGTTTTTTGCGATATCGAAGACAAAAACCGTTTCAGTCTGCTGGGGGAGTGGGAAACCCGTGAAGCGCTGAATCATCATACCTGGGCCGGCATGGCCTTTATCAGCGCAAGTCGGCCGTTCATGTCATCGACCGCTGCAAGGCCAAGGGCTTGAAAATCGTGGCCGGCGGGCCGCTTTTCACGGCGCAGTCCAACGCCTTCGGGCAGGTGGATCACTTGGTTTTGGACGAAGCCGAGGCCACGCTACCGGCATTTCTTACGGATCTGAAAAACGGATGCGTCTTTTTTACGGAAGCCTCGATGATTTGGCCCATCTTCTCTCGCAGAAGGAATGCGTGCAGAACGAGCAGCTAAGACAAATGCTGTCGGAGGCTGCACTCGGACCGGCATCTTCATCTTTCGTTCATCCATCCAACACTACTGGAAACGCTGAAAAGGGAATTGGCCTTTTATAGATTTATTTAAAATTCGGATGCAAAATGAAAACTTACCAAGAGATAAAATCGGCAGCGACCATCGATGCCGCAATCCCCTATACTGAAACGCTGCTGGGTATTCGTTTCAAGAGCGTCAAAAAGTATCGGTATAGCGCCCCATGCCCATTCCACGCCGACACCAAAGAGAGTTTCATGGCGTATGTCAATAAAAAAGATGAGCTCCGATTCCACTGCTTCGGTGCCTGCAAGGGTGATTGGGACATTTACGACCTGATCATGCTGCGTAAGAAATATCGATTCAGAAAGGCACAGCAGGTTTGGGCTAAGCATCTGGGTGTCGCGGATTTCAAGTTTGATGCCGGCAGCAGCTCCTGTATTCCTGAATCTGACGAGACACCGGAGCCCGATGATCCGGTTGGTTTTGTCGAACCGCTGAAACTTGATCAAAAAAATGGTGCCACGTTGGAAGAGGCCGCCAACTTTTACAATGACCTTTTGATTTCGAATAAAAACCGGTTCAAGCCCATTTGGGATTATCTTGCCCGCCGGGGCGTCGAAAAAGACGCCATAAGTAAATTCAACATCGGCTACGCCCCTCCTTACAGTGATGAACAGCACCAAGGCAGGGCACTGATAGACAGCTTCCTGCCGCGCTTTGAAAAGGATAACGAGACCTTCAATGCCTTCACGGATGCCGGCTTGGCCAGATTGTTAAACGACAACAGCGTCAATGGATATGGATACTATTGCCGGCAGATCGATTTCAGGCGCAATTATCCGTTTTCAAGAAATTACGGTGATTCTTTAGCGGGGCAAATGGTGTTTCCCATTTATAATGCAGATGCCTGTGTGACCGGACTTGTCGGCAGGCACCCGGATGACAGGGGCATTCGCTGGCTCAAACACCAGACCGGAGAGGTTCCTCTTTCCACCAGGGGATGGCTTTACGGCATTGAAAAGGCAGAACGCTATATCCGGCAATACCGGACGATCATACTGGTGGAAGGCATCTTTGATTATTTTACCTTCTACAACCTGCTCCAGGCCCAGGACAAACCGGTCGTGGTTTCGACATTGGGGTCCTATGTCACCCCCGAGGCGGCGACCATTCTTAACGGCCTTGATATCGAGCACTTCATTGTCGCGTACGACTGGGACGAACTGAGCAGAAACGGCATCGAACGGATGGTGGTCAAATCTAGCGGGTGGCTCTATTACCTTGGCGGCCTGGCTAAAGGTCAGGGACCTTACGATATGTTGAAACCAGTGGTCAAGGGCATCGGTGGCTTTTCAGACCTTTGGGATTCAATGCCGAAACAGGGAACTATGAGGATCTGATGAAGGCCGGGATCATGGACCCGGCCAAGGTGTCACGTTTTGCACTTCAAAACGCCGCTTCCGTGGCCGGCATTCTATCTTAAACATTGATTCTTTAGTGCAAAATGGTAAATATTCCGTCCGGGCGGCAAATGAAAAAAGAATAGACATCGGCATTTATGCTTGATAATAATCGTATAGATAGTGTTATGATTAGACCATGGTTTTAAAAGGAGACTCAGGACCATGCGCAAGCGGATGAAACAAATCCTGATGCTTTTTGATGAAGCGATTGGAGCGGAGAAAAAATACGAGTTTCAGAATGCAAAACATTACTACAAAAAACTAGCCTGCCTTTATCCGCAAAGCCCCGAAGCGGAAATCGCACGGGAGCGAATCGAGGATATTGACGATCTCAGCAATGAGAAGCGAATCTACCGTCGGATTGACCGAAACGCCAGACGGATTTTGACGGAAATCGGAATCGACATCAGCGGCAGCTCGGTTTTGATGGAGTTGCTGATGGACGCCGATGCGATAGATCTTGAAAGCGATCATTCTCTGTACATCCCCTTGAAAGAAGATTACCTGGAATATTGTCTGGACCAGGTGTCCACCGATCTGGCGGCCGATCCCGGTGATAACGCTTTCGGCACCGGGGCGACACCGCCTTTTCTATTCCGTCTCGGACGAGATGATCTTGCGCCTGCCAGCCGTGCCGAATTTGATGCAATCGTCGATACGGCATGTGAATATACGGACAGCCTCGGCATATTCAGCATACCGGTTGCCACGGATAAATCAATTTCTGATTTTGAAGCCGCCAGACTGATGGATCGTTTTCCCGACCTTAAAATGACGCACACCCGCAATATGTCGGACGATGAGACCGCCTTTTTCAGTGGCCGGGACGATTGGCTGGATGGTACGAGCCTGATAACATCACTGACGTTCATGCCCTCCATGGTGGCGCCATTTTTAAGAAGTGTTCGCTCAGGCAACAATCTTCTGCTGCTGGACTTGACAATCGCGGGGTCAACCGGCCCGCTAAGCCCTGAAGCGCTGCTGACCCAGGTTCACGCCCAGGTATTGTTTATGATGGTTTTGGCCCAGACCATCAATCCCGGACTGACGTGCGTCCATGGCGGCATACCGGATGTGCTCGGAATCGGGGGCGATCTTAGCTACAGCGACCCCGCGCAGCCGATCATCAACTCGGCGATGGCCCGCTTGAACATGTGGATAACGGGCTTTCCTTCGGCCCAGTCCGGCGGCAGCACCAGCATCATTGACAATGTTGCGCTGGCAGTCGAGGAGTCCGAACTCAGCCGTAACACGCTGAGAGAATACGGTGTACACATATTGCGTCACGCCATGGGCGCCCTGGGCAGTCTGAACTACTTCAGCCATGAGAAATTTATCGAAGACTGCCGGCGGGAAAGAACGGCACGCCGAATCTGGCTCAAAACGCGTCATGATTTTGTATTGCCGCTCTATGTTCCGGAAGACAAACACGTGGTGCGAGGCATTCGGGAGATTGCCGAAAAAGGCGGTCCCAAAAATGCGGATCACACGCTCAATAATGTGGGGGTCTTTATAAATTGGCGCAAAAAGCTGGCGGCCGCCACCGAAAAAAAGTCTTATTATCCCGAATTGGAAACCACCATCTGCAAAGACAGAGAGGAATTCAATCGGACGCGGGGTGCCGAACGGGCTTCGCAGCTGCAGGAAACTTTTTTTCTGAATGAATAGCTCCCTTCATAAGCCGCCAGCTAAGCCGTCGAGAATTAACATTGAATATTTCGATTACAAATAGACAATATCATTGCCAACTTTAAACTGTTTACCATGTGTCCACAAAATTACGGCGTTGACGATGGGATCGATTGGATATGGAGGCTGAATTTATTGTCTTTAGAACAACTTTGCGGGTATCGGCGGGATCAATGACGCCATCGATCTCCAAATGAGCCGCAGCCTCGGAAGCTTGGCCGATTTCATACATTTTCGCTGCGAGTTTATCGAACAAAGCCTGGCACTGAACTTCATCTTCCACTGCTGCCAGTTGTCCATACTCAATAAATGAATCGGCATCGACCAGATCAGTAAGATTCTCCCGAGCAGTGCGGTAACCGGTTTTATGCCGTTTTTCGGCAGCTTTAGTGCGTTTCTTGTCCAGCGTGCGGGATAATAATTGCTGCAGGATAGTCAGTTTGGTTTTGGTCTCATCATTCACTATAATATCCTCTTTTTTAATGCGTTAGATCATCATCTTCAGCAGAAATCTTATTGGAAGCCGACTTTATTAAAAAAGCCGCTTTCCATGGCCTAACCATAAATATTCGCTGGAAATGCAGATAGAATCGAGAATCAACCGATATTTCGAATAATGGTTACCTCTGCCAATATAGCCTATAATGTCAAGCATTTCAGAAGGATACAAACCATAAAATAACTGTCGATATTTAAGGACAGAATCGAAATTTTTACTAACTAATTTATTTTCTTGACAAAAACCCCTTATTTTGGGATTTGGTGAAATAGACAGCAACAGAAATGACATCGAATAAGGAGGTTGTATGAAGGAGATCCAGAGTCTGCTGAAAATTGTGTCCGATGGTTTGAAAACGATTGCTCAGGGTATTGAAGCAGTTTCCGAAAAGGTTGACGAGATTGCCAAATCACAAGCTGCAGCAAAAGCGCAAACCGGTTCCGAACCAAAAGCCAAAAAATCCGCATCAACAGCCGCACCCAAAAAGAAACCAGTCAGAAAAACAACCGCCAAAGCACCCAAAAAGAAAGCTGCTTCACCACCGACAGCAGTTGAAACGCTGTTCAGCATAATCAGCAGATCCAAAAAAGGTATTGATGTGGCAACACTAATGAAAAAAACTGGATATGACCGCAAAAAGGTTTCCAATGTAATTTATAAACTCGGTAAACAGGGAAAAATCAAGAGCATTGATAAGGGTGTTTATGTGAAGGCTTGATTTTCCTGGATATATTTACTCCTCAGCCAGCACCGTTAAGGATGTCTTTGGCCACTGCCCCCGCCTTCATAACGAACAGCACGTGGCGAAGCCCTTGCTCAAAAATTTGCAGATCCCGCAGCGGGTCCTGGTCGACTACGATCAGGTCGGCCAGTTTGCCGGGCTCAATTGTGCCGAGTTGATGGCCCAGGCCGGCGATCTCGGCATTCGTTTTGGTCGCAGAGACGATGGCTTCCATGGGAGACATGATCTGGGCTTTTAGCATCAGTTCGCGGCCCTTGCGGCCCTGGGCCGGGCCGATGATGTCCGAGCCCGAGCCGATGGTCACCCCCGCCTGGTATGCCAGATCCACTGCCTCCAGGCCCTTTTCGGCAACGATCGCCAGCTTATCGCGGGTTCTGTCATCCAGCTGCATGAGTTCCGATTTAATTGCCAGATCGAAGACCGTGAGGGTGGGGATGTAACAGGTACCCAGCTGCGCCATGACCAGAGCTGTTTCCCGATCCAGCAGATTGCCGTGCTCCACGGTATGCACCCCGGCCCGGGCGCAGTTTAAGATCGCTGGGGGCAGTAGGTATGGGCCATGACGTAGCAGCCCATGGACCTGGCCTCCTGAACCGCGGCGGCAAGCTCCTCCCGGCAGAATTTCACGTTTCCCGGGCCGCTGCGGTCGTAGGGCGATTGAGAAACTACCTCGCCGTCGGCAAAGACCTTGATTTGGTCCGCTCCCCGGCCCAACGTTCGTCGGGCCGCCATGCGTACCTGGTCTGGTCCGTCGCAGACCTCGGGCTTGATGCCAAGGCTGTTGCGGGGGGGCACCACCTGGTCGGGATATCCCACCGAAGAGGCCAGGGGGGTTATGCTGAGCAGCAGTCTTGGACCCTTGATGAAGCCTTGGTCTATGGCGGCCTTAAACCCGACGTCCAGCCCGGCGGCGTCGCGCAGGGTGGTGAAGCCTTGCGCCAGGTCGGTCTCCAGGGTACGGGTTACCCGATGCACGTAAACGGCCGGCGGCAATTTCGCGGTTTGAGTGAGTGAGGCCTCCACGTTGCCGGGATGAACGTGCATATCGATCAAGCCCGGCATCAGGGTCTTGCCCTTGAGGTCGATAACGCGGCCCTGATGGACGCCGCCGGAGTTCCCGCCGGTGCTGACCTCTTTTATACACGGGCCCTCGACCACCACTTTGGCGTCCGGCCGGGGGGCATCCCCGCGGCCGTCGATTAAAAAGGCATTGGTGAAGGTAATCAATTGGGACATGCGACGCTCCTTTTTCGACTGTTGGAAACCAGCATTAGTTGTTTCTTTCGATCTTCGGATTCAGTTCTTCTCTGAGCCAGTCGGCAAAAAGATTGATGCCGACCACCAGCAAAATAAGCGCGGCGCCGGGAAAGACGATCATCCACCACATGCCGGCGTAAATATAATTTTTGCCGATGGAGATCATCATCCCCAGCGAGGGTTCGGTGAGGGGCACGCCGACGCCCAGAAAACTCAGGGTAGCCTCCAGCATGATCACCACTGCCAGATCGACGGCAATCACCACAAAAATCGGCGCAATCGCATTCGGCAGAATATGTTTGGCCAACAGCCTGAAATCACCGGCCCCGCTGGCCCTGGCCGCCAGGATATAAGCCTCCTCTTTGACCTGCAGAACACTGCCGCGCATGGTGCGGGCGTATCGAACCCAGTCGGCAATGCAGATCGCAATGATCACAATAAAGATACTGCTGCGGCCGAAGACACCGAGAAATAAAATCGCCAGCAGGGTGGTGGAAAACGAAAAAACCGTGTCGGCCAGTCGCATGGTAACGGCATCCAGCCAGCCGCCGTAGAAGCCGGCCAGCAGACCGATGACAATGCCGAAGGTTCCGGCGATCAGCACAACCCCGAATCCCACGATCAGCGAGGTGCGGCAGCCGTAGACGATCGTGCTGTAAATCCCGCGCCCCTGATCGTCGGTTCCCAGGATGAACGGCGCCTGCCCGCCTTCGATCCAAATCGGCGGCGTTAAAAAATGCTCCAGGCTGACCTTTTCCAGGTCATAGGGGTTCTGGGGGGTGATCCAGGGGGCCAGCACGGCCGCGGCCAGGAATAGCCAGCAGAATAACGCTGCCGGCAATGGCGGAAGGATCGTTCAGATAGCTGTAAAGCATTCTGGATTTGATGCGGCGCTCAGTCATAGCGAATCTTCGGATTGATGATTCCGTAAAGAATATCGACGACAATGTTCAGGGTAATAATGATCATCGCGGCCAGCATGATATAGGTGACCACGACCGGCTGATCCGTCTCATAGATCGAGGTCAGGAGCAGATTGCCCATCCCCGGCCATTGAAAGATCGTTTCGGTGACAATCGAAAAGGCGATGATTTCGCCGAACTGAAGGCCGGTAATGGTAATCACGGGAATCAGGGCATTGCGCAGGGCATGCTTGAATATGACTTTCAGGGGCGGCAGCCCTTTGGCCCAGGCGGTTTTGATGTACTCTTCGGTCATGACCTCGCGCATGCCGGCCCGGGTCAGCCGCAGCAGCACCGCCAGCTGATACATGGCCAGGGTCAGGGCCGGCAGGATCAGATGCTTGATGCCGTCCAGGGTCAGAAACCCGCTGCGCCAGAATCCCACCTGCACGGTTTCCCCGCGGCCGAAGGGCGGCAGAATCCTCAGATAGACCGCAAAGACCATGATGAGCAAAATTCCCATCAAAAATGTCGGTATGGAAATGCCGCCCAAAGATCCGGCCATAATCAGCCGGTTGCGCCAGGCATAGGGCTTCAGGGCCACCAGGACCCCGAGCCCCACGCCGATCACAAAGGCCAGGCAGACGGCTGTGGAGGCCAGCTCGAAGGTGGCCGGAAAGCGCTCCAGAATCAGCCCCAGGGCCGGCACCCGCGTAACATAGGACACCCCGAAATGGCCGTGGGCGGCGTTCCACAAAAACCGCCCGTACTGGACGTACATGGGCTTGTCCAGTCCCAGGGCGCGCCGCACCTCTTCCCGCTCCTGGAAGGTGGCATATCGTCCGGCCATGGTGATGACGGGATCCCCATGTAGCGGAAGATAAAAAAACATATCAACGATGCCGCCAGCAGGACGATAACGCCTTGAAGCAGTCTGCGTGCAATGTAAGTAGCCATATGCTACTGGTAACAGATACTCGGTGCAAATGTCTATTTAACGAACGGCCTTATTTGGAAATTTCCTTGTACACCATCCAGCGGTCCGGACGGGGCTGAAAGTCGATCCCTTTCCTTTCTGAAGGGCATAAAGGTCCACCTGATAGTGCAGGGGAATCCAGACGATCTTATCCACCATGGCCATCTTGTTGAGTTTCTGCAGAACCTGGCCCCGCTCCTGGGGATCGATGATGTCGGCGGTGGATTCCAGCAGCCGGTCGATTTCAGCATCACTGTAGTCGGCCCCGTTCAGCTCGCCGTAGCCCTTGGCTTCATCCCGGCTATGGGCCAGCTTAAAATAGGTTCGCCCCATATCGAAGGTGCCGTCGAACCAGCCGATCAGGTAGAATTCCAGCTTGCCCGCACTGACTTCCGGGAAAAAGATGGATTTGGGCTTCACATCCAGCTCGGCTTTGATGCCCACCTTGGCCAGGTATCTGGCCACCGACTCGGCGATTTTGGCGTCCTGAATGTAGCGGTCGTTGGGTCCGGTCAGTTTGATATTAAATCCATTGCCGTACCCGGCTTCCTGCAGCAGCTGCTTGGCCATCTCGGGATCATAGGGCAGCCGTTTCAGTTCGCTGTTGTAGCCGATGGTCGGCGGATCGGGAATCTGGGCCGCCGGTGCGGCATGGCCCCGCATTACCTTTTCGATGATTTCATCTTCGTTGATCGCCATATAAATCGCCTTGCGAACCCGGATGTCCGCCATGGGCGAACCGGGCTTATTGCCCAGCGCCAGAAAGATCGAGCGCCGCGCCGGACGGCTGACGATTTCCAGTTTGGGGTTTTTACGGATCTGGTCATACAATTCCACCGGCACGCCGGTAGCCAGGTCGACCTGGCCGGAGGCCAGGGCCGCAAAACGGGTGGAGGACTCCGAGATGGGGCGGATGTCCACTTTTTTGATCGGCGGCGCGCCTTCCCAGTAGTCCTCGTTGGCCGCCATCCTGACATAGGAGCCTTTGACCCATTCTTCCAGCTTATAGGCGCCGGTGCCGATGGGATGGACCATCACATCGCCCGGATCCCTGGACTCGGTGGATTCCTTGTCCATGATGAAAATCTGGTGCATGTTGTTGGCAAACCAGGGAATCGGTTGCTTGGTCCTGATAATGACGGTGTAGTCATCCGGGGTTTCAATGGATTCAATGGTTTGCCGGTGTTGATGAACTCCGGAAACATTCCGGATTGCTGAGACGTTCAAAGGTAAACTTGACATCGGCCGCCGTAAACGGATTGCCGTTGTGAAATTTGACCCCTTGCGCAGGTAAAACTTCCAGGTCAGCAGGTCCGGATGCTCCCAGCGCAGCGGCCAAGGCCGGGACCAGAGTGCCGTCGGGACCTTTGCGCTGCAGCAGTCCGTCAAAGAAATTGGCCATGATGGATAAGTTCGCATCGGCGTTGGAGCCGTGCGGGTCCATGGTGCGGGGCGGGGTGTCGACCGCCAGCACGAGCTTGGAGGCGGCCAGGGCCGTGCTGCCGGCCCCCAACAGCAGGGCCGTGCCGAGCAAGCTACGATTGCCATTAAAAATAGTTTTTTCTCATGTTCTCTCCTTTCATGGTTGTTGGGTTGGGTCATGCCTATTGCCTTTTGGTCTAATAATCGGCCTGATACAGGAAACAGGCCACCTGGTGGTTGGTCCCCACCGCTTTAAGCCGGGGCTGATTTGGTCACAAATCTCCATCCGCGACGGGCAGCGGGGATGAAAATGGCAGCCCGACGGCGGATTGATGGGGCTTGGCACATCGCCCGTCAGGCTATTTTTCTTTCTTGGGCGCTCGGGATCGGCGACCGGCACCGCGGCAAGAAGCGCCTGCGTATATGGGTGCCTGGGATTCGAAGTAGAGGTCCTGGTGGCCGGCGGTCTCCACGATCTTGCCCAGGTACATGACCGCGATGCGGTCGCAGATATGCTCCACCACCGCCAGGTCGTGGGCGATCATCAGGTAGGACAGTTGAAATCCTCCTGAAGGTCGATCAGCAGGTTGATGATCTGGGCCTGGATCGAAACATCCAGCGCCGAGACCGGTTCGTCGCCGACGATAAGCTTGGGGTTCAGGGCCAGGGCCCGGGCGATGCCGATGCGCTGGCGCTGGCCGCCGCGAAAATTCGTGCGGGATACCGGCGGCCCTGTTCGGGGCTCAGGCCCACCTTTTCCAGCAGATAGGCGATCCGCTCGGCTCTTTGCTTGCCGGGAAAGCCCGTGGATTTCCATGGGTCGCTGATGATGGCGTTGACCGTCATGCGGGGGTTGAGAGAAGAATAGGGGTCCTGGAAGATGATCTGCATCTCGCAGCGCAGTGCGCGCAGCTCGGCGGGCCGCAGGCTGGTGATCGTCGCGGTCCTCGAAATAAGATCTGGCCGGCGGTGGGCTTGATGAGGTGCAGCATGCGCCAGGCCGGTGGTGGTCTTGCCGCAGCCGCTTTCGCCCACCAACCCCAGGGTTTCGCCGGGCTGCCAGATGAAAGGATGACGCCGTCCACCGCGAAGACCTGGCCGATGGTCCTGGAGAAGACTCCCTTTTTGATGGGGAAATGAACCTTAAGTCCCTCGACTTGTAAGATCGGTTTCACAAAGCATCCTTCTCAAAATATCAAACCTTGCCGCGCTCAGCCAGCATCGAACCAGGTGGCCGGGTGAAATCGGGGCCAACTCGGGCACCCGCTCCAGGCAAATCCCCACGCGTTCGGGACAGCGGGGGTAGAAGCGGCATCCGCGGGGCAGTTCGTAGAGGCTGGGCACCATGCCCTTGATCTCCGCCAGTCGCCGGCGGCCTGCGCGGGCCCTTTCCCCCAGTTGGGGAATGGTTCTGAGCAAACCCTGGGTATACGGGTGCGCGGCTTGTCTGAAAACGGTGACGGTGGGCGCCTGCTCCACGATTTTACCGGCATACATCACCGCCACCTTCTGGGCCACTTCCGCGATGACGCCGAGGTCATGGGTGATCATGATGATGGCGGCATCATAGATCTGCTTCAGCTCAAGCATCAAATCCAGTATCTGAGCCTGAATGGTCACGTCCAAGGCCGTGGTGGGTTCATCGGCTATCAGTATTTCCGGGTTCAGCGCCAAGGCCATGGAAATCATGACTCGCTGCCGCATCCCCCCGGAAAGCTGGTGAGGGTATTCGCCGACCCTTTTTTCGGCTGCCGGGATATGCACCGATCGGAGCATCTCGATGGCCCGGTTCCAAGCCTCACGTTTGGGTGTTTTTTGGTGCAGCCTGAACATCTCAGCCAACTGGTCTCCAACCGTGAAGACCGGGTTGAGGGAGGTCATCGGCTCTTGAAATATCATGGAGATGCGGTTGCCGCGGATCAGGCGCATATCCCGCCTGGAGGCGTTTACCAGATCCCGGCCGGCAAACAGGATCCTGCCGGCCACGATTTTACCGGGCGGTTCGGGTATCAATCGCATCACCGATTCGGCCGTAACACTCTTGCCGCAACCGCTTTCACCCACCAGGCCCAGGGTTTCGCCGGCATCCAGATGAAACGACACCCCATCGACCGCTTTGGCCACGCCTTCGAAGGTGTAGAAATAGGTCTTGAGATCCTCTACCGTCAGAAGATGATCCGGTTCTGTCATAGTTTCAGCGGCTTATCCTGGGCTGCGGCAAAATGTGGGGTTGCGTCAAATTAAATCCGGGTCAGTCTTATCACTTGAATTTCGGAGAGTCAAGTAGCAGATCTTATTGATGCCGCCGTGGCCGTGGCGTTGGGGCCGGACTGCGGTGAATGATCAACATTTTCGGGCCGGCCGGCTACCACATCAAACCGGATTGCCGCCTGATTTTCCTTTGCAGGGCCGCATTCAATGCCGCCTGGGAGCCATACAGCAGCACCCGTTTTTTTGCTCTGGTTATCCCCGTGTAGACAATCTCCCGGGTGAGCAGCCGGTGGTTTTCATCATCGGGCAGGACCAGCAGGACGTCGTCAAACTCCGAACCCTGGCTTTTGTGGACCGTCATGGCAAAAGCAAATTCCCAGGACGGCAAAAGATTCACCGCATAGCTGATATAGGTACCGGAACGCTGAAAAAATGCCCGGTAGGCCCCGTGGGCCTCTTTTAGGATGACGCCGACATCACCATTGAAAAGCGCTTTGGAATAGTCATTGCGGGTAATGATCACCAGCGCTCCGGAAAAACCATCCATCCGCCAATTGGCTGAAGGATCAAAAAAATGGATCAGGTAATCGGCAATCACATCATTGATGACCGTACAGCCATACAGGCCGTGGCGAAGAAAGGACAATATTCGCGCCCGTTCGACAACCGAGAATATCCGGCCCAAAAGAGACCGTCCCAATTCCGATGATGCGATCGTGTCGGCAGTCATCTCCTCCGCCCTTTTGATCAACGCCGCGTAGCTTTCTTTACCGCCGGATATCGGACTGAGATATTGAACATTTGCCCACTGATGCAGATGTTCCTGCCACTGGCCGAAATTCTCGGCCTTGACAAATGCCCATTGATCCGAGGCTTGCGACAGCGCCTTGTCAAAAGCAACAGCTTTAAACGGCGGGAAAAGCCCCTGATTGGCTTGATTTGACAGTTCCAGCAGCGTGGCTCCCGCACGATAGACCTTTTGCAATACGACAAATCGCTCTTCGAATCTTGCCGCCCGGGTGCCATCCGGAATCATTTCCGCAAAAACAGCCCCGGCTTCCACGGATGGCAGCTGATTTTTGTCTCCCAGCAAAATGAGCTTTGTGTGCGCCGGATCGATGGCCTGCAGAAATTTATCCAGCATGACGACATCGACCATGGAGACTTCATCGATCACCACCACTGATGCGGGCAACGGGTTCGACTCCCGATAATAAAACTCGTGCTGATGGCTTCTGTAACCCAGTATTTTATGCAAGGTGCTGCCCTTCAGATCCAAAAGGGCCGCATCCTCGGAAGCGAGCTCTCGGATGGAAGCGATATTTTTTTGAACCGTTTCGGTCATGCGTTGGGCCGCACGCCCGGTGGGCGCCCCAAGGATGATGCGGGACACCGGGATATCTTCTCGAACCAGGCACCGCAGGATATTGACCATCAGTGAGGTCTTACCGGTTCCCGGCCCACCGGAAATGATCGCAAACTGAGATTGTAAAGCCAGCCGAATGGCCTCTATTTGCTGCGGATCTCTGGCAAGCGGTGTATTGCTTGACCCCACCCGGATGGCCAGCCGATCAGCATAGATTTCGTCAATGAGTGCGTCAATCTTTTGATTATGCAGGGGTAATGCAGCCGTTGCCTTTAAAAAGGCCTCCATTCGATCTTTAAGCCGTTTTTCGTGCACATGATACTTTTGAAAGTAGAGCAAATCGCGGCCGCTTGTCTGATCCAGGATCAACGGCAAATATTGGTCGCCGTTTTTGGTGATTAATTTTTGATACTTTCCGGACTCAAGGCTGGATAAAAATTCTTCGCAAAGCGCATCCGCACGTTTTCTATCATCGGGCGGCAGGTGGCTTAAGAATTGCCTTTGATTGAGATTCAGGCAGAGACTGCCTTCCTGAAGTCCGGCAAACATGGCCATCAACACCACAATCAGCGGCAAATCCCCCCGGCAATCGCCATATTCAACCAGGTCTCTGATGGTCATGTAATCCAGCAAAGAGAGCTCCAATCGGTGGATATACGGCCCCAGCCCTGCGATCGCTGCTTTTTGAGCTCCTTCAAATATCTTGAACGCGACCAGGTGGTCGATAAGCTGGTCTTCGCTACCATTGAAAACTGTCATGACGCTATGGTCTCCGTTAAAATGACTTTTAACGATTTCATCAATCTTCAATCGCCAAGTTTGTGCAGTTCCGGATTACGATTTGCTTCATTCAACCGTACCGGATATCCGGGCTGAAATTTCCGCCTCAAGGTGTTCTAAGGCGCCCAGATCAGCCGGCGAAACGAAATAAACTCCGTTTGCGTTGCCTGTCTCCATTCCGCGGAGAAAAAAATAAAATACACCGCCAAACTGGCTCTCCGCATCGAACCGATCCCCAAACGCCTGTTTTAACCAACGCAGCGCGGCAATCGTATACAGCTTGTATTGCAGATGGTATCCCGCAGCATTCATACAATCATCCAGAGATTTGCGCCCGTAGCCGCCGTCGAGGCGATTTGATTTCCAATCCGCAATGAAAAATTTTCCTTGATGCCGGAAGACGAGATCCACGAAACCCCGGATAAAGCAGCGACGTTTCTTCACGATGTCACAGTCCGGGATTTTCAACGCTTCGTCAATCGGAAATGCAAATGGATAGTAAAATTCCACCTCGTGAATCCGATCTTTTTGGTTGAGTCGGCCCAGGATAAATGATTCTGCCAGCACGTTGACCGGCGTCACCAGGGTATTGGCGATTATCCGGCCAACCTGGGGCCGCCAGTGACCGTCTACCCGGTAGGCATCCATTGTTTTGACGATGACATCTCTGGTCTCGGCGTTTTCAAGAAGATCGTCTGGATTTTCAGCAACCGCTTCAAAATCGATCTGCTCTAAGATATCGTGAAACATTGACCCGATATCCGCCCCACCGGGAATTTCATCATTCGGTCGAACCGAGCGGATGCTGTCCGAATCAAAAACGGCATATCGCTCGTCGTCTTCCTTGTCTTTCGCCCGAGCCACCTGAAATCCGGTTTCCTGCAGCTGTTGCCCGGGGCCATGATAGAGCCTTGCCTGAAGGCTTGAAAACGATTCGAGCATGATTTTTCTGGATTGATAATTGTTATTGGCCGGCAAAAGCGGATGGTGTTGATCGACAGCGATTTTAGAAACGTTCTCCGGTCCCCTGCGGCCGTCCTCATCCGGACCGGGCACTTTACCGGCATCCGGCGTCAGCCAGGCTAATGCCGGATTGTCATCGGCCTGAGGGAAAGCCGCAGCAACGGCTGCGGAAAGAAATCGACCCACCGGCCCCACCCAGGCGTGTTCGCTGGTCGCAGGGAAAAACGGCACGTACAATTTAAACTGGGCCCGGGTCAACGCGACATAAAACAGCCGCTTGTCTTCATCATTTTTCTCACGTTCATGCTGTTGCCTGCCGTAAGTCTTGGACAGGTCAATGACCTTATGGACGCCCGCCTGCGGGTTGGCCGGATCGAAATCATGGTAAACGTGGTAATCGTCGGCAAACGGCTGAGTCAGTCCACCGGCTATAAACACCACCGGGAACTGGAGCCCCTTGCTGACATGCATGGTCATAATTTGCACCTTTTGCGCTTCGGTTTCGATCTGATGGATGTCGGCATCATCCTGCGCCCCGATGGTCTGTTTGCGGTAACTGTCCAGCAGGGCGGAAAGGCCTCTGAAGTCCAGATTTTTGCGGTAGGCAATGGTTTCCAGGTGTTCGAATATCTGGTGATAATTGGTGTATTTTCTATCCCAATCCCGTGAAACGGCGTCACGCAACAGAAGCCCCGAATCTTCCATGAGTGACTGAAAAAGCCGGCCCCATTTGCGGCCGCGGGCAAGATCATGCCAGTGCAACAGCAATTGTTTGAGCGGGTGAGAAACCGGCAAGGTTTCAAAGGCGAGCAAATCGTTGGGTTCGTATGCGAAAAACGGCGTCAGCAGCGCCTTTTTCACATCCGGGATGCTGCCCGGATTAATAACGGCGCGGCACACCAGACTCAGGTAAAGGGCTTCGTCGCAAAGAAACAGGCCCGGCTTTTTATAAAACGAGTAGGGAATTCTGCAAACCGACAGTTCGGGTTCCAAAAAAAAAGCATCGGATTTTCCACGGACCAGGATGCAGATATCGCCAAAATCGAGGGGACGAAGCTCAGCGTTTTTGGCCTGAATTTCGATTCCTCCGCGATCAACCAGGTTTCGGATTTCCCGGGCAATAAACCGGGCCAGGATGGGTTTGGCTTGCCTGGGTGAGTCCGATCCGCGAAGATCCACCACATTCAGCACCGGGCGCTGGGAGCCATCGGCCGCGAGAACCGCCGGTAAATCCGTCTTCACGTCGGCGATCCGGCGCCTTGATAGCCGATCTCAAAAGATCCGGCCTGATCATGCGGCGGGAACCATTCGTCACGGCCAAACAGATCATTGAATGCCGCAACGAGTTCCGGCTTCGAACGCCAGTTGGTTGCCAGAGAATACAGATTGGCCTCGCCGCTTTCCGATAGCCGCTCCATTTCATTTCTGGCTTCCAGATAGGCGTACACATCCGCCCCGCGAAACGAATAGATGGCCTGTTTCGGGTCACCGATCAGAAATCAGCAGATTTTCGGTGGACCCTGCGCCATGGTCCAGAAACAGCCGCTTGAAAATTCGCCATTGAACCGGGTCCGTATCCTGAAATTCATCGACAAAGGCAATTTTGTATTTGGTGCGCAGGGTCTGGATCAATTCTGAGCCATGGTCGCTGTGCAAGGCCGCCGCCACCTGGCTGAGCATATCATCGTAGCTGATCCAGCCGTTTTGTCGCTTGACCCGTGCGGCATCTGTTTGAAGCTGCTTGATGGCATCGATCGCCAAATAATAAGCCAGCTGAACCATAACTTCAGCCAGGTCCTCCAGCCTCTGGGCGATGGTTTCAAGATTCGGACAAGCCTCAATATTGTCGCCGGCTTTTAGCCATTTAACCGGGACCAGGCATTCGATTCCCTGCCTGCCGGAAGAATTAACCGCCTGAAACTGGCCGATCAATTCCAGCAGATCCAGCAAGGCAAAATTGTTCTCATCGATTTGAGACAGGTAGGTCTGGAGCGGAATCACCATCTTTTTCATCAGTGATTTTTTGCTGCCGCCATGAATGTTGAGCTGGTTGAACCCCTCGGAAAACGCCGGAGCAACGCCGATCAGGGCCTTGAGCTCCATGACCCGGGTTATGAGTGCCGATCGAATCTGCTCGATGCTTTGGCCTTGGGTGTCGGGTTTAAGTTCATCCCCGACGCCGGGGCGATAAACGCGTCCGGCAATGTTGATCACCAGCCTTAGGAATCGATCTTTGCGGGTGTTGAACCCCGAGACTTGCAGCATTTCGGGCAGATGCCCGCCATGGACCTGCGGCCAAACCTTGCGCATCTGCTCTTTTAGCAGGGTGTCTAAAATAGGGGCGTCATCGACCACTTCATTTTGAAAGAGGCTTCCGTTTTCAAAGGCATGATCTTTTAAGACCGTGTGGCAAAAACCGTGGATCGTATAAATTGAAGCGCTGTCAAACGCATCCAGCGTATCCCTGATTTTTTGAACGACGGTTGCATCATCTTCGCCGCCATCAACCGAACTGATCTCACTGCATCAAGCTTTTCCTGAATCCGCGTTTTAAGTTCCGAAGTGGCCTTCTCCGTGAAGGTCACGATGAGGATATTTTCAAGAGTGATATCGGGCCGCTCCTTCAGCAGCCGCACGACCATGTTTTCAAGGGTATAGGTTTTGCCGGTGCCGGCGGACGCCTCGATGAGCGCGTGCCGGGTCAAATCAATGTCTGCAATGTCATCCACAAGGGTGTAGAACATGTTCACTCCGGGCATGGGCTTGATTGAAGATTGAAGAATGAAGATTGAATATTTAAGGTCCGCCTCTCTCTTTGAGCCGTATACTCTGTTAGCAAGTAGTTGGGGCGCAGTTCCCCGCAGGCCGCAGTCGTGCTGAAAGCCGGCGGATCAATTTAAAAAAGGTCTATAAAAAATGACGGAGCGAAGCGACATCCATAAATCTTCAATCTTCAATCTTCAATCTTAAATTTCCTTCGGGTTCCGTCCCGTCGAAGTATATCTTAAACCGCCGGCGAACCTGGTCGAAGGCATCATCGGGAATCGTCGGTTTTGCGATTCGAATCAGGTAATCTTCTTCTTCGGCAAATGCAGCTTCCATTTCAGCGGCAAACTCCATCCGCCTGACGTCACTGACTTCGTCTTCCGGCAGTTTGTGAGGCCGAATCGACCGGGTTGTCACCGTATCAAAAGGCAGCCAGGCCGCCATCGACTGATTCAGGTTATTCGAAACCAGTTCAACCAGGTAGGCCGCGGCGGTTTTGCGATCGAATCGGTAGGTCCATTCCTTTACGATTTCCCGGTAAACGACATGAAGCGTTATGCCGGACGATTCGATCCAGCGGCAGCTCTCATCCCCGACCAGACACATCAGATAAAACAGCACCGGTTCAAGCACGTATTTATCGGGTTCTCTGGGATTCATACCGGAGCCGGTCAGAACCAACACGTGCCAGGTGTCCGCGGCATCCTGCCACACCCAGGGCAGTTGTCCGTGAAGTTCCACTGTCCGCGTGACCGTTTGCGATACCCTGTTTAAGGTCTTTACCGTCAAGGCTAAAGGGTTAAACCGTTTTAGTGCAAGGCGGCTGCCTGAAGGGATGGGTTCTTCGGCCGGATCCCCGATCGATGCCGCCCGGAACAACAGTTTTGCCGACTTCATCTGCTCTAAAACCGGATCCAGGGTTTCCGCGATTTGTCTGACCTGGCCCATTATCTCATCCCGGTCGATATCGGCAAAAGCACCTTCCGGCGTTTGGCTCTTTCGTCGACATGCGTCATACACTCGATGGTAAAACGCTGCGGGTTCAGGATTTAGCGGTATCCGTGTCCATCGCGCAAAAGTACGCGTCCATCCAAAGCTTGATCGGATCCATTTTCAGACGATAATCCAGCGGGAATTCCGAGAAAAATGGTTCATCTTCACGCAAAACCACGTCTTCTATGGTTTCTTCTTCATCATAAAGGCCAAGATGCCGCTGAATCTTTTGCCGGACGGGATGCTCCAGGAATTTTTTCAATTGCCGCAAGGTGATCTTTTCAACTTGCTGATCTGCGGTATCAGGAGCCATGATTTCAAACGACAATTGCGGGTCAAATCGAGCTGCCCGCGCCAGATCGTTTTTCGAAGCCCGGCGTTTGAACGCTTCCCACAATTGATGGATCCGATAGTATACCACGCGGTCCGACAGGCACTCATTGACCAGTACATCACTCCAGGCACTGAGCGCATCAGGATCCAAATAGCGATCGCTGTATCCGGCCAGCGGTACCTCCGAAATCCGAAACGGCTGTTCACCAGATAATATCTTCTGTTCAACGTATCTTTTCAGTTGGTTTATCACACTGCACGGCTGCTGGAGCCGATCTTTTTGAAGGTCCCGTGCGACATAGCTGATGTACAATTTTTGCCGCACGGAGAGCAGCATTTCAAGAAACAGGTAGCAGTTGCGTTCAGGAAGGCTGATGTCGCCGATCCGCCGCCTTGACAATCGCAGATCCAGGGACGAAAGGTCCGCCTTGCCGGGAAAATACCCCTCTTCCATCCCCAGGACATAAACGATACGAAACGGAATCGGCCGCATGGGCTGCAGCGCGGAAATGGTCACACCGCCGGTCAAATAATTGCCATGCCCGCCGGAAATGGACCCGAGATTGGCGCGTATGAATTCTTTGATCAAATCAATATCGAGCGCCGGCGCTGATGCGCCCTCCTGCAGGCGGTCATAGAGCTCAAGGTTGTCAAAAGCCTTAAGCAGCGCTTGTCGAACAACAGCTTCTCCGCTGATATCTTCCGGAATTTCAATCAGCAGATCGCATGTCTGAAAAAACCGCTGTTTCCACTGTGCGCCGCTGATGCCGCTGCTGTTCAATTGGCTCACGGCATGCTGGAGGGATTCGATGGCCAGGCAAAATTTTTCAACCAGCTCCTCGTCGCCGGTCTTGACATCACTGAAGGGAACCCGATCCTGGTAATGCCTGAAACCTATCGGATCGGTGACATTCGGCGCTGCCATGATCCTTGACAATCGAAGTCTTTCAAGCCCCTGCTTCCAGGTAAAATTGCCGCTTGCCGGGTATCCTCTGGCCGCCTTGGATTCACGGTCGAATGTGTGAAAAATGTTCAATTCATTGGTCCAGTTCACCCAGGCTTGTACCGCATCAGGTCCGATCTTCCAGCGACTCATGAAGCACGGATTTAAAACCAGGTCGAAGACCTCGTGTCTGGAAAATCGCCCGCTGGCCAGCTTCAGGATGGCCAGGACGGCTTTGCCATAGATACTCTCGATTTCGGCGTGCGAATCCACCAGGTTGTAGGCAAGTTGCCGGGGACGGCGGTTGAAAACGGAATCGAAAGCCGGCTTGTATTTTGAAATATCCGGCACCAGAATGGCTATATCGGTCAGTTGCAGCGTGTCGTCCTGCCCGAGGTTGAACAGGATGCTGTTGTAAACGGTGTCAACTTCCCTGTATAAGCTGGGGCAGGCAACAATCTGCAAGGATCGATCCTGGTCAAGCCGTTTGGCTTCCGGTTCTGAAGCAGATAGTGTGAGGATGTCATTTTGGATGCGTTGCAGGATGCCGCCGGCCAGTTGGGGGATCGCGAAACAGGCATTGAAGTCGTAATCGGTCAATTGGCACAATAGCCGCACGTTCTCTCGACCGGGTTTGCCCCAGGCAGCCAGCAGCGCATTGTCCGCTTGCTGAAAAAGCTCGCCCTGATCCTGTTCGGAAGTTTGGATGGCCAGGGTGTTGACGTTTTTTCGCTGTATCCAGCGCTTTTCGCGCGGTGTTTTGATATCCTCCCAGAATTCTTGGGAGGGGTTCATGGTATAGATATGGATCGTATAATCGTCCTGCAGTCTGCCGATCAGCGTTAAGTGGAAGTTGGATATCTGGGAAAGGCCGAAAAAATGAACTATTTGAGGAACTGCAGCCTTCCTTTGATCCTTGCCGGAGTCGGCAAGTACAATATCGGCATATTCCATCGTTGAAAGCAGCTGTTTTTCCGTGCGGCGCGCCAGTTCATCTCTTAAAACTTTCAGCCGGGTATACAACCGTTGTTGACACCGTTCCATGCCCTCTGTTGCAGTGGTCGCTGCCGCCCACTTTTGGATCATGTCGATGCGATGAAATTCGTATTCCTTGAACAGATGGGCGAGCTTTTCAGCAAGCTGCCAGAGTCTGGCTGCATCATCGGGCCTTTCAGCGTCGTCTTCCCCAAACAGATATTGTGTAATCGGCAAATAATCAGCGTCGCGGCGATCCAAATTTTGCAGGATGTGAAGCAAAAGGATTTTGAGCTGGTCGTTATCCAGCATATCCGGTTTAATTTCACCGGCGTCCAGGGCGGCGAGCATCCCCCACAGGCCCGCTTCGAGGTACTGGAATTCGACGTTCATGATGATCGAATTTTTCTCGGCCAACGATAGCTGCAGCCATTTGGCCAAATTGGCGTTGGGGACAATCACCACCGGCGGTTGCAGTATATTGTCTTTGCCCCGGACCTCATCGGTAACAACATCCGAAAACTTGTCCGCCAATTGATCCAACTGATTACTGAAATACAGTTCTATGGTCATAAAATCATATTTCCGAAAGCCGTTTAAGTGAAAAAATCCCATTCAGCCCGGCCACCGGTCTGGGAACCTTTTCCTTTTTGGACATAAACAAATCTTTGAATTTGCGATAGTGGTCGGAAACAAATTCTTTGCTTCCGATGATGCCCGAATCCGTAAAGTAGCGTGTACGGTAATTGAACCGATCGCTGCGGCTAAGTTTAAAATCTTTTTTGCGTTCTTTTTCAAGAACTTTGTCTTTGATGACCTTGGTGCGCCCTTTTTTGGGCTGATTTAGCGACCCAGCCTCATAGACATAGCGGCGATACCCGCAAATGCGCTCTTTTTTGCTTTTGACATTGAATTCTTTTAAGCCGAAATCAGTGGATAAAAAATTATCCTGGTTGTTGGTCTGGATATGATAGCCAAGTGAATTCCAGCGATATGCTTCGGGGCGCTCCACCAGGCCGGCCCGCAGCGGATTCAGATCGATATAGGCCAGGCAGTTGATCAGCGTCTCGCCGTTTTCCACAATGACGCTCTTGAAGCGATCGCCCCAGAAATAACCCCGCCGGTTGTGACACCGGTTATAAAACCGTGCAAAGCCGACCTTGATTTCACGCATAAATTCAGAAAGATTGGATAGCTTCTCCCGCAATGATGGAATCAAGCCGTCTGCAAAAATGCGCTCATCGCCATAGAAATCCACAAAGCGTTTTAGGATGTCCTCATCTGAAAATTTGTGTTCGGGTAACACCCGCACCAAGATGTGGAAGTGGTTTCCCATCAGGCAAAATCCTATAATTTCAACCAGATACAGAGAAGCATAGCGCCGGATCAAATCCAGCATAAAATCTTTTTCAACCGCGCCCAATGGAAACCCATCCAGGGCTGTTCTGGACATTACATGATATACCGTGCTTTGATCATCAATTATTAGTCGCCGGGTTCTGGGCATGGTTAGCTCCTTGGTGATAAATTTGTGCTCCAAAGTGACACAAGACGCCATCTGTGTCAAGCATAAAGTACCTGTCCCTATTACGTCTACTTGATTATTCAGGCAAAATCTGCAATACACAATGAATCTTTGGCCATGGGCGGTGCGTTTTGGGACGATGATGATGAGGAAGATGCGCCGACTATTCACTGATAATACAGCCCAGGCGATTGGAATTTATTCGCCACGGCCCATCATAGATAACATTTCGATTTTTATGCAATGATCGACTCAGCTATGGAAGAAAAAATCTACATCACCGCCCAGGAGCTGTTGAACGATTCCTTTGAACTGGGCATCCGTATTTTCCAAAGCGGATTCCGCCCCAGCTTTATTGTCGGCGTGTGGCGGGGCGGTACGCCGGTGGGGATTGCGGTCCAGGAAATATTGGACCATTTAGGTGTTAAGACCGATCATATTGCTATTCGGACCTCCTCTTATTCCGGCATCGACAAGCAAAAAAAAAGAGTCCGTGTCCATGGCCTGGAGTATGTCACCCGGCAGGCCAACTGGAAGGATGGACTGCTGATTGTGGACGACGTTTTTGACAGCGGCAACAGTCTGAAGGCGATTATGAGATCCCTTAAAAGAAAGATGCGCCGCAATCTGCCCGGCGATATCCGGATCGCCACGCCCTGGTATAAGCCCAATAAGAATGTTACCGATCTCGTGCCGGACTATTTTATCCATGAAACCGATCAGTGGCTGGTCTTTCCCCACGAACTGGACGGCCTGACGCGGGATGAAATGTTTGCCAATAAGCCCGGAATCAAAAAGCTGTTCGAAGATGCCGGATTAACCAAAAATACCGACAGGGCAACCATCACCACTATTAGCGCCAACCGCCCGAGAGAGTCGCTGTAGGCGGCATCATTATTAATTTTCGCCGGCCTCTTCTTCAGCCCTGGTGGCGATTTCCTGCTCGATAAACTCGAGGCTTTGCACCGCTTTGAAAAGCCTGCGGTAACCGGCCTGTTCTTTTAAAATATCATCCCATCAAATTGTGAAAAAGTTTACATACTTTTACCTTCCTTTACCTACTTACTCATTCATATATTTCCCAATTTTTGCGCTGTGGAGTCAAAGAAATTCTTCTAACTATCTAAAATTGATTTAGAATAAATATTATTAACGCTTAGGCATAATTTTTGCTGAGGGTAATTTCAATTCCCTCAATAAGATTGATCCGGCTGATCGTTAGCGGAAGGTTGCCTCCCAATATTTGATTAAACCCGGTCTCAGTCAAAATATGGGCGATAAACTATGCTTGATAAAAATTCATCAAATTTTTCTACTACCATATCAAAAAAAAGGACCACAGGGTTATGCTGACTATGAAAAGAAGATGCCCCGAATGCGGGAAAATTTCATTTTATCGAATCCCACGTGAATGGTGGATGCGGTTATTACCCGGTACGCGGCATTATTGCTGCCTGGAATGTCTCCAAAAGTTTGTTCTGCTGCAGAGTATCATGCACTAGACAGCCAACAGCCGGATGCGGCAAATTGGGGTAGGAGGGCTTAGTTGGCCGAAGTAGGGGACGATATGAAAACATTGCGCAGGAAGCCCGGCTCCAGCTGGCCCGGCTGCAAAAAAACAGCCGCCTGCTAAGGCCGGGTATGAGGCCGGCACAAACGGTCCTTAGTCAACGATCAAATATTCCGCAAAGGCACCCCGCATGCAGTGATTGGAGCTGCAGGCCGAACCGTACCCGCCGGCATTTAACAGTGCCAGATAGTCGCCTTCCCGGATCGGCGGCAATAAAATATCTTCCGCCAAAAGGTCGATGGCTTCATTGATGTTGCCGGCAACGGTTATTTTTTGACGGGTGTCGGATGTATTGCTTTGCAGTGGCGCGACGATAAAGGGGACATTATAATAGGCCGCCGCACTATGGATATTGAATCCACCGTTGACGCCAATAAATTTCGTATTGCCTTTGTCTTCAACCGTATTGACTTGAATGATCAGGGCGCCGGCATCCTTGACCAGAAAATCCCCCGGCTCCAGGTGAATTGTCAGCCCTTTTGAGCGGGCATGACCGGCAATTACATCGGACCAGCGCGTCAGGTCCAGGGGGCTTTGGCCTTCAACCAGGGGCACTCCCAAACCACCGCCGATATCAAGGGTATCGATTTCAGAACATCGATCCAAAAACCAATGGCAGCGTTTTAAAATATCATCCAGGATGGCTATATCGGGGGTCAGGTAGCCGGAGCCGATATGAAAATGCAAGGTTTTGACTTGCAGCTTGTTCGCACGAGCCAAATCAAGCGCTTCCTGAAAACGCTCCTGGTAGATGCCGAATTTGGTGGCTTTATCCCCGGCGTAGCGCAGGGCCTGATTATAGCCGGCCCCCAGCCGCGGATTAATACGGATCCCGATGGTGCGACCCGGACAGCGCTCACCCAATCTTTTGATCGTGCTGATGGCATCGCAATTGATATGCACCCCGGGATGCCGTTGCAGGCAAACGAGATCCTCGTCGGCAACCGACGTGCCGGTGTACGTTATTTCTTCCTCGTGAAACCCAACCTGACGCGCCAATAATAATTCGGCGGGAGAGCAAACATCCACCCCGCACTGGCCCATTAACTTAAGATAAGCCACCAACGGTAAATAGCGGTTGGCCTTGAGCGCGTAAAAGATTTTGAATTTGACGCCCGCATTTTTCAGATTGGCGGCCAGCCGGCTGAGGTTTTGCCGGACGCGTTCAGAATTATAAACGTAAACCGGCGTGCCGGCAGACTGCACAAATTTCGTTAAATCCCGCTTGCCGAAATACAGTCGGCCATTGCGATACGCTAAATCGTCTCGTTCCCACCATAATCGATGCCCCATGGAATTGGCCCTCAATTATATTCCCGATTCAGTCCACTTTTCAGATCCAACCTTGCTGCATTCCACTATCCCGGCAGCTCATACCGTTCAGCCGGACCATGCCCCACATTAACGCTGTGGTCCCAATGGATAGTCGAAATTTCGATCCATTATCCGCTTCTGACGTTGTCTTCAACCACAAACGGAGAGCACCGAATGGCCACACTCATTTTTTTCACCCAGATCCTGACGACGGCAATGGTACTGCCATCCAGGTTTACCAGGTTGGGAAGCTCTTCCACATAGGAAATATCATCTTTCTTGAATTCGTAATACAGGTTGTTCGTGCTGAAGGGGTCCGCGATTATGATTACCTTATTGGAATCATACGGATGTTTTTGCGGCGAACCTGAAAAGGAAACATGGGTTTGTCGCAATACATGAAGGTCTTTCGGTTTTTTATAGGCCTGGATCTCAAATTTTAAAGCTTCTTGGGGATAACTTTCAAAAGTCATTTTTGATTCTCCTGATTAATCCGCCCTGTAAACCTGTAACTCTCATTAATTTTCATGCAAGATTCAGGTATCAGATCTAAGCGGCGGCGTCTTAATTACTTTTTGCTGCGCAAATTTTAAACTGTTTTATTTTTTGGGATTTTATTATAAAACAATATTCCTAAGCTTCAAGACAATTGAAATGAACTTTAGAGGATAAAATGAAAAAACTTACCAGTATCCAGGCAAAATTCCTGCGAGGCCTTGCCCATGCCTTAAAACCGATTGTTTTTGTCGGTCAAAAAGGAGTCACCCCAGCCTTGATTGCATCTACCGACGAAGCCTTCCAGCGCCATGAACTCATTAAAGTCAAATTTATTGATTTCAAGGAAAAAGAACAGAAAAAAGAAATTGCAGCTGTCATCGAAAATAAAACAAACAGCCAGTTGGCGGGTATGATCGGCCATATCGCGATATTTTACAAACAGCACACGGACCCGGATAAGCGGAAGATCGCGATCCCTAATTAATCCGCATTAAGCCGCCTCAAAAAAATAGTACATTCAAAGTTTTATAGGGCTCATTGCTAACTGAGAAAACTTACCAGGCCTGAACGCCGGCGGCTTAATTTTTCAATGCTGCGCATTGTTTTTTTAGGCTTTTTGTCTCGCAGCTATTCGCACACACAAAGTGAGTCGTAGTTGGGAATTGAAATCTTTAATTTTTTCATTCGACAATCGACATTCTTCATTCGCCCTTGATCATTCCCCTGCGTTACCTTCTTCCAATTCGAAAGTATCCGAATATATCACCAGACGATCTCCGGGATGGATATGCTTATTCTTCGCCAGCCGGTTCCAGATAAACAAGGCCGGCAGCGGCACATTGAATCGTTCGGCTATCGTAGATAAATTGTCACCCGCCTTGACGACATAGATGCGTTCGCTGTTTTCGGCCATCCACTGATTGATCAGCGTTTTAAAGCGGGCGTGAAATCCCTTGGCGCTGCCGGGGGGGATCAGGAGCCAATGGCTGCCGGCGGCTAAATAATACCCCCTGATTTCCGGATTTAAATCCTTAATCATTTTAAAATAGGTGTCAGCCGCCTGGGCGATGATCGCAATCGGTGTTTCCTGAAAGCACTCCAGCCTGATGCGATCATATTGGAGGGGCGGATACAAATCGGCCGCGGTAAATTGAAAGCCATAGGCTTCCGGGGCGGACAATATGTTTTTGGCGGTAATGGCCCGCATGATATAGCGCTGGGTTTCGAGCGGAAGATAAAGGTGATAATAGTTATTGGACTTTTGGGCTAGAATTTCAGACTGTAAGCCCTGCTCCCCCATATTGTAGGCTGCCGCTGCAAGCGTCCAGGATCCAAAAAGCTCGTATAATTCTTTAAAATAGCTGATGGCCGCCTCGGTTGACCGGAATATATTGCGGCGCTCGTCTATTTCGGAATTGATGACTAACCCGTACCTGAGGCCCGTGGCTTTCATAAACTGCCAGAAGCCGACGGCACCCCGGCGGGATCCGGCATGGGGCCTTAAGGCGCTTTCGATGACCGCAATATACTTCAAGTCCGGCGGCATATTGTGCGCTTGCAGCATATTTTCAATAATCGGGAAAAACCGCTTGGCGCGCTTAATCCAGAGTATGATCTGGGGGCGGTTCCACAGCGTAAGAAGCAGTTCTTTTTCGAGCCGTTCACGGACCTCCGGATTGTCCAACTCAACGATTTCACCGCAAAAATCCAAAGGACCGCTGAGGCGCACACTGCTGATTAACGTCGGAAATTGCGCCGGACCCTCAATCTCCGAGCTAGCGCCGGGCAGGGCGCTCAAGGTGATTGTCGTTAATATTACAAGGCAGCGTATAAACTTAAATTTATTATATTTCATAACCGACTTCATTGCCTGATTTTTATCAGATTGATTAGGACGGCACTGGCCAAGATCAGACTGCCGCCGGTCCAAAAACGCCAGGAGATTAATTAAATTTACGGTGATGCCGGCAAACACCGCGGAAATCAGCCCCATTATATACCCGCTGAAATTTCCGTCAAGCCTGAAGTCCAGCAGCACCGCGACACCGCCCAGCGCCATGATGACACAGAAAACTTCGCCCCGGGAAATGCGGCCGCCAAACATCAGCTGCGAGAATAACGCGGCAAAGGCCGGGAATGAAAAAAAAAGGACCATGGCCGTGGTAAGCGGTATATTGCGAATCGCGATGATCAGTGAAAAAAAAGCGATACAGCCGGTAATGCTTCGGATGACCATCAGTTTCAGGTCGCCTGTTTTAAACAGGTTTCCGGCCTGCCGGCCGGAAACAATCAACAGCAGCACAAATCCGATACCCCAGCGGTAAAAGGCGATGTCCCAGGTGCGATAGGACGGCCCCAATAACTTGATCAAAGAATCGAGGACGGCAAATCCGAAAGCAGCCGACAGCATCAGAACCGGACCCTTGATCGCTTCCGTGCCGGAGAGCGAAAGGAACTGAAACCAGGAAATTTTTAATATTTTTAACATGGAATTTTCAGCGAAAGTATCCGATATGGCAAGTCAAACCTCATTTGGAACATTGAAGCTTTGGATTTGGATATTATTTGATATTTGTTTTTTGGTGCTTGGGATTTTCTATATTCAAAGACTCAACTATAATATAGCTGTCCGGTTCGATTATTAATATATCTGTGGGACTCAACCCGATTAGAGCCCCCGCAGGTATTCCGGTTTCAGGCCGATCTGACCGGCCAGGGCCTGGTCAATCAACTCTAAGGTTGACTCCTTATCCCTGGGCATCCGGGCTCTGATTGGCAGGTAATTCGACGCATGGTTGGCGTGAAAAAGACCCCTGGACAGATTCGTGGCGGCGATCATGGTTCTTAATTCTGCCAGCATCTCCTTGGGGTCGAGCAGCGGAAAATCGCCTGCCTGATGCTCATCAAAAAGGGGGGTGCCGGGAATTAGCATGAGGCTTAGAGCGCCCACATACTCCGGGTCGATGGCTGAGAGTACCCGACCGGTCTCCACGGCATGGACCTGGGAGCGCTGCCGCCCGGCTATGCCCAATAATACCGTAATGGAGAGTTTGATGCCGGCTGCTCTGGCCTTTTTTCCCATTGCAATCATATATTCGGCGGAGGCGCCTTTGTTAATTTTTTTCAACGTGACATCATCGCCGGTTTCAAGACCCATATAAGCAATTCCCAGGCCCTGGTCTTTAAGCGCCTGGAGTTCTTGCGGACTCTTCATATCCAAGCTTTTTGCGTTGGCATAAGTTCCAATGCGGGTGACCCACGGCAGCCGCTCTCGAATGGTCTGCAAGATTCTCATCAGTCTTTTGTGGGGAATAATCAACGCATCCCCGTCGCAAAGAAATACACGCCGTTGCTGCCGGCAGTAGCGGCCGGCAAAGTCGATATCCTGCATGATGATCGAATCGGCTTTGATGCGAAAGCGCTCTCCCCGGTAGGTACCGCAAAAAGTGCACTTATTGCGTGAACATCCCACGGTGACTTGAAGCAAGATGCTGTTGGCCTCGCTGGGCGGTCGGATTATGTTACCTTCATAATGCATAATATGATACCTTCCTAACTCTTAAACATCCCGGCCAATAACTCACTGAGATCGCCCAGCCCCAGGGGTTTGGCCCGATAATCTTTAATGAGGTTCCGGATCTCTTGGCTCAGACCGTCGATACCTTCCTCCTCATAACCGGAAATGATCGCGATATTGGCAGCGGGGTCATAATTAAGTATTTCTTCGATACAGGCGACGCCATCCATTTCCGGCATATTAATATCCATCAACACGGCCGCGGGGTTGCCCTGCATATATTTTTCGAGGCCTTCTTTGCCGTTTGATGCAAATTCCGGCCGGTAACCCAGATAGTCCAGCAGTCCTTGCATCGCATAAAGTATCTCAGGGTCATCGTCGACGACCAACACACATTGTCCTTTTCCGCGGACAATGACGGGGGCATCATCATCTCTATTTTGTCCCTTGGGCGATGCGGCCGGTAAATGAATTTTAAATGTTGCCCCCCGGTTTGGCCGGGAATCGACACTGATCAGCCCCCCATGGCTTTTGATAATTCCATAGGTGGTGGAAAGGCCCAGGCCGGTTCCTTTGCCGATCGGTTTGGTGGTAAAAAAGGGGTCAAAACATTTTTGGACAGCCATGCGATCCATACCCTGGCCCGTATCGGAGACCGTCACAACAATTCGGCGGCCTTCCTGCTTTCCTTTTATGATCAGTTTGCCGCCATCCGGCATCGCATCCCGGGCATTGGTGCAAAGATTCATCAGGGCCAGGCTAAGGCTGGTGGAATCTCCCATGATCGGCAGTTGCGCCGGGAGATTGGACTGAATCTCTATTTTTTGGTCAAACGATTTAAGGATGATCTGAAAAATTTCGTCAATTACCTTAACCAAATCGATTAATTCAAATTCCTCTTTTATTTGTTTGCGGGAAAAATGGAGCAATCCATCAACCAGGCTGGCACCGCGCCTCACGGAACTGTTGATTCGACCCGCCACATCGTGCAGGCCGGATTCATCTTTATAGTTCATTTGAATCAGCTGGCTGTTGACCAGAATCTCAGTCAGGGTGTTTCTGAAATTATGGGCCACGCCGGCGGCAATCGTACCGATGGCCTCCATTTTTTGGACATGCTGCAGCTGCATCTCCAGCCGCTTGCGCTCGGTTACATCCGTGATCATGATGATGACGGTAGACGTCTCTCCTCTGACTGGCAGGGTTTTGATGGTAATTTGCCTGCCGTTTAATTCAACCGGTATCTTTTCGCCAATTGCGGCCGGCTCGGCGGCATTTTTCTGTAGGATATCGTCCAATTGCTGGGCAATATCATTGTCAAACAAATCGGGCGGATATGAAGCCAGAATTCCCTCAAGCGACAACCCCAGCAGCGAAACGGCGACACCATTGGCATAAACAACTTTATTTGAATAGATTTCTAAAATGCCCTCGGCCATACTCTCTAAGATGGTTTCAAGATGGCGATTGCGGGAGAGCAGCTCTTTCGTCAGTTGGCGGGCATAAACGCTGTCTAAGCCGCGCATCGGTTTCGTCTTTTGCTGGACAAGGGGGGTATTCGATAATTCGATAGCGGCTTTGATGTGTTCGGTCATTGAACTGAACGGGCCCTTGGCGATATAAGAATCAGCCCCGGTCTGTTCAAAATCGAAATCGATCTCAGCCACAGCCGCTGAGATGATGACCAGATAACAGTCGTTCAGCTGCGGCATACTGCGGGCAATCTTAATCAGTTTGCCGCCGTCTATCTTGGGCATAATGAGGTCAAAAAATATAATGTCGGGGGTAAAAGTGGCAAGCAGGTTCAACGCCGCGAAACCATCTTCGGCCGTTTGGACCTCGTGTCCCTCGCGTGTCAGAAATTTGGCTACAAATTTTAGCATTACGCGATCGTCATCCGCGACAAGGATCTTTTTTTTCATTGGCGCTACCCTTCTCTAAGCCCGACTATCCGGTATAAGTTGCCACCCGGCACCAAGACCCAAAGAGAAACTTTGCTTAATCTTTTCTTTGTGTCTTGGGGTCTCAGCGACGGATTCTTATCAGACGGATTTTGAATTGCTTGCGCTGATTATAGCTTTTATTGGAAAGGATTTACAGGATTTATTTTGGCCGTTTTTCTGCCGCCGGTCCCAATGGCCAAAGGCCTGCCGGGATGGAACCGATCGAACCCAGGCGACGGTCACGATTTTCGCTATTGTGCAGGTTGGTGCGGTACAATGGTGCGCAGCATTTTATCGACTTCGGTGAGTCGATCTGTCAGCTGTTCGATCTTAGTCTGCACGTCATCTAAATTTTCTGCCTTGGCCTTTAGTTCAATCTCAAAGGCGGCCTCCGCGGCGGTATCGGCCTGGAAATTTCTTAGCATTCCTTTCAAGCTGTGGGCGGATCGCAGCAATAAATCACAATCACCTTCGGTATTGGCCCTTCGAATATCATCCATCAGTCTGGGGTAATCACTGAGAAATACCTCGACGATTTCTTTGAGAAAACTCCAGTCGCCATCGAAGGCTTTCAGCAACTGCATGATATCAACAGCTGCAGAATCTGCGCCGACGTTCTTTGAATTTCCGACTTTGTGTGTCAGGGTCTCAATGGCTTCGAACAGTTTATCAGAATCAATGGGTTTGGATATATATACATCCATTCCGGCCTTGAGGCAACGCTCCCGGTCACCCTTGATGGCGTGGGCCGTCATCGCGATGATCGGCACTCGCATGCTGGATACTCGCTGCTGGATGCTGGATGCTGGATGTGGCAAAATCATCGGAGTCGTGTCCAGCGAGCTTTGAGCTTTGAGCGTTGAGCTTTTTCTCATATTCCGCGAAATTCTTTGGTGGCGGTTAAGCCATCCATATCCGGCATCTGGACATCCATTAAAACGATATCAAAGGTTTCATTTTGCAGGATTTCCAAAGCCTGCCGGCCATTTTCCACCAGCGTGGTCTGATGATTCCAGCGCCCCAGCAATCGCAGGATGAATTTTTGGTTGAATGGGGTATCCTCTGCTACCAGAATTTTCAGTGATCGGTTCGGCAGCCGCATTTGGGGCGGTGGTGCTTTAACGGATGGACCGCCATCGGCGCTGTCAACTCCAAAGATACCAAGGATTGCCGTTTGCAACTCTGCGGCGCCTAAAGGTTTAACGACGCAGGCCTTGACTCCCAGGGCTTCAAATTCAGTTTTGTGCTTAAGGAGCGGAAACGTCAGCATCATGATGATACCGGCCCCATAAAATTTCTGCTCGACGATCCAGCGTGTCAAACTCAACCCATCGGTGCCGGGCATATCCGAATCCAAAATAATTAGATCAAATGGGGCAGCATCGGATTGCGCCTGCAACAGAATTTCTTTGGCTTGACGGACACTGGATGCCAATACGGGGCGCATCTGAAGGTTCTCTAAAATTTCCTTTAGAATTTTGCGGCTGGCGGCATTATCGTCCGCCACCAGTACCTTTAATCCAGATAGCCGGGAAAAGCTTCGCTGCGGCTGATATATTCGTTGCGGGTGCACGTCTCCGTTTTGTTGCCGAATAAACCGTGCGGTGAACCGGAAACGGCTGCCTGCGCCGGGTTGACTTCTGACATTGATCCTGCCATCCATCAGATCAACCAATTGCGCTGAAACCGCCAATCCCAGCCCGCTGCCGCCATAGCGACGCACGCTGGTAAAACTGCCCTGGTTATAGGCGCCGAATATACTGCGCTGCTTATCCTTGGGAATGCCGATGCCCGTGTCCACAACCGCAATGTTTAAGACAACATCATATTCCGTTAAGGCATGGGACGCAACAAAGACAACCACTTCGCCTTTATCCGTAAACTTGATGGCATTGTCGACCAGATTGAGCAGGACCTGGCGCAGCCGAGTCGGATCGCCCAGCAATCGATCCGGAACACCGGGTGCAATACGATAAGCCAATTCAAGGCCTTTTTCATGGGATTTCATGCCCATGATTTTTAAGGAATCGTCCATGAAATGCTCAAGGCTGAAGGGCGATTGCTCAATTTTCAGTTTACCGGCTTCTATTTTTGAAAAATCAAGAATGTTGTTGATTATCGAAAGCAGTGAATAGGCCGAGGACTTGACGACATCCAGATCTTCCCGCTGATTGGGGGGCAATTTTGAGCTGAGCATCAGGTCCACCAGACCAATGATGGAATTCAGCGGCGTGCGGATTTCATGGCTCATGCTGGCCAGAAATTCACTTTTGGTCCGGCTGGCGGTTTCGGCTGCCATTTTAGCGCGGTATAAAGCTTCTGCGCGCTGACGCTGGGTGAAATCTCTGATGAATCCACCAAAACCGGTGGGATTGCCTTTGGGATCCTTTAACAATGATACGGATGATTCAACAAATCGCCGTGATCCGTCCTTGCCGGCCAGCGTCCAACTCAGCGATCCGGCTGGATCACCGCTTTCAAGCACTTTGTTGAACGTGTCCGCCAGTTTCTGCGAATTGGTTTCATCAAGCGATCGGTGCAGATTCATCTTCGAAATTTCCGGCCTGGAATAGCCAAAAATGCTACACATGGAATCGTTAAAAAACGTAAGATTGCCTGCAAGGTCCACTTCGTAATATCCGTCGGGCGTGGTTTCAATAATCGAGCGAAACTTTTCTTCACTTTCCCGTAAGGCTGATTCGGCCAATATGCGTTTGTTGATGGTGTATTGGGCGTGGGAGCCAAAGATCAAAAACAGGCATACAATCGTAATGCGGGTCCAAATTTCGCTGATATCGGGTCCGAAAAGTCTGTCAAAAAAATCGACATCATAGGATAAGAATATGTACAAAACCGAATCAAATACGGTATAAAACAGGGCCAGTCCAATCCCGATCAAAACCATCTGGTCCCAGAAGTGAACCGTGATTTTTTTCGGTCCTGTCTTTTGCTGGTTATTTTCCATTCAAGGCCTCCCAGTGACCGGCAGCTTATTGCAGTAGATAGTGGAACTTTATTTTGTCGCAGAAAACCTGGTCCTGTGGGCCAGGTCAGAGATAATCGGCTATGCCATTACTATTATTATATGCTTATTTTTGTATTTTGAAATTTATTTCTGATCAAGGGAAAATATTGAATCGAACTGTTGTCCTATTCAGGGCTGTATTCAGATTGCAGGAATCGCAAGAGGAGCTTGGCAGGGCTGAGTCCCAGAAATAGAATTAATCAGCTTCGTGGATTGGCCTTGGTGCGGGAGATTTTTCGGCGATCTTCTCCGCTGCGCCGGTCATTACCGAGCCGTCTTTCCGGGATATGAAGGGTATAGGAGTAGTTTCGGCGATCCCCTCCGGACCGTCGGCCGCCGTTGTCCAGGGAAGTCAGCCGTTCCAGTATATCAGTATCATTTTTTTCCATGGTTTAGACCGAATTGGATGGTTAATTTAGCAGCGGATTCGGCTAGCCTATACCAAACCCTATGTCAACAGCTAATTAAAGCACTTTTCATGCCACAATGATTGTGCGGTTTTTTTGAAATAATTTAAGCCGGCGCTTCGGCCGAATCTAATTTTAAAATCAAATAATACAGTAAATTACATCGAGGTCAGCATGGGGTGGCCGAGCAATTCAGTCGTTCGGTAACCTGGCGGGATAGGCCAATATGTGGAAAAAATTACATAGAATTGGGAAAAAAGATACCGCCTCATCTGTGGCAATGAATTCACAGAAAAGCCGGCGTTAATCCGAAGCATCATCCGGTGGTACTATACCCAAATCCCTTATTTTGTAAAGCAGGGTTTTATAGCTGATGTTCAATACTTTAGTCGCTTTGCTGCGGTTCCATCCAGTTTTTTCGAGGACATAGGCAATCACTTCTCTTTCCACATGATCCATCGCTTTTTTCTTTATTTTCTTTAAGGATAATGACGAGAGATCCGGTGGTTGATTAATGTCGAAGCCCAGAAAATCCATGGGGGATGGAGGTTGATCAGCCAAGGCCGGCAAGCCGCCGCCACGGGTTCGGGCGGGCGGGCCCGTGAGCATATCATCCAGGCTGTCGTCACTATGGCCCAATATCATCAGCCGTTTCAGCACGTTTTGCAGCTCGCGCACGTTGCCGGGCCAGCGGTAAGCGGCAAGTTTATCGATTACCGCCTGACTTGGCGTAAAGAGCTCTTTGCCGTCAAATTGGGCCGCATAGGTTTGAACGTAGTAATCGATGAGATGCGGGATATCTTCGGGGCGGCTGCGAAGCGGCTCAATATGTATTTTAATAGTGCTCAACCGGTAGTACAGGTCTTCTCTGAATTCACCGCTGACCATATCTGTTTCCAACTCGTGATTGGTTGCGGCAACGACCCAGGCACCCATGCTAACTGATTTTTCAGATCCCAGAGGGTTGAAATCACCACCCTGCAGCACGTGCAGAAGTTTTGACTGCAGCGGCAAAGACATATCCCCGATTTCATCCAGAAACAAAAGGCCTCCGTTCGCCTGTTCGAATTTACCGCGCTTGCGTCGGTCGGCTCCGGTAAACGCGCCCGGTTCGTAGCCGAACATCTCACTTTCCAGCAATGTGTCCGGTAAAGCGGCGCAATTGACTTTGACGAATGGTTTGCCGGTCCGGTTTGATTTCTGATAGAGATTCTGAACCACCAGCTCTTTGCCGACGCCGGTTTCACCATAGACCACGGTATTCAATCCGGTATCTGCAACCTGATCGATCAGCGCTCTGATTCTCTGGATATTTTTGCTGACACCAATGATTGTAGAGTCCATAATCAAATCTTAGCGGTTATTATTCTTTTTGACAATAGTAAAGAACACGAATTTTCCAAAATATTGATGCAACGCTTTTTTTATAGAAATAGATCTTTATCCGCTTATTATACCCGACCTCCAGTATTCCAACATTCCATGCGGCTTTTCAAGAAAATGACCGTTAAAGATGCTGTGATACCAATAAATTCTAGAAATTCCGATACATAATAATTGTATTTGTCCTTAAGATATTTTTAATTTGTACCAATATATAGATACGATGGTGATTAATTCTGGTATTCGCTGAGTATAAAATCAACCTATTTTATCTGAATTTCGACTGCCTGTTTGATCCGAAGCGGTTTAATGAAAAAAGCAATATTTCTTGACATTTCAAGCAGTTTATTAAATAATTAGTGTTGATGATTAGACGCTTCGACTGGTGGATGGGTATCGGTTTGGCACTATTGGGCCAGGCCGGTTAAATCCCTTTTTTTGTAAAGTTTGAGATAGACGGAGACTTAAGTTGGCTAATCGTGATGAGATTTCATCAACCGAACGGTTACTTGATCTGATTCGTGATGACGGAAAAGAGGAAGATACAGCCGTCGGCTCCAGCACTCAGAAATCAATCGGTTCGCGGTTGGTGGGCATGATCCGAAATCCGGTATCCTTTAAGCAGTCGATTTCAGTGGGAGTGGATCTGGGGCATGATGATCTAAAACTGGTTAAAATTCACCGTATCTCGGATCAAAAATTTGAAATACTCGAATATGTCAGAGTTCCGTTCGAGTCTGGTGTGACCCAGAATAATTCCGCGTTTTATCAGTTTTTAAGACCGATTCTGGCAAACTTTTGTGGCAGTTCAAAAAATCCTGATATCTGGTGCACCATACCATCTGCCAGGGTTGAAACCCGCCATCTCCGAATTCCAAAAGTCAATCAAAAACAAATTCCCAATTCAGTATACTGGTCCTTTCAAAAGATATCTCCTTTTAATGAAAAAGAGAATTTATTTGATTATGAAATATTGGGCGAAGCTGATGATGGCAACGCTACCAAAATTGAGGTCATGGCATACACCGCCCTTCGAACGGAAATTAACGAACTTAAGCATCTTTTCAATAAAGCCGGTTTTCCGTTAAGCGGCATTTCAATTGTTCCCTTTGCCTTTCAATCCCTTCTGCGAACCGGACGAATCGATTCCCAGGAAATGCACGTTGCCAGCTTATACATTGGTCGTGACTGGTCACGCATCGATATTTTTTCTGAGGGAAATCTTATGCTTTCCCGCGGCATCAAAGCCGGTGTTAAAACCATGTTCGAGGCGCTGCGTACCGAAATTGAGGGCAATTTATTTGAGCTTTCCGTCGCCAAATCACCCACCAAGGATACCGCCAGAATCCGAGCTATAAAAAAGAAGCTAAAGCACGAGCTCGACCAGGCCCATCAGCTATTTTTCGGTGCCCTGCATGAGATCTCTCCACCAGCCATGGACGAAAGGCAGCGGATCCTTAAGGAAAATAAAATTTTTAAAATGATCTTGCCGGCTCTGGAACGACTGGTGCGGCAGGTGGAAAGAACGCTGCGGCATTTTTCATTGAATTATGAAAATGCCCGGGTAGGTAAGATTTACACTTCCAGCGGCGTCAATCCGCATCAACGAATTATAGACTATATTGGCGAGGAGCTTGGCATTCCAACCGAAACGTTAAATCCATTTGCCGACAACCCTAATTTTGTAACATTGACACCCAGTCCGGAACTTACCTCGGAACAAAGCGCTTTTGTTCCGGCTATGGGAATGGCGCTTTCCAGCAATAAGCTGACGCCAAATTTTTTATACACCCATAAGGACAAGCAAAAAGCAGTCACCAGTCAGCGGATTAATCGCGGCGTTATTGCCGGATTTGCACTCATAATGATTCTTTGCGTGGGTGTTGCATTCTGGCAGAAAAGTATACTAGCTAAAAAGGAATATCAAAAAAGACAATCCCAGCAACAGCTTGAAAATATTTCCGTGCGGGTTGACCAAAGCCTGGTATTGAAACTTGTTGATGACATCCAATCCAAAAATCGAGATATCCAACTAATCGGTCAAAAATATTTCGGTCTGGCCGTTGTCGGTGAAGTTGCGGATTTGACACCGGCGAACGTGCGCTTGCTCAGTCTAACTGCCCAGCTCAGTGATGAGCCGGCCAAGAAAAATTCAGCAAAAAACCGTAATCTGGTTCTAAGTGGAGTTGTCCGGGGCGATCGAATGATTCTGGAGTCAACGCTGGCCGGATATTTGATGGAGCTTAAAAAGTCGCCCCTGTTCGATAAACCCACGATCAGTAAAAAGTCCTTCGAACGCTACCAGGGAGCCGAGGTGTTGAGGTTCACGGCTCGTTTGAAACTTGTATAATTAAATATGAAAAAAATTCTATCACTGCTGCCGACCCAGAGTCTGATCAATCTCTTAATATGTGGTGTCGGGGTAATTGTTTTTATTTTTTTAATAATAATTCCGAACCAAAATCTTTCCGATGAATTGGATCAAGAGATTGAGAAACTCAATGATCGCATCGAGCAGCAGCGGATATTGCGGCCTGTATTTGACAGCCTGTTGGAACGCGCAAAGCGAGAACAATCGACTGACTTGCCGGCAGTAAAAATAGAAAAACTGGATCGCGGTGATGTTTATAGAATTTCCAAAGTGCTGCAGGATATGGCCGGTCGCTGCGATCTCAAAATTGAAGATATCAGAACTGATGCCAGTGAAATTATGAATGATACCGGGTACATGCTGATGCGGATTAACGTTACCGGTGATTTTATGAAATTTCGTGAATTTCTGAAGGATATGGGAACAATTCCCTCCCTGGAGCAAATCGAGGAGATAAGTATTCGCGCTATTGAGGGAAATCGGGAATACAAACTGAAAATCTGGTTGGCGCAAAAGGCAGATAAATGAATTCGGAAGTGGGAATTCGGAAGCCGGAAGTCGGAAGTTCGGAACAGGATTGATGTAGGCGTTGGGAAGTTGAAACCCGTAACCCGTAACCCGCAACACAGAGCTTTATGACTACCAGAGAAAAAATAATTGTGGCCCTGATGGTGTTGGCCGTGGGTTACGGCGTTTACACGGTTTTTTTATCCGGGCCGCCGGAAGAGGCCCCAGTTAAGCGTGGCGGCGATAAGGAGTTGGAAGCGCTCAATTTGTTTATCACCAAAGTCGCTGATAAAACTAAAAACAGCCTCTCGAACGCACAGGCCTACGTTTTGCAGAAAGCTCAATTAGAATGGAAACAGGATCCGTTGCTGCAGATTGAACCCCAAATGTCCCAGGAAGAAAAAACGGCCCGCCAGCCCCTGGTACTGGAAAGTAAAATTCTGTACACCGGTTTTTTGCAGATGGGGGACAAACGCCTGGCGATTCTCAACGGCATCGAATATGAAATCGGCGATCGACTGGATCCGGGCGGTTTAATTGTACGCGATATTTACCCCAATCATGTTGTTATCGGTTCACCGGATGTAAGAAGTAAAAAAGTGATTCTTCCGATGGAAGAAATTGAATAGGATTGAAAATCTATGGTTACATTTAAGGGTATGCCGAAAATATTGATAATTATCCTTTGTTTGCTCATGACGGCTGCATGGATAAGTGGCTGTTCATCGAAAAAAGATCTAAAAGACGTCAAGGACCCGTTTTATGAGCAGTGGCGGGCTAAAGCAGAAGAATCAAAAGGCCACTCCGCGATTGAGCCTCCCGCGGTTGATGAAGCGCCATTTGAAATCGCCGGCCAAGAGAGGGCTGAAGCGTCGGAACCTGAAATTGAGAGATCGCTTCCCACCCAAAAGCTAAGCCTCAAAATGAATAGCATCGAAGTGTCGGTGCTGTTGCGGGCCCTTGCCAAGGCTGCCAATCAGAACATCATACTGAACGAGAAAGTGAGTGGAAAAATTGATATCAATATCCACCAGGCACCCTGGGATCAGGTGTTTTTAGGCATTCTAAGAACCTACAATTTGAGCTACGACTGGCAAGGCGAAATTCTGCGCATATTGACTGCCGCTGATCTGGAAGCGGATATCCGGCGCAAAGTCCAGAAAAGAGACCTCCAAATGAGCCAGTCACCGCTTACCCGGATTGTGTCGATTAAATTCATGGCGGCCGACAAGCTTAAAGCAAATCTTGAACAATTCGTTTCGACTGACAAAAGCGGCAGCAAGATCGGATCCATCCTGGTTGATGAGCATTCCAACTCATTGATCGTTCAGGCCATTAAAAATGATATGAACAACATATTAGCGATTATCAAAAGACTTGATCGGCCGACGCCCCAGGTGCTGATCGAAGCCTACATCGTTGAGGCCAACAAGGATGTTGCCCGGGAGTTGGGAGTCCAGTGGGGCGGTGTTTATGCCGGCAAAAGCGGGAATAAACAGGCAATTGTAACCGGGAAGCAGGGTGGGCTGACAGGCGGCGTGCCGGTCAACCCGGATTTAGCCAATTTAGATGTGACCTCCGGCTCGGTCGTCAACCTGCCGGCCTCCGGGCTAAGCGGGTTTGATCCCATGACCCTGGGCCTTATCTATACCCGGGTCGGGGAATATCTGCTGTCGGCCCAGCTTTCGGCGCTGCAGGATCAGGGTAAACTCCACATTTTGTCGAGTCCTTCCATCACCACCCTGGACAACCAGAACGCCTTTATTGAAAGCGGTCGGATGTGCCGTATCAATCGGTGGAAGACGGCGAGGTGAAGGTCGAGTATAAAAAAGCGGTGCTCAGATTGGATGTAACGCCGCATGTAATTGACGGCGAAACCCTTAAAATGATCATAAAAGTAAACAAGGATGAGCCTGATTTTTCCAGAACCGTGCTGGGCAACCCGACGATTATCACCAAAAAAGCCGAAACCAATGTCATCCAGAATGACGGACAGACCATCGTCATCGGTGGTTTGAGCAGGGAGTCATCGAGCCGCAATGATACCGGAACCCCATTTCTGGAGGATATTCCCGGTCTGGGATATCTATTTAAACGCAAAAGCAGCGCTGATCAAATGGAGGAACTGCTCATTTTCATCACGCCCCATATCCTGAAACCCAGAGCTTCCGGTGGATAGGATTTAGTGCTTTAGAAAATTTATTTCATTCAATATTCAATGGTTGGTCAAATCCATGGACTATTTCAAAATACTTAATTTAAACAAAGAACCTTTTTCCAATTCTCCGGATCCCGAGTTCTTTTTCCACTCCCGCCAACATCTGGATTGTCTGCAGAAATTAGAGTTGTCTTTGCTGCTGCGCCGGGGGTTGAATGTGATCATCGGGGATGTCGGCACCGGTAAAACCACTTTATGCCGTCAACTCATCCGCCGCTTTTCGCAAAAAGAAGAGGTTGAAACCCATCTCATTTTGGATCCGCATGTTCTCAATGCCACTGAACTTCTGGCCTCTGTGACAGAAATGTTTACCGGCGAAAAGCCGCCGCTGGGAAGCGACGATTGGCAAGTCAAGGAACAGATCAAACAATATCTCTTCCGCAAGGGAGTGGGTGAAAATAAAACCGTCGTACTGATTATAGACGAAGGACAAAAGATCCCTGCTTTTTGTCTGGAAATTCTGCGTGAATTTTTAAACTATGAAACCAATGAATATAAGCTGCTGCAAATTGTCATATTTGCCCAGCAAGAGTTTGAAGGCACGATCCGCAAATATCCAAATTTTGCCGACCGCATCAATTTGTACCACACGCTGAAGCCGCTGAACTTTCGTGATACGCGGTTGATGATTAAATACCGCCTTGAAAAATCCAGCAATGCCTCCAATAGAGCTGAACCTGTTTACAATGCCGGCCTTGTGGTCCCTTTATCGCCTCAGCGGTGGATTTCCTCGAAAAATCATTAATCTGTGTCACCAGGGCATTTTGTCAATGATCATCCAGAATCGATCCAAATGCGGTTACTTTCTGGTCAACGCCTGTGCCCGCCGAGTGTTTCCGGATGAATCCAATCGCAGGCGGCTGGTCCATACCGCAGCAATGGCGCTCGCCGCGATGGCTGTGGCCCTGGTGATTTTTTTGCCCGCCGATCGATTCAAAACGTCTGCAAAACCAGGGGATCAAGTCCTTAATGGCCCTGATTTTAAAGCAAGGCAATCCAGCAGTCAGTCAGCCGAATATCGAATCGAGACCGCGGAGCTTTAGGGCCCAGATTGCTGCGACTGATTTTGACAGCCGGCCGCTCAAAGATATCGAATCTGCCGGCCTGCCTGAAAATCGCCCCAACGGTTTCGGCAACAGCGCCGAGCGATGCAAAACAATTATCGCGCAACCAGCCGGCACCCGGTGAAAAAGCGCCGACACCTATCGCTGAGCCGGTCAAAGCGCCACCGTTAATTCAGCCGCAGGAACCCCCGCGGGAGGTCTCACCAGCACCGCTTGCGGCTATCTTGAAAAAATCCGGCCCAGCGCTATCCGAGAAAACTCGTGAGACTACCTATTCAAAGATTCTGGGGCAGATAACCCTAAAACGCAATGAAACCCTGTCGCGGATAATCATCGGCATCTACGGTGGTTTTAACTCAAAGTATTTCAAGTCATTTATCATCGCCAATCCCGACATAGAAGATCCTGACCGGGTTGACGTCGGTCAGATTATATCGCTGCCGGCAATTCCTGCCCGCGTAAGACCGCTGACCACCCCGGTATGGTGGATCAAAATTGATGATAGAGATTCCCTTGAACCTGCTTTCAATTTGCTGCGCAATCTTTGGGACAGCTTTCCGGCAGTGCGTTTAATACCGTATTGGAATCCGTCGGACGGCACCCGGTTTGCGTTGCTGCTGGATAAGGTCTTCACGGATGAAATGACTGCGCGCAATCATCTGCAACAACTGCCCGCAGAACTGGCCGCTAATTCTAGACTTCTGTCACGCTGGGAAAAAGAAACGGTTTATTTTTCAAATCCGTACTTTAATTGATATCACTATTTTGAGGTCCAATAAGAGATAAAAATTGAGAGCACGAAAAAAGTTAGGTGAAATTTTAGTCGAGGGCGGATTGCTGACTCAAAAGCAGTTGGAGAAGGCGCTGCCCTTTCAAAAGAAGAGCAATTTGAAGCTGGGGCAGTTTCTGGTTCGGGAAGGAATTGTCAACGAAAGCCAGATTGTCGATCTGGTTTCGACCCAGCTGCGCCTTGAAAAATACAGTCCGGACAAATATACGATTGATGTGGATCTGGCCAATTTGCTGCCGGCCGACATCGCCCACAAGTATCAGGCGGCGCCCATTCAAAAAAATGGACTCCTGCTGACCATCGCCATGATGGATCCGCTGGACATCAATGCGCTGGATGCCATTGAAGTGTTAACCAATTGCGAAGTTGAAGCCATTATCTGTACCGAACAGCACTTGAACCAATTGCTCAACAGCCTTTACGGCACCTATGCCGGGATCGGCGGTGTGCTGGAAGATATGGAAGAAATGGAAATCGACAAGGCTTCCGACGAGAAAAACTCGATCACCGAGGATGTGGAAGTCAGCTCTTTGCAGGGTATGGCAGAAGAAGCACCGGTTGTCCGATTGGTGAATTCAATTTTATCCCAGGGCGTCCGGGAAGGGGCCAGTGATATCCACATCAGTCCCGAAAAAGAGACCGTCCAGGTTCGTTTTCGGGTGGACGGCCGCCTGCACGAAGTCCCGGCGCCGCCAAAATCAATGTTTTTGCCGATTATCTCCCGGCTGAAAATTTTGGCCAACATGGATATCGCCGTATCCAGAATTCCACAGGATGGGCGTTTCACCGTCAAGATGAAGAACAAGGATATTAATATCCGATCGTCCACGATTCCGTCTATCTACGGCGAAAACATGGTGCTTGCGGCTGCTGGATACCAGCACCAGCATCTATTCGCTTGGGCATCTGGGCATGAACGAAAAGGACCAGCCAAAGGCTTGAATCGATGATATGCCAGGCCCCATGGCATGATTCTTGAGCACCGGTCCCACCGGCAGCGGCAAGAGTACCAGCCTGTATTCAATTCTTAAGAAAATCAACCAGCCGGATATCAACATCATCACGGTGGAAGATCCGGTGGAATATCGAATTGAAAAAATCCGCCAGGTTCAGCTAAACCGCAAAGCCGGTATGACTTTCGCCAGTGGATTGCGGTCAATTTTGCGCCAGGATCCGGATGTGATCATGGTCGGAGAGATTCGTGACTCCGAAACTGCCAATATCGCAGTCCAGGCAGCCTTGACCGGCCACCGGGTGTTAAGTACCCTGCACACCAATGACGCTGCCGGTGCGATCACCCGTTTTGTGGATATGGGGATCGAGCCTTTCCTGGTGGCTTCGGTGATGATCGTATCCTTTGCCCAGCGTCTGATTCCGCACCATATGTCCGAGCTGCAAAACCAGCTATCAGCCTTCGGAGGAAGCCTTACAATTCTGGGGACTGGATAAAATTGAAAACCCCAACTTTCAGCAGGGCCAGGGATGCTTCAGCTGCATGCACACCGGATACAAAGGCAGAACGGGCGTGTATGAGGTGTTGGTTATCGACGATTTCGTCCAGGATTTAATATTGAAACGAACCTCAGCCCATGAAATCACCCGCTGTGTCAAAGAAGCCGGCGAGTTTACTACCCTGAAAGAAAATGCGGCCGAAAAGGTGATCCAAGGAATAACCTCCCTGGAGGAGGCTGCATCGGCGGTGATGGTTTAGGGGTCGCTTGGTGAATATTCTCTTGAATATGCTGCAAGACGGCTATTGGCTTTTTTTCTTAATAACGAAAATCATCAGGTTTCAGGTGTCAGCGTCGCCTCTGGCCGTGGGCGCCCAGTCAAATCAAAAAAGAAACTTTGGTCTGGTGCTGTTGTAGAGTCGGCTACCGTGCCGACCAGTTTCGGCGGGCACGGTGGCCCGCCCTACCGTCCCAAACATTTGTAGTTTCCTATGAGGTGTCAGGGAACCGGGGTGCTGAGTCCTGACACCTGAACACTGACACCTGAAACCTTCAATTACAGGCAAAATTTTGTCAGATAAAAGGTCCTGAGGACCTAAAATTTGATCAGCCAATAACCAAAACCTTTTCTCACAGGAAGAGAAAATAAACCAGAACAGAGATTATTATGCCCAAATTCAGCTACCGCGCCATTACCGAGACGGGTACGACCACCACCGGTGAAATTGAAGCCGAAAACACCGATAAGGCCAGTAGCTTGCTGGCCTCCCAGGGCTATATTCCCACCCGGGTTAAGGAAGAACACGCTACCGCTGCCGGTTTTCAACTGGGAAGCGCACTTGATTTTCTATCTCCGGTCAAGGCGCCGGAGCTGATCCTTTTCACCAAGCAGTTTAACACCTTGATTCGGGCCGGGGTGCCGATGTTGTCGCTGCTCAAGGTTTTGGAAGAACAGACCGAGCATCCCAAATTGCACAAGGTTCTGGGAATTATCCACCGGGATATCAAGGAAGGTTCCAGCTTGCATGAAGCCTTTCGCAGACATCCTGGGAGTTTTCTCACCTCTGTTCTGCAATATGCTCAAAGCCGGTGAGGCCAGCGGTGCCTTGAACGAGGTGCTGGATCGACTGACATATATCATCGAACATGAACACAAAGTGAAGTCCGATATAAAATCGGCGCTGATGTACCCGATTATTGTGGTTTGCTTCTTGTTCATTGCCTTTTTCGTGCTGTTGACGGGCGTTATTCCCCGTTTTGTGGGCATTTTTAAGAGTGCCGGTCTGACATTGCCGCTGCCGACTCAACTGTGCATGTTGATGTATGATTTTCTGGTCGGTCAATGGTACATCGCCCTCGGCATCGCAATGGCGGTATTTTTTGGATTGTTTTTTTATATCAGGAGCGCATCCGGCAAGGTCGTCTTTTACCGGGTCGTGATGAAAATTCCGGTTGTGGGGCCTTTGTTTATCAAAAGCGCCATTTCCCGTTTCGCCAGTATTTTCTCTATTTTGCAGGCCAGCGGCGTCGATATTCTCCAGACGATGGATATATTATCGGAGACCATTGGCAATGCCGCCATTTCTGCTGAATTAGATGGGATTCGAGAACGTCTGGCCGAAGGCCATGGTATCGCCGGGCCCCTGGGTTCAGCCCGATATTTTACCCCCATGCTCATTAATATGGTGGCGATCGGTGAAGAATCCGGCAACCTCGAAGAATTGATGCAGGATGTCGCCCTGCATTACGATACCGAAGTTGAGTATGCCATGAAAAAATTATCCGAAGCCATCGGACCCGTTTTGACTATCGGGCTGGCAGCTGTGGTTGGGTTTTTTGCGCTGGCGATTTTTCTGCCCATGTGGGATTTGACGTTGATGGCAAAATGAAAGGCTGGAAGCCGGGAGACTGGGAAGCTGGGAAGCTGGGAGGCTGGGAGGCTGAGGCAGCGGCCGGGAGGCTGGAAGGCACGGAAGCTGGGAGGCTGGGATGCTGTAGGCTTGAAAGCTGGACAGCGATCTAAATCAGAATTATGCCATAATAAGAATGATACAGATCTTAGAGCTTTAAAAATTTATAGATCAAAAACCATATTGCCTTCAAGCTTCCTGGCCTCAAGCCTGCAAGCATAATTTTAGGCACTAAAATTATTACCCCATGAAACAATCGCGCTTTTACATAAGTTTGTACATTATTATCCCGTTTATTTTTACCGGGTTGACAATTTTTGCGGCGATCGTGTCGTTTCGGCTGACAAAGTATAGTTTAATGCATGGCCTGGAACCGGCGCGACCGGTTTTCTGGTTTATACTCATTATCGGATTTCTGGCCTATGTCGCCGGTTTTGCTCTGGTGCGGATAATCTTGCGGCCGGTTGAGCAGTTTGTCGAAAAAGCCAGTAATTATACCTCATTTCAAGTGCCGCAAAAAAAAAGCAAAAAAGACTGGTCGGTCGATAAAATTCAGCAATTTTCCAATGTGTTTGACCAAGTCACCTCGGTGCTCAGCCGCATGGATGCGCGTCATTTTTTTCCCGACATAATCGGAGAAAGCATGGCCATTCGAGGACTGTTAAGCTTGATCAGGAAAGTTGCGCCAACGGCTGCCACCGTTCTCTTGCTGGGTGAAAGCGGCACCGGCAAAGAGCTGGTTGCCACCAGTATCCATGAAAACAGCGATCGTAGGACCAAACCCTTTATCAAACTGAATTGCGCTGCGATACCGGCAGAATTGCTGGAAAGTGAGCTGTTCGGTCATGAGAAAGGTGCCTTCACCGGTGCCAACAAGTTTAAGCCCGGAAAATTTGATATGGCCGATGGCGGAACCCTTTTTCTGGATGAAATCGGTGATATGCCTTTCAATTTGCAGGCTAAAATTTTGCGGGTGCTGCAGGAACAAGAGTTTTATCGGGTCGGCGGCAGCCGCACCATCAAGGTCGATGTCCGCATTATCGCCTCCACCAATAAAAACCTTGAAAGAATGGTGCGGGAGAAAACCTTTCGGGAGGATTTATATTATCGCCTGAACGTTTTCACCCTTAATCTGCCGCCGCTGCGGGAGCGCAAAGAAGACATTCCCCTTTTAGTCGACTATTTTTTGCAAGGCGCTGCCAAAAAAGTGGATATTTCATCGGTTGCCCTGCAGATGCTGGTCGCGTTTTCCTGGCCCGGCAATATCCGTGAACTGAAAAATACCATTGAAAGTGCGGCCGTCATCGCTGAAAACAATTATATCGAACCCGCTCAACTGCCCGGTAAAATTACCGCCGTTTTTAATAACAGCGGCCAGACGGGTCTCAAATTGCCGGCCAACTACCCGCTTGACGAACGGCTGCGGGAAATAGAAAAAAGCATGATCATCGAAGCCCTTCGAAAAACCGGCGGCGTCCAGGTGCGGGCCACTGAACTGTTGGGGATCAACCAGCGCAGCCTGTGGCATCGCATTAAGAAGCTCAATATCGATGTGAAAGGCATAAAAAGTGACGAAACTTGAAGGGATTGGGCGGCGTACGGCTACATTTTTTGTAGTTTTAGGGATTGCAGCCCATAAGATTTGCAGCCGTTTAAATTATTATAATTTTTTAACCAATTAAAATTATTGGTTTAATTTATTTTCTCAATATTAATTTTATTAAATTGGCACTTTTTATGCACTAAGATTAAGCTCAAATGAATAATCAACCGTAAATAAAAATGAAACAGGAGAGGACAAACACCATGAAAAAGCAAAATCCATTACTCAATCAAGAAGGTTTCACGCTGGTCGAAATCATTGCCGTCTTAATTATTCTCGGCATTCTGGCAGCCGTGGCCGTACCGCGCTACATCGATCTTGAAGCGAATGCCAAAAAAAGGGCCGTCGAAGCCGCCGTATCCGAGCTAAACGGCCGGGAGAGCTTGACCTGGGCCGATATTAAAATCTCCGCCAGCGGGTACGATGCGACCAATCCCGCAGATCCGAAAGGAGATACAGATATTTGGACTTCCCTCGATACGGATCTTGGCGGCGGTTACGACTGGACAACCACGCCTACCAAATCTTCCGGCGGTACCTTCACGTTTAAGGGTGAGTCATTTTCGCTGTCGCGAACACCGTCCACCCGCGCCCGACCGGGCACCTGGTCACTGAAGCAGCCCTAGCTCGAGTGCCGCAATCAGTTCGGATAAAAAGAGCGGCGACCCTCTCGCCGCTCTTTTAATGCCAATTTTGAAAATCGGATGCCCGCGCTCTCCGATCTGCAGTTCTACACTCCCGGCATAGTCCCTGTGAGAAGGAATCAAGCCGGAAGCTAGCGCCTGATTCTTTACATTTCTTCTCCGTCTGACCGCCTGCCCCTTGCCCGCCCGATATCCTGTGTTATATTGATATTTATCCAAAAAAGTTAAGGATACAGAAAGGATAGCGGTATGAAACTCGCAGTCAGCGGTAAGGGCGGCGTCGGTAAAACCACCTTTTCCTCCCTGTTGATACGGGCCTTCAATCAGAGCGGCAAACGGGTGCTGGCCATCGATGCGGATCCGGATGCCAACCTGGCGGCCGGTGTCGGCATTGAAAATGCCGATCGCATTGTTCCGATCGCCGAGATGAAAGAACTTGTCTTTGATCGAACCGGGGCGCAACCCGGCAGTATCGGCGGTTTTTTCAAGCTAAATCCGAAAGTCGATGATTTGCCGGATGCGCTGTCGGCCACTTTTGAAAATATCAAACTCATGCGTCTGGGCGGCGTCAAAAAGGGCGGCAGCGGCTGTATCTGTCCGGAAAGCACCCTGTTGCGGGCCCTGGTCATGCACATCGTGCTGGCCCGGGACGAGGTCGTGGTCATGGATATGGAAGCCGGTATCGAACACCTGGGGCGCGCAACCGCCAAAGCGGTTGATAAACTGATCGTTGTGGTCGAGCCGGGTCGGCGCAGCATTGACACAGCCGAACATATTCGACGACTGGCGGCCGAGATCGGTTTGAATTCCATTGCCGTGGTCGGCAACAAAATCCGGGGGGATAAAGACCGGAAGTTTCTGCAAACCCATTTGGACGATTTTGAGTTTCTCGGTTTTTTGCCCTATGATGACGCCCTGATCGAAGCGGATCTAAACGGGGTTTCGCCCTATGACGTGGAATCGCCCTCAAAGGCTCTGGTCGAATCGATGATCAAAAATATTGAATAATGCCTCGTCACAAACAGCCGTACCCCAGGTCAAAACGCCGTGTTCGCAAAGAGGATCACCGCACCCAACTGAAGCCCGGGGCGGATGCCAGGCTGAAAAAAGTTTTTGCCGGCATTGGTATACCGGCCAGCCGGGTGTTCAGCCCGGACCCTTTCCAGATAGAGGCCCTGGCGGCGATCCGGCAATCCGACTGTCTGGTGACCGCCCCCACGGGAGCCGGGAAAACATGGATCGCTGAGCGCGCCATTGGCCGGATTCATGAAGCCGGCGGCCATTGCTGGTATGCCTGTCCTTTGAAGGCGCTGAGCAATGCCAAATACGCTGAATTTTCAGCGATATTCGGTGCTGAAAATGTCGGAATTCTGACCGGTGATCACCGGGAAAATCCGGAAGCGCCGATTATTGTCGGCACCACCGAGATATTGCGCAACCAGCTCTATGATGCCATGCACCGCGGTGTATCTTTATCCACGGATTTCGTAATTTTGGACGAAGCCCATTTTCTGGGTGATCCGGAACGCGGCGTCGTGTGGGAAGAGATTATGATATATCTGCCGTCTCGAATCCCATTGCTGCTCTTATCGGCGACCATCGGCAATGCCGGCCAAATTGCCGATTGGCTGGCATCAATTCGTTCAAGGATGTGTACGGTCATTGAAGAAACCGTGCGACCGGTTGCGCTGTATCCGCTTTTTCTCCATCCTTCAGGGACCCTGCTGCCGCTGATGGCACCGGCCAAAACCGGCAACCGGCAGCAGCTTGATAAAAAGGTCAAACAATACCTAAAAACCAGACCGCGGCGGCGCCGGGGCTTATATCATCGATCCCCTCCTTTTGGCGATATTTTGCGGGTTCTGGAAAAATATGATCTTCTGCCGGCAATTTTTTTCCTAAAGTCCCGGGCTGATTGTGACCGCGCGCTGGAATACTGCCGGGACCACCGGATAAGCGATCCTCGGCGTCAGCAGCAACTCCGGCAGAAAGTGGCACAATACCTCCAGCAAACACCTCATATCGCCAAGCATCGCCAGCGATGGTACCTGGAGCAAGCAGCCGTCGGCGCCCATCACAGCGGTCAACTGCCTGCCTGGAAGCTGGTGCTGGAGAGGTTGATGACCCAAGGCCTGCTGGATGCCGTATTTGCAACTTCGACTGTCGCCGCGGGAGTGAATTTTCCGGCCCGGACCGTTGTATTTTTCAACTCGGATCGTTTTAACGGCCAAGATTTTTTACCCCTGACCGCGACCGAGTTTCACCAGATGACCGGTCGAGCCGGTCGCCGGGGGATGGACAATATCGGTTTTGCACTGTCGATACCTGATAAATTCATGGATGTCAGGCTAATCGGACAACTGCTCCACTCACCGCCATCGGCCGTCGTCAGCCAGATTAAAATCAATTTTTCAATGGCCCTCAATTTATTGCTTTCCCACAGCCCGGCGCAAATCGAAGAGTTGCTGAAAAAATCATTTGCCAATTATTTGATCAACCAACCCGGCTCCCGGAAAGGTGCCTTTGACAGCCAAAAGCATCTCTGGCAGGATTTTTTGCGGCATCTGAATTTTTTAAAGGCGGCCGGTTACGTGTCGGTTGAAGATGAATTAACGGCGGAAGGCCGGTGGGCATCTCAGTTGAGAGTGGATCAACCGCTGTTGATTGCCGAAGGTTTTCGACGCGGGATTTTTCCCCGGTCGGATCCGGTTATTCTGGCCGGAATCATTGCCTCGTTTGTTAATGAGCGCGAAGTCGATGATCATATCCATCCAAAATTGATGCCTGAATCGCTGGTTAAGGCATTTAACAAGGTGTCCCAAGGATTGAAACCCTTTGCGCACAAGATGCAACAGCAAAAATTTGAGGTCCGGCCGCTGCAGTTGCGTCCGGCCGCCACGGTTTGCGCCTGGGCCCAGGGGCAATCCTGGGAAAAGGCGCTGAGAATTGCAGAAATTGAGGAAGGCAATCTGGCCATGCTGATTCTAAGAACGGCCGATAACCTCAGGCATATTCGAAACCTGAAAGATGTCTTTCCCGAAGCTGCCGCGACTGCGGCGAAATGTATCGAGTTGATATTGCGGGAACCGGTTATAAATTAAGATTGAGATGAAGATTTATGGATTCGCTTCGCTCAGTCGAATCGAAAAAGTGATGGGTGCTGGGAAATAAGGACTGAGGGTGTCGCTGATTCTATCTCTCGTATTTTCTATAACTCAGTCCTGAAATGGATCATATAAAAATAGAAAGAATTCCTTCAATCTTCAGTCTTCAATCTTCAATTCCCCCCGGTTGGGCATAATTTTTAGAATTCTCTCGGCCAACTGGTTCATATTAAATGGTTTTTGGATGAAACCGTCACAGCCGCGCTGCAGAATGTTCGTTGCCTGGCCGTCGACACTGTATCCGCTGGAAAGCAATATTTTTACATCCGGGTTGATTTCTTTCAGGCGGTCAAAGGTTTCGCTGCCGCTCATCCCGGGCATGATCATATCCATGATGATCATATCGATTTTGTCCGGGTCCTTTTGAAAAATTTCGATCGCCTCCTGACCGCTGCCGGCCGGCAATACGGTATAACCCAGTTCTTGCAGGAGTTCGCGGCCGACATCCAGGATCATTTTTTCATCATCAACCAACAAAATGGTTCCGGTGCCCTTTATGATGACCGCTGTCAAGTTTACATCTTCGTCGACCTCTTTGCCGGATGCCGGCAGATAAATCGTGAAGGTCGTTCCCTGGTCTAATTCGCTGTAAACATTTATATAACCCCCGTGGCTCTTTATAATGCCATACACCGAAGCCAGTCCCAATCCGGTTCCGCGCCCCATTTCTTTGGTGGTAAAAAACGGCTCAAATATCCGCTCCTGGGTTTGTTTGTCGATTCCGACACCGGTATCGGTAATCGATATTTTAACATAGCGGCCGGGTTCGACCTTGTAGGGTTTGACGTACCTGCGATCCAGCGTAACATTCTCAGTACGAAGATAAAGATCACCGCCGTCGAGCATGGCTTGCCAGGCATTGACATACATATTTAGCAGAACCTGTTCGATCTGGCCGCGATCCACTTCCACCGTCCAAATCGAATCAAAAAGATTGGTGTTTACCTGGATTTCCTTTCTGGTCCGGGCGAACAGTAAGGAAGATTTATCGATGATTTCATTGAGATCGGTAGCCTTAACGAGGTATTTGCCGCGGCGGGCAAAACCGAGCAACTGTTTGGTCAGGGTGGTGCCGTTCTGGACATAAGTTTCGATGTTTTTTATTTTTTCAAAACCCGGGTGCTCCGAGTGTATTTTAAGCAGCATCAATGATGCATTGCCTTGGATCCCCATCAGAATATTATTGAAATCATGGGCTATGCCGCCGGCCAGGGTCCCGATGGATTCCATCTTTTGCGCCTGCTGAAGCTGGGTTTCAAGTTTATGCTTCTCCTCTTCAGTTTTTTTGCGCGCCGAAACATCGCGCAGTACCCCCTTGAATCCGACTGGTCTTTCATCCGGACCTTTCAGGATCGAAAACGATAGCTCAAGCAACACCTTGTCGCCATCGGGGCGAATTACATCGTAACTGTTTACATTTTCTGGCAGGCCGGACTGCAGGAGTTGCTCGGTGATCCGGTCCATTTTGGCGGCGGTCTCAGGGGTGGTATACCGGCGGGTATTCATCCCGATCAACTGGCTGCGGGAATAACCGACAATTTTGCAGAAGGGGTTGCTAAAGAAGGTTAAATTGCCTGCGAGATCGGTTTCGAAGTAGCCTTCTTCAATACTTTCGAGGATGGTGCGATATTTTTCTTCGCTTTCCCGCAACGCGTCATCGGCGGCTTTGCGGTTGCTGAACGTGTATTGGACATGCGATCCGAATATGGCAAACAGACACAGCACCAGGACCCGGGTCCAGGTTTGAAAAATATCCGGTCCGAGGAGATACTGAAAGAAATTGGCTTCCGGTTTTAAAAAAAAATACATGAAAGATTCGCAGACCCAATAAAAACCGGCCAGGCAAATGCCGGTGACAACCATCGAATCCATTATGGTATTTTTAAAACCTTTTTTACGCGTCACGTTGCCCCTCGAGTTAACATCAAAATAATATTAAAAAACCCAGACGCTGTCAAATTCTATTTCTTATCCGAATGATTGCTTTTTGGTCAAATTTCCGGTATCATTAAATAAACTTGAGATTTCGGTTGTTCAATTAATGGCAACCGGGTGATCGGATCATGAAAGCAATCAAAGTCAACACTTTACGGGCAACGCTGCTGCTGATAATCAGCTTTTTGCTGCCGTGCCAGGGTTTCACACAAGAAGATTGGTTTGCAAAAGGCCTTATGCTGAGCAGGTCCCAGCATTACGCTAGGGCCATCGAAGCCTTTACGACCGCGATTGAACTGATCCCCGGAGATGTTGAAGCTTATAATTACCGGGGCGTTGCCCGGACCTTTCAGGGCGACTACGATGGCGCTATCGCCGACTATACCGCCGCCCTGCAAATCAAGCCTGCATATGCCGAGGCTTTGAATAATCGCGGCTTTGCCTGGGTTCGCAAAGGCAATCTCAACCGGGCACTCAATGATTTTTCGCGGGCGATTGAAATCAAACCTGTTTTACTGGATGCTTACAACAGTAAAGCCTGGATCCTGGCGACGAGTTCCCGGGCCGGTTATCGCAACGGAAAAGAGGCTGTCCGACTGGCGCAAAAAGCGGTTGAGATTCAGGCCGGCATTGATTCGCTGGATACCCTGGCAGCCGCCTACGCGGCCAACGGGCAATTCGAAGAAGCAGTCTCTACTCAGAAGCAGGCTGTCCATATGCTGATTCAGCAGGACAGAACCGATCGGCTTGTTTTTTACATTGATCACTTAAATACTTATAAAGCCGGTCAACCCCTGCGAATAAATTATGCCGGTTCAAGCTCCCGGGTTGAATCTGAGAAGTTTAACAAGCTTCTCGCAACGGAAACCGGCCGCAACGTGGCGCCGCCTGCGGCCCACCAGAATACTGCTGTTTTTGCCGGACCCTATCCGTATACCATTCAGGTCAGCGCTTATCGAGATGCGGCTAAATCCGTCCGTGCCGCCACAACCCTGGCCCAAAAGGGTGACCCGGCGTTTGCCTGCCCGGTTCATATTCCCGGCAAAGGCATCTGGCATCGGGTGTTTATCGGATACTATCGATCTCTGGCCGAGGCCCGAAGTGCTGCCGTCGAATTGAAAAAGAGAAAATTTCAATATGTTCAGGTGTCGCACAAACCCTATACCGTCCAGGTGGGACTTTTCGATTCTGAACCGGCGTCCCGCCAACTCATCAGCCGATTGGGGGCTAAAGGATACATCGCTTACCGTCTGCCGGATCGAAAACGACCCGGCCAAACCAGAATATTGATTGGTGCCTATGGTACGCGGGATGAGGCCCAACGGCTTTCCGAACAGCTGCTAAAAGACGGTTTTGATTCCAGGGTTCTTGCAAGGTAAAAGGTCGGGTTGCGGGTTGCGGGAATGCACTATCGTGCAAGCTAATAGCTCAAAGCTGAAAGCTCAAAGTTTGTTGAAAAGTTTTATTCCAACATTGAAAACCTGGTCCTCAGGGCCAGGTCAGAGATCAATGGCTCTGCCCGTATAAATCAACCGGAGTAATGGAGTACTGGAGTTTTGGAGTGTTGGTTTAAAAAAAAGAGCCTTAAACTTTCAGATTTTCTCCAGGCGTCTGTTTTCTGAGAGCGATGGAAAAAGGGGGTTCTTCCATCACTCCAATACTCCAGTACTCCGTAAATCGGCAAATGCCGGTAAACTAAATCCCCTCCGGGGATAATCAAAGCCGGGCCCTCTGGACCCGGATCTTTACTTTATGAGTATGGGATCTGGGGATCTATCTGCGGGATGCGGGTTTGCGGGATGCGAGACAAAGCAGGAAGATGGGAAGGTGAGAAGCTGGGAAGGTGAGGAACTGCGGCAGCTAATATTAGGCATAGGGCAGAGCGTAGGGAGTTGGACGAGTTGCGAGGTGCCCGTTGCCCTTCATCCTCCGGCCTTCTCACCTTCCCAACCGCCCACCTTCTTTTTTTCCGACTTCCGCATTCCCACTTCCGAATTCAATAATCTGGCATCGGTTATCTGAGAACTGCGAACCGAGTGCATCCTGACAGAAAATTAATATAAAGGAATTTTTCTACCACAATGGTCGATGATGGCTCACCCATCAAGGATGTTCCCAGGCACGAAACCCTGCTGCTTTGCATGCTGGCGGTCATTGTAATTCTGATTTACAGTGGTACCCTGACCACCCCCTTTATCTTTGATGATATCAACAACATTCGGGACAACCCTCATATCCGCATCCCTTTTCTCAGTTTTAAAAACCTTGCCTGGGCCGGGTTCGAAAGTCCTCTAGCCAACCGACCGGTTGCAAATATCAGTTTCGCGCTGAACTATTATGTTCATGGTTATAATCTGGTGGGTTTTCACGTGGTGAATATTTTAATCCACCTCGCCAGCGGGATTTTTTTGTATGCTTTTGTGAAGGCAACCATGCAGACTCCCACCCTGCGGGCCCGGTATGCTGGATCGGGTTGGATACCATTTTTCACCGCATTTATCTGGCTGGTTCATCCCCTGCAGACCCAGTCGGTAACCTATCTCGTTCAGAGGATGAACAGCTTGGCGGCCATGTTTTATGTGTTGTCAATGCTGCTCTACGTAAAATTCAGGCTGAACACCGGCAACCGCTCAAAATGGCTGTTGTTGGCCGGTTGTATCCTGGCTGGTATGCTGGCCTTCGGCACCAAGGAAATATCCGCCACCTTGCCCGTATTTATTGCTCTATACGAATGGTATTTTTTCCAGGGATTGAGTCGACCGTGGGTTAAACACCGGGCGTTGATTCTGGCCGGTTTGGGGGTGTTTATAATTGCAATTTCACTGCTATATTTTGGAAACGATCCTTTTGCCAGAATATTGAACGATTACAATAGCCGGGATTTTACCCTGGTCCAGCGCGTGCTGACCCAATTTCGAGTGGTTATTTTATACATCAGCCTGCTGATATGGCCGCAGCCCGGGAGATTGAGTCTGGATCATGATATTGTTTTATCCTATTCCCTGATAAACCCGCTAACAACCCTGTTGTCGATGTCGGTTATTATCGTTTTGATTCTTCTGGCACTCCTGCTCGCCAAAAAAGAACCCCTTATATCTTTCTGTATTTTCTGGTATTTCGGTAATCTGGTAATCGAGTCTTCCATCATCGGGCTGGAACTTGTGTTTGAACATCGCAATTATTTACCCTCCATGCTGGCTATCCTGCTGGTGGTTACCCTGGTTTTTAAATATTTAAAACCAGCCTGGATGGGTGTCGTTGCGCTTTGTGTTATGGGAACGCTTTTTACGGTGTGGACTTTCGAAAGAAATAAAGTCTGGTCAGATGAAATCACCTTCTATCGGGACTGCATTGAAAAGGCGCCCGGCAAAGCGCGGCCATACAACAACCTGGGGGCAGCCTTATTGCGTGGCGGAAGTTTGGTGAAAGCTGTCGAGCAGTTTGAGAGCGCCCTGAAAATTAAGCCCGATTATGTCGATGCCCATTATAATCTGGGATATGCTTTGTCCCGGCAGGGGAATCTGGCAGGGGGCATCCACCAGTTTGCGGAAACCCTGCGCCTCGATCCCAAAAATTTAAAAGCTCTCAATAACATGGGCGTTGCGCTGGCACTCCAGGGCCGGTACAGGCAGGCAATTAATTACTTTAAAGCTGCTCTGAAACAAAACCCAGGAGATGTCGACGTTCATTATAATCTCGCTATTGCCCTGAAAAATGAGGGTAACCCGGATGATGCCGCGAATCATTTTGCCAGGGTGCTGGCCCTTAATCCGCAGCACGCGGAAGCCCACTATAATCTCGGTCTTTTTCTGCAGGAGCGGGGGCAGGTCGAGGCAGCGAACCAGCATTTTTCCCGCGCCCTGGAAATCAATCCCGACTTCGAGGAGGCGCGCCGCAATTTGGAAAATAGAGAGCAGAAGACAGATGACAGAAGACAGAGGGCAGAAAACAGAGGACAGATAAATGAATTGGGAAGTGGGAATGCGGCCTTCGACGAGCTCAGGCGAGACAAAGTCGGAAATCTAAAATAACATTAGATAAAGGATTGCCGAGATCAGTGGAATTGTGAAAGAAGCAGGTGACAGCTGACAAAATAGAAGAGATTCCAGGTGTCAGCCACTGCAGGCCTGAAAAGTGGCCAGTCTGATCAAATAAAAAATTATAGAATGTGAAAGATAAAGAGGAATGGATTCTTATTTTAAGAAAAAATAATTGGACAGGATCAACAGGATTGTCAGGATAATGTGGCCTTCGGCCGAAAGGCCCCTCGCCGCAGGCGAAAAAAATCCTGATAATCTTGTAAATCCTGTCTAAATAAAAATAATAAAAATCGAATCCATTCCACATCCCTTTAACTATTTGAAGTTTCATAAGAGAAACAGAAGACAAATGGAGGAGAACGTAATTCGGAATTGATCTGATTGGAAAACAAAAGGGGCTCCGTTAGCCGGAGCCCTTTTTGATTACTGGTGCCGGAGGGGAGAATCGAACTCCCACGGACGCAAGGTCCACTGGATTTTGAATCCAGCGCGTCTACCAATTTCACCACTCCGGCATTGTTTTGGCTATATATTTAATATGAAAAGAATTGTCAACAAGATTGCGTCACTTTTCGGCTCCAAAAAACAGAATACAAAATCAGACGACAGAGGACAGATGACCAGATACCGGAAGACAGAAAAAAAGAAGGTGGGAAGTCGGGAAGGTGCGAAGGTCGGAGAATTGGAAAGGCAGCGCTGCACCCCGCACCTCCTACCGCATCATCTTTCATCGACTTCCACAGTTCGTCGATCGATTCCTTTCAATCTGCAATCCGAAATCTGAAATCCGCAATCGAATATCCCCGCAACCCGCTCAACTCCGCATCGAACATCGAGTATCCAGCATCGAGCATCCAGTATCGAGCATCGAGCATCCAGTATCACGACCCCGCCAGCATAATATCACGCGCAGATATTACCCCTTCGCGCAAAATTATTGGGCGATCCTTGCCAGTCACGTCGACCACCGTTGAGCCGCGGCCGCCTGCCAGGGGGCCGGCATCCAGGATAAGATCCAACTGGTGGGCTATCTGCGGCTCCAGATCAGGGATTCGATGACATCCGGGACGGCCTGAGAGGTTGGCGCTGGTGCCGGTGATGGGGCCGGCGACGGCTTCGACCAAAGCCGCAGCGACCGGATGGCCCGGCAGCCGGATGCCGATTTTCCCGCTGCCACCGGTAAGTTCGGGCGAAACGCCCGCGCCGGCTTCAAAAACAAGGGTTACCCGGCCCGGCCAAAATTGTCGCATGATATTTACTGCGACCCCGGGTACATGGGTGACCAACCGCTCCAACTGTCCGGGGTGGTCGATTAATATTAGTATCGGTTTATGCGCGGCGCGCTGCTTTATGGTATATATTCCCTCTACGGCGCGGGCATTGAAAGCATCGGCGCCCACCCCATATAAACAGCGGGTGGGATAAACGATGATCCCGCCCCCTTTGATAACGTCGGCCGCTTTTTTAATGGCCGCAGGGGCCGGGTTGACCGGTTCAACCTTTATGATCCTGGGTCGGTTGGTCACTTCAGATATAGTTGATTGGTTGATTAGTTGATTGGTTAATTGGTTGCAAATATGGATTTATCCGATATTTGCATAATAATTGGACATATCATGCTATGACCATTCGGACACAGATGAACACGGATGAACACGGATTAAAAAGAAAGTATGTTTCGCCTTCGGCGAGAAAGGACACATTCCAAGTAGGCAACTTTGTATATCTGGCAGGGTTTCCGCCGCCAGGCAGTTTGTACTAATCTGCGTTTACCGCGCCCGCCATCGCGAGCCGCTCAGGCGAGTCGGGCGGGTCTGTGCAAATCTGTGTCCCAAAAGTCTTTAAAAATTCGCAACGTTTTTAAATTAGGACTATAATTTACCTAATCAACCATTCAACCAGTAAACTATTCAACGAGGTCTGCACCTAGGCCGCTTCAACCGCTTGCGCTTTTTTTTCGACCTGCAGGGCCATTTCCTGCTTGAAATTGTCGAGCTTCTGTCCGAGCGTCAGATCAGCGGTCGCTAGGATCTGCGCGGCCAGAATACCGGCATTGCGGGCACCGGATTTACCGATGGCCATGGTTGCCACCGGGATACCCGGCGGCATTTGGACGGTAGCCAGCAGCGCATCTAAACCCTGCAGGCATGAGGAATCAATGGGAACCCCGATTACCGGCAAGCGGGTATGGGCAGCCAGAACACCGGCCAGATGGGCGGCATGCCCCGCACCGGCGACGATAACCTTGAGGCCCCTATCCAGGGCGGATCCGGCGAATTCAGCCGCCCGCTGCGGACTTCTGTGAGCAGAGGCGACCGTCATTTCATATGGTATTTTAAATTTCTTCAGTATAGCTGCCGTTTCCTTCATAATAGCAAGATCGGAATCACTGCCCATTACGATTCCAACCTGGGGGGCCGCGCTATCACCTTTCAAATCCCTGTCTTGGGTCATCAGATTAATTCTCCTTTACGATCGGTCAGGTGGACAATCAAATTAAGATTGAAAATTGAAGATTGAATATTGGTGGTATTCTATCTATCTTATTTTCTTTTCGCCTCTTTCGTGAAAGTAGATAAGATAACGGGGCGCGGGTGAGCAGCTTTTTTTGTCTGCTCGAACCGCGTGGATAGGCCGCGCTTCGCGGTCCTCCGCGGCTCACCCGCGCCCCGATAGGCCTGGAGCGAAGCGACAGGCCTATCAAGAGATTATATAGACAGAATCCTATAAAATTTCAATACTCAATATTTGATGAAATCGTAAAAAGCCACTATGACGACTGGATAACCGCCTTCGCGGGTATGACATGATCTATATCTATCTGATATTAAATTAATTGTCGATATGATGTCACTAGGCGCCTAACATCATTTGCATGGCACAGGATGCCTTGGACAATTTGGTCACCGGCGAGGTAAGGAAAATGCCAATCAGGGCTTTAGTAGTTGACGTCAATTATCTGCGGTGGGATTTGGTAAGAATCAGCCCCGGGCCCGGTGCGCTTCGAGCCCCAGTTCGATGAGTTTGTCGAGAACCTGACTGAAACTCATGCCGGCCTCTTGAGCGGCCTGGGGAAAAAGGCTGGTGGCAGTCATGCCGGGGATCGTGTTGGTTTCCAGCACATAGATTTCATCTTCTTTCAGGATCATGTCGCTTCGGCTGTACCCCTTGCAAAATAAAGCGCGGTGAGAAATCTTGGCGTAATCTTGTGCTTTTTGCGTCAATTCCTCACTAATGCGTGCCGGACATATCTCCCGGGTAACACCGGCTGTATATTTGGCTTCGTAATCAAAGAATTCATGGGATTCGTCCGGTATGATTTCGATAATCGGCAGGGCATCCAATTGTTGGTTGCCAATCACACCGGCGGTCAGTTCCGTGCCCTCGATGAAGGATTCTACCAGGATGGTTTGGTCAAATTCGCCGGCCTTGTCGACAGCGCCCTGCAGATCGGCAGCAGACTTTACAATCGACATGCCCACACTGGAGCCGGCTGCCACCGGTTTGACCACCAGGGGCAGGCCAATTTGAGAAACACATTTTGCGACGTCGACGGTTTCATTACGCGTGTAGACATTATATGGAATCATCGGCAGACCGGCTTTTTCGTAGAGCTGTTTGCTGGCAACTTTGTTCATCGCCAGTGCACTTCCCAATACTCCCGATCCCTGGTAGGGAATATTCAGCAGGTCAAGCAGACCCTGGATGGTTCCATCTTCGCCAAACGGGCCATGCAGGATGATCATGGCAATGTCGATCCGGGGCGCATCCTGGACCAGCCGGGACAGATCGGATTGAGGATCATACTGCAGGATATGGTATTTGTCTTTATCCAGCGCGTCGTAAACCTGCTCACCGCTGTGCAGCGAGACGTCACGCTCGGATGAAATGCCACCGGCCAGAAGTGCGACAGTGCGTTTTTGCATGGAATTATCCCTTCTCAATTTTTTTGGGGGACACGGATTAACACAGATAACCACAGAGAAATACTTGGATTTAGCAAATTAAATCCGAATATCTTACTTTTTATTCAAATCCGAAATCGCTTTAATCCCGCAATCATTTTTTTCTATCTTTGTGCCCGCGCTCAAAGCGGTCTACCAGCCTGGCTGAATATCGCTGGGGCACTTCAAATTCTATCGACGAATTGCGCGTGGCGTTTAATTTCATAATCAGAAAATTTAGCTTTTTTAAAATGCGATATTTTTCGGCCGTCTCTTCCATGCCGCCCAGCAGCTCTTCCGTGCGTTCAATCTCTTTTTTAAGCTCAATTTCCGGGGGCAGACAATCAGCATTCTTTAAAATTTTGTAGGACAGTCGAAGCTCCTCGGCGATATGGCGATCCTCTTCCAGCACGAGCGGTTGGCCCGCTCCCGCCAGATTTTTAAATTCGCCCTTGTGCTGAGCCGCGCGAATTCGCTCTTCTACGATTTTTGTAAATCCGGCAAACATTTTTTTGGAATGCGGAAGTCGGAATGCGGCCTTCGACGAGCTCCCCTCGACTTGCTCGGGGCCTGAGCCTGTCGAACGGCAGGCGAGACAAAGTCGGAATTAATGAATAATTCCGAATCACGATTCCATAACTTCAAATTCAACAATTAACCCTTTCCTTTTACAAGATTATATATACCATATTTGATCACATTTGAAAATTACAAAATTTTAGGCACTATCTGGTTCTGGCATGATATGGAAGTCTTTCTGCCAATATTTTTCGTTCATGATTGAGGTATTAATTGACCCGGGGTGCAACAATTTGGTAAGGAAGTGGACCACGATCAACTGCATATTGAAAAAGGACAATTTGAATGAAAAAAATAGCTTTTGCCGGAACCGATGGTCGGACCCTGTTAAGCGCGCTGGTAACCGCCACTGCGAAGAGCGACCTTTACCCGGAAGCGTTCACGGGGGTCGTTATCCGGGGAACCCCCTCGATGCCGGTATTTTGTGAAATCATGAACTGGCCGGTGGAATTTATTGAAACCGCCAGCAATTCGGTTGCCGATTATACGGCCGCCATCATCAGCGCCTTAAAGGAAGAAAAAATAGATTATGTGATGCCCATGCCGGAAGCACTTTTATTCGATGGCCTGGTGGATGCCGTGGAACAGGCCGGCTTTGGCGATCACATCATCGGTTTGACCCGGTCGGCAGCTTTTATTGAAGGTGATAAAATAGAGTGCAAAAAACTTTGCCGGGATGCCGGTATCCCGGTCGCTGCATCCTGGTCCGAGGTGGATGCCAAAGACTATCAGCATATATTGGCGACCTGTTTGAATTATATCGATGCCTACGGCGGCGCCGTTCTGAAATATCCATACAGTGCCGGTGGTAAAGGGGCACGCATTATTTTGAATTCATGGGAAATTCGGGAAGTCTATGAGACCCTGATCAAAGACTACCAGGACAGCTATAAAAAATTATATGGCGGCAAGGGAAAATGGCCGCTTCTGATTGAATCGCTGATGTCGGGGGTTGAGATCAGCTTTACGATCCTGGTCGACAAATATGGTCATTTTCAAATTTTGCCGACCGCCATGGACTATCCCGAACGGTTCGAAGGCCCAGCCGGCAAAAGCAATCCGATTACCGGGGGCATGGGCGCGGTTTCACCCCACCCGCTGGAAACGCCGCAAATGATAGATATGGCCGCAGACTGCATTGCCGGGCCTTTAATCGAGATGATGAAGACACGGGGTATTTTGCGGCCTTGCGTTTTATATCCCGGCTGTTTTGTATCCTTGGACGCGGACCGGTGTCCGACCGCCATCCGGGTGTCTGAAATAAATATTCGTCCCGGCGAGCCCGAGGCGCAGCCTGTCATTCGGCGGCTGAGGAATCTGGGTGCCCTGGTTCAGGCGACATTGCAAGGTAATTTAAACGAAGTGGAACCGGAGGTCCGCACGGATCAGCTGGCCATGTGTTCGGCTTTGGTTACGGGCCCGGGGGGGCCGGACGGTCAAAAAGGTTATCCCTGGTCGTGCACCCGGGGCGAGATCGTTGAAATCGATTTCAAGTATATGAAACGCAAAGGAATCCAAGTAATACCATCTGCCATGATGGGCGCAGCGGCGGACGGCGGCTTTAAGTCCGATGGCACGCGGGTTGCTTTTATGAACGCCAATGTAACCGTTAAACCCGCTGAAAACCGCGGGGCGGTCGCGGAGCGCTGCCGGAATAAGCTGCTGGCGGCCTTTGACAACGGCAAGATCCGGGTGATTCCGCGGGAAGACCCGACCGGCAATCGATTAGACCTCAGGCGCGATATCGGTTTGCATTATCTCGCCGCCGAGCAGATTTTCCCGGATTGAGCCAGGTCGCCAATTTTACTGGTCAGGCTGGATTCTAAGGCGGGTACTCATTATGGATAGCAACCGGAGCAGGCGGTCCAGATGGTTTCTGCTTTGTTTTTTAATATTACTGTTTGGATTGGCAGTTTTTTTTCGATTCGAATACCTTAAGCATACCAAAGTTGAGGAAGTTATCCGGGGCGACGCATATCAATATTATGCTTACGGTTACAATCTGCGGCATTTTGGAGTATTTTCGTTAAATACAGATCTGGCGAAGCCGGCGCCGGATTCCTTCCGCGGACCGGGGTACCCGCTTTTAATCGCGGTGCTAATTTATTTTCTGGGCGATACGGGTTTTTATCCGTTGATTCTATACCTTCAATCCATTTTAAGTTCCCTGCTGGTAATCCTTACATTTTTTCTGGGGCGAATGGTTTTGCCGACCTGGGGTGCCGTGATTGCCGGCATTTGTGTCGCGATCAGCCCGCACCTGATTTCGATTCAAAGCTATCTGCTCAGCGAAACCCTGTTTGCGTTTGTTTTGCTGCTGGCCGTTATGTCTTTTTATGAAGCACTTAGCCATCAAAAAATTGCCGACTATATTTCCGCGGCCCTGCTTTTCGGCGCTGCCTATTTAATCAATGAATCGGTTTTATTGCTGCCTCCTTTTCTGGCGGCCGTCACCGTTTTGATAACCAGGACCAGATTAATTTCCGCGCATCAACCAATAAAACGCCAATCGTTGATTGCCTTTCTGCTGGTGTTTCTATTAATCCCATTGGGGTGGCTCTATCGCAGCTCACAGCTGCCGGAAAATGCGCCCCGCGGCAGCAAAAGGGCGATTATAACATTAAGTCATGGCGCCTATCCCGGCTTTGTCCATAAAGACCCCAACTATAAAAATTATCCTTATCTGGAAGATCCGCGACAACCGGAATTTAGCCAATCATTAAATAATTTCAGCAGGATCTTATGGGAAAGGTTCAGGCAAAGGCCCGCAAGGTATATCAGCTGGTATTTATTTGAAAAGCCTTACTATGTCTGGAGCTGGGATAATCTGCAAAGCCATAAAGGGACGGTGGTGCCCGCGGGCAGGGGGGACGTTTATTTTTATCCGGTGAAAACATCTCTTTACATGACTTGCAAGCTCGCTGATTTTTCAAGGCAATTCATGAAATACTTGCATCCGCTTGTCCTGCTGTTGGCTTTATCCGGTATTCCACTGATAGTTATCAAATCCCGGCAGCGGGAAACCGGTAATTTCATATCGCACACACCTATTTTTTTACTGGCCGTTGGAATATACTATACCATTATTTATAGTATTTTTGCCCCCTGGCCCCGGTATTCCGTTCCTTTAAGACCGGAGTTGTATATCTGCGCCGTATGGACTGCGGCCGATATAGGGAAACGCATATCGCTGAGGATAAAGAAAGATAATGGGGTCGAAAACTGAGCTGTTATGAGTTGTTTTTTTCACTGATTTTAGCGCTTCCGGCAGATCATTTGGTGAGCCGTTAGCTGAAACGCCATAATTTTGGCCTGGAAATTTTTGGTATTATCG
>CAVQBT010000006.1:0-26873 GCA_963710795.1 uncultured delta proteobacterium
GCCCGGGGTGGATATCAAGATATCCGAAATCGGAGAAGTATTGTTCAAAAGTCCGGGGAATTTCAGCGGATATTTCAAAAACGATGAAGCCACTGCCGAAACCCTGGTGGACGGGTATGTTCTTTCGGGTGACGCCGGATACATCACCCGGCACGGCCATTTGAAAATTATCGATCGCGCCAAAGATGTCAGCAAATTGACCGACGGCACCCTGTTCGCCCCCAAATTCATTGAAAATAAGCTCAAATTCAGCCCGTTTATCAAAGAGGCCGTGGCCCACGGTCAGAAAAGGGAGTTTGTCACCGCGTTTATCGATATTGACTACGGGGCGGTGGGCAACTGGGCTGAAAGAAGACACATCCCCTATACCAGCTATACAGATCTGGCCCAGAAACCTGAGGTATATGACCTGGTCGATGAAGCCGTCCAGCGCGTAAACAAGAGCCTGAGCCAAGATGAAAAACTCAAAAACGCCCAGATCAAACGATTCCTTTTGCTGCACAAGGAACTCGATCCCGATGATGGGGAAATTACCCGGACCCGCAAAGTCCGGCGCAAGTTTGTCGATCAAAAATACGGCAACCTGATTGAGGCCCTTTTCACCGCCAAAGACAAAGTGACCGTCGATGCGACCTTTACCTATGAAGACGGCCGCACCGTGACCATGCAGGCCGACCTTAAAATCCGTGACGCCCAAACATTCTAAAGGGATCCGGGGGTGCCTGAGTGAATAGGTTCATAAATAAAATAGCGTATAATCTCTGCGGTGAATATAATTGCGAATTGAACCACAAAGCAGGTAGTCCATGAGCGAAAAAAAAGAACCAATTCTTAAAGTGGAAGACATCCATATCAGCTTCGGCGGCTTGAAAGCCCTCAACGGCGTGAGCCTGCAAGTAAATTCCGGCGAAATCATGGCCATCATCGGACCCAACGGCGCCGGCAAGACAACCATGTTGAACGTGGTCAACGGGGTGTATACGCCGGACGAAGGGCGGATCTTCTTCGAAGGCCAGGAACGACCCCTGAAAATGAAACCGCATCATGTGGCCGAAATGGGGATCGCCCGGACCTTTCAAAACCTGGCTCTTTTCAAAGGAATGGACACCTGGTCCAACATCATGGTCGGCCGCACCAAGAAAATGAAGTCCAATTTCTTTGCCCAGGGGATTTACTGGGGAATGAGCCAAAAGGAGGAGATTGAGCATCGTGCAGCGGTGGAGTGGATTATCGATTTCTTGGAGATTGAAAATATTCGCAAACAACCGGTGGGCATGTTGCCCTATGGTCTTCAAAAACGGGTGGAGCTGGGCCGCGCCCTGGCAGCCGAACCCAAGCTGCTTCTTCTGGATGAGCCCATGGCGGGTATGAACCTGGAAGAAAAAGAGGATATTGCCCGGTTTGTTTTGGATGCCAATGAAGAATTAGGCTATACCGTCGCCCTGATCGAGCATGATATGGGGGTTGTCATGGATATCTGCGATCAAATTGCGGTCCTGGATTTCGGCAACAAAATTGCGGATGGACCCCCGGCAGAAATCAAAGCCAACCAGAAAGTTATCAAGGCTTATCTGGGAGAAGCGGAGGATTAATTAAACCGGATGACCTGAACCTGAAATCAGAGGAGTAACTAGATGAGCTTTTTTTTCGAGGTACTGATCAACGGCCTGCTCGTAGGCATTATGTATTCCCTGGTGGCCATGGGTTTTGCGCTGATTTACAAAGCATCGGATGTCTTTAACTTTGCCCAGGGGGACATGAGTCTTCTGGCGGGTCTCGCGCTGGTCGGTTTTCTCACGGTAATGCCGCTGTGGCTGGCACTTATTTGTACCATCGCCGTCATGGTCATCCTGGCATATGCTACGGTATTCATCATTTTTCGGCCGCTGGTGGCCCGTCCGCCGCTGATTCTCTTTATGGCGGCCATCGGGCTGTCGTTTCTGATTCAGGGCATCGGTCAAGCCATCTGGGGCACGGACGCCAAAGGGCTGAACATCGGAATACCGGACAATCCCATCATCATCGCCGACATCTATATCAGCACCTTTGATTTGACCTTCGGGGTGATTGCAGGCTTGCTGGTCACCGGGCTAATCCTGTTTTTTCAAAAGACACGCACCGGAAGGGCGCTGCGGGCGGTGGCCGATGATCATGAGGCGGCCCTTTCCGTGGGCATCCCCCTGCTCAAGGCCTGGGCGGTGACCTGGGTGATTGCCGGCATTGTGGCAACCGTGGCAGGTGTGGCCTGGGGGTCGCGTCTCGGCGTTCAGTTCAGCCTGTCCCTGATTGCCCTCAAGGCCCTGCCCGTCCTCATATTGGGCGGCATCGACAGCATCCCCGGGGCGATTCTGGCCGGCCTGGTTGTCGGTGCCTTTGAAAACCTGGCTGAAGTATTTATCGGGCCTTATGTCGGCGGCGGCATTCAAACATTTTTTCCGTACCTGCTGGCACTAATTTTCCTCTGGTTTAAACCATACGGCATGTTCGGTAAAGAAATCGTGGAAAGGGTGTAGGGGAAGTTGGAAGTCGGAATGCGGCCCTCGACCCGCAGGGGCCATAGGGGCCTACGCCCCGGAGGGAAGGTGGAAGTATAGGGCATAGGGCAAAGCGCATGGCGCATAGGGTCGAACGGAGACCCTTGCTGGAAGAGTTTATAAAAGAGATAGAGTGTAGCGATACCATAATTTTAGGCATTTTAGACATTTTGAATTTTAGGCATTTCTTTATGTTACGGAGCTAATTTATGTTATATCGAGAATGCGGCAATTTTAAAGATAGCTATGCCAAAGACATGGCCATCTTCCCCATCCCGTTTGACCGCTGGGGATTGGGCATCATGCTGGTTATAGCCTTTCTGGTAATCCCCTATGTCGCCAGCGAATACTGGCTCAGCAGTATCATGATCCCGTTTTACTGCTTTTCATTGGCCGCCCTGGGGCTCAATTTCCTCACCGGTTATGCCGGTCAGGTTTCCCTCGGGCATGCTTCGTTTATGGCCGTGGGCGCTTATTCTTCACTGATTCTCTACAGTCGCTATGGCATCCCCTTGATACCGAGCATCCTCGGAGGCGGCACGGTAGCCGCAGCAGTGGGGTCTGTTTTCGGGATACCGTCCCTCAGAATTAAAGGATTTTATTTAGCCGTCTCCACCCTGGCGGCCCAGTTTATCATTGAATGGGTCCTGACGCACTGGAAATGGGTCAGCGGCGGTGTCTTCGGAACCATCCAAGTACCGGACCTTCAAATTTTCGGGTGGCCGCTGGGTACGCCGGTGAAAAAATATTACCTGGTGTTGTGTGTTGTGGTCATCATGGTGGTCTTCGGCAAAAACCTGGTGCGCGGCCAATTGGGCCGCAACTGGCAGGCCATCCGGGATATGGACGTGGCCGCCGAAATCATCGGTGTCTCTCTGTTTCGCTATAAATTAATCGCCTTTGCCGTCAGTTCCTTTTATGCCGGCGTGGCCGGTTCCCTGGTCACGATGGCGTATTACGGAGCAGCCAATATCGAAGAGTTCAATCTCGCCCTCTCGTTTCACCTTTTAGGAATGATCATTATTGGCGGTATGGGCACCGTTGTCGGTTCCTTTTTAGGAGCCGGTTTTATGACCCTGTTGCCCATCTTTATCAACCAGACCATGTTGGTCTTTTTGGAACGGGTACCGTCGGATATTCGGGCCAACAGCGAAGCCATCGTATTCGGTGGACTGATTATTTTTTTCCTGATTGTCGAACCTTACGGAATGGCGCGTATGTGGCGCACGATCAAACAAAAGATGCGTCTATGGCCGTTTCCGTATTAGCGAAAAGCAGTTGATTCGTTGATTGGTTGATTGGTTTATTCGTAAATTCGTAGTCTCGTTTTTTTGTTAATAGGCTTAGGCGGAAAGTCCAAGTTACCCAGAATAAAGCTGTGGGAGCGGCTTGTAGCCGCGAAATTAAATGAAGGAAGTTTTTTTCAACGCGTAGATAGGAATCATTACGCAAAGGCCTCTAACCACTAACCATAAAAAAAGGAGGACACAACATGGAACGTAAGTTTATTTTTACTCTATTTGCATTGCTTTTAGTGAGTTGCCTTATACTGCCGGGTCAGGCGGCGGCAGCGGATGAGAAAACGCAGTTTATGCCGATTCTGGCATACAGAACCGGACCTTTTGCCGCCGGGGGCAGCGGGTTTAGCAGCGGCATCGAGGACTTTATGGAGCTGCGCAACATGCAGGGCGGTGTCAACGGCATTAAATACAACTGGGAGGAATGCGAAACCGCTTATAACACCGCCCGGGGCATTGAATGCTACGACCGCTTGAAAAAAAATGCGGTCCTGGTTCACCCGTTGAGCACCGGCATCACGTATGCCCTGATACCCAAAGGTACCGAGGATCACATTGTGATTTTTTCATCCGGTTACGGACGCGCCGACGCCTCCGACGGCAGCGTATTTCCCTGGGTATTTACGACCCCCACCAGTTACTGGTCCCAGAATTCGGCCAAGATCAAATTCATCGGCGAGCTGGAAGGCGGCATGGACAAACTCAAAGGGCTCAAAATTGCCAACCTGCATATCGATATACCTTATGGTCAGGAAACCAAACCGATACTGGATGCCCTGGCAAAAAAATTCGGCTTCACGGTCAAACATTTCCCCGTGTCCTGGCCCGGAATCGACCAGAAAGCCCAGTGGATGGACATCGTCAGAAGATTCAAGGCCGATTATGTCATCAACCGCAACTGGGGGGTTTCCTGTACCGTACCGCTGAAGGAAGCCGCCCGACTTGGATTCCCGGCCGACCATATTGTCGGTGTCTGGTGGTGCGGATCTGAAGAAGACGTGCTCCCGGCCGGGCCGGCCGCCAAAGGCTACTACTCCGCCAACTGGCATGGCTCCGGCAAGGATTTTCCGCTGGTCCAGGAAATCATCGACAAGGTTTATGGTTCCATGAAGGGACATATTGCCTTTACCCGCGTCGGCTCGGTGTACTGGAGTCGAGGGGTTTGGGCCGGCGTCGTCAACGAGGAAGCCATCCTGGCAGCTCATAAGAAGTTCGGTGTCAAGGTGCTGACCGGTGATGAAATCCGCTGGGGCATGGAGCATCTGAACATCACGGCTGAACGCATCAAAGAGCTCGGTTTGGAAGGATTCATGTCACCCATCAAGACCTCCTGCGAAAACCACGAAGGCGGCGATCTTGTCCTGTTTCAGCAGTGGGACGGCGAAAAGTGGATTCCGGCCGGCACCGAAACGCCGATGAATGACTTCATCCGGCCGCTGATAGAAGAATCGGCCGCGAAGTATGCCCAAGAACAGGGCATCACTCCCAGAGACTGCAGTAAGGAGCAGTAAAATGTTGCATACGGGCCAGGGAGCGTTACTGCTCCCTGCCCTGTAATGGGCTGGGAAGCTATAAAGCTGGGAAGCCGGGAAGCTAAAAATCAACCGGGCTTCCCAGCCTCCAAGCCTTCCAGCTTCAAGCATTGCTGGTATGTTGGTTGAGTTTTGATCTCATTTGTAGTTTTCGCAGCTAAGAACTGAAGTCTATAACAGAGGCATTGATTACCATGGAGCAAACTCCCCTACTGAAGGTTAACAACATCGAGGTCATTTACGAACACGTGATTCTGGTGCTCAAAGGCGTTTCGCTGGAGGTTTCCTCCGGCGGAATTGTTTCTTTGCTGGGCGCCAACGGGGCCGGCAAGACCACCACGCTGAAAGCGATTTCCAATCTGGTCAAGGCCGAACGCGGTGAGGTCACCAAAGGCACCGTCGAATTTGAAGGCAAACGCATTGACAAGATGTATGCACCGGATGTGGTAAAATTGGGCCTGATCCAGATTATGGAAGGCCGGCGCACCTTTGAACATTTGACCGTCGAAGATGACCTGCTTACCGGCGCCTACACCCGAGGGTATGACGCCAAAGGCATCAAGGAATCCCTGCAGATTGTCTACGATTACTTTCCGCGCCTGAAAGAAAGACGCAACGCCAAGACCGGCTACGTCTCCGGCGGTGAAATGCAGATGTGTGCCATCGGCCGTGCCCTGATGGCCAAACCCAAATTAATGCTGCTGGACGAACCGTCCATGGGGCTGGCGCCCTTGCTGGTGAAGGAAATTTTCGAGATTATCGTCAAGTTAAACGCCAAAGAAAACGTGGCCATGCTCCTGGCCGAACAGAATGCAATCATGGCGCTTCAATATGCCAAATACGGGTATATCATGGAAAACGGCCGGGTGGTTCTGGATGGGGATGCCGCAACCCTTTCGGACAATGCCGACGTGCGGGAGTTTTATCTGGGTCTGACGGAAATCGGTAAAAAGAGCTATCGTGATGTGAAGCATTATAAGCGCCGCAAACGGTGGCTGGCGTAGACGCCTTGCGCGGGGGGTGCGCAATGTGAGCGCGGAGGGCTAAGAGCATAGCGCCTGGCGCTCCTGGGCATGAGGCAGCGCTTATTCTGACACCTGTTTTCTGCAATCTGGTATCTGGTTGCGGGGTGCGGTTGCGTGATACGGGGTGAGGGATACGGGATTCGCGGTGGGGGTTTAAGAGACAATTGCAAGTTTGGATGAGGGGTTGATGTGAAGGGATTCACAAACCCCTTTTTTTTCTGTTTAACCGGTTAGCCGGTTGGCCAGGCATTAAATACGAAACACGTTTTGCTCTTTAACATCCAGGCCAGGCTGCCTGCCTTTTAATTGTCATCTTCAATTTCATCGAATTTACGTTCCATTTCCTCGACAACCTTGCATTCAGAGCGATCTATGCTCAGTCTGAGAATATCCGGCCTTGAATAATGGCCCGCGGTATCCAGCACATTTTTCTGTCGTACAATGGCACTCAAGTCAATTTCAGCCACGGCCATATCTTCCCCATCCGGCAGGGGCCCGGCCAGGTAGGCACCATAGGGCGCCACAATCCCCGTACAATTACCGCCCCTGAGATATTTTGCAAGAGACGCATCCGGTGCAATTTCAGCCCGCTGTTTGTCGGTCAGCCAGCCGGTGGCATTGACCACAAAGGCTCCCGACTCCATCGCGTGATGGCGGATGGCGGCATCGATCTGCTGGGCCATGGAATCCCCAGCCATGGCGCCCGGAAAATGGGAACAATGGATCTGCTCGCCCTGGGCGATCAGGGCGTAGCGCGCCAGCGGCATATAGTGCTCCCAGCAGATCAAGGCCCCGATCCGGCCGACGCTCGTTTCAAAAACTTTGAGTCCGCTGCCATCGCCCCAGCCCCAGATCATGCGTTCGTGGAAAGTGGGCATGATCTTGCGCCGCTTACCAAGAAGTAAACCATCGGAATCAAAAATGATCTGGGTGTTGTAAAGACTGCCCCCGTCCTTTTCATTGACGCCCAAAACGACCACCGTGCCGGCTTTTTTGACGGCCGCCCCGATGGCTTCCGTCACCGGGCCGGGAATTTTCAGCGCCTGCTCATACAGCCTGCCGTGAAGCTCGGATATCGTGGCCGGCGGATTGAGCCAGGCGAAATAAGGATAATTCGGGATAAAGGTCTCCGGAAATACCGCCAGCCGGATGCCTTCCCGGCCGCACGTCGCAATGGCCTTGATGACTTTTTCCGCGCTCCCGTCCCGATCGAAAAGAACCGGCGCCAGTTGGACGGCTGCGACCCTTAGCGCTTTTTCGGTCGTTTCCATATGTTTTTATCTCCTCCCCGGCTCGTATGAAACTTCAAATGGCTCAAGGGATGTGGAAAGGATTCGATTTTTATTATTTTTATTTAGACAGGATTTACAGGATTATCAGGATTTTTTTCGCCGGCGGCGAGGGGCCTTTCGGCCGAAGGCCGCATTATCCTAACGATCCTGTTGATCCTGTCCAATTATTTTCTTTAAAATAAGAATCCATTCCTCTTTTTCTTTCAAATTATAGAGTTTTTTATATGATCAGACAGGCCGTTTTTTGGGCCAGCGGCTGGGCTGACTTGCAAAATAATGAACTTGGGTGACTTACAATATGGAAAATGCCGCAGCCTGTCAAGATACCGCCATCTCAAAACTACAGTATCTTCTTGACATAATGTTCGAAATTTTTAATTCTCAAAATGGCCTGCATTTATCTTAAACTTACAATAATTAAGGTAACGGTTGTCATACCTGAATCTTAGATCGCTTTACAAGAATAACTCAACCGGTACTAAATCTATCGAAACATATTTATGACAGCTGGTATAAGGAGAATAAAATGGCCCTGACCTTTGCCGGGTTTCATCGCCATTCATATTGTGGGTGCAAGCCGGCCGTCACCGACATTATCATGGGAACCACCGCCCTGGTGGCTGAATACAGCGGCGTCGACAAGGCTTCCCACATTGTGGACGAGTTGACCGAATTTCGGATTATTCCTGCTCGGCCATGAATGGCTGGGCCCTGTATGCCGGCGTGCATGGCGGCGGCTCGCCGGTGATGGAAAAAATCGGCATCCGCAGCGAATATGACCTGGAGTCCAAGAAAAAAATTGCCCGCTACCTGGCCGGTATAGAGGATGACGAATAAGTGGCGGGAGACAAAAAGGCTTGGAGGGAAGAAAAAAAGAGGTTGGGAAGGTGAGAAGGTAAGAAGTTGAGAGAAATGGCGTTGTGAGGTCAGCTCATAGCTGGTGGCTCATAGCTTATAGCACTTGAAATGATTATTTTCTTAAAATATTTTAAACAAAATAGAATACCTGAATTTTAGAGCAACCATCAGCTTGCCATGCAAATTGCGGCAGATTGGCTCAATCTTCACTAAAGTACATTTGCAGGCAAAATTCAGGTATTCTATTTTCCGCTATAGGTCTTGGCGACATCAATCATCGTCTTGACGTTTTCAAATTTGGCGTCCACCGGACACTCACAGCCGGTCGTCAGAAAAAAGCCGCCCCCTTGGCCCACCTCGTCTATCAGCCGTTGGCAGTAGCGGCGCACCTCAACGGGCGTTCCCAGGGTTAGAAGGGCGGCCGGGACATCACCGCTGATGCACATATGCCCGTCCAGGATTTCCTTGGCCTTGAAGATATCGGTGGTGCTGTCAAGGTCGCAGATGCATCTGCCTTTGGGCAGCTGCCGCAAATACGGCAAATTCAAACTCCAGTCCGTATCGAAATGAAACCAGGGGGTGATGCCCTCGGATAGGAATGCATCCACGTAGCGCCGAAGGTAGGGCCATTCGAATTGTTCAAAAATATCGGGGCGATAATAAAATCCTGAGCCGCGCTCAAGGACTATAAAGACCAGCGGTATCTTGGTTTTCGCGATAACGTCCAGAGCGTTCTGAATGAGATCATCACAACAGGCGTCCATGGCAGCCTTGACCTTTTGCGGGACCTCGTAAAGATCCATGGTGAACTGGGTCAGGGTTCGCGCCATCGAGAAGGCCATAATCATGGAATCCACATAGGCGCCGAATAGCGGATATATCTCCTGGCTGTGGCAGGCGTCCACTTCCCGGATGTAGCGGTCCAAAAGCTGGTTTTGCGAGTAAATGACGTGATCCAGGCTGCGGCCGCCGCTCATCTTTTCGTAGTGTGCATCCCAGAATCCGTTCCAGCCTAAAGCGGCGATTTTATCATAGTCGTCCCGGCTGAAAAGCTCCCGTTCGTCGATTTGATTCAGGGCATCCTCCGGCGCCTGTCGGCCGGGAATCAGCACCCTGACCGGTGTCGAGCAGAATCTGCCGCCGATCATGGGCCAGTAGAGGTTCGGTTTGTATAGCCTGTCGAACCCGCCCAGGTCGTTGAAGGTGTCTATCATCGCCGCAAACCCTTTGTCCGGGTCGCGCCACCCTTCCCCCTGGGTCAGGTTTTGACTGCGAACGGCAAAAGCGGTCATCAAGGGCATAACCGGCACCCGGTCCGGCGCTTCAAGGGCTACCACCGCTTCAAACCGCTCCAGCCTTGACATGGTTTCCGGAATCATTTCAGTTCTCCTGTTGTCTGCTGCAGATTATTCAGGCACCTCGTACGAAAATTCAAATACTCAAAGGGATGTGGAATGGACTCGATTTTTATTATTTTTATTTAGACAGGATGTACAGGATTAGCAGGAATTTTTTCGCCTGCGGCGAGGGGGCCTTTCGGCCGAAGGCCGCATTATCCTAACGATCCTGTTGATCCTGTCAGAAAATTAATTAGAATGAATCTAAGATCCGATTCCGCATAGCCTGAACGCACAAATTTTGGCGGATTCCAGGTCGGCCAGCCGTGCAATCATAATTTTTTGGGCTTGGGGCGAGCCGGCCCCATGGATGGATTCTGTTAAATAGGAAACCGCGCCCGTGCCTAAAGTAATATTTTCAATCAACCGCAGGATGCGCATGCGCTTTTCGCTGTCCACATCACCGGTGCCCCCCAGGTACTTCCTGATATATTTGCCGACCTCAGGATTATTTTTATCATCGAGGGAGGGCATGGTAACCAGCAGACCGCCGGCGATGTCCTGGGCCAAACGGGAAATCTCAAACGGAAAGCGCGTGACATTCAGTTTACAGACATTGGCCATTAAAGCATCGACCGCATAGGCCCCGCTGGCGGTCCGATAGCCCTTGCCGGCACTGGCCAAAGCGCCGGCATGCAGGGTTTCATTCAAATGAATCATCTCGGCAATTTTGTCTTTGATATGGGACGCTTTAAATGTCCCCTGGGCCTCGGCAATGGCGGCCGCCGCCCCGATTAAAACGTCTCCGACACCAACCTTGCAGCCCCCGTAGCTGGCGCGGTGGTGTGCGGCAAACAGCTCCACCAAACGACCTGCCATGGCATATTCCCCCTGCATGAAGATGCGCTCTTGGGGAATAAAAACATCATCAAAAACCACCATGGCCTCACCGCCGCCATAATAAAGATTGCCCACATCTGCGCGACCGGCTTCAAGCCGCCGGGTGTCGGAGGGCTGGCGTCCATAAATAAAGGTGACTCCCCGGGCGTTCACCGGCACGGCAAACGCCACCGCATAGTCGCTGTCTGCTTCCTTGAGCGCCCGGGTCGGCACAACGATCAATTCATGTGAGTTGACCGCCCCGGTAATGTGCAGTTTGGCACCCCGCACCACGATACCGCCGTTTCGTTGCTCCACGATATGCAAATATTGATCTTTGTCCGCCTGTTGCGACGGTGACAGACTGCGGTCGCCCTTGGTGTCGGTCATGCAGGCGGCAGTAACCAGGTCATTGCTTTGGACATATTTTAAAAAATCAATAAATCGCTGGTGATACTCGGTGCCATAGGTTTGATCCAAATCATAGGTAATCGCATAAACGGTGTTCATACAGTCCAGACCGGCACAGCGCTGGAAACAGCAAGCCGTTTTGCGGCCCATCTCCCGCAGCATTAAGATTTTGTTGACCAGATCTTCGACACTGTGCTGGATATGGGTAAAGCGGTTGATGGTGTCGCCGGTGAGATGGGAACGGGCGGTAAATAGCGATTTTTTTTCTTCCTGCTCAGCCAGAAGGTAGGTTTCCGCCATAGCCATGGCCGGCGGCCTGGATATGGGATGATCGGTCACATCCCGGATCTTATCGCCCTGGATATAAACATGATGGTTTAGATCCCGAACGCTTGAAAGATATCGCTCTCCGGTCATAAGTGCCATGGCTTCCCTCCGTTGAAACATATATCTAAATTGAGCGACCCTTAATTTACGCTACAAAACCGGGCTGAATGGTAAGCAACTATATAAATTGAAACAACTCAACGGGGCGTCGCTCAATTAAGATTTTTACATGATTTTTTCGAGTTCGTCCTTTGAAACCTTGTATGTTTTATCAAACTCATTCCAGAATTTTTTATCTTTATTTTTCCATCCCGCACCGAATAGTTCATCGAAGAAAGTCCCCAAACGGGCAAACCAATTGCCGGACTTCTCGATTCCTTTTTCCCGGGCAATAAATATCTCCTTGAGATAGATATCGATCTCACTCATCTTTTCTTTGGGGACATAAGATTTAGCGCCCAGCTTGATTGAGCCCACTAAATTATCGGGATTTAGTCCATGGGCGGTCAGCATCAAGGCAGGAATCTTTTTCTCGGTTGCAATCTTTAACAGATCAAACCCTTTAACCCCCATGATATCCAAGATGGCGGCATCGAAGTCTTTTTTCTCAAAAAGCTCTTTGGCCGATTCATAGGTGGACGCGGTTTCAACATCACACTCCTCGAGGATCTCTTCCATAGATTCCAGAACGTCAGGTTCATCATCGACAATGAGTATCTTTTTCCCGGCTAAAATATCATCGCTGGCCATGATCGCCACCCCTCCCTGATTTTAGTAATCCAATTTTTTCTCTAAGTTGTTTCAAAATAGTAAACAATACTTGACACTTTACCGAGAGCGCCCGATATAGTCAAGGATGCGTTTTGTGCACGGCATGAGTATGATGACAAATTTATTAGTTTAGCGAGATCAGATCGATACTGTATTGTCGATGGTACCACCAAACTGCTCTTCTGCTGCCCAACAGAGACAACTTTCCCGAAAGCTGTCTCGGAATAAGCGTATTCTCTAAAGAATTATTCTTTTTCTCCATGTGGATCAATTGTGAAAACACTCATAAAATGACCGAGCGAAGCGAGATCCACAAATATTCATTCTTCAATCTTAAATCTTCAATTCCGGCTTGCCCGGATTAGGTTCTTGACAAACATATTATAGATTTTAGAATTTGGAGTGCCCCATAGTGGCCGGCGGCCGAAATCTAAAATCCAAAATTTACATGGATTCATCCATATGCCGATATATGAATATCAAGCGTTAACCTCTGAAAATGCCTGCATCAAATGCCGCAGCGGTTTTGAAATCCTGCAGCAGATTCATGACAAGCCGTTAACGAATTGCCGGTACTGCGGCAATAAGGTTAAAAAGATCATCTCGTGGTGCCGTTCAGCGGTTATGGAAACATCGCAAGAACATGTCAGCGTTTCCAACAAGATAACCGAGTATGAAAAATCGGGAATGTGGAGTCACGCCGCCGAGTTAGCGGACAAACACTCTGAAAATGTCAAAGACAAAAGTCTCAAGACAAGGGCCCTCGAGAATTATAAAAAAGCGGGATATAATGCCGATACCCTCGCCAAGCATGCAAAGCTTGATGACAGGTAAGGAATCCACGCGCTGCGAATCGGAGGTTCAGCGAACAACGATATATGTCATTGTCCATACAAACACAGCGTTTTTTATTTTTATCTTCCTACGTCGTGTTAAAGCCGAAGTATCTAACAGGCCCAAAAGCAGGTTGTTGAGACGCTGTGTATTTACAAACAATTTTTATTCCGCTATTGTCGACTTATAACAGTCTTATCCGTCTATTCTTTCAAATTATATGGCAAGGCGTTTTCGCCGAATAAGGAAAATCATTATTATGAAATCATCAGCTGCGGCAATATTTATGCATTTTGGGGCAATGACAGCGATTATTTTGGGTTTGGTTTTTTCAACAGGCTTTGCGCTAAAGGCCGCAGCTGCCGAATCGGAACTGACGCTGGAGCAAATCTTAGATCGGATGGAAGCCCAATACACCAATAAAAGCTTTAAGGCCGAGTTTACCCAGGAATCGACCTTAAAGGCGATGGATATCACCGATTTTGCAGCCGGCAAGGTGTATGTGCGCTACCCGGGAATGATGCGATGGGAGTATGAAAAGCCGGAAAAACAGGTGATCATTACCGACGCCAAAAAATTGTGGATTTACCGGCCGGCCGACAATCAGGTCATGATCGGCAGTGCACCGGCCTTTTTTAGCGATGGAAAAGGGGCCAGCTTTCTGTCGGATATCAAGCTGGTTCGCCAAAAATTTAAAATATCGCTGGAACCGTCAAAGGATAATTTTTTTTATGAATTAAAACTGCAGCCCTTGGAGAAAACCCTGGATGTGACCGATATTCGACTGTCGGTTACCAAAAACACGTTTATCGTTATTCGGATTATCACCTATAATTCCTATGGTGATGAAAATCGTATCGAGCTGATCAACCATCAATTCAATGTCAAACTAGACGACAAGCTGTTTAGCTTCGATATCCCCCCCGGAACGGATGTGCTGCAGATTGAATAGAAAGGAATTGGGAAGCCGGACCCGTCGTCGTCCGGTAGGGCGGGACTATGCCGTGGCTAAAGATGCGCAAGTGGGAAGGAAAAGCAGAGCAGAAGGCAGATGGCGGAGGGCAGCAGCGGCTGAAGTCGGAATTCGGAATGCGGAAGTCGGAAATAAATTGAGAAAAGCGCATCGAGCAAGGTACATGGCGCTATAAAGTCAGATATGTCGAAAAAGAATCATTTCTAAATTGAGCGAATTTATCGACTCTTGTCCGCTTCTGGCGGATTAGAGCCTTTGTAGCCGGTCGGAAATCAACCCCCTAAGGAAGAAGCTCCATACAAAAGTAGCGGCGGAGTTTATCTCCGCCAATCTCGACGACCAATTATTCGTGGTAATTCGTGCCCATTCGTGGCGAAAAACTTTAATTGTTAGTGGCAGTTTTGCAAAATGTATTCGGCCAAAAACCGGTCGCACAGTTAAAATTAATTAAACGTCTGCGAATGGTCCGCGTGTGGCCGCGGCTGATTCTTACAATAGCAGGTTAGGTTAGAGTGGGACTGTACACCAAATACATTCTGCCAAGGGTTGCACATTTCCTCTGCAGCAGCAAGTTAATCACGCAACAGCGCAAAAAGGTCGTTCCCCAGGCCAGGGGTCGGGTGCTGGAAATCGGAATCGGTTCGGGCTTGAACCTTCCCTTCTACGACCCCCAAAAGGTGCGGCATGTCTGGGGGCTTGATCCTAACGAAGATATGTGGGCCTTGGCTAGTTCGAATGGGGTTCCATTTGATTTTGAATTTCTTCGGGCATCCGCTGAAAAGATACCGCTGGAGGACGGCAGTGCCGATAGTGTCGTTGTCACCTACACCCTATGCAGTGTTCCGGAGACCATCGATGCACTGGGAGAGGTGCGCCGGGTCCTCAGACCGGGCGGCGAGCTCATTTTTTGCGAACACGGTGCGGCTCCGGAACAAAGCGTCCGGCGCTGGCAGGAGCGGCTAAACCCGATCTGGCAAAAAGCGGCCGGCGGCTGCAGATTGAATCTTCAAATTCCAGCCCTGCTCGAACAAGGGGGGTTCAAGATTCGTGCGCTGGACACGATGTATATCCAGGGGCCTAAGATAGCAAGCTTCAACTATTGGGGTACCGCCGTACTAGAAATTGAAGATTGAAGATTGAAGATTTGCGGAAGTCGTTCCACTCCGTCTTATTTACCCTTAGCCTATAAACCTTACACCTTACCGATCTACTTGCTTTGAGCTTTTATCCTTGCTCCTTTAGCCTTTGACCTCTCACCTTTACCCTTTTACCTTTAGCCTTTGACCTTTTACCTTATTAACCCTGAACGCTGAACCCGGAACCTTCCACTTCTCACATATTGCTGAACACTTCCTCCGGTATATCCGCGTTGGTGTAAACCTTTTGGACATCATCGCAGTCGTCCAGAAACTCCATCAATCGAACCATCTGCTCGGCTTCCTTGCCGGTCAGATCGGTCGTATTTTGGGGAAGCATGGTAACTTCGGCAACAATATAGGGAATTGAAGCCTTATCGATGGCCTCTTTCACGGCCTCAAAATCTGACGGGGCTGTGATGACTTCAAAATTGCTGTTATCTTCTTTAATATCTTCAGCCCCGGCCTCCAGGGCAACCTCCATCAGGGTTTCTTCATCGACGTTGGCACTCTCGACCGCAATATAGCCCTTCTGGTCAAACATCCAGGCCACACATCCGCTTTCGCCGAGACTGCCGCCGTTTTTGCCGAAAATGGCGCGGACATCCGCCACCGTCCGGTTTTTATTGTCGGTTAGGGATTCAACCAGTACGGCTGCCCCACCGGGGCCATAACCTTCGTAGATGCTTTCTTCATAATTGACCCCTTCAAGTTCACCGGTCCCTTTTTTGATGGCCCGTTCAATGTTGTCTTTGGGCATGTTTTCACTTTTAGCCGCCAAGATAGCGGTTCGCAGTCTGGGGTTGGCGCTGTCATCCCCTCCGCCCATACGGGCGGCCACGGTAATTTCTTTGATCAATTTAGTGAAAATCTTACCTCTTTTGGCGTCAGTTGCGGCCTTTTTATGTTTGATGCTTGACCATTTACTGTGTCCTGACATGTTTACCTCCCGGCTCAATATAATCGTTATTCGTTATTAGTTACTCGTTATTAGTTAATGGTACGTTAAACCCGATGACCATAGCCGTATCTCAGAAAGGATCAAGGCTTGATATTGGCAATATCCTTTTACAAATAACGAATAACTAATAACAAATAACTTTCGGTTAGGCTATTATTCTGAATAATATGCTATTTCTTTCCCTTACCGATTATGTAAATCTCCCTGCTGGCTTTGCGGCTGCTGCGGGGCTTGAAAATTTTTAGTTCTTTAAAACCTAGTTTGACGATATCCGTAAATGTTTGGAATTCCGGCCCCTGGAAAATCTTGCAGGCAAAGGATCCTCCCGGCCACAAAACGCTTTGGGCAATGCCCAGGGCCGTCTCGCATAGATTGTATGAGCGAGCGGCATCCACATCTTTGTGGCCGGTGGTGGCCGGCGCCATATCGCTCAACACCACATTGAAATCAGTGCCCAGGGATTCAACACCCAGCGTAAACACGTCGGCGGCAATAATTTCAGCATGCGCCGGGACCTGACCGGTCACGGGTTTCAAGTCGATCCCGACAACCCGACCTCGGTCTCCGGTAAGCTTGGCGGCATAAAGCAGCCAGGAACCCGGCGCGCATCCCAGATCAAGGACCTTGTAACCCTTTTTAATCAACTGGTGCTTTTGCTGAATCTCCTGCAGCTTGTAGACGGATCGGGCCGGGAAATGCTCTTTTTTCGCCCGGCGCGTATAATGATCCTGCCACTGATTTTTTTTCTTCGAAGCCGTGCGCTTCATAGTTGCGTGTTGCGGGTTACGGACTTCGCGGCGCGCGTCACCTGTTTCGGGTTGCGCACCGCATCTTTCCACTCTGCAACCTCCTATGCAATTTAAATTATGACCTTACGATTACTCAACCATCTGAACAAAACCGCTAATATATACTATTGCCCCCCTATCAAGTCAAGATCAAGGGGATGCATATCGGTCAGGTAATTCTCGAATTTCAATATTCAATGGCCAAAACATTCACCACCGTACCATCGCATTGCAAACCAGGGCATGCCAGTGAAAATGCCATTTGAAAAACGAATAGAAGGGCAACTAGTTTGGAATTTAGAATTTGGGGCATTGGGATTTATTTGTAATTTGGTTTTTGGTGCTTTGAATCTTCACAATTACGCTGCTCAAACTATTTTTTTATCCGTGTTTATCTGTGAAGATCCGGGTCCCATTATTAAAATAAATTTTCAACAACTTCCGATACCGTTTTTACGCCCGTAATTTCGATCCCCTCGATCTCAGGCAGGCGCTTCAGGTTGCTCGCAGGTACCAGGCAGCGGGTAAAACCCATTTTTCGGCTTTCCGATAACCGGATATCCACCTGGCCGATAGCCCGCACCTCCCCGGTCAAACCGACCTCCCCCAGGACAACCGTACCGTCGGCAATGGGCTTGTCTAAAAAACTTGACGCAACCGCCGCCACAATGGCCACATCCACCGCCGGTTCCACGACTTTGACACCGCCGGCAACATTCATAAATATGTCATAGCCCATCAGGTGCATGCCCAGCTTTTTTTCCATAACCGCCGCCAGCAATGCCACCCGGTTGCTGTCCAGACCGAGTATGGTGCGACGCGGAGTACCGAAATTCGTGGCACTCGCCAGGGATTGCAGCTCAACAAGAATCGGCCGTGAGCCTTCCATACTGGCTGTGACCACCGATCCCGGCGCCCCGGCCGGACGTTCGGAAAGAAAGACCGCCGACGGGTTGGCGACTTCATCCAGACCGTTGTCTTTCATTTCAAAGACACCGATTTCGTTGGTTGAGCCGAAACGATTCTTCACCGCCCGCAAAATACGAAAAATGTGATTGCTGTCCCCTTCGAAATAAAGAACGGTATCCACCATATGCTCCAGCAGTTTAGGACCGGCAATGGCGCCATCCTTGGTCACATGGCCGACCAGCAAGGTGGGGATCCCGGATCTTTTAGCCATCAGCATCAATCGCACGGTGGATTCCCGCACCTGGCTGACACTGCCCGGGGCCGATGTCAGGTCGCCGTTAAACATGGTCTGAATCGAATCAATGACGATCACCGCCGGCTGGGTGGTTTCGATCATCGACAAAATCGATTCGACTTCGACCTCTGAAACCACCAGAATATTCGGCGACACCGTGTTCAATCGTTTACTGCGTAATCGTATCTGGCGGATTGATTCCTCCCCGGATACGTACAGGACTTTATGCCCCTGACCGCCAAGGCCATGCAAGGCCTGCAGCATGAGGGTTGATTTGCCGATTCCCGGATCCCCGCCAATCAGAACCAGCGTCCCCGGCACCAGGCCGCCCCCCAAAACCCTGTCAAATTCCCGGATTGCGGTTAGCAGCCGGAGATCTGTATCCAGTTCAATGGAATCAATCGGCACCGGTCCGGTTTGCTGTGCGGACATTTTCATGCTGCCTCCCGGTTTGGCAACGGCGACTTGTCTTTCTTCCACAAATGATTCCCAGGCGCCGCAATCCGGACATTTGCCCATCCACTTCGCGGTCTGATATCCGCATGATTGGCAGCTGAATATGGTTTTTTGAGCTTTTTTCACAATGGCAAATCCTTAATAAGTATGGTAGTATTGGAGGTAGAAATAGCACGTGATTTTCATAGGATCAAGCAGGAAGCTAAAAAGGCAATGCAACTAAATCAATACGGCTGTATTATTTTAGCAATATGTTTTTCGGACACATATTTTCACAGATACCCACAGATTTTTTTAGGACCAATCATCAAAATTTTCATATACGGCGTAAATATGAGGTAAATACACAATGTCTTTTAGGGTAGGCGAAATTAAAAAAATAATAATCATCATATCCCTGGCAGCCATTTTTTTATGGCCCGGATCTTCCTGGGCTGCTAACAAGAATAACAAACATCATTTTGAACCCCTGCAAAAAAAACTGATCCAGGACGGCTTCGATTCTGATAAAATCAAAAGCCTCTATAACCGGCCACAAGTGAAATTTGAAGCCGATGGGGTCACCGTGCTGTTCACCTACAGCGAATCCAAGGTGAATTATGATCAGTTCTCCAATGACTGGTCGATCCGCAAAGCCAAAAAATACATGGCCAAGTACAAAGATGATCTTGCGAGAACTGAAAAAGCTTACGGTGTGGATAAAAATGTCATCACCGCCATTTTGTTGGTGGAATCCAGCCTGGGTAAAACCCTTGGGACCCGCTCCGCATTTAACGTTCTTTCCACCCTGGCGGCTTTGATGTACCCACAAGCGCGCAGCGATCTTTATACCATGATCCCAAAAGCCAAAAAAACATCCCGCAAACGGTATGAAAAATCCGCCAAACGAAAATCGAAATGGGCCTACGGGGAACTGAAAGCCCTTTTAAAATATGCTGATCAGGAAGGTTTCGATCCCGCCGAAATGCCCGGATCTTTTGCCGGAGCCATGGGGCTGGCGCAGTTCATGCCCTCCAGCATCCTGGCATACGGCAAGGACGGCAACAATGACGGAACCATCGACCTGCTAACCCATGCCGATGCCATGGCCAGCATCGCCAACTACCTCAAGCGCCATGGCTGGCGGCCGGGTATCAGCCGAAAAAAAGCCGAAAAAGTCATTTACCACTATAACCACAGTGAATATTATGTTAAAGCAGTCTTAAAAATCGCCAAACGACTGGAAAGCTAATTGGTAACCATCTTACCAAAAAAAAGGATAATTCTGATTAGTTTCCAATTTGAATTGTGGGCGCGGTTTTTAACCGCGATTAACTCGGTCCTGCATATACCTGTCAGGTTGAATGGGTTGATTAAATTAAAATGATTAACATCCATAATTTTAGGCAATTTTGGCATTTTAGCACATTTTAGGCATTTATTTTCATGGGAATAAAGACAGCTTTAATCTTCGTCGGTTTATGTGTACCGTTTTTCATGGGCACCATCTGGGCCATTGTTGACGTGGCGCAAAAAGATTTCGGCACCATGGGCAAAAAGGCATTGTGGTGGGTTATTGCCTCGGTACCCTTTATCGGATTTATCATCTATCTATTATTTGGCTTTCGCAAAGGGAAAAAAACAGGCCTGACGATCTAATGGCCCTGTTATCTTTTCCTATTTTTTTATCAACAAACAACAGACCACCCCAACTCACAAATTGAACTTTCGCTCAATTTAAGTTTGACAACCTCCCCTCTTTTCCTGTATTAAAGCCAAAGAAAATTTACAGAAAATGGTCCCATCGTCTAGTGGTTAGGACGTCGGCCTCTCACGCCGGTAACGGGGGTTCGAATCCCCCTGGGATCACCATAATAAAAGGGCAACCCAAAATGGGTTGCCCTTTTTTATTCTCTGCATATTTCTGATCTTGACATTGGTACTGCCATGCAGTACCATATCGATTATGAACCGGAAGCAGCGCAGAACATTGTCCGCCATTTTTAAGAAACCAACTCCTTCCGCAATTCAGTGGCGGGATGTAGCTTCACTCATCAAGACGCTGGGTGGTGAAATCCAATATGGGGATGGCACAAGGGTGCGCCTTGACCTGAAAGGAGAGTCGCTCAACATACATAGCCCCCATCCCCAAAAAGAGTTAAAACGATATGCGGTAAAACTCGTCAAAGAATTGCTGACACGAACGGGAGATAAGCCATGAACACACTAACCTATGAAGGATATATTGCCAGAATTGATGCCGACCTCGATGACGGCCTTCTGGTAGGTAGGGTAATAAATACACGCGATATCATCGGTTTTCACGGTGAGACTATTTCGGAAGTCACCGAAAGTTTTCATGCCGTTATTGAAGAATATCTTGAAGACTGCAAGCAAAAAGGAAAAGATCCGAATAAACCCTTACTCTGGTAAGTTCAACCTCCGTCTTTCGCCTCAGCTTCACAGCGAAATTGCAACTGCCGCGGTAAAGACCGGCAAGAGCCTTAACCAATGGGTTGTCGACGAGCTCGAAAAAGCGACCCATGCTTTATAAAAACTCTTGATAGATATTCCATCACTTCGATAGTATCAACTGTCGTTTTTTTTCTGACGTTATTATAGATGCCCAAGCGGGTTGAAGGTGTTAAACGATGAGAAACATGCGTCAACAAGGAAAACGCGTGAGTATGAACTCGCGGATATCTTCTATTTATCATATCATTTCAGACAGCCGCTTTAACGAATACATCCCATCCAGCCCCTTGATTGGTTTTGGCTTTTTTTCGTGCTTTGAATAAAACAGATGTTTAAACCGCTGGTAATGTTCAGCCACAAACTCCTTTGACCCAATGATGCCCGAATCCGTAAAATAGCGCGTGCGGTATCTGAATCGATCGATGCGGCTGATTTCAAAATCCTTTTTGCGCTCTTTTGCAACAATTTTTTCATCGATAACCCCTGCTTGCATCTTGTCCTGGCGGTTTAGCGCCCCAGCCTCATATACATACCGCCGGTATCGTCTGATCCGCTCTTTTTTACTTTTGACACTAAATTCCTTTAATCCAAAATCGGTGGACAGAAACTGGTCTTTGTTTCCCGTCTGGATATGATATCCAAGCGAATTCCAACGATATTCCTCTGGCCTGTCAACCAGCCCTGCCCGCAAGGGGTTCAGGTCAATATACGCCAGGCAGTTGACCAGTGTTTGGCCTTTATCGACAATTACGCTTTTAAACCGGTCACCCCAAAAATACCCCCGCCGGTTATGGCGCCGATTGTAATACCGGGCAAAGTTAACCTTGATTTCCCGCATAAATTCGGAAAGACTGGACAGTTTCAGCCGCAACGACGGTATCAGACCATCTGCAAAAATGCGCTCATCACCATAAAAATCCACGTAGCGTTTTAAAATATCCTTGTCGGTAAACTTGTATTCGGGAATCACCCGCACCAGGATGTGAAAGTGGTTGCCCATCAGGCAAAATCCCAAAATCTCAACTAAATACAAAGCCGCGTAACGTCGGATCAGATCCAGCAAAAAATCTTTTTCAACATCGCCCAAGGGAAACCCGTCCAGAGCGGTTCGGGACATCACGTGATAAACCGTGCTTTGATCTTCAATTATCATTCTTTGAGTTCTTGGCATGATTGCCTCCCTTAAATGCGTAACTTTCAGCCGTATGTTACACAATAATTTATATGTGTCAATCATAAAGTACCTGTCCCTATTTTTTGTTATCAATGGACCGGATCCTCGCCTACAAAAAAACCAACCCTGATTTTGTGAAATTTTTAAAGCAGGTGTGCATCGTTCAAGCTGCTGAAAAAGGATGATTCCAAAACATCAAAGAAAAATTGCTTAATTAACAGACTGAATTTTAAACGGATTCTGCTCCTATCCCTTAGATTGGATTCTTTGCCAGGATGCCAGGTCCAGCGATTGAGCCCGGTGGCAGGCCGCGAAATGGCCGGGGGCGATTTCTTTTAAAGCCGGCGGCTTGATTTTGCAGAGATCTTCGACAAACGGACACCTGGGATGCAGGCGGCAACCCGCGGGCGGATGGATCATGCTCGGCGGCTCACCGGCAAGTTTGAACCTTCGGAGTCTCCGGTCCCTGGGTGTTAAAATCGGCGCCGAGGAAAGAAGGCCGAGGGTGTAGGGATGCTTCGGGTTGAAGTATACCGCTTCGGCCGGGCCGATCTCGATCAGCTTTCCCATGTACATGACCCCGATTCGATCGCTCATATAGCGGACGACATTCAGATCATGCGAAATAAACAGGTAGGTCAGACCATGGGTTTTCTGAACCTCGAGCAACAGATTGAGGATTTGCGCCTGTACCGAAACATCGAGGGCGGATGTCGGCTCGTCCAGTACGATAAATCGAGGCCGCAGCACAAGGGCCCGGGCCACACTGACCCGTTGCTGCTGACCGCCGCTCAGCATGTGGGGATAGCGCCTGAGATACGTTTCTCCGAGATTGACCTCAGTGATGATCGCTTTGAGCAGCTGCCGGATTTGTTGTTCCTTTTCGCCATTGATGACAAGGGGCCTTCTGAGCGTCGCACGGATCGTTGATCGCGGGTTAAGGGATGCCGCGGGATCCTGAAAAACAATGCCCATTTTCTTTCGGATCTGCTCAAGTCTCGTCCCCGACGCCTCAAATATGTCCTCGCCTTCAAAATAAACCGAATTTTCAGTCGGCTTGATGAGCCTCATGATCAGCCTGGCCACGGTCGTTTTGCCCGAACCGCTCTCCCCGACAAGGCCCAGGATCTCTCCCTTGAAGATGGAAAAACTCACATCGTCGACCGCTTTGACCTGTATCGTCCGCTTTTTGATCAGGCCGCTTTTCATCGTGTAGTATTTTTTTAATTTTTTGACTTCTACCAGGACCTCATGCATGGCGTGTCACCTCCAGGTGGCAGGCCGTCAGATGCCCGGCTTCACTTTCGGTTAACCGGGGCTCCACGGTTCGGCATTTGTCCATGGCCTCCGGACACCGGCCGTAAAAACGGCAGCCCGGGGGCGAATTCATGAGGTTGGGAACGCTCCCGGGAATCGTTGCCAGGCGCCCTTCCCTTTTTGGTTATTCTCGGCAGGGCTTTCATCAATAGACGCGCATAGGGATGCAGCGGATTTTCAAAAATCTGATAGACATCGCCGATTTCGACAATTTTGCCGGCGTACATCACGGCAATTCGATCGGCGATTTCTGCAACGATTCCGAAATCATGGGTGATCAACCAATATCGAGGTGCCCAGGTTTTCTCGCAGATCCTGGAGCAAATCCAGAATCTGGGCCTGGATCGTGACATCCAGGGCGGTGGTCGGTTCATCGGCAATCAGAAGCTTCGGCTGTCAGTGACAGCATCATGCCGATCATGACCCGCTGCCGCATGCCGCCGCTGAGCTCGAACGGATAACTGGCCGCCCGCTCATCTGCATCGGCAATCTGAACGGATTTTAATATGTCGGCCGTTTTCTTCCAGGCCGCGACTCTTGACATCCGGTCGATGCAGAGCGCTTCGCGTATCTGCCCGCCCACACTTCGCACGGGATTGAGCGAATCCAGGGGGTTTTGAAATATCATTCCGATTTCTTTGCCCCGGACACCCGCCATTTTCCTGTTGGTCAGCTGCAGCAGATCCCGGCCTTCAAAAACGATCTCTCCATTGCGGATGCGCCCCGGACTGAAAATCAGTCTCATGAGGGCCAGGGCGGTTGTGGATTTTCCACAGCCGGACTCTCCGACAAGGGCAAATATTTCCTTTTTATTGATATCGAAACTGATCCTGTCTACGGGGGTAATGTCGCCATCCGCGGTCTGGTAACTTACCGACAAATCCCTCAGCGATAAGAGCGGTTGGTTCACAATGTGTATTCTCCGGTCATGTTTTCAGTCTGGGGTCCAGTATGTCCCTGAGCCCCTCCCCCAGCAGGTTAAAGCCCAGAACCGTATACACCAGGGCAAGCCCAGGAAAGACGGTAATCCACGGGGCGGTTCCGATGAGCGGAATGCCCTTTGCCATGATGACCCCCCAATCCGGCAGAGGGGGCTGGGCACCGAGCCCCAGAAAGCCCAGGGCCGATGTCGATAAAATAGCCGCCGGCAGCGCCAGGGTTGAAATGACGATGATGGGCGGCATCACATTGGGCAGGATGTAGCGCAGCAGAATATTGAGATCGCTTTCACCAAAGGCCCTGGCCGCTTCGACAAACGGCATGTTTTTCAGAGACTGGGTTTTGGCCCGGATGATCCGGGTGAACTGGGCCCAGCTCACGATGGCAATGGCTATGACGACATTGTTCAAACTGGGCCCCAACATGGTCACCACCGCCAGCGCCAGAACAATCGGCGGCATTGACCAGGTCAGGTCGGTGATAAACAGGATCATGCGGTTGGCCGTTCCGCCGTAATAGCCGGCAATCAAACCCAGCGTGATACCGATCAGGCTTTCAATGACAACGACCACCAATCCCACCTTGACGGCAATCATAGATCCGTAGATCACCCGGCTCATGACATCCCGGCCGTAGTCATCGGTGCCGAAAGGATGAGCTGCGCTGGGCCTGGCCAATGCATTAACGATATCGATTTCGTCATAGGCGTAAGGCGCCAGGTATCCTGCCGAAACGGCGGTAAACAGGATGCTCAAAAACATGATGAAGCCGACCATGAAGGTCTTGTTTTTGACCGCATCCCTGCTTATCTCCCCGATCATCGCATCTCTCCTTTCATCTCGAGGCGAATCCGGGGATCGAGAAGGGCCGTGAGAATATCTCCCAGTGTATTGGAAAGAACGGTGAGTACTGCGATGATAAAGATGATTCCCTGGACAACCGGAAAATCCTGGCTGACTATGGATTTCCACAACAGCCTGCCCGTTCCCGGCCATGCAAAAACGCTTTCCACAATCACCGATCCCCCGAAAATCCACGGCAGGGAAAGGAAGAACATGACAGTTGTCGGGATCATGGCGTTTCTGAGCACATGCCCGGTCAGAACCTTTCCACTGGTAAGGCCTTTGGCATAGGCGGTCAGGATAAAGCGTTCCCGGAGTACATCGAGTACCTCTGAACGGGTCAGCCGCAGGGTACTGGCCAGAAAGGGTAGAATCAGGGTGGCCATGGGAAGGACAAGTGATGCCAGGCCGGAATATCCGGAAAGCGGCAGGATTTGAAGCTTGATGCTGAACAGCAGCATGAGCAGCACCCCCAGCCAGAATGACGGGATGGACCACATGACGATGGACAGAATGACCGTTGATTTGTCCATCATGGTATCTTTGCGAAACGCCGTCCAGAGCCCGAGGGGAATTGCAATCAAAAACTGGATGACAAGGGCCGGCCCCGTGAGAATGATCGTATAGGGCAACCGCTGCAAAATCAACGAAGATACAGGCTGTCCGGAGATGATGGATGTACCGAAATCGCCCGCCAGGATATGCTTGAACCAGTAAAAATACTGAACAACCACCGGTTTGTCCAGACCCCACTGTTTTTGCAGTTCGTGTATTTTCGCCTCGGAAACACGTGGGCTGCTGATGAGTTGAATGGGATCCCCCGGCATCATCTGCATGATCAAAAAAAGCAGGGCCGTCACCGCGATAACGACAAAAACGCCCTGGATCAGACGCCTTACACTATATTCCAGCATGTCATTCATCATATCCCCTTGCCGGAACGGAGTTCACAAATACAAAAAAAGATTCCCCTCATCCGGGCGGGAGTCATTCGGCCGCCGCCCGGGGCTGAAAGGAATCTCGTATCATCGGATCTAAAAAAGGGCCGGAACCGGCGGCCCTTTAAATTTCCTGTGGTTATTATTCGATATGGGTATCGTTCAGATAGACCATACCGCTCTTGGATACCTTGATATCCTTGACCGACTTTCGCGCGGCCAGATATCGGTATTCGGAGAAAATCGGAATGGCAATGCCGTCCTCGACCACAATTTTTTTGGTAATTTCATCGAATTTGGCCGTTCTCGCCGCCACGTCCGAAAGCGCTCTCTGTTCATCCATGAGTTTGTCATATTCAGGGTTGGCGTATATTTTTCCCACACTTCCGAATATATAGGTCAGGATATCGGGGTCGAGCCATTTGGTCAGACGCAGGGCAGCCTCGTATTTTTGTTCCCGCATGGCCTGCTTGATGTGCGGCAGATCATATTCTCTCAACTGCAGATTAAATCCGATTTTTTTCATTTGGGCCTGAATCACGGGGCCGATTTGCTTCAAGGCAGGATAATCAAGCGGCACCATCAACGTGGCA
>CAVQBT010000007.1:0-37993 GCA_963710795.1 uncultured delta proteobacterium
TAAAAAGCTTCATTTGTACCCGAATTGTACCGGTGCAAAAGGTTGATTTTAGCTTAAAATCAGCCCAAGTTTTTGTGTCCATCCGTTTTTACTTAAACTTTTTGTGCTCAGCTGCTTTTTTTAACCGTTTCCAATCACTGTGAAGGCGGTTCATTTTATGACTGAGCATTTAGTTCGGCGCAAACAGGATAAGACGGCTTCAATCATGATTTACTTCACTTACTACGAAGCAAGATCAATACCAATTGCTTCTTAATGTATTTATTTTCTATCGCTAATAAGTTTATGCTTCTAACGCTAATGGCAGCTTTCTCTGCTTCTGTTTTATTTTTTTTGTTCTTCGTGTCCCGGCTAATTCCAATAGCAGGGTAGCTAATGTAGTAAAAGTGGTTCGAACGACTACCCCATGATGACTCCTTACGCGAACCTGCTCAAGTCCTTCGCGTTTTTTGAGAAGGTTGAAAGGCCGTTCACCATTTTTGCGAATATCTAATGCCTTTGACACGGCATCACTGCCATAAAGAATGCGTTGGAAATAACCGTTGTCAAAATCGATGTGTCGATACTTGGCACAGAACTCAGAACGAGGGCATTGACCGGGTTGAGCAGCACATTTAAATTCATGACCTTGTTCTTCGATCCCGATGTAGTTCATCGGAACATCACAAAGCTCGTCAAACATTACCTGTAAAGTGTCACGATCAACATTATCGGGAAGACCAACTTTTGAATCCGGCGGTTTAACCAAATGAACGCCGTTTTGCTCAAACACCGAACCATCATTATCATGATAGGCTTCATCGGCCGTGATCAGCTTTAAATCCAGACCGATCGCTTTGCCTAATCGCACCAAGGGCGAAAGATAATGGCTGTCATGATGATTGGCTGGAGCTAACAGAGAAATCAACGGAATACTATGGCCGCTTTTGGGGTTGATTGCGGTAAGCGTGTGCATTCTGTAGCCGATAACATAAACAGACTTGTCTCGCTTTTTCCGACGCACTCCGCAGTCGCAGTCAATATCATCGTAAATGCGTATCTTCTTGCCTTTGATCTTTAATGTCGCCAACAGTTGTTGACGATCTACAGGCAGTTCACTTGAATCTACGCAATGCACAAGACCGTCATCGAAAATTTCTTTTTCTCTGAGGTGATATAGAATATATACGGTCAAATTCACCAGTTGACAGAATGTTAAACTGGCCCTGAATTGACACAGCTGAACGTGGCTGAGCATCTGTTTGCGGTTAAGCGGCAACCCGATAAAGGATCGATTTTGCTTATTATCCATACCTATATAGGGGCTGTGGTCCTTGTGGCCTTGATAGAATTTGTCGTCGCCGCAAAATTTGCGATAGCTGATCTCCGGGAACTTAACGGCTTTGAGCAATTCAGCTCTTAAAAAATTACTCGGAAAAAGATCCCTCATCGCCGGCGCATAACCTTTATATGCCAAAAGCTTATTGATAATTTGGTCGTCGAGCAAATCATCAATGAATCGCAACTCTTCATCTTTGATATGCAAGGGGTGGCGCTTTTTGCTGTTCAATTTGAATAGCACGCTGTTTTTATGGCTGGCGATAAATCGCCCCATTTCATCTAAATCCATAATGGCAGCTGTCGGCAATTGGGCCTCGATGCCTAGCAACTCTTCAACAGGAGTTGTAACCTCTTGTTTAAAATCATAATTTAACACAACTTCATCTAAAACTTTTTTGGCCACTGCTTTCTTTTGTTTTTTGGTCAGACGATGCCAGTTGAGATATTCGATTTTCAGTTGTTTTCTGATCTGAGCTTTGATAGCTTTGTGATGCATGGGGAAGTCTCCTTTCGGTAAATTTTTTGGTCGAAATTTAACCGCTTTATAGAGGCTTTCTCATGCTTAAGCAACTGATTTTCCATATTGATTCTTACATTGTTTTAACACCCTTTCATAGCCCTGAATCGTTGTTGGGGAAACTATAATATCGAAAAAACTATGGCAGGCAATCCTGTAAAAATGAATTCGTTTGCTTTCTCATATTGCCTCCGATAGCCGCTTTAACGAATACATCCCATCCAAGCCTTTGATCGGTTTTGGTTTTTTTTCATGCTTTGAATTGAACAGATTCCTAAACCGCTGATAATTTGTAGACACAAATTCCTTTGATCCGATGATGCCCGAATCCGTAAAATAGCGTGTGCGATATCTGAACCGATCGCTTTTGCTGAGATCAAATTCTCTGCGGCGCTCTTTTTCAAGGATCTTGTCCTCAATGACTTTGATGTTTCCCTTTTCGGGATGATTTAAAGCGCCTGCTTCATAAATATACCGGCGATACCTTCTGATGCGCTCTTTTTTGCTTTTGACATTGAATTCTTTTAGACCGAAGTCAGTGGAAAGAAAGTTGTCCCGGTTGTTGGTCTGGATATGATAGCCCAATGAATTCCAGCGATATTGTTCCGGGAGCTCCACCAGCCCGGCACGCAGAGGGTTCAGATCGATATAGGCCAGGCAGTTGATCAGCGTCTCTCCGTTTTCAACAATCACACTCTTAAAACGATCGCCCCAAAAGTAACCCCGCCGGTGGTGACGCCGGTTGTAAAACCGGGCGAAGTTGACTTTGATTTCTCGCATAAATTCAGAAAGACTTGATAATTTTTCCCGCAATGATGGCACCAATTCTTCTGCAAAAATGCGCTCATCCCCGTAAAAATCCACATAGCGTTTCAGAATTACATCATCTGTTATTTTATATTCGGGAATCACTCTTAACAAGAGGTGGAAATGGTTTCCCATAATTGAAAATCCCAATATTTCAACCAGGTACAGAGCGGCGTAGCGTCGGATCAAATCAAGCATAAAATCCTTTTCCACGTCACCCAGTGGGAAGCCGTCTAGGGCAGTCCTGGACATCACATGGTAAACAGTGCTTTGATCATCAATGATCATTCGCTGAGTTCTTGGCATGATTAGCTCCTTTTTTATAAATTGGGACTTTCATCGCAGAGGAATTTATATATGTCAAGCATAAAGTACCTGTCCCAATTTTTTTTGGGCTGTGAAAGCGGCGAGAGAGATAATAATCAAAAATGCGCCCAGTATACCCGCTACAACTCGCTTCCAGCGTTCAAGCTTCATTGGGATATCGGCTCCAAATATCTTGAACGAACCGCCAAGCAAGGCAATCAGGATCAGTACAGCACCGAACACGAACACCGCAACTAAGAGGCTGTCGGGCATGTTAACTATCCATCGTGCAGTGAGGTTTCATAAAGCTCAGAACTGGAATTAATTTTTTACATGATATGATTATTTTTGCAAATACCAGATGGAATAATTATCCGAGAAAATAATTATTACCGCATTGCTGTCTCGATAGGTATAATTACCGCATAAGTCTGACTTATTTCAAGAAAAACTTTAACAGTTCTACATATCTTAAAGCGTATAGCAATTTCAACTTTAAAAAAGATAAAGATAAAAGATAAGAAGTTGCTTTTCCGAAGCGGAAGAATCGGAAAAGGTTAATTGTGCGCCGGAATCAGCTGAAAATCAACATATTGAGGCGTTAATTAAACGGACCAATGACCATCCAGATAGCGGAAGCGGGCTTTGTTGTCAATATCGATTTTTAGATGTGGAATTGAGAATTTGGGCAAATTCGGGCATAGCTTACCGTTTTGCCCGCGGCTGGATTTTTTTAAAGTTAGATCTCGATCGGATAGTCAGCATCAATTATGTAACCTGTCCTGCGAAGCTTAATCTCGGGGTGAAAGAGAAGACATAGACCTGATTGAGTATTGGTATCTTGAAGGAAAACTGTGCCCAAATTGTGCCCGTCAAGGTCAAATATTTCCCAACGGTTCCAAATGAAACCATAAATACGATGAAAAATCGGGATTGACTGATGTATGGCAAATGAATTATGCCAGTCTAGAGAAAGCTACCATTTTCACCCTTGATAGGGTTTAACGCGAATAGGAAAGGAGAATGTATGATGAAACTAAAGGATAAGACAGCCCTGGTAACCGGTGGCGGACGCGGGATTGGAGCGGCAATCGCCGCTGCCTTCGCTCGACAGGGCGCCGATGTGATCGTGGCGGCAAGATCCGTTGATCAGCTGGCGGAAACGGTTAAAGCAATCGAAGCCGCCGGGCGAAAAGGCATCGCGATTTCCGCTGATTTGAGCCGACGGGAGGCCATCGCTTCATTTGTGGAATCGATTTTTACCCAAAATCTCAGCCCAGATATTCTTGTGAATAATGCGGGGATCGGCAGTGGTTTCAACGCAAAATTGGTGGTCGATTTTGATGATGACTTTTGGGATAAGTCGATTGCCCTGAATCTAACCGTGCCTTATCTCCTGACAAAGGCCTTTTTACCCGGAATGATCAAAGCCGGCTGGGGACGGGTTATCAACATTTCTTCCATACTCGGTAAAATAGGAATTTCAACCGGCGCGGCCTACAGTGCGTCCAAGCACGGGCTCATCGGGCTGACCCGCACAGCGGCGTTAGAAACCGCCATCACCGGTGTTACCGTCAATGCCATTTGTCCGGGTCCTATCCGGACCACGATGCTGGCCAGGCGGATGAAGGCCACAGCCGAACTGAGCGGCGAATCGCTTGCTGATTTGGAAAAAAACATGAATCCCATGCAGCGGTTGCTGGAACCGGATGAAGTGGCTGAATTGGCTGTTTTTCTGGCATCCGACAGCGCAAAGGGCATTACCGGTCAGGCCTACAACATATCCGGCGGCTCCATAATGCATTAGGAGAGAGTGCTTTTGCTGATCGCCTGTGCCTGACCACGAGCGTCTGCTTCCTGCATACACCCGAGGATATCGTGCAGATCCTCGAATCTCCCGTCACTGCCAGGACTCTCATAGGTCCCGGGCATGAATTTAATCAGCATCTCCGTAGACCAGTGCCGCCCAGTGTTCATTATCGGCAGATAATTTTCTCCAGAATCGAATCCCTTTAAAAAAATCTGATTTAGGTTGATTATTTAGTAGTAGTACCAGATCGTATCATAATCATGGATGTTTTCCCCGATTGCATCCAGCCTGAAAAGATAGTCAAGAATGGGAACATCCTCGCTCAGATGGGTCCTGGCCGTGTTGGATATGTTGCGCTCCCATGGATGAAATTCGTAAAGGCGCGAGCCGTCCGGCAGTATCGAGATTAAATCGCGATAAATGCTGGCTCTGAGGTAATTCTTGCCCAGCCCGGGGACATTATAGACGGCCTCATCGGTTCTGGACAGGCCGGGCAGCAGTCTGGCCTCCTCTTTTTGCTCCTGCAGCAGCCGGGCGATGGGAACCCGATATTCGACGGTTTCCTCTTTTCCTTTTGTGTTGAAGCTGTAATATGGGTCGATCCCGATTTTAGTGAGCGTTCTGCGAAGATGGACGGCTTCGAACCGGCGGGAGGCGAAGAATGTATATACCAGCTGGTTGTAGACCGGGATGCCCCTTTGGCGAAATCTGTCGACCGCCAGGACGGTTTCCGGGGTGATTTCATAGCTGTGCTGGGCATGGGTGACCACTGCCACTTGCCGTTTACCGGGTTTCCGATACCGGCCCAGAATGTCGACCAGGTCATCTGTGATGCGCATGGGTAAAGTTATCGGTGTGCGGCTTCCGATCCGGATACGTTCCACCGTCGGGATGTCAGCTACCCGGTTTAAAATCTCATCGATTTGCTCGTCGGCCATGGCCAGGGGATCCCCGCCGGTGATTAGAACTTCATGGATGGCCGGATGAGATCGTATCCATTCGATCGCTTCATCAATTTTTTTCTCGGGTGCCATGGCTCCCGGCTCCATCGCGTCGTCGATTTCCCAGTTGCGCTGGCAATAGACGCAAATCTGGGGACAGGTGTTGTAAGGTTTGAAAATGCAGATGGCCGGATAGCGCCGGGTTATCAGATCAATGGGCGAAGTGTCCGATTCGAGCATAAAATCCAGGCAATGCCCGAATCGTGCGGCCTCGGCCATTTTTTTTACGTAGGCCGTGGTAGGAATGACCTGGGCGCGAATGGCTCGATCACGACCTCGTGCAAGGGGATCGTCCATCAGCGACATATAATGGGGTGTTATGCCGAAAGGGATGCCGTTGGTCCGGGCCATCTTAATGGCGTCGTATTCGGAGTCGGTGAGCGCCATTACACCCGCGATGTCATCCGCTTCCCGGAGGATGTGCCGGAGGTGCCAGGTCCAGTCGTGCCAGTCATTTTCCGAACCCTTCAAATTTTCAATGATTCGGAGGCGGCGTTCCCTGCGCCTTTCGACACTTTCCACCTCCAATCCGGAAACAAATTTGGACATGTGCGTTTCAACTTCCGCATGCAGTTCATCCAGCTGGCGGGAGCGTTCTTCGGCAGCCTGGCGATTCGTGTAACGGATTGGAATCAAATGTAAATCAACTAAAGCTTTGCCCGGCCCCCGTCCTTCGAGACCCATAAACAGGTACAGCAGTTCGGCATAAAACGCCGGCGTCAGATCCGGTCGGCCTTTTCCCTGGGCCAGATCCAAAATGGCCTGGGCCACCGAAAATTCGGCCTTGTCCTCGCTGCGTCGTGTCATCAATCGGATCATCACCTTGGCGCAGTCGCGCACCCGCATGACCGAGCCTTCCGAGATAAGGTCATAGTCATCGAAAGTTTCGAACATCATGTCATTGGCCAGCCGGGCCAGGCTTGCGCGCAGATCGTCCACCGAGTCCATTTTTTTGGCAATGGCGAAAATCTCCGGAGCCTTGGACTGAAGGTAGGTTGGGTTAAATTTCGTGATATCGATCATAGTTTTCCCGTTTATGCGAGGGCCTGGTTTTTGAAGTTCGCATTGAATATTTGGCCTAAATGGCGCGGCAAAGTAGTAGCGGTTGGGCATAAAATTTTAATTTCAAATTGTATATCACAAATTTACCATAAAATAAATTGGTTAACAAAATCTTGTTTGAAATATTGATCAAAACGTATTAGAGTATCGATGATAAGTTTCTCAAAATTAAAAGCACCGGAGAAATTACTCTGGCGCTTTTATTTTTTTTGGATGAATTTTATGAATGGATATGTCTTAAACGATCAACTGGATATTAACAAATTGGACATCCTTGGTGCTGATTTGCGCAAGGGATGATGTATTTGGGAAAGAAGAATTTTTCATGCAACTAAAAGACCGCCTATTTAAAGCCTTGAGCAACCAGATCGATGGGGACGTCCTGGACAGTGACTTGAGCCGTTCCCTTTACAGCAGCGGCGCCTCGCTTTACCGGATAAAACCGCGGGCCATTGTCCAGCCCCGATCAACGAAGGACCTTGTGGCCACCATCAGATTCGCGCGGGAGCATCAGATCGCCATAACCGCGCGCGGGGGAGGCACGAGCCGCACGGGCAACGAGCTTGGCGAGGGAATCGTGATCGATTTCAGCAAGTACCTCAACCAGGTCATTGATTTCAAGGCAGAAGAGCAATGGGTGAGGGTACAGCCCGGTATCGTACTCGCGGAGCTCAACCAGTATCTGAAGCCCTACGGTCTCTATTTTCCGATAGACCCCTCAACCAAGGATTCCGCCACGCTCGGTGGGATGATTGCCAATAATTCCAGCGGTCCGCATGCTGTCAAATACGGGACGACCCGGTCCCAAGTCAGCTCGCTGGAACTCGTTCTGACCAGCGGGGAAATCGTGCAGACGGGACCCAGAGCGCTGCCGGCAGGTGCCCGCGGCACATGCGGGGCACCGCAGTCGCTCGAGGACAGCCTGTACCGGGATATTCCGGCTATCCTGAATAATTACAGCAACTATCTGGAAGCCGAGCGGCCCTATACCACCAAGAATTCCTGTGGTTATCACGTCTGGGACCTGGTGGAGGATGGCGGCTTGGATCTCACCCCGCTGCTGGTGGGCTCCGAGGGGACGCTGGCCTTGGTATCTGAGGCAACCCTGCGCCTGAGGCCGGTTCCGCAGGAGACCCTGAGCGGCTTTGTCTATTTCGATGATCTTGGCAAAGTGGGTGAGGCTACTCAGCGGATTCTCGAGCAGGGGCCATCGATGATCGAGATTATGGAAAAGCATATCCTCGATCTGGCCCGGGAGCACAAGCCCGAGCTGTCAGAATATTTTCCGGAAAACACCGAGGCCACTCTCTTTATCGAATTCCAGGAAGAGAGCAATGAAAAGCTCCTGGACAAATTCGACGCGGTCAGAAAATGCCTGCTTGAGGATAACGGTCTGGCGGTGAGCGTCGTTCAGGCTCGAAACAAGGAGGACATGGCAAACTTCACCCGGGTTCGTTCCATCTCCGGTCCAATTCTCAACCGAATGAAAGGCCCCCGGCGGCCCATCGCATTTATCGAGGATGCGGCGGTCCATGTCAGCCGGCTGCCGGAATATATCAGCGGCCTGCGCGGCCTCTTTGACAAATTCAATGTCAAAGCAGCCATCTATGGGCATGCCGGTGACGGTAATCTGCATACGATGGCGATACTGGACCTGAGGCAGCCCGAAGATGTCAAAACCATGCTGGATCTGGCAGACGCGGTGTTCGATCTCGTTCTGAGCCTGAATGGGACGATCAGCGGAGAACATGCCGACGGCCGACTGCGGACCCAGTATGTGGCGCGCCAGTATCCCAACCTTTATCAGGCGATGGCCGCGATCAAGGCGCTGTTCGATCCGGATGGCATCATGAACCCGGGGGTCATCATATCGCAAAACGATAACCTTCTTGCAGAGAACCTGAAATATGGGCCGGATTTTAACATTATCCAGACCGGCACTTCATTTGACGCGACCAGTCTGCAGGAGCAAGTCGCGAACTGCTCCGGATGTGCCCAATGCCGATCCTATTGCCCGATGGCCAGCAGTCACCTGGAGGAATGGGCCAAGGGCAGGGGCAAGGTGAATTTATGCCGGGAGCTGATGTCCGGTAAACTCGATCCCGGAATCCTGGAGGACCCCGCATTCAAGAATATCATCGATTCATGCATCAACTGCAAGCGGTGTTTGACGGAGTGTCCCTCCGGTGTCGACGTACCGTGGCTGTCAGTGACCGGTCGATCCGATGTTGTCCGCAGAAAAGGGGAGGAATTCTCAAGTCGGGTACTGACCGATACCGCAACGCTGTGCCGACAGGGCAGCCTATTGGCGCCGGTTGCGAATCTTGCCACGTCGCTTGCCCCGGTGCGCTGGGGGCTGCAGAAGGCAATCGGCCTGGAAGCCGCAAGGTATCTGCCCCAGTTTCGCAATCGCACGCTCAGAAAAATACTCGCAAAGCGCAAACACCTTGAGACAGACCGCGACGTGGTGTTTTTCCTCGGATGTTTTGCCAACTACAACGATCCTGAAGGAGAAGGGCTGGCGGTCATTGAGGTTCTGGAGCACAACGGCATCCGGGCGATCCTGCCGCAGTTCAGGTGCTGCGGCATCGCCAGGATAAGCGCCGGCGCTCAAGATAAGATCTTAGATGACATCAACTACAACATCGCGCTGCTGTCAGAATACACGGCCCAGGGCATTCCGATCGTCTTCAGTGAGCCGAGCTGCGCACTGGCGGTAAAGTGCGAATACCCGAGGATTGCAGCATCTGAGGAAGCCCGGCTGGTTGCCGACAATTGTTACGACATCCATCAATACCTGATGCAAATGCATGCCCACGGCGAACTGAAAACGGATTTCAACCGGCTGGACATGACGGTCGGCTATCACGCGCCGTGCCATCTGAAGATGCTGGGCGTGACGAATGAACCGGTCGAGCTGATGCAGCTCATACCCGGCCTAACGGTCCAAAAGTATTCGGACAAGTGCTGCGGTATGGGCGGCACCTTTGGCCTGAAGTCGAAAAACTATGATCTGTCCATGAAAATCGGACAACGGCTTTTTGACGAGATCGCTGCTTCGAATGCAGACCGGCTCATAACGGGGTGCGGTGCCTGCGGCATGCAAATACGCCAGGGGACCATGCGCGAGTCCATCCATCCAATGAAGCTGTTGGCGGAGGCCTACCGCAAGGAAGCGGCGATAAGCGAGGCGGCCTGACGCGCTTTGAGCCCATGGCCTGCCGCTTAAAGCCACTTGCTGACTGATAACCCCCGTGTCGGCAGTTCGATTCTGTATTATTGATACTCAGCTATCTTATTTAGCCGCCGCTTGGAACCGCTGCCTTTACACCACCGGTTTAAGGTAATATGTTGTCACAATGTCAACGCATCGGCTTGCCGGCTGCAGCGCTGCACGCAAAGCGCCGAACACCGATCATAACATTGTGCAAACTAGGAGCAACAAACTTATGGACGGTCCGTTCACGAGTTCGGTATCCACAGCTGAGAAATGCAAGAAATTACAGGAGGTTGTTAACTCCGAAGACACAATGGCCATTCTGATCCATGCCGATCCGGATTCGATTGCCAGCGCCTTTGCATTGAAAAGGCTGTTTTGGCGCAAAGCGAAAAAGGTGGATGTTGTTCGGATAAATAAGATCGAAAGGGCCGATAACCTGGCATTTATCAATTTGTTGAACCTCAAGCAACACCACATTAGGAATTTTAAAAGCTCCGAAGTGACCAAATGGGCCATAGTCGACTCTCAACCGGATCACAGCGACGAGTTCAACAAGTTTCATTTTGATATCATTATCGATCATCACCCGATTGCCGAAAATCTGAAAGCCGCCTTTATTGACATCCAGGGCGACTACGGCGCAAACTCCACCATTTTGACTGAATATCTGAAAGCGTCCAAGATAAAACCGTCGCCCCGACTGGCCACTGCCCTGTTTTACGGCATCAAAACCGATACAAACAGTTTTGCAAGAACGACTGTCTCCAACGACATCGATGCCTTTCGATATCTATACGGGTATGCCAATCATAATATCATCAAAAAAATTGAATCTTCCGAAATGACTAAAAAAACCCTTGCCGGCTTCAAAGTCGCCCTTGAAAGACTATCCTTCGTGAAACGTAATGCCGTCATTTTTATGGGAGAGGTTGAGGATGCCGGAATTCTGGTGATAATGGCCGACTTTTTCATGAAGTTGGCGGAGGCGACCTGCAGCATTGTATCCGGAATTCTTGATCAGAAATTGGTCGTCATTTTCCGCAATGTCGGTTTTAGCCGCGACGCCGGCAAACTGGCGAAGGAAATGTTCGGCCACGTCGGATCAGCCGGCGGCCACAAAAGCATGGCCCGCGCTGAAATCCCCCTCGAGCACATTAAATCGAATGCCGGCAAAGCAGCGAACCTGGAAAAGTATGTTCTAAACAGGCTAAGACGCGTGGACGGCAACTAAACTTATTGCAAAGTTTCAGCGCATTCTTGTCCTCCGACACTTGGGTGGATTAATCATTTTGATCCCGCTGTGAGTGGGACCGACTTTTCAGATTTTCACCCGCTTTAAGTCCATACGGCGAATATACCAAACGACCAACGCTGCCAGGCCATAAATTGCCGCTGCCAAAACAAACACACTTCGCATGCCAAACCACATCGCAAATGTTGCACCCAGCAATGGTGCAATACTGCGACCGGCCGCTGTAATGCTGGCATTGATGCCATAGGTTGCGCCTTGATTCCCCAAAGGTTTCAAACTTGCAATCGAGTCTGCATTTGACGCTTATTGAGTTTTGTAACAAATCAAATGGCGACTCTTGATTGACTCGCATGTTTCAGCCTAACGGCAGATTGACACAGCTGCCGACATCATTATATTTTAAGGTACTTTACCGTTGAAAAAATGGATCCGTCTGATTTTCGGATCGGTGATGCCGGTATCTAGTTGATGGACGCATTATTATTCGGCGTTCATCCTAACTTGGAAAAAATTGGTATGCAAATGACGAAAAGAATAATTTTCACCATCGTCGGTGTGCTTGTTATAATCGGCATACTGGGCGGTATCAAAGGGTTGCAGATTAACCGGATGATCGCAAGTGGAAGCCAGTCGGCACCACCTCCCGAGACGGTGACCACGTCCGTGGTGCGATCAGAATCCTGGGAGACCCTGATTGCCTCGGTGGGATCCCTCGAAGCAGTTCAAGGGGTGATGTTGACGGCGGAATTGCCCGGCAAGGTCGTGCGAATCGCCTTTGAGCCGGGTACGAAGGCGAAGGCCGGTGATCTTCTGCTGCAGCAGGATATCTCCTCCGAGCAGGCTCAGCTGCGCGCGGCGGAAGCCACGGTTGCGCTCGCGAAGCTGGAACTCGAACGCTCACGCAAACTGCTGGCCACCCAAGCCGTCGCAAAAGCCAAATACGATACCGACGATGCGCAGTACAAGCAGGCCATGGCCCAGATTGACGGTATCCGTGCAACCATCAGGAAAAAAACCATTCGAGCGCCCTTTGCGGGCAGCCTCGGCATTCGGCTGGTCAATCTGGGTCAAATCCTCAATGAGGGGCAGCCGATCGTCTCGCTCCAGACGCTCGATCCTATTTTCGTCAATTTCTCACTGCCGCAGCAGCAGCTCGCTCAGGTCAAACCGGGTCTCAAGGTGCGGGTGACAATCGATGCGTTGGCCGGCCAGGCGATCGAGGGCGAAATCACGGCGATCAGCCCTGCTGTCGACGTTGCGACACGAAATATTCGGGTTCAGGCGACGGTCGCCAACAGTCAGGAGCGTCTGCGCCCCGGCATGTTCGTGAACGTCGCCGTGGTGTTGCCCTCCCAGGAGGAGGTGCTCGCCATCCCGACCACAGCCGTGCTTTATGCCCCTTACGGCGATACGGTATTTGTGGTCCATGAAAAGGAATCTGAAAAAGACGTTCAACCTGTAAAAGTCATTCGACAGAAGATTGTGCAACTCGGTGAGAAACGCGGCGATTTCGTCGCAATCGTCTCCGGACTGGACAAAGGCGAGACGGTCGTGTCCACCGGGGTTTTTAAGCTGCGCAACGATCAGGCCGTCGTCGTTGACAACACCCTGGCGCCTGAATTCAAGCTTGCACCCCAGCCGGAGGACAGTTGATCTGGGCGGCACAAATTCTGCCGAAGATACGGCACCATTGCTCTAAAGCTCGTCCGAGCGATTTCGCATTATGAAATTTACCGATCTCTTTATCCGCCGTCCCGTACTCGCGCTGGTCGTTAGCCTGTTGATTATTATCGCCGGGTTGCAGGCGGTGCGTTCGCTAAATGTCCGCCAGTATCCCCGCAGTGAGAATTCGGTGGTCACCGTCACGACCGTTTATGTCGGTGCGAGTGCCGAGCTTATCCGCGGGTTCATCACCACCCCGTTAGAGCGTGCGATTGCCGCCGCTGACGGCATCGATTACATCCAATCCCAGAGCTCCCAGGGGGTATCGACGATCAGTGCCCGCCTGAAACTCAACTACGATCCAATCAAGGCGCTGTCGGAAATCAGTTCCAAAGTAGACCAGATCCGGGGGGACCTGCCGCCGGAGGCCGAAGTACCGACGATCAACGTCGAGTCGGCTGACAGCCAGTTCGCTGCCGCCTATCTTAGTTTCACCTCCGAGTCTCTCCAGCAGAACCAGATTACGGATTTTCTTGTCCGCAGTGTGCAGCCGCGGCTGTCGGCAATCGAAGGCGTTCAGCGAGCCGACATATTAGGCGGCCGCACGTTTGCGATGCGCATCTGGCTCAAACCTGAGCGCATGGCCGCTTTGAGCATCAGTCCGACGCAGGTCCAGCGGGCATTGGCGGCCAATAACTTCCTGGCTGCCGTCGGTCAGACAAAGGGCTCGCTCGTCCAGGTCAATCTGACCGCCAACACCGATCTGGGCTCCGTTCAGGAGTTCAAGCGTCTCGTCATTCGCGATCAAAATGGTGCCTTCGTAAGACTGGAAGACATTGCCGACGTGGTGCTGGGTGCCGAAGACTATGATACGGAGGTGCGCTTCTCAGGCCAGACCGCCGTATTCATGGGCATTTGGCCCCTGCCCAACGCCAACTCCATTGACGTGATCGGCCGCGTGCGGGTCGAGTTGGAATCCATCCGCAAAGAGCTGCCCGGCGGCCTGCAAGCCCGCATTGCTTACGACGCGACCGATTACATTACCAATGCCATCGAAGAGGTGATCAAAACCCTGGGCGAAACGCTGCTCATCGTCGTGGTAATCATTTTTCTTTTCCTCGGCTCGTTGCGATCGGCGTTCATCCCGGTGGTGGCTATCCCCTTGTCTCTCATCGGGGCGGTTTTCCTGATGCAGGTTTTCGGCTTTACGATCAACCTGCTGACCCTGCTGGCCATCGTGCTGTCGGTCGGTTTGGTGGTCGACGATGCCATCGTGGTGGTTGAAAATGTCCAACGACACCTGAGTGAGGGGCAGTCGCCCCTTGATGCCGCCTTGCTGGGCGCCCGCGAGCTGGTTGACCCCGTCATTGCAATGACGATCACGCTGGCGGCCGTCTATGCCCCCATTGGTCTACAGGGCGGACTCACCGGCTCCCTGTTTCGCGAGTTTGCCTTTACCCTGGCCGGTGCGGTCATGATTTCCGGGGTCGTGGCCCTGACCCTGTCACCCATGATGTCGTCCAGGCTGCTGAAACCGGGGATCGAGGACCACGGTTTTGCCGGCAAGATAGCCCGTGATTTCAAACGCTTCAGAGCCTTCTACGGCCGCCTGCTTGACATCACCCTCAAAAGCCGGCCGGCGGTCTACCTGCTGTGGATCACGGTCAGTCTGCTCACCATTCCGATGTTCATCATGTCGCCCAAGGAGCTGGCGCCGACCGAAGACGAGGGCGTCATTTTCGGCATCATCGAGGCGTCGGCCAATTCGACTATCGACCAGACCAGCCGCTATGCCGCGGCCGTCAATCAAGCCTATCTCAGTGTGCCGGAGACCCGGTTTACCTTTCAGCTGACGCGTCCGACCTCCGGTTTCTCCGGTATGGTCGTCAAACCCTGGGAAGCGCGCGAGCGCACCATTTTCCAGATTATGCCCGAGGTGCAGCAGAAGCTGCGGCGCATTCCGGGCATCCGGATAAACCCGGTGCTGCGGCCGGCGCTGCCGGGAGGCGGCCAGTTCCCGGTGGAGTTCATTCTCGCTTCGACGGCCGATGAAGACCGGATTCTGCAGTTTGCCCAGCAGATTCAATTCAAAGCGCGGCAGAGCGGTATGTTTGCCTTCCCCCCGATCATCGATGTTAAGATCGACCAGCCCCAGGCGGAGATCGTCATCGATCGTGACAAAGTGGCCGACTTAGGCCTCGACCTTCAGCGGGTCGGTGCCGACATCGGATCGATGGTCGGCGGCAATTTCGTCAACCGCTTCGACATCGACGGCCGCAGCTACAAGGTTATCCCTCAGATCAAACGCGTCGACCGTCTCAACCCGGCGCAGCTTGAAAATATTTACATTACCGGGCCGCACGACCAGCTCGTTCCGCTCAGCACGATCGCAACGATCCGAAACTCCACCGTGCCGCGTTCGTTGAACCGATTCCAGCAGCTCAATGCGGTCAAAATCTCGGGCGTGGGCCTCAGACCGCTTGATGAAACCCTTGCTTTTCTCGAGAATGAGGCTGCCAAAATTCTGCCCGAAGGCTATGTCTTCGATTACACCGGTGAGTCCCGTCAACTCCGGGTCGAGGGCAACCAGTTCATTCCGACCTTCACCCTGGCCATCATATTGATCTTTCTGGTCCTTGCGGTCCAGTTCAACAGCTTCCGCGATCCCTTCGTCATCCTGGCCGGCTCGGTGCCGTTGGCAATATTCGGCGCATTGATCTTCACGTTTCTGAAAATGCCAAACCCGAATGTCGCTTTTTGGACCCAGGGGTGGACGACCACGCTTAATATTTACTCCCAGGTCGGTTTGGTAACGCTTGTCGGCCTGGTGTCGAAAAACGGTATCCTGATTGTCGAATTTGCCAACAAACTCCAGGCGCAGGGGCGGTCCAAACGTGAAGCCGTGCACGAAGCCGCCTTGACCCGCCTGCGCCCGATTATCATGACGACGGCAGCCACCATTGCCGGTCATTTTCCCTTGACACTGGTTTCCGGAGCTGGAGCCGCTGCCCGCAACTCCATCGGTCTGGTGCTGGTGGGCGGCATGGCTGTCGGGACCCTCTTTACCCTGTTTGTTATCCCGTCGATTTACATGCTCGTCGCCCGTGACCATGCCAAAGACCGTGCCCGCGAAAAAGCGGTTTGAAATAGATATTTTCGCTGACGTTTTGACGGCCAATCAACAGTTGCACTATACGAGGATACGGGGGGTTAAAAATTTTCGGAATTCCCAATGCAGCTATCAGGCGATGGCCGAAATCAAGGCGCTGTTTGATCCGGATGGCATCATGAACCCGGGCGTCATCATATCGCAAAACGATAACCTTCTTGCAGAGAGCCTGAAATATGGGCCGGATTTTACCATCGTCCGGACCGGCACCTCATTTGACGCGACCGGTCTGCAGGAGAAGGGCTGGCGGTCATTGAGGTTCTGGAACATAACAGCATCCGAGCGATTCTGCCGGAGTTCAAGTGTTGCGGCATGGCCAGGATAAGCGCCGGCGCTCAAGATAGGATCATCGATGACATCAACTACAACATCGCTCTGCTGTCGTAATACACGGCCCAGGGCATTGCGATCGTCTTCAGTGAGCCGAGCTGCGCCTAGGCGGTAAAGTGCGAATATCCGAGGATTATAGCGTCTGAGGAAGCCCGGCGGGTTGCCGACAATTTTTACGATATCCACCAATACCAGATGATAATGAATGCCCACGGCCAACTGAAAACGGATTTGAACCGGCTGGACATGACGGTCGGCTATCATGCGCCGTGCCACCTGAAGACGCTTGGCGTGACGAATGAACCGGTCGAGCTGATGCAGCTCATCACGGGCTGTGGTGCCTGCGGCATGCAGATACGCCAGGGGACCATGTGCGAGTCCATCCATCCAATGAAGCTGTTGGCCCGGGCCTACTGGAAGCAAACGGCGATAAGCGAGGCTGCCTGACGCGCTTCGAGCTCATCGTCAACCGCGTAAAACCACTTGCAGCTAATAAGGAAAATCAGGGCCGGGTTGCAGCACATCGTGACTGAACCTGAGTCCGGCAAGTCTCCCAAAGATGAGTTAGAGGGCTTAAAGAGTTACCGCATCAGTAGATTTAGGATAATCTATCGTATATTCTCCAAAAAAATCATTGATGTTGTCGCTGTTGGACCACGCAAAACTATCTACGAAGAAACCTATAGAATCATTAAGAAGGAATCAAATCCATAATTGGGCCATAATTGGGACTGATTGTGCCCATTTAAATGAATACTGAAGATAAATTCATATGTGATCGGATAAGAATGCCATTTTATCTAACATGTTAACATCACAACTCTTTCTAGTGATGTTGGACGATGTTTTCTATTAGGACAGATAAGTAAATGCAAAAGACTTTTTAACTTATCCAGTAAAAATTTGTTTTTAATTTCTTTTGAAAGAATACATTGCGCAAAGTTATGCGCGATAAGAGAGAACACCATCATTAACCGTTGAGCTGTAATTGATTTTAATTCAATATGAGCTGCGGCCACGGCTTCTCCAATTACAATCGAGTTTGCTATCATTGAAGCCAGAATGGATCCATAGGCAATGCTCAAAGCGATATTTCCATTTGCCGAGGTTATTTGGTCAGCATTTAGCAGTGACTTGATTGATTTAAAAAAAAGTTCAATTTGCCACCTGAGTCGGTATATTGGATATATCCATTGAGCCAAAAGCATGGTGTCGGGTAAATTTGTTGCGTACCAACGATATTGTTTGGAATTGGGGAAGCGAAAACCAATAAGGCGAACCACTATGAATCCTTTTCCTGGAAGCATTAATTTGCCCCAAACTCCAACCATGCTGCCTCTTAAATTGATTTTTTGGTTCAACGGTTGGCCGATATGTCGTTTCGCAACCCCATTGATGACACGCGATATTATCGGAACTGAGTTTTCCTTTAAGCGGCATACAAACCAAATACCCATTTGATCTAATTTGTGCAAACATTGGTGTTTAAGTTTCACTTTTGAGAGCGAAAGTATTCGGCGCGACTCGAACAAATCGACTGTCAGCTTTTACTTTCTTAACCAGTGCGGAAACAATGGAATCTCTTTCCATTTGAGTCTGATAGTCCTGTTGAGCAATACGGATAATTTCAGATATATGCAGCGGCTGATTAGCAGATACGAGTATGTCTGCCACAACATCCAATTTAGACGTACGTTTTAAATGCTTTTTACCGCGGCCACCTTGTTGTTGGTAGCGATAAATGGTTTTGAGTTGTGACTGGAGCAAATCCCTTTGCAGTTCAAGAAATTTATCAAATGTATCCATCGGTTACCTCCTCTCAGAGTTATTAATGAGGAGAGTATGTAAATTTTTTACAGGTAAGTCAATTAATAATTAACATACCTTATTAATATTTGATAAGTATTATTTAATAGTAATTACAAAGATTTGAAATATTGTCTGTAGTATTTGGGTACGTCTTAATCGATCACGCATGTATCCGTCTAGTACGGTTTCAGCGCCTAAATACAGGAATACAAATAAAGCCGGACCGGCTCACTCCTTCCAGCGGCCCAGCTTTTCCGACAAGGCATCGACGGCAAACTTCTCGACCGCTATATCGTTGCTTGCACAGAAAACCCTGATCGTTTCCATCAGTTCCGCAGACAGACGGACGCTCAGAATTTCCGTTTTGACCGGGCCAGATTCATTTTCACGGTGACGGGACATGGTTTCTCCCTGAGGCGGGTTGCCTGGTTTTTTATATTAATCCAGCGAGTTCGCAGATAACACAGAGTATCCGGGCATAGCCGAAATACGGAACCACTGCCGTCAAGCGGGCGGCACCGGATCGGCGGCACGCATCTCCCAGCAGCATGAGTTCCATATAAACTGCTGGGGTGTGTCACAACCAGACAGATCAAAGAAATTCCGCGCGAACAGTGGTCCCGCAAATTGGTCAAAGACCTGGCGGTCCGGTGCTCGGAAGAAAACACGATTGCCGCGGAGGCCGATGCCGTCGAAGCGCTCTCGGCCATGCGCCGCAATAATGCCGGTCGTCTGATGGTCCGGAGGGAGACAAGCTGGTCGGGATCATTGCCATGAAGGACCTGCTTGAGTTTTTGGCCCTCAAGGTAGAGCTGGATACGTGAAGGGCCTAAAATTCTTCCAAGGCGGCAATCAATGTAAAACGGTCCTTTCCAGTGGGCGTAGTGCCAGCCGGATTTACCGATGTAGACATTGCGCCGGCTGCAATTTACAGCTAAAAAAAAGAGGGGATCAATAATGGATCTTGGACTGAAAGGCAAGCAGGCGCTGGTGACCGGGTCTACGGCCGGTATCGGCTTTGCAACCGCATGCGCACTGGCGCGAGAGGGGGCGTCTGTTGCGGTGAATGGCCGCACGGAGATGCGCGTCAGCAGCGCAGAGGAGCGTATCCGGTCTGAAATCTCCAATGCGAGCGTCAATGGGATCGCGGCGGATCTCAGCCAGGCCGGGGGCTGCCGGGCATTGATCGAACGGCTGCCGAACGTAGACGTGCTCGTCAATAACCTCGGGATATTCGAGCCGAAGCCGTTCGAACAAATTCCGGACGAAGACTGGCTTCGATTGTTCGAAACCAATGTACTCAGCGGGATTCGACTGGCACGCCACTATGTTCGCGGCATGCGATCGCGCAACTGGGGCCGCATCGTCTTTATATCCAGTGAATCGGCAATCCAGATCCCGACCGAGATGATTCACTACGGCATGACCAAGACCGCGCAGCTGGCTGTCGCCCGCGGGCTGGCTGAAACCCTCAAAGGCACCGGGGTTACCGTCAACAGTGTACTGCCCGGACCGACCGCCTCGGAAGGGGTCAGCGGGTTCGTTTCCCAGCTGGCCGCGGAGCGCGGCTTGGACGATGCTGCCATGGAGCGTGAATTTTTCCAAAGCGCCCGTCCCTCGTCCGTTTTGCAGCGCTTTGCGGCACCGGACGAGATCGCCGCAATGGTCACCTACGTTTGCAGCGCCCAGGCCTCGGCAACCACGGGGGCGGCGCTGCGCGTCGATGGGGGAGTCGTGCGCGCGATCGTTTAAAAAACACGCCTGTTCATTGTAATGATCTCAGTCAAAACTTGAAAATAGATGCCCGTCGAGATGGCCAATTCAAATCGGTTCGTTGGACGCTGCGGTGATCGGCGCTTTCGTTCGTCTATTATTTTAAGAATCCCTCGATAATCCGGGTGACCGCCTCGTCATAGGTGAGCCCCAGGCTCATAAGTTTCATCAGCTGATCATTGGCAATTTTGCCGATGGAGGCCTCATGGGTCAGCTCCGCATCGGGATGCAGGGCTTTCAAGGCCGGAATGGCCTTCGGATTGACGGCTGCCGCAGTGAATGCCGCAGCCGGCGACAATGGTCACATCCGCGTCTTGGCCGATGATAAACGTATTGTACACCACGTCATGCAGGCCGGCCTGGGATAGTATCACCGGGATGTGAACGGACTCGTCAACCGTGCCCGGCTGGATATCGACAACGATTCCATCCCCTTTTGCATTGGTTTCGATATTGATGTTGGCGGAAACCTCACGGCCCAATAGCTGCCCGTTTTTGCGGATGTTATACGCTCCTTTGGGGATCCCTTCGAGATCGGCAACTTACTTCAAGACTTTTTTATCGATAGCATCGAGCATTATCTTCTCCTTCGCAGGCATCACTGAACGTACAGAGACTTAAATCTTCCAGCATCGGCATGGCGCCCGCCAGATCGCCGGTATAGGCGAGGCGGCCGCTTTTAATCAACAAAAGGGTGTCGGCGGCTTCGAGAAAGGCTTTGTTGTGGCTGACGACAATGGTTGTGGTGTGGTGTTCTTTCTGCTCCCGTTTGAGCAGATCCACCATGGGACCGATGGTCCAAAGGTCGATGCCGGTGTCCGGTTCATCATAGATGGCGACCTTGGGATTGCGCGCAATCACGGTGGCCAGTTCGATTTTTTTGATCTCGCCGCCGGATAGTTTGCTGTCCACGGGCTTGTCCAGAAAATCCGTGGAGCAGACCCCCACCCGGGCGATGATACGCGCCAGTTTGTCCTCATCATCGGTTCCCAGGGCAATCGACAAAAGATCCCGAAAGGTGGTGCCCTTAAAGCGCGCGGGGTGCTGGAATCCATAGACGATGCCGGCCTTGGACCTTGCATCGATGGAAAGTCCGCTGATATCCGTTCCGTTGAATATGATTTGGCCTTCCGTCAGCTCGTTGATGCCCATGATCAGTTTGGCGATGGTCGTTTTGCCGGACCCATTGGGGCCGGTGATGGCATAGAATCTGCCGGGTTCAAAGGTAAAATCGACATCATCGATAATCATACGCCAGGACGAGCCTTGCGAGGCTGAATCCGACTCCGGCACTCTGAAGGTAATATTGCGCAGTTTCAGCATGATAATAATATATCCTCGCCGCTTAAGGTTGTTGCCCGATTGGCTGGCCCCAATAAGGGGGTTGCCCGAAAACTCGCTTAAGCGATTTGTTGGGTTGCAACGCTGGCAATTAAATCGTGATCAATACATGTTTTAGTAGGTTGGTCCGCCGGAGGCGGAGAAACCCAACATTTCAGATGGGCCTCAACATAGCCTGCCTAAAACCATTTGCGCCAAATTTAAAAATAATAGAACTTAGTTCGCTTCGCTCACAATTGGAATGATGGAATGTTGGAATATTCCAGGTAGCTTGGACAATCCCGAAGCTCTGTAAATACAATTACATTCAATAAGTTATAGAATTTCCGGAATGTGTTTCCGGTTATCCACCAAGAACAAATACATTGATTTGTGGCAGCGGCTTGCAGCCGCGATCGTTTTAATTCATGGCTGCAAGCCGCTTCTATCGGTGTCTTTTTCCTTTTGGTTCAGGTTGAGATCGGTGACGATATTGAAAAATTCGACGGTGTCCTCCAGGGTCAGCAGTCGGCCGTCATGCATATAGGGGGGCGAGTCTTTAATCCCTCGCAGGGTAAAGGTCTTGATGGGCCCGACGGCGGTGATATACTTGCCGTTGGACATGCGCGGCTGGTAGAATCGCTGCACGTTCAAATCATGCATCTTATCGTCCAGGTAAAAGGGCGCCGGATGGCAGGCGCCGCACCGGCCCTTGCCGAAAAAGACCTCCTGGCCCAGCATCTCCTGATCGGTCGCCATGGCCGGGTCGAGCCGGCCGAAAACATTCAGTTTGGGCGCCGGTGGAAAGTCGAAGATGTTTTGCATCTGGGCCATTAGCGACACCTGGCTGCTGCGGTCCGGCAGGTTTGCCCCCTTTTTGGCCGCCGTGACGTGGTCGCCGTCGAAGTAGGCCGTTCGCTGTTCGAATTCGGTGAAATCTTCGATGGAACGCAAGGACCGCTTGGATCCGTGAATCTGCTGGTTGTACATGCCTCTCAGGCTGACGGTATCCAGTCGCAGACGGGCGATGTGCGGCCGGGTGTCCGGATTGAGGTGAAAAGCGGCATTGGTGTGGCCGTTGGCATGGCAGTCCAGACAACTGATCCCGAGGGTGGGCTCGTCGACTTTGCGGTCGTCGGTCTGATTGAACTGCTGCTGCGGAAACGGGGTCAGCAGCAGCCGGAGGCCCTCCATCTGGACCGGCGTCAGAATGCCGTGCATGATGTCATAGTAGTTTTTGATGGAAAGCAGCTTGCCCTGGGACACGTCCCCCAGATCGGGGCGGGTGGTCAGAAAGATCGGCGGCGGGAACTCGGGCAGAAAATGCCGCGGCTAATCGAACTCCACGTCAAAGCGCTTCAGGTTGCGCTTTTCGAGCTTCATGATTTCATCGATCTGATTTTGTGGAATTACCTGCCCGCCGGTTTCATGCTTGGCATGCGGCAGCGGCAGAAACCCTTCCGGAAAGGCATCTTTTTCTTTTATTTCCGAGGCCGGCACGCCGGACAACTTGTCCCAGGTGATGCCTGCGGGCAGCCGCACCCGGACGCCTTGCTGCACGAACTTGGTGCCGCCCGACATTTTGATCTGCGACGGGTTGTCCTCCAGATCGTAGCGCCGCTCGAGCAGCTCCATTTGCCGCTTCATAAATTCCGGCTTGGCGGCGACGTCCTTTTGCATCATGGTCTTGAAGTCATCCGTAACGACGGGAATGTAAGTTTGATGAATCGGGTCGGCATCATCGGGGATGCCCATGTGGGCATTGGATGACTGAGCCTGCGAAGATGCGGCCAGGCCGATGAATAATCCAACGGCTAACATCAATGTTTGCTTCCAACGAATCAATTGTCTATTTTTCATTTGCTCCTTCTTTTGCATATACCGCGCCAGCCGACTCCGCCAGTTCGGGTTCAGAGACTCCTGCCACAGAGACTCCTGCCAATTGATCCCTCCCAGCTTTACTTTTTGACACATAGCACAGTGCTCCTGCGTGGATGCCGGCCGCTTTGCGGCCCGATTTGAAGACAGATCGGCCGGCCTAATGGATTCGGGCGCTCCTGATCAGCGATCAGAGCGGGACCTTCGACGATGAGACCTGTCGCCTGCGGACCTGGTCAGGCGACCACCGGTCGGCTATTGAGGCCCACTTTACAGCCAAAACGATCCGGCCGAAATGGGGTGGGTAATGTATTGCAATTGCTTTTTGGGATTAGATCACAATAGTTCACTACAGTACGCGGGGAAGGAAGCTTAAATCCGTCTGACTGCAGCTTTATGGATAACCGGGTAGGATGCAATTTAGGCAGTAATTTAATAATTGGGGTCTGTCCTGTATTTTCTGAATCCCCTTGTCCTAATTCCCCGTTTACCAGGAGCGGGGACTTTGTGTGCACCCCCGTCCCGGCGCAGGCCTTAAAGGCAGCGTGCCGAGCAGGCACGCAGCGAAGATACTCACCAGTGCAAGCGGCAGCGAAACTGAAGACGGTGGGGGCTAAAAATACATGAGTTACCGTATTTACCATTGTGTTGGCGCAGATTACCTTGTTGATCCGACAAGTGGGTATCTAACCCTTACGAAGTCGTGAAACCTTCAGATTGCGACAAGGTTCACAAATAGGAGGTCCCCATGGCCGGTAATTTTAATATATATGTCACCAAAGCCGGTGATCATATGCGCCATAAACTGAATGGAGACTTCGATGGCAGTTCAGCCTCTGAGCTGCTGAACCTGCTGAATAACGGCGATCTATCCAGCACTTCCAAAATCCTGGTTGACACGGATTTTCTCAGGAATATTCACCCCTTCGGTTTGGATGTATGGCGTAATCATCTGCCTACCGCAAAAGCAAGGGAACTCCCGCTGACTTTCAGTAGAAAAATGTCAACCCGATTTGCTTCGAAATGAAACGATTCACAACGAACCCATGCCGCTGAGTGCCGAGATGGTTCTGGCCGCACTCAAAGCCGCCGATGCTTACGGAGAAGATAGAAAAACCGTCGTCATGCGATAGGCGCATGAGGGCATTTTTTCCGACAGCATGTTGTTGAAAAATGAAGGCTTCAGGTTTCAACGACACGCTGTTGCAAGAATACAGCTTTGACGGATTGTCCATCGGCTTCAATGGCTTGACGCAGCTGGTACTGGGCGCAGACCGCGACACGGAGGAAATCTTCCATTTTTTTGATGTACGCAATGCAGCGGTTAAACAGCAAATTCGGCAATTGATTCAAGCTATCGATTACAGCGGTAAATTGCAGAAGGCTCACAGTCGGGACTGAGCTTTAACACCCATTCGGGCGATTGCATGAATAAGGGCCTAAAAAATATCAAATACAGGATAAACCCTATATTATAAATTATTTGCAAGGCTTATCATTGCTCTTGATCTTAGCGAAATACAGGCTAAAATAACGTATTCACAAGGAGAAAAACATGACGGACAAAGACGCGTATGTGCAGAAATTACATGCAAAGTTAGATGAATGGAATGCAGAAATCGATAAACTGAAAGCCAAGGCCGACCAGGCGGAGGCTGACTCGCGTGCTGATTATCAGAAGCAAATAGAGGATTTGCGGGAAAAGCGCAAAGCGGCTGAAAAAAAGTTGGCTGAAGTCCGTGAGGCCGGAGAGGATGCCTGGGAAGACCTGAAATCAGGTGCTCAAAGTGCCTGGGACTCGATGGAAGAGGCACTAAAATCGGCCCGATCCAAGTTTAAATAAGGCCGACAACGTCGGGCCGGAACCGCATACCCGCGGTGAAACCCATTCTGAAGAGAGCCTGATCAAGGCCGCACAGAATGGCGAGACCGTCAACGATATTAAGGAACAGCTTGAACAAAAGGAGGCCGAAACCGAAACCGGAGGGCGCTTCGGCACTTTCGGCGATGTATTTGTGCCCACCTTGCTGACCATCCTCGGCGGCATCATGTTTTTGCGCGCCGGTTGGGTGGTGGGAAATGCCGGCCTTGGCGGGGCATGGCTGATCATCGCTGTTTCCTTGTGACATCACCCTGTGGGGCAACTTTCCCGGTGACAAAAACACCGGTTTTAGCGGTGTCGGTTTCTGGTATGTATTTGCGGTGTTCTTTCCGGCTTCAACCGGCATTATGGCAGGGGCCAACATGTCGGGAGAATTGCGCAATCCAAAGCGCAATATCCCGCTCGGCACGATGGCCGCGATCGGACTTAGCCTGCTGATTTATATGGCGCTGGCCTTCTGGCTGGCGCGCAGCGTCTCGGCCGATGAACTTGTGAGAAACTATACGGTTATGATCGATCACGCCTACTATGGACCGCTGGTGCTGGCAGGCCTCTTAGCGGCCACTTTTTCTTCCGGACTGGTATCCTTTAGTTGGCGCACCGCGCATTTTGCGATGGCCGTCCTTGTTGCTATCTATATTATGCTGTTGCGCCGTGATCTGTCGGCACCCTTCGGCGATGTCAGAAGCGGCATTGTCATGGCCCTGGCCGAATGGGCGGCAAAGCGCATGCACATGATGGAAGGCAGCCATGAGAGAGTGTGGAAGCTACATTTGCTTGTGCCCACCGATGATGCTTCCGAGCTTTTGGGTATCAACCGGCTGGTCTACGAACTGGCGCATCCCTCTGGTTCGGTCAAACTGCTGGGAATCAACAAAGACAAGAACTTTAGGAAACTGCACAATTCACTGAAAAAGGCCAAGGAAGCGTTCCAAAAAGAGGGCATTTTTTGTGCCGAGAGCACACTTCACTCGCAAAATTTTGCTGAAGGGCTGAGGCCGGGAATGGAAGCCTTAAGTGGCATCATCTTCCGGCCTAACGTTTTGTTTCTAACGTTGCCGACGGACAAAAGTCTGCAAAGGGAATTGGATGAACGGAAAGCGCTTTAGCTTAGTTTATTTGCAAGGAGAAAATATGATCAATAAAGACGAATATATTCAAAAATTGCATACAAAGTTGGATGAATTAAATGCGGAAATAGATAAACTGCAAGCTAAAGCGGATGCTGTTGGGGCTGAAAAAATTGCAGCGTATGAAAAGCAGTTCGAAAAATTGAAGGCAAAGCGTAAAACCATTGAAAAAATGATCGAAAAGATACGTACAGTTGGAAACGACGGGTGGGAAGATTTAAAATCAGATCTTGACAGCACATGGGATTCCTTGGAAGAGACTTTAAAATCGGTTCGATTCGCAGAGCGAGAGTGTTGATAATGGATCCCCAAAAGCTGTCAAATCTCCAATTATTCTGGTGCCAGGTGCCAATCAAATTCAAGCAGCGACAGGAGGCCAAGCCATGAAGATGTTTCTGGAAAAAATTCATTCGAAGGGGCTTTCGCATTTGTCTTATATTATCGGGCACGGCGGCCGGGCAGCCGTCATCGATCCGCGTCGGGACTGTGATTTATATCTCGAGATCGCAGCCCGCAATGGCGCGGCTATCACCCACATTTTCGAAACCCATCGCAATGAGGATTACGTCATCGGATCGACCGAACTGGCCCTTAAAACCGGTGCTGATATTTATCACGGCAAGGCCTTTGATTTTGACTATGGGAAGCCGGTTTCGGCGGGGGATACATTTGAAATCGGTGATCTTACGCTCAAGGTAATCGAAACCCCCGGCCATACCTACGAAAGTATTTCCATATCCGTGGCCGATCGCGGTTTCGCAGACAGCCCCATAGCGGTTTTCAGTGGTGATGCCCTTTTCAGCGGCGATGTCGGCCGCACCGATTTTTTCCCGGACAAGGCTGAGGAAGTTGCCGGGCTTTTATACGACAGTATTTTTGGCAGCCTGTTGCCGCTGGGAGACCATGTCATTCTGCTGCCGGCCCACGGCGCCGGATCGGTTTGCGGCAGCGGCATGGCGGACCGCGAATTTACCACCCTGGGATATGAACGCTTGAACAATCCGGTTCTCAAACACAGCGGGCGCGAAAAGTTTATTGAACACAAGGTCAGTGAACACCATTACAAGCCGCCTTATTTCAAACAGATGGAAAAACTCAATAAGGAGGGGTCGGCCAGGGTGCCGGCCCCGGTTCGGGTGCCGGTTCCATGCAGTGCCGACCAATTTGAAAAGGCCATGCAAAACGGCATGATCGCCCTTGACATCCGGAGTGCCGAAGCATTCGCCGGCGCCTTTATCCCGAACAGTCTGGCCATCCCGGTTGATATGGTTCCAGCCTATGCCGGTTGGTTTCTGCCCTATGACAGACCGGTTGGGATCATTTCCGATCATTTTGAGGATGTCCAAAAAGCGGTGAGGTATTTAATACGTCTCGGCTATGACAATATCGAGGGATTTTTGGAAAACGGTTTGACGGCCTGGGAGGTGAGCGGTCGCGACTATGGCCGCATACCGGCCATCCATGCCGCGGAGCTGGTCAGACGCATACAGAACTCACAAGATTTTACCCTGCTGGATGTGCGTAAAAATGAAGAAGTCGAAGCGGGGCGGCTGCCAAATTCCCTCCACATCTTTCTCGGTGAATTGCCGCAAAAGCTGGATCAGGTTCCCAAGGATCTACCGGTGACCACTTTTTGCGGCAGCGGGCAGCGGGCGATTATTGCAGCCAGTATTCTTAAACAACACGGGTTTGATCAGGTCGAGGACAGTTTAGGTTCGATGGCGGCCTGTTCCGCCATTGGTTGTCCGATTGAAAAATAGATGAACACGGCGGCTGTTCAATCACAAAGACACCCAATCACGAAGAAAAGATGAGGAGAGAGCATGAAGCGACCGTCTGATTTAAACCGCCCAAACCGCGGGCGATGCGCGTTGGCGGAGCTTTGCCTGCTTTTCATTCTGCCGATGGCCGCCGGGATTTTCGTCGGTAGTCACTTTTTTATCATAGCGGCCATAGACCGAATCCTATCTCAGTAAATAGGCGAGATTGTCCGGCGGCAGCAGATCATTCATGGCTGCAAGTTCGAGTTCCGGTGTCTCCAGTACAATTTTGAGAACGGCTCTTCCGATTCTTCCCATGCCATTGATAGCGACGTTTGCCATTTTATTCTCCTCGTGCTTGGCAAGTTATTGGTTTATCAGTTGTTGGGTGTTGAATATTGATGAATTGCTATTTGGTAATTCTTGATCGGCCTGCCGCATGCTATAGAACCAAACAACCGATTGAAATGATGTCTTTCCTGTATTTTCCGCGTTTCCAAGCTTTATTGGCATCATACGTTCCGGCCCACCAGAGGCTCCATTCTAAGCTTGACATTCCAGTCAGATGTAATTACAATAATTACAAAATTTTCCGACGAAATATAAGGAGCAATATCCATGGACAAACAATTGCGAGTAAGGGATGTTAAATTGATTCCCATTGGAAATTCAAAAGGAGTTCGAATTCCCAAGGCCCTCTTACAAAAATATGGCCTAAACAACTCTCTATTGCTTGAAGAGACAGACAGAGGGCTTCTTCTTCGGAAAAAAGAAGAAGGTAAACTTTCCTGGAAAGATACCTACAAGGCTATGGCAAATGAAGAGGAGCGTTGGGAGGACTTTGACACGACTCTTCTTGACGGACTGGAGGACGAAAACTTTGAATATTAAGCGGTACGAAATATATTTCGCTGATCTAAATCCCACCATTGGAAGCGAAATTAAGAAGATACGACCGGTTGTCATTATCAGCCAGGATGAAATGAATCAATATTTAGAAACTGTTGTCATATGTCCCTTAACTTCAAAGTTACACCCCCAATGGAGAACCCGACTTCAGATTGAATGCGCGAACAAAAAAGCTGAAATAGCCGTCGACCAAATACGAACGATCAGCAAAAAACGGTTGAAAAACAAAATTGATAAATTACCAGTGATCAAAGCCGCTCAATTACGAAAGCTTATAACTGATATGTACGGCGAATAGCCTCCAGGAAGACTCCGGAAATCCATCATAAAAATCAGTATGGCAAAACAGCCATCGTGGGCGACAAAAAGTGGGAAGAATGGGGCACCAGGATCTCCAAAATATTTTTCGATTCGGAGATGAAGTTTTTCTACAAAGATCAGAGTGATGAAGCCTGGAATTGGGTAAATGCCTGAGTTCTTGAGTCTCATGTGAAACAACAATAAAAAATATACCAGGATTTGCGGTGGTAACCGAAAACCGGCATCTTGTCGGAGATAATGCCCCACAGCGGTTTGACAAACCAGCCGCTTTGCCGCAGCGCGTCGAAAAGCTGTCCGCCGAAATCCGTGTCGACCCAATGCGGCGGGCACGGTGGCGCGCTCTACAGCAATCGGCTTTCTCAAATCTCATCCCTTGGCAACACATTTTTGTTGGGTTGAGCCCCGGCGGATACCTATCTTTTCCTCCTCAAATACATTTTGCACCGCATTGCCCGCTTTCTCAGGAAATTTCTATACTGTCATATCGCGGGAACACAGAAAAAAATTAAGTTTGCAAACAAAAACTAATTTAAGGATCAATGCCCTGCCCAAGACCGAATTCAAAAAAAAACGGGCGGCTGATGGATTCCAGCGCGGCCCTCGAGCTGAACGATATACTGCAAAGGAGGGAAAATGATTGGATGGATAGTCGTTTCCATTGCAAGCTGCGCATTGCTTTTTGGCGCCTACTGTACCATTCGCCTGCTGCTGACGTTGCAGCGGGACGAGTATACGGATCCTGAATTGTAGCCGTGGACGGCAGCCGCCTTGCGATAATCCTCATCACGGCCGGCCGCCGCTTCCACAAGCAGCAGACAACCGGGCTTAAATTATCGCAATTGTTTTCCAGCGGTTTAGCATCGCATTCACTGAATAAATGTGAAATCTGCGGCAATATTGCCGTTCTAATTCAAGGCGGTGACGGTGACCTCGTCTGCTGTGGAGAAGACATGCAGCTGGTCAGTGAAAGCGATGCCAAGGACTTGTTGGCCGGGTTGCCCAAGATTGGAGTGATTTAAATCTCAAGAACCCATAACCCCAAAGGAGGATGTTTATGAGTGAGATTCCAGAAAGAGACATAATCGGAAAGTGCGATGACTGTGAAGATCTCGTCAAAAAAGGTGAGAAAGAACGCCAGAAAAAAGTGGAAGAGTCCGATGTGAAAAGCCCTGAGGAATATCCCGATGCCCCCGGCGCCAAGTCAAGAAATGCGCCCCCGGGGTCCATGGGCGGGAAAGTTTAGCACTTTCCAAACCAAACTCATGGTTCGGGAGTGCTGACGGCGAACGAGCCCGACGCGCGCGCTGGATAATTGTGCCCGAACCTGCAAAAAGGAGTCGGCGGTCTTTTAACGGCTGACTCCTTTTTTACTATGGTACGGCAGCTTGAAAAACAGTTCAGAAGGTGCTTGGGAGCATATGAAAAAAGGTTTCTCAGATGCGTATAGAGCGTTTTCCGATGCTTGGGAAAAAGCTGAGAAGGAATTTGGCTCTAACAGATAAAAGAAAGTGTGAAGAAAAAGGGATTGGCCGGTGACTATGACTATAGACGGCCTATTTGCTCCCTGGAAGATCGCTGCCATGACTCAGTCTAAATCCAAGCTGGGCCTCCTCGGCTTACTGGTAATCTTCGCTTTGTTCGGACGTCCGGTGCTGCTGCGCCACTTAAAAACATAACTGAACGAAGATAAGCGCCCTGAATTCCCAACTCCTTGTCAAATCTCTAATTGGACCCCGACTTCAATGGTCTGATCCGCCGGAAGGCTAAAAAATGACGCCATGCCTGCTGCGTTGCGGGACATGAAGATGAACATATTCGCGCGCCACCTGTACATTTGGGGGTTGTCTCCGTGAACCAGGTTCTCACGTCCGATATAAAAGGTTGTCGATTCCACCGCCAGGTCCAGGCCTTTTTCTCGGGCAAGTGTCAGGACAGTGTCTACTTTAAACTCTTCCATGAATCCATAACGCGCGATTATCCGGTGAAAACCGTTGCCGAGTTTTTCGGTTTCAATTTTTTCTATGTTGGGCACGCGTGGAACGTCCTCCACCAGGAAATGCAATAATATGGTTCGGTTGTGGATAACTCTATTGTGCTTGACATTTTTCGCCAAAGCCACGGGGATTGTGTATGGCGTTCCCGACAGGAAGACAGCGTCGTTACTGATTTTCACGGGTGGATCCTGGGCGAGATCGACGATAAACTGGTGCACGGGCGGCATGATCGTATGCAATTGCTCTGCCAGTATCCGGCGGCCTTTTGCCCAGGTCTGCATCACGGTGAAAAAAACTGCGCCGATCACCAGCGGGAACCAGGCCCCATGCAGAACTTTACTGATATTGGCGATAAAAAACGGCACATCCACCAAATAGAAAAGCCCTGCCAGCGCTGCCGTCCAATATAAAGGCCACTGCCAGCGTCTGCGGGCCAATACAAAAAAAAGGGTCGTTGTAATCAGCATGGTCGAGGTGACTGCAACGCCTGAATGATTTGAACCCCACCGGTTAGCGCCAGAAAACTTAGCCAGACCAAAATCACCGGTCCAAATAAGCCGCCCACGGTTGCCGTTCCGTGCCGTTGTATCAGGAACAAGCCGCCTAGAATAATAATTGTGATGGGAATTACATAGGGCTGAAACAAGGGGGTAACGATGCCGATACCTTCAACGGCACTCATTACTGAAATGGCGGGGGTAATCATCCCATCGCCATAAAGCAAGCATGCGGCAAAAAGCCCCAGAGCCACGAGGCCAAGTTTTTTGTGGACTTTCGATGACCGGTGGTCTTCTCCTCGAATCAGGGCAGTCAGGGCAATAACACCGCCTTCACCCTTGTTGTCGGCTCGAAATACAAATGTGAGGTATTTTAGGCCGACGATCATAACCAGCGACCAGAACATCAAGGAAAGAACACCCATGATGTTCGCCGGCGTTGGTGCAATGCCGTACTCGCCGTGAAAACACTCCCGAATTGCATAAATTGGGCTGGTGCTTATATCCCCGAACACGATGCCCAGAGCCGCCAACGACAATTTCACCAGACGGCCGTTTTTGTCGCTCTGATTTTTTTTCTCATGCGTATTGTCGGTGGTCGGGTTGGTAGATTTCAAAATTGATCTCCGCTGCGCTGATCAGGCATCCGGCGGGTCGCGGCCGCGCCGGTGTGTGCCTAGTAAAGCGATCAAAGAAGCCTTTATAAGTTGCGGATCACGATGGCGTCGCCGGCCCGCGGATTATGCAAGATCCCGTGTTTAACCATGGCGGGCAAGTATTGTCGCCAGGTTCTCCGCCAGCGGCAGTTCGGTATCGATGGTGATGAGAATTTCATCCGCAATCTCATCCAATGCCTCATACCGGGCTTTGAAAGCATTCAGATGCTTCAGACGGGCATCGGAGACGCCGGGGGAATTGTCCCGTTCGGCCAACCGCTGTCTGAGGACCTTATCGCCGCAGCGGCATTCAATGAAAAGGATGTCGGCCTCCATGTCCACGGCCAGGCGCGAAACTTCGCGGCGCTGGCGTTTGCGGCTGAAAGTGGCGTCCAGCAGAACCGAATTGCCCCCGGCGATTTCCTCCTGGGCCAGCCGCAGCAGCTTGCCGTAGGTCAAAGCGGTCGCGTCGTCGCCATAAATTCCTTCTGCGAAATCGGCGTTGCGGCGTTTGACTGCCGGCTGCTCGAACAGCTGTTTGCGGACAACATCGGAGCGCAGCGTTTTGATTTGGAGCGCTTCGGCCAGTGCCTCGGCCACGGTGCTTTTGCCGGATGCGATCATGCCGCAGACCACCCAAACGGTGGGGCGGGAAAACCGTTGGGCGTACTCATAGGCAAACTCCAGATACTGCATCGCCTGGCGGCGCAGCCCGGTCTTGTCCTGGTCGGCCGGTTCGGCCTGCTTAAGGCGCAGGCAGTCGACCTTGGCCCGCACGAAGGCGCGATAGCATTTGTAGAAATCCATCAGCGCCATCACGTCCCCGTCGCCGCTGTGGTCCATATAGGCTTTGACAAGCATTTCGGCCATGTGGGAGTGTCCGGCAAAATCAAGGCCCATTGCCAGAAAGGCCAGATCGGAGGCAATATCGCCACAGCGAAAGCGCCGGTTGAATTCGATGCAGTCGACTATCTGGATGCCGTCTTCGGTGAAATAGATATGGTCCGTTCGCAGATCGCCGTGGCCCTCGCGGATTTTATTGTCTTGAACCCGCAGGTCGAACAGTGCTTTGCGGCGGCGCAAAAAAGCCCGGGTGGCGGACTTTATGATCTGATGCTTGCGCCGGTCAAGTACATTGCCGGCAAACTCTTCCGTCTGGGAAAAGTTCTCCTCACAATTGCGGCGGACGGTTGACCATTGCCCGAAGGCATTGACGCCGATACCGGTCGGGGCGCTGCGATAAAACCGGTCCAGTACCCGAGCCAACAGGTCAATATCCGTTGAGTCCAATTTGTTGTTTGCAAAACGCTGCTGCATGGTAGCGGAATCCGGCAGCTGCCGCATTTTGACCGCATATTCGACCGGCCGGCCGGGCCCGTCCAGACCGCAGTGCTCATCTTGGCAGGTGACGGCGACCACATCCAGATAGACATCATGGGTCAGCCTGCGGTTCAATTCCAACTCCCGGCTGCAGAAATGTTGCCGCTGCTCCAGGGTGGTAAAATCGAGAAAATCCAGGTCCACCGGCTTTTTGATCTTGTAGACAAAATCACCGGTCAAAAAAACCAGCGAGATGTGCGTTTCGCACATTGTGACGGATTCAACAGGATGCGGATAAAAATCAGGTGTTTGCATCAATTCAACGACCCGGGATCGGCGGCGGTCTTCAGACAGGACCATGTTTTTCCTCCATTCTGTCATGATAAACCCAAACGAGGGGCGGATTTCAAGCTGCAGAAGCCGGACTTGCCCTCATTTTAATTCAGACTCCAATCAAAACCATAACGCGTTTCGCAATCGCCGGGAATACCCGCAATTAATTATTTATTCATTGCCGTGGAGAACCCTGCGGCCTGCTTCGACTGCGATTCGCGGGATACCTTCGCTGATATTAAACGCCGGATGGATTTGCCGAAGGTCCACATTGACGCTCAGTTTTTTGAGGGGCGGCGTTCCAAATTCCCCGCGCGGCCGTCGTCACAGGGCTCGTCATCGTCATGCAGGCGGGCGTGTTCGGCCCATTCGGGCGCCTTGACACAGACCTCGCCTGGCGGTACGGTCGCACCGGTTTCATCTTCAATCGCATCGGGTTTTGCTGACTTTTCATCCGGTGATTTTTGCTCTTGGTACATATCATCTTCCTTTAGCGAGAACTGGCGGCCGGTGCCGGGCGGCAGTTCATAGGACCGGCCGTTAACTTCGATTTTTATCGGTTCGTCGCCCCCCCGGATGGTGCTGACCCGCAGGATTTCGGCGGTCATTTCAATTTCCAGAAAGTGCGATCGGTATCGGATTTTCAGTTTCAGCCGGCTCAGGTCATCCGGCAGACAGGGGTTGAAGTAAAGCACATCGCCGCGGGTAACAATACCGCTGTAGCCGCGCTGAAGCTGATCCACCGTACCGGCCATGGCGCCTAAATGGATGCCTTCGGGCGTGGTGCCCCCCTGGATGTCGGATACATCGCTTTGCAGGGCCTCGCAGAAAAGTGCCCAGGAACGTGAGCGGTCGCTGCGTGCCAGCACCCACGAATGCACCACCCGGCTCAGGGTCGACCCATGGGAAGTGCGCTGCAGGTAGTAGTTGATGTTTTTGGGGATCGTTTCGTATTCAAACGGGTAGCCCAGCTGTTCAAGGATTTCCGCCAATTCTTCGGCCGACAGCAGGTAAAAGAGCATCAGCACATCGGCCTGCTTGGAGGCTTTGTAGCGGTTGGGCGTGTCATCCTCGGCTTCCAGGATCCGGTCCAGCCGCTGAATATCATCGTACTTGTCACGGTAGCCCTCCCAGTCGAATTCAGCCAGGTCTTCGTAGCCCTCAAACTGGCTGATAATGCCGTCGGCCTGAAAAACCAGCCGCATTTTGCGGCCGATGTCCTGCCAGAGCCGGAATTCCTCGGCGCTAAGTCCCAGTTTGCCGCACACCTCCCGCCGCGCGTCTTCGCGGCAGAAGATCGAGCACTTCACGGGCACGATTGAGCACCCAGACGGCCATGACGTTGGTATAGGCATTGTTGTCCAAACCGGGGCGGTCCGAGTCCGGGTAGCCATCGTGGTATTCATCGGGCCCCATGACGCCCAGAATTTCGTAGCGGTCCAGCTCGGCGTTGTAGCGGGCGATGCTGGCCCAGAAGCGGGCGATTTCCAGCATCATTTCCGCACCGTAGAAGGCCATAAATTCCATGTCGCGGGTGACCTGGAAATAATGGTACAAGTTATAGGCAATGGCGGCATTGACGTGCCGCTGCCGGTGACTTTTGTCCGGGATCCAGCGGCCTGATTGCGGATTGAGGTGCACTTGCTGGCTTTCCTCGCGCCCGTCGCTGCCGCTTTGCCAGGGAAACATGGCGCCGCGGTAGCCGGCCTGACGGGCATTTTCCCGCGCGGCATCCAGGCGTCGATAACGGTACATGAGCAGCTCGCGCGTAATCTCCGGCAGCCGCAGATTGATCATGGGAAAAATGAACAGTTCGTCCCAGAAGATATGTCCGCGGTAGGCTTCGCCGTGCCAGCCGCGCGAGGGAACCCCGACATCCAGATCCATGCACATGGTGTTGGTGGAGGTGCACTGCAGCAGATGAAAAATATATAGATGGACGATCATGCCGATGCGGTTTTCGCGCCGGCGGTGGCGGTTTTCCAGCTCGATGGCGAAGCGCTGCCAGAGATGCTTCCCAGGCCCGGGTGTGGCTTTGCAGCAGGCTGTGGAAGGGCCCGGCGGTGCGTACCGCCGTGCGCGCTGCCAGGCTGCACTCGGAAATGGCCGGATCCCGTGAGCTGTAGAAGCTGACAATCTTTTCGACCCTGACGGCCTCGTTGATTTCGATCGGGACTTCAAACAGCTGGGCGACAAAGCCGGTTTCCTGCAGGGTGCGGCGCTCCGGGGATACCGGGGCGTCTTCGCTGAATACCTGCGTTCGGGCCGCCAGCGCCAGGCGCAGTTCGGATTGATTGGTCTGCATTTTTAAAAAAATGGCATCGTCCGCCGGCTGTCCGGTTTCCAGCGCGGTGAGGTGCCGGTTGCTCAGGTTCCGGTAGCGTTCAACGCCGTTGTTGACGATGCGGCCGTCGAGGGCCGTGCGAAATTCGACCCGACCCGACCAGTTTTCCGCAATCAGCTTGGTTTCCAGCCCCGCCAGGTGGGCATGGCGCATGTGGACAAAGCGGCGTTCGATCAGGCGGGTGATGCGCCGGCGGTCGTCGCTGAAGCGGATGGTGCGCAGCAGCACCCCGTTGCGGATGTCCAGCTCCTGGCAATACTGCAGCACGTCGACCTTGGAAAGATCGAACCACGCGCCCTGATCGAACCGAAAATTCAGCGGCAGCCAGTTGGGCATATTGACCAGATCTTCATTTTCAATGATCCGGCCGACCTTTTCCGTTTTAAGACGATTGTAGCCGCCCGCCAGGTAGGTGCCGGGATAGTGGCAGCCGTCATCTTCGGACTCCGGACCGGCACCGCGGGTGGCAAAATAGCCGTTTCCCAGCGTGCACAAGGCTTCGCGCAATTTTTCCTCTTGCGGTTTGAAGCCGGTGTAGACCAGGCGCCAGGCGCTCAGATCGGCGGTCTGCTGCAGCCGGTCGGCCAGCTTGAGCAGAAATTGCCGGACTTCCCGCGGATCACGCAGCCGGTAGCGGGCGGCACTGTCCCCGGCGGCCGTCTCGTCGACCCGAATGCCGATGCCGTCGTTGCGGATTTCCCGGAATGCATCTTCATCCGTCACATCGTCGCCGATATAAACCGGCATCACGGCGCTGCAGTCCAGATCCAGGGCATCTTCCAAAAGCCAGCGGACCGCCCGGCCTTTGTGCCAATCCACGTCCGGCTGCAGTTCGAATATTTTCTTGCCGCCCGACAGCCGCAGGCCGGATACTTCCTGATGTATCGCCTGAACGACCCGTTCGACTGAGGGCACATCCTCGGCGGCCACTTCCCGATAGTGAACCGCGAGGGCAAACTTTTTGCGTTCAACCCGGCAGCCGTCAATGGAAGCCAAGCGCTTGCCCAGGGCTTTTTGGGCACGCTCGATTTCCGGCAGCAGCCGGCTGCCCGCGGGATGCTCGCGGCGCAGACCGCCGGGACCGGCAATGTCAAAGCCGTGGCTGCCGGCGTAATACAGCTGATCGAGGCCGACCCGCGCGCGGACGTCCCGCAGACCGCGACCGCTGACAATCGCCACCGGGCAGTGAGCCGCCAGTTTGGCGATGATCTGCCGCATATTTCTGGACAGCTCGGCATCCTCGGGCCGCCGCACAATCGGCGTCAGCGTCCCGTCATAGTCCAGAAATACGGCCAGGGTTGCGACCGGCCAGCCGTCCGTAGATATCGTTGACGTGCTGCAGGGCCGAAGGCCGATCTTTTGCGGTCCGTTCAACCGCCGGCTGTTCGTCGATGCCGATTTCGCAGAGGTCGGTGACCACCACATCGGCCCCGTGTTCTTCCAGCTGCGCTTTTTGATCGTTGCGGTCGACGCCGATGACGCAGGCAAAATGGCCGAGCTTGCCGGCCTGAACCCCCGCCAGGGCGTCTTCAACGACGGCGGCCCGCTGCGGCCGAACACCCAGCTGCCGGGCGGCTGCCAGAAATATGTCCGGCGCCGGTTTGCCGTCCA
>CAVQBT010000008.1:0-70421 GCA_963710795.1 uncultured delta proteobacterium
CCAACATTTCAATCGCCCGACCCGGAGGATTTCGAAAGGCTGGGGCGAAAGCCCTTACCCGAGTTCGATAGTCATGAAACAAAAAACCGTCGCCTCAAAATTCAATCTCTTGATTGTTTTGTCCGTCGTCATCTCGATCATGGTTTCCTCGGTGACGATCTCCCTGTTTTTGCTCCAGCGCCATGCCGGCGACGTGATCGAAAAGGACAAACTGCACCTGAAGGGTCTCGCCAGCAGCGTCAAAGGATTTATCGAGCATGCCTTCACGCTGAACTACCTGCTGTCCATTAACCCCGAAATCATCGAACACGTGGCCGCCGCCCCGCAGGATTGGTCCCAACGCCTGGCCGCCTACAACCGGAAATATGACACCTTAATCGATGCCCCGGTCAACAGCGGACCGGCCCTGCTGGTTAAAACCCAGAAGATCTATGATTTTGTGGAGCTTTTTTTTGTGCAGGATGCTGCCGGCGACCAGACCAGCCGCAGTTTCGGTCCGCTGGGCCACCGCGGACAGCGCTGGTGGTTTCGCCAGATTACCGAAAATCAAAACTACCGCGCTTTCATGTCCAAGTCATACTACTCGATGACCGGTGATAAACCGGTGGCTTCGGCTTTCCATCCGATCTATAAAAACAACCGGTTTATCGGGGTTATGGGCACCGACATCAATTTTGATGAACTGCAGCGCATGGTTCAAAACTACCTGGACACCAAAGACCTGTATGCTGTTGTAATCGACCCGGAGGGCGTCATTATCGCACACCCCGACCGGGATAAACTGCGCGAGCTTTACAACCTCAACAAATTGACCAAAAATGTTCTCATCAGAGATGAATCCGGCGGGTCCATTCAGGGCAAAACCGGCTATCATCAAACCCAGGAAGTCAAACTGGACTGGGATAACAGAGTTTCGCAGATCGTATCCGGGGCTTTGAGCGGCCGTAGCGGGCTGGCGGAAAACGTCCGGCTGGAAAATAAAAATTCCACCATATACTATGAACCCATTCACCTTCCGGGAAAAGGGTCGAATGATCATTACTCGCTGCTGCTGATCCGGGACAACTCCTCACTGACCAAAGCCAAACTCACCATCATCGCTTTCGTACTGCTTTTTACCGCCCTGGCGCTGTTCACGTTTATTTTCTTTTTTCGGGTTCAATTTCGCAAGATCGTCCTGAATCCTTTAGGCGCATTGGCCGATTCCATGAAAGGCGCGCAAATAGCCAGCCATCAAGACGTCAAACTGGGGACCAATGATGAATTTCAGCTGCTGGGGGATACCTACAATCAGATGCGGCGGAACCTCAGCCGGGCCAGCGAAAAACTATCCGAGATAAACGAGCGCCTGGAGCTGCGCATCGACGAGCGGACCACCGCATTGAAACAGGCCAATCAAAAACTGATGCAGGACATTGCCAAACGCGAACAAATCGAAAAAGCCCTGCAGCAAAGCGAAGGACGCTATCGTTCCCTGGTGGAAAACACCCTGGACGGCTATTTTATCTGCCAGATCCCGTCCGGACGCTTCCTTTTTTTAAACCGCAGAATCTGCCGTTTGTTTGGCTACACCATGGCGGAAGGACTCGCGTTGACCCTTTGGGATGTGATTCAACCCGCAGATCGCGATCATATCACCGGTCTGATCCGTGAGCGGTTAGGCGGCAAATTTATGAAGTATCATCGCCAAGTCTACCATGTTTTGCGCAAAGATGCCTCTACCTTCCGGGCGGAAGTATCCACCTCGCTGGTTACGTTTCAGGACCAAACCGCCATTCAGGGCGTTCTGCGCGATGTCACTGAGCAGGAACAGCTGCAGGACCAGTTGCAGAAAGCCGAACGCATGCAGGCCATCGGCACCCTGGCCGGCGGCATTGCCCACGACTTCAACAATTTGCTGATGGGGATCCAGGGCCGAACCTCATTGATGTTGCTGGACACGCCTGAATCCATGCCGCATTACGAGCAGCTCAAAGGCATTGAAGACCATGTCAGCCGGGCCGTGGATCTTACCAGTCAGCTGCTCGGATTCGCCCGCGGCGGCAAGTATCAGGTTGCCCCGCTTAATTTGAACGACTTGATCCAAAAAAATGTCAGAATGTTCGCCCGCACCAAAAAGGAGCTGTCAATCAATCTGAAGTTTCAGGAAAAGATCTGGTCCGTGGAGGCCGACAGCAGTCAAATCGATCAGGTGCTGCTGAATCTTTATGTCAATGCCTGGCAGGCCATGCCCGGCGGCGGCCGGCTGGACATCCAGACCCAAAACTGCCGACTCGACCATAACTTCGTCAGGCCATTTCAGATTGAACCCGGAAAATATGTCGAGATATCGATTACCGATACCGGTGTTGGCATGGATGATGACACCTGCAAGCGGATTTTTGATCCGTTTTTTACCACTAAGGAACGGGGGCGGGGCACCGGTTTGGGACTGGCCTCGGCCTATGGTATTATCAAAAACCACGATGGAATTATCGCCGCCCAAAGTCAAAAAGGCCAGGGGACCACGTTTACCATTTATCTGCCGGCTTCGGATAAACCCGTCACCCAGGCTGAAATTGCGCCTGAACCTCAATTATCGGGGACCGGGACGATTCTTCTGATCGATGATGAGGATATGATCCTGGATGTTGGAAAAGCATTATTGGAAAAACTGGGTTATCAGGTTCTGGTTGCCGCAGGCGGCAGCCCGGGCCTTGAAATTTACCGGCAAAACAGCGCTAAAATCGATCTGGTAATTCTGGACATGATTATGCCGGAAATGAATGGCGGTGAGACTTATGAACGGTTAAAAGAAATGGATTCCCGGGTCAAGGTGCTGTTGTCCAGCGGATACACCATGGCCGGTGCGGCCAATGATATTTTAAAACAAAGCGACCTCAGTTTTATTCAAAAGCCATTCGATATCCAAAAATTGTCCCGCAAGATCCGGGAGGCTATCCAAAATCCCGCCTCGCAGAAATAAGCAAGTGTATCTTATACTGCCTGAAGGCCGCTCGTAAGTCTTGCCGGACCGGAACCAAAGGCTGGCGTGCACGCAATCAATTTTCGATAGTGAAAAAGTCGGATATCACCCCCATAAAGCGGTTGTATTTGATGGCATAGTGGCTTAAGCCATGTTTGACGAAGTCGGCTGAAATCTGCCGGTCCTCCTGCTCAAGGTGCGGAACTCTTGCCTGCCAGGCTTTCTCATCCAACGCCAGGATTTCGTCGAGTTTTTTGCGGTAAAAATCTGCCACCGGCAGGTCTGAGTAGGCGTTGATGAACCAGGGCATGACGCGGCCGACCTTTTTTAGAAACAGATCATGGGCTTGGCCGAATTTCAGACAGGAGGCGTCGGTAAAATTTTCCAGATTGGCCATCTTATCGAAATCAATGAAGCCGCCTTCCCGGCTGAGCTCGTAGGCTTTGGTGCCGGGAAAAGGGAAGAAAAACGACCAGCGATAGCGGCCGGGCTTGGCTTCAGCCATCAGCCGGATGGTCGCCATGACATCGTCATGGGTTTCATCCGGCAATCCAATCATTAAAAAAACGGACGTGTGCAATCCATGCCGGTGCGCGATATCAATGGCCCGGATGATCTTTTCATTTTTCATGCGGCGCTGCAAAATTTGGCTGCGAATGCGCTGACTGCCGCTTTCGACCCCGAATTTAACGATCTTGCAGCCGGCCTGGGCCAGGCAACGTGCTCTAAATTCATCGAAAAAGCCGACATGGGCGTTGACCACAAAGGGCAGGCTACTAATTTTTTGGTAGGCCTCACAAAATTGTTCAACATACGGGCGATAAAAGGTGAACAGGTCATCGTCTAGGATGAACATCGAGATATTTTGATATTTGCTCTGCAGGTATTCGATTTCTGCCATCAACTGATCGACCGCAAAATGCCGGATGTAATTCAGCCCTTTAAAACTGCAATGCAGGTCCTCACGGTATCGGGAAACCAGCTGATGATTAAAACAGTAAGTGCAGGAAAAGGGGCAGCCGCGGGATGCCATCAGACCGACCCAGCCGTTTTTGGCATCGATGATATTTTGGAAATCAAATATCTCGTAGTCTTTAAAGGGTAGTTTTTGCAAATCCGGCAGGGACCGCAACGGGTTTAAGCGCACTTTTCCGTCCTGCATAAAACCAAGATTTCTGACTGCCGATACATCCGCTTTGCGTTGGAATCTGTCAACGAACTCGGCCAGGGCCGCTTCGGCTTCACCGCGCATGATATAGTCAAACAGGCCGGATTGCAAAACCTCCTCGCCGGCGGCCATGGTGTGGATACCGCCGCAAACAAGTGGTGCGCGGGTCGCTTTGCGCGCCCATGCAGCCAGCTTGGCGGTGTAGGGCCACTGGGTGGTGACCACGGAAAATCCGATGATATCGGCTGCTTCCTGCTGCAGGCGATCGATAAACTCTTTTTCAGAAGGCAGCGGTGCAATGTCTTCACACAGCTGCCAGAGGGCGACTTCGTGGCCGGCCTCTTTAAGGATCGCCGACAGGTGGGCAATGCCGTAATTGAATCCCAGCTGGGAGCCGGCATTGGGGTAGATAAAAAAGATCTTCATGGTAAAATATTTTAGCTATGCATAGGCTACCGACCGGCAGTCTTCATCGTCCGATAAACAGCCTATCAATGGCGTGTTAAAATTCTAAATAACAAATTCCAAATCCCAAATAAATTCCAATAATCAAATTCAAAATTCCAAACGAATTTTGACGGTATCGAAAAAAAGTCGGATTTTACCATTTTTCTGGATTCCCGCCTGCGCGAGAATGACAATCAGTGAATTAATATAAGGTCAATATAGATCATGTCATACCCGCGCAGGCGGGTATCCAGCCGTTAAAACGACTTTTTTTTATTTCATCCGTTTTGGTCATTGAGTATTGAAAATTGAGATTTATTTGCATTTTGGTGCTTGTGATTTGTGATTTATCAATACAATATAACTCAAAAGCTCCAATAGAACTGATTCAGGTTGAATCTTTTCATACCCTTCTCTCGTTCATAATCCTCGATGATGATGTCTTCCACGTCAATCGCGGAGGGATTTCTGAGGGTGTCGACATGCACAATTTTGCTGGTGTTGGAACCAAACGCGCTCCAGCGGCGAATAAACCGCATGTTGTTAGAGCCTGCGAATATGGTTAAACAGGGTGTCTTTAAGGCTGCCGCGATATGCTGACAGGCGGAATCATAGCCGATATACTCGTCGCTGTTGGCGATAAGGGCGGCAATCTCACCGATGCGGGTCTGCAAACCGATGACCCCCCGGCTCAGGTTGCTGTCCAGGCCTTCGCCGAAGACCGCATCATGGACCACATGGCCAGCGGCTTTGATCCGCGGCCAGCAGGGCGTTGGAGCTTTCGAGTTCTTCATTCCCGAAGCCCTTGTCCAGCAGCACAACCGTGTCGGGCTCCTGCAGCAGGTTCCGCAAAAGTTCCTGCTCCAGTCGCCGGCTCACTTTTTTGCGCGGATTTCCACCCACACCAAAATTGAGGGAAATCACCCGGCGCGCCCCATTGCTTTTGAGTTTGGCAACCAGTTGGGCCGCCTTTTGCAGATTTGACGGGAGCAGCCAAACCATGGAATGATAAAAATCCTCCACCCCCGTTATTTTGTTCAACCAGGAATTGGTCAACTGCGCCATGGACAGGTTGCCGGCAAACGAGACCGCTGAGCGACTGTCAAAAAAGAAATAGTGGTCCAGGTCGATGATGGGCAGCACGCCGAGCTGTGATAAGCGGGAGTCCGGGTCTATCAGAATGGTATTTTCCAACGGGCAGGCCGCCAGTTCACGGTCAATAATATTCAAGACCGCCAGCCAGCTGGCTAAGCGGCCGAGCAAACCGCCGTGGCGGTTGTAAATGACATGGCTCAGCCTGATGCTTGAGTTGCCGCCGTATATTTCAGCGAGCTTACTGCCGCCGATCAGCACCACTTCCGCCGCTGGAAACAGTCGTGCCAGCCGTTGAATGATAATGCCGGTAATGGCCACATCAGCCCCGATGGTCACCCGTGACAGCAGCAGAATTTTCTTCACATTGCGTCTGCCGGATAATACTTTGTTGTCCTGACGGATCCTGTCGATGCGGGCCAGCAGGTCGTCGTGGGAATATAGTTGGAATTTCTGCAGGAAGCGATCGAGCTTTTGGGCGCCCCGCAGTTTACGGCAATATGATATGACCTGGGCCATGACGCGGTTATACGTTTCGGTTTGCAGGTCTTCAAAGTCATCGCATAAGCTCTCGATGATGATACCGAACAGGGCCTGGGCTGCAATCCCGCTAAGATCGGTATCCTGCGAGAAGGTTGTCATTTCACAGAGCAGATCGATATAATCGGCCTCATAATGGCAATCCTTGAGATAGGCGTCCATAAATGAATAGGCTATTTGCTGCGACAGGTGCACGAAATCCTGCGGGGCAATGATTTGAGTTTTCAGGTTAGACCATTTATCCCGGTAAAATGATATCATGAATTAAGAATGCTCCTGCAGCAATTGCTCGATGGCGTCCATCACTTCTTGCGGCAAAATTTGCGCCATGCAGTCGTGATGCAGGGCGCATTCTTTGTGATGGCAGGGTGAGCACACCAGATCCCGTCGCAGGATGATCGTTTTTTCAAGATTGGCATCCGTATAACGCGGATCGGTCGGTCCCATGAGGACTACGACCGGAATATCAAATGCGACGGCATAGTGGCGGGGCCCGGTGTCATTGGTAATCAGCAGCCGGCATCGCTGAACCAATGCTTTTAAAAGCTCCAGATTATTATTGTCCGGGCCGGGGCTGATAATTTTTGCACGACTGAGCTTGACGATTTGATCGCCGAGATTCTCCTCGCCGGGACCGGTAAATAACATGATTTTGCAATTCCATCGGCGCGAGATCATCTCGGCCAATCGGGCGAAATATTCCGGCGGCCAGCACTTGGAACTGCCGAATCTGGCTCCCGGGTTCATGCCGATCACCATATCATCGGGGGCGATGCCGTAGCTTGCGATGAATCGGGCACCTTTTGCCAGGTTGGGGTCTGAGCAAAATAGTCGCGGTTTGGGCTGCGCCGGCGTGTCGAAGTTCAACCAGCGGCATATTTCCATGTAGTACTCAACCATCGGCCGGGGCGTGATACGATTGTCAATGCGCAGGGGTTCCGGTCCGCCGGTCAGCAGGGCCGACCGTCCGTTGCGGCGATAGCCATAGATCCGCCTGACCCCGCCGAGCCGGGCAATCAGGGCCGAGCGAAATGAATTCGGTAAAATTACGGCAAGTTCCGGTTTTAGCCGGCGCAATTGAGAGACTATCTCAACGATGCCGCCGATGGATTTGTCATTTATTTCGATAATATCATCAAACCACGGCCCGTCCTCGACGACCCCCCGGGCGTACCGGCGGATCAGGCCGATAAGCCTGGCTTGCGGCAGGTTTTGACGGATACAATCCAGGGCCGGAGTTGACATAACCACATCACCGACCCAGTTGGGGCATGCGACCACAGTGGTTTGAGAATGTTTTTGATTTATTTCAGCTGTCACTTGATTCTGTCAATCTGCTTTTTGAAGCGGAATATAGATAAAGAACCGGGCAGTGTCAATGTTTAACCTTAGTTGAGACGTTCAGGGTTCAGCGGTTTCAGGTTTCGGGTGTCAGGTGTCAGGAGACAGAGGTCAGCTGCTATGAAGCTGGGAGGCTCGGAAGCTGGGAAGCCGGCTTCGGAGAGCTGTGCGCCCTCAGCCCGGCGCCATCCGCCTTTCACCTAACACCTTTGACCTTTGACCTTTCTCCTTTATCCGGTATGCCTGAAAGCACCTGTGACAGTTTTTCCATCACCATGTCCGCCTGGATTGCATGCATGCACTGCTTGCCTCTGTCCGGACAGCTTTTGCGGTAGCAGGGGGCACAGTCTATTTCAGGGGTTACCACCAGATTATCGCAGCCGTAGGGGGCCGTCCGTTGGGCTGATGTCGGTCCAAACAGGGTGACAAACGGGGTGCTGACGGCCGCGGCCAGATGTCCCGGCCCTGAATCGGGTCCAACCCCGGCTACCGCCGCTTTCAATAGGGCGACGAGCTCCGGCAGGGTCGTTTTTCCGACCAGGTCGAGCAGATGGGGAGAATTTGATGGTTTGATTAACCTCGTTGACAGCGTGCACTGGCTTGGTCGCCCACCAGCACAATTTTCAGGTTGTAGTCCGTCAAAATTTGCCGAATCAGACCGAGATAGCCCTTATAATGCCAGTTTTTGGTTTCCCAGGACGTACCCAGGACGACGGCGATAAACGGCTTTGGCAATTCTGCAATTACCCTGGGTGCGGTATCTTCGACATTCAGCGATGCGAGAGCCGAATTCCAGGCTGGTCGGGTTCCGGCAGCCCCAGGTATTCGGTAAATTTTAAATAGTGGCGGATTTTAGGCAGATCATCGCTGAAGTAGGCGATATGTTCATTGTTAAAAATCCAGTTGAACTCCTTGGCATTGCGCCGGTGAAAACCGATGCGCCGGCCGGCTCCCGAGAGCAGTGAAAAAAAGCCGCTTTTGAGTATCCGCTGCAGGTCCAGGGTGATGTCGAACCGGTCCTGCCGTAAATCTTTATACAGCCGCCGCACGGCCGACAATCGCCAGGCGCGCCCGAATATTATCAGCCGATCGATTTGTCGATTTAGTCATCACCAGTTCCGACCATTTCGGCTCCACCAGCCAGGTTACCCGACTTTGCGGCAGGTTCGTTTTGATATGGGAGACCAGGCAAAGCCCCCTGGCGACATCTCCCAATGATCCCATTAAGATGATCAGAATGGAAGGGCAGGCGGGGAGGCTTTTAATCGATGACTTGGGCATAATAGATTGTCGAATTTTTTATCATCGTAACTCGGAATCCGAAATCCGGAATCTGGAAGTCGGAATTCGGCCTCCGGCCTCTCCGAGCTGTAGGCTATAGGCTCTGCGAGCCGGAAGCCATAGGGGCCTGCGCCTGCGCCCCGGTGGGAAGGCGGAAATTAATAAGGAATTATTTTCGATTTTACCCTTGCGCGAATGCCATGGTTTTTTCTTACAACAAGTTACCATGCTGTCAGGCGATGTTTCACGGCGCATTAACTGAGCCCGGTTTGCATCATCTCGGTCAGAAACTCTGGTAAACCATGTTTATTGACCGCTCGCTGCCAGCGGGTGAGATAGCGGTTTTTTAATTTTTGCCTGTCTCCATGATAGACTTTTCCTTTGTCAAAATCCAGCAGATAAACTTTTCCGTCGGGGTCTACGATTACATTGCCGGGATGCAAATCGACATGTAAAACCTGATGTTGAATCAGCGCTGATATCTGCTTGATAACCGATTCCATAACCCTGCCGGATTTTTCTTCATCCTGCAAGCTAAGGCCGGCAAGGGACACCGGCCGCTGAATTTCACGGGTAATCAGCCAGGCACGGTAAAATGCAGCCCCCTGATAGACGAATGCGATGGGCTGCGGTACGTTAATGCCAAATTTAGCGACTGCATCCAACAGCTCAAATTCACGCTGAGCGCGGGTTTTTCCCAACTTAAGATATCGGCGTTTTGTAAAATGGCGCAACATTCCGCCCCGCCGGTAATGCTTGATGACGACCGCGCCAATTCCATCCAGCCGGGCCGGCGTAACCGCGGTTCTACCGCCGAGTGCCGCCATCTCAGTGGATTCTAAATCATGCAGCAGGCTTGTGAGGGGCCGCAGCTGTGACTCCGTCAGGTTCAATGAGAATCCGAATTGGAAGGAATCAATTGTCCGGTAGCGTAACATAAGAATTTTAGTTTTTGATTATTCGATATTTGCTTTTTTTTTATAAACTCCGCCAGACAGGGTATCTTTTTCGATTAGACCGGCTGCTTTTCAAGCTGGCGGCGGCGCTGAACCCCGAACCTTTCAACCTAGGAAGCCCCATAGCCTAATTGTCTCAAAAAATCCCCCAGCAGCTCATTCAGCGTATTTTTATCCGCATCCTGCATTTCCGTTTGCCATTTGAAATTGCGATTGTCCATCCCGGCCGTGATTGTTTGCAGCAGATCGTTCTGCCAGACCAGACCGCATTTCTGGCCGACCTGTTCAAATATGTCCGCCGGCCGGGCAACGAGTTCTTCGTACCGCACTTGCATGTATTGTTCGCGCGGTAAGCTTTTAGCCGACTGCAAAATTGATTCAACCGTCATTTTCCACTGCAGGGCGCAGGCATCGACGAGCGGAAGCTTCAAAAGCTTCTGCCAGCCGGATGGTTTGACGCTCCAGTAAGCCCCGTCATGGCCCAGCCGAGAGCGCATGATGGAATAGGCCGCCGCCCGGCCGTCCCGCAGGATATGGATAAATATCCCGTCCGGGAAAATCTCTTGCAGAAATTCAATTCTGACCGAATTGCCGGGGCACTTGTTAACAAAGCGCGGCTTGTTAAAAATCCGCAGATTATTCTGCACAACCGTGTGGAGGTATTGGCGGGAGGCGGCCGTGACGTCCTCCCGGCCGAGGGACTCGTCATCGTGGCCGGCGAATTTTTGCCAGACATTATTGGCTTCCGTCGGTCGATGATCGTCACGAAACAACATGATGATGCGCGTCAGCCAAAAAGAAGACGGAACTTTTTTGGTAATGTTTGAAATCCAGGCCAAATCGGGGTGCTTGGCAAACGTGCGATAAAAAATATTGGTGCCGCTGCGCGGCGCACCGACAACGAATATTGGACGATCTATCTGGTTAAACATCTTACGGACCTCGATTTCCGGTTCGATTTGTTTTCTGCAGCTCTATGGCATTTTTATCAGAACTTTGCAAGCGTTGAGAACTGAAACGATGCCCGGTTAATTGTCCTTGCCTGGACTGTAAGATTCTGTTAATTTTGAGATATTCGTATTGGGTTGAAAGGTTAGCTTCCTCGCCCTTGAGGCTAGGCAGGGCAAGCAGGGGTCAACCCAGTCGCCAGCCCCAAAACGGCCGGTCAAATCGAAAAAGAAACTTTGGTTTTGTGCTATCGTAGGGTCGGCCACCGTGCCGACCAGCTTTGGCGGGCACGGTGACCCACCCTACGACATTTTTGTAATAAAGGATGTCGAGTTTCATATAAGGCGACAGGATCTATTACCTTGGTTTCCTGACACTCGAAACCTGACACCTGAAACCTCACATATAGGCGATTCGGGGCCTAAAGACCAATAATTTCGTTATTTAAGGTAGCCCCTGGTGGATGAGACGAATTATAAAACCTGTTCAACGAGCGGTCTGGCCCGGAAATTTGCCGATTGCCGAATAACTGTCAGTCCCCTGAATCCGGGGTTTCAGATAGAAAACCTGCTATCCAATATTAGCGAATGCAAAATTGTTAAAAAAAACAACCGGCGCCAGGTGTATCTCCTTCAGACCGTTGACGGCGGCTACTTTCTTAAAATCAGCTCCCTTGTCAGAACCAAAGACCGCCTGCGGCACTTTCTTCTGCCGCGCCGGCGATGGGCCGAATGGCGCAACCTGCATCGCTTGAAACAGGCCCGGGTGCCGGCGGCCCGGCCTGTGGCTAAGGGACAGTCAAAAAACAGTCATCCCGAGTATTATTTCGTACTCACCGAACAGGTGGCGGGGGCGCATATACCGATTAATTCCGGGATTGACGCGCGAAAACTCGGTCAATATGCCGGGTTTTTGCATCGCCGCAGAGTTTATCACGCCGATTTAAATCGGCAAAATTTCATTTTGGACTCCCAGGGCGAGTTTTATCTTCTCGACGCCCAGCAGGTTTATTTTCCTCCCTGGATGCCGCACCGTTTGAGGGTAAACAACCTCGGCCGAATAATTTGTAGTCTTTGCTCCCTGGAGGACCCGGAACCGTGGATGACTGAATTCATCGGGGGTTACAATCAGGGTGCTCCAAAAAACATCAAGGCTGGCGAAGTGACTGAAGCGGTCCGGGTCCATCAGCACCGTCGCTGCCGTTCGAGGTCAAAACGCTGCTGTAAAAACAGCACCGAATTTGAAATTTTAAAAAACAACCGTCTGCACGGCTACAAACGCAGAGATTTTAGCTGGGGAACACCGGAATTAAAACAGGCTGAAAATAAGGGAAAATCCCTTAAAGGAACTCATGTGATCGGGTATCAGGGCGTGTGCATCAAAAAACAGCGCCGAAAATTCTTTCATCAAAATCGCTGTCTGGCCAGCTGGAAAATGTCCCAGGCCCTTGCGGTGCGGGGTATTGCCGTACCCCGCGCGCTGGGTTATTTCGAAATCAAGGGCCAAAGCTATTTTTTGGCTGAACTGCTGGATGAACGACTCCACCTGAATGCCTATTTGTCTTCGCTATCCGATGAACGCCTTAAACGGCAGGCGCTTAAAAAGCTTGCGCGATGGTTGCGAACCTTTCATGACAGCGATGTGTGGCAACGGGATTTTAAATCCAGTAACATTTTATGCCGCGATTCAGATTATTTTATGGTTGATCTTGACGGTGTCAGAATCCGTCGCCTGAGTGATCAAAATAAAATCTACAATCTGGCCCAGCTCAATGCTTCCGTCAGCGACGCGATATCCATCAAAGACCGGCTGCGCTTTTACCATTATTATTCAGCAGATTTTCAACCGACCCGGCAGCAGCGGCGGGCAGTTTATCGCCAAGTGGTGGGATATAACTCAAACCAAGAATACTAAAATATATGACCTGGATTTTGCCCAATTGTTAGAAACTCAGATTAAGCCGGGGTCCATCAAAAAATTATGAAATCCGTCAGCATTATCATTCCCAATTGGAACGGGGCCGATCTTTTGCAGGCTTACCTGCCCTGCGTGCTGCAAGCGCAAGCAACCTATCGCGGCCAGGTTGAGATCCTCGTGGTTGACGACGCCAGTACGGACCGCTCCGTTAAAATGCTGCAGCAAGATTTTCCGGGCATCCGGGCCGTCGTTCACGAGTACAACCGGGGATTCGGCCAAGCCTGCTGGTCCGGGGCGCAAGCTGCCGAGAATCCGGTTTTAATCTTTCTGAATTCCGATGTCAAAGTTGCTCCGGATTTCATCGATCCCCTGGTAAATTGTTTGGCAGACCCGGCTGCTTTTGCTGCCTCGCCGCTTATTTTTGACGGAAACGGCAATCTCAGTAATGTCACCATCAGCATTCCTTACTTTCGACGCGGCAAGATTCGCTATAAAACATTTGCACCTCAACTACTTTTAAACAATGCTGCGCCCCTGCCAAATCCCTGGTTTACGTTATTTCCAATTGGGGCTGCCTTTGCGGTTAACCGGGTTCGTTTTTTAGAGTTGCAGGGATTTGACGATTTATTCAAACCATTTTATTACGAAGATACCGATCTTGGTTTTCGTGCCTGGCGACGGGGCTGGCAATGCATCGTGGTGCCGGAATCCCGGGTAACCCATTACCACACCGGTCCCATCGGGCGCTCGTTCAAACAGTTTAAAGTCAGTGCGATCCGCAAGCGCAACCGGCTATTTTACCTCTGGAAAAACCTGACAACGGCCCGGCTGCTGCGGCAGCATCTTTTGTTTCAGCTGCTGAGGATTTGTTATCGGCCTTTTTGTCTTGATTTCATGCTTCTCGCTGCAACCATTCTTGCGATTCCGGGATTTGGCGCTGCCATGCGAAGGCGCCGGCAAGAGCAGCAGTGCAGCGTTCATTCCGAGGAAAAGGTATTTCAGATTATCAACTCGGCCAACCAGGCCAATCGGCAGGTGATCGAACTATCCGATTCATCCTGAGTACAATCCCATCCACCCAGTCAAATAGAGTGCTGGGTATGTAGTGGCGTAACGGGTAGGTGACAGGTGTCAGGTTTCAGCGCCGCCGCCGGCCAAAAAACCGGCCGATCAAATCGAAAAAGAAACTAATCGTTCACCGCAGAGTTCGCAGAACGCTGAGAAAGAAAATTTTAAATAATCTCTGCGCTCTCCGCGTGCTCTGCGGTGAGATACTTCTTGGAAATGGCATCGGATTTCATGAAGTTTCATAGGAGGTGTCAGGCGCGCCAATCATTAAATCCTGATACCTTATGGATTATTTGGGAGCAAAATTAAAGTAAAAGGAAAAATTTTTGAAAGTTTTCATCATCGCCAAATCCAAGCGACACACGCGAATATATTATTTTTTCAAAAAGGCATTTCAACGGCAGGGACACCCGGCACGCTGGATTAAGTATTTGAAGCTGAAATCTTATCTGGGCAAGCGGGCCGCGACGATTTTAGTCGATAAGCTGATGTTCGTATCCAAGCCGGATCTGCTCTTTTTTCACGGCCGCGATATATCCGATGAGCTGCTGCTCAGGGCCAAAAAACGAATGCCGGCGGTGATGTATTATGATGACTGCATCCGGGGTTCGAGCCGCAGTTTTGAAGACGTTGTCAGACAGGGTCGCCAAGCGGATATCATGTATCTGACGAATCGGGGAGAAGTCGCCCGGTACCGGGATCTGGGCGTCAATGCCCGATTTATCACCGGGGGGTGCGATCCGACGGCGCATCGAATGGTTGACTGCACCGACCCATTGTATCAAAGTGACGTGGCCTTCATCGGCAGACCCAATACACCCGAGCGCGCAGAATTCATGCAGATGCTGGCGAAAAAATTCGACCTCAAGCTGTGGGGATCGGGCTGGGAAAAATATGGGTTGCGCGCTGTTGCCCCAGATGTTTACACTGCAGAATATCGTCAAATTTGTGCCGGGTCCAAGATAATGCTGGGCTGGAATATTGATCCAACCATTGATCTCTATTTTTCCAATCGCACCTGGTACACGCTGGGTTGCGGCGGATTTCTGCTGACTGCGTATTCGCCTTCGCTTGAGGAGATATTCGGGCGGGGAAAGGAGCTGGACTGGTTTGAATCAATCGAGGAGTGTTGTGATAAAATAAAGTATTATCTGCAGCATGATGAAGCGCGCCGCAAAATTGCCGCCGCCGGCTATCAGTTGGCCCATCGTGAATACAGCTATGATAAGATGGTGAATAGAATCATCGCGGATGTGAAGAATGAAGGTCTAAGGTATAGGTGAAAGGTAAAGGTCAAAGGTTAAGGAGAAAGGTCATTGGAATGCGAATGTCGATTGACGAATGTCGAATGGTGGAATCGCTGCGCTCTGTCTTATAAATATAAAATAGACAGAATTCCTATTAACCCGTAACCCGTATCGAGCATCAAGTATCCATTACCCATACCCAATACCTAATATCCAGTATCCAGTATCGAGAATCCAGCAACATGAAAATATTGCATATCAACACCGAGCGTACCTGGCGGGGCGGCGAACAGCAAACCCTGAATTTGCTGGTCGGCCTCAAAGAGCGCCGCATTGCCTCCGATCTGGTCTGCCAGACCGGTTCCCCGCTGCAAGAGAAGGCCGCCGCCGCCGGGGTGAATGTTTTTCCGATTGGCATGCGCGGAGAAATCGATCTGGCGGCCGGCTGGCAGATTCGCAAACTGATCCGGAAATTTAGCTATCATATCATTCACTCCCATACGTCGCATGCGCATTCACTGGCCTTTCTGGCATCGATCGGTACCGGCGTCACCCGTCTGGTGACCCGCCGGGTTGATTTTTCCATTTTTCGTCACAGTTTTCTGAAATTAAGCGGCATCAAGTATCGTTTTATGGCCGATTATTACATTGCCATCTCCCATAAGATAAAGGCGGTGCTGGTCAATGACGGCATTGCCGAGCAGCGCATTTTTGTGGTGCACAGCGGCATCGACCCGCACCGGTTCATGTCGGCAGCGGGTGATCAGCTGTTGTCTGAATTTAATATCAACGAAAACCAGAAGGTGGTCATCAACGTAGCCCATCTGGCGGGCCACAAAGGGCAAATATACCTGGTACGGGCGATTCCGCACGTTCTGGCAAAATTGCCCGAGGCCCGATTTTTTATCGTGGGTCAGGGCGAATTACTGGATGAATTAAAACAGGCTGCCTTGGATCTGGGAATAGAGCGCGCGCTTGTATTTACCGGCTTTCGCGACGACGTGGCCGCTTTTTACCAGATTGCCGACCTTTTCGTGATGAGCAGTGTGCAGGAAGGCCTCGGCACCGCTGTCCTGGATGCCTTGGCTCTTGCCAAACCGGTGGTTGCGACCAACACCGGCGGTTTACCTGAAATTATCCATGACGGCAAGACCGGACGTCTGGTTGCACCGGCTGATCCCGCGGCATTGGCGGAAGGAATCGTTGATATGCTGACCCGGGTGGAAGCCGCAAAATCAATGGGCCGTGAAGGGCAGTCCATGGTACAAAAATCCTTTTCAGTCGACGCGATGGTTGAAAAAAACATTGAAGTCTATAAACAAGTGCTGGCCAATGGATAAACCAATAAAAATATCAGCAGTTATCATCACATACAATGAAGAGATCAATATCGGCCGCTGCCTGGATTCGGTCCGGGCGGTGGCGGATGAAATCGTGGTGGTGGACTCCTATTCAACCGATAAAACAAAAGAAATCTGCCGCAGAAAGAACGTCAAATTCCTGCAGCATCACTTCGAAGGACATATCGAGCAGAAAAATTATGCCCTTTCCTGCGCCGGCTGCCCGCATGTCTTATCATTGGATGCCGATGAAGTCTTGTCCGAAAAGCTGATCCAATCCATTCAAGCCGCCAAACAAAGTTGGCAATTTGACGGCTACTCATTTAACAGACTGACAAACTATTGCGGCAAATGGATACGGCATAGCGGCTGGTATCCGGATACTAAACTGCGGTTGTGGGACAAAAGCAAAGGTCGCTGGGGCGGAGTCAATCCCCATGATCGGGTCGTAATGGATGAGAAAAGCCGCGTTTGTCACCTTCCCGGTGATTTGCATCACTATTCCTACCACACCATCAAAGATCATATTGAGCAGATAAACAGCTTTTCCGAAATCGCCGCGCGGGCGGCCTATAGCGAAGGTAGGCATGCCAGCCTGCTGTTGGACATTGTGATGAATCCGCTGCTGACTTTTTTTAAGAAGTATATTCTCAAATTAGGCATACTGGACGGATATCAGGGCTTTATGATCGCTATTCACACCGCCTACGGCAAGTTTCTCAAATACATCAAATTGAGAGAATTGGATAAGGTCCGGGGGAGGTTGATATTTAACTTAGGTTCAGGATTCTGGGTTCAAGGTTCAGTGGTTCACTGGTTCTGGGTTCAAGGTTCAGTTGAATTAGGGTAGGCTCTGCGCACCGTTGACAGATAAAATCAGCGATTTTTGGTGGGCACAGGTCACACCCTACGCTAAAAATTTGTAGCTGCGTCAGGCTTGAACAATTGATCGTGACTCGGATTTCCGAGTTTCCCCAATGGCTGAAACCCGTTGCGAGCCACGATGAAAGTTGTATCCCATGGATAGGCGCTGCATCGAAGTTTTCAACCTTGAACGTTGAACCCTGAACCACTCCAACCTTTTACTCAAACAAGCATCGCTTCAATTTGACGGCAGGCCTGCTCGCTGCCGCCCCGGCGCGTTTCAAAGAATCGATGGGCTGCTTCGATCACTGCGGCGCGCGGACGGGGGGCAGCCAGATCCTGCAGGATCAGTGCTGCAGCCTGCCGCCAGTCGTCGGCGACCCTGAGCAGGCCGGCATCGATTAGCGCCTGTCCGACCCAGGCAAAATTTTCCCACGAAGGCCCGCTAACCGGTATCACCCCACTGATAATCGCTTCTAAAAAATTTTGACCGCCCAGCGGAGCCAGGCTGCCACCGATAAAGGCCGCTTGGGCCAGGCGATAAGCCGGCATCAACTCTCCGAAGGTGTCCCAGATAATAACCGTGCCGGCCGATACCGGATTAGAAGCGGCTGATCGCAAAATCCACTGTTTTTCCAATTGGGTCAACGCATCCTGCCAGTGTTCTAGTCGTTGAATGTGCCGCGGGAATAAGCCCATGACGGCCTGGGGTTGAAGGCGAGCAATTTCATGAACAAGTTTTTCGACCTCGGACTCCTCCTCCCGGCGCACCGATGCGAAAACAATAAAGGGAACACCGGCCGGCAAAATAGATTCTATCTGGTTTGGATCAACTTCGCCAGAACTTGAAGACGCCATTCGATCAAATTTAATATTGGCCATGACGGCAACGCCATGCCGGCCGAAAAGGCGTCCAAACCGATCGGCATCGGCCGCAGATATCGCTAAAACCTTATCCGGCCGCAGGATTTGCCAGATTGATGGCCAGAGATGATATTTACTAAGGCTTTTATCGGTAATCCTGCCATTGACAATGATGCTCTTGCAGCCGTGTGCTTTCAAGGCCTTTAGCAATCCGGGCCAGATTTCCGTTTCCAGCAGAACCATCAACTTCGGCCGGATGCCGGACACAGCCGCTGCCATAATCGACGGTTTGTCAAACGGAAAATAGCGTACCGCCGTCTGGATTTGATTCCGGTCGCTAACTATTTCCGGCAGATTCTGATCCAGGATGTCAATCCCCTGGTGCGTATTGGAAGTCAGCAGGATTTTAATTGGCTGCTGTACCTGGAGGTTTTTCAAAATTTCCAATGCTAAAAAAGATTCGCCAACCGAAGCCGCTTGAATCCACAGATCAGCCGCACCCGGTGCCTCGCCTTTCAAAGCACGCTGACCATAGCCTTCAGCCAAACGGTGCTTTAATTTGAGCCAGGGCAGGGCGATTCGCCAGCTTAAATCGTAAAAGCCAAACGCGGTTTTATGCAACAAGTTCATTGGCATTCGAGTTTAAATAGTTGCCTCTTCGCAATTTATCAGAAGATATGTTGATCACGAAAACACGAAAGTTGGAAAATACGAAATTTTTCTTTGCTTTTTTCGTGTTTTCATCATTTCGTACTTTCGTGATTGATCTTTTTTGGTTATCTTCTTCAGGCCGATCCGGGGTATTGGCGTGCCGGATTCAGGTAATAAGCGAATATTATTGAAAAGCGGTTCGTGTGTCAAATCATTCGACTGCAAAATGGATAACAATCTAGATATTAGTAAGCTACGAATGAACACGAATTTTCACCAATTTGAAAAAGGAAACGATACAATTGGTTTTCGTTCCATCCGGGGTGCGTAACGTTGACAGCTTTTGAGTTGTCTGTTACTCGTTAGCGGCTGTATTTTTCTATTGGTTGATATGTACTTGGCAAAAATATGAGTAATTCGAAAACAAAGCGGCATATGAGACGCGCGGTTGCATTGGGACGCATCCTCGGAACGCTGGCCTATCTGATCGATGTGCCGCATCGGCGCATTGCCAGAAGGAATTTGCGGCTGGCCTTTCCGGACTGGTCTTCGGAAAAAATTCGCCAAACATCCAAACACGTTTTTCAGCATTTTGGGGCGACTTTCGTGGAGATTTGTCAGCTGGCGACCTATTCGGAAGCGGATGTTATGGCGCGGGTGCGGGTTGTCGGTGCAGAGCGCTGGCGGCGGGTGCTGGATGGCAACCAGGGCTTAATTCTGGTTTCGGCCCACTTGGGAAACTGGGAGTTCGGGACACAGTACACGGCCTGCTTCATGCAAAAGCCCACCCTGGGGGTCGTTAAAAAGATTCGGTTTAAACCGCTCAACCAATGGGTGCACAACCTGCGGACTCGATTCGGCATTAATATTATTTACAAAAAAGGCGCGCTGCCGGAAATGCGCCAGGCCCTGCGGCGCAACGGAGTCGTTGGCTTTGCTGGTTGATCAAAGCAGACGCAAAGAAAGTGTGGATGTGAATTTTTTTGGCTACAAAGTCCCGGCAACCCCGGCCGCTGCGTTTCTGGGCCTGCGCTGCAAAAGTCCGATTTTGCCGATTTTTTGTGTCCGGGAAGCTTCCGGGCAATTGACGGTGCATGTCGATCAGCCCCTGAACCTCAAATGGTCCGGCGATCTGCGCGCCGATGTCCAGGCCAATACCCAGCTGATGACCGATGCGGTGGAACGGATGATTCGCAAATACCCCGAACAGTGGTTCTGGGTTCACAAACGCTGGAAGAAATATTATCCCCATATTTATCCCGAATATCAATTGCGGCGGCAGCGGCGCATAGCAAGAGAAGCGCGGCGCGAGCAGAAGGAGGCCGGGTAAGATGAAAAAAGGAAAAACAGGTGTCAGGTGTCAGGTTTCAGGATGGCTGGTTGCTGGAAATTATCAGGTTAAGGAGTGAGGTATAGGCTATACGGTAATAGGCATTTGGCCCACGGCCCAATGTACGTTGAACATCTTCGAAGATAAATGGCGGTTGCCGGGGATTGAAATTCAGTTTTCCGACTTCGATTCGTTTGGACTTGGCGTAGACTGAATTTCCGCTTCGCTCGACTGAATTCGTCGCAGGCCGACTTCATGTTCCTCGGTCGTCTGTCATCTGTATTTTTTTCTCTGACACCTGAACACTGACACCTGAAACCTACGGACTATTGATTGCTGTCAACTTGTAAGACAAAATTCTCTCAGATCGCATACATCCATGTCAAACATCAAAGTACTACATCTTCTCAGCAACTGGAAATGGACTGAAATATCCGAACCCGCCGTGGATTTGGCGTTGGCCCAAAAGAAACTGGGGGCGCAAATTGAATTTGTGTGCGGACGGGGTCCTGCCGATCGATCGAAACGCCGCGTTGATTACCATGCCCGTCTCAAGAAGCTGGACCCGGTTCACGTGCTGGATATGCCCAAGCACTTCAGGATGCTGCCGGCGGTTAAAGATTATGCCAAATTGGGCCCCATGCTGAAGCGATTTCAACCGGATGTCATTCATTGCCACAAAAGCAACGCCCACCTGTTGGGTTTTTTGAGCCGGGGCATTTCCAAGCCCCCGCTAATCGTGCGAAGCTGTTATGATCCCGCCGGCCCCCAGCATGACATTCGATCCAGATTTTTGTATCGATTCGGCACCGAGGGCATGGTTGTTATCAATGATCGAAGCCAGCAAGCGATCCTGGCCCGCAATGGTTTTTCGCCTGAAACCGTTCAGGTGATCGAGCCGGGTATCGACCTGGATCGATTTTCTCCGCAGCGTAAGATTTCAGAAGATCAGCCAGGCTTCGGGGTCAAGCCCGATTCCTTTGTGGTCGGGGTCGTCAGTCGGATCAGAGACAGTCGGCGTTTAGACATTTCTTTGAAGGCGATTGCTGCGCTTGCCGAAGGCTTTCCACAATTGCAGCTGCTGCTGGTTGGACGCGGACGAGAAGGGGCGGTGGAAAAGGTCGTGGAAAAGCCGGCGCGGGAAATGGGCATCCTGGATAGAATTGTAATGGCGGGATACTGTGACGGCGATCGTCTGGTCGCCGCGTACCGGGCCATGGATGTGCTGGTCTATGCCAATCCCGGGTCAGATAAATCCTGCCGCACCGTGCGTGAAGCAATGGCCGCCGGCATTCCGGTCATTGCCCCCGGTACCGGTTTTTTACCGGAACTCATCGATGATCATGTTACCGGAAGATTGATGGCGTTGTCCGGGGAGAGCCTGGCCAAAATTCTTGAGGAACTTATTCAGGATGAGGCCAAGGTTCGCGAAATGGGATACCGATCGCTGGAAACATCCATTCAACGGTTTTCTCCGATGCTGCAGGCTGAGCGAACGCTGGATTTTTACCGAATATTATTAAAGAGTTTAATTAAATAAAAATGCTGGGAGGCCGGAAAGTTGGGAGGCAGGGAAGCTTGAAGGCTATAAAGCCGGGAGGCTGAAAAGCTAAACGGTCAAGCACCCAACCGATGTATTTTTCCTTCAGCTTTCCAGCCTCATAGCTTCCAAGCTTGCCAGCACTATATCAAATTTGAGTCGAACGACGAGCATGGTTATATCGCCATCTCTGATTTAGTAAAGGGCCGGATATGATCAGAGTTGAAAAAGTTGACTGTACGGATTTTAAGGCGATCCAGGACATCCTGACGGATATCTGGGCTGCCGGCAGCGAAGACAAAGGCCGCAAAATATTTGATTATCAATGGGCGCGCGATGAAACCCATTGCGGTCTCATTCTAGTGGATGGCGATCGAACCGTTGGATTTCTGGGGATGATATTCAGCCGCAGACAGATAAATCAAAAGATGGAAAAATTCTGCAATCTGACTTCCTGGTATGTCCACAAGGATTATCGCAGCCGGGCGATATCCATGATTTTACCGCTGCACGGCATGCAAGATTACACCATTACCGACCTGACACCCGCCAAAAACGTCTACGCGGTACAAAATAAACTCGGTTTTAAGGACCTGGATACCGCGGGTCGCCTGCTGCTGCCGGTTGGCCGTCGACTATTTCAGCCGAAATATGCTGCCATGGAGTTGACTCATGATTTAGCGGCAATCGAAAACAAGCTTGAAGGGCAGAATCTTAAAATTTTCAATGACCACAAACCATACCCGTGTTTTCATTTTTTGCTGAGCGGCCAAGACCGCGATTGTTATATCATTTATACGAAATTAAAAAGAAAACGCATTGCATACGTCCATCTGCATTATATCAGTGATCCAGACCTGTTTGGGATTGCCTACCGCGACATTCGCAAATCCATTCTTTCCCATGCCGGGGCTTATTTTATTCTGATTGACTCCAGACTGGTCCAAAACAAAAAATTGCCGCTAAGTATTTGTCTGCCCTACCGGGCGCCGAAACAATACTTGTCCGCAACCCTCAAGCCCGAACAAATCGATAATTTATATTCTGAAATCGTTATGCTCAACCTGCGAACCCATCCCAGGTTAAAGTATCTGATGCGCAACCTTGGGCGCAGGATTGCCAAAAAACGGGATGCGTGAGCTGGATACTTGATCTTCGATTCTGGATGCCGGGTGCGAGTAGCGGGATACGGGGTAATCGTTTCGGGTTGCTGGCTGCGAGCGTCCATTAAAATCGAAAAAGAGACTACCTTGATACATAGCGCTATTATAGATTGTGGGAGCGGTTTTCAACCGCGATTTACTCGTTCGGACAAACACTTACAATTGCAGTATCATACTTTCTTTTCCACCTCCGCATCCTTGCCGCGGCATAGTCCCGCTCTTCAGGAACGACGACGGGTCCGACTTTGTCTCGCCTGAGCTCGTCGAAGGCCGACTTCAATAGCCTCTGTCGTCTGTCTTCTGTCCTCTGACATCTGACCGCTGTTTTCTGTCTTCTAACTTCCGTCATTTGTCATCTTGTCTAATTCAAGCAGATTCCAAAATATTGATCAGTTGTTGTTTATCAAACTTGCCATTGTCATTCAGGGGGATTTGATCGATGAAAAAAATTTCGCGCGGTATCATATAAGGCGGCAGCGTCTTTTTACAGTATTCCAGGACCTTCGCCCGGTCTTGGTCTTCACTTTCAGCGATGAAAGATACTATTTTTTCGGCGATGCCGTTTTTTAGGGGCCAGGCCAGCGAAATGACCATTTCGCTGTTGGATGCTTTTTTCAGGATGCAGTCAACTTCCTGCAACTCGACCCGGTTGCCAAGTATTTGGACCTGATTATCAAGGCGGCCCAAATAATTTAAATTGCCATTATTTCTTTCTTTGACCAAGTCGCCTGTTTTAAACCAGACGTCATTTCCGAGGTGCGGGATGGTGACGTAGGTTGCCTGGGTCCGGTGAGGGTCATTGAAATACTCTTTGGTAATTTGAACTCCGGAGACATACAACTCGCCCGGTTCACCGCGGCGGACTTCATTTTTATTTTCATCTAAAATGCAATATTTTAAATTGTCAAAAATTTTCCCGATCGATACGATATCATTGAGACATTCATCTTCAGAGGTTTCTTCATCCCACTGGTAGACTGCAACCTGATGGGTCGTCTCGGTGATGCCGTAATAGTTTTCAATGGTCGAATTGTTGGCTGCTTTGGCCCAGGGTTGCGCCAGGTTTTTCGGCAGCGCTTCACCACAAAAAAGGGTGTATCTTAAACTTGGCAGCGATCCGTCTTTTAGCCGGTTTAACTTGAGCATGTTCAAGCCGATAGACGGCACGGAATACCAGACGGTTAGCTGCTTGTCTTTTATGAAGCCTGCGGGCATCATCACATGATTGCGGGGCACACAGTACAGGCAGGCCCCATATTTCCAGCAGATAAACATATCATGGATACTGTTATCAAAGGTTAATTCAAAAGTCTGAGATACGCGATCATGTTCATCCAGTTGATATCGTTTTGAAACATAATCCAAATAAGTGATTACATTTTTATTGCTCTGCTGTACGATTTTGGGTTCTCCGGTACTGCCTGAAGTAAATACAAAGTAAGCAATGGCATCTTCGTCAATATCTCTTATTTCTCCATATTCCGGTGCATCCTCAATCGCATTTGAAAATATAAAATTATGGTTGTATTCAGAAGCTATATCGCCTAATCCCGCAGTATCCGGCAAAATAAATGTCATGGGCTGCGAAATGTCCGGCAACAGCCTAAGAAAATAGTCTTGGCACTCACGGCCGACGATCAGCACCTTGCATCCAACCATATCGATCATTTTTTGGGTTCGATTTAATGGGAAATATGGATTCAATGGCAAATAAATATTTTTGGAATACATGATCCCCAAAATGCCGGCATAAGAAATAAAACTTCTGTAAGTCAGCAGTCCGATGGGACTCGACGTTGTCTTTTGCTTTTGAATTTCACCGGCGATTTTGCTGGCTAGCAATCCTAATTGCTGATAAGTCATCTGAACATTATTGACTTCAACAGCCGGTCTTTGGGGAAATTTTTGAGAGGATTTAATAAACCAGTTGACAAACATGCGGCACCTCTAATTAGAACGTCTCGGGAATTCTACAACTCCCAGAACCCATTATTCCAGTACTCCAACATTCCATCATTCCAATGGTGAGCGAAGCGAACTAAGTTCTTTTGGCCGCTAATGCCGCTTCAACATTTTGAACAACGGCCAGGTAGCTGAGCATCTCCACGATTTGTGAATCGGTAAATTCTATTTCAAATTCCTTTTGTAATTTTACCAAAAAGTCCACGTGCTCCAAGGACGTCCATTGATCAATCGTATCGGCAGATGTCTCTGCGCTAATTTCATTTATATCCATTTTGAAAACGTTGGCCATAATCGCTTTGATTCTCATTTCCAGTGACGCGGACCCATCAACATTAACGGCAGTTTCGTCATCACGAGTCCCCGTCTTTTTAGCTTTGGAGATCACCGTTTGAATTTTGCGGAACATAAGTTATAACCATCCTGTTGCAAGTTGAATCTAAATCAATAATTCAAGAAAGGAATTAATGTCAATTCCATTTTTCGGGTTAAATGCATATTTAATGAACCTCATTTCTATTCTTCCTTCTCCGACCTTCTCACCTTCCCACCTTCCCAACTTCTTACCTCTCCAGCCTCCAAGCCTCCAAACTTCCCAGCCTCCGAGCCTCCCAGCGTCAATTCGTGTTTAGCCCGTCGAGCGCACCCAGGGAATCAAATAATACTTGCCGAGTTTAAATACGGTGGCGCGACGGCTCCAGGTGACCCGGGGGATGCGCAGGAAGTCAACTTTATTTGATGCAAGCTTTTTTTTGCGAGTGGTAAAGGCCAGCCGGTAACCGGCATCTTTAGCCATTTGAGTCACGGTGTCCGTTGTATTGCCCCAGGGATAGGCCAGATAGGGAACCTTTACGCCGAGCGATTTTTCCAGCAGGTCTTTGGCAAGATGTATTTCCTGACGTAATTGATCGCCATCGACCCTGGCAAAATTGAGGTGATGGTAGCCGTGGGCACCAATTTCAACCAGGCCGGTGTCGATCATCATCTTTAGCTGGCTGAGATCGAGATGACGCCGAGCGGGCGCTGAAGAATGGGTCGAGAAATGGCTCTCGCGGCCGATAAGGCCGGCAATCACAAATATGGTAAAGGGTGTTGCCTGCTGCTTTAGATAGGGGAATACATGGTCGGCGATCGATACCAAAGCGTCGTCGAAGGTCAGCACGGCAGACCGCTTGGGGATTTTTTTTTGGCCCAGCAGCCACGCATGCAGGTCGCTCATGGGGATAAACCGAACCCCCAAACGCTTTAACCAGCGCAGCTGATGCAAAAAATTGTTCAGGCCAACCGTACCGCGCGCCTCTTTGCCGGCAGCTAAGGGGACCACATTATGACAGGTGTAGATGACACAGCTCATATGTCAATCTCGCGCCGAGGCGCGGCCTGTAGTCGGATCAAACAGCGAACCGCAGAACCGCAGAATATCAAATGTCGAATGTTGAAGGATGGTATCGCTGCGCTCTTTCTTTTTTATAAAATAGACCGTTCGACAATAAAAGCTCACGACAGGCAGAACACATTCCTTCGACCTTCGACATTCATTATTCGATATTCCGGATTCCTTCAACCCTGAACCTTTGAACCCTGCTTGTGGGGTCGTAGCCCGAAGGGCGAAGCCCCAAACCTTGAACCCCGGTCACAACTTGCGCAGTCCGTTTTTGCAGACCACATCGGGGTCCGGCCATTTGAAATAGGGATGCTCACGTTGATCGATAATCTGCGGGGCGGTTCGCCAGTTTTGCACCGGGTGGTATAAATGATAGGTACGGGCCTTGGTCTGCAAGGGCACCGCCCGGTAGGATCCCTTGACGAGCCGGTTGCGAAGGTCGGAATCGCTTTTATTGTAGCCAGCGTAATTTTCGTCATACCCGTTTATTTTTTCAAAGACATCCCGGTTGACGGCACAATTGCCGCCCCAGATCTTGGGCTTCCTGAAATTAAGCGCGATGTAGATTTTACTTTTCCAGTAGCGTTTAAAATTTCTCCTGGCCGATCCCTTCTTCAAATTTTGCGATTGAGCAGCCCCGGCCCAAAATTCCTGGTGCGAAAAAGACCGCCGGTTATACAGCATGGTTTCCGAAAGCGGTTGTTTTAAATAATAGACACCGCCGAGATAGAAGGAATCCGGTTTGAAATGGGCGCCATACGTGGCAAGCAGGTTTGGCGCCGGTACGCAATCGCTGTCGAGAAACAGCAATATATCGCCGCCGGCCCTGCGGCTGCCTTGATTGAGGATAAACGCCCGCCGGTAATTGCGGTGCTCATGCCAGCAGTGCTGGATTTCCAGCCCGGCGCAGTCCGAGCGCGCTTTGGATATGACATCCGGTGTATGATCCATAGAGCCGTCATCAGCAACGATAACCTGCCATTCGCCCTGATAGTCCTGTGCTGCAAGGCAAGCCAGGCTTATTCTCAAATAATCAGCTCGATTATAGGTCGCCACCACGGCCGATATCGACGGAAGTTTCGAATTTTTGGGGTTCATATTACCTGGGTTAAATAGTATTTATACGACCATGTCAAACCCGGACAAGTCGCAATGATGAGCTAAAATGAACTTGACCTCTAACAATCTTTAGATTAATTTGCAACCCGCTTCCGCGGTTGCCCAATTGTCCTTTTTGAATGCCTTATGCCCATACCGTTTGGGGTTGATATTGGGCCTGTCGATGTCATCAATTTTTTCGAATTTTACACTGATTTCGCTGCCCAGTGCTTGAATATTGACGATTTAGCCCCAAATATAGCCGCCGGTTTGATAAGCAGCTGAAAAAAATGAATAAATATTTATAATAGCCCAAGCTATCGCAGATTATCCCCGAATAGTACCAATTTAATCGGTTATCACCGAATTTTTTGCTTGATATCCGCTAATTTCTGCAATAAAAAGTAATAATCTATAATCCGAGGCAGGTTATCGTGATTTTGAAAACCGGGCCTCCGGGCTCTTATTTTTGCTCATAAAGGCAGTCCTCCAGCCTTTTTCGCGGTATTTCCCTGGCGTCCGCAATCGGTGACTGATCACGGTCAGTCCGGGTCGATTCAAATTAGAAACAGTTAAAAATTAGGTACAGGAGATAGTTATGGCGATCAGTCAAGAGCTGCTAGATATTTTAGCCTGTCCAAAGTGCAAGGGCGATATTTATCTGAATGACGCTAAAGACGGTTTGATCTGTGATCAATGTAAACTGATGTACGAGATTCGGGATGATATTCCGATTATGCTGATCGATGAGGCCAAGCCACTGGATAATTAATGGTTAGATGCGTGCAGTAAACGAATTTATCGATTTTTGCAGTTCTGATAGCATCGCTGGGCGGTTAATCGTTATTTGTTATTGGTTATTCGTCGACCTCGATGGATGCTATTTCCCAACCCGGCGGAGCCGGAAATGAATATTGATTATTGAATATTTGAGGTATGCTATCGATCTTAATTCACCTCTGTTATCAATGCTCAAATCCTCCGCAAACATGATTTGATTTCAATAAATAGGGCCTAAATTAAACGATTATTGGTAAATCCATTTACCGATATCCTTATATTGTGAGACGTTAGAAGCCAAATACTTTTTTGGGTAAATGCCGAGAACATGCGTACCGATTTGACACGCCGTTGTTCAAAATTTCTAAAACCAATTGAAGCGATCCTTTGGTTCTAATAACCAATAGCTGATAACCAATTACCCATAACGAATCGCATGAGTTCACCCCAGGCGCCGAAGCCGGCGAAATTGGTCATCGGGTTTATCATGAAAGACCGGGAGCTGTTTGAGCCGTTAGCGGTTGAGCTTTCAGCGGACTTTGGCTCGGTGGACATGGTCAGCTCTTGGATGCCTTTTGACTATACGGCCTATTATGAGCCGGAGATGGGCACACCGCTTTTTCGCCGGGTGCTGACTTATAAGAAATTGATAAATCAGGATGAACTGCCCGCAATAAAGTTGGCAACCAATCGCCTGGAGCAGTCCCTGGCGCAAAGCGGCAGACGCCGGGTGAATATCGATCCGGGGTATCTGCTTTATGAGCGATTTGTGCTGGCCTCGGGTAAAAATTTCAGTCACAGAATTTATATCGGCAGCAATATTTACGCGGATCTAACGCTGATTTATCGACGGGGTGGGTTTGAAAAACTGCCCTGGACATACCCCGATTATGCCGATAAGCCGATGCTGGAATTTTTGGCCCAGGTTCGATGCAAGTATGCGGTCGATTTAAAAGCAAACTAATATGGAATTTAGGTGTCAGGTGTCAGGTTTCGGGTGTCAGGGAACTGAGGTGCTAAATGCTGACACCTGAACACTGAAACCTGACACCTCTGAAGACTCAACGCACGCGGTAACATCGACGATAGATCGTTTATGTGATGTCGCCAAGAACCTAAACGGAGAACGACCAACTGATGATTAAAAGCATGACCGGTTTTGCTGCGGCCGAGGTGAGCGCCGGAGATATCACGGTGGCGGTGGACATTCGTGCCTACAACAGCAGACATCTGGATATTGTCCTGCGCCTGCCGTCCAGTTATATGGCTTTGGAAGATAAAATGAAAGGGCTCATCACCCGCCAGATCGTCAGAGGTCGCCTGGAGGTGAAGGTGAAGATTAAAGACGGATCCGAGGGGACCGTTGCCTTTGAAATAGATTGGGCCAGGGCTAAAGCCATGCATGGCGCTCTGGTTCAGCTAAGAGATGAATTAGACCTGGAAAATAATATTTCGCTGGATCACCTGCTCAGCGTGGGAGGGATGATCAAGCCGGTAGAAAAAGTGGACGAATCCGATGACACCTGGTCGACGGCCGGGGAGTGTCTGACCCGGGCCTTAGAAGATCTTGAAGCCATGCGCTGCAAAGAAGGCGATTTTATCGGCCAGGATCTGCTTGCACGTCTGGATTTCATCGAGACCTGCCTGAGCGAGATTAAAGGCGATTCCAATGACCTGATAAACCAGTACCGGGAAAAATTAAAAGAGCGCATCGCCGCCTTAACCCAGGAGACGGTTGAGCTCGACCCCGGGCGGCTGGCCCAGGAGGCTGCCTATCTGGCGGACAGGAGTGACATCTCAGAGGAAATTGTGCGGGCCGAAAGCCATGTCAAGCAGTTCCGGCAGATTATGCACTCAGAAGAGCCCGGCGGCAGAAAACTTAATTTTTTGCTGCAGGAGTTCCATCGGGAATTCAACACCATCGGATCCAAAATAGGCCATGCAGCTACCTCCCACCGAGTTGTGGATGTCAAAGCCGAGTTGGAGAAAATCAGGGAGCAAATTCAAAACGTGGAGTGAGAGGTTCAAGGTTCAGAGGTTCCCTTCTTCGCCCTTCGGGCTTCGCAGGGCAGGCAGGGTTCAAAGGTTCAAGGTTAAGGATTGAAGGGATAAAGCAGCCGATAGTGATGCGTGAATGTCGCTGTGACTCGCTTTTCAGGGCTGGGGGGCTTGGAGCCCGGTAGGCGAGTTTTATGCATGTTGGCAAAATAACCTTGAACGTTGAACCTGTGAACCCATTCGTATCACTCTGATCCGCCGCAGAAGAGAGCAAGTTGGATCTAATATTCTCATAGCAGCTAAAAGCAAAACCGGAGGTGATATGGATCAAAATTTATTAAACATTGGCTTTGGCAGTACCGTTGTTTCCGATCGGGTTGTTGCCATTGTTTCCCCGAATTCGGCACCGATGAAGCGGCTTAAGGATGAGGCCCGGGATGACAAGCGCCTGATCGATGCAACGCACGGCCGCAGAACACGCTCCATCATTATCATGGACAGCAATCACGTGGTTCTATCGGCCATCCAGGCCGAAACGATTTCCCAGCGTTTTGCGGTCCAGCAAGAATCGTCCTAATTAATCCACATAATTAATCCGCCCTGATAAATGCACCCGCCGGGATATGCGACGATTTCTTGAAAATTGAAGTGTAGTTTCAGATGGATGCGCTAGCGGATTAATTATATATTTGCTTCGCATATTTTTAACATGGATAGCTGAATTTTCAAGCGCCAGGCGGCACAGTCAGCCCATATCGGCAGCATTGCCGCCGATATCCTCAGCGGCTGTGTGCATGTAAGATTCAGGTTTCAAAACGGATATATTCGCATGGGCAAACGATTTGCGGAACAGAATGAAACCGCTGTCATCTCCGGCGTGCCTGGCAGACCGGGCCTTCTTTTTATTCTGTCCGCCCCGTCCGGAGCTGGAAAATCAACGCTGTGCCGCGCGGTGCTGGATCATTTTCCGGACATGTTATATTCGGTATCCTACACGACCAGACCGCCCCGCAACGGGGAGCGGGACGGAGTCCATTATTATTTTATCGACCGAGATGAATTTAAAAAAGGGATCGAACAGGGGCGGTGGGCCGAATGGGCGCAGGTCCACGACAACTATTACGGCACCTCCGCCGACTTGCTGGAGCGGGGGCTAAACGGTGCAAAAGACATATTGCTGGACATCGATGTCCAGGGCATGGGCCAGATTCTGGCAAGATACCCTGCCGGGATAACCATCTTCATTATGCCGCCCTCTTTGGAAATATTGCGAACCCGGCTGGAAACCCGGGGCACTGACAGTCCGGAGGTTATCGCTGTGCGCTTAAGAAATGCGCAACAGGAGATGGCCCATAAAGACCGCTACCGTCACATAGTTATCAACGATCAGCTGGCGGATGCAACCACCGAACTAATCGGCATCATAGAGAAATATCGCTCGTGAAGACCGAAATATTATACGGATTTCACCCGGTATATGAAGCGCTGTCGGCCGGACGCAGGCGGGTTTACGAGATTTATCTGGCTCAAGGAAAAAATACCGGACGTTACGAGCAAATCCGGTCTCTGGCGGAATCAAAAAGTGTTTCTTACAAAACACTGGCAACCGCCGATTTTCAAGCCCTTGTCGGCCCGGTCGTTCATCAGGCAGTGGCGGCCAGGGTAAGCCCCTATCCCCTGGCGGCCTTGACGGATATTCTGCCGGCGGCTCAGGACAGCGATGAAAATTTTTTTCTGCTGATGCTGGATAACATCGTCGACCCTCAAAACCTGGGCGCCCTGATCCGAACCGCATTATGTGTCGGAATTGACGGCGTCATCCTGCCCAAAGACAACTGCGCAACCCCGACCCCGGCGGTTTCCAGAGCATCTGCCGGGGCCCTCGAGCACATCCGATTAAGCCGGGTAACCAACCTGGTGCAGACAATTAAATTTTGCAAGGACCGCGGACTGTGGGTCATCGGGTTGCAAAAAGATGCCGAGCAGTCTATCTTTGCCGGGGAGCTAACCGGATCGATTGCCATGGTGCTTGGCGGAGAACAAAAGGGTATCCGCCCCCTGGTCCGAAAAAACTGTGATTTCATATTTTCCATTCCCCAGCAGGGGCCGGTAGATTCTCTCAATGCTTCGGCGGCCGGTGCGGTTGGTATGTATGAAGCCTGGCGGCAAAGGCATAAGAATTCGGAAGTCGGAATGCGGAAGTCGGAAAAATAGGACAGGGCGGACAGGGTAGGGTTTGGGTGATTCGGAAGGGGGAATGCGGAATGGGGAAAAATGAAGTGCCAGGGTTCACGGCGCACCGAGTAACATCTTAGGTGGGAAATGGGGGAGATTCGAATGAACATTTCCGACTTCCGCATTCCGACTTCCAAATTCAAGATCCTCCACCGGATCGTTTTTCCGCCGAAATGTCTGGTATGCAGCCGTTTTTTTAACTCACCGGATTGTGATGCCGCGGGTGTTGCCGAAAATGTCGCGGGTAAAAAAGAACCGGCGCCTTTATCATTGCAAAGCCAGCTTGACAGATTGCTGTCGGTTTGTTTATGTCCGGCCTGCATTCGGGGGCTGGTTGCCGTTGAATCTCCTATTTGTGATTGTTGCGGATTGCCCATTAATAGCCGGCAAGGGGTGAATCACCGTTGCGGTGATTGTATCAGAGAGCCGAAAAATTACAGAATTGCCCGTGCCCCGCTCATATACGAGCAAATTTTGACCCGCGTCATTCATTGTTTTAAGTACAAAGGCAAAGTTCAACTGGCCAAACCGCTGGCAGAACTTCTCCTGACAGCCTTCAGGCTGTTCTGGGAACCGGGCAGCATCGATATTATATTGCCGGTGCCGCTTCATTTAAAAAGATTCAGGATGCGCGGATTCAATCAGGCCTACCTGCTGGTTTGCAGTTGGAATATTCTTGCCGGACAATATCCGTATCGTCCGGCCCAACAACTGGTCGAACCCCATCTTTTGGTCAGGACGGCGGCCACCGTACCGCAATCGGTTCTGGGGCGCGCGCAACGGGCCGTCAATATAAAAAATGCCTTTGATCTCAACCAGCCTGCTAAGGTAAAAGACAAACGGGTCCTGCTAATAGATGATGTCTATACCACCGGCGCAACGGTGAATGAATGCACGCGGTTGCTGCTAAACTGCGGCGCCCGGCATGTCGACGTGCTAACGCTGGCCCGGGCCGTCTGATGCGGTGCAAAGGAGTCATATGGATATAGCCAATAAAGTTGTGACGCTTGAAAAACTTGTGATCGGGCTGGGCAAGGCTCGCGAATCCGGTAAAAAGATAGTCTTCACCAACGGATGCTTTGATATTCTGCATGTGGGACATGTCCGGTATCTTGCAGCTGCCGGACGCGAAGGAGATCTGCTGGTAGTCGGTTTGAACTCCGATGCATCGGTGCGCATCATAAAGGGTGAAAAAAGACCGCTCGTGCCCCAGGATCAGCGGGCGGAAGTCCTGGCGAGTCTGATCGGCGTGAATTATGTGGTTGTTTTCGATGCGCCGGATCCCGCGACGCTGATTGAGGCTATTGTGCCGGATGTACTGGTCAAAGGCGCGGACTGGGCCGAAGAAAAGATTGTGGGTGGCGATTTTGTAAAATCCAGGGGCGGCAAGGTCGTACGGGTTTCCCTGGTGCCGGCTGCCTCCACCAGTGAAATTATTGAGAAAATTGTTGAGAGATATTCTGGAAAACAGGAAGCAGAAGGCAGTAAGGAGTAAGCAGAAGGGAGTAAGGAGTAGGCAGAAGGGAGTAAGGAGTAGGCAGAAGGGAGTACGGAGTAGGCAGAAGGCAGTATACAATTAGGAAGTTGGCAGGATTCAAATTGTAACACATAGATAGCTTTTAGCTGCATTAATTTTTGCAATTAAGCAGGGGCAGAGGAGGGGAAGAAATGGACATTTATAGAGGGTATCGTGATTTGAAGGTATTCCAAAAATCATATCAGCTAGCACTGGAAATTCAGGAGAAAACAAAATGTTTTCCAGTAGAGGAGAAATATTCCCTGACTGATCAAATCCGACGATCATCGCGAAGTGTTCCGGCGAATTTAGCCGAAGCATGGAAAAAGCGGAGATATGAGAAAGCTTTTATCAGCAAGCTGATAGATTGCGCTGGTGAGGCCGGTGAAACTGAAGTTTGGTTGGATTTTTCCAAAGATTTTAGATATATGGATGAAAGTAAGTACAACAATCTTATGATACGATATGATGAAGTGAACCGAATGCTGTATGGTATGGTCGATAAAGCAAACAAATTCTGCAGATGAATTCTATTTATGGCTTAAATTTATTAACAACAGAGCGTAAGATCAATCAACAAATTGCTAAATTTATGACGGTTGTTTCTCACAGAGTATTGCTTACTGTTTCCTGCATACTGCCAACTGTATTCTGCTTACTGCCTACTTTATAAGGGGCGTTAACGATTTGATTCTAACAACCAACAACGGAACATCTTATTACCTGTTTAAGAACCTGGCAGCCTGTAGCGGCATCCGCCATGGAATATTTACGCGCAACGGCGGCAGCAGTCCCCCGCCCTTTAACAGTCTAAATGTCGGCCACGGCATTGGCGATGACGACGGCAGGGTCGCAGCAAACAGGCAGATCGTCGAAAGTTGTTTCAGGGGCGCTGATCTTGTATATGCCCGTCAGGTGCACGGCCGGCAGGTGATAAACTTGGCTGACTATCCAAAGGGCCAACGGGCACACCCGCATCCTGCAGAGCCGATCGTCGGCGATGCCATGGTGACGGATCAGCCCCAAAAGGTCCTCGTCATCCAGGTCGCCGACTGTCAATCAGTGCTTTTGTACGAACCGGTCCGCCGGGTGGTGGCCAATGTGCATTGCGGTTGGCGGGGAAGTATTCAAAACATCATCGGCCGCGCGGTTGAGACGATGGTGCAGCAATTTGATTGCAATCCGGCGGCTATTTTCGCCGGCATCGGCCCCTCTCTGGGACCCTGTTGCGCTGAATTCATCAACTATAAAGCCGAAATTCCGCAGGCGTTTTGGCACTATAAGGATTCAAACGATCATCTTGATTTTTGGGCCATCAGCTCTGATCAATTGATGAATGCCGGGCTTGCAGCAGAAAATATAGAAGCCAGCCGGATTTGCACCCGCTGCCGTGCGGATGAATTTTTCTCCTATCGAAGCGCAAAAATCACCGGTCGATTTGCGGCGCTGATCGGGCTGAAAATAATTGAAGATTGAAGATTGAAGAATGAAGGTATACTATCTTTTTTATTGAAGAGAATTATTAACGGGAATTCAGTATTCGGTTATGGTAAATGGATAAATGAAAAGTCGATTGCCAATTTGTCTTCGGCATAAAGGTCGTTGGCATAGATGCTACAATCGACAGAATTCCTTAAATCTTCAATCTTCATTCTTCAATCTTCAATGAATCGGGGCGTCATGTTTCAACAACAAGTCGCGGTATTATTCAACCAGCAGATCGGGCCGGCCTATTACAAGATCGGATTGACATGCTCCGAGCATTTTTCGATGGCCAAAGCCGGCCAATTCATTATGCTGCGGGCTACCGGCCGGAGCCAGCCTTTATTGCGGCGGCCGTTTTCGATTCACAATCTGATCATTAACAACGGGGTCGCCGAAGGTCTCGAGGTGTTGTACAAGGTTGTGGGGCAGGGAACTGCCCTGCTGGCACAGCAAAAAGTCGGAGATAGGGTCGATATTCTGGGGCCCTTGGGCTCCGGGTTTCTGATACCCCGCCAGGCCGGCCGGATATTCTTTGTCGCCGGCGGAATCGGGGTTGCACCACTGGTTTTTCTGGCTTCTCAACTGGGCCGCCGCAACGTCGACCTTTCAGAGTGTCGGGCCTTTGTCGGTGGCCGCAATCAAGAGGATCTTTTATGCATTGAAGATTTTACGCAGCTGGGGATTGGCGTGCAGACCACCACCGATGACGGCAGTGCCGGGGATCAATGCCTGGTCACCCATCCGCTGGAAGATGTCCTGGCACAGACAAAACCCGATATCCTCGTTGCCTGTGGACCGATGGAAATGCTGGCCTGCATTATCGGGATCACGGAAAAATACGATCTGCCGTGCCAGGTCTCCATTGAAACCCTGATGGCCTGCGGCATGGGGGCCTGTTTGGGGTGTGCGGTTGAGGGGCGGGAGCGGCCGGATCGTTACCTGCATGCCTGTCTGGACGGACCCGTTTTTGATGCGTCAGAGCTTAAATTTTAGCCCGGGGGTCGAAGAGTGGATAATTTTTGAATTTTACGTTGACTTGTTTCGAATCCTTTGTTAGGTTCTGAACCTTTAAATCGATCTGGTTTCAGACTTTTTTGACGAAGAGGATGTCATTGCAATGGATAGAGAAACCAGACGCGCGTTTAAGGATCTTGCTTATTACAGCAGTCTCGGTATCTCGGTAGCATTGGCGATTTTCATCGGCCTGGGGGTCGGGATCTGGTTGGACCGCAAATTTGACACCGCGCCCTGGTTGACGCTGATTTTTCTGGTATTCGGAATTATAGCCGGTTTCCGAAACATTGCGCTGGTTATAAAGCGGGCCCGCAAATTATAAGCTTATTCGGCTGGCGCAAGTAGAGCATTGAATGGATATTCAAAAGCGCATACTGACATTCGTCACCCGTTCGAACTGGATCCTGTTTCTGGCAGCCAGCTGCCTGGGATTTATGCTGCTGCCGGCTGATTTTGCCAAGGGCGTCCTGTTCGGCGGGCTGCTGGTCACCGTCAATTTTCATCTGTTGGCCGGCACCTTGCGCAAAGCACTGACCCCGCCGCATCTTTCCTCCCACAACCTGGTTATTGCAAAATACTTTCTGCGATTCATCGGCAGCGGATTCATTATTTTTGTTTTGATTGCCGGAAACTATGTGAATCCTGTGGGGCTTGTCATCGGACTTTCCGTCGTGGTAATCAGTATCATGCTTGCGACCCTGTGTGAAATTACAAAACTTATTTTCAAGGAGGCCGTATAAGGATGGAACATCCCTATCTATTTTTAGTCAAGCTGTTTGAGTTCATCGGATTGGATCATTTTGCCCATGCCTATCCCCATGTAATTTATTCCTGGTTTGCTATCCTTTTGCTGATTGTTTTTGCGGTGCTGGCGACCCGCAGAATAGAAATGGTTCCCACCAAAGGGCAAAATTTCTTTGAAATTGTTATCTCGGGGATGGAAGAGTTTATGGTCGATATTACCGGCGAAGAGGGCCGCTGGTTCTTTCCCATTATCGCCACCATATTCCTTTATATTGTAACCTGTAACTTAATGGGACTGGTCCCGGGGTTCTATCCCCCCACGGCCAGCATCAATACGACCGTGTCCTGTGCAATCCCCGTGTTTCTGTTTACACACTTTATCGGCATCAAGTACCATGGCGTCAAATATATCAAACATTTTCTGGGACCCGTCTGGTGGCTGATTCCAATCATTTTGCCGATTGAAATCATCGGCCATCTGGCAAGAGTTCTTTCGCTTTCCTTCCGGCTTTTCGGCAACATTACCGGCCATGAGCTGGTGCTGGCCATCTTGTTCATGCTGGCCGGTGCCTTCTTCGCACCACTGCCGATTATGGCCATGGGTATATTTGTGGCCTTTGTCCAGGCTTTCGTCTTCTTTTTGCTGTCGATTATGTATTTCGCCGGTGCCATGGAAGAAGCGCATTAAAAGAGAATGCCTAAAATTAAGGTAATTTGTCGGTTTTTATTTTTTTTACAAAAGAGATAGAATACCTCAATTTTAGATCATTTTAGATCATTTTAAATTTTAGCCCATTTTTATTATTCAACGCTCACAATGGGTGACTTGGAAGAAGCCCAATAACATATCAACTATAGGAGGAAACTAGAGTATGGAAACAAAAGCATTAGAGTTTTTTATCGCGTGTGTAACGGCGGCCGGTTTCGGAATTGCGATAGCGGCATTTGGTTGTGGTATCGCCCAGGGTATCGGACTGCGCGCAGCAGTTGAAGGTATCGCCAGAAATCCTGAGTCATCCGGCAAGGTGACAGTTACCATGCTGATCGGTCTTGCTCTGATTGAGTCGCTGTGTATTTATGCGCTCGTCGTCGCTTTGATCCTTATTTTTGCCCATCCCCAGGCAGCTTCGATTGCCGCTCTGTTCGCTCATTAATAACAGAAGCTGTACCAGATTACCAAAAAGGCCGGGTCCGCATGGTGCGGACCCGGCCTTTTTACTATATTTCTTTAGTTTTTGCGTTACCTGCCGAAATAGCCTGTATAGCGATTGTCATAAATATATTCTGCATTTAGACAAACATTAAAAACCATATAGCGCCGCCATAACATCAATCATGGGCTGCGAGGGTGACAGACTATGGATGAACCGCAAATCCTGAAGCAGTTAAATACAATCAAGGATATTCCCACCCTTCCGACCATCGTGTTTGAATTGAATCAGCAACTGGAAAATCCTGAGACGTCCATCGCGACTGTCAGTGAAACCATCGAAAGAGATCAGGCGATGGCCCTAAAAATTCTAAAGCTGGTCAATTCTGCCTTTTATGGTTTTAAAACCAGGATCAGTGATGTTAAAGCTGCAGTGGTCCTGCTGGGATTTAATGCGGTGCGCAACGCGATTATTTCCATCTCGATTATCAACGCCCTTCCCCAAAATATATTGTTTCAGGATTTCGAAATGGGTGCCTTCTGGAAGCATTCCCTGGCTGTGGCCGTGACCAGCAAAAATATTGCTCGAAAATCCGGTCTGGAATCACCGGACAACTGTTTTGTCGGCGGTTTGCTGCACGATGTGGGTAAAGTAATTCTGGCGCAATACTTCCAGGACTTGTTTGTCAAGGTCTGGACTTACATGCAAGATGAAAGTGTCTCCTTTTATGAAGCCGAACAGCACGAGCTGCCGGTTGATCATGCCGGAATCGGAGCCTATCTGGCCGAGCGCTGGGCGTTGCCCAAGGGGCTGATTGAAGCGATTCGCTGGCATCAGGATTTTCAGCCCGAGATCCCCAATGCGAATTTCGTCATGATTATTTATCTGGCCAACATTCTGGTTAACAGCTATGACGAAGATCCGGATTGTGAAATTGATATGTCTGCCTTGCATCCGAATGCCGTTAGGTTTTTGATGAATCAGCTGGAAAATATAGGAGATTGGTATGGCGGTTTGTCTGATGAAATCGAAGCAGCCTACGCGCTATTCCTGGATCCGGAGTTTTGAAGTCGGAAGACAGAAGACAGATGACAGAAGACAGAGGGCAGATGACAGAGAACAGAAAAAGCCATGGTCATTTGTTATCTGTTATTCGTTATTGGTTATCCGATTAGGGTATCTGGTGACAGAGTCGAATTGATTTGGCCTTTATCTTTTATCCTTTAATTTTTCACCTTTCGCCTTTCACCTTTGACCTTTCAGCCTTGAACCTTGAGCTTTATACCTTAAGTATTTTGGCAAGATACTGCCCCGTATAGGACTCGTTGATTTTTGCGATTTCTTCCGGGGTGCCGCAGCCGATGACATAGCCCCCCTCATCACCGCCTTCCGGACCTAAATCGATGATATGGTCAGCGGTCTTGATGACATCCATGTTGTGCTCGATGACGATGACTGAATTGCCGGCCTCCACCAGTTGATTGAGCACATCCAGCAGCCGACGGATGTCATCGGCATGCAGGCCGGTGGTCGGTTCATCCAGAATATAAACGGTTTTACCGGTTCCTTTTTTACTGAGTTCGCGGGAGAGCTTTACGCGCTGGGCTTCCCCGCCGGAGAGGGTGGTGGCCGGTTGTCCGATTTGGATATACCCCAGCCCCACCTCCACCAGGGTTTGCAGCTTGGATCTGATTTTTCCGATTCGCGAGAAAAACGCTGCGGCCTGATTGACGGTCATCTCGAGAACCTCTTTGATGTTTTTGCCTTTATAGCGAATTTCCAGAGTTTCTCGATTATAACGCTGGCCCTGGCACACATCGCAGGCCACGTAAACATCCGGCAAAAAGTGCATTTCAATTTTGATGATGCCGTCACCCTGGCAGGCTTCACAGCGTCCCCCCTTGACATTAAAGCTGAAGCGTCCGGGTTTATATCCCCGCATGCGGGACTCCGGGGTGCGGGAGAAAAGATCTCTGATAAAGGAAAAAACCCCGGTGTAGGTTCCGGGATTGGAGCGGGGTGTGCGGCCGATGGGTGACTGGTCGATATTGACGATCTTATCAACATGCTCAGCCCCCTTGACACGGCTGTGAGCGCCGGCCGAGATTCTTTCCCGGCGCAATTTTTGAATCAGGGCCGGGTGCAGTGTTTCCAGGACCAGCGTGGATTTACCCGATCCGGACACCCCCGTGACACAGGTCAAGCAGCCCAGCGGGAAGGTGACCGTGATATTTTTTAAATTATTTTGTGAGGCGTCTTCAAGAATAATTTCCTTTTTTGGGTTCACCCGCCGGACCCGCGGGATGCCAATTGACTTGCGGCCGGATAGATACTGACCGGTCAGCGATGTCTCATCGGTCAGCAGTTTGGCGGATTCACCGGCAAAAACCACCTGACCGCCGTTAACACCGGCGCCGGGGCCCATGTCGACGACATAATCGGCGGCCCGGATGGTCTCCTCATCGTGTTCGACCACCAGCACCGTATTGCCCAGATCGCGCATTTTAAAAAGTGTTGCCAGCAGCCGTTGGTTATCCTTTTGGTGCAGTCCGATACTGGGCTCGTCCAGCACATACAGCACACCGGTGAGTTTGGAGCCGATCTGAGTGGCCAGGCGGATCCGCTGACTTTCACCACCTGATAACGACTGGGCGACCCGATCCAGGGTCAGATATGACAGGCCGACACTCTGTAAAAAGCCCAGGCGTTCAACGATTTCCTTTAGAATTCTTCGGGCTATGATTTCTTTTTTACCGGTCAGTCTCAGGTCCAGAAAAAAATTACGGGAATTGGCCACCGAAAAGGCTGTAACCTCGGCAATATTGCGGCCGCTGATTTTGACCGATCGGCCGGCCCGATTCAATTTAGTTCCCTGGCATTTCGAGCAGGGTCGAAAGTTCATATACTGCTTTATCTCTTCGCGAATATAGTTGGAGTCCGTTTCGCGATAGCGGCGCTCCAGATTGGGAATAACACCTTCAAACGGTTTTTGATACGTGTAGCGGCGATTGCCGCGTTCGAAATAGAAATTAATCGTTTGCTGGCCGGTGCCGTTGAGCAAAATCTGTTGAAAATCTTCCGACAGGTCTTTATACGGCGTGTAAATGTCGGCACCATAGTGTTGGGTCAATGCATCCAGAAATTCGACAAAATGCATGCTGTTGCGTTTGGCCCAGACACTGACGGCACCTTCCCGCAAAGACAGCTCCGGATTCGGAATAATCAGGTTCGGATCGAGTTCGGTGGTCCATCCCAATCCATCGCAGTTGGGGCAGGCGCCCTGGGGGGAGTTAAATGAAAAGCTGGCCGGCGTGAACTCCGGATAACTGATTCCGCAATCAATGCAGGCGGATTTTTCACTGAACAGGAGCGTTTCTTGGCCGGGGATCAGGATCGCGACGATCCCCCCGGCCTGGGCTAATGCCAGTTCCAGGGAATCCGCCAGCCGCTTGCGGATTGTTTCTTTGATGATCAACCGGTCGACGACCACATCGATATCATGCTTTTTGGTTTTGCCAAGTTTGCCGACCGCTTCAATGTCCAGTATTTCACCGTCCACCCGAACCCGGGCAAATCCATCTTTTTTAAGTCGTTTGAACAGCTGTTCGTGGCTGCCCTTTTGACTGCCGACCAGCGGCGCCAGGATCATTACCCGGGAACCTTCGGTCAACGACATGACGCTGTCCACGATTTGATCGATGGTTTGGGAGGAAATCGGGCGGCCGCATTTATAGCAATAGGGCGTCCCGACCCTGGCATACAGCAGACGCAGGTAGTCATATATCTCAGTAACCGTGCCGACCGTTGAACGCGGATTGTGGCTGGCTGTTTTTTGCTCAATCGCAATGGCCGGTGAAAGACCTTCGATCAAGTCCACATCCGGCTTGTCCATGCGCTCTAAAAACTGACGGGCATAGGTCGACAGGGATTCGACGTATCGGCGTTGACCCTCGGCATAGAGGGTGTCGAAGGCCAGTGTCGATTTGCCGGAGCCGGAAAGACCGGTGATAACCACCAGTTTGTTGCGCGGCAATTCAACATCGATATTTTTCAAATTGTGCTGTCGAGCACCCTGGATAATGATTTTTTCAGCAGTCATACAGATATTCTTACATGGTTCCAAAAATTAGTTCAAACAATTTTACTTCATCAAAAATTACGGGGCCGGCCCGGAGCCGCTAAGCGCCTATTCTGATTGCAGTTTATCTTCTGTGAAAGTTATGAACAATTGTTTTTATGTTTAATTTGAAAATAAAAGAAAATAGCCGGTATTTAAAGATTTCGGCAGAAGTCGTGATTGTTGATAACTAGAGGCAATTGGTGGATCTGCTTAAAATACTTGATAAAATCCATCAGCACAAAAAGTTTGTATTTAAGCCTAGTTGTCAGGTGATCCAAAAAAATTTAAATGATAACGGGCAGATAAAAATTGTTCAAAACAGCTGTGCCGCAGACCTTAAAATCGTGTTTATTCGGTTTGACACAAACTGTCGAATGCCATAAATCAGGCTCATGTTTTCTGCTGGTTAGTGCGACCTGATGTAAATCTTCCCCAAACCCATAACTTCATAAACTTAACAGAAGAGAAAACCCTGCGGCCGTCTCAACCGCTAATATTTGGTTATTCCGAATGCAGGATAACGACTTAGAAAAATACGCCCTATGGAAGCCGTCTGGAACAAGATAAAATCTGCCATTAAAAAACGCATCCCCGGTCACAGCTATCAAATGTGGATTGAACCGTTGGAGGTTCAAAAAACTGAAGACAGTACCTGTGTCGTGTACTGTCCGAATTTTTTCTCCCGCAAGCGGGTCCAGGGCCTTTACGGTGCGATGATTCTAAACGCCATCCAAAACGAGCTGGGCCAGGATTGTGGCCTGATGTTCGAGATTTCCAATAAGTCGAACGGATCGACAAAACCCAAGATAGCTGAGGATTTTCAATTGCCGTTGCCAAATGACAATGTTCGTCCATCAATCGGACGATTTTTACGCCGGGATTTCACCTTTGATCAGTTTGTTGTCGGCAGCAACAATGACTTTGCCTATTCAGCCTCGCTATCACTGGCGTCGCGCCGGGACACCCAGCAAAATGCCTTATTTCTGCTTTCCGGAACCGGCATGGGAAAAAGCCATCTGTCCCAGGCGATCGGCCACCATGTAATGGCTATCCAGCCCAGAGATCGAATTTATTATGTCACGGCTGAAGATTTCAGCAATGAGATGGTTCGGGCCTATCGCCATAACGCCATTGACAAATTCAAAGAAAAATACCGCAACCAGTGTGATGTCTTACTGCTGGAAGACGTTCATTACCTGAGCGGCAAAGAGCGAACCCAGATAGAACTGGCGCTGACCCTTGATACACTTTTCGAATCCGGCAAACGAATCATCTTCTCCAGCTGTTATCTGCCGGCTGATATTCCCAAACTCAATGATAAATTAAGATCGCGCTTATCATGCGGCCTGATCTCAGCTATTGAACCGCCCAATTTCAGGACCCGGGTGCGAATCCTGCAAAAAAAGGTCGGCATGTACCATTACCGGCTGCCTGAAAGCGTGATTCATTATTTAGCGGGCGAGTTGACCGATGATGTCCGACAGCTGGAAAGCGGGCTTAACGGGGTTGCCGCTAAATCTTCCCTGATGGGAATCCCGGTTGATGTTCAACTGGCTGAAAGCGTCGTCAAAAACATCGTCCGCCAGCGCAAACGCATCACCATCGAAGTGATCAAAAAACTGGTCTGTAAATACTACAATGTCGGCTTAGAAGACATGATTTCCAAATCCCGCAAACAAAACATCGTGCGGCCCAGGCAAATGGCCATCTACCTGTCACGCCGCTTTACGGATGCCCCGTTGCAGACGATCGGAAAATCGTTTAATCGCTATCACGCCACGGCCCTGCATTCCATCAACTGTATTGAACGCGGTCTGAAACAGGACAGCACCGTTAAAAAACAGGTCGGGTTCTTTTGCCAGAAACTGGAGTCCGGTAAATTTTAATTCCTTTTCGACAGAAACATCAGCTGAGCAAATTCCACTTCAGGATAATGAAAAAACATAATAGGTTGGCGCAACAGGAATTAAAATTTAGTGTTTTTCTTAATGCTTTTCCTTATCATATGGTTTTGATTGGCTGTCGGTGGTTTGTCACCCCTATCAGCAAGAATTCTACCCCCCCCCAATTCAAATGATGGAGCGCAGCGACTGCCATAATTCGTCATTCATCATTCGTCATTCGTCATTCCACTAAGTTTCAGCAGTTCCAGCATCTCCCTGTGAATATGACCGTTGGTTACCAAAATCTCCTGATCCTCCAGCTGATATGGCTGATTTGAAAATGTGGTGACGGTTGCTCCGGCTTCGGACGCAATCAGGGCACCGGCGGCAGTATCCCAGGGTTTCAGGCGTTGCTCCCAGAATCCCTCGAAGCGGCCGCAGGCCACGTAGCAGAGATCAAGGGCGGCCGAACCCAATCTGCGAACAGCCTGAGAGGCCTGCAGGCAGTTGCCGTACCTGATCATGATCGGTTCAAATATTTCCCGTATATGATAGGGAAATCCGGTTACCAGCAGGCTCTCTGATACCGCCGCGGCTTTAGAAACCTGGATCGGTAGGCCGTTGAGCTGCGCTCCCTGCCCGCGCAGCGCGGTATACAACTGCCCGTCGACGGGATTTAAGACGACTCCCAGCACCCTATCACCTTTGAGGGTCAGGGCAATCGATATGCAAAAAATCGGCACCTGGTGAGCAAAATTCACCGTGCCGTCCAATGGATCGATTACCCATTGGAATTCGTCATTGCGTTTGCTTAATCCGGACTCCTCGCTCAGGATGGAATGCTCCGGAAACCTGGCGCGAATGGCGGAGATAATCGCATTTTCGGATTCGAGGTCGGCCTCGGTGACGATTTCGACCGCATCTTTCTTATGAATGCGGGATATGTTGCCGAATCGTGAGCGCAAGATTGCGGCTGCTTGATAGGCAGCTGCGACGGCTGTCTGTTTGCAGGGGGCAAGATCCATGGTTTCTGTTTAAGTCCTTTCGCGGTTGATATGTCCGGTGGATTCTTTCGACTAAATCCGATCAATGAGAGGAAGATAAAAAGCGAATCCTCCAAAGGCGGATAAATATCGAATAATGAATATCGAATATCGAAGTAAGGTATTCTGTCTATTTTAATTAACGGTCTGAGCGACACGTGGTGCAAGCGCCTGCGCTGCGCGCGCGATAGCACCTTTCGATCCGCCCACGGTAGAACATTCGATATTCTGCAGTTTACTTTTTCAGAAATCATGTGCCTTGAATCGAGAGCCGTGAACCGTGCGCCGTAAGCCTTACGCCTTGAGCCCGGTGTCTTTCACCTTTATCCTTTGGTCTTTAGTCTTTTACCTTAAACCTTATACCATTTCCCTCCGGGGCGCAGGCCTCGCCCCTACGGGCCGGAGGCCGATTTCTTAACCATCGCTTCCATCTTCTCAACCAGGGGACGTAAGGTTGATTTCGATTTAGCCGATATGGCTGTGCCCTTAAGTTGGCGGCTTAGCCGTGAGCTGGTTTGCGGATCAATCAGATCTATTTTGTTTAAGACCCGAATCATTGCCGTTTTCTGCAAATTCAGATCACTCAGGATTCTTTCAACGGAGTTGATCTGTTCTTCATACCGCGGATTGCTGATGTCGATGACGTGCAGCAATAAATCGGCATTTTCAAGTTCTTCCAGCGTGGCCCGAAAAGCGACCATGAGATCCGTGGGCAAATCCCGGATAAAGCCGACGGTGTCGGTAATAATCACTTCAATATCTCTGGGAAACCGCAGGCGCCGACTGGAAGGATCGAGGGTGGCAAAAAGCCGGCGTTCGGCAATAACGCTGCTTTGGGTCAACGTGTTGAGCAAAGTTGATTTGCCGGCGTTGGTATACCCGATGATAGATATGACCGGCAGCCCTTTTCTGAGCCGCCGCGCCTTTTGCTGGCCGCGCTGCTTGCGCACCGAATCCAGGGACTTTTCCAGGCGAGCGATACGCTCGTGCGCTCTGCGGCGATTGATTTCTAATTTTGTCTCGCCCGGTCCACGCCCCCCAATTCCGCCCGTTAAGCGCGACATGGCTGTATTTTTCAATACCAGACGGGGCAGTAAATATTTCAGTTGGGCCAGCTCGACCTGCAGTCTGCCTTCCCGGGTCTGGGCGCGTTGGGCGAATATATCCAGAATCAGCTGGGTTCGATCGATTACCTTTAAATCGATCTGATCGGTAATCGATCGAATTTGAGAAGCGCTCAATTCCTGATCGAAAATGATCATGGTCGCCGCTTCCTGCAGGGCAAAGATAGCCAGGTCTTGAAGTTTACCGCGGCCGATCAGCAGTCGCGAGTCCGCTTTACTGCGCTGCTGTACGACGCGGCCCACGACTTCGATGCCGCCGGAAAGGGCCAATTCCTCAAGCTCTGCCAGAGACTCTTTGGATTGTGGTTTCGCCGTGGAGGATACACTGATCAGCAGGGCCCGCTCCCTGTCCGAATCGGCCTGGTGCCCGATGCTGACGCGGGAAAGCTCGTCTTCCAGGGCCTGAATCAGGGCCTGACAATCAATGTCCAGATCGCCCGGGTTCAGCGGTGGCAGAATCTGGTAAGGCTTTTGATTTGATTGCCTGGGCATGATGTGCGCGGCATGGATCTTTAAGGGGATGCCTTCGTTGTTGCTGGTAATCACGGCCATCATATCCAGACGCAACAGGGCCAGGTCCGTCAAATCATCGGCGCTCAGCGCTTCATCATTCAGGTGCGTGTGGATGCACCGCAGACCTTTTAAGCGACCGGGGGCGGCGCGATACATACTGGAATCGGGGATGATAATTTTTTTGCTGTCCCCGACAATCACAAACGCGATCTTGCTGCGCCGGTTTATCATAATACCGATCTGACGACGAATTTCTCGGGAAAGCCGGCAGAGATCGCGCGCAATTTCAAGGGTCAGCAAAAATTCAGGCGGAATGCGGCGGCGGTACAGGTTGCCCAGCCGTTTGATATGATTGGCTTTCAGGCCGGTAGTATTTCCGTAAAGTTTTTTCAAATCAGCTTCTGGCCATTGCTTCTTCAGAGGCCAGGTTTTCAAAACGTGTATAGGAATTCAGAAAGGATAAAAAAACATCTCCCGTCGGGCCGTTGCGTTGTTTCGAAAGAATAATTTCGGCCGTCCCCCGATTGGGATTGTCTTCCTCTTTATTGTAAACTTCGTCGCGGTAAATAAACGCGACGACGTCTGCATCCTGTTCCAGGGCCCCGGATTCTCTCAAATCCGAAAGCCGTGGTCTTTTATCGGTGCGCTGTTCAAGCATTCGGTTAAGCTGTGATAGCGCCATAACCGGCAATTCCAGTTCTTTGGCGAGGGCTTTCAAGCCCCGGGATATTTCGGAAATTTCCAGATCACGGCGTTCGGCGCTTGACCGTCCCTGCATGAGCTGTAAATAATCGATAATGATCAAACCGATATTTTTGTCCATTTTAAGGCGCCGGGCCTTGGCGCGTATTTCCATGGCCGACAGGCTCGGAGAATCGTCAATGTAGATCGGGGATTCAGACAGGATATCGGCCGCGTCGGTTAAGCGGCGCCAATCCTCCATGCTGAAAAAGCCGCCCCTTAAGCGGGATGAATCAATGCGGGCCTCCGAACACAGCATCCGCAGCGACAATTGCTCCTTGGACATTTCCAACGAAAAAACAGCGACCGGGACATTGGCATCCACGGCTGCATTTCTGGCTATATTCAGTGCCAGTGCGGTTTTGCCCATGCTGGGACGAGCGGCTAAGATGATTAGATCGGAGTTCTGTAATCCGGAGGTCAGATTATCCAGTTGATTATAGCCGGTTGGAACGCCGGTTACCAGGCTGCGATTGCCCTGCTTCTCTTCCAGGGTTTCGATGTTGCCGAGAATAATTTTGCTGAGCGGATAAAATGACTGGCGTGCTTTTTGTTCGGAAATTTCGAAAACCGCCGTTTCTGCAAAGTCAATGACATCTTCGGCTTGGCCCCTTTCTTCGAAACATCGCTTGACAATGGCGTTGGCCTTCTCAATCAACCGCCGCAGCGAGGCCTTGTCGTGAACGATTTTAGCATAGTGTCGGGCATTGACCGCTAACGGAACCGTATCAACCAGCCGCGCAAGATAGCTGGCACCGCCGACTTCTTCCAGCTGGCCCTTTTCTTTTAATTTGTTGGCGAGGGTGACCAAGTCTACCGGCTCGGCCTTGTCAAACAAATCGGTTATGGCGGCGTAGATCCTTTGATGCGCAGTGCGGTAGAAGTCTTGCGGTCCCAGAGTTTCGATAACATCCAGCAGGGCATCGTTATCGATCAGGATGGCACTGATTATGGATTCCTCCGCTTCGATATTTTGCGGCGGCAGCCCGTAGGGTGCCGGTTCTTTTGATTTTGGCCCAGCGTGTTCGGACATTGTTGTTTACTCGGGTACAATTTCAACAGTGATTTCGGGTTCGACTTCTTTATAAACCCGAATCGGAATTTGATAACTGCCTAAGGCTTTGAGCGGTTCTTGCAGAAGTATCATTCTTTTTTCCACCACAATATCCTGGCTGGCAAGGGCATCGAGAATATCCCTGACCCCGACCGAACCGTAGAGCCGGTCTTCATCGCTGACCTTGGCGGCAATCTGACAGGAGACGCCTTCCAGTTTTTCAGCCATCTCTTCAGCCAATTTACGCTCTTTGGCGATCTGGAGTTCAAATTTGGCGTGTTCCTGTTCCATTTGGCGGCGATTTTGCGGCGTTGCCAAAACGGCCTTGTCCTGGGGCAGCAGGAAGTTGCGGGCATAACCATCGGCTACCATAACTTCGCTGCCGATAATTCCCAGTGAGTTGATTGTTTCTTTTAAAATTATTTTCATTCTAATAACCTCCGCAGATAGATTGAAGATTGAAGATTGAAGATTGAAAATTTGTGGATGTCGCTTCGCTCAGTCATTTTATAAATGGAAAGAATTCCTTAAATATTCAATCTTCATTCTTCAATCTTCAATGTTTTTAGGTGGGTTTGTCTGATCGTCTAAAATTAACCCACATATCAAAAAAGCCAAGACCGATGACCGCCAGCAAAATTAAATGCTGCACGGCAATCAGGGTGTACAAGAAAAATCGAATAAACCGGGGAAAGCGCTTTTTTTCAAAATAAAACGATACAATGGCAATCCCTTGAAAAAAGTATACGGTCATCAGGATCAAAAGACCGTTCTGGCCGATCGCATTGATGGCTGAACCCGGCAAAAATAGTGCCACACCGCAGGCGATTACCCCCCATACCAGATATTCCGGGGCCTTCCACATATTCAGCGGTCCAAAATCAGGGCAAGAAAGCAAACGACGTTTCAGCACCGGCCTGGCGATAAGAATGTTGGTCCAGGCAACAAACAGAGTTGACGCGGTGACCATGGCGGGCAGGATTTGTACAATCAGGGGCTGTAACTCTGCCAGGAAGCGATCAATCAAATGGATGTTCTCTTCCGACATACCCATGTTCCGATACAATACCATGGTAAGGTCCAGATTATTGCTAACATAGTCTGATACAATGGTGTAAATACCTTTGCCGGACAGGATGCTGTAAAAGACAAGTCCCATAAATCCGGAAATCAATACGGTGCCGGTAGCGTAGAGCATTATTTTGTCGATCGAATAATTTAATTCGATCAGCTCAGCCAACATGAACCCGATCAGCAATAGCTCTCCAAAAAACAACACATCCGCCGACATGCCGCCAATCACGATGTATAGAATCGAGCCGGAGATTACCGGAACAATCGCCCCATTTTTCCGGCCCAGCTTTAAGCGGTAAAAGAGAATCGGCAGGGGGATAAACAACGCGCCAAAAAATCCGATGATCGGTATAAATACCGATACAAAAAATATCAGGCTTGTTATTAAAACGCCATTGACAATGTCCTTTGCCATTGTAATTTCCCTAATTAGGCCACCCCGAAAATTAGACCGTTCGCAGTTGCAGGCTGCTCGTTGATAACTGGAGAATATTTTTTGATTTCAGGTCCGGTGGACTAATTAATTGTGCTTAGCGTTTTACAGTGCCGATTCCAGGGTGGGGGTAATCCCCTTTAGCGCCATACTTTCGGGATTTGTGCCTTAACGAAGATCCACCGTTCCTACATATGGCAGAAGGGCTATCGTTCGGGCCCGCTTGATTGCGTGGGTGAGCGTTCGCTGATGCTTGGCACAACAACCTGACAATCGTCGCGGAATGATTTTGCCGCGTTCGGTAATGAAATATCTCAGTGATTTAGGATCTTTGTAGTTGATTATAAGACTCGTATCAGCACAGAACCGGCAAACTTTCCGGCGATGATATACTCTTCTTTTTCTCCTGGGTTTCTGGTCTCTTCTCTGGGATCTTGAAGGTGCGGCCATTTTTTATGCCTCCTCTTTTTTTTCCACTGGGGTCGTATTCTCTGCAGATTCGGTAGGTTCGGAGGCCGGTGCCTCTTCAGCGACTGGTGGTTCCGGTGCCGCTGTTTCTTCTTGTTTTTCTGCGGGTGGTTCCTGAACTAATTCTGCAGACTCGGTTTCTGGCGGTGTTTCCGGTGGGGCCGGTTCAGGTTCGCGCTGGCTTTCTGCGGCCGCCTTTTCTTCCTTGACTTTTTCCAAATCGACATCTTTGTCGAGCACGACCGTCATGTACTTGAGTGCCCGGTCATCGATCCGGAAAAATCGTTCGATTTCATTGACCAGCGGTGCCAGACCGCAGTAATCAAATCTGACGTAATAACCGCGCTCCTTCTTTTTAATCGCATAGGCCATTTTTCTTTCACCCCAAACATCCTCGAAAACCAAAAAACCATCCTGCTGGGTTATTAATTCTCGAACTCGTTCAAGTACCGGCTCGCACTGTTCCTGAGGGATGTCGGGATCAATTATTACAAATGTTTCGTACCTTCGCATGTATCCTCCTTTCGGCTGTTCAAGCCCTGGTAGTTGCCAGAGCAAGGATTGGATAGGTTTATTAAAATCTATCTTAATATCATTTCTAAAAATGAACTGTCAATATCAATATCAAAATATGCGCCACAATTTTTTGGCCGCAAAATCAGGCAATAAAAAACGCTTTCAAGCAAATCAGCCCGAAAGCGTTTAGAAACTGGTGGGCCGTGAAGGAATCGAACCTTCAACCTACTGATTAAGAGTCAGGTGCTCTGCCTAGTTGAGCTAACGGCCCTTGAACCGTTCAGGGGTATCGAACGCGATAGGTACCAACTTTGTAGCCGCTTGTCAAATTTTTTTTTGAATTTTTGGCTCACAATGTCTGTTGGTGAATTCTGATTATTTTCCGGCACGATGACGGTCTGGGTAAAATCACAAAAAAAATATATTTTTTTTTGTTCTGGGATACCGGCTCCATTCAGCTGAACTTCAAACTATAGACTGTGAACTATGAGCGACTATCCAGGCGCTTAGCGACATCATATCGACAATTTGTTGTAGAGGTTACCGCCCGCGTCGATATTTCAAAGATTTCAGGCGCCAGTGTTCAGCGCCGCCGCCGGCCAAAAAAGCGGCCAGTTAAATCGAAAAAGAAACTACTGCCGATCCATAGCGCTATTATAGATTGTGGGAGCGGTTTGCTCACCTGAGCTTGTCGATGGTTCAACCGCGATTCACTCGGTCGGACAAAAACATTCTAATGTAGTTTCAAAAGAGGTGTCAGGCCTAGCACCTCGGTTCCCTGACACCTGAAACCTAATACCAATGAACTGCGCTATTGCTGCCCTGTTGGGCCGCTTTTAATCGGTGTAGTCTTGGAAGAAGCGCCGGGACTTAACGTTCATCTGCGCCATGGCGGCCGTTCACGCTTGCGTTTGTGCTTTTTGGTGCGCTTGCCTTCCGCCTTCGAATCGGCCGGCCTGGGATTGCGCTTGCTTTTGGGAACCGTGGTTGCCAGCCTGTCATTCAGATCGATAAAATAGCCTCCGGCCGGCCTTTGCTCCTGCCGGGCTTCTGGTGCATCCGGGCGTTTGATTACCGGTTTGTCTTTGGGCAGCGGGGGGCCCGTAAAACATTGGACCGGAATATAATCCGCCAGAAAAATAGTCTCGCCGGCTTGAAAAAAGACAACCCCCTGATCGACTGAATTTTGCACCTGAATGGTCAACAATACCGCCGCATGATCGACCCGCCTTCCAATCCGTTCGGCCATCTCGCGGCTGGACGATAGAATGACCTGAGAATATCCGGTCGGCCGAATCCCTTTTTCGTGAATGTGGGGATAGGCTTTGCGGCGCACACAGGTGTACAGCAGCTTGGGGGGATGCATGGCATAGCCGTGCTGCGGCAGCTGATCCCTGAACTGCGACCGGATTAAATTATCTGATATTTCAAATGCATGCTCCGGTACGCTGAGCAGGATTTCATCCAGATGGGCGCGGCGTACGTATCTGAAGCCTTCTTCTTCGTTAATGGCCTTGAGAAGTTCCTTGATTTTAACAAACCCGTCCGTATCCAGGACCAGTCCGAATTCATCCGGCCGTCGACCCAGGACATAGTTCATGAACTTGGCAAGTTTTTTGGGCGTGCGTTGTAAAGACATGATAAAGAATTCGGAATTTTCATGGCTTGACCATGAAAATACTATCTGATACTTTGTCATTCAATTCTATATGTCAAGCAGTTTTGAGAATACTTCAGTTTGAACCGATAATTTTATACCAAAGAAAGGATCTGAATACTATGAATTTTAACAAATCCCAATCATTGTATCAACGCGCCCTGCAAATTATTCCCGGCGGCGTCAACAGCCCGGTGCGGGCCTGCAAATCCGTGGGCGCTGATCCCCTGTTTATCGATCGCGCCGACGGGTGTCTGATCTATGACGCGGACGGCAACTGCTTTATCGACTATATCGGTTCCTGGGGGCCCATGATCCTGGGGCACCGTCACCCGGCGGTGGTGGAAGCCATCAAGACCGTCCTGGATCGGGGTACCAGTTTCGGCGCTCCCACTGATTTAGAGATTCAGCTGGCCGAGATGGTCATCGACGCCGTGGCTTCGGTGGACATGGTGCGGATGGTAAACTCGGGCACCGAGGCTACCATGAGCGCCATTCGTCTGGCGCGCGGAGTTACCGGACGGGATCTGGTCATCAAATTCGACGGCTGCTATCACGGCCATGCCGACACGCTGCTGGTGGCGGCCGGATCGGGGGTGGCAACTCTCGGTATTCCGGGAAGTCCCGGGGTGCCGCAGGACGTTGCCCGGCATACCCTGTCGCTGCCGTTTAATGATATCGAAGCGGTCCAACAGGTGATGGATGAAAAGGGCGATCAGGTGGCCTGCGTCATTATCGAACCGGTGGCCGGCAATATGGGGCTGGTGGCGCCGGCGGCCGGATTCCTCGAATCACTGAGAGCGGTGACTGAAAAGCACGGGGTGATTTTGATATTTGACGAAGTGATGACCGGTTTCAGGGTGGCTTACGGCGGCGCCCAGACGCTTTACGGGATTCGGCCGGATTTAACCTGTTTCGGCAAGGTCATTGGCGGCGGGCTGCCGGTGGGGGCCTACGGTGGTAAAAAAGAAATTATGTCGCAAATTGCACCCCAGGGTTCAGTATATCAGGCTGGAACGCTCTCGGGCAATCCGATCGCCATGATTGCGGGTATCGCAACCCTTGAGCAGCTCAAAAAAGAAGGCGTTTATGAATCGCTGGCCGAAAAGTCCAATCGCCTGGCAGCCGGGCTTGCCGAGGCTGCCCGGAAATCGGGAATCGCCGCCCGGGTCGATCATGTGGGATCCATGCTGGGGATGTTTTTTACCGATCGGGATGTTACTGATTTTGAAGCGGCCAAAACCTGTGATCTCGAGTTGTTCAGCGCCTTTTACCAGGGGATGAGGCAAGCGGGTATTTACCTGGCGCCTTCTCAATTCGAAGTTCTTTTTCTTTCAGCTGCCCACAGCGATGAGCATATCGATACTACCATCAACGCCGCACAACAGGTCCTTGAAAGCCTCAAGCGCTAACCCGCCTTCATCATTTGAACCATCAAGCCGGTGCCCCTGCCAGGGGATCATCGGCTTAATTCTTTTTACTAAAAGATAAAGTAGTGATATAATCAAGCCAGTTGTATCTGTTTGAACATATACGAAAAACAGGAGGTATTGATTTTGGGTGATGCGACCGAGCCTGAAAAAACGGTTGAGCAGTATCTACGGCAAAACAACCCTGAAGCCGCGGTTCAACTGCTGGTTGAGTTGATTATCAGGCATGCCGGGCAACACGATTTTGGCCGGGCGGAAAGCCTGCGCGATAGGCTGATCGAAGTTGATCCCATGGCAGTCAACGAAATTGTAAAAACCGGCGAGGCGATCGAAACCGCAAAAGCCGACGCCATCGACCAAGACCATCTGGCCCTCTGGGCCGATTTTTATGAGAGACTGACAGCCGAGGAAACCAATGTCCTGTTTTATGGGTTGAAACTGGCAAATCATCCGGCAAATCACATGATTTATCAGCAGGGCGAAAAGCGCTCGCGCCTTTATTTTGTCGATGAAGGGCGGCTGAAGATGTTTTACCGGCAGGATGACAAGGCTATATTGCTAAAAGCTCTTGAGCCCGGTGATATTTTTGGCGAAGATACCTTCTTTTTTTCAAATGCATTTTACACGACATCGGTCATAACCGATTCCCCGGTTAAACTCTACGTATTATTGAAAGACGATCTGGATAAGCTGAATTTGAAAGCTGCGGGTCTGGAATCCAAGCTTAACGACTATTGTTCATCCCTGGATTCGGTGGCAGATTTGTTAAAAACCAAGAAGCTGGAACGCCGGGCCGCTAAACGGCTGACTTTGCCGGGAAAGCTGTTGGTGCAGATGTTAGATGATTCAAACCAGCCGGCGGCAGACCCTTTTAATGCCCAACTTTTAGACATTTCAGCCATTGGACTGGCATTTTTGATGAAAACGACCGAAAAGGTCTCGACCCTGCTGCTTGGCCGAAATCTAAATATGAAATTGACGTTTGAAGAACTTGCGTCCGATCTGGAAATCAAACGCGTCGGCAAGGTAGTTGCCGTCAACAGCGAGCCGTTTCATGAATATGTGGTGCATGCCGAATTTCGTAAAAATCTTGCCTCCACTGTCATCGATGATCTGGAAGACCTCAGCCATCCACATGAAGAATAGAAGTGGATCAATAACCCTCAATATTCCCGACACCGTTTAAGGAGAGTTTCCGGCCTCCGCCTCAGGTTAATACTATGATGGATATGAACAAAAATCGAATCGACGACAGCGTGCAAAGAATCCACTTGATTGCCGTTTGCGGAACGGGCATGGGGGCCCTAGCCTGTATGCTGCGTGACCTCGGGTTTGAAGTCAGCGGGTCTGATCAAAAAGTTTACCCGCCCATGAGTACTTTTCTGGAGCAAAAGGGTATCCGCATCATGAACGGATACCGGGCGGAAAATGTTAACCACCGCCCGGATCTGGTGGTGGTCGGCAACGTGATATCCAGGGATAACCCGGAAGTCATGCAAGTGCACCGAATGGGACTGCCGTTTTGCTCCATGCCCCAGGCATTGAATCATTTTGTGGCCCGGGGCAAAGAAACTCTGCTGGTGAGCGGAACCCACGGCAAGACGACCACCTCCTCCATTCTGGCCTGGATCCTGTACGAAGCCGGCCATGATCCTTCTTTTATGATCGGCGGGCTTCTGAAAAATTTCGACAGCAATTATCGCCTCGGCGATGGACCGTATTTTGTGGTTGAGGGTGATGAATACGACACGGCATTTTTTGATAAAGTGCCCAAGTTTTTCCACTATAATCCACAAATTGCCGTGACGACCAGCGTCGAATTCGACCACGCGGATATTTTCAACGATCTGGACCATGTGAAACAGGCATTTAAACGGTTTATATCCGGCCTGGCCGAATCCAGCTTGCTGCTGGCATTTGATGGAGATAAAAACATCGACGAACTGATCGGCGGTTCTGATTGCCGGATCGAGCGCTACGGCCGCCAAAACGATTCTCCCTGGCAGCTGGGTGACATATCGTTAGAACCGCCCTGGACGAGGTTTGAGGTCATGAAAAACGGCGCCCCCTTGGCCACATTCAAGACCCGGCTTTTCGGGGAGCACAATTTGCTCAACGCGCTGTCGGTCATTGCCATTGCCGATCATTTGAATATCCCGCTTCCGGTCATCGCAGCGGCTCTCGAATCCTTTGCCGGGGTAAAACGCCGGCAGGAAATCAGGGGGCAAAAGCGGCAGATTACCGTGATGGATGATTTTGCCCATCACCCCACTGCCGTGCGCGAAACCGTCCGGGCGGTAAAATCGATGGCCACCAGCGGGCGCTTGATCGCCGTGTTCGAGCCCAGAACCGCCACCAGCATGCGCAGTGTTTTTCAAAATGAGTATGCCCAAGCATTTGACACGGCCGATCTCATCTGTATCCGCCAACCACCGCAGGTCAGAAAAATTCCCGACGGCCAGGAATTTTCTTCGGAGCAACTGGTCAGTGACTTGAAAGAACGCGGCAAACAGGCGTTTTTTTTCAAGGACACGGACGCCATCATCGACTTTTTAATCCACAACGCCCGACCGGCCGACCTGGTGCTGATCATGTCCAACGGCGGTTTTGATAATATCCATCAGCGCTTGCTGGATAGCCTGTGATACCATGCCGGTCAGCGACCAGGGCGCCGCCACTCAAATAATTACTGGACTGACCATGTTGGAGTGACCAATCTCGGTTATTTATGCGCCGAAGTAATAATACACCGCTGGTGGTTGTTTTGGTCATTGGTCATTGCCTATTGAAATTTATTTGTAATTTGGTGCTTGAGATTTGGAATTTTAATACTTTGGATGGCCATTTTACGGACCTGTCTCGAACTCACCTCAACTTTAACCGGCAGCGATCCAAAACACCTTGACATTTTTGCCGGTTTGAATTACTTAACTCATTACTTGAATTTGTACGGATCCGGTATTATAATAAAATTAATTTCAAATAGTTACCGAATCAAAATTACTTATTACTACCCCTGCCCGGATTAAGCTCAATAAAATACAGGAGGAAGATTTGAATAGACGTGTCGTTGTCACAGGCGTGGGGCTGGTTTCGCCCCTTGGAATCGGAGTCGAGGAGACCTGGCAGGCGCTGTGTGCCGGGAAATCGGGGGTCGGGGAAATAACCCGTTTTGACACATCAAAATTCCAGACCAAAATCGCTGCCGAGGTTAAAAATTTTAAGGCGCAGGATTTTCTGCCTCTCAAAGAAGCCAAACGCACCGAACTCTTTATTGCCTATGCCATCGCTGCCGCCCGCCTGGCAGTGGAGGACTCCGGCCTGGTGATCGACAGCACCAATTCGGATAGAGTCGGTGTGATCACCGGCTGCGGCCTGGGCGGGCTGGGAATTCTTGAGTCAACCTGCACGACCCTGGTTAAGCGCGGCCCGCGGCGGGTCAGCCCATTTTTTATTCCTATGATGATCGGTAACATGGCGCCCGGCATGATCTCGATTCACTTTGGCGCCAAAGGCCCCAATGCTTCTCTGGCTACAGCCTGTGCCGCCGGAGCCCATGCGGTGGGAGATTCATTTAAAATTATTTCCAGCGGCATTGCCGATGCCATGATTACCGGGGGCGTTGAGGCCGTCGTCAATCCGACCTGTATTGCCGGATTCAACTCCATGAAAGCGCTGTCGACCCGCAACGATGAGCCGCAGAAAGCTTCACGTCCGTTTGAGCGTGATCGGGACGGCTTTGTGGTGGGCGAAGGCAGCGGTATGTTAATTATTGAAGCCCTGGACCATGCCCTTGAGCGAGGTGCGAAAATTTATGCCGAGATTACCGGCTACGGCATGAGCGGTGATGGCTATCACATGACCGCTCCCCCGCCGGACGGCGACGGCGCTGTGCGCTGTATGCTGGCAGCCCTGAAGGATGCCGGACTTGAACCCAACACCATTGATTATGTCAATGCCCATGGTACATCGACACCATTAAATGATCTTTCCGAAACCCTGGCGCTAAAAGAGGTCTTTAATGACCATGCCTACAAACTTGCAATTAGTTCGACTAAATCCATGACCGGACATTTGCTCGGCGGTGCGGGGGGCATTGAGACAGTGTTTACCGCACTAACGATTAAAGATCAGTTGTTGCCGCCGACAATTAATTATGACCATGCGGATGAGGACTGTGATCTGGACTATGTGCCCAATGTCAAGCGTAAAGCCAAAGTCAAGCATGCCATGACGAATTCATTCGGGTTTGGCGGCACCAACGCCAGTCTAATCCTTTCAAAATATTCCAACTGATGCGTCCCGTGATGGAACCTTAAAAAAAACCGGCTTTGGCCGGTTTTTTCTTTCTGATAATAGCCGGCCCCTCTATTTCGTGTTAAGCCTATTCCTGAACATTGGGTATGGCAGATCGGGTTCTTTTCTGATATAGGGGTAGCGGTATCATCTTCTCAATTTGTTGAATATATATATAGTCACCACTTTTAATGCATCGCACGAATGAATAAAGACCTATACGCGCAGATTCTTAGATCCGAGTTGGGCTACCAGACGCCGCCCGGCAGCAGTTTTTCGGCTAAATATTTCCCGGTTTGGTCGCTCTCCGTCATCTATTATGTTAAACTGATATCAACTTTGACCCGTGCCAGTTTTTCTGCCCGCCGCGGAACACTTGATGACGCCGGGTGGGCCTTCCACTCTCATCGGGTTCTCGAGATAGTCGAAACCGTCGGCGGCAAGGTCAACATATCCGGCCTGGAAGCGCTGTCGCGGCAAGCGGGGCCGGTGGTGTTTATCGTCAATCACATGAGTCTGCTGGAAACGCTTGTACTGGCGGGAATTGCGTTGCCATTTAAACGGGTGACATTTGTGATTAAAGAAGAGCTGCTGCATTATCCGGTGATCGGGCACTTTATGAGGGCGCTGAATTTAATTGCGGTATCGCGACAAAATCCGCGCGAGGATTTAAAGGTGGTGATGCGCGAGGGCAGCAATTTTATTTCAAATGGGGTGTCGGTCTTTATCTTTCCCCAGGCCACTCGGAGCGTTGAATTTAATGTTCAGGCATTCAATACGTTAGGGGTTAAGCTGGCCGCCCGGGCCGGTGTGCCGGTAATCCCGGTGGCGGTAAAAACGGATTTTCAAGCCAACGGAAAACTGATCAAAGACATGGGGCCCATCGATCCGGGCAAAATGGTGTACTTAAAATTTGGCGAGCCGATGGCAGTCGAGGGCAAGGGCCGCGAAGCGCATCAATCCGTGGTCGATTTTATCGCCGAAAATTTGAAGGCCTGGGGTGGAACCGTTGTTAGGAACGCGGAAGTCGGAATTCGGAAGTCGGAATGAATGGAATTCGGAAGAAAGATGACAGAAGACAGAGGACGGAAGTCAGAGGTCAGAAGGCAGAGGACGGAAGTCAGAGGTCAGAGGACTGACGACAGATGAATGAAGATTGAAGGCAGATGCGAGGGGCGCAGGAAATGGGCATGGGGCATTGCGCAGCGGGTAAAAAAAAATATTGATAGGTTCAGGGAACTGGACGACGGAAAATTTCAGGCAGACGGAATAATGCAGAAGGTTGAAGGCCGACGGCGCAGGGCTCAAGCGGCACGGCACAGGGAACATCTTTGCAAGCAAACGATAGCGGAGAGTGAATATACTAAAATTTTCGAATGCCGAAATTAGTCATCCGCTCTCTGCTCTCTGTATTCTGACCTCTGATTACTGTCTTCTGTCCTCTGTTTAATCCCATCACCCATAGCGAATATCCAAAAACATCCAATCCTCAGAGGAACGTTACTTTGAAGATCGTCATCGTTGGTGCGGGTGAGGTCGGCTTTCACATAGCCAGTCATCTGACACATGAAAACAAAGAAGTCGTGGTCATCGATAAAAATGCCGATGCCCTGCGCCGGGTCTCGGACAATCTTGATGTCCAGGTGGTTCAGGGTTCCGGCAGCAGTCCGGTGGTGTTGGAAGAAGCCGGTATCCTGAATGCCGAAATCATCCTGGCTGTCACAGACAGTGATGAAGCCAATCTGGTGGCTTGCCTGGTGGCCAATATCATATCGCCGACAACCAAAAAGCTGGCCCGGGTGCGGGATGCGGATTTCGATAAATATCATGAGCATTTTCGTGAGCATGCGCCCCACATCGACACCATCATCAACCCCGAAATTGAAGTGGTCAAAACTATTACCAGCATGATGAGTGTGCCGGGGGCCGTGGATGTGGGCGAGTTTGCCGACGGCCGCATCAAATTCATCGGCATCTATTTAGACAAAGGTTCCCGGCTGGCCGGCGTGAAACTCGCCGAGTTGCCCGGCAAAATGGGCAATAATGTCAGACCGCTGATTGCAGCGGTTGTGCGGGAAGAAGAATTGATCATCCCGGGGGGCAATGATCGTCTGATGCCCGGTGACCTGATTTATTTTATCAGCGAGGAGGATAAATTATCCGATACCATGGCCGCCTTCGACAAGCATCATGAGCCGATCAATCGGGTCCTGATCGTGGGGGGAGGAAACATTGGCTACCGTCTGGTCAGAAGTCTTGAGAACCAAGCGATTTACTGCAAAATTATTGAAAAGAATGCGGATCGCTGCGCCTTGCTGGCTGAAGGGCTCAGTAAATCAGTGGTGCTGTGCGGCGACGGTTCCGACCAGGCGCTATTGGCGGAAGAAAATATACAGGACATGGATCTGGTGATCACGCTGACCAGTGATGAGGAAACCAATATTCTGGCATCGCTTTTAGCCACCCGCATGGGGGCCAAAAAATCCATCACTCGCATCAGCAAATTCAGCTATTTCCCATTGATGAAAGCCATCGGCATCGAGCAGGTGGTCAGTCCCCGTCTTTCCGCGATCAACACCATCCTGCAGCACATCCGCCGGGGCAAGGTGCTTTCGGCCATTTCCATTAAGGGCGAGCAGGCCGAGGTCATGGAAGTCCTGGCGCTTGAGACATCCGGTATCGTGGACAAGCCGCTTAAGAAGTTAGGTTTTCCCAAGGGGGCCATTCTGGCCGGCATTATTCGACAGGGAGACATTATCATTCCCACCGGCGACAGCATCGTCAAACCCGATGACCGCATTATTATTTTTGCGCACAGAAAGGCCATACCCAAAATCGAAAAGATCCTGGCGGTAAAATTAGAATACTTTTAGGGTTGTGTCTTAATAAAAAATTAAATATGTCGAGCAGGCAATATAAGGACGTTTAGTGCCTGAACCTAAAAAATACCAAGCACCAAATAACAATTATCAAATATCAAATAATCTTCAAATTCCAAGCGCCAATGATCCAAACCGGATTTAATTTGCTGCAAGGAGTATTCTCAGTCTGAACTCAACCCGATTGCAGCTTAACACGGACAGCCGAATCGAATTGTCTCATTGTGTTTTGCGGTTATGGTTATTGAATATTGATAATTTGAAATTTGTTTGTAATTTGGTGCTTGTGATTTGGGATTTAACCAATTTCAATATGAAGAAGTAAGTACAACTAATTCGGCTTGAGTTTTGTAAAGTAGATTTGGGAGACCACACCGTATGCGCTGGCGGTTTATTCTGAAAATTATCGGAGTGTTGACCTTTTTTTTCGGCTTGACCATGATATGTCCGCTGCTGGTCGGCCTGTATTATGGTGACGGCAGTCTGATTCCGCTGCTGAAATCCATGGCAATGACCCTGGCGGCGGGGGCAATCCTTTATTTTATATTTTTTAAAGCCAAGGCCGACGTCATCAGCCAGCGTGAAGGCATGGCCATCGTGGCGCTGGGCTGGACCGCCGTCGGTATTTTCGGCGCGATACCGTTTTACCTGGGCGATGGATACTTTACCTTTACCGATGCGGTCTTTGAATCTGTCTCCGGGTTTACCACCACCGGCTCATCGGTGCTCACCAACATCGAGGCGTTGTCAAAAGGGCTTCTGTTCTGGCGCAGTTTTATCCAGTGGCTGGGCGGCATGGGCATCATTGTCTTGTCGGTGGCCATTCTGCCTTTCCTGGGCGTCGGCGGCATGCAGCTGTACAAGGCGGAAGTCCCCAGTCCCGTTCCCGACAAACTCAAACCCCGCATCCGCGATACGGCCATGATCCTGTGGCAGGTGTATGCGCTGATATCCCTGGCGCAGGTGCTATTGCTCATGTTGGGCGGTATGGGTTTTTTTGACGCCCTTTGCCACACCTTTACCACCATGCCGACCGGCGGATTTTCTACCCGCAATGCCTCTGTTGCGCATTACGACAGTGTCTATTTTGACTGCGTGTTCATATTCTTCATGCTGCTGGCCGGCATCAATTTTTCTTTGCATTATCAGATAATCCGCGGCAAGACGCTGGCGTTCTGGCAGGATTCGGAATGCCGGTTTTTTCTGGGGGCTGTGGTAATACTCACATTCGTGGTCAGCCTGGATGTATTTCGGGCCGTTTACGATACGATGGGTGATGCGCTGCGCTTCGGCGCCTTCCAGGTGGTTTCGATTGTCACCACCACCGGATATGCCACTGCCGATTACGAACAGTGGCCGGCCATGTCCCAGCTCATATTATTGCTGTGCATGTTTCTGGGGGCATCTGCCGGGTCCACCGGCGGCGGCATGAAATGTCTGCGGATTATGCTGGGCTTTAAATACTGCTACCGGGAGCTGTTCTCCCTGATTCACCCGCGTGCGGTAACCCATATAAAAATCGGCGGTAAAACAGTACCCGACGATGTCATGCGCAGTGTCCTCGGCTTTCTGGCCCTTTATGTCGGGTTGTTTGCGTTTTCATCGGTGGTGCTGGCCGGCCTGGGGGTGGATATTACCACCTCATATTCGGCCGTGGCGGCCTGCATCGGCAACATCGGTCCCGGGTTCGGCGCGGTCGGCCCGGTGGATAACTTTGCCGGCATACCGGTTGCCGGAAAATGGCTGCTGGTCTGGTGCATGCTGCTGGGCCGACTGGAAATATTTACCGTAATTATTCTGGTGGTGCCGGAATTTTGGCGAAAATAATTGGGTGAATTTCTTTTTTATGGTTGACAAAAATCAAATATGTCATTAAATAGTTATGTTTTTGAAGGGGCCGTTAACTCAGTCGGTAGAGTATCTGCCTTTTAAGCAGAGAGTCGCTGGTTCGAGCCCAGCACGGCCCACCACATGCTAAAAAAATATGCGTCCCCATCGTCTAGCCTGGTCCAGGACACCGGCCTTTCACGCCGGCAACAGGGGTTCAAATCCCCTTGGGGACGCCATTCTATAAATATGGCCGTCAGTGAATCTGGTGGCCTTTTTTGTTTCCGGCGTGAAAGGCCGCAGTCCAGGACATCCCGCATTGAAACCCCTAACAATCACTCCGATGCTTGATTCCAATCCGGTCAAGGAAGCCTTTTTTTTTGCTGGATGTTAATTCTTATATCGGTGTTTTAATTCTCTTTTTTGCGGAAGGCGCAAAACCTAAGGGGATATATTGCTTTTCCCTTCCCCGGATGATATGGTTGAACATGAAAAAGATTTGGGTTAACAGAGCCAATTCATTTGGAGAGGCCCAAGATTTTGATAATCGTATTATTCAAGTTTTTCAAGTACGGAACGGGTTGAAAACGTTCAAATACTGCGTGAAGAATATTTTAAAACCCACGGTATGAAATTTCGTGAAGACGGAAAAAGATTACGAAGAGTTTTTAGAGTTATTAAACAAGCATGATGTCCGTTATTGCATTATCGGTGCTTTTGCTTTAGCCTTTCATGCCCGGCCGCGCTACACAAAAGATATGGATATTATAGTCGAGCCGACAACCGATAATGCAAAAAAATTATTGACTGCGTTGGATGAGTTTGGTTTTGGATCGTTGAATCTTGCAGTTGGAGATTTTTCAACCCAGGGAAATATTATCCAACTTGGTTACGAACCGGTCAGAATCGACATCATAACTTCAATTAGAGGCCTGGAATTTGCTGGTATCTGGGAGAGTCGAATCCAGGGATCCTACGGCAAACAAACCGTCAACTTCATTGATCGTCAAAACCTGATACGATCAAAGAAAATTTCGAATCGAGCTCAAGATAAAGCCGACCTGGAATTGCTGCTATCCGAAAAATGATCCGTTTCAGGCCTGATCCCTTATGCCTCCGCGTCTTTTCTATTTCTTTACTTCTTCAGTTTAGCCTTATGGTCTAAAATGCCTTATGATTGCAAGCTTACTTTTTCCTTTCCAATCGACTATTTTACGATTTCGTATAGCCGAATCCCGGTTCCCCAGTGAGCGGAGGAAAGCTTGTTTTCGTACATGATGTGAAGGATATCCTCCATCATATACGCTTCAAACTTCTCCATGACCACCTCGCTGCCCAGAGGCGTATCAAACTCCACCTGATAGCTGACGTCTTGAAAAAGCGGGTCCGGGCTCAGGGCGACCGCCAGGTTGATGACATTTCGATTCGGGCGGGTGTAATAAAAAAAAGTATGTTGGCCGTCCAACCGCACGTCTGTGGCGACATTGCCGCCGGCCCTTGCTGCGATGAAATTTTTCGGCCGTAGCTTGAGCGGGTTGCCTGGATATTTCTCCAAGAGGCTGATTTTTCGAACCTTTTTGTCCAGACGCAGCTTCGCCCACCCCAGTTCGCCGCGGGTGGCGTCCACGTGATAGGAATCATAGATCAGATAAAACACAAGGGCCTCCTCAGTGTCTTCCAGCTTGACATGGCCGCCGCAGCTTTCCAGACTGTCTTTTTCGCCTCCCTCATCTTCCCACTGCTCGGTCACAGTCAGTTCAAAGTTAGGGATCGCGGTAAACAGGCCGTCGGGTCTGTCGGCCACGGCGGCCCTGACGCCCACATTGGTTGAGTAAAACACCAGGTAGAGCTGGTCATTTACTTTGATGGCGTGATGAATGACAGCCCATTTTTCTCCGGATGCCAGCCCCAGGGCGAGATGTTTTTCGCCAGAGACCAAGGTCTTGGGATTAAAAGTACGCACATGGCTTACCCATTTGCCGTACCAATCTCGCTGTCCGCCGGTTGGCGCCTCGAACAGACCAGTGGTATAAAGCCAGGAAAGTCCGTCTTTTTCTATGACGAGCTTTCCATCCACATCGAACAAGAGCGAACCAAAACCGGCATGGCCCTGATCCGGAAGCAGATTTTCATCGTGATGGATCAGTTTCAGTGTGGTTTTGCCAATGGAAAATGGCTTTGGCTCCGCGCCGGCATCCATAGACTGAAAAGTAGCGACAACAAAAAGCGCTAAAACGATACGACAGGCTAATTTCATGATTTCAATCTCCTTCTTTAAAGATAGGAAGTTGCTTTTACGAAGCGGAAGAATCGGAAAAGGTTAATTATGTGCCGGAATCAGCTGAAACTCAACATATTGAGGCATCAATTAAACAAACCAATGACCATCCACATAACGGAAGCGGACTTTGTTGTCAACATCGATTTTTGGAGGTGGAATTGAGAACTTGGGCAAATTCGGTCATAGCTCACCGTTTTGCTCGCAGCTTGATTTTTTTAAAGGTAGAGTTAGAGTTAGGGGTCAAATCTACGATTGACCTTTCTATTTTGAGTTGTTATACCCAAACCCTGTCGCGACCACTAAGGATAGATTACCGCAATCTCCTAAAATATAATCCATTCAAATCGGAATTATTATGAAGAGTCAGCTGGTTGTTATGCCATTGAATTTATTACTTTATATATAACCCTTTCCAGCTTAATATCAGCTTTTCATAGCAACAATGATAATTTACAGGTCCCCTTGGGGACGCCATTTAAACAATAAGGCCGTCAGTAAATCTGGCGGCCTTTTTTATTGCGGCGTGCATGGCCGGTATCCTGGATATTTTATCCTGAGCAAGTTGAAGGGTTTGTTCTGGGCGAGTCGAAGGACCCGCTTTTCAAGCGGGGCAACAGTCACTCCGCATAGCGTGATTGGGGGCGCACTTAGTTTATAAGGCTGTCAGTAATTCTGGCAGTCTTTTTTGTTGCCAAATCAATCTATCTGAGTTACATTTGTCTTACTTCTGTCTTACCAATAAAAGGGGAAAATATGGAGACAACTCGATTATCCAATAAAGGCCAAATTGTTATACCAAAACGGGTTCGTTCGGCGCATGGCTGGGAGCCAGGACTTGAATTCGTCGTTGAAGACACGGGAGACGGCATCAAGCTCAAGCCTAGGTCCCCATACTCAGTGACAAAATCCGAAGAGTTGTTGGGGTGCGTTGGTTATAAGGGTCCCAAAAAATCGCTGAAAGAAATGGAGGCTGCTATCGCCAAAGGAGCGGGGAAAAAGCTATGATTGCTGTGGACACAAATTTATTAGTCAGAATACTTACGAATGATGATCCCATTCAGGCGCGCCGGGCTCTAAAAATATTGAATTCTGATGATATATTTATTCCTAAAACGGTGCTTCTGGAAACGGAATGGGTATTACGGCACGCTTATGAAATTGATAGATCGAACATAATAAATGGATTTCAAAAATTACTTGGATTGCCTAATGTGAATGTCGAAGATCCTGATAGTATTTTTCAGGCGATATCATGGTATGAAAATAAGTTTGATTTTGCAGATGCCTTGCACCTGGCGTCCAGCAGGAGATGTGTAAGTTTTGCCACTTTTGATGGCTCGTTTGTCAAAAAGGCTCGACAGTTTAGCTCGATAGAAATGATAAATCCATAGCCTGGAAGATCTCTTTATTGTAAAGATCTGATTTTTTTAGATCATCTCAGACAGTCGCTTCAACGAATACATCCCCGCCAAGCCCCTGATCGGTTTGGGCTTTTTTTAAAAGCCTAAGATTTCGGTAAAGTACAGCGCTGAAAACCGTCTAATCAAATCCAGCAGGGTATCCTTTTGGGGACGCCACCTTTATCAAAGTTAAGGCACGTACACAGCTGTCTATGCTTGCGTGCCTTTTCCATTTTTTCTTGGCTTTGGGATGATCCCTGGGACCGATGGACTCCATCAGTACACTTGACCTTTCCTCATACTTGACCCTTCGTTGCTTAAGATTACCTTCACGAAAAATAAACCCCTTTCCAACGGGGAAGGGACGAGCTTGACAGCCTTGCCGCAGAGTTAGGAATCTCATCACCAGGTATTTCCAGAGCAGGGCCACGACCTTCCTCAAATGTGTTAGGGAAATCAATCCTCAACCACCTTCCACAGAATCCGTATGACTTATCACTGCTTGACGGCAAAGTGTTTGTTGCAATTTTGAGCCTGGCATAGTTATTTTCACATATGATCAGAACATCATTGAGTAAATTTAAGATTTAGTGTACTAATAATATACTGATATTATACAAAAAATGGCGATTGACCAAAAAACACCATTTAATAGACAATATAATAGATTGATATGATTATAAAAAGTTGGCTGTAACATCCTTGGAGGGACGATGTTGAATGCCTGAGTTTTAAAGACCTTGCTGCTATTTCAAAGGGGGTTAGGTTTTTTGTTTTTAGATTCAGGGATCACGATGAACTATATTTAGATAGACGATTAAATGAATCAAAATAAAGGATTTTTTATGAGCTTTCAATCACAATTAAAAGATCACTTAGGAGATTATAAAATATCTAATCTTGGAATACTTGAAGATGGATTTTGGAGAAATAAGCGTTACTGCCATATTCTACCCAAAGAATTTTACAAGCTAAATATATTAGAAACTATTCGTGATGAATTTTGGGATTATTTTGAATCTCAAAATGCGCTGAAAATGCATCGGTATTTCTACCATCTGAATTCATCCCAAGCTATGGGTTTTAATCTATTTTATCCCTTTATGATGGATAATAACAGATATCTAAATATACTGCTTGGCACATTAGGGCTACCAACGAATGGTGTATCGGAAGTATCATTTGAAAAGGTCATAGACAAACCGGAAGGCACTAATTTTGATTTTTATATCGGGTATGAAAATGGAATTCAGATATTATTCGAGGTAAAGCTACAGGAAAGTGGATTTGGATCAGCTATAAATAATGAAGAACGGAACAAAAAGTTTAAACAAATATATAAAAAGCGTATGAGGAACATCATATCAACCAGATTCCAAAATCGTCCAGTATTTTTTAAGTATTATCAGCTTATTCGAAATCTAACCTATTTAGGATATAATGATAAAACACATCTATTCTTTATTTTGCCATTTGAGAACAAAGCTTTGGAAAACAAGACATCGGAGTTAATTCATTTTCTCATAGAAGGGAAATACCAAGATAGAGTCAATATCAAATTTTTAGAAAATCTTGTCCTATCCCTGGTTAAGAAATGTGAAACTGCAGGTGATGATCTATTGAAAAAACATTTTGAACGGTTCACATCTAAATACATGATTCTAAGCAAAGAGTCAGTAAAAACAGAGAAACCCTACACTTAACCACTACTATGATCTTGATCTGAGTCCTTTCCAAGTCAAAATCAACGTATCAGACAAACAATGATACTCTACAGGTACCCTTGGGGACGCCATTCAATAAACAAGGTCGTCAGAATATCTGGCGGCCTTTTTTGTTGTCGGCGTGAAAGGCCGCTGTCCCGGATATTTTATCCTGAGCAAGTTGAAGGGTTTGTTCTGGGCGAGTCGAAGGACCCGCTTGGCCAAGCTGGACAACAGTCACGCCGCATGACGTTATTGGAGACCCCACTTTTCCATACCTACGATGACAAAGCACAAAGAAAAACCACCAAAGTCCTTAATGCTCTTGAAAATTTAGAGAATTGTTTGATATATTGACAGAATCAAAACTCTGGATGACTCTTGGTTTTATGATTTATAAGGAGGTTTTATGGAATTTTTAAAAAGAATTACATTTGATCCTGAAGTTATGGGAGGGAAACCTTGTCTTCGTGGAATGCGGGTAACCGTTGGAATGATCGTTGGACTTATAGCTTCAGGGCATAACAAGCATGAGATTTTAGAATTGTACCCTTATCTGGAAAGCGAAGATATAGATGAGGCTCTGCAATATGCGGCCTGGCGCGTGGAAGAGATTGAGGTTCCTGTTTGGACAGGGGCTGTATGAAAATTGTAATAGACATGAACTTATCACCTCAATGGACTGAGGTGCTAATTTTGGGAGGTCATGATTGTGTCCACTGGTCAGAGATCGGTCCTCTAAACGCACCTGATCGGGAGATATTGTTGTGGGCTCGATCAAATGGATATGTAGTATTTACGCATGATCTTGATTTCGGAGCCATACTTGCGGCTACCAAAGCTGATTCTCCCAGCGTATTGCAGCTCCGGACCCAGAATATTTCCCCAAAGCACATCGGCAAGTCGGTAGTTTCGGCATTTAAACAGTTTGAAGAATTGCTATATAAGGGTGCATTGGTGAGCATTGATCAAAAACGAGCCAGGGCTCGTATCCTGCCTTTTTCTCGTCAACAATAGATAAACCAACATCTATTATGAATCCGCCGTTATTTTATAATCTGATAATATCAAAAGAGCAAGTACAAGGAATGTGGGAGCGGTTTTCAACCGCGAAATATAACGCCGAGGCTGTAAGCCACTTCCGCTAAAATTTATTCTTTAGCTATTCGTGCTTGTTTATAGCGCTGTTTTATAATTATAAACGGTTGAAATTGTCATATCACTTCAGACAGTCGCTTCAACGAATACATCCCCTCCAAGCCCCTGATCGATTTGGGCTTTCTATCGTGCTTTGAATAAAATAGATGTTTAAATCGCTGGTAATGTTCAGCCACAAACTCCTTTGATCCAATTATGCCTGAATCCGTAAAATAGCGGGTACGGTATCTAAATCGATCGACCCGACTAATCTCAAATTCCCTTTTCCGCTCCTTGGCAACAACTTTTTCATCGATAACCTTTGCTTGCATCTTATCCGGGCGGCTTATCGCCCCGGCTTGATAGACATACCGGCGATATCTTTTGATCCGCTCTTTTTTGCTTTGGGCATTGAATTCTTCGAATCCGAATTCGGTGGACAGGAACTGACCTTTATTTTCGGTCTGAATATGATAGCCCAGCGAATTCCAGCGATGTTCTTCAGGCCTGTCAACCAGGCCTGCCCGTACGGGGTTCAGGTCTATAGTTTAAATATGCGATTAGCAAAATCTGTATCATTGCTCATAAATATTGAAATTGATATTGACACCCAAGCATTACCCATTTAAAGTAAGGACTCTTATCTTTAGACTGATAAGTTCAGCTGCACTATTTGTCATTGCGACGCACCTCAAAGACGCTCCAGCACCACGAGGGGTTCACGCCCCTGATTTGGAACTTTTGACCAGGTTG
>CAVQBT010000009.1:0-446522 GCA_963710795.1 uncultured delta proteobacterium
TATATTATCCAGCAGCCAGACGATTCGTCAAAACCATACGCAGTTGATCTTCCAGGGCAGGTTATCCGATGGAAAGCGCTTCCACTGGACGGTAACCCGGCCGGGGCTTGTCTTTTTTATTGATCGTGAAACAGGCTGGACTCCACCCGGCGCGTTTCGCAAAAACGTTGAATTAAGAAGTCTGCGGGGAAATCCGGTGGATGCGCTGTATTTTCAAACCATAGCGGGTTTGACTCAGGCCCGCAAGGTCTGCGAGTCTCGCAATATCGCCACCTATGAAGCCGATATCAACCTCAGCGCGCGGTTTTTGATGGAACGTTTTATCAAGGGTGGCGTCTGTTTTGAAAGCAAACCGGCTGAGATAGATAACGACACCTTATATTTTATTGACCCGCAAGTGAAAGGCTCCGATTTTACGCCTGTGTTGCGGCCGCTTTCGATCGATATCGAATGCTCGATGGAAATGGATCTATACTCCATCGCCATCTTTGGGGAAAATCTGGCAACCGTTCTCATGGTCGATCCGGACCCCCTGGATGAAACCGGCGCCTATCAGGGCTTTGGCAGCGAACAGGACCTGATGTCAGCATTTTTCGACCTGGTGCGTGAGTATGATCCGGACATGTTTATCGGCTGGAACCTGATTAGCTTCGATCTGCAGTGGCTGGCGCGCAAATGCCGGGCGTTGAATATCCAGTTTGATATCGGGACCGACGGCCCGGCCGATCTATTGGCCCCCGGCACCCTTTTCAATCAGTGGACCGCCCGCATCCCGGGCCGGGCCGCGCTGGACGGCATTAACATGGCCCGCAGCGCCTATCTTCAGACCGAAGATTATTCTCTGGCAACGGTTGCGGAAAAGGTATTGGGGCGCACAAAACTGATTGAAACATCGGGCCGCGAGAAAGTCGCGGAGATAACCAACTTTTTCCATACCGACAAGACCCGCCTGGCTGAATATAACCTGGAGGATGCCAGGCTGGTTTACGAGATATTCGAAAAGCTTAACCTGAGCCAGCTTGCGGTCCGCCGGGCGCAGTTGACCGGACTCGCAGTGGACCGTGTCGGCGGCAGTGTGGCCGCCTTTGATTTTTTATACCTGCCGCTTTTGCACCGGCGCGGTTATGTGGCCGATACCAATGCCCAACCGGCTTCCTTAGCTGACGCAGCACCCGGCGGCCTGGTACTTGAGAGCACCCCCGGATTCTACCGCAATGTAGCAATTTTTGACTTTAAAAGCCTGTATCCCAGCATTATCCGCACTTTTCGAGTCGATCCCCTGGCCGCCAATGTGATGTTGCATGATTTAGTCGAAGATTCACATTCGACTGAATCCGGGTTAGGGGGCCAAATCGTCAAGGGCCCGGCCGGTCTTGAATTTGCCGCTGAATTCGCCATTCTGCCTTCGATTATCGAAACACTCTGGCAGGCGCGGGATCATGCCAAGCAACTGAAAGACGCCGCCTTATCCCAGGCTGTCAAAATAATTATGAACTCCTTTTACGGGGTTCTGGGGACATCGGGTTGTCGGTTTTATGATCCGCGGCTGGCCGGGACCATCACCCGGATCGGCCACTGGATTTTGAAATTTTCCCGCAAGTTCATCGAGAATGAGGGCCATCAGGTCATCTATGGCGATACCGATTCACTATTCATCCACTTTGGAGACGGCGCGCAAGCTGACATAAACCGGATCGGCAACCATCTATCTGCCAAGCTCAATGACTACTTGACGACCGAGTTGCGGCAACGCTTTAACGTGGCCAGCCAACTTGCTATCGAATTCGAAAAATTATTTGTGCACTTTTTCATGCCCACCATTCGGGGCCGCAATACGGGATCGAAAAAGCGTTACGCGGGGTTGATCACTGGCGCGACGGGAGCTGCTGAACTGTATTTTGCAGGCATGGAGACCACCCGGCGCGACTGGACCGCGCTGGCCAAAGAGTTCCAGGTTGATCTGTTTGCCCTGCTGTTTAAACAGAATGACACGGCGGTTCTGAAAGACGCACTCGGTGATCTGGTCCGCAGCCGCCACCAGGCGCTTTATGGCGGGAAATTAGACGACAAGCTGGTTTATAAAAAAGGAATCAGCAAACCACTGAAAGATTATATCAAAAATGTCCCGCCGCACGTGCGCGCCGCCCGGATGCTGGATCAGTTCGAAGGAAGAATCGTAAGCTATGTCATGACGACCGACGGGCCTGAGCCGGTCCCAAAGAGATCGAATGCCGCCTATGACTATGGCCATTATAGCCATAAACAGCTGGCGCCGATTGCCGATATGGTTCTGCGCTTTTTTGATCTGGATTATCACTCTCTGATCACCGGCGGCAAACAATTGAATTTGTTCTAAACAGGGATTGAGGAATTGAAGGAATTCTATCTCTTTTAATATATTGACTCTATCCTTTAATCCTTCAACCTTCCACTTCAAAAACTTTTCACTTCCGTATCTTCAGCCGCGGCATAGTCCCATCCGTTTGGGACGAAGACGGGTCCGAATTCAAATTTTTCCGACTTCCGCATTCCGACTTCCCACTTCCTTTCAGGGTTTCCGCTTGTCCTTAAAGATCTGATTCGAAATCACCACCCGCTGAATTTCCGAGGTTCCCTCGTAGATGGTAAACACCCGGGCGTCGCGATAAAAGCGCTCCACCGGGTACTCTTTGGTAAAGCCGTATCCACCGTGAAGCTGGACGGCTTTGGCCGTGATGCGATTAACCATTTCAGAGGCATACAGTTTGGCCATCGAGGCCTGCAGGGTGAAGTTTTCGCCGTTATCCTTCATCTCGGCGGCGGACAAGGTCATCAGCCTGGCGGCTTCAATTTCAGTGGCCATATCGGCCACGATCCAGCGCAGTCCCTGAAATTTAGATATCGATTGTCCGAACTGCTCCCGTTGTTGGGCATATTGAACGGCGGCATCAAAGGCGGCCTGGGCCACGCCAACGGACTGCGCCGCAATTCCGATCCGGCCGCCGTCAAGACCGGTCATGGCAATCAGGAACCCATCGCCCTCGTTTCCCAGTCGATTTTCCGCCGGTATGCGACAATCCTCGAAAATAAGATCAGCAGTGTCCGATGCGCGCAACCCCATTTTATCTTCCAGCGGCCCCACCGTCAGTCCCGGAGTTCCCTGCTCAACCAGAAAGGCACTGATTCCCTTGTGGCGGGCTTCTTCGTCCGTTTTAGCCGTGACGATAATCAAGCCTGCATTTTTGCCGGTGGTCGTAAACCGCTTGGTGCCGTTTAGGATATAACTGTCACCGTCAAAAACCGCTTTGGTGGTTTGCCGGACCGGATCCGAACCGGCGTTGGGCTCCGTCAAGGCAAAGGCGCCGATGATTTCGCCGGCCGCCAGGCGCCTTAGATATTTTTGCTTCTGGTCCTCGCTGCCGTTTCTCATCATGCTTTCACACACGATCGAATTGTGGACCGACATCACCACGGCCGTCGAGGCGCAGGCATAGGCGACTTCAGCCAGTGCCAGCACATAGCTGACCGTATCGGCACCCGAGCCACCGTATTCGGGCGGCACCATCATGCCCATGAGTCCCAGTTCGCCGAGCATCTGCAGATTGTCCGCCGGAAACTCTTTGGTCTTATCACGTTCCATGGCCTTGGGGGCAAACTCCGTCCGGGCCAGATCCCGGACCATGGACCGGATCATGAGCTGTTCTTCGGTAAATTTGTAGGACATTGCATACTCCCGCTTACATGCCAAAATGTTAAAGTAATGCTAAGAACGAGGTGGAAAGTATTGAATGCTTATAATGCCTAAAATGCCTAAGATTAAGGAAACGCTGTGCTCTGTCTTTTCTACTCGTGCAAAATTCAGGTATTACACTTGAATCTGTCAGAAAAAGAGCGAATTTTTTAAAGGTAATTAATCCACCCGTAAAACTTCAAAGCTCATGCTTAGCCTTTAACCGGCAAAGATGCTTTTTCAAAACCTGGAGTCGCTAACATATAGGGCGGAGTAATTACGGCGAATAGAGCACAACCAACAGCTCCGCGGTTTCATCGCTGACACTTTTAAGTTTATGCCGGATGCCCGAGTTAAAATGCAGTGAATCTCCCTGCGCCAACGTATTCACGTGCTCACCCACCGCCACCTCGACTTTGCCGGCCAGGACATACACGAATTCTTCGCCTTCGTGATGATAATCCACGCCTTTGTGATCCTCCTGGGCCTCGATCGTTACGCGAAAGGCTTTCAGGTGCTTGTTCTCCGCGCCCGGTGTTAAGGTTGTATAGGCATAATTGTCCGTACGCTTGGTTTGGGCCTTAATCCGGCTTTCCAGCTTCGATTCCGATTCTCTGAGCAGGGAGCTGGATTCAATTTCCAATGCCCGGGCTATCTGCAACAGGGCACCGACCGGTGGCATGGATTTGCCGCTTTCGACCTCTTTTAAATAATCGACGGCAAATCCGGTTTCATTGGCGACATGATCCAGGGAAAATTTTTTGCTGGTCCGGGCCTTTTTGATTTTCTTGCCGATAGGTGTCGGTGGGGCCTTTTTTTTGCGTGGCATGAGACCTCCAATATTTCACGATTGGAGTAAGGGAGTATTGGAGTAATGGATTGCTGGGAAATAAGGAATCCTGTCATTTTTTATTTGACATCATCCGATTTTAGACCCAATACTCCCGTACTCCAACACTCCAATACTCCAAGTGGCGGTTGGATATAATTCCAGTAATTTTGCAGTATATAGCTTTACTATCAAGTATAGTCGTAAAATCCCCTCCCCGTTTTTCGGCCGAGCCAGCCGGCTTCGACGTATTTGCGCAGCAGGGGGCAGGGGCGATATTTTGAATCTTTGAACCCGTCATACAGGGTTTCCATGATGGCCAGGCAAGTATCCAGACCGATTAAATCCGCCAGTGTCAGCGGCCCCATGGGGTGATTCATGCCCAGCTTCATGACGGTATCGATATCTTCCCGGGTTCCAACTCCGTGATACAGACTAAATACCGCCTCGTTGATCATCGGCATCAGGATTCGATTGGCAATAAAGCCCGGGTAGTCATTGGATTTGGCCGGTGTCTTGCCGAATTTTTCAGCCAGATCCCAGGTGAGCTGAAAGGTCTCTTGCGAGGTGGCAATGCCCGGTATCACTTCAACCAGCCGCATTACCGGCACGGGATTCATAAAATGCATGCCGATCACCTTTTCAGGGCGCCGGGTCTGGGCGGCAATTCGCCCGATGGGGATTGACGAGGTGTTGGACGACAATATCACATCGGGTCCACAGATTTCATCCAGATCTTTAAAAATTTGATTTTTAATGGCTTCATTCTCGGTGGCTGCTTCAACGACAAAATCAGCCGTCGCCATGTCCGGCAGGCTGACACTGGTTTTTATCCTGCCCAGGATAGCATCTTTTTCTTCACCGGTCATTTTACCTTTGTCAACATTGCGTGACAATATTTTAGTTATCGTTGCCAGACCGCGCTCGACAAACTCCGTCTTGATATCGTTCATGATCACATCCAGGCCGCTTGTCGCGGCAACCTGTGCAATGCCATTGCCCATCTGACCGGCTCCGATGACGCCGAAAGTTTTAACTTGCATTCGCTCTCCCCCCGATTTCAGTTATTGGTTTTCAGTTAATGGTTATTAGTTATCGGTTATTAATTATTGGTTACTGTAAAGTTCTATGCCAGATATGTTGTTTCGAATTAGCTTCACGTTGCAACAAATAATTTTAGTTGAGCAGTTTTATCGCGGTTGCAAACCGTTCCCAAAGCTGCAAAAGTACTGATTCTGACAATAAATTTTTGTTTCTATTACATATAAAATCGACACCTTTTAATGGCCAATAACAAATAACAAATAACTTATTATCGTTTTACTACCATCGCCACCGCCTCTCCACCCCCCAGGCAGAGTGTGGCCAGGCCGGTTTTTTTATCCTGTTTGATCATTTCATGGATCAGGGTCACCAATATGCGGCAACCGCTGGCACCAATCGGATGGCCGAGGGCAACACTGCCGCCATTAACATTGACTTTTGCCGGATTCAGGTTCAGCTCTCTTAAAACCGCCACGGTTGATCCACTGAAAGCTTCGTTGCTTTCGAACAGATCAACATCATCAATGGATATTCCTTCTTTCGCCAGGCATTTCGGAATCGCCAGAATCGGTGCCACCAGGACATATTTCATATCCAAACCGGCTGAGGCCTGGGCCCCGATGGTCGCCAGGATGGTGCAGCCCAATTCTTCGGCTTTGTCGCGGGACATCACGACAACGGCCGCGGCCCCATCACTGATGATCGAAGCGTTGCCGGCCGTGGCGAATCCGTCTTTCTGAAAAGCCGGTTTCATTTGGGCCAATAATTCATAACTGGTTTCCCGCGGGCATTCATCCCGGCTGAATACTACCGGGTCACCCTTGCGCTGGGGGATGGAGACCGGTACGATTTCATCCTGAAATCTGCCGGAATTGATCGACTCCAGGGTGCGGCGATAGGATTCTGCGGCATAGCGGTCTTGATCCTCCCGGCTGACCCCGTATTTTTCGGAGCAAAGATCATTGGAAATACCCATATGAAAATCATTGACAATATCCCACAACCCGTCATGGACCATGTGATCCTGCAGCGTGCCGCTTCCCATGCGAAATCCAAAGCGCGCCTTCTCCAGGTAATAGGGTGCCATGGTCATATTTTCCATGCCCCCGGCGACGATGACGTCGGCATCCCCGACCTGAATCGCCTGGGCGGCCAGCATCACGGATTTTAACGCGGATCCGCAAACTTTATTGACCGTGATGCATTCCACTTCCCAGGGCATTTCGGCCTTGACCGCCGCCTGTTTGGCCGGGTTTTGGCCATAGCCGCAGGGCAGAACGAGACCCATGATGGCTTCGTTGACTGTATTTTTATCGATGCCGGCCCGCCTTACGGCTTCTTCAATAACAATGGCTCCCAGCTGCGTTGCACCAATTTTTCCCAGCGACCCGTTGAAACTGCCCAACGGCGTGCGTACGGCGCTCACAATCACTGCTTCTCTCATTAGGATGCGTCTCCTTTCAGAATTTTAAATCACAAATCCCAAGCACCAAATCTCAAATAAATCACAAATTCGAATATCCAATGACCAAAACAAGGTAGTTAAGAGGTTAATCGATCTAAGTCAATAGTGTTCTCAACAAGTTTGGAATTTTGAATTTTTGTCATTGTGATTTATTTGATATTTGTGATTTGTCATTTGTAATTTTATAATCTCTCGATCAGTATTGCTGCAATGAAGGCTTATCCAGCTCCTGACACCTGATCCGCTTACATGTTCCTACGATACTTTCCTCCCACATCATACAACGCCTGGGTAATTTGCCCCAGGCTGCAGGAACGGACGGTTTCCATCAGTTCTGCGAAAATGTTGGCGCCGGACAGGGCCACCTGTTGCAGACGCTCCAAGGCGGCCGGTGCTTCCTGCGTGTGACGTTTTCTAAAATCCGCCAGGCGGGTTAGCTGGGACTGCTTTTCTGCTTCGGTCGCGCGGGCCAGTTCGATGCTCTCACTCAGGTGCTCGTAATCGGCATCCGGGTCGCGGAAAGTGTTGACGCCGATGATGGGCAGCTGACCGGAGTGCTTGCGCATTTCATAGTACATGGATTCTTCCTGGATCTTGCTGCGCTGATAACCGGTCTCCATCGCACCCAGCACCCCGCCGCGTTCGGTGATGCGGTCAAACTCCAGCAGGACGGCTTCTTCCACCAGTTCCGTCAATTGTTCGAAAATGAAACTGCCCTGGTTCATGTTTTCATTGACCGTCAGACCCCATTCCCGGTTAATGATCAGCTGGATGGCCAAAGCTCTTCTGACCGACTCCGAGGTCGGCGTTGTAATGGCTTCGTCAAAGGCGTTGGTATGCAGGCTGTTGCAGTTGTCATAGATCGCACATAGCGCCTGCAGCGTGGTGCGAATGTCGTTAAATTGAATATCCTGGCTATGCAGCGATCGGCCGGAGGTTTGAATATGATATTTTAACATTTGCGATCGGTCGGAGCCGCCATATTTCAATTTCAGGGCAATGGACCAGATGCGCCGGGCGACGCGTCCGATAACATTGTACTCCGGATCCAGGCCGTTTGAGAAGAAAAACGATAAGTTCGGGCCAAAGCTGTCGATCGGCATGCCGCGGGACAGATAGTATTCAATGTAGGTAAACCCGTTGGCAAGCGTCAGGGCCAGCTGGGTGATGGGATTGGCCCCGGCCTCGGCAATGTGATATCCGGAGATGGAGACCGAATAAAAATTGCGGACATCGTGGTCGCTAAAGTACTGCTGGATATCGCCCATCATCTTGAGGGCAAAATCAATCGAAAAAATGCAGGTGTTTTGGCCCTGGTCCTCTTTGAGGATGTCGGCCTGGACGGTCCCGCGCACACTGGATAAAACATCGGCTCGAATCCGGACATACTGCTCGGCAGAGGGCTCACGTCCGTTTTCAGCCTGAAATTTATCGACTTGCTGATCGATCGCGGTATTCAGGAACATGGCCAGAATAATCGGTGCCGGACCGTTGATGGTCATGGAAACCGATGTGCTGGGGGCACACAATTCAAAGCCGCCATAGAGCACTTTCATGTCGTCCAGGGTGCAAATGCTGACGCCCGAGGTGCCCACCTTGCCGTAGATGTCCGGTCGAATGTCCGGGTCATAGCCATAAAGCGTCACCGAATCAAAGGCGGTCGAAAGGCGTTTGGCTTCGTAATTGGCCGACAGCATTTTAAACCGGCGGTTGGTGCGGGCCGGGTCACCCTCGCCGGCAAACATGCGCGTCGGGTCCTCATCGACCCGCTTTAAAGGAAAGACGCCGGCAGTATAGGGAAAGCGGCCGGGCACATTTTCCGCCCGCATCCAGCGATAGAGTTCGCCCGGATCTTCAAATCCGGGCAGGGCGATCTTGGGAATGCGGGAGTGCGACAACGATTCGACGCGCAGCGGAGCTCGAATTTCCCGCTTGCGTACCTGGTACACCAGTTCTTCTTGAGAGTAAGTTTCCTTGATCTCCTGCCATTCTTCAAGACAGCCACGGGTATCCGGCGCCAAAGCGGCCTCGGCTTTGCGGACCTCCTCTTTGAGTCTTGCAATCACTTGTTGCGAATCGCCCTCAAGGCCGTCGCTGCTCAGTCGGCGGGTCGTTTCTTTCAAATGCCAAAAATCTCGCACGGCCCGGGCTTGATCTTTGGTTTTCTGATGATAACCTCTGATCGTATCGGCAATTTCGCTCAGGTAGCGGGTACGTTCGGGGGGAATGATGATCGTTTTGGACGAGGATATTTTGGTTTCCGGTTTAGGCAGCTGAGACTTGAGCTCGATGCCGGTTTTCGAGTGAATGGTATCCAGGATGGCATGGTAAAGGGCGGTGACCCCGTCGTCGTTAAATTTGGAGGCAATCGTGCCGAATACCGGCATCTCGGCCGGATCGCGGTCAAATGCCTTGCGGTTGCGCTGCACCTGTTTGCGTACATCCCGCATGGCATCTTCGCCGCCGCGTTTTTCAAACTTGTTGACCACCACCAGGTCGGCATAGTCGAGCATGTCAATTTTTTCAAGCTGGGAGGCGGCACCGAATTCGCTGGTCATGACGTAGACGGCGACGTCAGCCAGGTCAACGATCCTTGAGTCTCCCTGTCCAATGCCGGCTGTTTCGGCAATTATCAGATCAAAACCGGCGGCCTTGACGGCTGCGATGGCATCGGCCAGTACCTCAGGGATTTCAGATTGCGATTGGCGCGTGGCCAGCGAGCGCAGATATACCCTCGAGTTTGCGATGGCATTCATGCGGATGCGGTCACCCAGCAGGGCCCCGCCGGTTTTGCGTCGCGATGGATCGCAGCTGATAATGGCTATGTGAAGGTCTTTGAAATCATGCAAAAGACGCAAAATAACTTCATCGGTCAAAGACGATTTTCCGGCACCCCCGGTACCGGTGATCCCAATGACGGGGGACTTGCGATCTGCGATTTTTTTTGTCATTTCCGCGCGCAAGGCTTCCAGGTTGCCGTTATCCTGGATCTTGGCCAATTCGGCAGCTGAAATCAGATTGGCGACTGCCGATTTGTTTTGCGGAGACAAACCGTCAAAAGAAAATGAATCGCCTGTGACGGTTGAAAAATCCATGCTCTGAACCATGTGGTTGATCATGCCCTGGAGACCCAGGGTCGTCCCGTCAGCGGGTGAATAAATTTTGCTGACCCCGTAAGCCTCCAGTTCATTGATTTCTTCGGGCACGATCACCCCGCCGCCGCCGCCGAAAACCTTGATGCGGGTTGCTTCGCGTTCTTTTAAAAGATCCACCAGGTATTTAAAATATTCGATATGACCACCCTGGTAGCTCGACACGGCAATGCCTTGAGCATCTTCTTCTATTGCGGCATCCACGATTTCCCGGACGGATCGGTTATGCCCCAGATGAATAACTTCAACGCCGGTGTCCTGGAGTATCCGGCGCACAATATTAATGGCGGCATCATGACCATCGAAAAGCGATGTCGCCGTCACGATCCGGATATAATTTTTGGGCTTGTAAACTTCGGCTTCTGAGCTCATGGCATCTCCTTGGAATGACTAATGAATAATGACAAATGAATAATGGTGGAAGTCGCTTCGCTCCAACGTTTGAAATGACTAATGTCTATTGACAAATGAATAATGGTTGAAATCGCTTCGCTCTGCCGCTTTGAAAGACTAATGACTATTGATGAGTGGTGAAAGTTACCCTCGGTTGACATTGCCACAAGCGAGATGGCGGAGTTGGCTCTAAAATTCACCTTTACATAAATGGAAAGCGTTCCTTAGTTTGACATTTGTCAGTAGGTCCGGTCTAATCGGGCCGTTTTTCTTGATGCAATAAATATTGCAGTCAGTTCTTCGGCCTCTTTCATTATCGGTTCTACCATATTCTTTTTTAGTAAATTTTCATGAATGATAAACTCCAACCAAAAAATGGATTCATCTGCCTCTTCAATAACGATACTTAGTTTAGATATGAAACTGGCTTTTGATTGTGCAATACAGGCAGCCCGATAGTTAGAAGCCACCGAGGTGGCGCATCGGATTAATTGTCCCTGAATGTGATTGCCTAATTGTGAATCCGGTAAAGCCATTGCCAGTTTAACACATCGATGCGCAAATTCCCTGGTTCTATTTTTTAGTTCATCACCTTTCATATTAATTTCAACGCTGACTTGGTATTATAAATTAGAGCAATAAATTAAAATAGGCAGAATTCATTCATTAGTCATTATTCAATAGACATTATTCATTTATATGGCGCACATTTTCAAAATAAATTTTGTTTGAAGACGAATATAGTCTTCCAGGCTGTAGTGCCGAGCCAGGTACCAGCGCCTGAAAGTCCATTTGTGCCCCAAAACCACGATATTGTGTGCTGCAAGTTCAATATCCTGCTCCTCAAGGCCCGGCAATTCGCCGGAAGCAGAAAAACGGGCCAGCACTTCGACAAACAGGCCGGTGATTCGAAGTTCGTTTTCAAGAACTCTCTGCTGCCACTGGGCCGGCAATGAACGGCTCTCCTGGTAGATCAGCAGGATAAAGTCACTCATGCGGTGGCAGACCATGAAATATTCACGGATGACGCCGGCTAAGGCTTCCTGACCGGCAGTTGTGTTAGACATGGCCTCGGTGACGCCGCGTTCCACTTCTGCGTGAATTGATTCGCATACCATATACAGGATGTCCTCTTTGGATGCGAAATATTCATATAAAGAGCCGATGGAAATACCGGATGCGTGGGCTATTTGGCGGGTCGTCGTTTTATGGAAGCCGCGTGCAATGAAAAGCTGAACAGCAGCATCGGCAATCTGGCGGCGGCGGCGTTGAACCAGATCAAGGTTCTTTACCTGGGTCGGAATGTCTTTGGTTCTGGTTAACTCCTGCATAATAACCTAAACTTTGAATTGACGAATGACTATCGTAAATTGAACGAGCGCTCACTCATATTGAATAGCATGCTTCTTTTTTTCTTGTCAAGTAATTATACAATTTGATCTGATTCAACATAACCTGCTAATATAGAACTATAAATATATATTTCGATTGACACATGGATGAAGATAAAGCTATTGACAAATTTTAAATGTTCAAGTAAAAAATTGGATTATGACCGAGCGCTCGCTCATAAATTGACCAAAAATATCAATTGAGAATCAAATCGGGGAGGAACGCATGGGTGATAGTGTATTGCTGGTAGAAGAAGATGCCGGAGTCGTTAGGTTGACACTGAACCGGCCGGACGTTATGAATTCTTTGAATTTTCCCCTGTTGCATGCACTGCGGGATCAGATCGAATCTTTTCGATTCAGAGCAGATGTGCGGGTCGTTATTATAACGGGTTCCGGTGAAAAGGCCTTTTGCGCCGGCGCCGATCTAAAGGAGCGGGCCACCCTGGCTCCCGCAAAGGTCAAAGAATATATTTTTACCATCCGAAATCTTTTCACATCGATCGAACAATTGAATAAAGCCGTCATAGTAGCGGTCAATGGAATCGCTTTGGGCGGTGGGACCGAACTGGCACTGGCCAGTGATATCCGAATCGCGTCCAGCAACGCCATTATGGGGCTGACTGAAACCCGCCTGGCGATTATTCCCGGGCGCCGGCGGTACCCAGCGTTTACCGCGCCTGGTGGGCAAAGGAAAAGCCAAAGAACTCATCTTTACCGGTGGACGGGTAAATGCCCAGGAAGCGTTGGACATCGGTCTGGTGAACAAAGTTTGTAAGCCGCAGGATTTGATTGAGGAATGCCAAAAAATGGCCGCCCAGATTTGCGAAACCGGTCCCATTGCGATTGAGCAGGCCAAATACGCCATCAATCATGGTTTCGAAACGGATATTCATACCGGACTGGCCATCGAGTCAAATGCCTACTGGGTATGTATCCCCACCGAAGATCGTCTGGAAGGTCTGGCGGCTTTCAAAGAAAAGCGAAAGCCGGTGTTCAAGGGTCGATAAAAGAATGAATAATGAAAGGAGGCTTTTTTAAGTTATGACCGAATACGATTATAGGAAAATATTTCCGCGAATGCCTGAAAAGGTAACCATTGGTGATATTACCGTGCGAGACGGCTTTCAACACCTGGAGCAGTTTATTTCTACCCGGGCCAAAATATTCTACGCCGAAGAGCTGATTTTTGCCGGCTGCCGCAACATTGAAGTTACCAACCTTGGCAATCCCTACTTGATGCCGCAGTTCAGCGATGCTGAAGAGATCCTGGCCCACCTGCGCAGCGATCGCTTCAAAAAACGTTGTGACCGGAAAGGTATCAATTACGATGACCTGTGCATTACCGCGGTGACCATTCGTGAAAAATCTGTGGATCGTGCTATCCAGCTCAAAGAGCAGGGGGTCGGTCCCGACCGATGCCTGATGATGGTATCCACGGAAGAAGAGCACCATTTCGCCAATTCAGGCACGACGCTGCCGGATTACTGGGCCGAAGCTGAGCGCTGCATTAAAAAATGTACCGATGCCGGCCTCAAAATGTGCGGTACGGTCAGCACTATCTGGGGCAGTCCCATTGCCGGAGCTACAGAGCTCAGGGCTGCAGTGGAATTTACCAAACGCTGGCTGGAGATCGGTGCTTCCGACATTGAGCATGCGGACCATGACGGAAGTGCTTCGGCGCCGGAGGTGTACCGCTATTTTTCGATGATACTGGATGAAATACCTGACACCTCCTTGCACATTGCGCATTTTCACGAGACCAAGCGCGTGGCCTCCGCCTCAGTTCTGGCCGCATTGCAGGCCGGCATTACCCATTTCGAGGCAACCGTCGGCGGCATGGGCGGTCAGCCGGCGAACTTCCTGGACGATTGCCCGGTACCGGGTACCGGGGAATATTATTATGAAGATCCGCGGTATGTCGGCCTGATTTGTCTGGAAGACTTGCTGGTTCAAATTGATGAGATGGGCATTGAGCACGGCTATAATGTCGATCGAATACTTTGGCTGGGCCGCCAGATGGAAAGAACCGTGGGAAAACGCCTGCGCAGTGAAGCCGCGGTTAACGGTCGAACCCTCAAAGAAGGACATCCTGAATTTGCCAGACCCGGGCTTCAGAAATTAAAAGGTAAACTCGGTGAGGATCCAAATCAAAACTGGCCTTCGGAATGGGATAGCACGCCGGTGCTGCCGGAGAAGCATCGGCCATAGAAATGATAGGCACCTAATGGTGTCATATAGACAATTTATGATCGATATCAAGTCGCTTGCTAAGTATTCAGAGGTTTCAGGTGTCAGTGTTCAGGTGTCAGTATTATGTACCTCATTTCCCTGACACCCGAAACCTGACACCTGAAACCAGACCCAGCGAACTGCGCCTTTGTTAGCCTCTGGGCTACTTATTCCCCACGCCGTTTTGAAAACATCCAGACGCTTAGTCCACCCTGCCATCGTCTATTGCTCAAAATAATTTGACTTCTACCTCGTTTTGCAGGCATAATATAGGTAACATCTTGGAATAATTTGCAACTCAAAATATTGCGAAAAAGGTATTACTGCATGAAATCCTTGAATGCCTGTTTTATTATATGTTTGTCGGTCTTTTTCCTCGGCTGCAGTGTCCCGGAAAAAACCATCTATCATGATGTGACCTACGATTATGATGTCGCTGTCGACTTCACGCGGATTAAATCCTATAATTGGGTTAAGATGCCGGCAACATCGCGAATAGACGAATTTAACCAGATACGGATTAAGGATGCCGTCAATGCCAAATTAAAGTGCCTGGGTTTAAGCGTAAAGATCGATCATCCGGATGTATTGCTTGTCATGTATGGCGGGGGCTATAAAGCAGTTGATATGAGCGTAATGATGGATTATGCCGTTTATGACGTTGGCCGGCTGAAACTGGCGATGTACGATGCCGAATCCCATAACGAGATCTGGTGGGCGGAGTCCCGAGCCGATTTATTTTTCGAAATGACTCCGGCCCAAAAGGATGAAGTTATCGAAAATTCCGTCCAGCGGATACTCGAGTATTATCCGCCGGGTCCGTAATCCGTTTCCACCCCAAAATCCATTTTTGTGTCAAAGGCAGAGCCAAGGCGGCGCTGCCTTTTTTTATTGGATCCGGCAACCGGGTGGATTTAATTCAACATTGAAATCCTGGTCCTCCCTCCGGGCTGTAGGCCCTGCGGGCCGGAAGCTGGGCCCGGATCTTTACTTTGATAGTCAAGTTTTGCACCTTTCTGACCGATAAGAGATACATAATGGTGTAATTTACTAATAAAATTAATCCCTGAGCAAATCCTGCGAATAGGAGTTAGCGCAAGCGTGAAACAGGAAAAAATTGAACATATCATGGCCCAGGTCAAGGCATTTCCCGGTATGCCGGCAACCTCGGCAAAATTGCTGACAATGCTTAAAGATTCGGAAACTTCAGCCGCCCAAATCGAAGATATTTTAAAATATGATCCGGGGCTGACGGCAAATATTTTAAAGTTGACCAACTCTGCCTATTTTGGGATCCCTACCAAAGTAAGATCGGTGAAGCAGGCCATAGTGCTGCTCGGCTGGAAACGCCTGCTGCAGCTGGTGATGACCATGTGCATGAGTACGGTTATGAAAAAGCCGGTGCCGGGCTATGATTTGCCTCACGGCGAACTCTGGCAGCATTCGGTGGCGGTGTCCGTTGCGGCCGAACTGGTGGTGAAAGCCCTGAAAATACCCGGCGCCGACGAAGTGTTTACGGCCGCGCTGTTGCACGATGTGGGTAAACTGGTTTTGGGAGACTTTGTCCAGCAGGAAATACAGCAGATAGAAGCCATGGTCTCCAAGGGTATTGCATTTGAGGTGGCCGAATTTTTCGTACTTGGAACCGATCATGCAAATATCGGCGCTCGAATCCTGGAAAAATGGTCCTTTCCCGAAGAATTGGTCAGCGCCGTCAACTGGCATCACGACCCTGAAAAATGTGAAGATTACTGCACTTTCAGCGATATTGTACATGTCGCCAATATTTTGGGGTTGATGATCGGATACGGGAACGGAGGCGGCGGGTTTGAAACGGTGCCGTCAAATTCGGTCATCGAACGGTTAGGATTTAAACCCGCTCATCTGGAGTCATTGGCCGAAGAGACCCTCAAGGGAGTTAACAAACTATCTGATATTCTGGGGATCAGGCGTTGAAAATGAATACAGAATTCCTTAAATCTTCAATTTGCAATCTTCGATCTTCAATCAAAGGTAGTCCACCCATTGCCATCGAATCAGGCCGTCTGCTTCCTGACATATAATATCTCCCTTGTGCAGGGCATGGCTCAGGGTATCCCGAATCAATTGCGGGGTTGCGTCCAATTCGTGGCTGATTTTATCCACCAGGATTTTAAGGTTATCTGCGGTACTAAACTGCTGTGCGCCATGGGGCCAGGAGCCTTTTTGTTCGATGACGTTTTTCATCATCAGATCATACACCAGGACAATACGCTCCAGATTGTTTACCTGCGCCGCCTCCTGGACTGAAGCGGCTTGTTTCAGCATACGCTGTTTAATATCCCCCAGCAGCAGAGTGTATTCATTCTCCCAACCGATCACGATTTCATCCAGCATTTGCCGGTCGACCGCCGGCGTTTCCACAATGGCCCGATTTGCATGATATTGAGACCAATCATCGGTTAAAATCTTGATGCCGTATTGGTCGGCGTTCTTGCGTATCTCGGTGCCGGGAAAGGGCGCGAGCAGGTGAAATCCATATGACAGGCCCAGCGCTTTTAATTGTTCACCAAAATCTAAGGTTTCCCGGATGGTTTGTGGGGTTTCGCCAGGTAGACCGAGGATAAAGGATGCATGCGGGGTAACCCCGGTGCGGCGGCACATGTTCACCGCCGCCACGACCTGCTCCCGGGTGATGCCCTTTTTGATGGCTTTCAGGATTTGCGAATTGCCTGATTCGACACCGAAGCTGACCGCGCTGCAGCCGGCAGCCTTCATTTTGGCCAAAATTTCTTCGGAAACCGTGTCGACCCGGGCAAAAGATGTCCACTTCAGTTCCAGCCGCCGCTTTACAATTTCGTCGCACACGGCCAGACAATGCTTTCGATTGGCCGTAAACAGATCATCGGCGATGTTAATCTGATGAAAATTCAGCGAGTTCAAATATTGCATTTCATCGACAACCTTGCCCGGGCTGCGATAACGAACCTGGGATCCGACCATTTTACGGCCCACACAAAATATACACTTAAACGGGCATCCGCGGCTGGTGGTCAGGCTGATCGGCATCCCAAGCGCGCGGTAGCGACCCAGGGGCAGCAACCCGCGGGCCGGATCCGGCAGCTCATCCAGATTTGCGATGAGGTCTCTGGGTGCGGTATGACAGATTTCAGAAGGTCTGCGGTAGACAATGCCGTCGACCCGATCCAAATCATCGCCGGTATCCACTGCCCGGCACAGATCGACGATAGTTCGTTCGCCCTCACCCAGTACCAGGACATCCAACTCCGCATGCGCATTCAGCGTAGTCCGGGCACAAAAAGTCACATGGGGACCACCCATAACCGTTATGATGTTCTGATTTATATGTTTGATGTCCCGGATGACGCCCATGGCATTGTCGAAGGTCATCGTGACGGCGGTTAGGCCGACCACTTGCGGTTGAAACGTTTCCAGTATATTTTGCAGTATGTTCTGGCTGTAGGGATAAACAACCAGATCAAGAATTTTAACCTCGCTACCGGCTTCGGATAGCGCCGCTGCCAGATAGGCCAATCCCAGGGGTGGGGAAGGGGTTTCAGATATTGGGTAGAATGGATTTATTAGCAGGACACGCATAATTGTCTAATTCGACCATCGAATTGCAAAAGTAAAAATTCCAAATCACAAATACCAAATCTCAAACAAATTCCAATGACCAAAATTCAAAATTCTAAACAGTGAACCATTGATAGGCCAATCTTTACTATATCCTTTTTAACTAATTTATTAAAATCACATTATGTTTGTGAAAAAGTTATCTCACAAAACATTATCGCCACAAAGACACAAAGGCACATAGTTTAATTTTATTAAATATTTTTTCTTAGTGTCTTGGTGCCTTTGTGGCTATTCTTTCCGGTTTACCCAGTTTGGGTAATAAAAATATTGATTGTCCCGAATTTCTATCAGCGGTTTTGGTCATTGGATATTTGAATTTGTGATTTATTTGTAATTTGGTGCTTGTAGCTTGGAATTTAAACAATTTTGGTGCTTGTTATTTGGAATTTAACTAGTTTGTTACTTGTAGTTTGTAATTTAAACATATTGGTGCTTGTATTTTGTGATTAAGAAAAAAAATGGGGACTGGACATGATATCCAGACCCCATTTTATTTAAGTTCTATCGGTATTAAAACAATCCCGAGACTTGTCCGGTTTCAGTATCCACATCCACCCGCCTGAAGGCCGGGTTGGAGCTGGTACCGGGCATCAGGCTGATGGTGCCGGCGCAGGGGCACAGAAACTTGGCACCGGAATAAATCAGGACGTCGCGTATCGGCAGGCTCCAGCCGGTGGGTACTCCCTTATTGACCGGATCGTGGCTCAGGCTGAGGTGGGTTTTGACCATCATGGTGGCAAAATCGGCGTACTTGGGATCTTCTTCCAGCATCTTGGCCTTGGCTTCCGCTTCAGACGTCCAGGCAACACCGTCAGCCCCGTAGACTTCCTTGGCGATAAGATCCACGCGATCGCGCAATTTCATTTCCAGGGGATACAGGAATTTGAAGTCATTTTTTTCTTCACAAGCTTCGATCACCGCATCCGCAAATTCCAGGGCGCCTTCACCGCCCAGTTCCCAGTGCTTGGACTCGGCGCAGCGGGCTCCGGCAGCCTCAGCTGCCTTGCGCACGATCGCGCATTCAGCATCGGTATCGGTGTAGAAACGATTAATGCAGACCACCGGATTGATGCCGGCTTTGCGAATGGTGTTGATGTGGTGGACCATGTTGGCACAGCCTTTTTCCACCAGTTCCAGGTTTTCTTTGGTGTATTCATCCGCCAGAGCAATGCCGGCCACCACCTTGGGGCCGCCGCCGTGCATTTTCAGAGCCCGGATGGTGGAGGTCAACACCGATACATGGGGTTTCAGGCCGCTGAAACGGGATTTGACGTTCCAGAATTTTTCGAAGCCGATATCGGCGCCGAATCCGCTTTCGGTAATGTGATAGTCAAACAGTTTCAGGCCGACGCGGTCGGCGATAATCGAGGACTGGCCGACGGCGATGTTGGCAAACGGCCCGGCATGCACCATGCAGGGATTGTATTCGGCCGTACACATCATGGTGGGGTTGATGGTGTTGCGCATAAAAGCCGTCATGGCGTTGCCGACTTCCAGATCGCCGGTGGTTACCGGCTTACCGCTCTTGTCGAAGGCCACCGTGATATTGTTGAGCCTTTCCTTCAGGTCGGCCAGGTCGCGAATAACCGACAAGATGGCCATACATTCGGAGCCCACGGCAATACCGAATTTGGATTGCATGGTGAACCCGTCAAAGCGGCCGCCGATGCCGATGATGATGTTTCTGAGAGCCTGGGCACAGAAATCGATGATCCAGCCCAACTCGACGCGGGTGGGATCAATATTCAGGCGCGCCATTTTGGTCAGGCGCTCCAGCTGTTCGTCGTTGTAGTTGCGTTCATGCTGCATACGCGAGGTCAAGGCGACCATGGCCAGGTTGTGGGCGTTCATGATGTCATTGATATCGCCGGTCAGGCCCAGGGAAAACTCGGTCATGGGAATCAGCAATGAATTGCCGCCGCCGGCCGCCGTTCCCTTGACGTTCATGGTTGGTCCGCCGGAAGGCTGCCGCAGGGCGCCGCCGACGTTCTTACCGCGTTTGCCGAGACCTTCCATCAAGCCGCAGGATGTGGTGCTTTTTCCTTCCCCCAGCGGGGTGGGGGTGATGGCGGTCACTTCGATGTACTTTCCGTCAGGTTGGTTCTGCAGCCGGTTGATGATTTTCAAAAAATCCAGTTTGGCCAGACGACCCATGGGAAGTATCTCATCTTTTTCCAGTCCCAGTTTATCGCGCCACTCCTCGGGCGTCGGCATGTTTTTCTCCGCTGCTTCGGAAATCTGCCAGTCGGCCATTTTTACTGCATCGTAAGGCATAGTCAAATTCTCCTTTCCGTTAATGATTGCAAATCAACAGTTGTCTTCTACCAGTTTCTGATATGGGTTGTGCGCCAATGATCTTGACAGGCCTAAATAAGCAAAATCAGTTTCTGACAAGTTATAGGCCTCCTATCATCTGAATTATACTTTGGCAAGAAAATTCCGCTGATGCAGTTTGAAATAAAGCCCTTTTTGATCCATCAGCCCGGCATGGGTGCCGGTTTCTATAATCCGGCCACGGTTTAATACGATGATTCGGTCGGCATTGCGCACCGTCGACAACCGGTGGGCCACGACCAACGCGGTTCGGTGTTTCATCAGCTTTTCCAGGGCCTGTTGGATGCTCAGCTCGGTCGCAGAATCGATGTAGGAGGTGGCCTCATCAAACAAAATAAGCTGGGGGTTGCGCGCAAAGGCCCGGGCGATTGAAATCAGTTGACGCTCGCCGCTTGATATGGAAGCGCCGCCTTCGCCGAGGATGGTGTCCAGTCCCAGGGGTAACCGGTCGATCAGGGAATGGCAATTGGAGGCTTCGATAACGGATCTTTGCTGGTTTTCGTCCTCGGCATGCTCGCTCTGGAATATGTTTTCGCGAATCGTGCCCGAAAATAAAAAGGGATCCTGCGTGACCAGCGCAATTTTCGATCGAAACCAAGCCGGATCCAGCTGGCGGATGTCGTGGTTGTTGATCAGCACCTGACCGGACGTCGGATCGTAAAAGCGAGGTAGCAGGTTGATCAGCGATGTTTTGCCGGCACCGGTGGGCCCGACCACCGCAACGGTTTCACCGGCCTGCAGGCCGAACGTGATGTCCTTAAGGATCATTTCGTCGGCCACATAGCTGAAACTGACTTTTTCAAATTGAACCTGCTCAATGTGTTGCAGGTTCGATGGAATGGGACCGGTTCGCGCCGCCGGGGTCGGCAGGCTCTCCTGGCTGTCCATGATCAAGAAGATTCGTTCAGCGGATGCCATGGCATTTTGCAGGATGTTATATTTTTCCGCCATATCCCGGATGGGTCTGAAAAACATCCTGATATAAGAGATGAAGGCCACCAGGGCGCCCAGGCTCAACGTGCTGCTGAGCACGCTGCGGCCGCCGTAAAATATCACCAGGGCAACGGCCACCACTCCCAGAACCTCGATTAGCGGCATAAATATGGCCAGCACATGGATTTGCTTCATTCCGACCAGAAAGTTTTCGTGGTTCAACTGTTTAAAATTGCGATAATTTGTAATTTCCTGACGAAACAATTGAATGACCCGGATGCCGCCGATGGTTTCCGAAAAGCGGGTGTTGATTTCGGCTACTTTGATGCGCAGCTCCCGGAAAATATTTCGCGCCTGTCGCGAAAAAATCAGGGAGGCATATACTACCAGCGGCAATACAATGAAGGAGATCAGCGCCAGTCTCCAGTTTAAGACCAGCATCACCACGGCGATGCCGCACAGCAGGAAAAAATCTTTAAAGATCATTGAAATAACCGAGGTGAACAGCTCATGCATGTTCTGAACGTCATTGGTCACCCGGGTGACCAGCCGTCCCACCGGGTTACGGGTGAAAAAGGCGATGGCCAGATTCTGGATATGGACAAACAGCTTCATGCGCAAATCATGCATGATCATGTGGCCGGTATATTCCATGATCATTCTTTGGACAAAACTCAAAATAAAGTTGAACAGTACCAGGGTCACGAAAACGGCCGCAAGCCCGGCGATTCCGGTTAAATCATGGTGCCGTAAAATAATCAGATCAGATCTAGCCAACTCGGAAAGGGCGCTGTATGCGATCCGGGCTGTCCGGCCTTCAATTTTAAATAGCGATCTGTATTTATTAACCAGTGCCTGAAGGCGCGGGTCGGATAAATCCACCTGGATGACCCGGCTGCCGGGCTCATCGCCGGTTTTTTTCTTGACCGCGTGCTGCTGTTCGATTACCGGCACGATATAGCGGTCAATGGCAACCTTGGTGACATAGGGCAGGGCCAGGTCCAGGGCCGTGATTAACAGAACCAGCCCGATGGAGCCTAAAAGCAGCAGTCGATAAGGTCGGGTAAACGGATAAAGCCGTTTGAGCAACTTCAAATCATAGGGTTTGCCCAGTTTTTTTTCCTCAACATATCCGAAATCAGGCTTCATCTAATTCCTCTTCGATTTGCTGCAAGCCAAACGTCTTGGCATAATAATTATTGGATTCCATTAGCTGCCGGTGATTGCCCGATTCCACAATACGTCCCTGGTCGAGGACGATGATGCGGTCGGCAAAACTGACAGCGGAAAGGCGGTGGGAAACGATGACGATGGTTTTGGGGCCTGCCATTTTTCTGATAGTGTCGATGATGGCCGTTCCGGTCTCCAGATCCACCTGGCTGATGGGATCATCCAGAATCAGGATACCGGCATCTTTCAACAGGCAACGGGCCAGCGCGATACGCTGTTTCTGACCACCGGAAAGAATGATACCTTTTTCTCCGACCATGGTTTCATAACCGGCGGGAAAATTATTGATTGTTTCAAATAGGGCTGCCGCTTTGACGGCTTTTTCAAGCCGTTCCTCGGTGATATCCCGGTTGCCGAAGGTAATATTGTCGCGAATCGTCCCGGCAAACAGGAACGGTTCCTGGGGAATAAAGGCGATGTGGGATCGTAGATCACTTATTTTCAGGGTGCGAATATCATTTCCGTCCAGCAGGACCTCGCCCGGCTGAGGATCATAGAGTCTTGGAATCAGATTGATAAGGGTTGTTTTACCGCCGCCGGGTGGACCAATAATTCCCAGCACCTGTCCCGGTTTGATGGATAAATTTATTTTGTTAAGTGTCGCGCCAGCGGTCTCATCCGCTTGGGATCCATAGCTGAAGGAAACATTTTTAAAATCAATTTGCCCGTCAACGCCTTCCAGGTCGCGAGCACCAGGTTGGTCACGGATATCAGGCATTGTTTGCAAAATTTTATTGATGCGGTCCAGAGACGCCCGGCCTCTTTGGATGAGGTTGGTCACCCAGCCTAACGCCATCATGGGCCAGGTCAGCAGGCCCAGATAACTGATGAAGGCTACAAAATCACCCGGGGTGATCGTTTGCAAAATAGTCTGGCGGCCGCCAAGGTAAAGAACAATGGCCAGACTTAAATTTGAAAAAAGAAGCATCATGGGGAAAAAGGTGCCGATGATTTTGACCAGTCTGATATTTTTGTTAATATAATCTCTCGAGACGGTTTCCACTCGCAGCGCTTCTTCGGTTTTGCGATGGTGGGCTGTGATAATGCGAATTCCCACGAAACGTTCCCGAATCACTTCGGTGAGTTCGGAAAAAGCGGCCTGAACCGCCTGATATCGTCGATGCATTTTTTTGCTGAAAAAGCGGGTGCTGATCACAATCAGCGGCATGGGAATGAGAACAAAAGCGGTCAATTTGATATTGATGTAGGCCATAAAGCCGATGGCAGACAATCCCAGAACGATGGCATCGTTTAAGGCCACCATTCCCATGCCGGTGGCCATACGGATTTGTTGGATATCATTGGTGGCATGGGCCATCAGATCGCCGGTTTTGACCTCATTGAAATAGGAGGCCGATAGAGTTTGCAGGTGATTAAACAGCGTGTTGCGCAACCCCTCTTCGACTCTGCGGGATGTGCCCAGGAGACAACGACGCCAGATATAGCGAAAGATACCGATAAACAGCGCGATAGCCACCATGTATAGTGCATAGGACAGCAGCCGCCAGGCATCTATTTCAAAGGCCGTCAGATCATCGACGGCCCATTTGATGATCCGGGGAATAATGAGTTGGAGCACATCAACGATGATCAGGCTGAGCAGTCCGACTATAATATTGACGCGATTTTCAACAAAAAAGGGCTTGATCAAGGAAGCTGCTGATTTCTGGTTGCGGGTCACTGGTCACCGGTTACGGGTTGCGAGTTACGGGTTACGGGTTGCGGGTATACGAGTTATGGCTTACGTGTTTCGAGTTATCGAGTCTCGCATGTTTCGAGTCATGGGTTGTAGCCTCCGCGCCACCAATGTTATAGATGATTGAGTTATTCAATCAGGAATGCCTTAATATAAGGGCAGGAAAAAATAACTGCAACCCATTTAACGCCAAGATCCAGGACAGACGCTAACTCGAATTTGGAATCATTGACTTTATTCAGGCCGGTTGTTATTGTACCCCCTATGGAATCAGGAAGTATTGTAGAATTTATCGACCGCCAAAAAATTTTATGCGCGGTTGTTCTGGAAGTCAAAAACCAGCGGTTGCGGCTGTTAACCGAAAACAATCGTGAGGTAAAACTTTCGGCCGGCCGGCTGCTGCATAAGGATAAAGCACGCCTGAATACATCCATGGGCCGGGACAAAATGGTGGATGCCTTGCGCGAGGTTGCCAGTAAACGCAAAGCGCTGCTCACGCAAGTGGATATTAAAGACTTGTGGGAGGTTCTAAATACGGAACAGGTGTGGATTGATCTTGCGACAATGACGGAGTTTTGTTTCCCGGACAGTCCCGGCGGGGATCAGGAGTCGGCGGTCATTCGGGCGTTTTTTGATGACAGACTGTATTTTAAGTTTAATCTGGACCAATTTTTTCCGAATTCAGCCCAACAGGTCGAACGGCTGGCTGCCCAGCGGCATGAGGAGGAACACAAAAACCGCATTATCGAGCTCGGTGGGGACTGGCTGAAAAGTCTGGTAAATGGATCGTCACCACCGGTCGGTGTGAACGAGAGGGATATCCAGGAATTTACGAATATATTAAAATCATATTACCTGTTTGAAAAGGAAAGCAAAGACCATGTCCTGGCCAGGGCCATGATCAACAAATCAGGATTAGATTGGACCACCGGGCTTTTTCCGGTTCTGGTCAAGCTGAAGGTTTTTGATGAGAATGAAAATATAGAATTGCTGCGTTTTGATATCACCGCTGAATTTGACGATCGGATCCTGCAAAGTGCTGAACATCTTGTAACCTCCCGCCAGGACTTTTTCGCCGATGGCGTGCGTCAGGATTTGACATCCTTATCGCTGATGACCATTGACGGACAGTCGACCCTCGATTTTGACGATGCCTTGAGCATCGAAAAAGTGGGAGAGCAGTATCGTCTGGGCATTCATATTGTTGATGTCGGTCATTTTATAAGCAAAGGCGACCGCATTGACCAGGAAGCGCTTGCCCGGGCAAGTTCCATCTATATGCCCGATCAAAAGATATCCATGCTGCCCGCGGCCCTGGCCGAAGGGCTTTGCAGTCTAAAGGCCGGAGAATTGCGTCCGGCCATCAGCACAATGGTAAATTTGAGCCCTTCGAAGGAAATTATTGATTATGAAATTCTGCCCAGCCTGATCAAGGTTGAACACCAGCTTACTTATTACGATGTTAATCTGGCGGCGGATCAAAATCAGGATGTCATCGTTCTGCGTGAAATTGCAGAAAAATTTCGGCAGCGGAGGTTGGATGGCGGTGCGGTTCAGATTACGGTGCCGGAAGTTAATGTCTGGTTGGCAGAGGATCGATCCATTTCCGTGAATAAGATCAATCGCGAAAGCCCCGGCCGGATGCTGGTTTCTGAAATCATGATTTTAGCTAACTGGCTGATGGCTAAATTTCTGGCCGAAGCCGGCCTGCCGGCCATATTCAGGTCGCAACCGGATCCCAGAGAGCGTCTTTACAAGGGCAACGCGGGCACCTTGTTCCAAAATTGGATGCAGCGAAGATATTTAAGCCGATTTGTGCTGGATCACAAGCCCGGCAAGCATTCAGGCCTTGGACTGGATGCCTACGTGACGGCAACATCTCCCATCCGAAAATACTTTGATCTGATTACCCAGCGCCAATTAAGGGCGCTGCTCGATTTTGAGCAGCCTTACACCTCAGACGAAATAGACCAACTCATCCAAATGCTGCAAATGCCGATGAGCAGCGTTGGCAGGATTCAACAGGGGCGGCAGCGCTACTGGCTTTTAAAATACCTCGAACAATGTGTCGGTCGCAAAGAAGAGGCTATCGTTCTGGTTAAACGCCGAAACAATTACCAGATCCTGCTCACCGAATACATGGTTGAATGCGACCTTCCCTTGTCCAGCGGTCTTGAACTAAAACCCGAGGATCTTATCCAGGTGACGATCCAGAATGTGAGTGCCAGGAAGGATCTGTTGCAGGTTGCGATTGGTTAATATATAGAGTGCCGAAGACAGATTTTCGAAGTGAGAATTAATTGAATTCGAGATACCTTAAACCTTTGCTTTATTTGACCGCAACCACCTGCCCGCCGGTAATTTTTTGCAGTTCTTGGGGTGTTAATTTAAAGACCGCCCTGGGCGTGCCGGCGGCACCCCAGATTTCATTATACTGCAGAAGATCTTCATCGATAAAAATCCGGATGGATTGAGCATGCCCAACCGGGGGGACCCCGCCGATGGCAAAGCCGGTTTTTGCCCGCACGAAATCTGCATCGGCCTTTGATAGGGGCTCAGAAATGAGGGTCGCGATTTTCTTTTCGTTGACCCGGTTTGCGCCGCTGGTTGCCACCAGGATCGCCTGGTGCGATCGTTTGCCCCGAAATACCAGAGATTTGACAATCTGGCCGACCTGACACCCGACCGCCCGGGCGGCGTCATCGGCGGTGCGGGTAGATTGCGGCATCTCGACGACCCGGCAAGCAACACCGTGTTTGTCTAACGCCTCCTGTACTTTGCGGGCACTTGAACTTAAATTCTGTGGCATGCTGTTCACCTTTGCGTTCAGTTATTGGTCGAGAAGTTTTTTTTAGTTTGCCAGCCTCCCTGCTTCCCGGCCTTCAAGCCTCCGGCAGCCGGTGTCCTTGACTGCGAATTTTTTGAAAGTATATTATCTGTTCCGGGTCAAAAATTCAAGGCATTGTAGTTTAAATCAGAAACTGAATATTTCTCTTGAAAAAATTAATCAAATAAAATACAACTCTATTTTAAAAATAAATCATATTCAGGAGGGTGCTAGTGTAATGGGAATCCAAGAGCGCAAAGAGAGGGAAAAGGAACGCCGCCGGCAGCAGATCATGGTCGCTGCCAAAAGGGTTTTTTCAGATAAAGGGTTCAACAAGGCGACCATGGAAGATATCGCTCAGGAGGCGGAGCTCAGTCCCGGCACCTTATACCTGTATTTTAAGAATAAAGAGGAACTTTACGCCTCGCTTTCACTGAGAATACTCCAATACCTGCTTATCCGGGTTGAACATGTCAATGATGAAAAAGACGCCAATCCCGAGGAAAAATTAAAGGCCTTGATGGATGCGATGTATGATGTCTATGAGTTTGACCCGTTGATTATCATCAATATGTTTCATCTGCAGTCCAGCGAAACGCTAATGAACCTGTCGCCCCAGCTGATGGCCGAAATCAAGGAATTATCCCGTAAATCTCTGGGTTCAATCGCTCAAATTTTTCAAAACGGGGTTGATCAGGGTCTTTTTGTCGACCGTCATCCGGTTGCAATGGCCGATACGTTCTGGGCCCTGTTTTCCGGCGTCGTGCTCTGGTTGACATCCAAAAGGCTGATCAACCAGGAAAAAGATTATCTCAAGCAGACTTTGGAATTGGCTTTCGATATTTTCGGCCGGGGCATAAAAAAAGCCTAAAACAGACGTGTAATTTCATCTACTTCGAACCGGGGCCAGTCGATGGACCGGCCTTTTTTAATTGCGTCGATCCCCTGACCGATATCCAGTACCTCGCCAATACAGGATACTTCAATGCCGCGTTTGCCGATGGTTTCCATCAAAGAATTACAGCCGGCTGCCCGGCAGCATATTAAAAGACTGCCGGAGCCGATCAGTCCCAGCGGTTGAATTCCCAGCAGGCCGCAAATCTTGCGGGTTTCGGCAAACACGGGTATCGCATCCACATCGATTTTGATGCGATGGCCGCCTGCCATACTCAGTTCCTCCAGGGCCGTGGCCAGTCCGCCTTCGGTGACATCATGCATGGCGCTGGTCGCACTAAATTGAGCGGCTATTTGTGCTTCCGTGATGATGCTGATGTCAGCCAGAAATTGGCGGCATCTTTCAATTTCGGAATCATCCAGGCCGAGGTCTGCCAATCGGTCGCCAAACTCCCTGGCAATAATGGCTGTTCCTTCCACCGCGACGCCCTTGCTCAACAACACGCGGTCACCGGCTGCCATGTTGCGCTTGTCGATTAGTTTACGCCGGGCGACGGTACCGGCCATCATACCGGTGACCACCGGCCGGGTCACGGCATCGGTAATTTCGGTATGGCCGCCGCAAAGCGTTATTTGCCAGCGTCGGCAAAAATCCTGAAGCTCTTTGATTACCGTGCGGATTTCAGCCGGGGTGACCCCGCAGGGAAACAACAAGGTGGTTAGCAGCCAGCGGGGTCTTGCCCCTGAAGTGGCAATGTCGTTGGCGTTGATCAATACTGCGTATTGGCCGATGGCATCCGTCGCAAAAGTTATGGGGTCTGATTTGAGCACCAGAACTTCTTCGGGCTTGACGTCAACCGCGGCGGTGTCTTCTCCAATTCCCGGATTTATGATGACCGACGGATCCTGAAATTCGAATTGATTTAAAAACTCACGCAATAGATCATTCGGAAGTTTCCCGGCCGGCAGGGGGATGGCAAGCCGCACAATTTTTTTGATCTGGTCTAGATCGGATACTTGGTATGCTTTTTCTGCCAGGGCCATACCCGGTGCTGTCGTTGGGTCAATCAGGACCGATACCGCCCCGGCGCTGCGTGCCTGCTGATGAACTGCTGCGTCCGCCGTTACGGCCAGAATTTGGTGCGGCATTAATTTTAATTTCTGCGCTGCCAGCTGAACTGCATTGCCGGCCGGGGTCGTTGCCATGAGTTCCTCCCGGCTGATGACCGAACTAAAATGAAGGTCCCCGGCAGCGGCTAAGCGGCTCAGCAAATGATCAACGAAGGCTGGGCTGCCATGCGAAAATACCGCCTGGCGCAGGCCTTTCAAATCCAGGTAGCGTAACAGGTCCATGGCACCGGGCGCAGATTTTGAGTCCGCGGCCGCCTCAAGCTCGAGACGTTCCAGGCGGGAATCGACCTGGCTTCGCTCCTCCGCTTTGGATAAGTTTTGCAAAAAATCAAGGATGGTTGACTCAGCCGGACATCCAATCGATGCCTTAATCCGATGAATATCAAGTTTGGCCGATCGAACCAGCGTACTTTCGAGATGGAAGAAAACGGCTTTAATGTGCATAATCAGAACTCTTGACAGAAAGCCGTTCAAATGTCAAATTTTTCCCAAATGAAAATTTTGCTCATATATCCCTACTTTCTGCATGATCGCGTATATACGATTGAAGACGTACGCGCCGTGCCGCTGGGCGTGTACTATGTTGCCGCTGTTTTAAAGCATAATCGATATGATGTCGAGATTTTAAACTGGCACAACATCAACACAACCCCGCATCTAATTCGAGAAATAATAGAAGAGAAAAAACCTGATATTATCGGCTTTTCTATTCTGAATGCCAATCGCTGGGGCGGGATTGAAATTGCCCGGATTGCCAGGCAGATCAATCCGCGGGTAAAGATCGTGTTTGGCGGCATCGGTGCCACCTACTTATGGGAACATTTTTTAACCCACTTTCAAGAAGTTGATTTCGTGGTGATCGGAGAAGGAGAGCACACTTTTTTAAAGCTGATCCGCTGGCTGGAAGCCAACAGTTCACAGGCTATCGAGAAAATTAGCGGAGTTGCCTACCGGAAAAACGGCAAACCGGTCCGAACAGCGGAGGCTGAACCCATCGCGAGGTTGGATGATCTGCCCAATCCGGCGAAGTACTTCGAATACCAGCACCTGGCCTTGACCCGCGGATGCGGTGGGAATTGTAATTTCTGTGGCTCCCCCCGCTTCTGGGGGCGCCAAGTCCGATTCCACTCCGCCGACTACTTTGTTGATCAACTCGAGCGCCTGTTCCAAAAGGGCATTCAGTTTTTTTATTTTTCAGATGACACGTTTACCGCGAATAAGCGGCGCGCTATCGAAGTTTGCCGGAAAATCATTGAAAAAAAGCTGGATATTACCTGGAATGCCATCTCACGGGTGGATCATGTCAGCGAACAAGTGCTGTATTGGATGAGAAAAGCCGGCTGCATTCAAATCAGCTACGGCGTCGAAAGCGGTTCGGAGAAAATAAGAAAATATTTATCTAAAAATATTTCACCCGATAAAATCCACGCGGCTTTCACGTTAACCCAAAAATACGGTATCATGGCCCGGGCTTATTTTATTTACGGTGCTCCCCGGGAAAGCCGGCAGACCATTCAGGAAACGATCGACCTGATCAACACCATAAAGCCGTTGGGTGCCATTTTTTATATACTTGACATATTCCCGGGAACCGCACTCTACGAGGATTTCAAACAACGGTTAAACGCAACCGATGATATCTGGCTGAATCGCATCGAAGATATCATGTATTTTGAGACCGACCCGGCGTTAACCCGGGAGATGATCCTGGCGTTTGGCCAAAAGCTGAGATCGAGTTTTTTTGACAACCTGCCTGGATTTGTTGAGGCGATTCAGTTAATTGATGACGAAGATCTTTATCCGCAGCACTCAAGGTTTTTTGCGCGGCTTGCCATGACATTTGACCATGGGGATTATTCCGCAATTGATGTTATCGGGCACACAGACCGGCTTGCCGAAAAACTGTACCGGCAGTCATTAAACTATTATCCCAATGCCGAGGCCTGGCTGGGACTGGGAATCCTCAATCAAAAAAGAGGCGCTCAGCAGGATGCCGTTGAAATTCTTTCACGCGGTCTTTGCCATTTTCCCAATGATGTCCGGCTAAACATCTGCCTGGGAGTCAGCTTGATGAATCTGGCAGATTACGATCACGCCCTGGCCCGCTTCCTTGACTTTCCTGCTGAAAAAGATGCAGTGCAATTTGCAGCCCGCTGCTATGAGGCGCTGGGCGACCGGGAGAAGGCGGCAGAGTTTATGGAAAAATATGGGGCGATGTAGATATGATATCGGGTTTTTAAACATTGGCGGAGTAGGTTTCAGGTGCAAAATTAAACAATCTAAGATACAGGAGGCCTTATGAGTGCTTTACTCGAAAAAACCGCTACATTTGCAGGATCCGAAGGTGTCAGGATCTTCTATCGCCACTTCCCGGCTGAAACCGAAAAGGCACGGTTGGTGATTGCCCACGGCCTGGGAGAGCACTCCGGCCGCTATGGCAATGTCATTGAGCGGTTGCTTCCGAAGGGGTTCAGCATCTGGCTGCCGGATCACCGGGGCCACGGCCAAAGTGAAGGGAAACGCGGTCATGTTCTGAATTTTATGCAGTATCTGACAGATCTGAAATCAATGCTCGAACTGGCCAGAGAGGGTATGACCGGCGATTGCAAATGTTTTTTGCTGGGACACAGCATGGGCGGTTTGATCGCCATATATTTTGCGCAGCGATTCGACGAACTTATCGACGGGGTCGTGGTGTCATCACCTGCGCTGGGGATGGTCATCGAAGTACCCGCCGCCAAGAAAATTTTAGGGTCAATCATGTCCTTCCTGTGGCCGAGTCTAACCATGGGCAATGAATTGGATGCCGCTAAAATCAGCCATGATCACAATGTCGTCAGCGCCTATCAAAACGATCCCCTGGTGCATGATCGGGTCAGCACCCGCTTTTTTACCGAATTCATGGCGGCAATGGAAACGGTCGATCAGCAGGCTTCGTCTCTTAAAGTTTCGATACTGATGCAGGTGGCCGGTGATGATCATCTGGTCAATGCCCTGACCGCCGCCCAATTCTTTGAGAAATTGGAAACGTCCGACAAGACCCTGCATGTCTACGAGGGCTTGTACCATGAAATTTACAACGAATTGGAAGTGCAAAGACGAACGGTGCTGAATGACCTGGTGGTCTGGCTGGAGGAAAGGATATGAGAAATGAAAAATGAAGATTGAATAATGAATAATTGAGGAACAATTGGAATGACTAATGATTAATGACTAATATCAAATTATGGAATATTATCTATTTTAAATTGGTATGAATAAGACGAAGCGAAGCGACTTCCACCATTAGTCATTAGACATTAGTCATTTCTTCACTCGATAATATTGAATTCGATCGGTGTTGCCAAAAGCGGTTTGACGGCAACCGGGCCGATAATTTCATTTTTGATCGGATCGTCGGTGCCCCACCAGTTGTGAGCGGCATTAACCCGGCCTTTGTTGTCCAGCACTTTGATTTCCCAGCCGCCATTATTTAATATATTATTTTGTACTATTTTGGCCTGGCTGTTTTCCAGCAAAAATCCTCCGGAACTGTTTTCGGTAACAACCGAACTTTTTACCAGAATATTGGCTTGGCGGGCGGCGATACCTGATTTTTGCGATGTTCGGATGAGGCTGCCGGATATTTCTGCCCGGCTTTCTTCCATCACGATGCCCCAGACATTGTCCTGGAATTGGCTGTTTTGAATGAAAACCTTGGATTTAGAGGCCCTGAAGCCGAATTCAGCATCGGATACGGCACAATAGCTGATTTTATTTTCGCTCTGGCTGCGATCCAAAAATATGCCCTTCCAGTTGGACCGTCCCAGACTCGACAGGCGAACCGGATTGTCTTCGGTGCCCAGAATTTGAAGCTCCCCCTTGACAATTATCCCCAGGCTGCGAAACCAGATCACGGTTCCCGGGTTCATGGTGAGCCTGGCGCCCGGTTGAACGACCAGGGCGTCCTTTACCAGGTAGGGACTTTTATCAATGCGCAATACATAATCCTTGGCTATAACGGCTGGCAGAACCGTGGGATTACCGATTTTGATTGGACCCAGGGTATCCATCCACTGGCTGCCCACACCGGCTTTACCATTGAGAAACCCCATCAGCCGGCCGTTTCCCAACCGATCTTTTTGTTTGATGCGGTAAGCGCCAATATAAACGCCCGGCTCCTTTTCCGTCAGCGGGAGATTCGTGATCAGCGGCGGCAGGCTCCAGCTGGCGATTTGCTTTTTTTCACCGATCAGGGCGACCTTTAAATACTCCCCCGGCAGCATCAGCCTGCCGGCGCCATTGTGAACCAGGGCCTGGATTTTGGGGGGCGGATCGCTCACCCCGGTCGGATTGGGTATGGTGGCGACCATTTGCAAACACAATTCAGCCGCGGCCTTCGTGTGGCTGGCCCGGGTGTGGCTGAGGGCGGTTTTAAAAACCGCGGTTGCCAACCCGATTGGGCTCATCGGTACTTCGCCCTCTTCGATATGGATGGTGTGCTCGAGTTCCCAGATGCTCTGACCGGTTGTGCAGCTTACCATCCGGGCTTTGAGTCCGGCCTGGTTGTCGGCATATACCAGCGCGAATATTTTGCCCAGGCTGATAACATCACCGTAAATAACGGCATCGACCCCTAAAATTTGGCCCAGCTGCTGGGGCGAAACGTTTTTGCCGGAAGTTACCTCTGTATACAGATCATTGAGTCTAAGATTTTCGTCAATTACAAAAGGTTCGAGGTCCCGGTAGTTCAACGAACTGAAAAAATTATAAAACATCCTGCGCACCAGCACGCCGGCTTCGGGCGTGGAAGTATTGTTGATAAAGGGCAGTATCGCGACTTTGGTGGGAAGCTGTTTTCCTTCCTGGATGGTTGGTTCCGGGGCCGGTTCAAACATTCGAAGCGCACAGGATGTGGTCAATGCCGGGATTATGAGAACCGCTGCAAGGATAACGATTGGTTTAACTGCGTTTTTAAAACAGTTGTTTAGCATGTGGGCCAATTTTTTCCCCTTTATCTTATGATACATGTCCGCCTGATAGGGTGTATTGAAACTTTTTCACCATTCCATTATTCAATTTTCGGGGCAAATTCGAAAGGCCAAGAAGCCCCCGGCATTATCAGTAGATTGTAGAAATTCCGATGCGTTTACCAGGGCTTCTCAGAGTCTTTTTTGCCCTTCTGGTCTTCGAAAAGATATTGCATGATCCAGGAGCTTTCGGTACCGGACTCCTCAAGCATGCGCTTGATCTCTTCTTTCTTTTCAGCCTGGGTTTGTTTGCTGCGGTTTGTTCCTCGCGACTTTTTCTTTAAGGAACTTTTCGCATATTGGGTTTTGAGTGATTTGGCCCGCAAGATAGCCAATTTTTCCCGGCAGATTTTCATTTTGTTGTTTATTTCTTTGGCGTCCGTATCGATCAGGTAATAGCGTTCAAAATAGGATAGGGCTTTAGACCATCTCTTTTTGGCATAATATTTTTCGCCATTTTCACGGTAAAAGGCCTTCATTTGATCAATTCGCCTAAGTGCCAGTTCATGCTTGGGGTCCAATGAAAGGACGGCTTGATACAGGACATAGGCATTTTGATTGACGGGTTTGAGATATTGCTGGGCTTTAAAGTGGGCATCGGCGTCTTTTAGAATCTGGGCCAATGTCTTATCTTCGCGGGTCTGCTGTTGATGAGCCAGCCATATCCGCCGGATGGCTTTGTGTGCTTCATCAAAATAGATGCTCTCCTCCTTGATCGCGGCATATTGCCTCAAGGCCGGTTGAAATTTTTTGTCGTTTTCCAGGCTTTGTGCCAGGCTCAGCCGATAATAATCCAGCCGGTCCCATAAAATTTCTGCTTCTTTCCCGGCGCCGTATTCTGCCAGATATGATTTTAAATATACCATGGCAGATTTCAGGTCTTCCTGCTGGGACTTCTGCTCGGCGATCGCCAGGGCCGTTTGAGCAAATAATTCCAGGACCCGATGGGTCTGCTCCAGGGGCAGATCCAGATCCAGCAGATGTTTGAGGGTATTCTGGGCCGATACGTATTTCTCGTCCGTGATTTGCTTGGATACGGATTTTAAAGCCCATTTAACTTTTAACGGCGTGAATGCCTGAAAGTAACCATAATAAGCCGTAAAAATAAGCAACAGAAAAACGGCAATCCAAAAACCCAGTCCCGATTGCTTTTTTTTGTTGAGCATGCGCGTGTCAATATTTTTGGCATCCTCCGGACGATCGGAAATATAGGCCAGCGTGGCGGAGCCAATTTTGAGCTGATCACCAGTGTAAAGCCGTTTTTCGGCGATTGCTTTTTCATTTAGCAACAGCGGATTGGTTGTGCTGACATTTCTAACGACAAACGTATCGTCGCGATTTTCAATAACACAATGTTTACGGGAAATTAATGGATCCAGCAGATGGAGATCCGCTTCAGCCGATCGGCCGATGACAAGTTTTGATTTTTTAAGAGGATAAATTTTACTTTCACCACCGGCAGTGGTGCAAACCAGTCGCGGCCCGATGATTTTTTCCTTGGTCTGGGTCAAAACCATGGTTCTATCTTCAAGCGGAATGTTCGCCCCGGCCTTAGCAATGTTTTTTTCTTCCCGATTGATTACTGTCATTGTTTTCCTGAAAGTGAGTCGATGAGTGATTAGTTTACAAAATGATACAAGGTTTATATCGGTCATTTTCTTTCAGGCTTTAACAGGAATTGGCAATTAACCCATAAATTTTTCTCCGATCCATGTCCTGAAGTCCAATATCAATAAATCCGATGACTGCTATTTGGGTCAGCCGCGATTTTTTTGTTGGGTAAGAATTTTTAATTATTGATGGTACTTATCCAACTATACCGGGTGTTAAAAATATATTTAGCGTTGGGTCGGGGATATAAACAGGCGGAGATAATTTTGCGTAGCAATCAGAATTATGATTAATTTTATATGGTGCGGAATTTCGACAATCTATTGATAATATGTGGATTTTTGGGATTTCGGATTTGGCCCGAAAATGGAATAATGCAATGGTGGCCTCCGGCGGATGAGCGAAGCGAACTAACTTGAACAACCGCTATTCGATTGCCAAATTTTCACCAGGGCCACTCTTGGGCGAGATATTCCAGACCGGGCCAGAGGTCTTTTTCCTCATGAGGCTCCAGGGTAACGATTGGGGAAATATGTTTATTTTTTTTAAAGTATTTGAATAATAGATTAAAATCAATCATTCCATCGCCCAGCGCCAGATGTTCATCATCATTTCCAAGATTATCGTGCAGATGAAGTTGCCCCAGGTATGGTCCCAGTGTGTCTAACCATGCTGCTAGATCGGCCTGCCCGAAAGCGGATGAATGCCCGGTGTCCAGGCAAAAGCCGACCTTTTGATGTTTCAGGTTTTCAAATAAAAATTGGATGTCTGCGGGACCATCTTCGTAAACGTTTTCCAGCATCAGTCGCGCGCCATGCGCGCTAACCCGATCTGCCATCCAGGACCAAAGCTCGAGACTGTTTTCCGACCAAGTGTCTTTGAAATATCCATAGCGCTTGGCATCATAACCGGCGTGGCAGACCACCGATTGCGGCCTAAACAGCGGGACCAGGTCAAGCAGCTGTTCCAGGCGCCATCTGGTCAGCCGGCGCACGGCCGGATCCGGCGACCCGGCGCTGAGATCTATAAAGGGTCCGTGAAGGGTCACTGTCCGCGAGTTTTTATGAATTTCATCGGCGATCCGGCTGAAGTCTGCTACGGTAAAACGGTCCAGTGCGGCGGCATCCAGACCGATTTCCGGATTCAGACCGTATTCAATGAATGTTGCCAGATAGGATTCATACAGCATGGTGAACGGGACGTTGACTTGGACTTTTTGGATAATATCTTCAACTTTTATCATTTTTTAAATATTGATTTTAGGCTCTATCGAGCTTTTTCTGACAGCATGTTGCAATATACTAAAGGTTCCAGGTGTCAGGTTTCAGGTGTCAGCCCCGCCGCGGGCCTGAAAAGCAGCCAGACGAATCGAAAATGAAACTTCCGATATTTATCGTGATAGTATTGATTGTGGGAGCGGTTTGCAACCGCGATTTACTCGGTCTGGCATATATTTATGAAAGTAGTCTCATACGAGTGTCGCCTCCGGCTAAAGGGCAGCCGGTCTGATCGGAAAAGAAACTTTGACCCTGTGCATCGTAGGGTCGGCCACCGTGCCGACCTGAAACGGCGGGCACGGTGGCCCGCCCTACGATCCGAAACATTTGAAGTTTCATAGGAGTGTCGCTTCTGGCCATGAGCGTCCATTCAAATCAAATGTGAAACTAATGAACGTCGAGCATCGATATCCGGACGTTGGATTCCTGATTACGGTTGCGGCTGGGTAGCGCAAATATTGTAATTCCGCCGTTCGATAAGCCGGCTCCATGAAACAGATCCACCACATCCCCGGGGCCGGCTGTGACGGTGCCTTTGCCGAAATGCAAGGCGATCCGGCCGGAAATATCGAATTTGCGTGCCGGCATCATCGCCGCAAAACTGGGGTTTTGCCCGATTTGGGCCGGATTGAACACTTTGTCGATTCCCTGAAATTTAATCTTCTTGATTGCCATACTGTGCTTTGAGTGTATAATGTGATTTTAAGAATAAACTCTAATCCGCCTGCGGAGAATAGATGGCTGACTAATTGAAATCGATTCGCCGGCCTGCGACGAGCTCAGTCGAGTCGAGGCGGACCTTAATTATTCAATCTTCAATCTAAATTATTCAATCACGTGGTGATCCTAAACGATTTGGAATATAAATGAAATTCTTTTCTTATATTGAAAATGGATTGGAACGGATAATCGATGGCTTTTATGGGGTATGGCCCCAGCCGTTTCCCGGCAATGACCGCTTGAAGCAATGTAAAATTATTTCTCACCGGGGTGAATATGACAACCATACTGTATTTGAAAACACCCTGCCGGCCTTTGACAGAGCCTGTGACGTGGGGGTTTGGGGGATTGAGTTCGATATTCGCTGGACAAAGGACCTTCACCCGGTCGTGATTCATGATCCGAATCTTAATCGAGTTTTTAATGTCGATTTTCAGGTTGGCGATATCGAACTGGAGGGGTTGAGGGCGCAATGCCCTCAAGTGCCGTTGCTCTCAGAGGTGCTTCAAAATTATGGCCGGAAATTACACCTGATGGTGGAAATCAAAGCTGAAACTTATCCCGATCCCGATCGGCAAAATCAGATTTTGCAGGATTGTTTCGCGGCGCTTAAACCACGCGCCGACTACCACCTGATATCCCTGGCACCGGAAATGTTCGAACTGATCACTTTCGTGCCGGCTTCAACCTTTATGCCGATTGCCATGTGGAATATATTCCGCTTCAGTAACCTGGCCCTGGAGCGAGAAATGGCAGGCCTGGCCGGACACTATTTCCTGCTCAATAATTCGATATTATCAAAGCACCGCAGCAGCGGGCAAAAAGTGGGGACCGGTTATCCCCGGTCCAAAAATTGTCTGTTCAGAGAAATCAACCGTGGCGTAGAGTGGATCTTCTCCAATAATGCTGCGGACCTCCAGGAGATTGTTCGGCAATCCATCGATACCGGCGCTTGAGCCGGAATTGAAAACCTATAATATCACTGCCGGATCAATTTTAATTCTGCCCTGTTGGAATCCTGCAATTTTTCCTTTTACTTTAATCGTGTTGCCCGGTTTGATGCTCTCCAGGTAATTTTTTTGTTGACTATCCTGGGGATATACCTTTAGCAGGGTTCCGGGCGTGCCGGCAGTCGATTTCGTGACTATCTGATAATAATCGGCCGTTTTGGTGCTGACAAAAACTTCCAGGTCCCATTGGACAATCTTGCCTGTGATTTCTTTGGCCTTATTCTGGGTCCCGGGGTCATTTTGAGATTTTTTGCTGCCCAATACGGCGGCTAATTCGGCGGCATTTATCTGATCGACCGAAGCCTCTGATATTATTTTTATATCATCTGACTGGCCTTTATTGATTGGAAGCGCAAAGGCTGCGACCAGGGCCAAACACCCCAAGCCGATGATCAGCATTAGTAACGTGCCGGACTGCACCTTTTTGCCGCAATGCGGACACTCTTTCACTGTTTTGGCAAAATCCGCACCACAGGATCTGCACATCCTTAGATAGGAACTCTGGCTCATGATTTTTTCCTTTACAATTTGTTTGAAGTTTTAAAACGCTGCTACTGATTCGATATCGGCCGTTTTAAATAATTCTTAAATTTTATTTTTTCTGAAGAAAAGATCGGCTGGACATTTGATTCGGGAGTTGAGGATATAGTTGGCGAGAATTTCTACGATGCTGAAGAAGCTTTGTGCGTGCTCGATGGGATCAACCAAACCGGGCAGGCGGATATAAATCCGGGCAGCTTGCCGCGGGGGGGCATCCCTTAGTTGGGGCTTATTCCGCCGACAGGTACCTGGCCTGCTCGCGTCCTTTTTTTTCATCGACAAAGTAAAAGAGAGCCGCTCCGATGATAAATAGAATCAGGATGGACCCGATGCTCCAGCGCGAGGCCGTCTGGCCGACGGCGATGATTTGGGCCGCGGTGGGTGACGGCGGCATCATGATGCGGCGGGCTATCAAACCGACAATCGCCATCAAGGCCGGTCCCATGATGACGGCGAATTTGCCCAGCATATTGTAAAATCCGTAAAATTCGGCCGCTTTATCTTTGGGTATCAGACGGGAGTAATAGGAACGGCTGAGGGCCTGAATCCCCCCCTGCACCAGGCCGATCACCACGGCTAGAATATAAAACTCGTGTTTCTGGGTCATCATGGTACCATAAACCGTAACCGCCATATAGATTGCGATACCCAGATAAATAGCCTTGCGTACGCCCCATTTCTGCCCCAGCTTGCCATACACCAGGGCCGCCGGAAAACCAACGAATTGAACGATTAAAAGTGCTTTGATCAAATCGGAGGATTCAAATCCCAATGAAAGTCCATAATCCACCGCCATCCGAATGATGGTGTCCACCCCGTCAATATAAAACCAGTAGGCCAGGAGAAATAATAAAATGACTTTCATATGCCGCAGTTTTTTAAATGTCCCGGTCAGCTGGCGAAAACCGGCCCCGATAACCGTTTCACCCGCCGCCGGGGGCGAGGTGGTTTTTGCCTCTTTGACCCAGGCGATCGTGAATATGGTAAACAGTCCCCACCACACCGCCACGGTTAAAAAAGATACCCGCACGGCCGCCGCCGCATCCGGCAATCCGAATTTATGGGGCATCAGAGTCATCACAACATTGATCAGAAACAGCAGTCCGCCACCCAGGTATCCCATCGAAAACCCCAAACTGGAGATATAATCAATCTTATTCTCGTCGGCCACGCTCGGCAACAGCGAATCATAAAACACATTGGCACCTGAGAAACCGATAATGCCCATGGCATAAATAAAAATCGCCATGGCCCATTGCCCTTTCTGGACCATAAACAATCCGACCGACATCAATACACCCAGGTAGGCGAAGAGCAGCATAAATTTTTTTCTGGCGGATCCCTTATCGGCAATCGCCCCCAGGATCGGTGCCATGAGGGCCACAATCAGGCTGGCGATCGAATTGCCGAAACCAAGCTGGGCGGTGCTCACGTTGACATCCGCCCCATAGCTCCAATACTGTTTAAAAAAAACCGGAAAGAAACCGGCCATGACCGTGGTCACGTAGGCTGAGTTGGCCCAGTCATACATGGCCCAACCCCAGACGGCTTTTTTTTCTATATTCAAAATGCAACCCCCCGAACCCGGTCAAGCCGGTATTGAATATTGAAGAATGAAAATTGAAGATTTGGTGATGTCGCTGCGCTCCGTCATGTTTTAATCCGATGCGAAGACATCGACTATAAATGGTCGATATGGTGTCTAACAGCACATATTATGGTTCTTATATTGATGGCGGGCAATTTGCAACGGGAATATCAGCTTGCATAAAAAGATAGAATTCCTCAAATCTTCAATCTTCAATCTACAGGTGGTCTTCAATTCTTCTGTGTGTTTACGATTCGCTGGTGCAGTCTCTCCGCCCGCAGGCAGAAGGTCTCCAGCTTGGCATTGATCAATTGGGGAAACGGTGATCCGTCGCTTTCAATCGCCAAAAACGGCAGTTCATCGATGTCCGTCAGCACGGTGCGCAGCTCACGGTTGTGCGGGTCGGTGGCTAATTTGTCATTGCTGTTCATGGCTTCGTTCAGAATGGATTCGGAAAGCCGGTTGGGCATGCAGCCAAAGGGGCCGATGGCAATGACGCCGCATGAATGGGATACGACCTCCGTTAAGGAACCCCCAACCGTCAAAACGGCTTCACCGGGAAGGTCTTTGGAGATGTACGGTGCGGCGTTTTTAATGATCGTGTCCATATCGAGCGGCTCGGCCTGGACCAGACCTGAAGCCGACAAGATGGCTTTGATTCTTTTTTCGTAACGGGCCTGGAACTTGTTGCGAATTTTGAATATTATTTTTTCGAAAAAAGACAGTTCCTCGGGTGTCAGCCCGGCGTTTACCAGATAATTGCAGTACAGGACCCATTCGGCCACCGGCGAGCAAATCGTGGCAAACCCCATACCGGCTAAACTTTCCGTTAAATACTGCCGGGACAAAGCATCCCGGCGGACAAATATCTCACCGGCCAGGGTAACGACGGGCACTTCGGCCACGGGACGTTTTAAGGCGATGTTTTTTAATCGTTCGGCACTGCGGGTGAGCTGGCGCTCCAGTCCATTGTAATCGCCAATTTCCATCGTGCTCAATATTTGCTGCCACTCCTGTTCAAATACCTTTATCGCAGCGGAGCTGTCCGCGGCATTGGTCAAAATCATGGACCGGATGTCTTCCATAACATCGGATACGATCACCGCCCACCAGGCCCGGGTTTCAAAATCGTTGCCCAGGCCGACATAGGAATTTTCCGATGTCAAGGTTAACAGGGCCACATCCGGTATTTCGAGCCGCCTGACCAGATCTTCCATAAAGATCGAGTACTGGCCGAAACGGCAGGGTCCGGAACCGGTGGCGAAAAAATACACCAGGACTTCGTCATCGCGCCGGCCGTTGCGGATGTAGCTTAGCAGGGTGCCGGTGGTGAGAATCAGCGGCAGGCATTCTTTGCAGGTGGTGTTGGCCCGGCCCAGTTTTAAAATGGCTTCATCCGATGGCCGGTGCGCCAGGGCATTGAAACCGTATCCTCTTAAGACGGCCGCAAACGCTTCGGATCCATACCGGCCCATGGACGGCAGCAGCACGGTCACGCGGGGGTCGGTCATCGGCAGCACTTGGCCGGTCGAAGTGATCACACTGGTGGTGCCATTGTTCAGCACCGTTTGGGCCGGCTTAAAGGTCTTCATTTTGGCGGCAATTTGGTTTCTGGCCACCAGCTGGCGATAGGCATTGACGATATCCAGAAACGCTTCGACCCTGGTTTCGAGGCCGGCGTCGGCCGTATGACTGTCAAGTTCCAGGGTCAACGAAGGCTTGCGGCCCATGATATCGCGAAAGTAGCTGACCACAAACGAATCCGGGCCACAGGAAAAATTCGTGATATAGGTGCCGAAAAGTTGCGGATGCCGTTCGACCAGGCGGGCCGCTTTCATCACGAGTTTTCCCATGCCCCAGTACATATGGCGTTTGGAATGCTCTTTTTCCAAATCCAGAAAATCAAGCGGTATAACCGGAACGCCGCGCGAGGCGAATTTATGGGGGATTCCCATGTGCGCCTCTTCGACAAACCCATTGTAAGGTCTGGAAAAGATGACGACCGCATGGCTTTGCGGATCTTGCTCCAGCGCCTGCAGCACCTGTCGGCCCAGCGCCTTCATCTGGGCCTGACATTCTTTTTGCCGCTGCAGGGCTTGATCGAACGCATGCTGGGCCGACCGGCGGCTGATCCCCATTTTAACGGCTGTTTTCACCAATGGCCGCCGGGCGTCGTCCAGGTCGATGGACAGATCGATCAATGGCGTCAGCAGCCGGGTGCCGCGTTGCTTGAGCTGATCAATTTTATTGCGAAATGTAGTTTGCAGATAAAATGTTTCGCCCTGCACCAGGGGGCACACCTGGGACTGCGAACTTGAAGCCGAATTGTTTTCGCCGGGAACCGCTTTGAAATGCGGCAAAAATATATAATCCGGCGGATTTTCCATTTCAAGCAGGGTGTAAAAGAAGCCATGGGCCAGTTCCACCGGATAGCAGAAAGCGGCGTTGCGTTGATCAACGCCTTCCTGGGAAGGATTTTCGGGCATCACGATGTCGAAGCCCAGTTCGGCAAAAAAATGCGAATACAGGGGGTAATACGTGTTGACCAGAAAGGAGCGGTTAAAAGCGACCCTGCCGCGGCGTGCAATCCCTTTGTCCTGCGGTCCGGTGACGCCGTATTGATTGAATATGAGATCCTGACGCAGGCGCACCAGATCCAGTTTTTGAATGTCGTAGCGGACCTTGTGGCGCAAATTGTAGTAGCGGTTGCAGGCACCGCCAAAGGGGTATTTTTGCCCGTCGATTTCGATCATGGCGATTTCACATCGTCGATCACATTTTTCTTTGCCGCCCCGGCAGGTAAAGGGCTTTTTGTATACAACTTCCCGGTCGACCAGGGTTTGCAGATCAAAACGCTCAGCCGGCATCAAACCGCTTGCTATTCTTTTTTGGACTTCCAGCGCCACTCCGAATGCACCCATTAATCCCGGTTCCGGCGGCACGATAATGGGTTTGCCCACCAGAGACGCCATGGCCAGCGGCACGGCCTGGTTGTAGCAAACACCGCCCTGCATGAATACTTTTTCGCCCACCGGCCGGTTGCCTTTGACGCGATTTGAATAATTCATGCAGATCGAGTACACCAATCCGCCAACAATGTCTTCATGGGCGATGCCTTCATGAATCGCATTTTTAATATCCGAGGCGATAAAAGCCGCACACTGGTCATTAAAATTTGGCGGGCGTTGGCCGTTAAGGGCAATATCGGCAATATCCTCCATCCGAACACCCAGGGTTTCCAGGGCCGATTCTTCCAAAAACGATCCGGTACCGGCGGAACAGGCCTCATTCATGGCATAGTCGGAGGGGACGGCATTGGTGATATAGGTATACTTGGCATCCTGCCCGCCGATCTCAAATATCGTATCGACCTTGGGGTCAAAATACACGGCGGCCGTCGCGTGGGCGATGATCTCGTTGATGACACCGTCGGTTAAGGCATGCAGACCGGCAATCTGTCGACCGGAGCCGGTGACGCCCAGGCCCGAGATCGTAATTTGGGCCGGATCAACCTGCTGCCGCACCTGATCCAGGATGGAATCATAGCACCGGCGCGAGGCGCCGACCGGATCGCCGCTGGTGCGCAGATAGACGGAAGCCAGGACGGCATTGTCGGTACTGCGCATCAGGACGGCTTTGGTGGTGGTGGAACCGACATCCAGACCCAGGATACAGGTGTCATTGCGGTGCACCTTGCCGGTGGCCATGGTTTTAAATTCCACCTGGTCGGCGAACTGTCTCAAGGGCGGCAAGTTGTCAAAGGTTGCGACCTCGTTTAAAAGCAGGTTAGCCTGCCCCGGGTAGGGCGCCGTTTCATTTTCCAGAGCCCACAGGGCGGCGCCCAGCGCTTCGAAATAGGGCGCTTCATCCGGCACGATCAACCCCGGGATCTCCTGCTGAAGGTATTCGATCATCATCCGATTGCGGGCGGTTCCACCGACAACCATGATGTTGCGGCGCTCCACTTTTTTGAGGAGTTCCAGAATTTTGTTGGCCATCATTTTGCACAGCCCGGCCGTTACCTGGGCTTTGGGGATCCCCTTATTGGTGGCGTGGGTGCAGTCCGATTTGCAAAACACCGAACAGCGCCCGGACACATGATGGGGCTGCTCGACCGTCGCCCACCGGGCGGCTTCATCCAGGGATGCATCCATTCTGCGCAATTGCTGCAAAAAGAATTCTCCGGTGCCGGAGGCGCACTTGTTGCCGGTGATGACATTGGCAATGCTGCCCGAGCGATTCAGGGCATAGACCATAAATGTCTCGCCGCCGGCCGAAACCACCGCCGGGCAGTCCAGATCCGGCGGCTTAAGATACGGATAGGCGTATTCTACGGTTTCAGGTTCGGAAATGGATGATAAATTGACGAATTTGCGAAATTTGCGGCCGGTGGCAGCGATTCGGTCAAACGATTGCGGCTCCAGCCGGCTGAATGCATCCAGCAAAGTTTGTTTGGGATTTCCTTCGTGGGGATGAAGGGAAAAATCTATTATGCGCGGTTTGGGGTCCACGCTTGAATTGCTTTGCGCGTCACGGTCCAGTTCTATCTGAACGATGGATACCGTCGATGCACCCAGACAGATTCCAAGTGATCTCAGTTTTTCAGCCATCGATGACTCCTACCAATAGGTCCTGTCTTAATCGACATCTATGGGTTTATCTGGATATATTAGCGGAACTATAAAATTGAAAGCTTTTGCGATGGATTGCCTTTTCGGGTTATAGATCCGTACTTTGATTAGTCTGTGGAGAATGCAAATGCTTAAAATTCCTATGATAATCTACAAATACCGCAAAAACTTAAAATTTGCAAATTATCCTGTCCAACTCTTTAAGAAAGCTTGCGGCCGACTCTATAACTGAAAATTTAAAAAATTTGCGCGGGGGATTCGTGTAGTCTTTCCCTTGGCGGTTTGTCATTCAAGATTTTTAAGTACCAAAAATTGTGTGTTGCCGACCACCAATATCTGACCACCATTTGGCTGGTGCCGTGGAGGTTATTAGTAATGATTCCTATTACTAAAAAAATGATTAAGATGCAAGGTCTATATTCACTATGCATTCCGGTAAGCTGGTATAAGTTCTAAACTAATTCTATTTTGCTAATTTGTCCATTTAAAAATTGATAATAATTTTCGGTTGACTTTTAAACGATCGTTTCAGACAATCGATAAAAAATAACGGAATACCAACACCCAATAGGGAGGTTAACCGTACCCACAGTCTTGATTCAGACCCGGAGGTTGGCAAATGAAGTATCGGCTTTTTTATCGCCTGACGGCAATTGCGATTACCCTTGGTTTATGCGGCTGCATTAATCTCGGTCCGGATTACCAGCGGCCGGAGCTGGGTCTAGCAACACCGCAAGCTTATGAATTTACGCCGGCTGATATCCGAGCCCTGACAGTCGAGGACCACTGGTGGGCAATCTTTGGTGATCGCGAGCTGAACCAGTATGTCGCAGAGGCCCTCACCAATAATTGGGATATCAAACAGGCAGCGGCGCGGGTACTGGAAGCCCGTGCCCAGTACGTTCGGATCCGAGCTGATCGATTTCCCGCCGTGGGTGTATCCGCCTTAAAAGATCGAAGACACGTCGGTGGAGGGGCCGCCGGTGACGGTATTATTGTCGACACTTATGAATTGACCGCCCCGGCATCATTTGAGCTGGATCTTTGGAGCAAATTAAAAAAAGTTTCCCAGGCGGCCTGGTCCGATATCCTGCAACAAGAGGAAGCGCGTCGCACCATCGCTCAGGCGGTGGTTGCCGAAACCATTTCATTGTATTTGGATTTGGAGGCCGTGGAGCGGCGCCTGCAGATTGCAGAACATAGCATCAAAGCCTTTCGCGATAGCTTGCAATTTGTTGAAACTCGCTACCGGCGGGGTCTGACATCCGTTTTGGATGTGCGCCAGGCGCGGCGTGTCCTGGCCCAGGCCGAAACGATCGTCCCCCAGCTGGAGCTGGAGATGGGCATTATTCAGCAGCAGATGTCCATTTTGTTGGGACGCTATCCGGAAACCAAAGCACCCCGCAGACAGCCCGAAGATTATTATAAACAACTGGCCCCGGTACCGCCGGGTCTGCCTTCGGATCTGCTTTGGCAGCGCCCGGATCTGCGGGCCGCCGAGGCCAGATTAAAATCTTTAAACGATCTGGTCGGGGTGGCCAAAGCCAATCGGTTGCCCACGATCACATTAACGGGCAGGTATGGTTGGTCCAGCGCAGACTTGAACAAATTGTTGCGCACGCAAAATGTTGTCTGGAATCTAACAGCCGGCTTGGTTCAACCGGTGTTTGATGCCGGGCGGCTCAAGGCCGGACAGCGGGCCGCCGAAGCCAGGTATCAGCAGGGGGTTGCCGAATACGTACAAACTGTGCTGGATGCATTCGCTGAGGTGGAACGTACGCTTCTGACCCGTGAATTACAGCTTGAGCGCCGCACGCGGGAATTGAGGTTTCTGGAAGAAGCCCGGGCAACCCAGCGGGTTGCCGAAGCCCGTTACATTAAAGGACTGATCATATATCTGGATGTGCTGAATGCGCAAATTACGCGCTTCCAGGCCGAGGACAACCTCGTTCTGGTTGATTTGGCTATTTATCGTAATAGAGTCGCGCTTCATCGAGCCCTGGGCGGCGGCTGGGGGGAACCGGAACCGGTCGAGGTAAAGGAAGATGGGATATTCTTCGACTTTAATTAATCCGCCCTGAAAATCGACTATTCAGGATTTTAGATTGTTGTTTGAATATCGAAGATGATTGCCAGTTCGACGGGCCGGCGGATTAATTATATTATGCTGCGCATATTTTTTTCAGGCTGCGTTGGCTGGTTTGGGGCGGGATTCCCGGGCGGCAACCCGGGGGTCGATACGCCAGGTGACCAGCGGCGATAGCGTATACAGGAACATGAAAAGAAATGATACATGGCCGAAATAGGGTGTGAAGATGGACAGCGACAGCAGCAATGTCAGTCGAACAAACCAGGGATGTCGGCTCATAAATCTTCCCAGGTGAAGATAACGAATCGGGTAAATATTCATCAATATCGCCGTAAATACCATTAAACCGCAATTAAACATCCCCCAGAACCCGGCCCATTGAGAGACGTCGTTGACGGCCTGAACGAAAATAATCAAAGGTGCTACCACCAGCATGGCGGCCGCAGGCGTCGGCATGCCCTTAAAAAATCCCGGAATCGGATCTTTGTCCAACGTAAAATAAATCAGGCGGGCAATTCCCAAAGCAGCGTATCCCCAGGCAATCCACTCGATGGGCAACTTCTGGGGTATCAAGTCGGCATAGGCTGAAATCGTAATATAGAAAATCAAGGCCGGGGCAACGCAGAAACTGACGGCATCGGAAATGTCATCCAATACGCCGCCCAAGCTGATACTGTGTGTTTTATCGGTCTCTTCGGCCAGCGGTTCCGTGAGACCCAGTCTACGGGCCAGGGCCCCGTCTAATTTGTCGAATGCAGCCGCGCCGATCAAAAACAGATAGGCTTCCCGAATCTGACCCTGGTAAGCAAAAAATATCGCCAGCAGACCCATCATGGCATTCATGAAGGTCAGGGCGTTGGGGAAAAATGCCAGAATTCGCCGCCGCAGTTTTTCGTTTCCCAAACAGAGTTCATCCAGACAGAAGGTGCCGTATTTGCGGCAATACATGGCAATTGAACCCAGGTTGATCATCAGAAAAAGAATTTCAATGAAAAACAACCCCCGCAGCGGAAAATTTCCCAGCCAGGATACTGAGGTGTAAATTCGGGTCGCCGGCCCTTCGGGCACATAGAACGCATAGGCGTATAGAAGCGCGCCGACCGGCGCGGCGACGATGGTTCTCAGCCGGGTGAATTCGCTGTATTCGGGGTCCTGATCATTGCGCACGGCAAACCCGTGCATAAAGTGGGCAAAGTTATCCCGTACCAGAACTGTCACCGTCAACAGCAGCACCAAAATTGCGTGCAGCAACTCGGCCCGGTTGGCATCCGGTGCGATAAAATGAAGACGCCACATGGTGCCGACTGCAACCAGCGGAAATATAATCGAATAAACCACTTTATCCATGATGCGTTCGGCCAGTTGAGCCATAACCGGATGGGGGTGAAACCGGGCGGCAAACCAACCGTCAACCAGATCAAAGGTCATGGAGATAAACAATAAGACCACTCCCAGTGTATACAGACTCGGGCTGCGGGTCCACATGACGGCAATGGCGCATAACAATCCGCCAAATACCAGGGGCGGGCGCCCATAGACGAATACGGTGGTCAGGCTTTTGGGAATATAATGTTTTCCGGGCATTTTAAATATTAAAGGGTAGTATGATTAATATGAACGCAGGTTTATGGTTGCCAATATATTCGGTCCCGGAGTATTGGATTAATGGAGTGATGGGGTATTGGGGTCTTGAAAAAATCCATTTGCCGTTACCCCAACACCGCAGTTCTCCTAAAACTGGCGACGCCGGCTGTGTTAATTTTACAAATATAAAGAAATGCAGGCCGTGTGTCAAGGCAACGATTCGGAATTCTTTGCTTTGTTGACCCGTATTTGATACTCTGGACTTAACTAAGTCCTGTAAATTCCCATACGAAAGAAAATTTGCGCAATATTGTCTACCGCTGATGCCTGCATCGATCTATAAAAAAGTCGGAGTTGCCGCCATCATCATGATGGCCTCAGTATTTTTAAGCCGCCTGTTTGGGCTTTTCCGTTTGATGACCATCGCGTATGTCGGAGGGCGCAGCGGTGATGTCGATGCCTATCAGGTCGCTTTTGTCATTCCGGAGATTTTAAACCACATCGTGGCCAGCGGCTTTCTTTCAATCACGTTTATCCCGATTTTTTCCCAATATCTTGCAAAGAATCAGGAAACGCAAGGCTGGCAGGTGTTTTCAACCATATTAACCAGCTTCGGCAGTCTCCTTTTGCTTTTCACGGTCCTTGCGCATGTTCTGGCTCCCGACCTGGTGGCTTTGCTGGCCCGGGGGCGGCCGGATCCGATTTTTAGAGAAAACGTTGTCAGGATGACCCGCATCATCATACCGGCGCAATTTTTCTTTTTTTCCGGCGGTCTGTTTATGGCGGTCCAATTTGCCAAAGAAAAATTTTTGATCCCGGCCCTGGCGCCGATTATCTACAATCTGGGGATCATTGCCGGCGGTTTTTTGCTGGGCTCGCGGGTCGGCATGGAAGGGTTTTCCTGGGGCGTATTGGCGGGTGCTTTTGTCGGCAATTTTGTCATTCAGTGGTGGGGAGCCCAGCGGGTGGGCATGAAATTTTCATTCAGATTTGATTTCAGACATCCGGATCTGAAACACTATATAAAACTGACCCTGCCGCTGATGTTCGGCCTGACCATGTTTTTCTCAATGGAGATATTTAAAATATTTTTTGGCGCCTATTTGCCGGCCGGCAGTATCGCAGATCTGGAATACAGCCTCAGGACCATGCTGCTGCTGGTGGCCTTTTTCGGGCAGGCCGTGGGAGTGGCCTCTTATCCATATATGGCGCGGCTGGTAGTTGAAGATAAACTGCAGCAATTAAACGAATTGTTGAATAATACACTGCGGTATCTGTCTTTGGTAATCCCTTTTTCTGTCTTGCTGATGGTTCTCAGGCATGAACTCATATTTCTCCTGTTTCAAAGAGGAAAGTTTGATGCGGCTGCCACCGCCCATACGGCCACGGTGTTAATCTTTATGCTGGTGGGATCCTTTGCTTTTGCCGCCAACACCATGATCCCCCGGGCATACTACGCCATGCAGGACACCCTTTTCCCGGCAATCTATGGAACGGCAACCGTTTTATTGAGCATTCCCCTTTATCTGCTGGGCCTGAACTTGATGGGGGTCGACGGTGTGGCCCTGGCGCTATCGTTGTCCGCTATACTGCAGGTTCTGGTGCTATATGCGCTTTGGAATCGCAGAACCGATAACCCGGGCCGTGCAGTCTATCTCTTTTATCTTAAAATGATGGTTTTCAGTGCGCCGCTGGGTTTATTCCTGGCATGGCTTAAATCCGCAGCATTCAGCGGCATCGACTCCTCGACCTTATTGGGCACTTTGACGGTGTGTTTGATAACCGGAGCGCTGTTTGTGCTAATCTTGCTGGCGACCGGCTATGGTTTGAAGATAAAAGAAATTACGGATTTAGCCGATCGAATAAGGGAAAAATTTAAGCGCGCTTAGGCGCTTCGCGACATCATATCGTCAACCCCGTCGGTGGCGAGAGTATTTATCCAACATTGCATTATCCTCTCCGAGCCTTAGGCTTTGCGAGCCGGAGGTCAGAACCCATTATTCCACCATTCCAGTATTCCATCATTCCAGTTGTGAGCGAAGCGAACTAACTTGTTATTCGGCGTCTAATATTTTTCTTATCTTTTGAGACAGGGTTGTCAGATTGTAAGGTTTTTGAATAAACCCGTGACAGCCGCTGTTTAAAATCGCCTGGGCCTTGCCATTAATGCTGTATCCGCTGGAAAGCAGCGTCTTTATCGAGGGATTGATTTCCTTTAAGCGGTCAAAGGTCTGGCTTCCACTCATATCAGGCATAATCATATCCAGGATCACCATATCAATCGCATCTTGATCTCTTTCATAAACTTCCAGGGCTTTCCGGCCGCTGTCCGCCACGAAAACCGTGTATCCTAATTTTTCCAACATATCTTTGCCGATCTCAAGTATCAATTCCTCATCATCCGCCAATAGAATAACTTCAGAACCTTGCCTGAGTTGTTTATGTTTGATTTGCTGGTTGCCGATTTTTTTTTCTGTGGCCGGAAGATAGATAATAACGGTGGTACCTTTACCCGGTTCACTGTAAACAGTGATAATGCCCTCATGGTTTTTTATGATTCCATAAGCAGAAGCCAGTCCCAATCCGGTACCCCTGTCCTTTTCTTTGGTGGTAAAGAAAGGATCGAATATCCGTTGTTGGGTCTCGGCATCCATTCCGATGCCGGTATCCGTGATCGATACTTTAACAAATTTTCCGGGCTTAATATTATAGAGGTTCACATAATCTTCATCGAGGATCACATTCTCGGTTTGTATTAATAAATCACCCCCTCCCGGCATGGCCTGCCAGGCATTGACATAGAGATTTAGCAGGACCTGTTCGATCTGGCCCTGGTCGATATCCACTGCCCAAACTTCTTTCTGATACTTTTTATGAAGTCTGATCTCTTTTTTTGTGCGGCCAAAAATGTCGACACTGGTGTTGATTATGGGATTTAAGTCCGACGTTCTGACCTCATATTTGCCGCCTCTGGCAAAACCTAATAGCTGTCTGGTCAATTCGGATCCGCTTATAACATATTGCTCAAGGTTATCCAGGCGCTCATAATGGGGATGGCTGCTATCTATATCCGCCATAATCAGAGAGACATTGCCCTGGATACCCATCAATAAATTATTAAAATCATGTGCGATACCGCCGGCTAAAGTGCCGATGGATTCCATCCTCTGGGCCTGTTGGAGTTGGGACTCCATTTTCTTTTGCCGGGTGGTATCGCGCACGAAATTCAGCGTCGCCGGTCGCCCCTCCCACGTTATCCGGACGGAATTGAGTTCAACCAGCAGTTCATCCCCCGTCTTATCGATCACTCTGAAAGAATAGGTTGCGGGGATATCCGGTGCGCCGGCAATTCTTTTTTGATACCGAGCTTGGACCATCTTGCGGTCAGCCGGATGGACCAAATCGCCAAACGGGATTTTCGCTAATTCTGCGGCAGAGTAGCCGACAAGGTTAAGGAGTCCGGGATTTGGGAATTTAATGATTCCATCCTGGGCGATAAATATGGCATTGCTGGCATTTTCAAATAAAAGGCGATATTTTTCCTGGGATTCCTGTAGCGCTTCCTCGGCCTTTTTGCGAGGGGTAATATCGATGATGGATGCGATACTCTGATTGGTCTCCGGGATCAATCCGGTTTGAATAAATACCGTTTTGATATCTCCCTGCCGGTTCTTCAGGTTGAATTCATATTCGGACGGCGCATCATCAAATCGATTTATTCTTGCGTGATGATAATTGATCACTTGTTCAAGATCTTCAGGGGTGACAAAATCAGTGGTTTTCATCCGGCCCACGATTTCTTCTCTCGAGTAGCCCGACAGTGCTTCGCCTTTGGCGTTGACCTGGGAGATGGTAAAGTCGGCTTCGGCCACAAAGGTTGCGGTACCGGTGTTTTCAAAAAGGCTGCGGTATAATCGCTCGGAATTGCACAAGTTTTCTTCGGCTTGCTTCAGTTCGGTGATGTCATAGCTAAGAACAATAATGCCTTTAACATTTCCTTGTTCATCCATATCCGGTTCATAGTTAACTTTGATCCAGCGTCGACCCTGCTTCAGATTAAAAGCATTTTCGTAAGATGTCGATTTGCCCGCTCTCACCTCTTCAATGTATTTCAGAGCAAATTCATAATTCGATTCGCCGATGATTTTTCTAATATGTTGGCCGATAATTTCTTCCCGGGGACGACCGAACGAACTTTCAAATTTCTGATTTACGAAATGATAGCATAAATCATCTGCACCAACATAAGCGATATGGCCGGGTGAATGGTCAGCCAATACGCAAAGCAGGTGCTCCATTTCACGCATATTTTGTGTTTGCTCCCCGACTGCTGTGAATGAATATCTATCTGTTTTTTGGGCCATCAGAAAATCCTTCGGATTTAAACAACGGATACCGGCCGTTGGCAAGCCTATTAAGATAGTTTACAATTACTAGACCTAAAATAGCACCTATCAGCCGTCCGATCTTAACCAAATCGAACATGGAGACACCGAAAACACATTACCACTGAATCAGGGCGCTGCCCCAGGTCAATCCGCCGCCGAAAACCGGCAGACAGATCAGGTCATTAGGCTGAATACTGCCGTCGCGCACGGCTTCATCCAGGGCGATGGCGCAGGAGGCTGACGAGATATTACCGTACTTTTGAAGCGTCAGGTAGAATTTTTCAAATGAAATTTTCAAGGAGTTGGCAAGGTGCTGAAACATTCGGATGTTGGCCTGGTGGGGAATGAACCAGTTGATATCTTCGATGGCTACCCGGTTAAACCCAGCCGCCTCTTTGATGCCGTCCCCAAATCTTCTGACGGCCACCCGAAAGCTGAGATTGGCTTCGATCATATTCAGGTAATGCAGCCCCTGGTCAACACTAGCATGGGAAATCGGGGTGGTTTTGGATCCGCCTCCGGGCAGCAGGAGATCCTGGCCGTTGGCCCCGTCGGTGTGCAGGTGGGTAGACAGCAGTTCATGCCCCTCGCTTGCCAAGGTCAGCAATGCAGCGCCGGCACCATCGCCCCACAGAATACAGGTGGTGCGATCTTTCCAATTCAGCGTGCGGGTCATAATCTCAGCGGCGACAACCAAAACAGTTTTAAAGGTTTTGTTCTTCAGGTATTGTTCGGCGACATTCAGCGCGAATATAAAGCCGGAGCAGGCAGCGGTCACATCGAAGGTCACAGCCCGGGCAGCATTCAGCTTGGCCTGAAGCCAGTTGGCGGCTGAAGGGCAACAGGTATCCGGGGTAATCGTGGCCACGATAATCAGATCGACATCTTCGGCTTTTTTGCCGGCCATTTCCAGCGCTTTGAGGCTGGCTTCATAAGCCAGATCCGAGGTCGTTACATCGGCTTCGGCCATTCTTCTTTCACTGATCCCGGTGCGCTTGACAATCCAGTCATGCGTCGTATCCAAACCGCTTTTTTCCAGATCGTAATTCGTTAATATCTTGGGAGGTAAATATGAACCGGTGCCTAAGATTCTGATTGATTCCATTTTTTTAATCCTGATAACCTTATCCGTCTAATCGTCCGATCGGCTAGAGCCTTCCATTTGCTGCCACTGTTGCAAAAAAAAAGCGGCAGTGACCTGCCGCTTTTTACACTATATTTGAAATTCGTGTCAACTAATGGGTGAAGGTTTGCATAAATGGTTCTCTTCCATGGCCACCCGGCCGCAGCCGCCGCAAACAAATTTCATGGCCGCCAGTTTATCCTTGCATATATGGGTCTGGTCAACACTCGGGGCACCGCAGAAACTGCAATTTTTTTCATCACCGCAGGGATTGCACAAATGCCCCGGTTCATTAGCTACTGCGCCGCAGTTTTTACACGTGTAAGCCATATTGATCCTCCTTTAATCCAAAAAGTAATATAACTAAATGAAATAATTAAATTTCGTTTATGTGAATATGGGGATTAATATCGGAAAGTCAAGGACGGCGGGCCGGTTTTTGAAACCCCGTTAGTTGCTTTAATTTAGTTTTGCCGTTTAATCCGGATCGGTCCGTGGAGGATTGAAAATTGAAGATTGCAGATTGAATAATTGTTGATGTCGCTTTGCTCCGTTCTTTTTTTTACAAAAGATAATCGCCCTGTCAGCGCGCTCTATCACAATACGGCTTGGGAGCCTTGGTCATTAGGTATTGGAATTTGGATATTGTTTGCTATTTGTAATTTGGTAATTGGAATTTCCTTAATTAAAGGATTCGACTATACTTAAAAATATTGCCTTGCTGTTCAGATATTCCTGGTGTACCCATAGCTATCGTGGTGAATCTTCGCGAACACCGGCTGCATTCGGTTTACCGCCTTTGATGCCGGACAGCACCGGTTGAATGATAGTGATCGGCAGCTTTAAGGTCCGCTCCAATATCCCAAGAATACCCGAGCCGACAGCCGTGGGCGGCAGCGCAAAAACATTCGGATCGTCTAAATCCCCTTTGGCCCTGAATGGGATGGATATGAGTTTGCCGCCCAGGACCTTACCGATCAAAGGTAAGATCTCCACAATTCGATCCACCGTTTTAAACGGTGCAACCAGGATCAGCAGATTCATCTTTTTTTCGACCAGATCTATCTCACCCTCACAGGCGATCCCCATTGCGGTCCCATCAATGGAACACTCCTCCAGGATAATTTTACCACCCTGTAGATTTCGCTATTACCGACATACCGTGATAGGCAAATCCTTCGCCGGTTAGATCCGGGATTTCGCCCCGGTATATTTCGGTGACATTCAAAATTGACAGAACTTTTGCCAGCAATCCGAATCGATAAATGCGGCCTTTTTCTGCCGAAAATACCAGCTTGCCCGAAAGCGATCTGGCGATGGCCTCCGGTTTGGCTTTAGCCAGTATCTCTCCATTCAAATTATAGATTCCGGTTGCCAGACCCTTTTTCGCGGTCAGACAGGAAAGTGTGGATACCAACTCGTAGTTGGCAGCGGTCGGCACAAAATATAGATCCAGGGTTTGATCAGTCAAATTTACCAACCCCCGCAAGGCAATGCCGCAAATATCCGCTGTGGTGACGGCAACGACCACTTTATCCGCTTTAAACGTGACTTCAGCTTCCAGAGGGCTTACGGTATAGGAATCCCAGAAAAAGTTAGCCGATTTTACCTGAATCGATCCCAGCAGATGTACCGGCTGCCCGCCTGGGTTGGATTTTGCTTTTTTTTGAGCAATATACTCTAACACGGTGTTGATCTGATCCCAGGCGAGACCCTCGGCATTGATGTCCATTTCCAGCAGCAGATCATGGCTCGATATACCCATCTGCCCTGCAAGAACCAGGGGGTTATCGCCCCACTTCAGTTTCGTTGGCCGGACAGTAACCGTCTGACGGATCACTTTACCGAAGGGCTTCGAGGAGACAGCGAACGAACCGTTGTTTATGGTTAATGGGTCTCCCAGCGCTTTGGAGTTGACCGCAATGTTTTGCATGGCAGCATTCAGGCCACAATGCCAGTTGGCCGGTGCATTAATCGGTCCTTTTACATCGATATTGGAAAGGACCAGCGTCCCTTCAGTTACCGAGAAAGCTTTGATGTCGGGTTGAAAAGTGTTAATTGATGCGAGGACGGGATAGATTTCACCGGCAAAAAGGTTTGCGGTTTTGCAGTTAAGCGTAAACGACTTCTTTTCGTTGAAATTAAATGCGGCGGAGAATTGGGAGATTTTTGATTTTCCCATCCTGGCCGTGATGTTTTTTAAACTTAGTTGATTTTTGCGCCACACCAATTGACCCTGGTCGACCTGCAAGGGCCCCGGCAGCGCTTTTGAGCCAAGGCTGACCAGTTTGACGTCGGCCGAAAGCGCTATTTGACGCTGCGGCACACCGGCAATCGGACCGCTATATGCCAGGCGTTCAAAGGCCAGTTTCCCCCGCAGCGGCTTAAAGCGGTTGAGGGCCTTCGAAACATTTTTATTTGAGTAAATCAGAGGACTTATGTCTTCCGGATAGATATTTGATATCCCCGCTTGGGCCGATATCAGCGGTGTTTTTTTCCAGTTCGCTTTGCCGGAAATAGCAGTCACTGAAGATTTGCCCATGGTCGCATCGACGTCGACAAATTCGATTTGAGACCCCCGCCACTCAAATTGCCCGCGGTTTATCAGCAGGTCTTTAGGCAGTTTGGGGGAAGCCACCCGCAGCCTGTTTATTTTCCCCCGGGTTTGGACATACCATTTTTGCGGACTGAACATCGGTCCCTTGATATTCAGGTCTTGAGCCCCGATATCACCGGTGAATGACCGCATATACGCCAGGTTTTTTTTGATTGCGTCAAAAGACTTCAACCAGGAATAAAGCTGCCCGATGTCGAAATTTGCCGTTTGGGTTTTGACGGTGAAGCTGGGAGTCTGGTTCCAATCGATGGTTGTGGAAAGCTGTGCAAACGATGAATTGCCGATGCCGGCATTAAAATTTTGCAGTGCGATCCGGGTTCCCTCGTAGACAAAGTGCCCGCCGTCCATTTTGATCGGATATGGAATCAGGTTATAGCGCGCGGTCAAATGAGCTTCTGATACCTCCACCCGGGCGCCCAGGTTTGTTAAATTGTCTCCTAAAATCAGGGTTCCGACGGCGGTTCCTTTAAAATCTTCGATCCGGGCAAGCTCACTTAGAAATTCCTTGTCCCGAACCAGGCGCTTTAAAACCGGCGGCACCTGCGACAGATCGGCGTTGACACCTATATTCAGCTGAAACGGCTCAAGATTGTCGTTCAGACCTAAAGCTATGATTCCGTTCTGACCGTGGGAGTTCCCGAAGCGTGCCTTGAGTTTATCGCCGCGCAATATCCCCCGGGCAATTACGGCATCACCAAAAACATCTTCCAGATCAAGTTTCGCACCCGGAATAAAAATTTTACCCCGGGTCATGCGTCCCGCGATAACAATGTTGTCTATATTTCCCAGATCGGCAATCGTCTGCCCCCGGACCTGCATTGTCATCCAGGGGACCTGTCCCGCCCGGATCACGTCAAATAAGATATTAATGAAATCTGACGCTGCTGCCAGTTTAAGTGCCGCCTGTCTCACTGCAGCCGCATCAATTTGAGATCCTTTCAAAGATAACTGAATATCCTGCAGTTTCTCATCATAGGCAAAGCTTCCGGACAAAGTTAATTTGGGGTAGTCCAAGCTCAATTCCGTCACAGTGGCCCGGGTTGTCTTTTCATCAACCTCCAGCTTGCCTTTGATCCGGCTGCCGTTGATAACCAGCCTTTGATTGCCGTAGATCAATTCCAAATTTGGTATGCTTCCATTAACATCCGCCTTGATATTGCCGTCTCCGCCGGATGTAAAATCGATCGTCACATTGGCTCTGGTTTCGGTAACTTGAATTGCTGATTGCGGGAAAAGATAGGCAATCAGCGTCTGGGGACGGAACCGTGACAGCTGTACGTGCCCCAACCCTTCGAAGTTCGAGGGGTTAATCGAACCATTGATATCGATTTGTTCCCAGAGATTAGATTTACATTTGATACTGAAGTCGAGCTTATCTTTGCTGCGGACATAGGCGGCCTGTACTTGACTGAGCTTGAATTTGCGTCCAAATGGGTCGAGCAGGTTGACCCGGCCGTTTTTTACTCTCAGGTTTATATCGGGCAGCTTAAATTCCGGAAGGCCCCGCACCCCGTTGGTCAACGCCCTGACCATTTCGTCAAAAGAGGGAATTTGCTCAGACTGCTGGTTCGTCGCCGCCTTTAATTGCGGCAGTTTCATGGAATAATCCGCATATTCGAGTTGGACAACCGCGAATTCGAGCCTGCCTCTGAACAGCGGCAAAAGCTTAGGGTAAATTCGCATCCACTGAATATTGATCGTGAAACTGCCGGGTACCGATATTTCGGCTTTATGAATTAACACATGGGGGCGCGGAAAATATGACAATTTCAGTTTGCGATAGGTTATTCGGCCACCGACATCGTTGGATATCTTTTCCTTGATGTTCTTTTTTACCATCTCCAGATTGATCAAACTGGGGGTAAATACCATAACGACGACCATCAGGAAGATAAAAACCAGCAGGCTTTTGATCAACCAGCCGAACATATTATTGCGTTTGCTCATAGAGGCTTTTCCAAATTCTAATCCGGGCAGGTCCTGATAGGATAAATGTATAAACTATTAGAATAAACAAGGGGACATGGTTGGTCAAGCTGAAATTTATGCCAATAATTATTCCGCGTCAGAAAAATAGCCCCTTCAGGGTTGTAAAACGTGACGATGGCAATACTCACCGGGTTCTTGACACAGCCTACCGCAATAGTTAGTCTTTACTACTAAGCTGGTTCGGTCGATTTTCAGAACAATCCGTTGAGCGGCAATTTGTGCGTGACTGCAAACTCGACTGACCCACCATAAAACTGAAACCGATCTATCAATATTTAACGGAGGTCGCACTATGTCCGATAACAATAATGCAAATAATGCACAAAAAAAATTCGAAGAAGGCATGGCGGAATTTGTAAACCATAATTATCGACAGAGCATCGAACACCTATCCCAAGCCATCGAACTGGACCCTGCATTTACGCTGGCCTTCAAAAGCCGAGGCGCAGCTTATCTAAGGTTGGGTAAAACTGAGGAAGCCATTGCCGACTTTAATGCAGTAATCGGAATGGATCCCGCTAATGCCCGAGCCTACCATTTGCGCGGCCTGGCCTGCGAGAAAAGCGGGGAGCATGATAAAGCCCTGCGTGACTTCAACAGAGCGCTTGAATTGAAAACCGACTACGGCGCGGTATATTACAGCCGGGCCAGTTTGAACAGCAAAATGGGACACACGGAGCAGGCGACGAACGATATCAGGATGGCAACCCATTTGACGGAAGTCAATATCGAAACCTTTTCCAATGCTAACAACGTCTGGCGCTCGCACCAATTGCAGCTCGAATCCATCTATAATGATGATCTTGCCATGGAAAGATAGTCCCGGACCGGGTGTGAATCAAGATTGCTGGTTATCTGAGTATCCGGGGCAATTTGTTTTAGACCCCCATGTAAATTGCCGGAGTAGTGGAGTAATGGGGTGTTGGGCTTAAGAGCGGAAATAGATCTGATTTTTACTCTGTTACCGCTGGTTATGCGAGATCCAAACCTGGTTTTCTCTCCGAGCGATAGGCCTATGAACCGGAAGTTGGGCCCGGACTCTTTACTTATAGACGGAACGTACCGACATCCTCAATTCGTCATTCGTCATTTGACATACGTTAGTCAAAGACCAGTTCCTCATCCTGGATATCCGATGCGATATAATTCGCATCATCAGCATCCGACATCATGCTGTCAAAATACATGTCGATTATCCCGCCATGGGATTCAAACTTGCTCGTCAGCAGATCTTTAAAACTGCTGAAATTGGGTTCTGTCAATAATTCATCGATTTCGTGAGCCCGTTTACCCAACTGTCGGCAATATTTGTCGGTAATGGTTTGCGGGGCGGTGCCCCGCTTTTTTGCCACGCGATTGGTGGCCTGAGTACGGGTGTAGCCGTTGACTTCCATTTCATAAACAACCTCAAGTATCTGTGATAGTGATTTTGGCAACCCTTCAACGCTGACAGCCGGTAACGAAAACAAGGGGGCGTCTTCTTCCCGGGTCTCTTTCTTGGCGAACAGGAGCCGGTTTAACACTGAATTGGGGGTATCAACAAAAGGTTCGGCATTTTGTTGTAACAGATGCCAAATTTTTTCGTCAATTTCGATTGAATACATTGTCATGGGACAGGCCTCCTTTTGCACTAGCTAAATCTGATTATACGAAAGTTTTGCTAGGAAAGCAAGCAAATCTTAGCGCAATCAGGCGCCTACAGCGAACGGGTGGACTATCCGGAATGATTCAGCACCGCCCTGTGTTGAAGGGATTGATGAAAATTGATACTAGGCGTGCGGCTATTGCGGGGCGGCCGATAATAATAGCTGCCCGTGTTCTAAACGTCCTTTTGAAAGGGGGGCGGGCAGTCAGTGAGCGGAATAATGGGGATAAACTAGCCTTTGTTTAGCGTTGCGGGATGGATCGAAGTATCCCCTCCACAGACGCTTGAGCAGGGTCGGATCGAATCATTTTTAGAAACTAGTAAATATTTCGCCCGGAAAACAGTAACATGTTCTCATCAGTTGCTAACGAAGCAATATAATCTATCCTGGCCTAGTATTGCTATTTTTCAGGGCGAAATAATTATTAGGGTTTGACCCTGATGGTTGCGTCTGCCTCTGCGAAATCTCCGGCAGCATTTCGACCATCTTGAATGGATATATAGAGGTTGTGCTTACCAATTGTTACGACATCATTTCCGCTTAATTTGGCGGTGATAATGCTTTCGTTATTCATTAAGGTGCCGTTGGTGCTTTTAAGGTCCTCAATAATGTATTCCTCTTTACGCCGAAAAATCCTGGCATGGTTTTTAGAGGCTCCCAGATTATTGATATGAATATCGTTGTTTTCATTACGGCCAATGGTAATTTCGTCCTTATCCGTTTCCAGGGTTTTAAGCTCCTTGTCTTTTAATTTCAATGAAATTTTGAGCATGCTGCCTCCATTTGATAAAGATTTAAACTGGTTGCACAATGATGGGGAACGATTCAAATCATATGAAAAATGAGTTTCGCGCCCTATAAAGATCCCTTTGATCTAACCGGCTTTGCCGTGCGGATCATCGCCCAGGGTCCCGCAGGCCGGGTCTGCTTTGGTTATTACTATCGGTACGTACAGCCAATAGCTTTACCTCTTTTTTGCGCGAATATGCACTTATATGCACTTAATCCGGCTTTAAACGATAGACTCTGGGGGCAGTATTCTAACTTATCGTGTCCAGGCAGGTTTGGACATCTTTGATGACCTGAGAAGCGGATTGATACCGTTTGGAAATCCCTTTGGCCAGCAGGCGTTCGACAATTTCAACACAGCATGACGGGACTTTGGGGGCGATCTCTGTGATCGGTGCGTATTCAGTATTGGATACGGCATACAGCAGCGCCGTCATACTGTCGCCTTTAAACGGGCGGGCTCCGGTCAGCAACTCATAAAAAACCACGCCAAGCGAAAACAGATCCGATCGGCCGTCCACTTTTTTGCCGGCAACCTGTTCGGGAGACATGTAGTTAGGGGTGCCGAATATGATACCGGTCTGGGTTTTTGATGAAGAGATGACCCGTGCGATGCCGAAATCGGCCACTTTGACCTGATCATCGTCCAGCAGAAGAATATTGGCAGGTTTGATGTCGCGGTGCACAACTTCCTGGCTGTGGGCATATCCCAGGGCTTCGGCGACGGCGTCGATCAGCTTTAAGAACCCGTTTTAACGAAAGCAAATTTTGTTTCTGGCAATAGTGGGTCAGCTCTTTACCTTTGAGCAGCTCCATCGCGATGTAGGCCATGTCATGATCTTCGCCCATATCATAGATCGTCACGATATTCGGATGGGAAAGTTTGCCGGCGGCTTCGGCCTCCCGAAAAAAGCGTGCTTTGACATCGCTTAATTCATCGGCGTGCAATATCCGCGTAATTAATGGTTTTGATGGCGACTTCACGATTGATGCTCGGATCCCGGCCGAGGTAGACCGATACCCATGGCGCCCTGTCCGAGTTCCTGCAGGATTTCATACCTTCCCAAGGTGGGCTTGGTGGCACCGCTTTGCAATAAAAAGGAGGTTTCTTTCTTGCCCGCAGCGGCCGACATTGGCATTGTATTATCCAGTGTAATCAGCTCTAGTAATCCGTTCTTTGACATCTTTAAAGGCACTGCCTTTCATAATATGGCGGTAGACGGAAAGGGCCTTGTTGGTCATCCGCTTGCGTTCAAAGTCCAACCCTAGATTGTACAGAAGCTTTTGGACGGCTTTATCCTCAACCGGGCACTTTAAAAATTTTTCATACGCCATGTCCAGCATGCCCTGGCCCTGCAATGCCAATCCCAGGCTTTTGTTCAATTCAACATTTTCATCCTGCTTTTCAGTCATATCCCGCCGGAGGTTTGCCAAAGCAAACCCAATGGCCGAAAGAATGACCGGTGCCAGAACCTTAATCCAGATACCATTGGTGATGAATAGAATAACGCTGGCGCCGATCCAGGTGGACAAAAATATACCTAGAATCAGCGCTCCAATCCGTGGGGTGACCCTGGGAATGACAAATAAGAGGAAAAAACCGAAATACAATATGGCCAAAATCTCCAGGAAAAAGACCCAGGAAGGGCGAGAAATATATTGCGCATTAATCATATTTTCAACTGCGGCGGCTTCTATTTCAAGGCCGGAGATATTTGACCCGGTCGGGGTATTATAATGTTGTGACAGCCCTTCGGCCGTCACACCGAGCAGGACGACTTTTTTGCGAAAAGTTTTCGCATCGACCTTGCCGTTGATGACATCCACAAATGATATTTTATGAATGTTGGCATCCTGGCCGCTGTAGTCGATTAGCATTCGATGATTGTTTTCGGTGGGGATTTGCAGCTGTCCCAGAACGATTTTATCCTGGAGAACATTTATTTCTTTTAACCGTTCGCCGCTGTATTTTCTGGCCACCTGTAACGCAAAGGATAAAAAATCCCGATCCTGATAGGTAATCAGCAGGGGGATTTTACGGACGATGCCGTCGGGATCGCCAATCAAATTGATGTGCCCCAGGGCGCCGGCTTTCTTCGACAGATCCTGATAAGGTTCGGTAATTCGGCCGGCCTGCAGTCTGTGATTATTGAATATACCGCGCAGGCGGTTTGATTCCATGGACAGCGTGTCTCGGGCCTGCGGGGCACTGCGCAGTTCAATTGAATTTAGGTTTAGCCAGTCGGATAATTTAGGCGCGCTGCCATTTCCCGGGCTGCCGAGGCTGAATCTCACGGGCAGCACGACATTGTGAGCGGAGCGTACCGCAGAAATCAGTTGGGCATCATGATCTAACCGTTTGCCGGCTTCCGTCAGGATGCTGTTAATTTTCGTTGTGCTTTTGCGCCCGGCTTTAGCGGGTTTGGCATTCAACATTTCTTTGATGTATTTTATCTCCTGCAGCCCGGGGTTTAATTCTCTAGTGGGGTATAGCAGCGAAATGCCCATCGCCTGGGGATCATAGTCCGATAGCAAATTAACCATTTCGGCCAGGTAGGATCGAGGCCAGGGCCAGCTGCCAAGCTGTTGGATGCTGTGATCATCGATTGCCAAAACCACCACCCCGGCGGCGGCTTTGCGCTGACGCAGCCGGGCCACGGCGTCGTATACTTTGTGTTCCAGCGGCTGCAGAATGTCGAAATCAAACAGAATATTGCTCAAAATGACCGCAATTATCGCTGCAACCAATAGAAGGGTTGAAAGATGTAGTTTTTTTAATAGCATTTAGGTCCTTGGTCTTTAATAGAAATTATAAAAAAAAACGGCGCTAGTGTCAATCTTGCTGCAGTCGAAACCAGCGCCGAATCAAATTTAACTAATTGAAATATATTCTAAATTTTAAATTACAGTTTAGCGAAAATCCTGTTGCGCCAATACTCCAGTGCACCAATATTCCGGGGGCCTAATTTCCGCTGCTCCCTTTGAGGACAGATCAAAATCCGATCCTCTGACGTCGATGACCGCCATTACTGTCGCAGCTTGAATTCGAGACGCCATGATTTTCCCGCCGCATTAACGATCACATCTTCCGCGCGGATTTCTACCACCTGGTAGCCATCCACCGATTCCCCTTCATGAACAATACGACCGTTTATCACAGCCATTCGTCTGACGGCATCATCGGACCAGGCCAACGCCTGAAGTTTTAACTTGGAATCGGAAATTTGATCATATGTCTTGCGGGACCGGGTTTTGGCCGGTTGTTTGGCTTTGGCCGCGGGCGCAGTCGGTCGAGTGTCTTTTTGGGCAATGGGACTTTTGGCGGGTGCCGAACTCGGGGGCGGAAGGTCTTTTTTCAGTGGTTTTTTTACCCGCGAGTTTCGTAATGTATCCGGTTTGCGGTTTCCGGGGGCCGTTTGGGACGGGGATGTACCGCTGATTAAGGGCCGCTTGCTGGATTGAGTACTGGCCTGGAATTTTTTTTCTCCGCTTCCGGACACCCCCTTTTTAGTTAGCGTTTTTGTCCGCCGGTTTACGGCCGGCGGCTTTGGGACAGGCTTTGCAGATGCATTCGGTACTTTAGCCCGGTAGATCGGGGTCCGGCTCGAATCCGCCGCCGGACTGGCTGTTGGTGACTCTGATGACACGATCGACATCATCTTTGCGATAATGAGCCTTCGTTGACTGAATAGCAGGACGGTTACACCAGCCATCACCAGCAGCATCAAAAGCAGGTATAGTATCTTGCGCCAAAGCCTGCTGCGATTTGATTTGTGCCCCTGTCTAGACGCAATGGTTTTTGGCAGCGATGGATAAGGTTGAGGCGGCGGTGAGTCCCCCTCTATTTTTTTCAAGGCTTTTAAGATTGAACTCAATTGTTTTTTCCTTGATGCGGATCACGGAGTCAAGCGAGGCATCTCAAAAGATTGTTTTTCCTGATACAGGATCATTTTGGTCAAGGGGCCCACGAAGCCGTCGACGGGGATGCCGTATTTAGCCTGCACCTCCTCAATGGCCCGGCGCGTCCAGTCATCATATTCGTCGTTTATCTCGACGTCACTGAAACCCAGTTCGTACAGCAATAACTTGAGCGTGATGATTGAATCTTTATTGGAACTTTTAGGTATCGTTCCCCAGATGGATAAGAAATTTTTCCAGGGTAGATAGGCAATTCCGGACCAGTATAAATTAATCTGTTCGGCATCCGATTCCACAACCTTGTTTTCATCGGGGCGGCCGAAGATAAAATTACGCCCTTTTATCTTGCTCAGGGTCAGATACCCGGGCTCTTCGCTGCCGGTTGGAAACAGCTCTAAAATCGCAGGTAGATTCAGGCGTTTTAGCATGTCCAGGGAGGTCTCCATCCGGTGCATGATCACGCCTTTGGGTTTGGCCGTTAACCGAAAAAAGGCCTGGTCATCATCCAGGCTGTTCAGGTATGGTTGAATTTCAATCGGGGTCTGCCATAAATCCATCGCATCTTTAAGGGCTGAATTGCGGGAGGCGCGGATGTCCATGGAGGTTAGATAATCAGCTAATTTTATGGTCTGGCTGCGATCCGGCTCCGGCTCCGGCTCCGGCTCGTAATCCTGCGCTGCCTGTTGGGAAGCTGATGCGGCAAGGATGGACTCATCCGAAATTTCAGAATCAAAATTTTGGGGTATTGGCATCTTTGCATCTTTGGCAGCGCGCAAATCGAATTCCTCAACCGGGCTCAGATCTGCCTCACTGGATGCCGCTGGAACAGATTCATCGGAAACGTTCTGATCGGAATCTTCGGATACAACCCGATTGGGATCGTCATTTTTGACACCATATGGCTCAGAATCTGCAGCAGCGTTGGTTAGCGTTTTTTCAGGGACTTTAGCTTCTAATTGACGATTTGGCGACGGGTTGAGCCATGCCTGGAGGTCCTGTCTCAGCGGCTGGTGAAAAATTGCAGCAGCCAAAATAATGATTGCCGCGCTGGAAAGGGCGGCTATTTTTTTCCAGTCCGGCAATACTAATTTTCTGGAGACACCTCTGTTTTTTAGCTCCTGGATGGAATCGCGTGCGATTTTGCCCGTAATTCTATACTTGTCCAGGCCGAAAGCCGTCAGCAAAATCCGGTCACAGGCGATATTGATGACCCGCGGGATTCCCTGTGAGTATTTATATATGGGGCGGTAGGCAGCGCGATCGAATTTAAGGCCGGATTTCTGGGAGGCGATATCGATACGATATTGAATATACTCGATACTTTCATGCAGGGTCAGGGGGCTGAGATGGTATCGTAAAGTGATTCGCTGACCGAGTTGCCGAAGCTCATGAGAATCCAGGATGTCACTTAGCTCCGGCTGCCCGACCAGAATAATTTGCAGTAACTTTTCCTTTCTGGTTTCCAGATTCGACAATAATCTCAGCTGTTCCAGTACATTTTTGCTCAGATTCTGGGCTTCGTCTATTAACAGAATGACCTTCTTGCGGAGGGTCTTCTGGTGCATGAGAAAGTTGTTTAAATTATCTATTAAGTCTTTGGTATTATCGGTTTCAGATTTAATTCCCAGCTCATCGTTAATGGTTTTGATGAGTTGCCTGGGACCCAGTTTGGGATTAAAAATGTAAGCTGCGACGGCATCGTCATCCAGGTTTTCAAGAAAAGCACGGCAAAGCGTGGTTTTACCGGTTCCGACTTCGCCGGTAATTTCCACAAAACCGTCACCTTGAGACAGGGCATAATTCAGGTGGGCCAGCGCTTCTTCATGGCTTTTGCTCAGGAAGAGGTAATCCGGATTTGGAACCAGTTTAAAGGGCTTTTCTTTGAAACCGAAATAGTTTTCGTACATGTTAACACATTAAAAAAATTGCAGTTCTCTGTCAAGTTGGATTAATTTTCAAGATAACTGGTTAAGATGCGGTGTCTTTCGTCTTTCGTTCCCTGGGCCAGTTTGCGGCACGCCTTGTAAAATTGATTCATATTTCCGTCGTTTTCCACCAGCAATTTTTGGAAGGCCGGCACAAAATCATGGTATGCGGCGATACTGGCGATTTTAGCATTGTTCAGGGAATGATTCATCCAATTATCATAGGCCGCCAAACCGGTTTTTTCGGTTTTCAAACGGTCGAATTCACCACGCAGCGCGGAAAAAATGGATGCTTTTTGTTCTCTTTTATCCATCGGGGATGCATCGGATTGATACAGTGCTTCGAGTATCCGGCGGTAATGCATGATTAATTGGATAAATTGCTGTTGACGACGGTAGCCCGCTAAATAATCCTGGTACCGGTGGGACGCCTGTGTCTGCGTCTGCCACCGTTTCAGCCCTTCCTGTTCCACTGCAGTGGCAAAACTCTCGTTAAAGGCAGTGTCACCTTTCACATATAGCTCCTGGTGGGCAAGCTCATGAAAGATCAAGGCGGCCGATTGATCCTCGGAATAGCCTATAAAAGTGCTGAGTACCGGATCGTCAAACCAGCCCAGGGTGGAATAAGCCGTCACCCCGGCCACGTAGACTTCATAGCCCTGGCTGCTCAATTTATCAGCATATTGGCGGGCATTTTTTTCTGTAAAATAGCCGCGGTATGCCGCACAGCCCACCACCGGGTAACACCAGGTTTTGGGCGTCAGGGAAAATTCCGGGGCGGCAGTAACATTCCAGACCACATATGGCCGCTTGAGATCGACATAGGTCAGGTAGTGGTTTTTTACCGGAAGCTGGAGTTCGTTTTCAGCAAATTGCCGCACAGCTATTATATGGGTGAGACTTTCCCGCAGAAATTCCGGTGATTCAGGATCCGTAATAATTTCAGATATTGGCTGCCGCGCTTCGAGGATACGATACTGGCCCTGGATAGCCTGGCTGTAGTAGTGCACGGATTCGCAGCCGCACATCGCAATCGACAGCAGCACCCAGCCGGTTAACATCAGATATTTTTTAAACTTAATTAATCCGCAATTAATCCGCCCTGTAAAATAACACATTAAGGGCTGCAAATTAATTTTTGAATACTGATGATTGATGATTGATCGACAGTCCGGCGGATTAATTATATTATGCTGCGCATATTTATAATGTCTTTTATTAGTCATTCCAATTCATTGATCAAAATCAAATCCGGTACCTGAGCGCTGCCTTCAGTATATAGTATCCAGCATCAAGCAACTTCAGTATTCGTAAAGTGCTGGCAAGAGTCTGAAGATAGCTAGATCAAACTGTAGCAGAATTTTTCAAAAATAGCCCGGCTAAATTTGCCGGCCTCCACATCTTCTTTGAGAAATTTCAATGTTTCCACTGGTTTTCGAGCTCTGCGGTAGGGCCGGTCCTCATTGGTCAGGGCTTCATAGCAGTCGATGATGCCCAGCAGTTGACCGACATAGGATATGTTGCGGGTGCCCTTGGGATAGCCGCTGCCATCCAGCTTTTCATGATGCTCCAAAGCGCCCAGAGCGGGGTCACCGCCGATTTTATTTTTTTCCCGGATGATTTCATGGCCGATGCTTGTATGGGATTTCATAATTAGAAACTCTTCATCGCTAAGTCTGCGCGGCGCCTTGAGAATCGATGAAGGGATTTGGGTTTTGCCGACATCGTGCAACAATGCACTCAATCCCAATTTTCTGGTTTTGGGGGTGGTAAAATTGGAATAGAAACAAAATCCCAGGGTTAAGGCCATCACATTAACGGAATGAATAACCGTTGAGTAGTCCTTAAAAGAAATGGAAGCAAAGGCTTTCAAAATATCCGGATGTTCTGAATAGCCGGTGATCAACAAATCAATGGTTTCAGGCAAAGCTTGAAGGGTTCCGCTGCGGGGTTCGGCCAGAGTTTCTTCTACCAGGTTGCAAAGGGTCGCTTTAACTTTGAAGGTATTGCCGGTTTTCAGGCTGTCAGCGAGGTGCTTGTTAAATTCTTCTTGAATCTTCTCAATCGCAATGATCCGGTCTTTGTCCTGAAAATACAGATCGGGATGCTTGTTCTGGTTGAGGCGCAGTTCTGCCAGACAACTGCCGGCCGGTTTGTATAGACTATAAGAATCTGCGCTCGTCCGACAGTAGAGCGAGACATCTTTGTAAAAATTTATCTGAGAGCTACGAATTCGGATATAGTTTGGTTGATTCACGATTACTGGTCCGGTTAAAAGGTTAATAAGTTGGCAAGCTGATCATAAATCCAAAAGTCCATGCCGATATTATCGGATTTTTTTTAATTAAGTTAATAAAATATTGCATACTAGTTCATCCGCTCTGAAAAATACCCCACCCGGGCTTTTCGATGATTTTTTAAAAATTAAAGGAAATTGTCAGACCGATGCGCCGACAGAGTAATTTCTAAGATGCATCGCATGATTAGTATTTACTGTGGCGGTCACAGTTTTTTACCTTCCGCGCTCACGGCCATATACTCCAGGGCGCACATTACGGTTCGGCCGTTTACAGTGGTCAGTTTGAGTTGTCCTTCGGAATTTACCCAGAGACAGATCTTCATTTTTTCTTTGACCGTGAACGATTCCGGATTGCCGTATTTTTCGACCAGCATGTCCTTGATCGAGTTTAGCCAGGTGGTGTCCCCCTGGTCCGCCGCAACCGGATTAATATGGACCAGCACAACTTTGAATAATTTACCGCCGGACGAACGCTCATCGAAATAAAAGGCCACCGCAAAATCACGCCCCCAAATTCGAATTTTTTTCTTTAATTTACAGGTCGGGGTACTGCCCGGCTCCCACGGGTTCAAGTCAAAGTGTTTTTTCACCGCCGAATGGGTCATCCCCCATTTTGCTTCTCCCCAGCCGCTTATAGTGGATTCGGCCGAGACCGGTGCGGGCCGCACAATTAAAATGCAGATTAAAATCAAGAATCGAACTAAGTGCATGCTGATTTCCTTGCTCAGGTTGATAGGTTCAGAGGTTCAATGTTCAGATGCTCAAGGAACGAGGTACAGAGTTGGGGTTATGAGAGTACAACGGGTCAGGTAGTATGGACGGCATCCTCACCCTAATCCCACTCCCCGCTTTCACCTCAAGCTCATTAACTCGATATGTTGAATCGCGAAGCTCTGATCCCAAGCTCAGGCTAAGCCTGAACGCTGAACCCGGAACCTTTGAACCACCCTGAATTTTATCACTCACCCTGAAAAAAAACAAATCTAGATTTTTTCTCAGGACCCGGTCGAGGATAAACCCAAGGTTTTTCCCTTCAATGGTCGATGCCGGAAATTCGATGCTTGCCCGCCTGGAGGGGTATTTTTTGGCTGCTTCCGGGCAAAATCAGATTGGCCCCGTGGGCCATCTCCTGGCGGATGTTGTAGGCGATGGTGCAAATTTACTAAACTAGTTTGGCCCATTTGTATAAAAACGTACAGAAAACTAATCCTTCTTTTCAATTTGCCTATTGCATGCGCTGCCGGAATTAGTGTATGGTCCAGGCATTCCACTTCAATTGCCAAATGGAAGGGAAGACCTCCTTTTTTTCAATCGACAATCTTCATTCATCGGCGTTTCCTTAATTACTCCGCCCTGAAAAAAAGAATATCCAGGGTGAGAATCAGTTCCTTGAAAAAATGAAAATTGTTGCTTGACTATAGGTCCGGCGGATTAATTACTTAATGCTTCGCATTTATTTTTAAATTTTTTTTTAAATTTATGCTCGATACCGTAGAACGAATGGCCCGCGCCTATTTTCAGGGTGCCCGGGGCAGCCATAACTGGGATCATACACTCCGGGTCCGCCGGTTGTGTGAACGTATCGGGGCCGCCGAAGCGGTTGATATGGATGTGCTGCTGGTGTCAGCCTACCTGCACGATATCGCTCGCAGCCATCAGGATGACTCCAACGGCGCGGTTTGTCACGCTGAAAAAGGAGCACAGTTGGCGGCTGCCATCGTCAACAAATTGCCCCTGACTGCCGGTCAAAAGGATAATATTTTGCACTGCATTCGATCCCACCGTTTCCGGGGCAGCCACAAACCTCGAACTCCGGAAGCCAGGGTTTTATTTGATGCCGATAAACTCGATGCCATTGGAGCCGTCGGCGTGGCGCGGGCATTTCTTTTTGCCGGTGAAGTCGGCGCCCGGCTTCATCGTGAAGATGCTAATATTGAAGCAACCAGACCTTATACCATTGATGATACCGGGTATCGGGAATATAAAATTAAGCTTTGCAAAATCAAGGACCGCATTCTGACCCGTGCCGGGCAAAAATTGGCCGCCGATCGCCACATTATCATGGAAGAATTTTTTAACCGATTTAGAGAAGAATATGAAGGAAAGAGGTGAACATTATGGCAATGAACATTGTAGATAAGATTGACCATTTGGTAACCCTGCGGCATGTGCTGATGAGCGTGTCCGACAAAAGCGGTTTGGATACGTTCGTACCGGAGCTTATGGCCGTCAACCCGGGTTTAAAAATATTTTCCACCGGTGGCACTTTTGCAAGGCTCAAGGAGATTCTGGGTACAGCGGCTGATGCGCATTTGACCCAGGTCTCCGAATACACGGGACAGCCTGAAACCCAGGGCGGATTGGTGAAAACCCTGGATTTTAAAATCTACCTCGGTCTTCTGACAGAAACTTATAACGAGGCTCATCAGGGGGATTTAAGCCGCACCGCCAGTGTGCCGATCGACATGGTGGTTGTGAATTTGTATCCCTTTAAAGAGACCATTGCTAAACCGGAAGTAACGGTTGAACAGGCCCGGGGCAACATCGATATCGGAGGTCCGTGCATGATCCGGGCTTCGGCTAAAAATTTTATCCGCGTCGCACCGGTTGTGGATCCCGGCGATTACGAAATGATCACGACCGAGTTAAAAGCCAACGCCGGCGCTTTACCTTTAAATCTGCGTTACCGCCTGGCTCAAAAAGCCTTTGACCACACCGCGGAATACGACCGCACTATTGCAGATTTTCTGAAGAGCAAGGCTTTTACAGAAGTTGAGAGTTGCTACCAATAAAGGTTCAATGGTTCAAAGGTTCAAGGGCTTAAGGACATAAGGTTAAAGATCAAAGGAGAAAGGTAAAAGATTAGAGCGGATCTGCTGTAAAAATGGCCTAAACTTTATTTTTTTATAAAATAGTCAGAATACATTACTTCGTCATTCATTATTCGATATTTGATATTCGCTTTTTTTACTGTTTCTTTTCGGATTTGACCGGCCGTTTTTTGCCGGCGGCCGGGCTGAACTCCGAACCTCGAACCTTGAACCTTGAACCCTAAACCCCAAACCTTGAACCTCTGAACCTATATACAAAAGGAGAATCAACATGGCCGAAGATCTTAAAAAAATGTACCGCACGATCATGGATGATCATTTTCCGCCCAAAATGGAGATCAGCTTTGTAGACGATGACAATCGGCAAACCCTTTTTTACGAGAAAGTTACCTGGACGATCGACAATGTTCAGAAAGGATTGCGATACGGCGAAAATCCAGGCCAGGAGGCCGCACTTTACCGGATGGTCAACGGTAATCTGGTTTTGGGGGAAACCCGGACCATTCAGCCGGGTCAGTATCTGGCGTCGGATATCGAACTGCTGCAATCCGGCAAACATCCCGGCAAAACCAACCTGACCGATGCAGATAACTCCCTGAACATTCTGCGCTACTTCGTCGATAAACCCGGGGCGGTGATCGTCAAACACAACAATCCCTGCGGGGTGGCACTGTCAGATAGCCTGGAGGATGCCTACCGCAAGGCCAATATGGCTGATCGCGTGGCAGCCTTCGGCGGCTGTATCGCCCTGAATCGATCGGTGGATAAAGCCACCGCCGAAGCCATCGTCCAGCAGTACGCCGAAGTCGTGGTCGCACCGGATTTCGCGGATGGGGTCATGGATATTTTTAGCGCCAAGAAAAATCTGCGGATTGTTAAAATCGGCAACATTGAGCGGCTGCAATCATTTGTCGGGCAGCGAACTGTTGAATTTAAAAGCTTGATCGACGGCGGCATTATCACGCAATGGTCGTTTGTGCCGACCAGCCGCAGCCGGCAGGATCTTAAACCGGCCGAATGCGAATACAAAGGTCAGCTATACAAAATCAACCGCGCGCCCACAGATCAGGAATACGAGGATATGCTTTTTGGCTGGCTGGTGGAATCCGGGATTACATCCAATTCCGTAATCTATGTCAAAGACCTGGTTACGGTCGGCATCGGGACCGGTGAACAGGATCGGGTCGGTGTGGCTGAGATTGCCAGAGACAAGGCCTATCGCAAACTGGCCGATCGGTATTGCTTTGAAAGTCTCGCTATACCATATAATGAATTGACGGATGCGGATCAAAAAGCGGAGTTTGATGCGCGGGTGGCCCGGGAAAAAGGCGGGCTGATGGGGGCTGCCATGGTCAGCGATGCATTTTTCCCGTTTCGCGACGGCGTGGACGTCGGCTTGCATGAAGGTGTTACGGCCGTGATTCAGCCGGGGGGCTCGGGCAACGATTATCAATCCATCGAAGCCTGCAATGAAGCCGGCGCGACGATGGTCTACACAGGACAGCGCAGTTTCAAGCACTAGTCCAGTTAATCAACCAAGGTAACAGAAATACAGTTCCATTTGACCCGAGTACACCGTTTAACCCATCGGGGATTCGGATCGGCACGCCTGCTGTTACCACTCGGGGTATGCAAGAGAACGCAATGGCAAAAATCGGCACTGGATGGCCTCTGTTATTGCAGATCCAGCGAACCAGGAACTGCAGCAGAACATCAAAAAAGAAGTTAAACACCTGTGCAAAGATTTCCCGGTACAGCCCGACTGGGGAAATATTAAGATTGAAGATGAAATTGAATATTTATGCGTCAGTACGGCTGGTCGCTAAAACTGAGCATACGCTGCGCTGCGCGAGCGACAACCGCAAATCTTTAATCTTCAATCTTCAATTCAACCCGGCAGGCTGTCAGCTTAAACGGGGCGATCTTGGAAAGCGGGTCCAGTTCATCGCGGGTAAGCCGATTTACGGGTGATTCGCGGTAGTGAAACGGCATAAAAAGTTCGCCGGGCAACATGTCTTCACTGATGTTCAGGCTGCGTATTGATTTCCCCCTGGCGGGATGTTAATTTAACCGCTCACCATTTTCGAACCCCAATTTCCTTAGCATCATCCGGGTGCATCAATACATAGGCTTGATTGGCAAAATCCGTAAGCGCTTTATTGCGCCTGGACATCGTGCTGGTATGGTACTGGAAAAGGATCCTGCCCGTGTTCAGCAGAAATGGATAGTCGGCAGTCGCTTTTTCTTTTTGAGGAACGTAATCCACCGGATTCAGTATCGCTTTGCCACCCGGGGTGTTAAATCTCTCCAAAAAAAGTGTGCCGGTGCCCGGATGGTCTTTTGTGGGGCAGGGCCATTGGATGCCTTCCTGTTCGATTCTATCATATGAAATACCTGCCATGATCGGTGTCACGGCCGTGATCTCATCAAAAATTTCCGATTCATCCTGATAGAACTTTACAGAACCTCCCATCCGTTGCGCAAGCTCCAAAATTACCTGCCAGTCTTGCCGGGCTTCTCCGGGAGGATCAACCGCTTTGCGCACACGGCTCACCCGTCGATCACTGTTGACGAAGGTGCCGTTTTTTTCTGCGAACGCAACGCCCGGCAGGATAACATCGGCCAAGGCCGTGGTTTCGGTCGGAAAAATATCCTGCACCACCAAAAATTCCAGCCTTTCGAGGGCCTCGCGCGTATGATTCTGGTTGGGGTCGGTCAGCATCGGGTTTTCCCCCATGATATACATGCCCTTGATCTTTCCGTGGTGGGCGGCCTGCATGATCTCGACGGTGGTCCGCCCGATTTTGGCGGAAAGTGACTCCAATGGAAAATCCCAAACGGCCGCAACCTTCCTACGATTTTCATCATCCGTGACCGGGATGTAACCCGGATATATAAGGGGGGAACACCCCACATCCGAGGCGCCTTGGACATTGTTTTGGCCGCGGGGTGGATTTAACCCGGCTCCGGCTTTGCCGATTTGCCCGGTAATCAAACACATATTGATCAGTGCGAACACGGTGTGAGTTCCGGTTACCTGCTGGCTGATCCCCATACCCGTGGCAATCAGCGCTCGATTGGCCCGGGCGTAAAGTGCGGCTGCCGCCGGAATTTTGTCGGGCGCAATTCCAGTGATTTGCGATACATAGTCAGGCGAATATTTTGAAACGACCTGTTTAAGTTTTTCGAACGTCTGCAGGCCGCCTTCAATTCGGTTAATGATAAAGTTATTATCAATCAGGTTTTCGCTGATTATAGTGTGCATGAGCCCGTTGAGCAGGGCCACGTCGGTGCCCAGTCGAGGCTGCAGCCAGACATCCGCCAATCTTGCCAGCGGCGTCCATTTGGGATCGATGACAATCAGCTTGGCGCCATTGACGAGGCCGCGTTTGACAAAGGTCGCCGTAACCGGATGGGTTTCGATCATATTATTGCCGATGACCAAAATGCAGTCAGCCGTCTCATAATCTTCGATCGAGTTGGACCCGGCGCCATCCCCCAAAGACCGCAGCATCGCAGTGACCGTCGAGGCATGACAAAGCCGGGTGCAGTAATCCACATTGTTGGTTCCAAATGCGGTGCGAATAAATTTTTGGAAAATATAGTTGTCTTCGTTGGTGCATTTGGCCGATGCATATCCTGCCAGGGCGTCATTGCCGTATTTTGCCTTGGCGGCATTAAATTTTGCAGCCACCAGATCCAGAGCTTCGTTCCAGCCGGCTTCAACGAATCGGCCGTCGCGCTTAATCAGGGGCCGGGTCAACCGGTCCCGGCTGGCGACGAACTCGTAGCCGAAGCGGCCCTTGATGCAAAGCCTGCCATCATTGGGCTTGACGCCCTCGACACCATTGACGCGCACAATTCGATTATTTTTGACTGTTAATTCCAACTGGCAGCCAACGCCGCAATAGGGACAACTGGTTTTGACATGTGCATCCGCCCGAGCGGTTTTGAGAATATCCCGGTTGGGTTTTTCAACTAGGGCACCGGTGGGGCAAAGCTGGATACATTCGCCACAGCCGTCACACTCCGATTCACCCCACACGCCGAATCCGCCGATAACATAGGATGTGATCCCGCGATTGGCAAAAGACAGCACATTTTTACCCTGCACCTCATCACAGGCCTTGATGCACCGAAAGCATTTGATGCATTTTGAAGCATCGTAGGTCAGCACCGGTGAACTGTCATCGACCGGGTTGCCGAGTGATCTCCAGAGGGACGGGAATTGTCTTTGGGCCGGATCGACCAGCCCGTATCGGTCAACGAGCGTCTTAAATTCATCGTCATAACTTGAATCCGACGCTTCGTTATGTTCGGACAACAGGTAGTCCAACAAATAGCGACGGGTTTCTTCCAGTTCTTCATCGAAGGCCGTCACCTCCAAACCCTCCGATACCGTCACGGTGCAAGCTGCAATCAGCCCGCGCCTGCCTTTTATCTTGGTAATACACAGGCGGCAGGCACCGGTGGGTGTCAGCTTACGGTGGTAACAGAGGCTGGGGATCGGAATTTCATTTTGGTGCGCCACTTCGAGCAGGTTCATTCCGCTGCGGGTTCGGATTTTTTTCCCGTCGATTTTTATTTTAATAGTTGCCATATTGTTAATAATTGTTGCTGATTAGCTTTGCTTTGTCACATTTATCTTTGCTTCAGTTTTTCAGACCGGATTAATTAGTTCTTTGCGAAAGTAGTGTATGGCGCTTTTAATCGGCAAAACGGGGGATTGGCCCAGCGGGCACAAAGATGTTTTGGCCATAATCTCGGACTGCTTCAGCAATGCATCGAGGTTGGAGCCGTTGCGGTCCCCGGTTGCCATAATTTTTTCCAGCAAAATCAGCAATTGTTGAGTGCCCACCCGGCAGGGAACACACTTGCCGCATGATTCGTGTCCAAAAAAACGTAAGATAGAATGCAGCATGTCAAGGATGGATTTATCTTCGGCCATCACGATGACGGCACCGGAGCCTAAAACAGCCTCTTTTTCCTGCAGGGCATCAAAGTCCATGCTGATGCTTAAAAAAGATTCCGGGACGAACGTGCCCGCGGCACCGCCGATTAGTGCAGTTTTAAACTGTTTATTGTCCTTAATGCCGCCGGCCAGGGTAAAGATCAGTTCCTTTAAAGGTATACCCATTTCGACTTCAAAGTATCCCGGGTTTTTCACGTCGCCGCTGATCGAGAATATTTTCGTGCCGGGTGACTTTTCGGTTCCGATGCTTTTGTACCAGTCGGATCCATTTAGAATGATGGCCGGGAATATGGGAGAGGGTTTCGACATTGTTGATTAAGGTGGGCATATCGAACAATCCTTTTTCGGCCGGATAGGGCGGCTTGATCCGCGGATAGCCTCTTTTGCCTTCGATGGATTCCAGCAGGGTTAATTCTTCGCCGCACAGGTATGAACCGCCTCCCAGCTTGACGTCGAGCTCCAGAGAATAGCCGGAATCCAGAATATTGTCACCCAGAAACCCGCGTTTGAATGCACTTTCAAGCGCTTTGCGAATCATGTCGACGGAATGATGATACTCACCGCGAATATAAATATAGCCCTTTTCAGCGCCGACGGCATAGGCCGCGATAATCATTCCTTCAATTAACAGATGCGGATCCTGCTCCATGATGATACGATCTTTGAAAGTGCCGGGTTCACCTTCGTCGGCGTTGCATACAATATAGCGCATGCATTCGAGCAGGATACAGGACGCTTCACTGGTGAATTTTTTTTTCATTCCCGTTGAAAATCCGGCCCCGCCTCGGCCTCGCAAACCGGATTGGATCAATTCGTAAACGATTTTTTCCGGCGGCAATTGCAAGGCCTGTTTCAACGCGTTATAGCCGCCCGCGGCAATGTAATCATCAATGCTTTCGGGACGGATTCGACCCGCGTTTTTCAATGCGATTCGGTGTTCTACCATTACCCCTTTATTTTCCCTGCGTTCTTTTTTTGTTCTGATATATCTGGAGAATGGTTTCAATATTTGTTGCGGTCAAATTTCCATAATACTGCTGCATCGATTGACATACCCGGGGCCGAATCACATTGACCCAGACATTCCGTCGTTTCAAGGGTGAACACACCGTCGGCAGTCGTCGCGCCGACATCGACACCAAGGTGACCGCGAAGTTTTGCCGCGATATTCTTCGAATCCGCCATCTGACAGACCGGTGATTTGCACACTCTGATTATATGTTTTCCACGGGGCATTAAACTGAACATGGTGTAATAGCTCACCACCCCGTATACCGAGCTGTAAGGCACATTCAAGTATCCGGCAATCATTGCCAGATCATCTTCAGACAGATAATGCTGCGAATTGCTGTTTTGAAACTCGTGCAGGATCAACAGCACGTTTTCCATTAAGGGAGGATATTTATGAAGTATGTCTTTTTTATCCATGGCAGGCCCTGAAAATCAGGAGATACAATGATCGAAATAGAAATAAAAAAGAGCAATTATGAAGCGGTATAATGATACTGCCGGATTGGGAAATGGAATTTGCAGCAGCACCGGGACATGAAATGCTCAAATTGCAGAAATGACAAGGTTTTAATTATCAGAGGCAGAATCGATAGTCAAGGTTATTCAAACTGGCCATCCCGGTGCCTCGACCTGTGCTTGAGTTGACTGAATTTAACGGTAAGTTAAAACTTCGACTGACAATATCACAGCTATGGACTTTTACAAATTGCTTGTATTACTTTTTTTGCAATTTAATTATCCCGCGGTTTATTGTAGGATATGATAAACCTCCCCTTTTGTACTGACAGCCATGGGCCAGGGGAACTCAATCGGAGGATAACTTCCTACCACAGAGTAACCAACAGGCAGATCGGTAGCTATTACCGATAATGACAGATTTTTGGTGTTGAGTTGGAAAAGTTTTTGACTGGCGCCATCAAGGATTATGAGATTCCCGCGGCCATCATTTCCAATAGCGTTTGGCTTGCCGGCAACTCCAACAAAGAAAACTACTTTATTGCCGGTTGCCGGATCGACTTTGGATATTCGTCCAGCCGTACTTTCTGCCACATATAGTTTACCGTCTACCATGGTTAATGCAATTGGTCCGGATAAGCCGTCGGTGATTACTTTTTTCGAACCATCGGTAAGGCTAACCTCTGTGATCTGGCCGTTTCCGTACTCTGCAACGTATAGCTTGGCACCACTTGGATCCATTAAGACTGCCATCGGCAGATTTAATTCCCCTGCAACTGGCTTGAATTCTCCGGTAATCGGATTGCCGATTGCAACTGCACCATCCAGGCCATCAGGCCAGATGACTTGGCCTGCAGGACCGGCTGACAATCCCAGCAATAACGGCATGCCGGTAGTTGCCCAGGCGTTCAATTTTGATTTCACATATTTGCCATTCTCAACACTGCGGCACATAATGGCATCAGCAACAAGCACCTTGCCGTCCATCAAAGCAATCCCCAGTATCTGATTAGGTCCTGTGGGGAAAAGCGTTTTATAATTACCGCTTCCATCGGTCGTCACTTCGAATATGGTAGCATCCCAGTAACTTGTAACAAACAGTCGCCCCTCTTTGGTGATAGCAAGATTATCAAGGCCCGGCATGATCTGAGCCAGCTTATCCCTTTTCTGTCCGTCGAGGCTCAAACGATAAACGCCACCGGTTGCCAATTCGACGATGTAAGCATTATTGTCCGGTCCCACTTTAAGTGCCACCGGAGTGATAAATTTTTCTGCAATAGTCGTAATTTCAGCTGTATCCGGATGAACCCGTAAAATTTTACCAGTCCTCATATCAGGAATGATCAAGTCATTGGTTTTCATGTCAAATCCAAAGCCCTCTGGAATGGGAATGACATCTTCCTTTATCATGAGACGAGGTTCATTGGCTCCGGTGGGATCAATTTCAAAAACCCGATTCCCTTGAAAACACTCGGTAATAAACAGACGACCGGTCCGGGGGTTATATTGAATGCCATTTGGGGCCTTCAGTCCTTTGGCAATGACCGTCTTCATTCCATTCGGGGCAATGCGATAGACTTCTCCCACAAGGGGTGTGGTTCCCGTAATGTACAGATTTCCTTTGTCATCTGCCGTTATATCATCGGTAATAAAAAGTCCTGCGTATGGGGCAACGGCAAGTGTGGGTTTCATGGTTTTAAGATCGATGCGGGTGACCATACCGTTTCCTGTTTGAACAACATACAGCGCACCATCCGCCCCTATAACGGCTCCGTTACAACCCGCCAATGGTGTATCTTGGGTGAGCCTAATCACTTCGTATTGAGGATCAAGAATTTTAACTTCGGCAGCTACATCAATTTGGGAAAATAGGGCAAGGCAAATAATACCTACAGAGACGACGGTGAACTTTGAAAGTTTAGCAATGTATCTCATTATATTTTCCTCCTTTGTTTGTATTTCAAAGAGGAACAGATTGCTGATAGACTGACGAAAAGGTCCAAAATTGGCGATTACGTCAATTTTGAATTTAATGAAATCAATAGCTTATAATCACTAAATTCAAAGATTTGGGGTTTTTCGACAGTCTCGCTATTTCCTCTAAGGGCAAATGGAATCATAGATTTCAAGCAGGCATACTTGGTCTGTCAATTTCATTGAATTTCAAATCAAAAAGCCTCCGGTGGTATAAACAACCACCGAAGGCTTTATAACGGTACTCTTTTCACCCCGCTCCTCATCGCACACCTCAATTGTTTGAAGTAATTTCTGCTATTTGTTTCTTGTATATATGGAATATACTGACCCCTCTAATATATTTTAATAAAACTTGTCAAATAAACATTTCTCATTCTCGCCTCTGACACCTATGCCCTGCATTTTGTGCCTGCCGCTCTGCACACTGCGCATCCTGAAACTTGCACCTTTTGATCGTCCTATTGTGCTTGAATTTCCTCAGCGTTGCTTTAGGCCCTTGGCACTAGGCCTTCATTATCTTCGCGCATACGCCCAGCGTATAATCGATATCCTCGGCTGAGATATGGTAATGGGTTACGGCCCGGATGCGGCCGACTCCCACCGGCAGCATCCGGGCGCCGGCTTCATCGAGCATCTTCACGAGCTGTTCGGCGGTCATGTCATCACGCGCCAATTCGAAAAAGACGATATTGGACTTTATTTGAGATAAATCAATGGACACCCCGGGCATTTCGGCTAAGCCTTCAGCCAGTTTGCGGGCGTTGGCGTGGTCGTCTGCCAGCCGGTCTACCATTTCGGTCAGGGCCACGATGCCGGCGGCCGCCAGCACCCCAGCCTGGCGCATGCCGCCCCCCAAAACCTTGCGTGCCCGGCGCGCTCGGTCAATAAAATCCCGGCTGCCGCATACCATCGAACCGACCGGGGCGCCCAGTCCCTTGCTCAGGCAAAAAGATACCGAATCCGCTTCGGCGGCCAGTCGATCCGGCGCGACGCCCAGTGCCGCCGCGGCATTGAAAAAACGGGCGCCGTCCACATGAATTTTCAAATCGTGGCGCCTGGCAATATCCCCGACGGCCTGCATGTAATCAATGCCCAGGGGATAACCGCTGCAAAGATTATGGGTGTTTTCCAGCACGATCAGCCGGGTCCGGGGAAAATGAACATTGTCGGTTCGAATGGCAGCCTCGATCTCAGGCAAGGGCAGGGTGCCGTCGGGCTGATTGGGAATCGTGCGCGGGTGAATACCGCCCACAGCCGACGATCCGCCCTGTTCAAAGAAAAACGTGTGGGACAGGCTTCCCAGGATAATTTCGTCCCCCCGCCCGCAGTGGGCCAGCAGGCTGACCAGGTTGCCCATGGTGCCGCTGGCGACAAAGAGGGCGGCTTCTTTTCCCAGACGCTCGGTCGCCATCGCTTCCAGTTCGTTGACGGTCGGGTCTTCACCGAACACATCGTCGCCAACGTCCGCTTCGGCCATCGCCCGTGACATTGCCGGCGTCGGGCGGGTCAGGGTGTCGGATCTTAAGTCCACTACTTTCATGGGGTCTCCTCTCCAATGAAGAATGACGAATGGCGAATGATGGTAGTCGTTTCGCTCCGTCAATATTTTATCTGTTTTTTAATTGAATCGTCCAGAAGGCGAAATGCCACGATTTACTCAATCCCGCTCTCAGTGGGGGGAACCACAGTAACAAACTGTACTGATAGCTGAATTCTGGGTGCCCTGCAAGTTAAAAAATTTGCTGTTAAATCCTGCGCCATGAAAATATGCCGAGATATTGGTGCCTTAAAGAACATTTCAAAATTTATAAAATGCCCACATCATGACGAGGAACTCGTTAAAAAGGGGACATAGAAGAATCAATCCGCCGGAGTTTCGATCCAACAAGTCTTTTCAGAACTCGTTTAACATTTTAAATTCTGAAGGAACTATTATTCGGGGCGGATTAATTATTTTATTTGCAGACCTTTTCTTGACTAATGAATACAGATGACGGTAAAAAGCCGATAAAAGCAAAAATAGTTTGGTTAGTCGTGAATCAGGTTCAAATCAGCACGAATTATTGCAATGGTCAAAGGCGGCGATATTTAAAATGAAAATAAATTCGTGAAGATTCGTCTTAACTCTTGGCTCAATTCAATAATATAAATAGTTGCAACGGCATTTTGATAAAAATTATAAAAATTATTTGGAGGGTCGATCATGGCGAAATTATTGTGGCAACCTTCGGAAGAACAAATCAGAAATTCCAACATGCACCGCTTTATGAACATCGTCAATCAAAAATACAGGCAAAATTTCAACGAGTACGCCCCTTTGTATGAATGGTCAGTCGAAAACATTGCGGAATTTTGGGCAACCATGTGGGACTTTGCCGATATTGTTGCCTCAAAACCCTACGAGCAGGTGATTGATGATGTCACCAAAATGCCGGGCGCCCGCTGGTTTTCCGGGGCGCGTCTTAATTTCGCGGAAAATCTGCTGCGCTACCGTGACGACCGGGTGGCCTTGATTTTCAAGGGCGAAGGGCAGGCAGCGACCCGCATGACCTATGCCGAACTTTACGATGAAGTGGCCCGTCTGGCCAAGGCGCTAAAAGATGCCGGCGTCGAGGTCGGTGACCGGGTGGTGGGCTTTATGCCCAACATGCCGGCCGCCATGATCGCCATGCTGGCGGCGACGAGCTTAGGAGCGACCTGGTCATCGTGCTCGCCTGATTTCGGAATAAAAGGCGTGCTGGACCGATTCGGGCAAATCAAACCCAAGGTCCTGTTTACCGCCAATGGTTATTTTTTCAAGGGCAAAAAATTAGATTCCCTGGCACGGATTGCCGACATCATCAAAGAACTGCCATCCATCGAAAAAGTGGTCGTGGTCCCCTATACCGAACCGGAACCGGATATCAGCGCCCTGCCCAATGCCGTTCACTATGAAGCGTTTAAATCTTCGCAGTCCGATCTGGAGATCGAATTCGAGCAGCTGCCCTTCGAACATCCGCTTTACATCATGTACTCCTCGGGCACGACCGGTTTGCCTAAATGTATGGTTCAAAGTGCCGGCGGTATTCTGGTCCATCACTTAAAAGAGCTGATGCTGCACACCGACTTAAAACGCGAAGATACCATTTTTTATTTCAGTACCTGCGGCTGGATGATGTGGAACTGGCTGACCAGCTCGCTGGCCGTAGGTGCCACCCTGGTGCTGTTTGACGGCAATCCCTTCCATCCGCATCCCGGCGCCCTGTGGGAAATGGCCCAGGATGAAAAGATTACGGTCTTCGGCACCAGCGCCGGTTACATTGCGGCCCTGATCAATGCCGGTGTCAAACCGGGCGAAACTTATGACCTGGCCCCTTTGCGGGCGGTGCTGTCCACCGGATCGCCGCTCTCCATCGAGGGTTTTGAATATATTTATGACGAAGTCAAGACGGATCTGCAGCTGGCCTCGATTTCCGGCGGCACCGACCTGAACGGCTGTTTCGCCCTTGGCAATCCCATGGGACCGGTGTATGCGGGTGAGCTGCAATGCCGCGGACTGGCCATGGATGTCAGGGCTTTCGATGAGACCGGCAGGGAGCTGATCAACGAAGAGGGCGAACTGGTCTGCTGCAAACCGTTTCCGTCCATGCCGATTTATTTCTGGGACGATCCGAACGGCAGCAAGTACCACAGCGCTTATTTTGACGTGTACCCCAACATCTGGCGGCACGGCGATTTCGTAACAGTGACCGAACGCGGCGGCGTGGTGATGCTCGGCCGCTCGGATGCCACCCTGAATCCGGGCGGCGTTCGCATCGGCACCGCCGAAATCTACCGCCAGGTGGAGCAGATGGATGAAATCGACGACAGTGTGGTGATCGGTCAAAATTGGAAAAATGATATTCGCGTTATCCTGTTTGTCCAGCTGGCTGCCGGCCAGGAATTAACCGATGAATTAAAAAATAAAATTAAGCAAACCATCCGTACCAATGCCTCCCCCCGGCACGTGCCGGCGAAAATATTGAGCGTCCCGGCCATTCCCTACACCTTGAACATGAAAAAGGTGGAGCTGGCGGTAAAAAAGGTTGTCCAGGGTCAATCCGTGCTTAACAAAGATGCGCTGAGCAACCCGGAGACGTTGGATTATTATGCGGACCTGCAAGAGCTGCAGGAGGAATAGAAAGAAGGTTCCGGGTTCCCTGCTTTGCCTTCTAGGCTTCCTGCTTCGCTCTTCGAGCTACGACAGGACAAAGCGCAGGACAAGCAGGGTTCAGAGGTTCAAGGTTCAGACATTCAGGGTTACCTGTTGACAGTGGATCAGCCCTATCCTTTTACCTTTAACCTCAAGCCCTTGACCGCAGAACTTTTGAACCCAAATCCCTGAACCCAAGCACAGGAAGGCAAAAGATGTCAGAATCTTATTACCTCAAGCCGGTGGGTATTGTCCACAAAGGCGACGAGAGAACCTGGATTGAAATCTTTGATGAATATGGGGATGCGCTCTTGGGGCTCGATGGATTCTCGCATGTATACGTACTCTACTGGTTCCATCAGAATGACAGTCCTCAAAAACGCAAAACGTTGCAGGTTCATCCCCGCAAAGACCCCGGTAATCCGTTAACAGGAGTTTTTGCTACCCACTCGCCAAGAAGACCCAATCTTGTTGCCCTTACGGTTTGCAGGATAGAATCGATCGCCGGAAATTTAATTCATATTGAAGAAATTGATGCCTACGACGGTTCACCGGTTATTGACATCAAATGTTATATACCGGGTGCCGTTCGGGACGCAGACGTGCAACTGCCCGATTGGGTTTGAAAATAGCGGGTAAGCTCGTTAGTTGGTAAGTTTGTAGGTATGGTAAGTCGAAACCTGAAACCTTCTATTTCTGATGACTCGCTATCGGGAAAAATGCTCTCAATGCCCAAACAGGTGAAGTCGACAATGCTTACCACGCTCAACGGCCAGATCGAACGCATTACCTTTACCAACGAGGAAAACGGTTTCACGATCGCCAAGGTAAAGGTGCGTGGCCGGCGGGAACTCGTGACGGTGGTGGGGGTGTTGATGTCCCCCATGCCGGGTGAAATACTCGATATGAAGGGCGAGTGGACCAGCCATCCCCAATTCGGTGAGCAGTTTAAAGTGGTTGAGTACCGGACGAAAGTTCCTGCCACCGTTTATGGCATTCGAAAATATCTGGGCTCCGGTCTGATCAAAGGCCTTGGACCGGTAATGGCCGGTCGCATTGTGGACCGGTTTGAAAAAACGACCCTAGACATTATTGAAAACGACATTCCGCGGCTGGCCGAAGTGGAGGGCATCGGAAAAAAACGAATCGCCATGATCGCCAAGGCCTGGGATGCCCAGCGCGAAATCCGGGATGTTATGCTTTTTCTGCAAAGCCATGGCGTCAGCTCGGGCTATGCCACTAAAATTTTTAAGCAGTACGGCAATCGATCCATCGCAGTCGTAAAACAAAATCCTTACCGCCTGGCGACCGACATATACGGAATCGGGTTTGTCACCGCCGACCAGATTGCCGCAAAACTGGGAATAGCCAAAAACGCCGACATGCGGGTCGAAGCCGGCATTCTTTATGTGCTTTATCAGCTGTCCGATGAAGGCCATGTTTATTATCCCTATGAACTTATTATTTCAAAAAGCTGCCAGATCCTCGAAGTTGAGCGTGAGGCGGCCGTTAAGGCCCTGGGCAGACTGGCCGCTGATCAGATGATCGTGCTGGAGGATTTACCCGACCGCCCGGATGACTCTCAGAAATATAGTAAAGCGGTTTTCCTGGCCAAGTTTCACCTCTGCGAAACCAGTATTGCCCGCCGCCTAAAAATGCTGGTCAGCTTCCCCAAGTCCGTGCGGGATATCGATTCGAACCGGGCCATCGACTGGGTTCAGGGGCAGCTTGCCATCACGCTCGCCGACAAGCAGATCGAGGCGGTGGCCTGTGCGATTGAAAACAAAGTCATGATCATCACCGGCGGCCCCGGCACCGGAAAAACCACCATCATCAATGCCGTCTTAAAAATTTTCGTCAAACTAAAAACCCGCATCATGCTGGCGGCACCCACCGGCCGAGCGGCCAAGCGGATGAGCGAAACCACCGGGTTTGAGGCCAAAACCATCCATCGAATGCTGGAATTCAGCATCCAGCAAGGCGGCTTCCAACGCAACGAAGACAAGCCGCTGGACTGTGATGTCCTGATTATCGATGAGGCATCGATGATCGACACCATCCTGATGTACCACCTGTTAAAGGCCATACCGCCGTTTACCACATTTATCCTGGTCGGCGATGTGAATCAGCTGCCATCGGTCGCTGCCGGCAACATTCTCAAAGATATTATCGCGTCTTCTGCGGTGCCGGTTGTGGCGCTGGACAAAATATTTCGTCAGGCGCAGACGAGCCGGATCATTGTCAATGCCCACAAAATCAACGAAGGCGTTGTCCCGTTTCTCGATACGGCCTATTCAGATGATCCACACAACGATTTCTATTTTATCGAGCAGGAGGACCCTGAGAAAATTCTGGACATTATCATCGAGTTGACAACGGTCCGCATCCCCCAGCGGTTTGGTTTTGATCCGGTCGATGAGATCCAAGTGCTGACTCCGATGCACCGGGGCGTGGTCGGTTCCGGCAACCTCAACCGTAAATTGCAGGCGGTCCTCAATCCCGGCGAGGGCGGAATCACGCGGGGCGAGCGCATTCATCGCGTGAATGATAAAGTCATGCAGATTCGAAACAACTATGACAAGGAGGTCTTCAACGGGGATATCGGCCGGATTACCGCGATTGTATGGGAAGACAAAGAAGTCATGATCAATTTTGACGGGCGGCAGATCGTTTACGATTTCAGCGATCTGGATGAGATTGTGCCGGCTTATGCGGTATCCGTGCACAAATCCCAGGGGTCTGAATATGCGGCGGTGATCATTCCCATTGTCACCCAGCACTATATCCTGCTGCAGCGCAATTTAATCTACACGGCCGTTACCCGGGGCAAAAAGCTGGTGGTTATGGTGGGCAGCCGCAAAGCCATGGCGATCGGGGTTTCCAATAACAAGACCCAGAAACGCTATACGCGCCTGCGCGATCGGCTGATGTAATTTCATCACAGTAAGACAGTTTCTTCTATGTGGACGATGCTCGATGCTTGATACTCGATGCTGGATATTCAGTAATGCGCCGACAGTGGAATTCAGAAACATCCAACATATAAAAACCGATATCCAGGATCAAGCGATTAAGAACCTTTGAACCCTGAACCAGGAATCGATCACTTAAGTAAGGGTTAAACGACTTATTTTATTCTTGCAATTCCCCCAACAACTAAGGCAGCGCAGATCCTTTCCTTAAACCCATCGCGACGGGAGCCTCAATCATGGCACCCCATTGTACGATTACCGCCAGCCAGGCCAGGGTGTCGGCTGTTTCAACCGATATAATACCGCCTCCGAGTAAAAAAACAACCAGAAACCTGCTACCGAAGTAGCCTGCAAAAAATCGCCAGCCGATCCGGTTGCGTCCCTGCAGCAATTGTCCCGCGCCGGGACAAAGCCAACCGAGTCCAAACAATGCCGTGCCGTAAGCCAATGATGGATTTAACCATCTCGTATCGGCTTGCAGGGGGCCTTGCCTCAGGTTGGCCATGGTGGCGGCAACGGCAAAATACTTAATTGATTCCTGAAAAACCTTGCCAAAGCTATAGTCAACCCTGACAATAAGCTCATGCACGATGCTGATAACTGCCATTGGGTTGTTGGCCGACAGTTGCCCGCTTTTTGCCAGATCGGAAAGGCTCCAGAAGAGTTGCCTGTAGACCGGTACGATGAGCAGAAATCCAAGAAGATAAGCGCCAAATAAAATAAATCCAAATCGGCGGTCATTGGTGTAAACCTGACCGCTGCCGGGGCAAAACCATGATAGGGCAACCGCCCACGCGACACTTGCCTGGGGAGAATATCCGGTATGATGCCGGCGGTCGGTGGCCGTATCCACGGCCGAGAGCAGGCCCCACAACCAGCTGAAATAGATTCCAAAAAAAGAAATTCCCATCGATACAATGGGCAGTTCCGGCAAAACACCGGGCGTGATGCCCTCCAGGCTGTCAAACAATTGGCCCACAAACGTTGATATAACGATAGTCAGTGTCCAGGTAAACCAAGCCGCGCAAAACAGGAATATAAACAACGTCGCATATCCCCGCAGACGGTATCCGCTGTAGATATCACCCCATCCGGGGGCACTGGCACTGTAGATGAAAGCCCGGTGAACACTGACGGGCTCTTTAAGCGGCGGCGGTGTTGGAATATTATTTTGCACGATTGAACCAGTAGTCATAGTCTCATGCGCTTTTTTCGACATAAACCTTCATCAGAATCTTCCCCCATCCCCCTTTGTCCAACCCTACATCAGGGCATTGAACGATATCAAAGCGCTCGAAGTTCGGATCTGATTTATTGATTAATCTTTCATAAATTGCCGGCATAACTTTGCTTATTTCCGACAAAGCGGAGATGCACATATTCCTGGGGCATTCATCTTCAACCAGTTGACCTGCGGGTGTCATTACAAACTTGTCGCCAACCTTGTGTTTCGCATGACATCCATGAGACTCCAGCACTTCGGCTACAACCCGGCATTTTACAAATTCAGGGGTTTGGGTGACCATTTTTACCTTAAGGGGATCGGACCTAAAGGCCTGCATCTCTTCATCCGTATATTCCATGTGTTTTTGAAAACGCTGCCAGATTTCTTCAACCTCCATAATTTCCTCCTTATAAACTTGAATCGGTTTTCGTATGTTACAGATCAGATGTTCGTTCTCCCATATAAGCCTATTCCAGCTCCAGCTTATTTTCAATCATATCATAAATTCTGCCTGATATACAGATTCCTCCAGCTTTAGCAAGCGTCTCCACCCGGGTTTCTATTTTTTGCTTGCTTTTTGCCATCATTCTCATTAATTACATCCGGCTTATTCAATCTTGTCGTTAAATATTCACCCAGATTTACTGAAAGACCAGCGGAATGGTGTCTACCTTTTTCTCTTTCGGGGCTCTATTTACTTCGGCCTTGCTATTTATATTGGGCGGTGGCGTGATGAACACCCAACTGAGCCTGCGCATGACTCAGGCGGGGTTTTCTGCCCTGGCAATCGGAATAACCATGGCCTGTTATTTTCTGGGCCTGATGTTAGGATATTTTCTTTGTCATCGCTTAATTCATCGGGTTGGACACATCCGTTCCTTTGCCGTATTCGCCTCTGCGACCACCGTCATTATTATTTTGCATGGGTTTTATATTTCAGGTATTTTTTGGGCAATTCTCAGGCTTATTAACGGAGTCACCGTTTTCGGCTTATTTATGATCGTAGAAAGCTGGCTCAACGAATGCTCCCAGCCCCACACCCGCGGGCGCGTTTTTTCCATCTATATGACCCTGACTTACATGGGGATTGGCATTGCGCAACAATTTCTCAATTTCGGTGATGCCGGTAACCAGAATGTATTTTTCATTGCCGCCCTTCTGTTTTCCTTAAGTCTTATTCCGGTTGCCGTCACACGTTCAGTCCATCCCGAATTGCCGGGATCGGAAAGATATACTTTCAAGGCGCTTTTCAAAAAGGCGCCGGTCGGCATGTTCGGGTGCTTCGCTGCCGGCCTGATAAATAGCGCATTTTTTTCCATGGCCCCTGTTTTCGGGACGGAAATTGGTTTTTCTACCTTCCAGTTGTCCTGGTTCATGTCGATAACGGTTTTTGGGGGCTTCACCGTCCAGTGGATTATCGGCATCGTCTCGGACCGCAATGACCGGACAATAATTTTAATCATCGTCACGGGTCTCATCGCCCTATACAGTTTCGTTATTGTCATCAATACCACAGCGTCCTACTTGCGGCTGCTTGTGGAAATGGGTGTTTTCGGGGGATTTTTATTTGCGGTATACCCGGTATCCGTCGCCCGAACCCATGATGTGTTCGAAGCCAAAGACGCGGTAGAGGTCAGCTCCGCGCTGTTGCTCTGTTATAGCATTGGTGCCATCTTCGGCCCTATCCTGGCCTCTGCCCTAATGACAATATTGAAGAATCCCTTTGGGCTCTATGTATATTGGTCTCTGGTGGCCGGGGTATTTGCCGTCATTACCATTTATTTAAAATATAAGGAAAGAATTTCGATTGTTCCCGTGGATGAGCAGGTCAACTTCATTGCCATGAAAAATACCTCTTCAGTGGCCGTGGTACTGGACCCCCGGACGGAGGTTGAGGACAAGCAGAGCCCAAGCTAGTTTCCCCATGGCAGAAAGATTGTGATACCACATCCAAATCCGGATCTCGTAATTTACGTTTAAAATGAGTCAACTTTTTTGAACACTATCTGAGCATAGAGAGCACAGCTATTGGTTTGCCAATTCGTCATTTATTTCTAATTGCTCCCTGCAATACCGCACGCTTTTTCGCAGCGCCTCGCTTTCGATACGAAGGGCTTCCTGCATATTGTCCAGGGGACATTGTAAATCCAGCTCAATGTTGATCCGATTGACGTCCGGGTTTTGCTGAATTAACTCATAGGCCCGCTGCATGTCTAGATCCCCTTCTCCGACCGGGGCACCGGTTAAATTGAACCCGTAAGGCTTTATGATGATCTTGTTGTCTCTGAAATGGTTAGTAAAGGCCCGTGGCGCCAGGTTCTCGACCGCTGTCATCGGGTTTTCGGTGACGTGCAGGCCGTTGACCGTGTCAATGCAGGCCCCGACAAACGGATGGTTGACCTGATCCAGTACCCAGATGACTTCTTCCGAAAACGCATCGGTATGATTTTCGACAGCCAGTTTAACGCCTGATTTTTCAGCATTCGGTGCCGCTTGTTTCAATTGATTGACGACAGTTTCAAGCTGCTGCATAACGGCGGGATGAAATTTGCTGGCTGCCACCGGCTGGGGGCGGCTTAAATTCATCCCAATTTTGGCGACATCGGTCCCGATGGCGGCGGCAATGCCGATCCCTTCTCCGATCTCGTGCTGCACACTGGAATCATATTTTGTGCTGGGCAGCGCAAAGTTATATTCAAGGTATAGATTGCGTGCCCGGGCATAGTCTCGAACCCGGTTTAAATGGGCGGCATCCAGGGAGTCAAAGGCCTTATCGTCAAGGTGCAGTCCCTCCAATCCGAGCTCGACCATATAATCCATCAACTGCCAAATGTCCATCTGCCTGGGCCAGGGCAATCGAAATCCGGCCCAATCCTCGGCGACGCCGTGGTGGTAAAGACTGTAGGTGTGCATTCCCAAGCGCATTATTTTTCTCCCGGGGTCAAGATATTCGAATTAACTATATCGTTTTATAAACCATGTTATATGATTTCTGAAACTTTGGAGTGGTGTAGTATTGGATTAATGGAGTGATGAAAAAATCAATACTCCAGCACTCCATGGCTCCATAAACTCTCAGGCTCGGTAGAAGTTTTCATTTTAATTGAGCGAATTAATTGATGGATTTCATAATTTCGCTGACCGTAATCTCCAAACTATCCTGTTGCTTTATGATGTCAGCAGTCTCCCTGGCTTTCTGCCGAAATTGTTCATTGGATAGACATTGCCGGATCGCCGCCGCCAGTTTTTTTGAAGTCAATTCGGAGCGCCAGATGGGCCTGGGGCCGAGTTGGGATTGATATATCTGATTGCCCCAGTAATATTGATCCAGCAGGTGGGGCACAATGATTTGGGGCACGCCGCTGATTGCAGTGGTTGCCGTGGTGCCGGCGCCGCCATGGTGGATCACGGCGGCCATTTTCGGGAAGAGTTTTAAATGGGGATATTTTTGAATAAAGAAAATATCTTCCGAATTTGAAAATTCGGAAGGCTCGCCCCAGAATTTGCCGATCACCGCCCGCTGCCCGGATAATCTTGCCGCTGCCACAATTACGGCCGTGTTGCGGATCTGATCCCGCATGGGCATGCTGCCGAAGCCGGCATAGATCGGCGGCGGACCGGCATCCAGGAACGCGTCCAGTTCCGGCAGCTCTTGATCCGGCTGATTCAAATGCATATAGCCGGTCTGCCTAACGACCGGCGCGACAATATCCGGTGGCAATTTGGCAATGGCGCTGTCTGAGGCGACGATCACCGGCCGGCCCAGAATATGGTGCCAGGCATCCCGGATCAGCTTCAGGCCAAGTCGCCGGCGGTGGTTGTTGATCAGCCGGGTGATGTTAAAACGATCAAGCAACCCGGCAACTCGCCAGGTCATGCGATTATACCACTGAGGAAATCCTTGGTGTTTAAAAGCCGGAAAGGGATGATGGCCGGACGGCAGCATCTGGGGCGCAAACGCGATAAAGCGATAGGCGACCCCCATGGATTCGGCCAGGGTCGCCAGGGCGAAGGTTAAAGACGAACCGATCAGCAGGTCGCAGTCGGCAATGATTTCCGGGAAGCGCTCGAATTGCGTATTGAGCTCGTTTCGTAAGAAAGATACAAAGCCTATCGCAGGGCGCAGCGTATGAGCGTTGTCCATCTCATCGATGAAAGCGGTTACGTTGCGACCAAGGGGATGAAATCGGCATCCCAGCTGTTTGGCCCAGGCCGCCTTTTCCGGTGGTCCTGCCAAAAGAACATCATGGCCTTTTGACTGCAGGGCCAGGGAAAGGGCCAACATCGGCTGGACATCACCCCGTGATCCGAATGTTGCCAAGACAATTTTCACAATTTAGTTCGCTTCGCTCACAATTGGAATGATGGAATACTGGAATAATGGAATATTTACATTTCATACATCAATATAAAAATATAGTAGAAATCTGGCAACTATATTCTTTAGATTTTTCAAATGGGGGATCGCATGGTTGGTCGGAGACCTTGGAAAGGAGGTCAAGTCGTCGAGCCGGGCACCGAATGAACGGCTTGAGATTAGATTTCATTCCAAACTGAGGGTTTCAAATTTAAAAAACTGATGTTATTGTTTTCTCTTTTTCCGTTCTTTTTTTCCAAATAACTTTTGTTTGACCCATTTATACCCCTCAATTGTCTTATCTTTTATCTTAACCACCAGCGGCTGATCGGTGTATTGATATCCTTTGCGCTCTTCGATATTCCGCGCACCGTCCGGCGGCTGGGTATCGGTGTAGTGCCTGGCGCCATTTTCATCCGTCCATGAGTACAGGGTGACGAGTTGGTCATCCTCGTGAAGCGCTGTTTTGACATGCCAGTCGTAAGCCAGAAATCCGACGGATCCCAAAATAATTATTAAAACGATGATCAAAATTTTTTTCATCAATTAATCCCCAACCAGGCAAATACGGCCACAAAAACAAACAGCATCCACTGAAACATCTTAAAAATTGCATTTTGGATGCCGGAGGTGGCGGCAATAACAATCTGGACCATTGCGAAAAATCCATAATTTATGGAAATAAATTTAACCAGCCAGGAATTATCCGCCTGATTATGATAGCCGATTCCGAGTAGTAGCAGAAAGATGGCCGACAGCACCAGATAGGCTGATACGTAGTGGAAAACACAATGGTTTATTTTTTTGGGCAAGTCGTCAATGGAAGCCTGCAGCATGGGTGTCAGGTATCGTTTGCTGCCGGCGGTAAAATGGCCCAATGTGATAAATACGGCGCATACGCCTGCGATGAAAATTGGCCAATTCATGAATTTCTCCTAATGATATAAATTAAACCCTTCTTAACCGATTTGTCAAATTGCGCTTCTCTGTCTTGACACAATACAGCGCGTTTCCTATACTCGCCAGGCATCAACTAAGATTCTAATTTAAAGGACGCGCAAATACCATGGAATTTTCATCTTTAGAAGCGATTTCCCCGGTTGACGGCCGCTATCGACGGGCAACCCGAAAACTGGCGGATTATTTTTCAGAAAGTGCTTTGATCAAATATCGGATGATGGTGGAAGTGGAGTATTTTATCGCCCTGTGCGAGTTGCCCTTGCCTCAACTGAAAAGCTTTAACATTGAGATGGTTGCGCCCCTGCGGACCGTTTATCAAAAATTTACCCTGGACGATGCCCGGCGGGTAAAAGACATCGAAAAAATCACCAATCATGATGTCAAGGCGGTCGAATATCTGCTGAAGGAGAAATTCGATGAAATGCAATTGCAGGATTTTAAAGAATTTATCCATTTTGGGTTGACTTCCCAGGACATCAACAATACGGCCACGCCGTATTCATTGAAACACGCCTGGCAGGAAGTCGTCGCTCCCGTTTTTGATGAACTCATTGATGTGCTTCAGGCCAAAGCCCGCGAGTGGCAAGACGTATCGATGCTGGCCCGCACCCATGGCCAGCCGGCGTCACCGACCCGGCTGGGCAAGGAACTATATGTGTTTGTAGAGCGTTTAATGACCCAGGCCAATCAGTTAAAGGCGATCCCATTCTCGGCAAAATTCGGGGGCGCCACCGGCAACTTCAACGCCCACCAGGTTGCCTATCCGGATATTGACTGGCCGTCTTTTGCCGACAATTTGGTAAACAACACGCTGGGGCTCAGCCGCTCGAAAACGACCACCCAGATTGAGCACTACGACAATCTGGCCGCCTTTTGCGACAACCTGAAACGGATCAACACCGTCCTGATCGATCTCGATCGCGATATCTGGGCCTATATATCGATGGACTACTTCAAACAGAAGATCAAAAAAGGCGAGGTGGGATCATCGACCATGCCGCATAAAGTCAACCCCATTGATTTTGAAAATTCGGAAGGCAACCTGGGCGTTGCCAATGCCATCCTGGAGCATCTTTCGGCCAAACTGCCGATCTCCAGATTGCAAAGAGACTTGACAGATTCAACGGTGACGCGCAATATCGGCGTTCCGGTAGCTCACACCCTGATCGGTTTGAAATCCCTGTTGCGAGGGCTGAACAAACTGATTCTGAATGCCGATGCGATCCAGGCAGATCTTCAGAAAAACTGGGTGGTGGTGGCCGAAGCCATTCAGACGGTTTTGCGTCGCGAGAACTTCCCCGAACCCTATGAAGCGCTAAAAGCGCTAACCCGCACCCATGCGACTATCAATCAGAAGGCCATTGCCGAATTTATCGAAACCCTGAACATATCCCGCCGCGTCAAAGATGAGCTGCTGAAAATTACCCCCGAAAATTATACGGGGATCTGTAATTTTTAACAATGGGACGCAGATTAACCCAGATAAACACGGATTAAGGAATTCAACAAACCCCTAAATTGCTTACATTCGCAACCCCCGGTGTCATTTGTTGCTTTTTTTATTCCGCATTCCCTGGCCCGGACAAACCGGAATTGCAGATTTGCTGGTATCGCTTCGCTCTGTCTTTTCAATCTGCAATCCGCATTCCAAAATCGATTAATTCCGACTTCCCATTTTCAAACTTCTACCTTCCTTGCGCTATGCGCCTTCCATTTTCCACCTTCCGCAATCCGACTTCCGAATTCAAGTGATTCCCACTTCCGCCTTCCGAATTCATTATTTCGGTCCTTCCAGCAGGGCCGTGGTAACCCGGTTAATTAAAGCCCAGATTGCATCTGCTGCCAAAACCCTTTCGATGGGGCGGTCGAGCAGCACAGTCGCCTGGGGGGGAATTCTTGGTCACCCTGCCATAATAGAAAGTATAAATTGATGCGGGGATAAGGCGACAGTTTGTAGGCGGCGTCAGCCATATCCATTGATTCGCCCTTTAAATACTCGGCCGCTTGTCTGAATCCCTTTAAATCGTTGCCGTAGCGTTTTAACAGGGGATCGGTTTTGAGTGCGTGGGGTCCCTGGAAAAAATGGCCTTCTTTCAAGTCTTTAACACCGACAATATCCTTACCGATGGGATAGATATCAGCGACATTTAATAAATAAAGGACGGTGACCAGTTCCAGTAGAGGATCATCGCTGATAGCCCAATTGCCGTCGATTTTTCGTTTCAGGCAGCGATCTTCGATGTCAACCATGACCTGCTCGTTTAAAAACTGAAACACTAATTGGCCGGATGATACCGGGGTAAACAGCGTCAAATTTCCCCTGGCGGTGATGTCTTTTTGCTGTAAATCATCCCAATATGCCGGTGCCACTTTGACGCGGGATCCGTCGGGGGCATAGGCGGGCGGTCTTTCCTGTAAACGTCTTTTTTGCATGTTTAAAAATCCGTGGCTGAAGGGGTAAGGGCCGGTGCTAAAATTATCGCAGGGGAACTGGCTGCAATCGCGCAGGCAGTATTGAATCCGGTTCATATTGGCACAGGCCAGAATCGAACAGGTGCCGCCCAGCAACCGCTGTTGGGCGGCCAGTTTCTTCTCAGCCGGCAGACTTTTCCCCGGCCCGCAGCTGGAACAGGTTCCCAGCAGGTTTAACTTGCATACATCGCAGTTGATGCCACAAGCAGCGGTGGGCATTGCAGGTACCTCCTCCAGGTTAAGAATCACCCGGTAATTTTACACTCCGATCAATCGGCACAGAGGCTGAAATTCCAAATCTCAAGCACCAAATAACAAATAAATCTCAAATTGCAATAACCAATGGCCAAAACCTCATCGAAGTTCTTTCAATCACGGGTTTGGAATTTTGAATTTCGGTCATTGAAATTTGTTTGTAATTTGTGATTTGCTATTTGGATTTTATACGATCCAATTAAAATTCTATATCTTTTGACATCTCGGACATATATGGGTACTGCGCTGCCCGACGACGATCCGCTCGATGCTGGTTTTGCAGCGCGGGCAGGGATGATCGGTGCGGCGAAATACCTTCAATTCATCTTTGTTGCGACCGCGATGACGGGCGACCGAGTAAAAGTTGGTTTCACCGGTTCCCAGGGATGTGCCGAGATTTTTCAGTCCCCGCTTGAGAACCCGCGGTATAGCCCGGTGCAGGGCCTTAATTTCATTCATCGACAGTCCGGCGGCAATGCGGTTGGGATGCAATTTTGCATCCCACAGCGCTTCATCCACGTAAATATTGCCGAGTCCGGCCACAAAGGACTGATCCAGCAGCAGGGGTTTCAGAAGGCGCTTGTGCCGCTTGAGGCGGCCAGTCAGCACTTTTAGCGTGAAGCCATTTCCCAAAGGTTCCGGTCCCAGGCGGCCCAATATTCTTGCCGGATCATTTGTCAGGTGTATCCGCCCGAATTTACGTGTATCGTGAAATCTCAGCTGCTTTTTGTCCCTAAATGTGATGATCACATGTTCATGTTTAATCCGGGGTGTGTCGATTGAAACCAGATGCAGCCGACCGGACATTCTGAGATGCAGCAGCATGGTATATTCAGTGTCGGTCTCAAAAACCAGATATTTCCCCCGGCGCCGAATGATGGTAAATTTATGGCCCTTCAGCCGTCTGCAAAACAATGTCGGCGAAGGCTCAGCAATCGTGCGCGGCCAGAATACTTTGGCAGCGCCGATGGGGGTACCAATTAAATCCGCGGCGTTAAGATCGTCCACAATCGTTTGAACTTCAGGCAATTCGGGCATGGTTTTTTCCATAAGACAGATGTCAGATGCCTGCCCAGCATATAATAAAATGCGCAGCATTAACTAATTAATCCGAAGGGTTGCAATCCGGATAGTCCATTCCCATATTTGCTGGCAATATTTCAGTCCCAGGTGAGCCCTATTTTGGGGCGGATTAATTAACATTGACATTATTAAGACATCTTTCTATAAAATACCAGATAAAAATGGCACATAAAGAATATTACTCAATATATTAATGCGTTAACCCTAATTAAAAGGAGCAAGCATGGATTATAGTCTTTCAACCGATCATGAGATATTACGGGATTCAGTCCGCAGCTTTGCTGAAAATGAGATCAAACCCGTTGCCAGAGAGTTGGACGAAAATGAGGAGTTCTCGTATGAAACTATGCAGAAAATGGCCGAGCTAGGTCTTTTTGGCGTGTTTGTCTCCGGCAATTACGGCGGACAGGAAATGGATTACCTGTCCTACATCATTGCGGTTGAGGAGATTGCCAGGATCGATGGTTCCCATGCCGCCACCGTAGCTGCTGAGAATTCATTGGGAATCGGGCCGCTTTATTATTTTGGCAATGAGGATCAAAAAAAGAAGTATCTACCCAAACTCTGCCGCGGTGAGGCATTGTGGGGCTTTGGGCTGACGGAGCCAAACGCCGGGTCGGATGCCGCCAACAGCGCGACCAACGCTGTTTTAGACGGCGATGAGTGGGTGATAAACGGCAGCAAGATTTTTATCACCAATGCCGCGACCGATATCACCGGTGGAGTGACGGTTCTGGCTAAAACCGGAGTTCGGGAAGACGGCCGGCCTGAACTTTCCTGCATTATCGTGGAAGCGGGAACCCCAGGCTTCACCGCCAGGGCGATGCATGACAAAATGATGTGGCGTGCATCAAACACCGCCGAGCTCTATTTTGAGGACTGCCGGGTTCCCAAAGAAAATCTGCTCGGACCCCGGGGCAACGGGTTCCATCAGATGATGCAAACACTGGACGGCGGCCGCCTGTCGATCGGGGCCATGGGGTTGGGCGGCGCCCAGGGATGCTTTGACATGGCCATAAAGTACACCAACGAGCGCGAGCAGTTTGGCCGGCCTATCGCAACCTTTCAAGCCAATGCTTTTAAACTGGCCGATATGGCAATGGAAATCGAGTGTGCCCGCCTTCTGCTCTATAAAGCTTGCTGGCTCAGGGACAATGATCTGCCTTTCTCCAAGCAAGCCGCCATGGGCAAGCTGTATTGCTCGGAACTCATGTACCGCTGCGCCAACCACGCAGTTCAGCTCCACGGCGGATATGGTTTGATGAAAGAGTATGACGTGGAACGATTTTACCGCGACCAGAAGCTGCTGGACATCGGGGAGGGCACTTCCGAGGTTCAGCGGGTTGTTATTGCGAGGCACATTGGTGCAAAATGCCTGTAAATAATTACTTCGCCCTGGATAATTCTCATGCCGTGTGTGGATTAGACATATTCGTTCTTTTAAATCTGATAAATATATTTGGATGTTGATCCGGGCGGATTAATTATATAATTTTTAAAGAGAAAGGTTTAACAACCAGTCTGAAATTTTTAATGGTCGACACCATCAATACATAAAAATTATTTAGAGGAGATAAAATGGAAGAGAAAAGCCGAAAGCCCTTTTTGGACATCGATTTTTTCGAGAACCTGACCGGTGATATCCCGGCAAAGTCCCCGAAGGGTATGGAAGACATTGGCCAACGCATACGAAACATAAGAGAAGAAAAAGGGGTGGCCCTGGAAGAGTTATCCAGATTGACCGGTTTCACCGTCGAGTTTTTATCCAGCCTTGAAAAAAATGAAGCCCAGCCCCAGCTTGGTACTGTGATCAAGTTGTCCAAGGCCCTGGACAGCGCCTTTGGACGATTGGTCTCCGGTGTCGGCGACAAGCTATATTCGGTAACCAGAAAAAGTGAACGCCGAGTCGTTTCCCGCTCAACCTCCAAGAGCGGTAATAAACAGCTCTATACCTACAAAAGCCTGGCTCCTGAAGTTAAGGGACGTCACATGGAGGCTTTGATCGTTCAGCTTGAAGTCGACCCTGACAAAGAGATATCCGTGCATGACGGTGAAGAGTTTATATTTGTTCTGGACGGTATCGTCGTGCTGGAGATCGGTGACGACAAATTTGAGTTGGAACCGGGCGACAGCGTCTATTACCTGTCCACCACGCCCCATCACATTGCAGCCAAAAATGACAAGGCAACGATATTAGCAGTACTATATGAAGGCTAACGTTCGAGACCCATGAGTTTTGGAATTTATAAGAAACTTCTTTGGAGAAAAAAGTACATTTAGTTCAAACTGAAGTTTGTAAATTGATTTTAGTACATACCGCTAGGCCGCAATATCGAAATCGCAGACCAGGGGCGTATGATCGGAGAATTTGACCTGGGGGATTTCAAAATCGGTGACTCGGATTTGCGGACTGTGGAAAATATAGTCCAGCTGCCGGCGGGGCGCCCGGCTGGGGTGGGAAGGTTGTCCATTGATGTTGGCATTTTTTAAACCGGTGGCAGCGATGAACAATTGCAGTTCTCGATCTCCCCACAGCACATTGAAATCGCCTGCTATAATATAAGGTTTTTGAATATCTTTCACCATACTGTAGAGATCGCGCAGTTGGTAGTGGCGATGGCGGAATTTGATCGACAGATGCACCAGAAAAATTGATAAATCAGCCAGCTCGAGTTCGATGATCAGGCGTTTGACGCCATGGCGAAAATAGTGAAACTTCTGGCTCATAATTTCCTGGTTGGTCAGGATGGCATTGCCCTGCTTCTTCAGTAAAGGCAGCTTCTGGGCCATGGACTTAACCGGATATTTCGACTGATAAATGTGATCGAGCTGCAATTCCCAGGCGATACCTTCGGCCTGGTTGTTTTTTTGGCAGCGAAATGATCCGCTGTCCACCTCGATCAATCCAATTATATCCGGATTTACAGATTTAATGAAATCCATAATATTTTTCAGATTTCCATTGGTGTGCTTAAAATAGCCGCTGTAGGGCACCGGCAGGTGAAATTGCCTCCCAATTCCCGCTGCATAGCGTATGTTATATAAAAGAAAGCGCATATCGAATCATACATTCACTGTTTAAGATATCTCTGCAAAGATGACATATTATAAACCTTTTCAAGGCAAAGTAAAGACCTTTAGGCATCACCCTGCGGGATGGATCAAGACCGGGCCCCGGGGGCGTGGATCTTTGCTTTGTTGAACTGAAGTCGCAGATTCCTAATGGCGTTGCCGGGTTTGCCGGTTTTGGCCGGATTTAACAAAACCACCGTTATAATAGGTAAAATCAAGGTAATCAAGGCGACGGTGATCATCAGAACACCCAACTCATCATATCGGCTGCGTTCGATCATAAATACTTTGTTCAGGTATTTGGTGCCCAGTTGACTGGCTGAAAGGGCCAGGTTGGTAAAGGCGGCCATCACGGCAAAATAGGTGGCCTTCTGATTTTTCGGTGCTTCTTTGGCGATCCAGGCCAACATGGGAATCATGGCCACCTGACCCAGCGGCGAATCCGCCATGGTATCGACCATTGCGATGGTCCTTGCGCCAAAGCCAAACGTGGCTTCGGTCCATTCGTGCAGGCCATAATACATGCTGATAAAAGGCATCATCATAATCGCACCATATATGGACAGAAATACCACCAGATAAGGGATCGGCCGCCGTGTCATCCAGCCCCGCAGGGCAAACATGCCGACAATGGCAAGCAGCGCGGCAAACTGGCGCAGGGTGCCGAAAAAGGCCTCATCAAAGCCCAGCACATCGATCTGCCACCAACCGGCGCCGGCCCCGGCTGTGGGCATGGCCCGAAAAACAAAAATAATTACGGCCAGTCCCATGATTTCCCTGCGTTTGGCTGGACTTAAACTTCTCAGGAGTTGTCCCATCAACAGGACGATGATACCCAGAGAGCCGATAAAAATAACTTCCCCTTTCAGCGGCATAGCGGAAAGCCCAAGAACCAGGCTGAAAATAACAAACGCAGCGCTGCCGGCCAAAATATACCAGTTTACTTTAAGCTTTTGCACCCGGGCCGTTGGGATTTGCCGGGTTTGTTCCGGTGAAATATTGTTCCGCACCAGCCTTTTTTTGCGGCGCAATTTAATCCACGAACCCAGCAACACCCCCAGAATGGAAATCAATGGTATTACCAGTGATATCCAATACATCGTTGCATACGAAAGCACGGTTGCCAGCCACCCGCCGACACCGGCCACCATGGCCCCGCCGGCAACAATGGCTATCCGGCCCAGGGTCTGCATGGTCACATGCATCGTTTGCAGTTTTTTTTCTTCAATCCGGCTGCCGTCTTCGTTGTGGGACGGTACTGCCTCGACGGTCATGGCATCGGCCACAACATCCTGCAGCACGAAACCAACGGGGGCCAGCATCACGGATATGACGTACCAGGTTTCAACTGCAATGATGGTTGCCATGCGGTCGGTGTAACCGGTCAGACCCACCATAATCAGAAGACTGGCAGACATCAATGCCGCTCCCAGGTAAACGAACATGGATTTCCAGCGCCAGAACAAATCCACCAGGTGCCCCAGCGGCATTTTCAGGGCCCAGGGTAACCCGGCCCAAAAACCGAGACTCGCCAGAAAGGCAGCTGTCAGACCGAGTTGTTCCTTGACGAAAAAGGATTCAATTATTCCAGTAAAGCCCGAAACTCCGGCGGCAAAATACACCATCAACGGAGGCAGATAGCTCCAACGCATCTCCCGGAACAGGCTGAGTAGATCATCATTGATCCAATTCCAAAGCCTGGAACCGGATCGGGCAGTTAATGTCAATACTTTTGGATGTCTGACTGTCATCGATCGAAACCGCGCTTTTATAAAATAAATATGATGCCCTAATAAAATCCCGTTAACCGGAGCAAATGCGATGGGCGGATTTGCTCCGGTCCGGGTGGGGAACCGGCTAGGCCAGATGTATCACCATCAAGCCGGCATTCATGCGTTGGACGAGCAGACTGATGCCGTCACCGTCCTTGTATTGGTTGATCAAGTTTTTGAAATCCTTCACCGAGTCGACATTTTTGCGATTGACCTCGATGATCAGGTCCCCTTGCTTGACCCCGGCTGCATCGGCTTTGCTATCGGGTGCAACGCCGACAACGATGACCCCCGCCGTCTCCTTGATATTATACTGACGGGCAATTTCAGGGGTGACTTCGGTTACCTCAAAGCCGTATTCGCTATCTTTTTGCTGGTGTTGGTTCTGCGAAGCTGCGGCCATCGTCAAGGGCCGCCTGCCGATTTTAACCGCCAGCGTCTTTTGGGTGCCATCACGCAGAATCGTCACCTTGGCAGTATCCCCGACAGCCAAGCCGGCGGCCAGGTTCGTCAGATCACGGCTGGTGGCAATCATTTTGCCGTTGACCTTCAGGATGATATCCTTGGGTTTAACCCCGCCCCTGTCGGCGGGATCACCGGGTACGACATCGACAACCATCACACCGCGCGTGCCGTCGACACCATAATACTCTGCCAGGTCGCCTTTAAGATCCTGAATGGTGACACCGAGCCAGCCGCGGGTTACTTCGCCGTCGGATTTCAGCTGCGCGACGATGTTTTTGACCTGGTCGACCGGTATGGCAAAACCAATGCCCCGACCGCCGGCAATGATCATGGTGTTGATCCCGACGACTTGGCCCTGCATGTTGATCAGGGGTCCGCCGCTGTTGCCCGGGTTGATGGAGGCATCGGTCTGAATGAAATCATCATAGGGACCGGACCCGATCACCCGGCCCTTGGCACTGACGATTCCCGCGGTGACGGTATACTCCAAGCCGAAGGGGCTTCCAATGGCTGCCACCCACTCACCGACCCGCAAATCAGTGGAGCTTCCCAGCTCAACGGTCGGCAGGCTTTTTTTAGTATCGATTTTTATCAGCGCGATATCGGTTACGGGGTCCAGCCCGATGACTTTGGCAGCGTGCTGGGTTTCATCTTTCAGGATAACCGTAATTTTGTCGGCGCCTGCCACCACATGATTATTGGTGACGATGTAGCCGGATTTGTCGATGATAAAGCCCGAGCCCTGAGCCGGCTGCTTAAACTCCGGTTGGCGCTGTTCACCGAAATTACGGCCGAAAAAATCTTTGAACTGTTGATTGCCGCCGAAGGGGTTTTGGCCGGAAGGGCCAAGGGCCCGCCCGCCGGCCTTGACGGTTTTTTCCACCATGATGTGAACCACGGCCGGGCTGACCGTATCGGCCAGATCGCTGAAATTTTGCGGAACCATGCGGACCGGAGCATTTTTGGCTGCTTTGGCCATCGGCAGTCCGGTGCCGAGCATCAGTCCAACCATCACCAGAACCACAAAGTACTTTGAAAATTTAGATGTCTGTCTCATTTAAATTGCCTCCTTGAAATTTTTTTTTGCCGGAATCGGCCTTACTTCAACGGCAATATAAACTGTAAAGTTAACGCAAATATGGCGCCAAGATGACCAAAATATTAATTACTAATTACTCCGCCTCTAAAGATATCCCATTCAGGCTTGAAATTTGCGCTTATACTTCTGAAGCGAGTCGGTTGACTAAGTGAAGACCCGGCGGATTAATTACTTTATGCTTCGCATATTGTTTCAAGTTTTATTCCTAGCGAGTATCGTTATTTATCAAGGCAATGCAATAAGGGGACTGCAATAAAGCTGTATCAAAAACTTTTGAAAGCCTTGCAAGAATTTCATTTCAAATTTTTATTTTTACGATTTGGATTTTTTGTGAATTACTTAGTTACGAGAAAACAGATACAAATTTGAAGGGCTTGTGAGGTTGGTGGCAGGCATTTACTTTTGCTAAATCAGGGATAAATTTTTGTCAAAAAATATTCAATTTTCAATATTCATTATTCATTTGAAAGATACTACCAGTCTCGGCCAAAACTGGTGTCATCCGAGTCCATCTGGCTTTGCTTATTTCTGACAGCTTCACGGCGGTCTTCGTCGGCAATCTGCTTTGCTTGGACAAGCTTCTGGTACTTTTTGTAAGCTTCCTCATCACCCACAAAGCCACACTTACAATTTTCGGCATCCGCGTAAATATAAACCAACTTGTCGCCGTCCTCGTGGGAGACGATTTTGCGTTGGGGAAGCTTCTTCAATTCGGCCAGTTTTTGCGGTGTGTCGGCCACCCCCATCTTAAATCCGGCGGCCTTCAACAGTTTTTCCATTTCCACCCTTTTGATATCACGCGTTGAGGCACACGCGATAAGGGCCAGGGTTAGCATTACGGCTGTCATTGCCACGATAATTTTCAGGCGGATCGTTTTTTGCATTTTTTTTCTTCCTTACATCGGCCGTTTATTCTCGGATTTTAGCATTTCGCTGATTTTGCGATATTCCAGATCAGTACCGTCATAGTCATAGGTCGCCTCTTCACCTTGCATCGGAATCAGTTTGAGCCTGCCGCCAAAATGGGCGGAAACGATGTTTTCCACTTCGACGACACTTAAATCCTTTCTCAGGAAATACTTGGAATACACATTGGGATATCCCAACCCGCGCGTGATTTTAAACAGTTTTATCTGAACCTTGGGATTCAGACACTTGCGGAGCCGGTAGGCCGTGTTGGCCGTATTCAAATCAAAACGGTGCAGATTGGCGGATACCAACGAGGAAAGCCTGAACCCCTGACGGCCGTATTCGTCCTTGGGGCCGGGCAGCTGATACGCTGAATCGTTATAAAGCCGCAGGGGCAGTCTGCCGAGTTTATCTTTTCTTTCATCAATCAGTATCGCGGGCACTATTATATCGTTTTCTTCTTGATTTTGTTGAACCTCTTCAAGGAAACGATTGACGAATTCATTGCTTGTCAGCGGCGAATCCGAAGCGACAAATAAAGCGTGTCTCTTTTCCTGGCAAGCTTTGCTGGCCGCATACCCTTTGACGAAGTTTCCGGCGATGGAGTTGAATTTAACTTTTCTGGGTTTTATGTTAAATTGACGGATAACCTCTCCCGGTATTTTCGAATTCTGATTCACAATGCGGCAGGGCTTTTTGAATTTTTCAATAAATTTGCGCAGTCTTTGTCCAAGCAGCATTTGATGCCCCACAATCACAATCTCATCGATGAGGTCGTTTTCGTAAAGCCTTTCAAGGGTATATTGAATCAGGGGTTTGCTGATTTCCCTGCCGTTTTGCACGGTTTTAAACTCCCGCAGCGGCTTGTAGCCGGCCTCGATGAATTTTTCACCGTAATGATCGGCTACAATTCGGCTGTAGCGCTTGACCTCACGCTTGTTGTTATAGCCTGCCAATACCACTGCACTAAACATTGCTGTTCTCTTTGAGAATAAATTTCATACCATTAATCTTTTATAGCACTAATATAATATTGATCCTACTATTATAATTTTGATCCTGAAAAATCAAGATTCATCTTCATCGGTGAAATCGCAAAAAGTCATTTTAACGGCTGGATACCCGCCTTCGCGGGTATGACCGTAGGGTCGCGAAATTCTGTCATACCCCTCCGGTATCCAGAATCTATAATCAACTAATTAATCCGCCGGCCCCTCGCCTAATCGGCCTAGGTTCGAAAATTCTCAAAAATCGAGTTTTGATCCTGAATGCACTAGATTTAGGGGCGGGCTAATTAGTAATTAATATTTTGGTCATCTTGGCGCCATATTTGCGTTAACTTTACAGTTTATATTGCCGTTGAAGTAAGGCCGATTCCGGCAAAAAAAAATTTCAAGGAGGCAATTTAAATGAGACAGACATCTAAATTTTCAAAGTACTTTGTGGTTCTGGTGATGGTTGGGCTGATGCTCGGCACCGGACTGCCGATGGCCAAAGCAGCCAAAAATGCTCCGGTCCGCATGGTTCCGCAAAATTTCAGCGATCTGGCCGATACGGTCAGCCCGGCCGTGGTTCACATCATGGTGGAAAAAACCGTCAAGGCCGGCGGGCGGGCCCTTGGCCCTTCCGGCCAAAACCCCTTCGGCGGCAATCAACAGTTCAAAGATTTTTTCGGCCGTAATTTCGGTGAACAGCGCCAACCGGAGTTTAAGCAGCCGGCTCAGGGCTCGGGCTTTATCATCGACAAATCCGGCTACATCGTCACCAATAATCATGTGGTGGCAGGCGCCGACAAAATTACGGTTATCCTGAAAGATGAAACCCAGCACGCTGCCAAAGTCATCGGGCTGGACCCCGTAACCGATATCGCGCTGATAAAAATCGATACTAAAAAAAGCCTGCCGACCGTTGAGCTGGGAAGCTCCACTGATTTGCGGGTCGGTGAGTGGGTGGCAGCCATTGGAAGCCCCTTCGGCTTGGAGTATACCGTCACCGCGGGAATCGTCAGTGCCAAGGGCCGGGTGATCGGGTCCGGTCCCTATGATGATTTCATTCAGACCGATGCCTCCATCAACCCGGGCAACAGCGGCGGACCCCTGATCAACATGCAGGGCCAAGTCGTCGGGATCAACACCATGATCATTGCCGGCGGTCAGGGCATTGGTTTTGCCATACCGGTCGACCAGGTCAAAAACATCGTCGCGCAGCTGAAATCCGACGGCGAAGTAACCCGCGGCTGGCTCGGTGTCACCATTCAGGATCTTAAAGGCGACCTGGCAGAGTATTATGGTGTCGACGGCACACGCGGTGTGATGGTTGTCGATGTCGTACCCGGTGATCCCGCCGACAGGGGCGGGGTTAAACCCAAGGATATCATCCTGAAGGTCAACGGCAAAATGATTGCCACCAGCCGTGATCTGACGAACCTGGCCGCCGGCTTGGCTGTCGGGGATACTGCCAAGGTGACGATTCTGCGTGATGGCACCCAAAAGACGCTGGCGGTTAAAATCGGCAGGCGGCCCTTGACGATGGCCGCAGCTTCGCAGAACCAACACCAGCAAAAAGATAGCGAATACGGCTTTGAGGTAACCGAAGTCACCCCTGAAATTGCCCGTCAGTATAATATCAAGGAGACGGCGGGGGTCATCGTTGTCGGCGTTGCACCCGATAGCAAAGCCGATGCAGCCGGGGTCAAGCAAGGGGACCTGATCATCGAGGTCAATCGCAAAAATGTCGACTCGGTGAAGGATTTCAAAAACTTGATCAACCAATACAAGGACGGTGACGGCATCAGTCTGCTCGTCCAACGCATGAATGCCGGCTTGATGGTGATACATCTGGCCTAGCCGGTTCCCCACCCGGACCGGAGCAAATCCGCCCATCGCATTTGCTCCGGTTAACGGGATTTTATTGGAGAATTAAACAACTGAAATTGTAACCTATTTTTCGATTCTTAGACGAACAGTTCAATTTGCATTGGCCCTGTTGAGCCATCATTTTTAGAATTAGGCGGTAAAATCAGGTAATAAAGCCTCCCGGCCAAAAATACTGCCGGGTGATCTTGAAAAGCAGCATATTCGGTAATAGCTTTAACTTCATTATAGGTTGAACCCTGAACTTTGAACCTTTGAACCTCTATTGGGAGACTTATTCATGCGATCGTATCTATTGATTTTTCTGACAATTTTTCTGCTGGTGGCCGGCGGCAGTGGCAGCGCTCTGGCACAAGATTCGCCTTATGGCCTCAACCTCGATGTCAAGGAATTTCAACTTGAAAATGGTATGCTGTTTTTAGTGGTTGAACGTCCGGCCACCCCGCAGGTCGCCGTCCGGCTGGCGATTCGAGCCGGCTCGGCCCTTGAAGAGGCCGGCAAAACCGGCATTGCTCACCTGCTGGAGCATATGATGTTCAAAGGCACTAAAAATTTTGGCTCCCTTGATTACAAAAAGGATGAGCAGCTGCAGGCACGTATCGAAGCCGCCTACCAGGTGGTATTGGACGAGCAGAAAAAACGAAATCCCAACCAGGCTTTAATCGAAAAAAAACGCGCCGAAATGAACGACCTGCGGCTGGAAGTTCAAAAAATTTATGTGCCCCAGGTTTTTTCCTCCCAGCTGGGAAAAAACGGTGCCGTCGGAGTCAACGCATTCACCACCAAGGATCAAACTCAGTATGTGGCCTCGGTACCTTCCGACATGCTGGAGCAGTGGTTTTCGATTGCCAGTGAGCAGATATTCGAGCCGGCCTGGCGCGAGTTTTATGTCGAAAAAGAGGTTGTCCAGCGGGAATGGGCGTTTCGTTATATCAATGACCCCAATGGTGCTGCCTGGTTGGATCTCAATACGGCGGCCTACACGGCGCACCCCTATCACAATCCGACCATCGGCTGGAAATCCGATATGGAAAAATACAGCACGCAGGATGCCATTGAATTTCATAAAACCTACTATAATCCTTCAAACGCCGTATGTGTTCTGGTGGGCGATATAACCGTGGAAAATGCCCGGCAGCTGGCAGAAACTTATTTTCAACGCTACCCGGCCGGTGAGCGGGCTCCGGAAAAGGTAACCCTGGAACCCGTGCAGCAGGGGCCGCGCCAGAGTATTCGCTATTTGAAAGGCGCCCGAACGCCCCTGGTTCGAATTGGCTTTCATAGTGCTTTAATGGGAACTAAAGATTTTTATGCCCTGGATGCCATGACCATGATTCTCAGCCACGGCCGCAGCGCCCGCATGACCCAAAACATTATCAATAAAGGACTGGCGCAAGGCGCCTGGGTTTATAATCCGGATAATCGCTACGCCGGAATGATCATTGCGGGCGGATCACCCAATGAACCTGAAGCGGCCAAAAAGGACGGGGTGAGCGATGAGGAAAAGCGTCTTGACTACCTAAAAGCCTGCCAGGACCTGGAGCGGCAGCTTCTGGCAGAAGTGGAGAAAATGAAAACCGATCTGGTTACTGAAAGCGAACTGCAGCGCATAAAAAAGCTCAGCCAGCGAGACTTTATCGATAGGATGCGCAGCAATGAAAGTCTGGCCGGGACCCTGGCCACTTTGGAAGTTCAGAAGGGCTGGCGCTATCTGATGAATTATCTGGAAAAACTGGACACGGTCACTCCCGAAGATATCCGCCGGGTCGCCAACAAGTACATTCAGACGGATAACAAGACCAGCGTATATGTCATACCAGGCGGCCGACCGGACCGTCCGCCAGAGAGCTACTCGGAGGTGCGTTCAATCACCGGCAGCAGCGCCGCTCAAATCGACCAGCCGCATAATTTCAACAACATCTCCGCGTATCCGACCCCGGCCGGCTGGAAGCATCCATTGTCCTTTGAGCGCCATCCCGAAAAAATAGAATACCCGGCGGCAGATAGCCTGGATATCGACCAGAGCAGGATTTTTTATTTGCCGGACCGAGAACTGCCGCTGGTGGATTTGACCTTGCTCGTCAAAGCCGGTTCGGTAGATGTCGCTGATTCGAAGATCGGTTTAACCGATCTGCTCAATGGCAGCATTATTCGAGGCGGGACCGAAAACTACTCACCGGCTGAATTGGCCCGGGTACTCGACGAAAATGCCATTCACATCAGTGTCAGCGTCGGTGAGGAGGATACCGCCATTCAGCTGTCCGTGCTCAAAGAAGACTGGCAAGCCGGGTTAAGCCTGCTGCAGGAAATTTTAACACGGCCGGGATTTGATCCCGGGGTGCTGGAAATTGTCAAAACCCAGGCCTTGACCGGTCTTAAGCGTCAGGGCGGCAATGCCCAGGCCGTTGCCGGGCGCGAAAGGGAGATCTGGCATTTTAAGGGGCATCCCTATGGCCGCGACCCGCTGGCGGGAATCCAAACGATTCCTGCCATATCCAGCACGGATCTAAAACAATTTTTGAGAGAATATTTCGTTCCATCCAATATCGTTGCAACCGTTGCCGGTGATATTGACAAAAAAGATGTCATTTCCGGCTTAGAGCGCTTTTTCAAAGTCTTGCCTCAAACCCCGGCGCCGGTACGCAAATTGGCTGATCCCGTGGAAACACCGCCGGTTTTGGTTTTAATTCACAAACCCGGGCAGGTGCAATCCCAGATCGCCTTGAGCCTGCCCAGTGTCAAACGCACGCACCCGGATTACTGGAAAATAAACCTTCTGATGAGCATCTTCGGCGGCAACGACTCATTGATGTATACCCGGTTGCGGGACAATCTCGGATTGGTGTATTCTGCCGGATTTTTCGAAACATACAAGTGGTCGGCGGGTATGCTCGTCGGCTACATTGGTTGCAAAGGGGATAAAACCGTGCCGGCAATTGCAGAGACGATCAATATCATGAAATCGCTGCAGCAGAATATTCCACCCAAGGAACTTGAGCAGAAACGACTCGATGCCCTAAACAGTTTTGTATTTAATGTGGACAGCCCCGCTGACCTGGTAGAAGTTTACGGCCGCTATTACCTGCGCCACGAGCCCCTCGATACGCTAGGCAAAATCCAGGATGCGTTCTTCAATGCCGGCCGGGACGATCTGCAACGGCTGGCCCGGGAATATCTAGATCCTCAGAAAATCCAGGTTTTTGTGGTGGGAGACAAATTGACCAAAGTAATCACTGCCAGCGGCCAAGAGTTGACCCTGGAGAAGCATTTGATGCAGCTGGCCGAGTCGCTGGGCTTGCCCTACCGGGAGATAGCGTTGAGGTAATTAATCCTCCCCCGATGAATAGTAATTACAGTGCCGTTTAAGATTCATTGAAAATTGAAGAAGTTTGTTAGATCTTAAGGTCTTTCGGATTAATTATTTAATGCTTCGCATTCAGATTTACGTTGAGCTGCTTTGCAGGGCTATCTGTATCATGACGGATGAATTTGCACATATTCCAAGCCGCAGTCTCCTGCAAGCTCGGAGACCTGAATTTGCCTGGTATATTGGTTTTATCAACATGAGTATTTGGGTCATTTTTTATTGGGATTTGAAATTTTTTTGTAATTTGGTACTTGAGATTTGTGATTTAACATGGCCCTTTAGAACCGACTTCTGTCGCTCAGTTCGCAATTACTTTGACATTACCCTGGTGCCTCTGCAACTCCACCTTGTCTCCAGCCCTGTGATATGATATAGTGCTTTTAATCAGTTGCTGCATCAATTCTTAGTACTTCTGGTCCGGTCTCCGGCCCTTGCCTCCTGCAACTGGTGTCGTGCGATTTCCAGGGCCAAACACTCGGGGTAAGGTGCATTACTCGCGCCATAAAGGTTTAACAGATGGAAGAATATGTCTGGATTTCCGAGGTGGCCCACGATTCATTGGATAGCGGTCGCTCCCATCCCATACTCCTGCGCCTGGCGGAACATTATAAAGTTAAAATATCGATTGCAGAACCTGATAGTACCGATTCGACTTCCTATGTCAAGGCGGTCCGCGATGCGGTGCAGCGCAAGAGCGCCGGCCTGATGATTGTCGGCGGGGGAGATGATGATGTGATTCCCGCAGTTGATGCGGCCGTAAAAAACGGGATTCCCGTCGTTTGCGTCGACAGAGATATCCCCCGCAGCAAGCGGCATGCATATGTCGGAGCCGATTGGTACCGCATGGGATCCAGTATGGCCGATAGCCTGGCAGCTTTGATCAACAAACAGGGGAAGGTATTGGTGCTCGGGGGGGGTGATCCGGACAATGTCAAGGCCGGCATCCAGGGGTTTCGGCAGCAAATCGTCCGCTATTCCGACATCCTAGTGGCGGCACCGGATGGTAAGTCGGCTGCAGGATTTGATTGGACCGATTCGGGTATCGCCGCCTATCTTCGGGACCAAGGTGATTTTAACGGTATTGTGGGCTTCGATGGAAACTGCGGCCCGGTTGCGGCTAAGAGTTCTCGAGAAGATGAATCTGATCGGATCCGTAAAGTTAATTTGTGTCGATGCCGATGCCCCTCAGTTTCATCTCGTTAGATCGGGGGCGATCGATGCGGCCTTTTACCAGAAAAGCGAAGTCTCTGCCTCTCTGGCCTTTCAACTGCTTTACGATTATAACCACGGATGCGAGGCCACCGGCTATACTCCGGGAGCTATCAATATTCCCGGCAATATCGACACCGGCTTTACTATCGTTACCCAAAAAAATATTGACTTATTTGACTCGGAAATCAGACTGAATCAAGCCATTCAGCACCACGAGTTATCCCAGCAGTTTTCCCTGATATCCTCGATGATTGAAAATGTCGAGGAGCTTGCGATTGCCGCCGACATTCACGGGCAGATTGTGTATGCCAATTCCGCCAGTCTGCGTTTTTGCGGCTATCAGAAAAAAGAGCTGGTGGGGCTGAATATCGACGATATATTTGAATTTACCGCCCTGCAAAGATCTCAAATTACGCACTGCATCGATGATGAGACTGCCAAAAATTTCGAGGCCACCGCGGTTAGAAAAAACGGGTCTTTATTTCCGGTGAACATCAGCGTTTCGCCGCTGCGCTCGGAGTCGGCGGCCCGGGGGGTAGCAATTATTTCCACCAATATCAGCGAACGCAATCGATCCAGAAAAGCGCTGATCGATTCCCATGTTCGGTTTCTGACGGTATTGGACAGCATCGATGCCGATATTTATGTGGCGGATATGAATAGCTATGAAGTCCTTTTAATCAATAAACATATGCGCGAAAGTTTTGGCGAGAATTTGGTCGGCAAAACCTGCTATGAAGTGCTCCGGAACGAAGTCGGTGTTTGCAGCAATTGTACCAACAGCCAGTTGGTGGATTCCAACGGAAAGCCGGCCGGACCGTGTGTCTGGGAAGGCAAAAATTCCATCACCGGCAGGTGGTACATTAACTATGACCGGGCCATTAAGTGGGTGGACGGCCGATTGGTCCGCCTGCAAATTGCGACCGATATTACACGCATCAAAGATCTTGAAAAAGAAAGTTTGCGCATCCAGGCCCAACTGCAGCAGGCCCAGAAAATGGAAGCCATCGGGACCCTGGCCGGCGGCATTGCCCATGATTTTAATAATATTCTGTCAGCCGTGATCGGCTATACCGAAATAGTATTGGGGGACATCGCTGAAAACACTTCGCAACACCGAAATTTGCAGGAAGTGCTAAGGGCCGGCAATCGCGCCCGGGATCTGGTGAATCAGATCCTAATGTTCAGCCGGCAGACGGAAAAGGAGTTAAAGCCGGTAAAGATCAACCAGATCGTCATCGAAACCCTTAAATTATTGAGGGCCTCATTGCCGACAACCATTAGAATTGAGCCCAAGCTGCGAAGTAATTCGGCGGTTCTGGCCGATCCAACCCAAATTCACCAAGTGCTGATGAATCTATGCACCAATGCCGCCCATGCAATGCGGGAAATGGGTGGTCTGTTGAAAATTGAACTCTCCGATTCCATCCTTGACAGCAGCTTCATTGAACAGCATCCTTATTTATCGGCCGGCGCCTATATCAAGCTGCGGATCAGCGATTCCGGTCACGGAATGGAGCAGAAAATCGTCGACCGCATTTTCGATCCCTTTTTTACTACCAAAGAACGGGGAGAGGGGACCGGCATGGGACTTGCGGTGGTACAGGGTATTGTCAAAAGCCATGGCGGCACCATCACGGTGGACAGCGCTATCGGCGAGGGGTCCAGCTTTGATGTGTATCTGCCCGTCATCGAACATGAAGCGGACACTGATATCAGGCCGAAAGTGATCATGCCCACCGGTACTGAACAGGTTCTTTTTGTCGATGATGAAAAAGCGCTCGCGGAATTAGGTCGGCAGATCCTGAAACGTCTGGGCTATAATGTTACCACCCGAACCAGCAGCATCGAAGCCCTAGAGCTGTTTATGGCCCAGCCCGATAAATTCGACCTGGTCATTACCGACATGACCATGCCGAACATGACCGGTGATGAGTTGGCCGCCAAAATGATGGAAATCCGGGCCGATATTCCGGTGATCCTATGCACCGGATACAGTGAGCGGATTTCCAAAGATAAGGCCCATGAGATCGGCATTAAGGAATTTGTCCTTAAACCGATCATCATGAGCGATATGGCGTTAACGGTGCGAAAGGTGCTTGATGAATGTAACCTTAAATGATTGAAGATTTTCGATTGAATATTGAATATTTAAGGTCCGCCGAGCGGATCAATTTAAAGAAAACTATAAAATTTGAACCAATGATTATTACAACCAGCCGGCCCTACTTTGCCCCGTTTCCCGGATTTTTTTATCAGGTGCACTTATCCGATATCTTCGTCAATCTTGATAATGTTCAATTTCCCCGGGGCACCACCTGGATTACCCGCAACCGCTTTAAAAACGACCAGGGTACCTGGTGGATGACCATTCCCGTCTGGAAGAAAGGTCGAGGTCTGCAGCATATCAATGATGTCCGCATTTGTCGTGAAGGTCGATGGGCCCATAAATATTTGACGGGCCTGAAACAGGCATATGCCCATGCACCCTATTTGGCCGACCATCTGCAATTTTTAAACAGTATATTTGCTGCCGGTTCTGACCGGCTGATCGATTTGAACCTGGCGATTATTCGGCACATCATGCTGAATCTGGCCGTGGATACTGAAATCCGACGACTCTCCGAGCTGAATATCGAGCTCACGGGAGACCCATTGCTGATTGAAATATGCCGCTATTTTAATGCATCAGCGTATCTGGCGCCGGGTGCAGCTGCCAGGCACCTGAATGCCGACCTTTTTGAAAAAGCGGGTATCGAACTGATTACCGTTGACCTTCCTTCCCCTGTCTATCCGCAGCTGTGGGCCAAATTTATCCCCGACCTTTCAGCGTTTGATCTGCTGTTTAATTGCGGACCCAAGGCGCGCGAGATTATGCTGCCGGATTAAATTGAAAAATTATAACCCTTTCAAAATATCAGGATAAACCAATATGCTTAAATTTATGCCCGGCATACTGATTTTACAGGTCATCACCATTGTGCTGGTGCTGATTGCGCCGCAAGGTCCGGCAAACTGGGGCTGGCTGCGGCTGGCAATTCCGGTATTGATTGCAGGGTGTTTGACCGCATTCTGGTTTGGTTCGATAGCAGCACATCAGCGTAAAAATGAAATCAGCCGGTTGAAAGAACATCACGCCAAAGAGCGTGAAACCATCCGTGTCAATGCAGAGCGAGCCAAGACCAAACTGGCAAAAAAGACTCAACGCCAAACGCTGCAGGAGATGCGTCGCTCAGCAAGGCGTGCGAATATTAAGATCGGGCTGGCCGGTGCCGGTGTGGCAGCAGTGGGCGGGGTGCTGATCTTGACCCAATTTATGTCATTGGGCGTGCTGATGCTGACCGCAGCCGGTAGTGCATTGGGCGGCTATCTGCTGCGTGTCCGGCAGGAGAAAAGCAAGCTGCAGCTGGCCCAAACAGATGCGGAAAATATGCGTACCATCAATATGAAGCCTGAAAAGCCCAGGCAACTCCCCGCTGGTCGAAGCTCCGAAAATGATAAATAATCAGAGACGACGTTCGTATGAGACCCCGTCAATTTATGTCTTGATTACGACCACAATTACCGCTTCGATAGTTGGGTTTGGTTTAAACAGGGAACCGCAGAATTTCGAAGGAAGGTATCGCCTCGCTCTTTCAATTTTTTAACTACTATCGATGGAATTCCTTATTTCGACATTCGACATTCTTTGATCGATTTTTACTTGTCCCCAAAATTTATCAGTGCCTGTCCGTGTTGATCCGTGTCCATTTTGAATTGAGTCCGGATATAATCCTCGAGATCTGCAAGCAGCTGCAGTTGATTGCGATCAAACTCACCGGAATGTTTGAGGCGCTGGATTTCAACCAGAGCATCTTTCGGAGTTGTGCGCCGTTGATCCCGATAATCTACCAGCGCATCCTTTTGTCTGGGGGGATTGATGCGCTTCATGTACTGGTTGAATTCCGACCCCGGTTCAGCCTGAAACCGTTCCGGGTAATTCCGGTATAGAATTCGCTCGGCCAGGGTGCGGGCATCCGGGCTTGAAAATTGATCAATCAGATCCAACTTTTTTTCCAGGGAAGCTTTCTGGAATGTTCGGCATAATTTTTCATCGGCCCGGGAATAGAACCCGATTTGATATAGTGAGGCATCGGCATCCAAATTGGGAATAAACGGGTAGCGATATGTGCGGTAATAATCTACGATTTGCTCAAAAATTTCCTGATTGTCCTGCAGCCAGGCAAGATTTTCTTCGAATACCCCCATGCGCTCATCGCCGATTCGGATCCAGTAGCGATCATGGGGCGGCAACAAAATCCCCGGCTCCCCCAGCCTTTTGCGAATAACCCAGGTCGTTTGCGCAATGGACTGCGGGGTGGTTTCGCGAAGCTGGGGCTGATCCAGGCGCAGCCATAAGGTTTGATTCGAATACGGAATGGATTCTCCGATTGAAATGACCGGGATTTGATAATTCAGACGCGGCCCGTATTCTCCGCTGACCATCAATCCCTTGCGGTGCTCGCCGACACCGCTCTGAAAGACAATCGGCAGCTCATTCATGCGATGGGCGTCGGTTTCCTTATCAAAGTAGCCTTCCAAATACTGCCACATCTGCTTTTCTTCGAAAAAACGCCTGGCCAGTTCAATGGTCGTTTCTACATCGACCAGGGCTTCGTGGGATTTTCCGGTTATCATGCCATTGACTGACCCCAGATGCTCCAGCTTTAAGGATGGCTTGCCGCTAATTTCGGGCCAGGTTAAGATCTGTCTTTTGTAAAGCCAATAAATGATGGCAATCGGATATAAATCCATACGGCGGCAGCCGTTGCGGTATTGGTGCGTATAGGGGGGCAAAAGATTTCTGTGAAATGAGAATCGCAGAAATTCATCATCAAATCCCAATGTGTTGTATCCGAGGCTGATGGTATCCGGTTGATTTAACAACCGGTGGATCTGCCGGGTGGCCTCGTACTCGCAACGGCCTTTGACAAGATCGGCCATGGGAATGCGGTTGGTTAAAATTGCCAGGGGTGATGGGATGACGTCCGGCCGCAGCTTGACTGTGATGTCATGGCGATCGATTTCTTTGAGTCTGTGGTCCGTGCGGATGGCGGCAAACTGCAATACCTGATCAAAGGCCTTACTTAATCCGGTGGATTCTATATCGTAAAATAGATAGCTGATGGTCATGCGATAACATCTCTTACTAGGGCATATTGCATGTTATCAAAATCAGCGATACAGGTGAATTTGTCAAGCCCTAAAATTGTGGGCTCGTTCTTTTATCCTCTGTCCTTTAATAGGCATCGATTTCCAAGTCATCCTGGGTGTAGCCGAATTCTGCCAATAGCTTGGCGCTCGTTCTGACAACTTCATCGGGATTCAATTTAGTTTCGACATATATATCCGTTCGTTTAACTTTCACTGGTATCCGCAATTGATCCCCGTAGCGCGAAAAGCGCGTCTTTTGATCATTGGATATCCACAGCACTTTTTCGAAATCTTTGTTATTCGTCGAGGCAAAATAGTCACATAGGGTCGTGAGCATATCTACCCAGTTTTGAACTTGATATGTGTTGCCATTAAAGCTGAAAGCTTGGATGGATTTATCCGCATAGCTTTCAGCTAGTTTAATTGTTTCGATATCGGTGGCGGATAGTTGTTTATTCCTGCTGGAAAAATCATTGCGTGATGCTGCAAACGGTTTTTTCTGCTGCTCCGATGGTGCCAGCAAATTATCTAAATCCAATATCTGGGTTGCATCCATATTGATGGAAGGGGGAGCCGCACCGGAACGGGTTGTGGTTTTTATCAACCAGTTGTCCAGCCGTTTGAGCAGAAATTTTTCGACAGTTTTGGTGTCAACTTTATAGCGGCACAACTTTTCGGTGGTTTCACTCAGCAGTTCAACAAATATTTTGTTGGGTTGTGAAAGAACCTGATTCCAGGCTTCCGGCAGAAAATCAGCTGCCAGCTTTTGCTTTTTTTCTTGAAATAACGATTTGGCGGCTTTTAAGGATTGTCCTTTGGTAACCTTATCTTTATCCAGCAAATTAATAAGCTGAGTGACAAATGCGTCAGGCTTTTGTTTGACGATATCAATCGTATAAAACCACTTCTGCTGCCAGCTGCCCGAGGCCGCCATTAAATAAAACCACCAGGTAATCCCGTTGGTGAGAACGACCATATTGACGCCGTCGCGCGTGCCTAGATTTACCAGAGACTTTTGATGATTGTCCAAACTTTTATGAACTCGTTTGACTTCGATAAAAATCCTGTTCGTATTTCTGGTTCGAAGGGCATAGGACACGTTTGCAGTGCCGACGGCATAATCCGGATAGACTTCCTCAACGTTAAAAATGTCCCAGCCTAAAAATGACAACAGCCGCAAAACAACAGCCTGTTTAGTGGAAGCTTCATCAAACGAGGCTAATTTTTTGTTTGATTTCAGCTCGTCGATAAACGATATAATCTGTTTTTTCATTGTTCCTCCGGAAGCCGGTTTATGGCGCAAAATATTAAATTTCATATTGGTATGGCAGCGATAAAGATTTATAAATTTTATCGGCTGGTAACGGCAAAAACTTAAGCAAATTGATTTCAAAGTTTACAATAATCAGGATGGCACGGATGCCTACTGCGTCAGGGCTGACATGTTCGAGACGCTGTACATACCAGCTGAGCAGAATTGCCCGGCATCCGGTTAAGGGGTTATTTGATGGAGTCTGGCCTTCGCTTTTGCATGACCTAATTTAGCCGCGGTATTAAAATCCTTCAGAGCCGCCTCTTTTTTATTCCAACATTGAAAACCGGGTCCTCAGGGCCAGGTCAGAGATCAATGGCTCTGCCCGTATAAATCAACCGGAGTAATGGAGTACTGGAGTATTGGAGTGTTGGTTAAAAAAAAAGAGCCTTAAACTTTCAGGTTTTCTTCAGGCGTCTGTTTTCTGAGAGCGATGGAAAAAGGGGGTTCTTCCATTACTCCATTACTCCATCACTCCAATACTCCAGTACCCCGTAAATCGTCAAATGTCGGTAAACTAAATCCCCTCCGGGGATAATCAAAGCCGGGCCCTCTGGACCCGGATCTTTACTCAGTTTGAACAGCACCGCGCCGCATTTGTGTCAAGCCACTTTCCGATAACCGCCGGACTGGATTACCCGGGAAAATTGCATAACCGCCCGATCATATTCTTGGCCCCGACAATACCTAAGTTGAGCAGGTGAATGATCCCGCCTGCTTTGGCGCGCTATGGTTCCAAGCTTTGGCCAAAATGCATGGAGGGGCAATTCACTTTTTGAAATCCTGCTTGCGCAGGCCGAGTTGCTTCAATTTGTTGTATAATCCCCTGGGATGGATGCCGGCTATCCGGGCGGTCCGGTCGACCCTGCCGCGCGTTTTTTTCAAGGCCATTTCAAGATATAATCGTTCGACCTGTCCCATGATTTCTTTTTGCACTTCCGGCAGGGTCTTGTTCAACCATTGCGTGGCATCCGATTTCAAACCGGGAAATATTGCCTCGCGATCCGAATTGTCGCCGTTAAATACATCGGGCAGTACGTCAATGCCCATTTCGTCGGTTTTGGACAGCAATATGGCGCGCTCAATGACATTCATCAGTTCCCGTACGTTGCCCGGCCAGGCATAGCTGCAGAGCGACTGAAGGGCTTGATCAGAGAAGCCGTTGACTTCGCGGCCGATTTTATACCGGAAATAGAACATAAAACGCCTGACCATTCCGGGAATATCCTCCGGACGGTCTCTTAAGGGGGGTATCGTGAGCATCAGAACACTCAGGCGATAGTAGAGATCCTGCCGAAAATTTCCCCCGGCAATTTCTTTTTCAAGGTCCTGGTTGGTCGCGGCGATTACCCGCACATCCAACTCGATGGTGTTTTCTCCGCCTATCGGCTTGACTTCATAGTCCTGCAGGACTCGCAGCAGCTTGGACTGCAGGTGCAGGGGCATCTCGCCGATTTCATCCAAAAATATGGTTCCCAGGTGAGCCAGTTCAAATGCCCCCCGTCGATATCGGATAGCGCCGGTAAACGCGCCTTGTTCGTGGCCAAACAACTCGCTTTCGAGCAGCTGCTCAGGCATGGCCGCCATATTGACCGAAACAAAAGGACCTCCGGAACGTGGACTTTCCGCATGAATGGCTTTGGCCAGATGCTCTTTGCCGACACCGGTTTCTCCCATCAGCAATATGGGTGAATCGCTTGGAATTACCTGAAGGACTTCCTCCATGAAGAGTTGCATGGCCTGGCTTTCGGATACGAAATCGGCGATTTTGGGATCGGTCAGGCCCCTGCGATCAAAGCGTTTGCGCAGGATGAACTGACGCCGGGATTCCAGGGTGGTTTCGATGGCTTCGGCCATGCTTTTTTTTGAAATACCGGTATAAAGAACCACATCGGCTCCGGCCGCTGCCAATTGGGCGTGTTCTTCCGCTGAATCACTGCCGTGAATAATAACGGTCGTGGGGTTTTCGGGCAATTCATTCAGGGTTGCAATGCCGTTGTCGGCCGGACCCACAACGAGATCGTCACTGATAACAATGACATCGCATCCGCTGCGAACCACTTTCTGCCAGGCAGAGCGCCGATGTCCAAATGATTCTACCCGCACGTCGGAAGATGCAAGCTTTTCCGCCAGATGCCTTTGCAAACTTTTGTCCGTAACTGCAAGCGCCATGCGTATCAGCATCGTCAACTCCTTTTATCGGTAAATTTTTACCAATTTCTAGCTCCGCTCCAATTATTTTTTTGTATTCCGGCGGAACAATCCATCAACCCGAATGGTCATAACGTACTTTTAGTATTCCATATATAGCACGATATAGAAAAATGGCCTGAAATTTTAATTAGATGAGATATCACGCCGGATGGACTCGAAAGGCCCGCTCGATTCAGACATGCGAATTCTGGTTATTTTATGGTATTTTATTACAGTTTTCAATATAAATCGGTATTTTTTTTCTGTTATCATGGTGAACCCGCATGAGATAGATTCCAAACAATGTTAAAAAACAAATGATATAAGCTACTTAAGATATTTTTTAAAGATGGCACAAAAACTGCGTGGAGTGTGCGGCAACAGCTGATTATATTTCGATTGTAAGACCTATGTTCCCGAGATTGTCAGAGGCTTTTCACAAAGCTATTTTGGCGGAAGCCACAGCAACCTGACGGTAACCAAACGCTATTAAGGAGAGTATCATGCTCAAAGTTGATGTTCACACTGACTTGGAAGCGGTCCAGCGACTCTGGCTGAAATACTGGCCGCAAAGATGCCTGTTTGATCTTTGGCCTGTGAGGGCTTGCTTTCAAGCGCAATTCAACCACACTCCCTATTTTATTGTCGCCCGACAGGATGGTAAGTTGCGCGGCATGCTGGCGCTCAGCTGGATCGATGAAGCGCAGTGTTACGGCCATTTTCCCGGTGAAATCTGGCACGGCAAAACCTGGCTGGAGCAAAACAAAATTATAGCCGACGACCCTGAGATCTGCCGCATTCTGTTAAGCCATATTCCGGCCACATCCCGGATCCGCTATTTAACGTTGCCGTCGTATCTGGCGGATGATCCGCTGGCCGGCATCGATGAGATCGGGTATCTCTTTTACCCGCAGCAGTATGACGGTTCCTTTCAGACCTACCTGCAGAGCTTTTCGGGTAAATCTCGCAAAAAAATGCGCTGCGAACTGAACCGCCTCACGGCCGGCGGCGTGTCGTACCGCTACGACCGCTTGGCGGATGTCGAGCACCTGTTTCGCATGAATCTGGAAAATTTCAGCGAGCAGTCCTACTTCAGCGATTCCCGGTTTTTGCGTTCATTTGAAAAGCTTGCTGCCTGGCTGCATGCCAACAGGCTGCTGCGGGTGACCACCGTGCTCATCGGCGGCCGGGTTGCGGCCGTGGATATCGGCGCCGTTTGGGGATCGACTTATACGGTTCTGGCCGGAGGCACCCAGGCCGATTTTCCCGGCGTTGCCAAATTGATCAATTTCCATCATATTGAATGGGCCTGTCAGCAGCAATTTAATGGAAGTCGACTTTTTGTGCGGTGATTTTAACTGGAAAAATAGATTTCACTTAACCCCCCGGCCGCTATACGAAATTATGTTGCTGCAAACTGCAAAGATTTGGCAGGATGCTGAGTTCAGCAGAAATGAAGCCCGTGCCTATTAGCACCAAAGTTCTGGTGGTGGGCACAACGCCGGACTATATCGATTGGATCCGGCGCAGTTGTCCCGGCCGGGCGCTGTTTCTGACCGACCCCGGGGTACGCCGCCAGGCCGTTGAACCGAGCCCGCCGCCCGCGGAAGAGGTTCTTTGCGATCTGTCCGATTATGGTGCGGTGCGGCAGGTTTTGCAGCACCACCTGCTGCGGGAAAATTATCGGCTGGACGGTGTGGCCTGCTACGATTGTGAATCAATGGAGCTGGCAGCCATACTTGCGCAGAAATTCTCACTGCCCTATCCATCCGTGCAGGCCGTCCAAAACTGCCGCGATAAGTACCTGACAAAAACGCTCTGGCAACGACACCAGCTCGTCGCGCCGCGGGTTCGCCAAATCCGGTCGGCGGCCGAAGCCGTTGATTTTTTCCACGACCTGGGCGGCCCCTGTGTTCTGAAACCGTCCGGCGGCAGCGGCAGTGAACTGATTTTTCGCTGCGCCAGCGCGCGCGCCTGCCGACATAACTATAATAAGATCATTTCTGGTATCCAGCAGCGCTGCAATAATCGTCTATACAAGTATTTTGCGGCTGCAGATCCCGTGATTCTGGCCGAAGAATGTGTTACGGGAGAAGAATACAGCTGCGATTTTGCAATTGAAGACGGCCGGGTGGAAGTTATCCGGCTGACCAGCAAGATCCTGTTTTCCCGGGGGCCTTTCGGAACGGCCCTGGGATATCTTCTGCCGGGCACTTTACCGGAAGCAATTACGGCGCATGCCTTCAGACAGACGCTCTACGAAAGTGCCCGGGCTCTGGGGATAAACCGCGCCATCTGTATGCTGGACTTTATGGTATGCAAAAACCGGATCGTTTTGCTGGAGCTGTCACCGCGGCCCGGTGGCGATTGTCTGCCGTCTTTGCTGCGACGCTGCTGGAATTTGGATATGCTCACGCTTTATCTTGATTTCTGCCAGCAGCGGCCTTGGCGGCTGCCAAATGAACGCGTGCCCAACCCGTGCCTGGGATTGCGGTTGCATGCGCAGCGCAGCGGCAGCCTGAAGCATGTCGATACGCGTCAACTGCAGCATGATAGCCGTGTGCGCGAGATTCATCTGACCCGCCAACCGGGCCACCGGATTGAACTGCCCCCGGATGACTATGATTCGTGGCTGCTGGGGCACATCATCGTTGATCGCGATATTGATACTGCGCCGGAGGCCCAATGCCGGGCGCTTCTTAAAAAGCTTGTTGTGGAGGTTGAATAATAGTTGATGACAGCGATGCTACCTGATTCACATCAAAAACTGGCAGCAATGCTGGCGCATTCCACCCCGCTGCTGCCGGCCGGGGACTTGCGCACGTTTGTTGAATATTATTTCAGCCGGCGGGAGCGCTATCTGAAGGTTCTTGCCCGGCAACCGGCGCCGTTATACCTGCTGGAGTCATCGGTTTTAACGGCCAGGGCCCGTCAATTGCAACAGGCCTTTCTGCGGGGGTTGCCTTCGGTGGCTTTCTATTATGCTGTGAAAAGCAATAATCATCCCGATGTGGCCAGGATTTTGCTTGAAGCTGATTTTGGGCTGGATGTTTCCAGCGGGCTTGAATTGGAAATGGCATTAAGCATTGGCGCGCGGGATATTGTTTTTAGCGGTCCCGGAAAAACAGACGCTGAACTTCAGCTGGCGGCAGCCCATTGCGATCAGGTCGTAATTCTGATGGATAGCTTTGGTGAACTGCACCGGCTGGAAAGGATCGCCGGGCAGTTGAAGCGCCGGGTCCGCTGCGGCGTGCGTTTAACCGTCAACCCCGATGGCCTGTGGCGTAAATTCGGCATCGCGCCCCGGGAACTGTCTGCTTTCTGGCAGGATGCCCGCTGCTGCCCCCATATACAACTTCAAGGACTGCAATTTCACTCGAGTTGGAACCTCTCGCCGGATCCGCAGATTGAATTTATCCGCTTCCTCGGCAAGGTGCTCGCTGATATGCCGGCATCGTCCCGCCGGCAAATTGAGTTCATCGATATCGGTGGCGGCTATTGGCCGTCCCAGGGTGAGTGGCTGCAGCCGGCCGGGACACCGGAGGGCCGGTTGCGGGAGGCTCTGGGCCAGCCGCCGGGTATGGTTGAAACCCATCACCGGGTGCCGGCCGTCGATCTTGAAGATTTTGCCCGCCAGCTTAGCGCCGCAATTCACGAGCATCTTTTCAGTGTCGTCCCCTGCCGGATCTGTCTGGAGCCGGGCCGCTGGATCTGCAATGATGCAGTGCATCTGCTGATTTCGGTAGTGGATAAAAAGGCGCCGGACCTGGTCATCACCGATGCCGGCACCAACATGGTCGGATGGGAACGCTTCGAGACCGATTATTTTCCGGTTTTGAACCTGACGCGTCCATCCCTTCATGAAAAACCCTGCCATATCCTCGGTTCATTGTGCACGCCGCATGACGTCTGGGGCTATATGTATTTTGGTGATGACATTCAGCCCGGCGACATTCTGATGGTTCCCACCCAGGGTGCGTATACCTACAGCTTGAGGCAAAATTTTATTAAACCTGTGCCCGCTGTGCATACGATTTGATCCCCTTTGCAAGTTGCTTTAGATCCTTTACCGAACCGTCTTTTTCTGCTATTGTCCTAATTTAAAATTTAAAGACAGGTGAATAGGCTGTGGCCGCAGGGGCGGCATTTTTGTTCTCCGGTCATAGCGCTCAGCCCTTGGATATCGTGAAACCCGGCTATGGATACCAGACTCGATTTCGGCATAAATAAGCAACCGGACAACACCACCTGCGGTCCGACGTGTCTGCATGCCGTCTACAGCTTCTACAACGACTCGATTTCTCTGCAGGAGGTTATCTCCGAGGTTCCCAATATCGAAGAAGGTGGAACGCTTGAGGTCTATTTGGCCTGTCATGCCCTGCAGCGCGGCTATAAAACGACAATCTTTCCCTATAACCTGCAAATTTTTGATCCGACCTGGTCTACCCTCACGCGCAATGAGATTGCCGCCAAGCTCAGGCGTCAGCTACCCTATAAAAAAGATATACCCGGCTTCGAGGTCGTGACCCGCGCCTACCTCGAATATATCGAGCTCGGCGGCGACCTGAAATTTGAAGTATTGACGGCCTCCTTGATTCGGCGGTATCTTAAAAAATCCTTTCCAATTCTGACGGGTTTGAGTGCAACCTATCTCTATAATGATGCCCGGGAATGTGGTACCGGCAACAACCTCATTTATGATGACGTGCGCGGTGAATCGACCGGTCATTTCGTTGTCCTCACCGGCTATAACAAAGAAGATCGAAGCGTGTTGCTTGCCGATCCGTTCAAAAATAACCCGATTGCATCCAGTCGCTATTACGCTGTCAACATCTACCGCCTGGTCTGTGCCATCATGCTGGGGATATTAAGCTATGACGGCAATTTACTCATCATTCAACCCAAAAAGAAAAAATTCAATCAGGCCCTTCGATCAAGCATGCTGCCGACGGCATAAACAATCGGTCGGAACCATACAGTTTTTCTTTGGGTCCTAGTGCCTTTGCGGCCAATTTTACTGTTCATTTTGAAACCCTCTATTCGGGTTGGACTTTGAAACAGGACACCAAATGCCCCTCATCGATTTGAATCAATTCGGGCTTGCTTGCGCGGCATTTTTTTTCACCGTAGGGACAGCGGGGAAAGAAATTGCAGGCGTGCAGGGTTTCTTCCGGGGTGGCCGGCACATAGCCTTTGATGGGCAGATCCTGCAATTCAGCCGTCGGATCCGGGTTCGGAACCGCCGCGATGAGCGCCTGGGTATACGGGTGGCGCGGCTGATGGACAATTTCTTCAGCGGGTCCGATTTCAACGATCTTACCCAGATACATGATGGCAATGCGGTCACAGATATACCTGGCCGTTACCAGATCATGGGTAATGTAAATAAATGAAATGCCGAACTTGTCCCGCATGCGCTGCAGCAAATCCAGGATGCCGATCCGAACCGATACATCCAGCATCGAAACCGATTCGTCGGCAATCACAAAAGCGGGCTGCAGGACCAGCACGCGGCCGATGCTGACGCGCTGGAGCTGACCGCCGCTGAGCAGCGCCGGATATTTGTCCCAGAATTGGTCGGCCGGCTTCAGTTCCACTTCCTCCAGGGTCCTCTGGATCAAAGATGCTTCGCGGGGTTTGCTGTCTGCCAGGTGATGAATCTTAATGGTTTGGCGCAGGGTGTCGGCCACGGTTCGCCTGGGATTCACAGATCCGAAAGGATCCTGAAAAATCATCTGCATTTTCGGCCGAAACTCTTTGAATTCGGTTTTGCTAAGCGATGTCAACTCGGTGCCTTTAAAGTAGACCTTGCCGCCGGTGGGCTCCGTCAGCCGCAGGATCGTTCTGCTCAGCGTGGATTTGCCGCAGCCGCTTTCGCCGACAAAGCCCAAAATTTCCCGCTCGCCCAGCGCAAAGCTAAGATCATCCACCGCCCGCACGTATGAGCTCTTCCCTCCTTTTAGAGAAGAAAATACACCCCTCCTGACCGGAAAATATTTTTTAAGATTGTCTACTTTAAGCAGTGCGTTGTCTGTCATGTGTTCAGCCTTGGATGCTATGGCTCTTTTGCCACTGCATCCAGTATCGAGTATCAAACATCCAGCATTCCAACCTATTCTAATTAACTTAGTCAACCCATCAACTCAATCAACTACTTGATCAGGTGGCACGCCACCAGATGACCATCCTTTTCGATTATCGCCGGATCGACCGTCTTGCATTTTTCCATGGCATACTCACAGCGCGGCTCAAACCGGCAGCCTTTGGGCGGCATGATTAGCCGGGGCGGGGCGCCCGGTATGCTTTTCAGCTTCTTTTTTTCGCCCTTTAAGTGGGGAAAGGCACCGATGAGCGCCTGGCTGTAAGGATGCAGCGGGTTTTGATACATCGACACCGTATCAGCCTGTTCGACGATTTTGCCGGCATACATGACCGCCACCTTGTCACAGGTTTCTGCGACTACCGAAAGGTCATGGGAAATTAGGATCGACGTTAAATTAAGCTCTTTTTTTAAATTGTTGATCAGGGCCAGCAGCTGACGCTGCACGATCACATCCAGTCCGGTAGTCGGTTCATCCAAAATCAAAAACTTTGGATTGCAGGCCGTTGCGATGGCGACCATGGCCCGTTGCTTCATGCCGCCACTGAATTCGTGGGGATACGCTTTGACGCGATTGCCGTTGATACCGACCAGATCCAGCTGGTTTCTGGCCCGGGCCCAGGCGGTTTCTTTGGAGACATTTTCATGCTGCAAAATGACTTCAACGATTTGCTTGCCGATGTTCATGACCGGGTTCAGAGCATTCTGGGCTTCCTGGCGCACAATGGCAATTTCCTGGCCCCTTAACAGCCGCATCTCTTCTTCTGATAGGGGGACAATGTCGCGCTTGTCAAAATAAATCGACCCATCGACAATCCGGCCCGGCGGTTTGATCAGCCGGATTATCGCCAGGGCGGTGGTGGTTTTGCCGCAACCCGACTCGCCGATCAGGCCGAACGTTTCATTTTCATCAATCTTGAAACTAACCCCATCCACCGCCTGGGCAGGACCCTGGCGGGTAAGGAAGTGTAATTTTAAGTTATTGATTTCGAGTAAGGCCATTGTTTCTTGCAAGCAAAAAAAAGTTATTTGTTATTGGTTATCAGTTATTGGTTGATGGATTACAATCTGTTTTTATTTTCTTATCTTCATAACGAGACCATTTTCAGTTTTCCCAATAATTTTTGAGCGCTATGGCGTGCAGCTTTGCTCAGGATCCCTACCCGAATAACGAATGACCAATAACAAATAACGATCTTTAAAGTTCTCTGTCATCTGCTTTCTGACCTCTGTTTTCTGTTCTCTACCTTCTACGCCATGCCCCATGCGCTCTGCCCTTTGCCCTTTCCGCCTTCCGACTTCTATAGTCCTTTCGTCTCCCGATACTGCGGCGTCATGACATCGGTCACGGCAGTGCCCAGCAGACTGAATCCGACGATCAACATAATGATGCTGGCGATGGGGGGGCCGATCCACCAGGGTGATCGCGACATGACGCCGGACTCAAAGGCAAAATGGAGCATGGATCCCCAACTGACGCGGGTCGGGTCCCCCAGTCCGAGAAAGGCCAGGATCGCCTCATCGTAAATGGCGTAAGTGATCATCAGCACTGCCTGGGCGAACATCAGCGGCAGAACATTGGGCATAATTTCGCTGAACATCAGCCTGGCGTTGCCGGCCCCGATACAGCGCGCAGCTTCCACATAAGGCCGCTCCTTAATCGAGAGCACTTGCGATCGTACGACCCGGGCGGTGGTCGGCCAACTGACTACACTGATTACCAGGATAATATTCCAAAGACTAGGGCCCAAGACGGCCGCCAGGATAATCATGAGCGGTAAAACCGGCAGCATCATAAAAAAATCGACAGTTTTTACCAAAACCTCTTCAATTATACCGCCATAGTAGCCGGCAATCAGACCGATGAGCGTTCCGGTCACCACGGTAACTAAGGCGGTGATCAGCCCGATGGCCAGTGAAACCCGGGAGCCGAAAATGATCTGGCTCCAAACGTCCCGGCCGAGGTCATCGGTCCCCAGCCAGTGTCGGGTTGACGGCGCATTCAGAATATCTTCCCGGTTGCCGGTTGCTTGTGGGTCAACGGTCCCTAAATGCGGTGCAAAAAGGGCTGCAATCAGAACCAGTGCGATCAGGATTACGCCGATCCTGCCCATCGTATGCCCAATTAGCATACTAAAAAACTGATGCACGCTATCTAAGAGAGCCAAAAGCTTTTTCATTTTGCTCCCACCTTGATTCTGGGATCGATAAACCCGTAGATCAGATCAATGAACAGATTCGCCAGCACCACCGAAACGGCAAACAGCAAAAATACGCCCTGCAGCAGGGGATAATCACGTTTGACGACGGCTTCATACACGAGCCGTCCGGCACCGGGCCAGGAGAAAACCGTTTCGGCTTCGATAACGCCGGCGATGGCAAACCCGATATTAATGCCGGTCAGGGTCACCACGGGTAACAGCGCATTTCTCAGGGCATGGTTTTTGAGCACCCGGGATTCCTTAATGCCCTTGCCGCGGGCGGTGGCGATGTAATCCTGGCCCAGGACATCCATCATGGAGGACCGTGTCAGCAATACATATTCGCCGACGTACCACAATATGATTGAAAAGCATGGCAGGAACATGTGCCAGGCCACATCTTTTATATACTCAAACCCTTCAAATCCCGAGGCCGGTGTTTCAATGCCGCCCAACGGAAAGACAGAGAGAAAATAGGCGAATACGAGCAGCAGGATAATTCCCAGGGCGAAGGTGGGGATGGAATACAGGGTCAGGGATGCGGTCAACAGAAACGTGTCCAGCTTGGTACCATTGCGCCAACCGGCTATGGCACCCAGCGCCACTCCCAGTACGACAGCAATTACCAGGGCCGTCAGCACCAGGACCAGGGTCGCCGGGATTCGCTCGGCAATTACCTCGGTTACCGGTCGCTTCTGCCAGAAAGAAATACCCAGGTCGCCACGGGAGAGCTGCTTCATATAGGCTAAAAATTGGCCCGCAAGCGGTTTGTCGATGCCGAACTTTTGGCGCTGCAGTTCGAGCTGTTTGGCGCTGACTCGCGGGTCTTTGAACATCATGCGGACCGGATCGCCCGGTGCAATCCGGAATATCAGAAAATTAACGCACAGAATGGCAAAGATGGTGATAATCGCCGCGATGGCTTTGCGGGCTGCAAATCCGGTTAAGTTCAACGCTAGACTCCAATCCCAATCCCGCCGGGGCGGGATTGGGAGTTATTGGTTGTTTGTTATTAGTCATTGGTCAACAAAAAATAGCTATTGTTGTCATTATCAGCTCCCTGGCAAGATTCAAAATTCTCACATAATTGTCTTGTATCTACAACGAAGCCGACTGATCAAGAGCGACAAATATCAAAGTCGCTTTGCCCATTGAGCTTTCAGCTATGAGCTATTTCCCCTTTTTCCTTTAACCTTTCACCTCACACCGCCCCCATTACTTTTTCGGCTTAATATGAATCATGGTCCAGGGATTGATCCAGGTGATGACACCGCCCATGGTTTGAATATAGCCTTGCCACTTATCGATTCGCACCGGGTCAATGATGTCGGGTCTCAGCATAATTGCATAGGGCAGATCCTCTGCTATCATCTGTTGCATGGCATACGAATATTCTTTTCTTTTTCCCATATCCGTTTCGGAAAGATAGCTGTCCAGCAGTTCGTCAAATTTGGGGTTATCATAATAGGCTTGATTCCAGCCTTCGCCGCCGTTGCCGTAGCTGCGCGACAGTTCCCAGATCCAATCCGCATTGGGCCCCGGCTCTTCTTCGCCGATTGCAAAATCCCACTTGTCTTCCGTCGGCGCATAGATAAAGGCATAGTATGTATCCAGATCCAGCGTTTTCAGGACGATTTCAATTCCGACTGTCTTGAGCTGTTCTTTCATCAAAGTCGCCAGTTTGAGCTCCGTATCCCAATCCGACGGCACGATTATTTCAAGCACTACGTTCTGGCCCGTTTTGGGATCATTGCGGATCCCATCGTTGTCCTTATCTGCATAGCCGGCGCTGTCCAGAATTTGTCTGGCTTTTTCCGGACTGTAATCATATTTGGGCAAATTGGGATTGTAATTGTCCATCTCCGGGTAGATGAAACTGTCGGCTTTCTGGGCATAACCCTGGTAAACCACATCGACAATCTTATCCAAGTCGGTGCCGTGCATGATTGCCTTGCGGACATTTAAATCCTGGATGGGGGATTCTTTGTGGAGGTTAAATGACAGCCAGATAAGTCCGATACCTTTGGATACGATGATTTTAAAATTTTTGTCGTTTTCGAAATCCGGCAGGTTTACGGCGCGGATTCCGGAATAGCCCATCATCTGAACGTCGCCCTTTTTGGCCGCCAGATTGAGGGCCTCCTGGCCGCCATAGGCTTTAAATACCATTTCATCGACCAGCGGCGCGCCGCCCCAGTATTCCTTGTTGGCTTCAAACCAGACATACTGCTTGGATTTAAATTCTCTGAGTTTGTAGGGTCCGGAGCCGATGGCTTTTTCGTTGGGAAATGACGAGAAGTCGTCTTTATAAGGTTCCCAGATGTGTTTGGGCAAAATCGGCGTCCAGTATATTGGGGGATAGGGATTGCCGTGTTTGGCCGCCAGTTTAAATTCAATGGTATAATCATCAATGACGGTGACGGATTCAAAGGTCAGATCGGGGACGTCATACGACGGGACATTTTTGGGCAGGTAGGCAAATGTGAATGCGACATCATGGGCCGTGACCGGTTTGCCGTCATGGAATTTGGCATCCTTGCGAAGATAGAAGCGCCAGGTCTGCCTGTCTTTGGTTTCCCAGCGGGTGGCCAGGGCCGGCAGAGCCCGGTATTCCGGGGCCGGTCCCATCATCCAAAGCTGGTCATACAGCACCGGCCAAAAAGCACAACCCATCTCTGTGTACTGCCAGGATTCGCTGGCGCGTGGAGATTCCAGAGTCTGGTCGGTGGTAAACCCGATACTGAATCTAATTTTTTTGGCATCAGCGGCCGGTGTAAACTGGAATAGCAAAATTGCCGCCAAAGCGAACACTACGGTCGTTTTAGTCAATGTCGAATAGTTTTTGCTGTACATACGCTCTCCTTTCATCGTTTACATTTCGGTGGTCATCTGGGTGTGAACCTTGACATCCCATTTTTTGATTCCGGCAAAGAAGATATCCCGTTCCGTTTTGTCCAGCACTTCGCATGGAAACACCCCGACCGGTTTTATCTGGTTTCGCAGCAGCATGAGAGACAGGATCGAAGCCGGCACGGATGTTATCCAGGAGACATCGTTGGTTCCTGGTATTTTTTCACAAGCCTGGACGATGTTGGGGCTATCCGTCCACATCTTGTAGTGCCGGTATTCGTCGCCGGCGCGTCCCTTGACGTCCACTGCCAATTGCAGTTGACTCATTATTTTTTTGTTTTTGACCATTTCGGTACATTTTTTAGGTGCCAGGGTAGGGGGTAACATCTTAAATAAGAAGTCTCTGGGGCTGACCTTGACACCCTGGACATCGACCGGGGCTTTATCCATCATCCCCAGGCCTTCGATGAGAAAACGCCACATTTCGGAACTGGGATCACCCAGCTTGAAATCACAATATTTTACCGGTTTGCCGATAAATTTTGGAATGGTAACCGGTTCTTCATGGGTGTGGTAATAGACCTTGCCCCGATGATCCAGGGGCGGCGGAAAATAATAATCCTCTTCACCGGAGAAAATTGGCGCATATTTGTACTGACCGTCTTCCCAGTAGACCCCCTGGTCGGCACAATCTTCCAGATAGGTCGTCAATGACCACAACGCCACGGGTTCGTCACAGTCGACAATGCCATAGTCTTTAATGCCGATATAGTCAATTTCATCCAGTTGGTCAACGGCCTCTCTGGCCATGATGTTAACCAAACCGGAATCGCCGCCCGCCAGGATCAAGGCCTTCAAGCCGGCGGCTTCAAAGTCCTTGACGAATTCAAACTGCTCCACCAGAAATTCGTCTTGAACGGTTTGTGCGGTGCTGCTTTTTAACATTTCATTGGACGCCATGTCGAGATAATTTACTCCGGCCTTGGCACAGGCTTCCAAAATCGGGCGATCGAACACCGGCAGCGTCGCATTGACCACCAGTTCAAACCGCCCCTTTTTGATTTGTTCAACCATCGCATCGATATTTGATGCATCCACCCGTTCAACTTTAATTTTGTCCGATCCGACAAATTGGGCCACCTCATTGGCGCGCTCAAGATCGACGTCTCCCAAAAGGACCGTGCCGACATCATCGGCCTGCGCCAAAACCCCACTGATGACATTGCCCTGGGCACCGGCTCCGATAATCATTACTTTGTGCATTTGCCTTGCCTTTCTTGTTTATTTAAATATCAACATTTCAAACTTCCTGCTTCAACTGAGCCAAAAAACCAATTGAGAGTTATTCGTTAATCGTTATTAATTATTTGTTCAAAATCGGAGAAAACATCTAATTTTTCAATTTTCACTAAAAACTTTCAACGAATCGCAAATCGTGGATAACAAGCTTTTTCTGGACTCTTAGGTATCTTCTCTTCACGAATAACAAGTAACCCATAACCAATAACTAACTAATCCCAGGCCGTCCCCCAGGCATACTCATCCTTTACCAGGTCTACCATCAGGGATGTTTCCGTCGATATGACGCCATCGATTTTGCAGATTTTTTTAAATATCAGCTCATGAAATTCATTGAGAGAGCGAGTCACAAAATCGACATCGATGTCCGTCCCGCCGGTTGTCAGTGCCACCCAGATCAGGGAGTCAATTTTTTTAAGCTTATTCAGAACCGAATCCGCTTTTTTAAGATCGATTTTTATTTTCAGGTTGCCGGCGATTTCAAATCCAAGATCAATGGGATTTGCCACGGCGACTATTTGGATGACACCGCTGTCTAACAGCCTTTTCAGGCGGCGCCGTACGGTGAACTCGGATATCCCCAGCGCCTGAGCGATGGCATTGTTGGGCATGCGGCCGTCTTTTTGCAGTAAGTGAATCATCTGACAGTCGACCTTATCAAGCTTTTGGCCGGATGATGCGGCAATGTCACTGCCGTTTTTATTGTTTTTATCGTTAATTGATTTCATAATATTTCCATTATAAGAGAAAATTAACAGAATTTTTTACATTATTCGATATATTTGTCAACAATTTTCTTGACAAAAAACATCTTTTTCGTTATCCCTAATCCGGCCAAGATCGATACGGTCATAGAAATGCTGAATGAGACGCTGACGGAAGGAGCTAGTGCCTGAACGAAAAGTCCGGTTTTTGGTAGGTTGGGTTGAGCCCGGTCTGAAATGTTGGGTTTCGTACCTTAACCCAACCTACGAAAAACAAGAATTTAACACGATTTGATCTCAAGGGACGAAACCCAACAAAACGATTCGGCGAGTTTTCGTTCAACCAATAGTTAGGACAATTTAACGGGGAACCCTGAACGTTGAACCAAGAACCTAAATTACAGAAAGGGATAAAAGTGAAAAAAATTGCAATATTCGGTGTCGGCGCCCAGGGCAGTACCATCGCCAGGCGAATGAATGAACATCCGAATGTATCCGAAATTATTTGTGCGGACTACGATAGCAGAGCGGCCGAGGAGTTGAGCGATTCCTTGGACAAAGCCCGTGCCCTTCAACTGGATGCCAGTAAGGTGAACAATGTCATCCAGGCCGCAGAAGGGTGTGACCTGGTGGTCAACGGTCTGCCCCTGGAGTATGATCTGATCGTGATGGAGGCCGCTTTGGCGGTGGGAGCCTCATATATGGATATGGCCGGTCCCATGGAAGATATCGGTTTTGTTGAAAGTTACCAGTTGATTTTTTCCGAATGGCACGAAAAATTCAAAGCCAAAGGGCTGACGGCGATTGTCGGTTGCGGATCATCTCCCGGGCTGGCGAACCTCATTGCGCGGGAGTCCGTCGATAAGCTGGATACCTGTGACACCATTGGCATTTATGTTTTCGAGGGGGTCTGGACCGAACGATTTACGCCATTCTGGTGGTCACCGGAAGTTGCACTCAGCGACATGGGATACAAAACCTTTCGCTATGAAAACGGTAAACATGTCATGGACAAGCCCTTCAGCCGTCCGGTGATGATGAAGCTGAGGGGCATCGATCGTCCGGTCCGGATGTTCGATCATGAGCATGATGAACCGGTGACGATGGGGTTGCTGGCCGAGGAATCCTTAAAAGGCGTAAAAAACGTCGATTTTAAATACGGCGGCTGCGGTGTCGAACTTTCCGAACTGCTGTTTAATATGGGTTTGCTTGCAAAAGAGCCCGTCGAAGTCAAAGGCACCCGCATCGTGCCCCTGGATCTGGTCCTTAAACTGTGTCCCCCGGCACCTAAATATCCGGCCGAAATCAAAGCCATCATCGATGAAGGGGTGGTTGTAGAGGAAGGGGCTTTTCTGGTGCGGGTTGAAGGGACCAAAGATGAAAAGCCGGTCAAAATTGAATGCTATGTCAATGCACCGGGTTTGGTGGAATCTTTTGAAAAATCAAGTCTAAGTCACGAGGCCTACCTGACGGGCCAAAGCGGGGCGGTATTCGTTCAAATGCTGGTCGATGATGCCTTTAGCGAAAAAGGATTGTTTGTGCCGGAGCAGTTTCCTGCCGCTGCCCGCCGCTATTGTTTTGAGGAACTGGCCAAGCTGGATATAACGGTTGATGAGATAATCGATGGGGAATAGGGATTCGATATTTGTTATTGGTTATTTGTCTGAAGCCAGGCAGGGACAGAAAAAAAGAATGTCTAAAATGAACTAAAATGTCTAAAATGACTAAAATTGAGGAAACGCTTCGCTCTATCTTTATTTTTATAGAAAAAATAGAATACCTTAAATTTAGATCATTTTTCATTAGCAATTAACATTCGGGGAAAAGCATTTCCCCCATATCGATCAGAGGAATAGGGTTAATAAAATGAGCAAAATACTGGTTGTCGGCGCCGGCGGACAGGGCGGGCCCTGTGCTGCCATACTGGCCAGGGATGAGCAGGTTTCAGAAATTCGACTTGGAGACATCAATTGCGAATTGGCCGCCAAAGTTGCCGAAAAAATCGGCAGCAGCAAGGTCAAACCGTTAAAGCTTAATGCCGCGGATAAAGAAGCGGTCATCGCGGCCGCCGAGGGCGTTGATGCCGTTGTCAATCTTACTCTGATCGAATTTAACGACAACATTCTTGAAGCCGCTCTGGCCACTAAAAGTCATTATGTCGATACGGCCTGCGATTATAGCTACCTCAGACAGATGGTGGAAAACAAGCCGTTAAAGTATTCGAATGAATTCAAAGCATTGGGAAAAACAGCCCTGATCGGGTGCGGGGCGACCCCCGGCATGTCAAACATATGCATCCGCTATGTCTGCGATCAAATGGATGCAGTTGAAAAAATTTATTTGCGGGCCGGCCATGCTCAGCTGGGAGAAACGCAAGCGGTGATCAGTGCCTGGGACCCGGGGTGGTCACCGGAAATCGCGCTGGACGATTTTGCCGAACCGCCCATGATTTTTGAAGGCGGCCAATACAAAACAGTTCCGATTTTCAGCCGGGCCGAAGACTATCAATTCCCGCAGCCGGTCGGCAGTCTTTTGATTGCATCACATTCGCATGAAGAGCCCTATACGCTGCCCTACTATATCGGCAAGGGGCTTCAGGAGGTAGATTTCAAATATCCGGTGGATCCACTGGCCGGCGCCTTCGTGAAAATGGGGTTTGCCGATGATCGCGAAATCGAAGTCGGCGGCGTTGGCGTTGTCCCCCGGGATGTCCTGATGAAACTGGTAGCGCGTCCGGCCAACGCCTTTTTGGATGAAACCGAAGCCACCCTGGCGCAGTCCTGTGATTATGCCTGGATTATGGAGATTACCGTCGATGGTGTCAAAGATGGTGCCCGCTGTTCGCACTGCCTGACGGATTTGGCGCTGATGGATCTTGATGCGAAATTGAATTTATACCGCAAGTTCGGATCATCCCACATCGGCGTGGCGTTGCCCGCGGTTGTCGGCGCCAAAATGTGCCTGGCCGGCGAAGCCGACAGCGGTGTCATCTCATCCGAATGCCTCGATCCGGATGTTTTCTTCAGGAAAATGGCGGCCATGGGGGAGCCGGTTTCTTTTGATGAAAAAATTACTAAAAGAACTTTGATTGCGGGATAGTAGTTTTCTTTTTTGATTAGACTGGCCGGTGATCTGACCAGTCCCGCAAGCGGGAACACCTGACACCAGCTATGAATTTCTTGGCGAGAGACCTTTTCGGTTCTTCGCCTCACGTGGATCCGGGATAGGAGATTATTCAAATGGAAATTGATGGAAAAACCACTCAAGAGGCCGATATTGTCCTCCAAAACGGCACTGTCTATACGGTCGATCAACAGCGCAGCCTGGCTGAGGCTGTCGCAGTGAAGGGCAAAGAGATTATTTTTGTCGGCAATAATTCAGAAGCAACGGAATTTGTCGGCCCGCAGACTGAAGTCATTGACCTGGCCGGCAAAATGGTGCTGCCCGGATTTATCGACAGCCATGCCCATGTCTCCGCCACCATCAATGAAGATGACAGCGTCATGTTGTATCACCTGGATTCTGAGGCAGGCTATGTGTCGGCTGTCAAAGACTTCGCAATCAAACATCCGGAATTAAGCGTCATATACGGCCATGGCTGGAATAACGAAGCATTTGCACCTGAAGGCCCCTTGAAAGAGAAACTGGATGCCGTGGTTGCCGACCGTCCGGTTTCTTTGATGTCCCATGACGGACATTCAATCTGGGTAAATTCCAGGGCGCTGGATATGGCCGGTATCACCAAAGATACGCCGTGTCCCCCAGGGGGGATGATAGAGCTGAATCCAACCACTAAAGAACCCAGCGGCACCGTTCGCGAAACCGCCCGGGACCTGATTCAAAATATATTGCCGCCTTATACGGTTGAGCAATTGAAAACAGGCATTCGCGACTTTATGCGTGAAGCGGGCCGGGTCGGCATCACCAGCGTGCATGACCCCATGCTGTTATTGCCGGACAGTGATGGCCAACTAAACGGGTATGGGTCCGCCCGCAATAGTATCCTTGCCTTCGAGGAACTTGTCAATAATGCCGAATTGACCTGCCGGGTGCGGAGCTCAATTTTGACCGATCCCACTCAGGGAGATTCTCAGGTGCCGGCTCTGGCAGCCGCATGTGCCAAACAAAAACATCCCCTTTTTCAAATCAGCGGGGCTAAGGTTTTTATTGACGGCGTCGTGGAGGGCGGCACCGCCTATCTGCATCAACCCTATGCCCATAAACCGGACTTCCGGGGCGAACCGCTGTGGGAACAGGAACAGCTCAACGCGCTGTGCCGGGCCGCTGATCGGCAAAACCTGCAGATTCATATTCATGCCATCGGAGACGCGGCCATTTGCATGTCCCTGGATGCCCTGGAATTTGCCCGGCAGCACAACGGGCAGCGGGATTCCAGGCACCTGATCACGCACCTGCAAATCGTGGACGATGCGGACATTGCGCGGTTTGCCGACCTGAATGTTATCGGTGTTCCGCAGCCGTTCTGGCACGTGAAGGGGGAGTACTTCTGGGGGCTTGAAGCCAAGTATCTGGGCCGCGAGCGGGCCGAAAAAGAATACCCGATGAAAAGTTTTCTGGATGCCGGGGTGACCCTGGCATCGGCCAGTGACTACCCGGTGCAGGTGCCCAGCCCGCCGCTGGTCGGGATCATGCTCGGGGTTTTGCGCTGTATTCCCGGCGATCCGGATCCCAACGAAATCCTGGGACCCGCCGAACGGATGACGTTGCCGGAAATGATTGCCAGCTTTACCATCAATGGCGCCTATGCCAATTTTATGGAAGCTGAAACGGGATCCATCGAAGTCGGCAAAAAAGCCGATCTGGTGGTGCTGGAGCGCAATCTGTTTGATATCCCGACCGAAGAAATCGGCGATGTGAACGTGGTGATGACGATGTTTGAAGGTAAGGCAGTGCGGCGGGATATACGATGAGTTTAACCGCAATCGCTGCCGGTGCGGCTGGAGCCTGGGGCTTGTCCTACTGTTTAGAACGGTTTGGGAGGGAGCCCGGACAGCCCCCGCAACTGCATGAGTTTTATCTGGATAATTACTGGTTTAAATCCGCGGGTTTTGACACCCAGTCGCTGAATCCGCCGCTAAAGGGATCCCGCCAGGCAGATATCGTCATCTTGGGCGGCGGGTTTACCGGGCTGGCATCGGCTTACCATCTGATCCAAAAATTTCCGGGCCGCAAAATTGTATTGCTTGAGGGGGCCTGCTGCGGATACGGCGCGAGCGGACGCAATGGCGGATTCGTAGACACACGGGTTCCCGGTATATACGATTATATCGAAAAAGCCGGGCCCGAAAAAGGACGTCACGCATTTGATATCAGCCTGTATGGGATCAATTTGATCAAACAGCTGGTTTCCGAACACGGGCTTGACTGCGATTTCGAGGAAAACGGCTCCCTGGTAACGGCGCTGAACGACAAACAGGCCCGGGCACTGGAACATGACTGTGATACGTTTAAGGCAATGGGCCTCGAAACATCAATCATACAGGGCCCGGAACTCGAAGCCCAGATAATGTCTCCGCGCTATATTGCGGGGCTGACGTTTCCCTACACGGGTATTGTCAACCCATACAAGCTGGCGCGCGGCATGAAGGCGCTGGTCGAAACCATGGGGGTCGAGATCCTGGAACGTACGGTGGTGATGCGATTGACACCGGGCAGAAAGCACCGGATCGAGACGGAGATGGGGGATATCGAGGCCCCCGACATTGTACTCGGCTTAAACGGATACTCCGCCAAACTGGGTTTGTTTAAAAACCGGGTCATCCCGATGTGCAGCTACGTGATCGCCACCGAACCCCTGACCAAAGTCCAGTGGGAATCCATCGGCTGGCACAACCGCCAGGGTGTCAACGACATGCGCGCCTCTTTTGATTACCTGCGTCCGACCGCCGACGGCCGGATCGTCATCGGCGGTACGGATTACCCGTATTATGCCGGCGACCGTCTCAGCACCGGGAACAATAAACCGGTGATCGCAGCGTTAACCGAAGACCTGTTTGCAACCTTCCCCCAGCTTGAGGGACTGGGGATTGAGCATGCCTGGGGCGGTACGATGGGAATAAGCTACGATTTTACGCCATCCGTGGGGCAGATGGGGGAATACAAAAACATCTACTACGGTGTCGCCCACAACGGCGAGGGGGTCGGCAATTGTCAGACGGCCGGCCGGATCATCGCCGATTTGATGGCCGGAGAACCCAGCGAGCTGACCAGGCTCTATTACGTCAATCACAAGATACCCTGGGCCGGACCGCAGCGATTGCGCATTATTCCGGCGCGAATTTATAAGTGGTATCGGAACCGCTGGGGCGGGGCGATTCAATAGCGTTGTATTTCACAATAAATTAAGGATTAGAATAAATCGTTGACATTTTGCCTTCGCTTATGCATAGGATTAACGATCCACAGTTTGATTAATACCAATTTTTTTTCAACCGCCTAGGGTGTTAAGAAAGGAGATTGCATGAAATTTATTAGGATAAATCTGACAGACAAAAGCATCGACACTCAGGATGTTCCGCCAGAATATGCCGGTCTTGGCGGGCGGGCGCTGACATCCTGCCTGATCAACAACGAAGTTCCGGCCACCTGCGATCCCCTGGGTCCGGAGAACAAACTTGTTTTTGCACCCGGTTACTTCAGCGGTACGCCGCTGATCAACACCAGCCGGCTTTCAATCGGGGCCAAGAGCCCGCTCACCGGCGGTATCAAGGAGAGCAATGTCGGCGGCACGGCTGCGGCGGCGCTGGCCAATCTCGGGATCACGGCTCTGATTGTTGAAGGACAGGCTGCCGAAGGCGCGTATTATTTCCTTAAGGTCGACGGCGACGGCGAGGTATCACTGCTGGATGCCGGCCAAAGCAAAGGGATGCGAACCTATGCCCTGGTGGAAAAACTGACCGCAAAACACGGTGACAAGCAGAACATTACCTGTATCGGTCCGGCGGGCGAACTTCATTTGACCGCCGCTTCGATTCAAACGACGGACCTCGACGGTCGTCCGTGTCGCGCGGCCGGCCGTGGCGGGTTGGGTGCCGTGATGGGATCCAAAGGCCTTAAGGCGCTCATCGTAGCGCGCGGCGGCAAATCCGCCGATGCGCTGGCCGATCCGACGGCGAATTCAAAGAAGCGGCCAAAGCCTATGCCAAGGCGGTCAAGGCCGATGAGTTCAGCGGCGAGGTGCTGCCGGCAATTGGGAACGGCCGTCACTGGTGGAGCCGATCAATGCCGCCGGGGCTTTTCCCACCCGCAACGCCCGTCAGGGACAGTTCGAGCAGGCTGACGAAAATCAGCGGCGAAACCATGGCAAAAATCATCAAGGAGCGGGGCGGCAAAACCACCCACAAAGGCTGTGCCCAGTGCATCATCGACTGCTCCAACGAATATGTGGATAAAGACGGCAAGTATGTCACGTCTTCGCTTGAATACGAGACGATCTGGTCCATGGGCGGCATGATCGGCAACGGGGATCTGGATGCCATTGCCCGGCTCGACTTTCTATGTGACGATATCGGGCTGGATACCATCAGCACGGGGGTGGCGATTGCCGTGGCCATGGATGCCGGCTACAAGGAATTCGGCGACGGTCAGGCGGCGATTGCGATGGTTGAAGAAGTTGCGGCCGGCAGCGAGTTCGGCAAAATCATCGGCAACGGACCGGCGGCCGTGGGTAAGCATTTCAAGCATGACCGGGTGCCGGTGATGAAGGGACAGAGTATGGCGGCTTACGACCCCCGGGCGATTCAGGGCATGGCCGTGACCTATGCCACCAGCCCCATGGGCGGCGATCACACCGCCGGCTGGGTGGTGGATCAGAACCTGGAGGAGTTCGGCGGCAAGCTGGATCGATTTTCGGCCGATGGGCAGGTGGAAGCCTCCCGCAATACCCAGATCCACATGGCGGCCGTTGACAGCGTCGGCATCTGCGACTTTGCCCAATCCGGTCTGGCATCACCCGAAGGCATCGCCAATGTCTACAAAATGGTCGCGGCCAAATCCGGCAAACCGTTCGGTGAGGAAGACTGGACGGCGCTGGGAATCCGGGTCTTAAAGGCCGAACGCGAATTCAACCGCAACGCCGGATTTACCAGCAAGGATGACCGGCTGCCGAAAATGTTCTATGAAGAGCCCCTGCCGCCGACCAATAAAGTCGTCATCATCAGTGACGAGCAGATGGACTCGACATTTGATTTTTAAAAGATGAAAATTACCGTCAAGGTTCACGGAACCTTAATGAAATACATCGCGGGTTACGACCACGAAAAAGGCCTCGAACTGGAATTCCCGGATAATACCAATGCGGCCGCATTGATCGATTATCTGGGAATCCCAAAATCCAGTGTCGGCATGGTGACCGTCAATGGGCTCCAGGTCAAATCCGACGGCGTTTTAACGGACGGGGCGCTGGTCAAAGTTTTTCAGCCGATTTTTGGCGGATAATTCCGGCCTGACTTTAAAGGGGCAAATCGTCGACTTGTTATCTGGCAGTTAATTTGGGTGTCTTAACCTGATGCCACTGAGCCGGAATTATAACATGAAAATCGGAGATTGAAGTTTCATAGAATCTGGCCGCCGGAATGTAGAGGACGGAAATTAGCGACCATATACACATGGTTCAGCTATTTCCGCACTCCGAAAGCCTAACGCCGTGCGCCGAATGCCTTTCAATACTGAGCTTTAAGCTTCTGCCATCCCATTCTTTACTTTCCGAATTCCACATTCCCACTTCCGAATTCGTTTTTATCCTCCCCGGCCTCCCAGCCTTCAAGCTTCCTGGCTTCCCAGCCGCTGCAGCGCCAGCAGCGACAAAAACTCAAACGCCAAATTGGCTGCCAGAATTGACGTGATCTCGCCGGGTGAATCATAGGGCGGGCTGACTTCCACCAGATCATACCCTACGGTATTCAAACCTTTTAAACCCCGCACCAGCTGCAGGATCTGAAAGCTGGTAAATCCGCCGACTTCGGGGGTGCCGGTGCCGGGCGCATAGGCCGGATCGACAACATCGATGTCGAGGGAGATATACACCTGTTTGTCTCCGACCACGCGATGTATCTGCTCGATGACCGCCGGAATCCCATCTTCGAAACAGCGCTCAATCGTAAAAATCCGGGCCCCTTGGCGTTCAGCATTTTTCAGTTCACCGGAATGAAATAACGGACCTCGAATCCCAATTTTGATATAAGCACCGGCATCGATCAATCCTGCTTTGAAAGCATCGGCAAATGGGGTGCCATGGTTGCGATAGCCGTCCTCAGTGTCACAATGGGAATCAAAGTGAACAACAGCCAAAGGACCGTACCTTGCAGCGTGCGCTTTTAACAGCGGGTACGAAATGGAATGATCCCCTCCCAGTGAAATCATTTTAATCCCAGCATTGACGATGGATTGTGCGTCTCTGGCAATCGATCCCATGGTGGCTTCGATGTTGGGAGGCCGTACGGCGATATCTCCGTAATCGATCAGTTTAAGGACATCCAGCGGCCCCACATCAAGGACGCGGTTATAGCCCCAAATAGCCAGGGAATATTCCCGGATTTTGCGTGGCCCCATACGGGTGCCGCTTCGGAAGCTGGCCGCCCCGCCGTCGAATGGAATGCCCACAATTGCTGCATCTATACCTTTCAGATTACGGCTGGCAGGCTGACGCATAAATGTCGGTATACCGGCGAATGCCTCCAATTCAGCACCATAGGCCGGGTTGTCATTTCTAATGTGCATGGTTTTTTCCTTATCCAATGGTGGAAGGTGGCCAGAGTCTTGATTGTGGCTTTTTCGCATTTTACGATAAAGACTATTAACATGAAAGCACGAATTGACGAAAATGCGAAAGAAAATTAAAATTTCTTGCTTTTCCGGCGCAGGCGAATTTGAACACGAACGGAATCAATCAGCGACCTGCTGCAGAGCGTGGCCCGGACGCCTCCCAGGGGCTCTCCACATTTTTTCCTTGCGGTATCTTTTTTTCTTATGGTAAAAAGAAAAGTTTTATTTTCCCGCCCCAAAATCAAATGGATCAAATGCAGCGGGTGATCGTTTTTTAAAGTCGGGGAATTATTCGGGGGCATGAGCGTCCCGGAGGAAAATAGCGGCATTATGTTTCGAAACGTTAAAATTCAAAGCTGCCCAAGACAGGTGAATAATCGTGCAAAAATTAACTAGCGAAGAAGAAATCAGGCTGAAGAAAACCGCCAATCAAATCCGCAAAAATGTTTTGCGGACGATCAAGGCCGGCGGCGCCGGCCATATCGGGGGTGCGCTTTCATGCACCGACATGCTGACGGCCCTTTATTTTAAAATCTTGCGGATCGATCCGCAAAATCCAACCTGGCCGGAGCGGGACCGCTTTATTCTCTCAGCCGGCCACAAATGTCTGGCGCTTTACGGAACGCTGGCCGAAAAAGGCTTTTTTGACAAATCACTGCTGGATACTTACGGCTCCCTGTGCACCAAGCTGGGGGGTCATCCGGACATGCATAAACTGCCCGGGATCGAGTCGAATACCGGCGCCCTGGGCCACGGACTCTCGATTGCCGGCGGCATGGCCATGGGCCTGAGAATGGACGGCCTGGATTCGAAAGTCTACGTGATACTGGGCGATGGCGAACTGGCCGAAGGCTCCAACTGGGAGGCGGCCGCGGCCGCCAGCCATCACAAATTGGACAATCTCGTGGCTTTTGTCGACCGCAATAAATTTCAGCACGGCGGCCGGACAGTGGACTTTATGAGCTACGAACCGCTCGACCAACGGTGGGAGGCATTCGGCTGGGCGGTTCGCACCATTGACGGCAATGATTTGCAGCAGATCTATGGCAACGTCATGGACACCCCTTTTAAAATAGGCAAGCCGTCGATGATCATTGCCGACACCATCAAGTCAAAAGGTGTGCCATTTATGGAAGACAAGGCCAATTTCCATTACTGGAAGGTAAACGATGAGGAATTGAAAATCGCCGAGCAGGCCTTGCAGGCGATCGAGGAGGGTATAAAGTAATGGAAGAATTCAAGGACCCACGTAAAACCTTTGGCGAAGCGCTGGTGGAAGCCGGCCTGAAAAACGACCGCATCGTGGCCTTATCGGCCGACAGCTCGGGTGGTTCCGGGATGAAGCCTTTTCACGAAAAGTTTCCCGAGCGCCATTTTGAATTCGGCATCATGGAGCAGGGGATTATGGGGTTTGCCTCCGGACTGGCCACTACCGGCAAAATTCCATTCTTTGCCGCCATTGCTCCCTTTGTAACCTCGCGGCCTTTTGAAATGTTTCGCAACGACCTGGGCTACATGCACCAGAATGTCAAGGTGGTCGGCCGGTGCGCCGGATTGACCTATTCCGATCTCGGGGCCACCCATCAGTCCCTTGATGACCTTGCCATCATCCGGACCATTCCCGGGGTGACCGTCCTCAATCCCGGTGACCCGGTGGATATCGTCAAGGCCGTCCATGCGGCGGCCGAGCACGTCGGGCCGGTTTACATCAAAATCGGCAGCCCCAAAATGCCGGTACTGATGGACGAAAACTATCCGTTCAAAATCGGCAAGGGGGTTGTCATGGAGGATGGCAATGACCTTACCATCATCGCCACCGGCACCCTGTTGTCCAAAGCCGTTGTCGCGACCAAAGCACTCCAGCAAAAAGGCATTCACCCACGTCTGATCAACATGCATACCATCAAGCCGCTCGACAAAGAGCTTGTATTAAAGGCCGCCGCGGAGACCGGGAAAATCGTTACGGTCGAAGAAGGGTACCTGGCCGGGGGATTGGGCGGCTGTATTGCCGAGTTGCTGGCCACCGAACACCCGACGCCAATGAAGATGATCGGCGTGGACGACCAGTATGCGGATGCCGGACCATACGAGGAGTTGCTGGGGCATTTGGGGCTGCAGGGCGAGCAGATTGCCGATACGGTGGAAAAGTTTATGAGATCCTAGCTAATTTGCTTCAGCATCTTTTATAACAAATTGACACAATTATTAAACAAATGCCTAAAGTGCACTAAAATGTCTAAAATGACTAAAATTAAGGAAACGCTCCGCTCTATCCCCTTTAAAAAATAGATAGAATACATCAATTTTAGCACATTTTAGTCATTTAAAATTTTGACTCATTTTCTTTATCAAAAATTATGATCCCTGGAATGTAGCTGTGGGTGATCGCGATATCATAAAAATCTGCTATTCAAGATAGAGGATTAATTAGCGATGTCAAAAAAATTATCAGGTATATTTGCGCCAATTTCGACACCCTTTGTCGACGGGGAGGTGGCATGCGACCAGTTTAGATCTAACATGCAGAAGTACAGGGAAACCGGGTTGGCAGGCTTTTTTGCGCTGGGCAGCAACGGGGAAAGTATGTTGCTGACTGAATCCGAGAAGCTGAAGGTTCTGGAAATAGTACTTCAGGAAAAAGCAAATCACCAGATTGTGATGGCCGGTGCCGGTTATGAATCCACCCGGCAGACGATCTCGTTCAGCAACCAGGTTGCAGGATTGGGGGCTGATTTCGTTTCCATTCTGACGCCGTCCTATTTTAAGAAACGACTAACCGATGAGGCTATGATTGGGTATTACACCGATGTGGCAGATGCGGTTTCCGTTCCGGTAGTGGCTTACAATGCCCCGGGATTTACCGGTATGACACTTTCCCCGCACGTGGTTGAGATCATATCGCGCCATCCCAACGTGATCGGGGTAAAAGATACTTCCAAGGGCAATATGAGCACTTATCTCAGTGTATCCGGCGAGGATTTCGATATTCTCTCCGGTACGGTCAGCACCCTTTTTGAATCCATGCTGCTTGGAGCCAAGGGCGGTGTTGTCTCCCTGGCCAATGCCTTTCCGGCGCCCTGTTGTGAACTTTACCAAGCCTGTAAAGCCCTGGATCTGGACAAGGCGCGGCGGCTGCACTATATGCTGATCAAGCTGAATAAATCGGTTTCGGGCAGTTTTGGGGTGGCCGGCGTTAAATATGCGGCAGAAGTTGCCGGATATTACGGCGGTGATCCCCGCAAACCGCTGCTGCCGATAACCGATGAAAGCCGGCAAGCAATCCGCAAAGCCATTGATGCGGCAGGCGTGCTGGAAGGGTGAAGGCGGATCCGCCGCCGTCCGATAGGGCTGAACTATGTCGCGGCAAGTATGCGGAAGTCGGAAAGAAAAAAGCTTAAAACTCATAGGTAAAAGGAAAAAGGTGAAAGGTAAAAGGCGCATGTGGCATACCCTAATTTCTTAGCATAGGATGAGTCATCCCCAGTCAGCGGGGCGCAGGGCGCACAGCAAGGAAACCCAAAGTTCAAGGAAATAAGTATATCGTAGGGTGGGCTGTGCCCACCATTTATACTATAAACAGGCGCAATGGGCATTTTTCTTCTATCTATAACAATATAGATGGGGTTAAGCTGAGACGGAGGTTGGTAATGTTAGATTTAAAAGCAAAGCTAAAAAGTGGCGGTCTCGTTATCGGGACCATGATATCGGAAATTAGAAATCCAAATTTGGCCTGGATGCTGGTGCAAAGTGGATTTGACTTTTTCATTATTGACAATGAGCACGGGGCCTATTCACCCGAAACGGTTTCCAATATGATTGCGGCCGCCCGGGGGGCGGGGATTTCAGTCATCGTGCGGATTCCGGAAATCCGGCGGGAAGCGATCATGAAACCCCTGGATTCAGGTGCTGCCGGGCTATTGGTTCCCATGGTCAATACCGCCGACCAGGCCGCAGAAATCATGACCTACGCGAAGTATCCGCCGATGGGCAATCGGGGGGTTGCCTTGAGCAGAGGGCATAGCGCATATGGCCGACCCCATGCCGCCGAATATTTAGCCCAGGCCAACCAGGCAACATTTATCGCCGTCCAGGCCGAAAGTCCCCGGGCAATTGAAAATTTAGAATCCATCGCTGCGACACCGGGCGTCGATTGCATTTTTGTCGGACCGGCCGATCTTTCCGTCAGTATGGGCATCCCCGGCCAGTTAACCCACCCCAAAGAGGTTGAAGCCATCGCCAAAGTGATCGAGGTCTGCCAACAGCACGATGTCATCCCGGGTATTCACATGTCCGATGTTGCAACACTCAAAGAGTGGATCCGGAAGGGAATGCGTTTCGTAAGTTTCAGCAGCGACGTTGACCTGCTGGCCAGGGCAGGGGCGGAGAGCCTGGTTGAGCTAAGAAGCGGTCTAAAATAAATGCAGCAATTGTGGGAAAAATAGAGTTACGCTAGTCACGGCTTATTCTAAATTTTGGATTTTGGATTGGCCTAATCGCTCTTGGCCTGAGTAGCCAATTTGGCCAAGCAGGCTCACCCTTGCCGTCGACCAAGCCTGTTGATCGAGTTCGATTTAGCCTTAGTACACGATTTCATAAATACGGTAACGTATAATAATCTCACCGCAGAGATCGCGGAGCACGCAGAGGTTATATCCGCTATGATGCGGGTCCAAGATATTCTTTTAGTTTTTCGGGCGCAGCCAGCCTACTATATGTTTTTCTCTGCGCTCCCTGCGATCTTCGCGGTGAACAAAAACAAATCCGGAAAACATATCAATAATTGTGAATTAATGCACTTAGTCCCCAATTATCTGGCCATAAAGATTGCCGTGCATTTTTTTGGCGCCTTGACGTCTTTGCGAGAGATCTTATTCAATCCGTTTGGCCGATATACCTTCTGGCTATCTACGACATCTAACCTTTTCTGCCTGCAAATAGGGCTATGGCCAAAGCCGTAACGACCAGAACCAAAGCCACCACTTCATTGATGCCGACCGGCTCGTTTAAAATCAATGAGCTGCTGAAAACCCCCACCACCGGGATAGCCAGGATGCTGATGGCGGCGATACTGGCGGGAAATATACGAATCAATGAGAAATATGCCCAGTGGCAGTAAATCATAGGGAAAAGTATAATATACGTCAGGGCGATTATCGCGCGCGCTGATATATCAAAAGAGATCCCGGAGGGTTCGAAGAACAGCGCACCCATAACCACCGGGATGCCACCCAGCAGAAGCTGCCAGCCTGTCAAAACGGTGGTGGGCGTATTCCAGTCGGTGCGTTTGATCAGAACGGTGCCCGTGGCCCATGAGATCGCGGCGCCAAGCATAAAAACAGCGCCCAGGGGTGCCGCACCAACCGCCTCAATCTCCGGCCAGATTAATAGTGCGAGTCCGCCGAGTCCGATTCCCAGAGCCAGTATTCGGGTTGACGTGATGTGTTCTTTCAGCAGCAGTGCACTGAGTATATTGGCCCACAGCGGCATGGTAAACGCAATGATCGCCGCCCGGCCGGCAGTCATCCGTAAAATGCCATGCGCTGAAAACAAATGCCATCCCGTGATACTGAAAAGCGCCACAAAACATAAAGGCTTGAGCTCTTGCAGCGGCAGTTTTAGTTTAAAGCCGTTTGCTCTGGCCAGAATCAATATCCCGATCCCGCCCAAAACGATGCAATAACTCCGGAAAGTCCAGGGCGGGATCTCACTGAGCGAAATTTTCATGGCAGGCCAGGCCAGGCCCCAGAACAGGCTGAGCGTTATCAGCAGAAAAATACCCTTGCGGGGCAACCCCCCGCTGGTCGGCTCAGGATTCTCGTTGGATTGTTTTTTCATTTTATCTAATTGTAATTTCACACTTGTTATGGCAAAATTAATAATTTTCAGCGAAGGAATAATGACATGCGTCTTATTGCTCTCATTGCCAGTTTTATCACAGCGATTCAAGCTGCCATGGGCTTGATCTATGGTTCAACAATCTGTCCCAATGGGGGATGCAAGGTCGTCGAGAAGCTTACGGCAATATCTCCCCTATATTTCAACATTTTGGGCTTAATTTTTTTCCAGTGTGTTTTCTGGGGCTTGCGTTTTCAAAAAAACAAATCAACACCGCCGGTTGATTTGCTGGGATTGTTTCTGATTGCCGGTCTCGTATTTGATTCGGTCCTGCTGGCCTATCAAATGTTTGTAGCGCGTACTTTCTGTGTCTATTGCCTGCTGATATTTGCAATCGTTCTCACGCTGAATTTCCTCTACGGAAAACGGCAGACGCTCGCCGGGATGGCAGTGGCCGCGGTAACGATATTATCGTTTTCCGTTTTAACGTTCATCCCGACCGGCGGGCTTACAAACACCGAACCGTTAAAGAACGCCGCCTATGGGGTAAAATCCTGCTCCGCGCCAACCAAGGAAATTTATCTCATATTTTCAGCCAACTGCCCCTATTGTGAAAACGTGCTTCAAACCTTGAGCAACTGCAACAGCTGTGATCTTTACTTGAACCCCATTGATGATATCAAGTCAATCAGCAATATTGATCTTGAGCCGAATGCTGAATTTTCTCCGGAAATCAACCGCCTCGTTTTATCGATTATGGGTATCGATACCGTCCCGGTTCTGGTGGTCAAAAGCGATGACGGCTACCGGTTTATCAAGGGGGAGTCAAAAATCGTGAACTATGTTCAACATGCCTGTTTTACGGATGCTGATGTTTTGTACTTAAATGACGGCATCAGTACTGATGATCAAGGCCTTACTGTAATCACCGACCAGGAAGGGGAATGCTCGGTGGCCATCGACTGCGAACCTTAGGCGCTTAGCGACATCATATCGACAATTTTTTGTTGATATTACAGCCCGTACAGGTATTTCAAAGGTTTCAGGTGTCAGGATTTAGCACCGGTTTTTCCTGACACCCGAAACCTGACACCTGAAACCTAAAACCTGTGAACTCCACTATTGCTGCCCCGAAGAGGCCTTTCTTCCAAGCGCCGTCTTGGGAAAAGAATAGTCTCTTATATCAGCACGTCTGATCCATTTTGAAGGCCTTCATCAGGATGCTGGATGCGACCATATTGGTACCGTGCGCCAGGGCATCCAGGATATCGCTGTCCGTCCATCCCTGTTCATGCAGCTTGTCCACATCCTGCTTTTCAACCGCAGCGGGTGTTTTGACCGCCTTCATCACAAAGGCAACCATGGTCCGGTCTTTGTCATCCAGAGGAGCTTGGAGGGGGTCATTTTCCATCTTTTCGATATCCTCGTCAGACAGCCCCTGCATCTTCAGCAAATTCTTGTTAAAACCGGTACAAAAGGTGTAATCGTATTGCTGGGCCACCAGATAGCGGATACTTGAAAGCAGCCCAAATCCCAAACTCGGATGTTGGGAATAATACTGAATCGATTGCCAGGCCGTATCCAACATCTTGGGGCTGGCGCTTGCCAATTGCAAGGGAGCGGGAATTACGCCGGCATTTTTTTGCATGAAATCATAAATCTCTTTAACCTGGCCCTCAGCCTTATCGGGATCAACAGTTTGAATTAAAGCCATCTTTTTCTCCTTTGTTGTAATTTGGGTTGTCAGTTCAGCTAGTCTTTGCCGGCAACCTAGTTGAAACTAATTGGCTTCCAGCAGAAACTGGAGCAATACCTGATTAAACGCTTCGGGTGCTTCCATATTCGGACTGTGCCCGACCCCTTTCAGCTGTACCAAGTGCGCTCCCAGCATTTTGGCCAAAGCCCTCGATTGATCCTTCTGAACAACAAGATCCTGATCGCCGGCGACAACAAGTGCGGGAGGGTAAACTTCAGGAATTGAATCCCTTACCGGCAGATAATGGGGCATGGCTTTAAGATGGGCTATTACAGCATCAGCCCGGTTGCGGTTGACGATTGCTGAAACCATATCATTCATTTTGGATTGGTGCTGCTCTAAAAAGGGCTCCCCGAACACGATTGGCAGCATGGACCACACCATTGCTTCAAAACCGCCGGAATTTATAATTTGAATCCAAGCATTCAGGAGCGCTGCTGTGCGCGGATCAAGATTTCTACCCAATCCGCATAATATCATCCTGCCGGTTCTTTCAGGGTTAACTGCGCCAAACCTGCAGGCTACACGGGCGCCATGACTCAAACCGACTAAATGTGCACGCTTCACTGCTAGATTATCCAATAGCCGAAGCAAATCATTTACATGACCATCGAGGCTTAAATCTGCCGGCCCCAAATCACTTTGTCCCTGTCCCCTGGCATCATACAATAAAATTCTGAATCTTTTAATTAACTGACGAATTTGCAGCCCCCAGGTTCTAGTAGTTTGGATTGTCCCATTTAAGAAAACAACCACCGGCTTATCGCTATGAAAAGCGTGGCATTCATAAAATATTCGGCAGCTATTTTTTTTTGATTTAAAGAAAGGCATTTCTTTTTTGAAACAGTTTCCGGGTATTGTAAGAACTAATGTCTAACGCTTGACCGACTTTTTAGTTAATTTTTTTTGACGGACGCGACACGCTCCATCACATACCTGGGCTAACAATAAAGGTCAATAGTAGATCCGACCTTTGATTATCTGTCGGTTTATTTTCACCGAACTTTGTGGTTGATATAACCCAAATATATCCTAATCCACTAATTGACAGCGCTTAAACCTCTGTGATACTCAAAATATATCTTGATATAATTCGATAACTTCTCAATTACATACAGTGTCAGGTGATTTTTAACTGGAACTCTGCCAAATCGGGGGCCAATTTAGAGCCTATCATTAATATTGCCAGATTATGAACAATCGGCACCTGGGTGATATTTGATTTTTGGCGAAATTTCCCAAAGCAACGACCATGGAAACCGCCGATCGCTTGACCCATCCCACCAGTTCATGTATTGATTTAATAACACGCATAATAAATGATTAGATATGACGCGCACGATCTACCTTGGATCGCATTATTTGATATTGCCGGACTAATAAGACTTAGAAAGGAGAGGAACGTGATTACAATAGGAACGTCTAAATGGACTACGGAATCCGCTAATGAACTTGGTAAACGTTTTCTTGAAATGAAACCACTTCCTGATTTTGTTCAGATGATTGGCCCATGAAGGTAAAAACTGGATAGTAATATGAAAAATTCCAATGGCTTCAAAGCGCTTGTTCTGGATTCTTTAGGCGAGATCGTTTTCTACCTAGGTCGAGATTTAAGAGTGCAATGGTCCAGCGAATACGCCGCCGAGCTTATTGGTTCGTCGGGAAAAGATCTAGTTGGTAAGTTTTGCTATGATCTGTGGTGTCAAAGGCCTGGACCTTGTAGGGATTGTCCCTCTTTGGAAGCGATGGAAACAGCGCAAATTCAACGAAGCGAGGTTTTAAGTGCTGATGGAAAAGTATGGGAGGTACACAGCTACCCGGTTCGCGATGAGACCGGAATCGTTATCGGCGCGACGGAATTCAGGACAGACAGTACCGAAAGGAAAAACTCTCAAAAAGCCCTCTGTGAGAGCGAAAAAAGGTATAATGCAATTTGGGAAAATGTTGACGACATCATTTATTTCATTTCGGCAGATAGAAAAATTGTCTCCCTGAATCCTGCATGTGAAAAGATCACAGGATGGCCGCCCGAATATTGGATCGGCAAGGATATGACTTCTTATATCCACCCCGACGACCTGCCGAAAGCCGGCAAGCAGTTTGAGCGTTTTCTAAAAGGGGAGAAGGTCGACCTCATCGAATTGCAGATATTAACCAAATCCGGGGAATACCGTATAATTGAATTCAAACCTGCCGCGGTTATCAGGGAAGACGATTCAATACAGATATCCGGCATCGGCAGGGACGTAACAGATCGTTTTTTCGCTGCGAGAGCATTGCAAGAGTCAGAGGAAATATTCAGAAATCTAACCGAGCAATCTCCGAATATGATTTTTATAAATAAAAACGGACAAATAGAATATTGCAACAAAAAGTGCCAAGAAATCATGGGATACACAGTTGATGAATTTTGTTCCAATGATTTTGACTTTTACGATCTAATTTCTCCGGAATCAAAAGATACCGTCAAGTCAGCCTTAGAAAAACATATGAGAGGCGAGGACATCAGGCCTTCTGAGTATGGTCTTATCACCAAAGACGGTCGAAATCTCAATGTCATTATAACAACCAAATTGATTCAATATAAAGGCGATAGAGCCATCTTAGGCATAGTAACAGATATTACCCAGCGTAAAGAAATGGAAAAAACGCTGAAAGAAAGCGAGGCCAAATTCCGGGCTCTGACCGAGTCGGCGCCGGCAGCCATCCTGATAATTGTGGAGGATCAGATTCTTTACGCTAATCCTGCCTTTGAGTTGATATCTGGTTTTAATCAGGAAGAAGCTCTGACTATGCGATTCTGGGATTTTGTTCACCCGGACATGCAGGAAGTTGTCAAGGAACGGGGGGTAGCCCGTCAGCGGGGCGAGCCTTCGCCTGCCCGATATGAGCTTAAAGCCTTGACCAAGGACGGTCAGACCAAATGGATCGATTTGGCCGTGACATCCTTTAAATATGGTGGTCAAAGCGCCATCTTAGCTACCGCCTATGACATCACCGAGCGTAAGTTGGCCGAGGAAGAACTACGGGAGGGTCAAAAAAAGATCGCAAGATTGCAGAAAATGGAATCCTTAGGGCTATTGGCTGGTGGTGTAGCTCATGACTTGAATAACGTTCTGTCGGGGATTGTAAGCTACCCGGAGTTACTTTTGTTGGATTTGCCTGAAGACAGTAGACTCAGAAAACCTATTGAAACAATGGAAAAATCTGGACAAAGGGCGGTTGCCATCGTCCAGGAATTATTAACGGTGGCCAGAGGTGTGGCAACCATGAAAGAGCCTTTAAACCTGAATGACATAATCAGAGATTATTTGAATTCTCCAGAGTTTCATAAATTGAAAGAATATCATCCTAAAGTTACGCTCAAGACCAATCTTGAAACCGACTTGTTTAACATATCCGGGTCTTCTGTGCATATCACGAAAGCGGTAATGAACCTGGTGTCAAACGCAGCGGAGGCCATCAAGGGCAGCGGCACTATTGCTGTATCGACCGTGAATCGTTATATAGATAGACCCCTTAGAGGATATGCTGATGTTAGGACGGGTGAGTATGCTGTTTTGGCCATAATGGATAACGGTTCGGGAATATCTTCAGAAGATCTTGAGAGAATTTTCGAACCCTTCTATACAAAAAAAGTGATGGGCAGAAGCGGCACCGGCTTAGGTCTGGCCGTGGTATGGAATGTTGTGCAGGATCACCAAGGCTATATTGATGTACAAAGCACTGACAATGGTACTTCAATTGAACTTTATTTTCCAATTACAAGGGACGCCATAGCAAATAGGAAGTTATCACTTCCTATGGAATCCTATAAAGGCGCCGGGGAGACGATTCTTGTTGTTGATGATGTCGCAATACAAAGAGAGATAGCTTGTGACATGTTGCGTGTGTTAGGTTATAAACCCGCCGCTGTTTCAAGCGGTGAGGAGGCTGTTAAGTATTTGCAAGTGCGTACCGTGGATTTAATACTGCTCGATATGGTTATGGACCCAGGTATAAACGGCCGTGAGACATACGAGAGGGTGATAAAGATTCATCCGAATCAAAAAGCTATCATAACCAGTGGATTCGCTGAAACTGATGAAGTGAGGAAAGCTCAAAGATTAGGTGCAGGACTCTTTATAAAAAAGCCGTTTACGTTAGAAAAGATAGGTTTCGCTATTAAGGAAGAGCTGAAAGGATGAAGGGCAGAATGAATTTGTGATTTCTATTATTCCAATTCGGTAAGTTGAGTATCATATCTGCTATATGAAATACAGACGGGTCGTAATCATTTGAGATACTCGAAATATCTCACACCACAGATTTCGATAATCATCGAATCACATAGATAGCAGAAGTCATCCGCCAGGACCCGGCTAAATTTGGGATGGATTTAGAGTATATTTCCCAAATCATTATGCCACATTAGCCGCCGGGCGCACAAAATCAAAATTGCTATCCTTTACTATCATTCAATAGAATTAGTCGTATCCGGGATTCGATGCTGAGATCGGCTCAGCCAGACCTGATCAATCCGGTGCGGTGTTTGACGGGGTTGAATCCGGATCTTGTGATCACCGGAATGGCTTAGTTCGATCACCACAGGATCATCGGTGTCGCCGGCCCAACCATAGACGCCGGCGGGGTGGACATCCAGCCAATTGCCCAGCCGGACGCTGCGGTTGCCGGTACCAACCTGATCGTCCACCTGCAGCCAGACTGAATCCGTGTAGCCGTTGTCGATATCGCTTTTGCCCCTTAACCAGACAAAGTAGCGACCCGCCGGTGCTGAAAAACGCATCTCGACATAAACCGTTGGTTGCGATTCCACCCGTTGATTCGCTCCTGAGACAAACTCGATTGCCCGGCCGATCGAAGCCCCTTCGTCGCTGACCACCCGAACACCGGTCGCCGACCGATCTGTTATCGACTCGCTGTTTAAAAGGACATCCTGCCCGGAATCATACGTCAACGGCATCGGAGAACGAGCCCGTTTTGCTCCGGTGGCTTGGTTGACAACCGCAAAAACGATTAAACCGATATAAAGTGCATGCAGGACAACCAAAGCGCTCTTTTTCCGAAAGATATCGAAAAAAGGCTGGGTTGTTTTCATGCCGAACAAAAAGCGCAGCAGCTCAATTTTCCGAATAAGGAGCGTGTAAAGTGCCACGATGATGACAAAGGAGCTGCTAAAAACGATCGCCCATTTCAGGAAATCATTAATCTGCCAGGCCATTACGAAATAGCCGACACCCAGCAAGACCGTCTGGTGCAAAATATAAAATGGTAATACTCCTTCATTGAAATATTGCAGCCCAGGACGATCGAAAGCCAGATGCCGCATGCCAAATCCGAGGATGGCAAATAACCAACACCAGGCGCTGAAAAAGGAGAGCAGGGCATATATCCAATCGCTGATCCGGATCTGGAAACCCACCCGTTGGGGGCCAAACAACAGGTAGAGGAAGGCCGACATTGAAACCACGCCCAGCAACAGCGAGATCCAGCGCTGGTTGACGATATTGCGTTGCAGGCGGTCACTGGACACAATCAAAAAGCCGGAGATCAGAAACCAGATATAATACAGAAATCCCCAACCGCCGGCGCCGGCCTGCAAAACTGCCTGCGGAATAAGCGCTTTCATGATCAATAAGGGCAGTACAAACCATAGATAGGTCAATCCCGGGATGGCAAACAGGGACGTGATCCGATTCAGGATTTCCCGTCCGCCTGCTTTTAGCCAAATAAACAAGCGATAGCAGATCAGGCTATATAAAAATAAAAAGAGAAGATACCACAGATGCATCCCATGCAAGGCAAAATTGCCCGGCATGCCGATCGCCAAATAAAGGCCGTTGAAATATCCGGGTAAAAATGAAAAGAATGATCCTGAGAATTGACCGTGAGCCAAGCGCTCCAAATATACCTGCCAAGCGCTATGGGTGATCGAAGCCAATAAGACCGGGATCATCAGCCTCAAAAACTTATCAACATAAAATTTCCGCCAACCGCCGGATTTCCCGATCGCATAAAACAAGCTCGCGCCGGAGATGATAAAAAATAGCGGCATCATCCAACGGGTGGCAAAAATGTTCCAGACTTCCATCCAGACGTACGTATTGACATTCTTGACATGCCAATCGCCCAGATTAAAGAATCGCGTGCTGTGATAAAGAAAAACGACCAATATGGCCATGACGCGAAGCCAGTCAAGCTCATATCTTCTGTTGGCAATAACGGTCTTCATCTGAAACCTCATCGTTACAACTGCGAAATTTTGGACACAGATTTTCACAGATGCACACAGATTCAAAAACCAATGAACCGCATCGCCTTCGGCGAGAAAAATACAGGCTAATTTCTTCCTGCAGACTATGCGGCACTGCACCTTCCGCCGTCAGGCGGAGCTAAGTAATTTATCTGTGAAAATCTGTGAAGATCCGTGTCCCACTTTTTGGATTTAGGATTTTCCGGATATTCAGCCCGGTTTCGCGCGGGGTTGATGTTTGAATTCACAATATTTCGAAATTGCTTAAATCTGCTCATTATTTGCTTGCATTTTGGCTGGCTTTTGCCGAACATGCCTTAGCATTAAATGTGCCATTTCGCTTCGGTTGTTTAAGCCATTGATATTCTGCTATTAATTGCAATCCAGTCAGAAAACAATATCTACCCATAAACTGTAATTTGGCAAATTTTACCAATAGTGTATAAATATCGCCATTATGAACTGATGTTCCCGAACGTCAATAGCAAGACCCGCTCCCTGCAAGCAGTCTGAAACGCGAGCTTGACTCTTAATTCCAAAGATGTATGGTGGTCTTGCAGGATCAGCAAGAAATGCATGTCGCTTGAAAATTGATCAGGAGCCGGAAACCATGAGAGTTCTGCTGATATCCGTCAATACAGAACAGATCAATATGGAAGTGCTACCGTTAGGACTGGGCTATGTAGCTGCAGCCATAGATAACCAGGGACATACGGTGAAAGTGCTGAATTTGATGATGCAAACAGATACGCACAAGGCTCTCTGCGGGACTATTGCTGATTTTAATCCTGAAATAATTGGTATATCAGTTCGAAATATCGATGACCAGAATATGGAAAATCCGAGGTTCCTGCTGGAATCCGTAAAAGATGTTGTTGCCAGTTGCCGCAAACACTCCGATGCGACCATTGTTTTAGGCGGAGCCGGTTACAGCATTTTTCCTCAAGCTTCCTTGGATTTTCTCAAAGCGGACATTGGCATTCAGGGAGAAGGTGAAGGCGCTTTTTTAACCCTTTTAAATAGACTCCACAAAAAGGAGGATTTTTCAGACATTCCGGGTTTATATTTACCCGGCCGGAAAAATCAGAAAGAGTCGGGTTATATAAAAAGCTTGTCTGATATAACATTGCCGCTTCCCGATGTTCATTTATCGACCCCTTCCACTTTAAAGGACCAAGAGATTTGGATCCCTTTTCAATCTAGACGCGGATGCCCCATGGATTGCAGCTATTGCTCTACAGCAACCATTGAGGGTCGGATCATTCGAAAACATGATCCTGAAAAAGTAGTAAAAACCATTTCAAGATATGTTGAGGCTGGATTGGATCATTTTTTTTTCGTGGACAACACGTTCAATCTTCCCAGTGCATATGCCCACACACTGTGTGAACAGCTGATTTCATCTAAATTGAAAATCACCTGGCGTTGCATTCTTTATCCATGGAAAGTTAATGATGAGTTGGCCGAAAAGATGGCTGAGGCTGGTTGCAGAGGAGCTAGTCTGGGTTTTGAAAGTGGATCCGAGAAAATCCTGACCATGATGAACAAAAAGTACCTTCCAACTGATGTCCGCCAAATATCGGAAAGGCTGAAAAAATTTGGGATTGTCAGGATGGGATTTTTATTATTCGGTGGACCCGGTGAAACCAAAGACACTGTCAAGGAAAGCTTGGAATTTGCAGACGCACTTGACCTTGAGGCGATGAAAATTACGATTGGGATCAGAATTTATCCCAACACCGCGCTTCACCGGACAGCCATAAAAGAGGGCTTGATTTCAGCTGAAGATGATCTTCTGATCCCCAGATTTTATATCGCAGCCGGTTTGGAAAGTTGGCTGCGAAGAACTGTGAAAACCTGGACGGCGACCCGACCCCATTGGGCGATGTAAGCCAGGCTATTAGTTCTTGACAACCCGTCAGGGGCAAGGTAGGCTTTTTGTAATATTTGGAAACGACTGAAGGAAGCTGCAGGTCGCGGATCGTTTACCGGAAGGCAATAAGCGGATCGGGAAGTTGGTTCTCTTTTCCCAAAAGGTGGTGCTGATCATTTCAGTTGACGGTGCCCGTTTTCCGATGGATGTGTTGAATCCGGTACTGCTTCACAATACATTAATAATTTGCACAGGAGGAGAGAGATTTGAAAAAGGCGCATGTCCTATTGTTGGATGACGAAAAAGAATTTGTTGATGTAATGAAAGAACGTTTGGAATTAGCCGGCTACACGGTGACCGCCTGCTATGATGTCGAGCAAGCACTGAAAGAGGTGCGAGATGAAGAGTATGATGTTGCGATCATAGACCTTATTATGCCGGATACAGACGGTATTACAGCGATGCACAGGATAAAGATAATCAAGCCCCTTTTGGAATGCATCGTCCTGTCGGGCCAGGGCACACTGAAGATGGCCGTTGAATCCATGAAACAGGGCGCATTTGATTTTTTAGAAAAACCCTGTGAACATCAGGTTGTCACACAGATAATTGATGAGGCCTATGCCAGAAAGCACGAGCATGATAGTCGCATACGCAAGGCAGCCAATAAAGTATATTCAAGGCTTGAACAGGCAATGGCAGGAGCCACATTTGCCGAAGCCGGTCAATTCGACTATGCCAAGCAGATTCTTAAGAAAAAAAAGAAAGATTAAAAGATTAGATGGCCGTGATAAACTTGGCCATAAAGGCCAAACCCAAAAGCTTGCCCCAAGCTTTTTTAACTCAAGAGTGTTGATAACTTCGAATTACCTTGAATTAAATGTTGCTTGGAAATTTACAGACCTCTCCAACGTATCTGAAAAATATTCGACCCTTTAAATTACAGATAATATAACCCCAATTGAGTTAAAAACCAATTGGAGATTATTCGTTTGCGACAGACTTTTTTTTGACCCGTGTCACCGGCGGCGTGTGGGCTGTTTGCTTTTACTGCGAAGCCTGCTATGCCGCTTCGGTCTTAATTCGGTTGTTGGGCGGATCCGTATCGAATATGTGGATTTTTTCCATGTCCACGGCCAGGCTGATTTCCTGGTGGCGCTTGGCTTTCGTCCGGGGATCGACCCGGGCCACCAGAGCGTGTTCGCCACTGACCACGTCGAGCTGTATTTCTGAGCCCAGGGTTTCTACAACCTCGACTACGGCTTTGAAGGAATCGGTGACAGCGGTGCTGTCCGGAAAGGCCGCATCCTCGATGTGTTCGGGGCGTATGCCGAGAATTACTTGCCGGCCGACTTTATCCTGGAGATAGGGCTCTTTTTCGGCCGGAATCAACAGTTGAAAACTTTTGGTGTCGACCCAGAGGTCGGCGTTGCGGGAAATGATTTTGGCAGTGAGGAAATTCATGCCCGGATTGCCGACGAACCCTCCCACAAACTTATTGACGGGATAATTGTATATTTCCATCGGGGCGCCCATTTGATTCACGACCCCCTCGTTCATAATAACGATCACGGTTCCCATGGTCATTGCCTCGACCTGGTCATGGGTAACGTAGATAATGGTGGTATTCAACTGATCGTGAAGTTTGGAAAGCTCCGTTCGCATTTGGCCGCGAAGCTTGGCATCGAGGTTGCTCAGGGGTTCATCAAAAAGAAACACCGCCGGTTTGCGCACGATCGAGCGTCCCACGGCCACCCGCTGGCGCTGACCGCCGGACAGCTCCCGGGGTTTGCGCTGCAGAAGATTCTGAATGCCCAGGATTTCGGCGGCTTCCCTGACCCGCTGATCGATCTCAGTCTTGGGAAATTTGCGCAGCTTCAAGCCGAAGGCCATGTTCTGGTATACGGTCATGTGCGGATACAGTGCATAGTCCTGAAACACCATGGCGATATCGCGGTCGCGGGGCGGTACGTCGTTGACCAGTTTTTCGCCGATGTAAATTTTGCCTGTGCTTAATTCTTCCAGGCCGGCGATCATCCTCAAGGTGGTTGATTTGCCGCACCCCGAAGGACCGAGCAGCACCAGAAATTCCTTGTCCTCCACCTCCAGGCTGATGCCTTTGACCGCTTCGACCTCGCCGAATATTTTGCTGACATTTTCAAGGGTTACTTTCGCCACGGTTTACCTCCAAATTCGATGCAATTTACTTCAAGACAGATACTGAAAGCGGGCTTGGTTGTCAATAGTGATTGCCCCGTACTTTTTAAACCGGCATTTTATACTTTACAGGGCCGTTGGTCTCGGGTATGGTTTAAACCGGTGAATTGAGGGAAAATGACGTTGCCGGCGGCAACGCAACAGATCCCTCGACAAGCTACCTGCTCGTATAGTTACATAAACCCAAAACCTTGGGACGTATGGCCGAAGGCGTACGACATTCCAACGATCGGACTTTTGAGTTAGATTGTTGCCTTTACCAACCGCATCGATGGCCGCAAGAAAGACAGCGATGCCGGGATTTTCCAATATAAAAGCCGACTGCAAAGCTCAAAAAGCTCACGATTGGGATGCTGTACCGCCGTTTGATTAACCATTTCAAAAAGGGGGGTAAGTAAAATGAAAAAAAGTGCATTTTTAGGAATTTTGCTGATTACGTTTTTCTTGGTGACCGCTTCCGCATTCGGCGCCAGCCAACCGAAATGGCTTCAAATTCAGTGGGACAAACCCCTGCCCTGGGCCGAACGGTTGAAGGGCATCGAGCTGGCGGATGAGCTGCCGCAGGAATTCATTAAACAGGAACCGTGGTTAAAGGATCAACCCAAAAAAACGGTGGCTGTCGGTGGATATGTCTGGCCCGAAGGGTGGCAAAAGGCCGTTGAGGGCGTTAAGTCGCTGTCTTTCTATAACTTTGGCGGGCTGCCTCATGATCCGGCGATCGGCATTGCCCTGGCCGCATTCGAGGCCAAGACGGGCATAGAAATCAATGCCCAGGCCATGGAGGAGCTGGGCCTGTGGCTAAAGACGGTTGCCGCCATGACTGCACGCAGCAGTGAGCCGCAGCTGATTCACAACACGCCCCTGCTCAGTTTGAGCCATGTCGCTGCCGCCGGATGGGCCGAGAACATGGATTTTTTCTGGCCCGAAGCGGTGCAGAAGCTGTATGGTGACGGCGCGATAAGCTCTTGTAAAGTAGGTGACCACTTCTGGGCTTCGGGCTTTGTTTCCGTCAAGCCCTTTGTCCTTTTCTACCGGCCGTCTATTCTGAAGGAAGCCACCGGCTCGGCCGAGCCGCCCAAAACCTATCAGGAACTTTTGGCAAAAGCCAAAATGGTGGCCGAAAAAACCGATAAGTACGGTCTGGTTATTCCGGGAAAAGACTACCGCTATATTTGGTATCAGATGAGCGGACCGCTTTACTCGATGGGCGGGAAATTTATCAAAGATGGAAAATTTGACGTGACTTCACCGGAATACAAGGAGATGTTTCGCTATTGGGTCGACCTGGTCAAGGACGGTGCCGTGCCGAAAGAGGCGCTCGGCTGGTCCTGGACCGATGCACCGGAAACCTTTGCCCGCGGCCGGGCGGCCATGCTCATTGCAGGGGCTGTCAACACCACCCGTTTCAAGGACAAGACGCCTGCGGCCATCAAAGGCGACTGGGACTACAGACCGCAGTTAGCCTGGAAAGAGGGTGATATCGGCGTCACGAGTATCGGAACCATCGTGGTCTGGTCCGTCAATAAGAACGCCAGCGAGGGAGAAAAAGCGGCCGCATTTTTGTTTTTGGATCTGTACCGAAGTTATCAATCCCAATGGAATGAAATCGGATTTGAAGGCAATGAATGCGCCATTCCTGCAATGTACGATATGGCCAGCATTAAAAAAGCGGTTTATAAACCTGAATTACGGCGCCAATCGGTTCAGCACACCGGCGGTGAGTCTATGCCGGTCAATGGCGACCAGATGCTTAAATACCAGCATGAATGGTGGTCAAGAGCGGCTACCGGTGAAGTCAGTGTCGAGGAGGCCCTGAAAAATCTGGCAAAGGATGTCGCGGCGATTTCGCCCTAGTTAAAAGGCGTGCTAAAGTTCTGTAAATACCGGGACACGGCCAGATTTCAAGGTTGTTGCAAAGGGTCGCCGCATCAGTTCAGTGGCGGTGATCCTTTGCGCTCTGAATTGCTTCACAACTTTTGCTTCCAGCCGTTTAAACAGCATGAAGAAGAAAACCAATATCAACATTTCCGACGCCTGGTACGGCAGACTGCTTTCTTTGCCCGGAATTACGTTTGTCTTTCTTTTGATCGTACTGCCGGTCATATTCCTGATCGTGCTGTCATTTCTGCGCTATAATTTCGTATCTCCGATAGCATTCGTGGGCTTCAAAAATTTTTCAAACATATTCTCCGACCGGCTTCTGCCGCACGCGCTCAAGATAACCGGAATATACACATTCGGCGTTACCGGTATCTCCCTGATATTCGCCCTGACCATATCCTACGGATTGCACCGGCTGGGGCAACGGCGGTTTTCAACCTTATTCAGGACCCTGGCAATTTTGCCCTTCGCGGTGCCCCTGGTGCTTTCCGGTTTGATATGGCGATGGCTGCTTGACCCGGCAATCGGTGTCATGAACTATCTGTTTATCCAAATCACACCATTTTCAGAACCCATTAATATTTTTGGAAACTCGACCACCGCCCTGTTGGGAGTCATCCTGGCCGATGCGTGGATTAAAATTCCGTTTATGACCATTTTTATCCTGGCGGCAATGGACGGCATCAATCAAAACTTGTACGAAGCGGCTGCGATCGATGGGGCCACCACCGTGACGAAATTTCTGCACATTACGCTGCCCCTTTCGCGCAACGGGATCATATACGGCATTTTGATAACAGCCATGTTTTCGTTCAGGACAATCGACGCGATCTGGAGCATGACCCGCGGCGGTCCCGGAAAAGCAACCTACCATATCGGTATTTATATTTTAGATCGGATGCTTTCCCTGATGGACCTGGGCCAGGCGGCTGTGATTGGTATCATCGTGTTCGTATGCATCTCCTGCTTCTCTGCTGCGATGATCGCGTGGATGAAAAGAGATTAGGAAAAGGTCAGGTAAATGTCAGCGACAAAAAAAGTATCCGGCGCATTTAACCGCATTCTTGAAAGCTACATAACCGTTTACGTCGTTCTGGGCGTGATATTCGTTGTCCTTTTATCACCGCTTGTGCTCATGTTTTTCACCGCTTTCAAAACCCCTGCTGAAACAGAAATGTGGCCGCCGACGATCATCCCGCTTGATGTCGATTTTGCGGCTTTTGCTGATGTTATCTTCAACAGCAAAATTCCCACAGCTATTGTAAATTCTCTCGTTATCAGCCTGTCTACCGTGGGCATCGTCGTCGTGGCCGCCACGTTTACCGCCTATGGGCTCAGCCGCTACAAATATCGGGGAAGCCGGGTTCTTTCCTACTCGCTGCTGGCAACGAGAATCATCCCCCCGATTTCCCTGACCATACCATTTTTCGCGATTTTTGCATGGCTGGGCCTCGTTAACAAGAAACTTACCCTGGTCATTTTGAACGTGTACCTGAATTACCCCATCGTGACCTGGCTGCTGATAGACGCGTTTAATCGCTTTCCGAACCAGCTGATAGACTCTGCTAGAATCGACGGAGCCACCCGCAACCAGACGTTTTTCTATGTCGTGCTGCCACTTACGGTTACCGCGATTGCTGCCGGAGCCATAATCACGTTTCTGTTTACCTGGAATGAATTTCTTTACGCCCTGACATTCACCCAGACAGAAGCGGCCATGCCGCTTACCGTCGGAATCTTTGAATTTGTCGGTGATGAGGTGGTCGAGTGGACCCGGCTATGTGCAGTCGGCGTTATTGCAAGCCTGCCGTCGATCATTTTTTTTATTTTCGCGCAGCGCTATGTTGTCCAGGGACTGACTGCCGGCGCCATCAAAGAATAGCTGCTTAAAATTTGCCCAGCTAAGTGGAGCCATGGCGTCCCTTACACAGCTGCATTTTTATAGTTCTCCTCAAATTTATACGCTAACGTTTGACCTTATTTCCTCATCAATCGCCTAACAGATTATCTCGCAATGGTTCATTCTTCCCGGCAAATTATTGCCATTGTTTTTCGAACGTTGCGCCTCCTTTTTTAGGCAACGTTGAGGTTTACTTCCGGGTGGCCAAAACAATCCCCAGGGCGATCAGCCCGATGCCGGTGCCGTGATACCACCGCAGGGATTCTCCCAGAAATGCAATGGCCATAATACTGCCGAACACCGGCATCAGGTGCAAGAACAATCCGGCCCGGTTGGCACCAACCAGTTCCACACCACGGTTAAAGCAGATAAATGATATAATCGATGGAAAAATGGCGACATAGCAGACCGCCCCCACGGTTGTCGCATCCCAGTTCATCGGGCGGACGGCAAAGCTTTCCCACAAATAAAAAGGCAACAGCATCGCCGAACCGATCACAAACGTGATTGCCACTAGACTTAATGGATGGATGGCCGGTCTCCGGCGCAGCATGACCGAGTAGGCGGCGTAACAGATCACGGCAATAAAAATTAAAAGGTCTCCCCGGTTGATCGACAACGATCCGAGCAAAGACGGGTCACCTTTAAGGATAATGGACAGGGCACCGGACAAGGACAGTGCGATGCCCAGGGCCTGCAGGCGGTAAATTTTTTCCCTGAAGAACAGAAAGGACATGGCCACGATCAGCACCGGCATCATCGACTGCATCAGGACCGCGTTGATGACGATCGTCTGCTGCAGACCCATATACACCAGCGTATTAAACACGGCAACGCCGGTGGCCGAAAGCAGCAGCAATATCGGCAGGTTTTTCCTGGCCTGCTTCCAATCGTGTTTCAGATGGCGCAGGGCTGGAAAAAAGATCAGCAGCGATGCGCCGCTCCAACGCCAGAACGCCAGCCCGATGGGGGGCACGTCCAGACGCACGGCCCGACCGACGATAAAGTTGACCGACCAGAAAAAGACCGCCAGAATCAGCAGCAGGTAAGGAAAATCATAGAATTTTGGTACGCTGTTTTTTGGCATTGCTCGAATCAAATTTCACGTTATGAGGCAAGGATTTACGGTCAGCCTCCGGCCAATATTCGCAACTTACGGTGTTATTTTTTTCAGATTAACATCTAAGTGAACTGACGTCTAAATTCAACAACAAATTTGCATTCTTCGACCATATTGAATCGAAATTAGTGAATATATTTTTCTAAAGCTCCTTCAAGAAATTTCAATATTTGCCGATAAATTAATGCAGAACAACTTAAAATTGGCTGGATACCCAGTGAGCTTTTCGAGATCTGTAAAAGATCTGCAGTACGTTCACAGACTGTCGGCAATTAAAATTGAAAAGTAGATAATAGAATAATGCTCAAGAAATATATCATATGCCTGCTGATTGTTATCTTTCCAACGGCCTGTGCAACTTACGGAGATAAGAAACAGACTCCCGCGACGGATAAGGCTGCGCAGTCCACAACTCAACAGAAACAAAATGACACCGATGAATTCCAGAACTCAGCCAAAGTTCCGGATTCGAATTGGCGGCCGTTCAAAGGTGTTTTGCTTCGCCATATCGTGGCCAATTGCTGCTATTCAGAGCCTCAAAACACGGTTATTCTGGGCCAAGACAGCAACGGGGACCAAAATGTTGATCGATGCTATCAACTCAAAGGCAGGGAAGACAAAATATACTATAGAACCATAGAGTGTCCTGATGGCCTGGCTCCTGTCACAGCGCCCCAGCGCGGCAATAACCTGCAGTGCAGCCTGCCTTGAATCTCAAGCGGAAGATTTGATACCTAATTTTTTTGCCTGGCGCTCAATACCGCGGATGATAATAAGGTGCAATGCGCCTGGCGCACCGAAAAGATGAAAATGCCATAGTAAAAAAGCCGCAATGATGGTAGCTTGTCGGTATAAATTAATCCATTTTGCTCCATACTTCGATATTCAATCAGGCTGCTGCTTGTCTCAGGCGGACCGGGATCAGGGTGTCTATTATGAAAATTCTGGTAACCCCGACATCCTTTAATGCCGACACCCGCACTCCGGCCCGGGATAAACTGGATCGGTTCGCCGACGAGGTGATATTCAATCCCTATGGCCGGCCCCTTGAACAATCTGAAATTATTCCGCTGTTAGACAATGTCGACGGCTATATCGCCGGTTTAGACTACATCGACCGGCAGGTTATCGAGGATGCGCCCGCCTGCCTCAAGGTCATCTCGCGTTACGGGGCGGGGTACGACCGCGTCGATATTGAAGCGGCAGCCCAAAGAGGCATTGCCGTTACCACTACGCCGGGGTCGAATGCCGAGGCCGTTGCCGATTTGACCCTGGGGCTGATGCTGGCAGTGGCCAGGGAAATACCGTTGCTGGATTGGGAGGTCAAAAACGGCGGCTGGCCGAGACGAACCGGATCCGAGATATTTCAGAAAAACCTCGGAATTGTCGGCCTTGGCGAAATCGGCAAAAGAGTTGCCGCCAGAGCCAAAGGCTTTTCCATGAAAATCAGGGTCCATGATCCCGCGGCCGACCGGCGTTTTATCGAACGCAACGGCCTGATCGAAGCTTCGCTGGATGAACTGTGGCACGAATCGGATGTGATCACCCTGCATGCGCCATTAATCGATCATACCCGCGAGATCGTCAATGCCGCGGCAATTCAGCGGATGAAGCCGGGCGTTATTCTGATCAATACGGCGCGATACGAATTGGTCAGTGAAGCGGCATTGTTGAAAGGCCTGGCCAATGGGTCGATCGGCGGGCTCGGCCTGGACGTGTATGCTGAAGAACCCCCCATAGATCATCCCCTGTTGAAATTGCCGAATGTGGTCCTAACTCCGCATGCGGGATCGCATACCCTGGAAGCCGGAACCCGCATGGCCGATATGGCGGTCAGCAATCTGATCGACATCCTATCCGGCAGACCCTGTGCGGGCATGGTAGCGCCGGCGGCCGTTTAAGGGGTTCAGTAAATATCCCTGTCCGGAAGATGCGGCCGCGGACCATACCGGAAGGCCGGTGTTGGGATTGACTAAAAAAATGAAAATCGAACATTGCCGCATTGCCCAGCGCATAGGAGGTGAAACTCATGATTGCCGATTATTTCGAAAAACCACAGGGTTCTCCGACGCCAAGACTGGTTCCGGTGATCGCCATCGAAGATGCCGCTGAAGCGCTGCCCCTTGGCCGGACGCTGCTGGAAAACGGCCTGCCGATCGCTGAAGTCACCTTTCGAACCCAGGCGGCCGGGGCGGCGATCCGCCAACTGGCCCAACTCGATGAATTGACGCTGGGAGCCGGCACCGTGCTGTCAGCCGATCAGGTGCAGGAAGCCAGCGAGGCCGGAGCGCAGTTCATGGTAACGCCGGGGTTTAATTCGAAGGTGGTCGAATACTGCATTAAACACAGCATTTCGATTGTACCGGGCGTCTGCACCCCGACCGAAATCGAGGCCGCCCTCGAATACGGCCTGGATGTTCTCAAGTTTTTTCCGGCCGCAAGCATGGGCGGCGTCAACAGCCTCAAAGCCTTCAGCGGCCCCTATGCCGGGGTCAAATTCATCCCGACCGGTGGAATTAATCCGGCGAACGTGGGCGCTTATTTGAAGCTGCCCAATGTCCTGGCCTGCGGCGGCAGCTGGATGGCGGGCCAAAAACTGATCGCTTCAAAAAATTATGCTGAAATCGCGCGGCTGACACGAGCGGCGGTGTTGCTTTGCCGGCAAACATAGCCTGTCGTCAATTTAGAATGTTAGTGTAACGTTTTTGGCCTCCAGGCGGGTCCACGACAATTTTGCTAAAAATAATTTCGCAAACCCGTAAGGCGCAGAGTCAAAACATCAATTCATCCCTGGTGCATTTGCGTCTTCGCGAAAGACCTTTCAGATTCACGCGACCCATGAGCAGCACCGGTCAATTATAGGGGCGGGCACCATTTTTAGGATTCATACCACGCTTGACATATACCCTTTTTAAGAGCATAATACGTATGAAAAAAGGGTGTATTTTTGACATAGGAGGAATCGTGCAGCGAGTCGCAGAGCACCATTTAAAAAAATGGATTGAAAACGAACAGAGAAAACCCCTGATAATCCGGGGAGCTCGTCAGGTCGGGAAATCAACCTTGGTTCGCCAGTTCGCTGAAGAAAACAAGTTGATGTTGAACGAAATTAATTTAGAGCAACATCTTGAACTGAATACGATATTTAAAACTTTAGATACAAAACTGATCTGCAAGGAACTTGAAGGAATATTGGGCAGAAAGATCATAAGCCCCGATACCATTTTGTTTTTAGATGAAATACAGGCAACGCCTAACGCTCTGCAAGCGCTTCGTTACTTCTATGAAGAGCTGCCAGAACTACCCGTGGTGGCAGCCGGTTCATTGCTTGAATTTGTCCTGTCAAAACATAATTTTTCCATGCCGGTTGGCAGAATCGAATATATTCACCTGGGTCCAATGACGTTTGAGGAGTATTTAAAAGAAATCGACGAGCCACTTTTAAAACATATAACCGAATTTGATTTCAGTGATGATATACCGAAAACCGTTCAAAAAAAATTGTTAGATAGTCAGCGGGAATATTTATTGGTAGGCGGTATGCCGGAAGCCATCCTGAATTACTCGAGATCGGGGCAATTCGCTGATATCCTGCCGGTTCATCGATCCATAATATCTACTTACCTCGATGACTTTTCAAAATATGCGACTGAAAAGGCATTGCTGAGACTGCAAAAAGTATTCAATTTTGTTCCGCGGTCGGTTGGCAAGAAGATCAAGTACAGCAATATTTCTAGGGATGAAGCAGCGCGTGAGATACGATTTGCAGTTGAGCTTCTGTCTAAAGCCCGAGTCATTAGCCTGGTGTTTCACTCGCATTGTTCCGGCTTGCCCCTTCAAGCTGAAATCGATGAATTTACCTATAAAGCCTTGTTTTTAGATGTTGGGTTGATGAATCGTCTATGCGGATTGGATTGGCTGGCGATATCCGCTTTAGATGACCGGCAACTTATTAATGAGGGCGCAATGGCCGAACAATTTGTCGGTCAACATCTTCTCTATTTCAGAGGACTGAGCGATCCGCCGGAATTATGTTACTGGTTAAGAGAAAAAAAGTCGGCGAACGCCGAGGTTGACTATGTCATTTCACAAGGTGATTTAATTACCCCGGTGGAAGTGAAAGCCGGAAAAAGCGGAACCCTTAAATCCATGCTTCAATTCGTATACAGCAAAAATGCCAGACTGGGTGTTCGTTTTGATCTCAATCCGCCTTCAATTCAGAAAGTGACGCATTCCCAGCGGCAGGCGGACGTCACCAGTCAAATAGCATTCGACTTAATCTCATTGCCCCTTTATATGGTTGGACAACTTGCCAGAATTCTTGACCTCTATCGAACCGGAAGTGTGACAGTCGCTCCATAGAACCCTATGCCTGCGAAAATTTGATAAAGCTAAAAAACAATTAATGGCCAAAATGAGTTTCTAAGGATTGATTTGCAATTTTACAAGCTGGGAAATCTTGAGATCGCCGTCGATAAGGAAGGGGCCAATCGACTACTCAAAGGTCAGTTATCCGATCCGGTACGGAAGATTCTGCGAGATCAGAACTCCGGAATATCTTTTCCAGTTCAATTTAAATGGTGAGATCAAGTATATTCGCGGCCTCTCCCGAAATTGGCCCCATCCAGCCGAATGGTTGAAGCGGACCGATGCCAATGATTGGGTTTTCTATTCGGTTGGCGGATACAATGGAATTTATTCTTTACTGGGCGAATACTATCTTCCATGTCTTGCTTACCGGAGCAATTCGATTTGGAGATACAATCCCTTTGATGATGCCAATATTCAGCAGGCATTTGCCGCGTGGACGCAACTGCTGGCGGATCTTGGCACATTGCACACCAATGGTGTTCCGGCGAAGATAAGGACTGCTTTAGCGCTCATTTCGCGCCACGATAATCCCACCCTGAATGCCAGATCAAAATCACTGCATCGGATAATCGGCGGGCAGATATCCGTGCTTCCCCCGGATACCCGCCATGTCGATTATGATGTGATCCCCCTGATGATTGCCGATGGATGCCTGTACCATTGCGACTTTTGCTGTGTAAAAACCAGTCGCCAATTTCAGCCACGCGCAAGGGACAATATTTTACAGCAGATTCAGGATATAGTGAGCTTCTATGGCGTTAATTTGCGCAACTATAATGCCGTGTTTTTGGGAAACCATGATGCGCTTGGGGCCGGATATGAACTCATCCGCATGGCCGCAACCGAAGCCTATATAGCCTTTGGGTTGGAGACGTCCTACGTCAAAAACCCCAGCCTTTTTTTATTCGGCAGTGTGGATTCCTTGCTTGACGGCGGACAAACCCTGATTGAGGCAATCAGCCGGCTTCCTTATTATACCTATATCAACATTGGATTGGAGTCTGCGGATGCGGCAACCTTGCACCGCCTTAACAAGCCGCTGGGGATCACTAAAATCGAAGATGCCTTCCAGATGATGCTCGATGTTAATCGAAACTATCACAATATTGAAATTACGGCCAATTTTCTCCTGGAAGACCAGTTTCCGCCAAACCATTACCGATCGCTTATCGAATTGGTTCGCAACAGACTTGATCGATTCTACAGCAAAGGCGCGCTGTATTTATCGCCCTTGAATACCCATCAAAATAATCGCGAACTGAGATCCAAGTTTGTTGAAATTAAAAATTTAAGCAGACTGCCTGCATATCTCTATCTGATTCAACGGCTATAGCCGAGATCTTACTTGATATTTATCGAGAAGATGGGATATTAAACAACTTCAATAGGATTGGAGAATTTCCAAATGGAAAAAATATGGATCAAATCCTGGCCGGATGGCGTACCCCGGAAATTGGATTTTCCGAACAAACCCCTGTATGAATTTTTAAGGGATAACGCTGAAAGGGACCCTCAGAAGGTCGCCATCAATTACTATGGCAGGGAGATCAGCTTTCGGGAACTCGATGATCTATCCGACCGGTTTGCAGCCGCCTTGAACGATTTAGGTCTTAAAAAAGGAGGCCGAGTGAGTCTGTATCTGGAGAATTGTCCCCAATTCGTGATTGCCTATTATGGCACCCTGAAGGCCGGTGGCGTCGTCGTCGCTGCAAATCCAATGTTCAAAGAAGATGAACTCCTGTATGAGCTAAAGGATTCGGGAGCATCGATTATTGTCGTATTGGATCATCTATACCCCCTGGTGAGAGAGGTCCGGAAAAAGATTCATTTATCCGGGGTGGTTGTGACTAGCTATTGGGATTTTCTGCCGCAAAACCCCGGCCTCCCCATTCACCCTTCGATGCGCCCGCCCAAAGCGGTGTTTCCGCGAACACTTGATTTTCCGGAGCTTCTTGCGAAATATGAACTCGAGCCTCCCAGGCCGGAGATCAACATGCAGGACGATTTGGCGCTTTTACAATATACGTCGGGTACAACAGGCCTGCCCAAGGGGGCGATGATCACCCACTACAGCCTGCTTTTCAACACCGTCGGGTCGACGGTGTGGACTGCGCTAACAGCGGATGACGTGCACCTTTCCGTGCTGCCGTTTTTTCATGTCACCGGAATGATTCACGGCATGAACCGGCCCATCTATTCCGGAACTACCAATGTTATGCTGTCGCGTTTTGATACCGCAACAGCCATTCAGGCCATTAACGATTTTCGATGCTCCGTGTGGGTCAGCATTACCACGATGAATGTGGCCGTGGTAAATTTCCCGGATATCCACCAATACAACCTGCGCAGTCTTAAACACTGCAGTTCAGGCGGTGCACCGATACCCAAAGAAATATTGCGTCGTTGGCGGGAGATCGTTGGCCCGGAACTGGTCGAGGGTTACGGATTGAGCGAAACCATCTCCCAAACACACGTGAATCCAACTTCCCATCCCCGCTATGGGTCCGTGGGCATTCCCCACTTCGGTGTCGACTGCCGCATCGTGGATTTGGACTCCCGCGAAGAACTTCCGATCGGCGAAGCAGGGGAGTTGATAATCAAAGGCCCGATGGTTACCAAGGGATATTGGAACAATCCGGCGGAGACTGAAAAAGTACTGCAGGATGGATGGTTCGCTACCGGCGATATTGCACGGATGGATCATGACGGGTATTTTTACATCGTGGAACGCAAGAAAGACATGATAAAAGCTTCCGGCTACAGTGTCTTTCCGGCCGAAGTCGAGGCTTTAATGTACCAACATCCGGCTATTCAGGAAGTGGCGGTGATTGGTGTTGCGGATCCTCACCGGGGGGAGAATATCAAAGCGTTTATTATTCTCCGAACCCCATCTAGAGGCCGGGTGAAGCAGGCGGAGATGATCGCCTGGGCTAAAAATAAAATGGCGGCCTATAAGTATCCCAGAATTGTGGAATTTGTTGATGAATTGCCCAAGACCGGTTCAGGTAAGATATTAAAGCGCGCCCTGAGAGAAAGAGAACGAAATCAGGGTCCCCGAGCTGCCAAGGAATAAAGGTTCAGGGAATTTCGCTGTCGCGAAATTATTTCCTGATCCGCCATAGACTGCGCAGCGTCGTCCCATCATGCAAGGCCATGCTGGACTTAGAGGGAAAATATACTGGTTTTGCCGGCAGGATGAGAATATATATATAAATACAATACAGCCGTAATTGACAGAAAATATAAACTATTCTAAACTGCAAGAAAAAAAATTTTGAATAATAGTCGTTGGCGGGAGGTTTGTCTAAAATGATGCTCAAAAAAGAAAAAGAGGTTATTTTCTTGCTGGAAAAGCACCTCGATGAGATCAAGGAACTGCTGCAAGCATCTTCCGAGGCGCTCAGTTATTTTCTCTCAGATGATCTTGAAAAAATTAATTACCTGCTATTGGGGAAAAGCGAAATTTCCACCTCTCTGGAAGCCGAGCGTCAGGAAATCTGGCAAAGACTCTGCAATGGTGCCTATTTTCCCGTCATCCGGGGTGATCTGCTGGGTATTGTGAAAAGCGTCGGCAAAATCGCCGATGCAGCCACATTATCTTGTGAAACTTTTTCTTACCTGCAGCCGGAAATACCCATCAAAATAAAAAATCAGCTTGCAGACTTAGTGCGCATGGTCTTCTTTTTGTTTCGCCCCATCCATGAAAGTGTTCTGTACTACTTGAGGGGCGACGATGTCCTCAAGGTCATCAGAAAAAATGTTGATGAGTTTCTGGTCCAAATGTCCAAAGTATCTGCCCTGACCGGTAATTTGAAAAATCTAATATATTTTTCTGATCTTGATTACTGGCAAAAATCACAGCTAAACGACTGCTTGCAAAGTATTCTGGCTATTTCTGCGCCGGCCATCGAAACCAACGACCAAATTCAGTTGATTATGGTGAAGATTGTCCCTTAACCGGTGAGCCGGTGATTTGGTGCTCAATGATGGTCACTGAAGGTGTGGTCGAGAAATCTGAACACAGGATTTGAGAATGGATTTTAGGATTATAAAACGAAAGCTTGAAATCGGCAAAAGAATCGATGATTTTTTAGACAATGTGAGTGAATCGGGCCTGCTCTTCAAACTGGGTGTCGATTCATATTTGAAAGGCAATGTGGAGTCCTTCGAAAAAAAGCTTGAAGACATTACGCACACCGAAAATCAAGGCGATTCCCTGCGCCGTTCGCTTGAAGAACAGCTTTATATGCAGACATTGATACCCGAATCGAGGGGCGATGTTTTGCAACTGTTGGAAAATATGGACACCCTGCTGGACTGCTTTAAAGGTGCGATGTGGCGCTTTGAGATCGAGTATCCCGCGATTCCCACTGGAATGCATAATGATTTTAAAGAGTTAGTTGCATGCGTGGTGGATTCGGTTGAGGCCATGGTCCGTTCGGCCCGGGCGTTTTTTAAAGATATCGCTGCAGTTTCTGATCACATGCACAAAGTTTCCTACTGGGAAAAGCAATCGGACAAGATATCGACCCGGCTTCAGCGCAATATCTTCAGGCACAATGAACTGGAATTGAGCCATAAACTCCAATTGCGCGACTTTGTGATTCTTGTCGATCAGATTGCAGATCAGGCCGAGGATGTCGCCGATCAACTCAGTATATATGTGATCAAGCGATCATTATAAAGGGGCAATCATGTTTGCATTTTTCATGTCCAGCGGATTATTTCTGGGGTGGTCCCTGGGAGCCAATGACGCCTCCAATGTTTTTGGCACGGCTGTCGGCAGCAAAATGATCCAATTCAGAACCGCTGCCGTTTGGTGCAGCATATTTGTGATTTTGGGAGCCGTCATCAGTGGTGCCGGTGCGTCCCACACATTGGGTAAATTGGGATCGGTCAATGCCCTTGCCGGTGCTTTTATTGTGGCGTTTGCAGCCGCTGCAAGTGTATATCTCATGACCAAGGCCCGCTATCCCGTATCCACATCCCAGGCAATTGTCGGCGCCATTATCGGGTGGAATCTGTTCTCGGGGTCGCCCACGGATTACACTTCGCTGACAAAAATTGTGACGACCTGGGTGGTCTGCCCCATCCTGTCCGCCGTCATTGCAATCGTAATATACCGGGTATGCGTCTTTTTTATCTACAACTTCAAACCGGACATATTCTCGCAGGACATATTGACCCGCTATGGACTGCTGGTAGTTGGCGCTTTTGGCTCTTATAGCCTGGGGGCCAACAACATCGCCAATGTGATGGGGGTATTTGTTCCGGTTTCGCCCTTTTCAGATATTTCGTTTTACGGGTGGTTTACCCTGTCATCGGCGCAGCAGTTGTTTTTTATGGGGGCGGTTGCCATTGCCGTCGGGGTGTTTACGTATTCCAAACGGGTGATGGAGACTGTCGGCGAGGGCATCTTCAGACTTTCACCGGTAGCGGCCTTCGCGGTCGTATCCGCCCATTCCATGGTTCTGTTTCTTTTTGCATCGCAGGGGTTGCAAAATTTTATGATTCAGCTGGGTTTGCCGCCTTTCCCGTTGGTGCCGGTTTCCAGTTCCCAGGCGATTGTGGGCGCGGTCGTTGGGATTGGGCTTTTAAAAGGCGGCCGCGGTATCCGCTGGCGCACGCTGGGCGGAATCGCCAGCAGCTGGGCGGTAAGCCCGGTGATTGCAGCCATCTTAAGCTTTATCGCCCTATTTTTTTTGCAAAACGTATTTGAACAGGAAGTTTACCGGTCCCTAAAATACGAACCGGCACCGGATGCCATCGAGCAGGTTCAAACAACTAACGTATCTCTGGCGGATTGCATGTGCCGCAAGATCAGTGATGTGAAAGGCGAGCCCTGCGATCGTCCTCTGGAGATCTGTCTGCAGTCCGGCGAGGGCACCCACATTGCAGCCTATCGCCAACTTCTTAACTCCAGTTTGCTGCGTCAGGATTAAATTTATCCTTCACTGACACCCCGTGGTTTGCCGCCGGGAAATTCATTTTACAGGGTTGAGGAGGACCAAATATGTGGAAACGCGCCGTTTGCACCAAGGATTGTCCCGACACCTGCGGCTTGTTGGTCGAGGTCGAAAACGGGCGGATCGTAACCGTCAAGGGCGACCCGGAACACCCCTTCACCGCCGGCTTTATCTGCCAAAAAGCCGGCCATTTTCCCGAGCACGTCCACTCGCCCAAACGCATCACCACCCCGCTTCGGCGAACCGGTCCCAAGGGGGCCGGCAAATTCGAAGCGATCGATTGGGACCAGGCCCTGGATGAAGTGGCTTGCCGGATGAAGTCCGTATCCGCCGAATTCGGCCCTGAGGCTATCCTGCCATACTCCTATGCCGGACACATGGGGCTCGTCCACCGCAACGCCGGCCACGCCTTTTTCAATCGGTTGGGGGCCAGCCGTCTGAACTACACCATCTGCAGTGCGGCGGCCACGGCCGGATACGAAGCCAGTCTGGGCCGTGGACCCAGCACCGAGATCCAAACGGCCAGCCGGTCGGACTACATAATTATCTGGGGCAGCAATACCCTGACCACCAACATCCATGCCTGGCCCCATTTTAACAGGGCCCGCAAGGCCGGGGCCACCCTGGTGGTCATCGATCCTTACCGCAACCGGACGGCCCGCCGGGCCGATGTGCATCTGATGATCAAACCGGGCAGCGATGCCGCCCTGGCCCTGGCCATGATGCAGGTGCTGATCGATCGCGATCTGATCGATCGCGAATTCATCGCCCGAAAGACCCTGGGCTTTGAGAAATTGAAGGTCAGGGCGGCTGCGTACCCTCCGGCCCGGGCCGCTGATATCTGTGGTCTATCCGAGGATATGATCGTCCAACTGGCCGAGGGGTATGGCCGGGCCAGGGCACCCTACATCCGAACCGGATGGGGACCGGCCCGCCAACTCAAAGGGGCCATGGCCATGCGGACCATTGCCCTGTTGCCCGCTCTGGTGGGCGCCTTTGATAAACCGGGCGCAGGGATCACCCGCGCCTTGGGTGGTGCGCCTTCCGACCTGGAATGTTTAACCCGATCGGACCTGCGCCCGCCCGGCACCCGGACCGTCAACATGGTCGAACTGGGCAAGGCCCTGACCAGACTGGATGATCCGCCAATCAAACTGCTGCACGTCTATCAGTCCAACCCGGCCGTGGTGGCGCCGCAGTCCCGCGAGGTATTGGCCGGATTGGCGCGTGAAGACCTATTCGTAGTTGTTCAGGAGATGTTCCCGACCGACACCACCCGCTTCGCCGATATCGTTTTGCCGGGAGCCAGTTTTCTGGAAGTCACCGATCTTTACCGGGCCTACGGCCACAATTACATCCAACTGGTCCGGCCGGTCATTGCGCCGGTGGGGCAAAGCCGCTCCACCCTGACCATCTTCCAAGACCTGGCAGCCCGTCTCGATTTTAAGGAGCAGGTTTTTTCTCTTGACGAGATGAACTTTATTGACAGTTTTTTACTTGAAGATTCGCCCTATCTGGCGGGGGTCGATTTTGAGGCCTTGAAGTCCGGCCGGGCGATGCGGCTGAACATCGCCGCGAACCCTTATGGCGATGGATTCTCAACGCCGTCGGGCAAGGTGGAATTTTACTCCCGGACCATGGCCGATCAGGGCCTCGATCCCCTTCCCGACGGGCAGCCGTTAAGAGACTCCGACGGCGGGGATAGCTATAGCCTGGAGTTCATCACCCCGCCCCATCACCTGTTCCTCAACTCGGCGTTCAACGAGATCGACGAACTCAGGCAAAGGGCCGGTCCGGCCCGCGTGATGATCCATCCCGCCACCGCCCGGACCCGGGGCATCGCCGACGGCGATCCGGTCAGAGTTTTCAATGACCGGGGCGAGTGCCGCTTTCTGGCCCAGGTGACCGAGGACACCCAGGCTGGGCTTTTAGTGGCCGAGGGCCTGCACTGGCCCAGCCTTTCGCCCGGCGGCGGGGCCAACCAGCTGACCAGCCAGCGGCTGACCGACATGGGTGAGACCTGTGCCTTCCATTGCAGCCTGGTTGAAGTCCAGCCGCACTCCGATCAACTGCCTGATTCAGGTATTTGATTGCAGCAGCTGCAGCGCCATCCGTGGCTGGGCAGACATAAATATCCGGGCGGGCAAGCAGGAGAGTTGGCAAGCAGGAAAGCTGGCAAGCGGGGAGGCTATCAATATGCCTTCAAGCCTCCCAGCTTCCGGCCTTCAAGCCTCCCAGCTTCCCGGCCTTCAAGCCTTATTGTGTGCCTCCCCCAAGTAGTGCTGTAGATGTGAAAAGGGTAAAACTAAGCGTACCCTTATTACCTTTTGCCAGGAGGTTCAAATGACCCAATTAACCGAACGTCAAACCGCTTTATTGAAACGCACATTTATCGATTTTAGGCAGACCTCGGAATTCATAAAAAACCCGCTGATTATTGACCGGGCCGATGGTCTTTACTGTTGGGACACCGCGGGAAAGAAGTATTTCGATGCCATTGGCGGTATATTTGTAGCCGTTTTAGGACATCGCCACCCGCGACTGCTGGCTGCCATGCAGGCGCAGATGGAAAAAATTACCTTTGCACCGCCGCTGCATGGTACGACGAGCGTAACGCTGGATTTTATCGAAAAACTGGCCGGCGTCACCCCCGGTGAACTGAATTTTGTCAAGCCATTCAGCGGCGGCAGCGAAGCTGTTGAATGCGCCCTGAAATTCGTGCGCCAGTACCACAAACAAACCGGTCATCCGCAAAAATATAAATTTATCTCTCGCTATTACGGCTATCACGGCGGGACGTTATGGCGCCATGGCCGCCAGCGGCACCGGCATGCGGAAAACCCCTTTCGAACCCCAGATGGCGGGATTTCTGAAAGTGTTTCCGCCGAATTACTACCGTGACCGTTTCGACACCTGGGAGGAATGCAACCGGTTTAGTGCCCGGGCCTTTGAAGATGTCATTATCCACGAAGATCCGGCCACCGTGGCCGGGGTCATTGTCGAACCGGTCGGCAATACCGGCGGCATCATTACACCGACCGATGAATATTTTAAAATAATTCGCGAGGCCTGCAGCCGGCACAATGTTACCCTGATTTTCGATGAAGTCATTACGGGAATCGCCAAAACCGGTGCCATGTTTGCCGCCCAAAAATTCGGTGTCACACCGGACATCATTTGCTGCGGCAAGGGGATCTCCAGTGGGATGCTGCCGCTGGGTGCCATGATTGCCAGAGAAGATATGGCGGATGCTTTTTACGGGCGGTCGGAAGATGAGGTTCAGTTTGCCCACGGTCATACCTTCGCCGGCAATCCACTGGCCAGCGCCGTCGGAATAGCCGTTTTGGATGAAATCATCGAAAATCAGCTAACCGACAAAGCCCAGGCCCTGGGTGAGTATCTGTCCCAAAAGCTGCAGAAATTAATGTCATTGGGTGTCATCCGGGAAATTCGCGGCAAGGGCATTTTGCGCGGTGTTGAGCTGGTAAAAGATACCGCGACCATGGCGCCGTTTCCGGAGCTCGGGCAAGCGCTAAAAGGCAGCGCTTTGAAAAACGGGGTGATCATGCGGATCGATCCCACCTGGTTTGCCGTCGCACCGCCTTTGATTGCCGAAAAATCGGATATCGATGACCTGTGCGAGCGCATTGAAAAGAGTTTGAGCGATGCACTGGAGATGGTTTAGATTGGGTATTGGGTAATGGGTATTAGGTATCAGGTTCAGGGTTCCCTTCTTCGCCCTTCGGGCTACGACCCCACAAGACGACGGGATAAGACGCAGGACAAAAGCAGGGTTCAAGGTATAGAGTATAAGGTTCAGGGTATTGCGATTTCGGATTTTGGAATGCAGCCCTCCCTGGTGCGACTTGCTGGGATTATATTAGATGCCGTATACTAACCCGGCATTATATTACGTCATTCCCCGCGAAGGCTTCGAGATCATTGACCGGCCGCAGCAAAGCGGAGCGCCGGAATCCCGCAAAAGCTTCGGGAATTCTGGATTCGCGCCTTCACGGAAATGACAGGCGGGTGATCAAAAGTTTCTCTTTTTAATTGCCGTTTTAATAACGTATCTAACAAATATCGAGCCCCTCAAAATATCAGATACTGTAAACGTATACCCTCAAGCAATAAATCGTGATTGCTATGATAAAAATCATAATTCACGCCTGCAAAAGCATTGGGATACTCAAATTATATCGGCATAGGTTTCCATAGAATAAAATTGCCGATTTCGGCCGACTCCTACGTCCCTTGAGACGACAAGGTGTTGGATTGCACCAAAATGAGGCCATAGGTCTTCCGTGAAATACCCCACGGTGCTGGCCGGAGCTTCACCTCTGCGCCCTTTCGAGTATACTCAGGAGTAGGAACTGGTTTTTTCCTGCGGTCGATACGAATCTCTTAATCGCCAGATCACTTTGCATTTTTCCCAAGCAGCAAATTAATAAACCGGTTCAGTCGATACATCCTTGCCTGTTTCAAACTTTGCTGAAAAATTCCTGCAGCTCCTTTATTACAGCAACCCTGGTATCTAAAGAAATATCATTTTCAAAAATGAATTCCAGTAAAAATATCATTTTGTAATCCACCGCGGTTGTCTCATATTTCTGGTATGAAGAGACCCTGACCTCCTTCGGTTCGGCATCCTTATGCTTTTCAAACAGCCCTGCGCGTAACAAAATAAGATTGATCGCCTCCCTGGCGTCGTCAAGATTCTCCAGAACAATCTCAATTCCATCCAATTTCTTAACGGCCTTAATGATCTTCTCGCTTTCAACTTTAATTTTCATTTTACCCCTCTCGATGAATTTATTGGCTATGCACACATATTCGATCTTACTGCCCACGGCCGGCAGTCGATAGTTATAAGAATTGTAGCTTTTATCTTGCGCGCTATACGCTTTGCTTTAGGGATGTCCCTGATCATTATCCCGCGATAGCTAAGGGGTGCCGGGTAGATCGAACCGTTTGGCTCCAGCATCATTTCCTCACCGGTTGCTGGGTTCCTTCCCCTGCGTTCATGCTTTTAAAGCTGTGACCGCATTTGTCACAGGTGTTTGATAATATCTTCTCCGAAAAGGAGGAAAGATTATGAACACCGACCAAATGAATCCAAAACGAATGGATGAAGAGCAGCTTGAACATATAAAAAATGAGATTAAAAAGACCTATCTGTTTCTGATTGGCCACACATCCATGATCCACAGGTAATCGAGATTATGAAATTATCTGCCCTGGCTGATGTACAGAAACGGTATGAGGCGGGAGAGCCTTGGTCATGAGTTACCCCTCACCAGTGTGACCAATATCTGAGCCAGATGGAAAAGATATCCGATTTCGGTCGTTAACGGAGGGCAATGCTCACCCTGCATCAAAAGTCCTATCGGTAACTCAACGATTCGTTGATTACAAACCCTCTTTTTCTCAACTCATTAACAAATTCCTCAGCCGGCAGCATCGTTTCGGCGCCGTCCACGCCTTCTTTCTTGGATTTTCATACAAAAACGGACCGGTTAAGGTCATTTTAGAGACGGTTTTATGCTATTTTTTTGGCGATGTGAATTACTTAGCGTGACCTTGCTCCGCCCATCTCGCGCTTCAAGGTTTTGTTAGAAACAGGAACCGCCGATTCCGATCGGATCATGTCAACTTTTAAAAACTATATTTGTTCTCTATCCTTACGATCTTTGCATTCTTTTTGCATGTTGAGTCAGCAAAAAAGTATCGCGTTCTCATGATCTAAATCAGGAAAGGACTGCATTATGAAATATCTTATTAAAAATATGGAAAAACAATTTATGATTGTGTGCCTTTTAATTGGGCTGGCCGGCTACAATGGATTTTTCATACCAACTCCAGCGATCTGTGATAACTCAGTTGCCGATGAAATCATTTCAGTGAAAGTAACCGGTCGACCACTCGGCGAGGTTTTGGAGAATATATCGATTGCCGCAGATTGTCAATTTAAGATCGATGAAAGCTGGCGAGAATATCCCGTCACCGCATCATTCGATAACGAACCCTTGTACAGGGGATTAAAATTAATCCTGCGGGATATTAATACCGCCGTCATTTATGGTGCGGACCGCACCATCAAAATCATTGTTTATGATGAAAACACATCTTCCGGCAAGGCAAGCGGGCATTCGGTTGCCAATACGTCTTCCCAAGAACCCATCCAGCCGCTCCAGCTGTCCGGTGAGGCGACGGCCCCCCAACCCGAAGTAGAGGTTTCCGAAGACATCAGCGATGCCGAAAACGCCGAGCAACAGCCGGAAGAAACAGCGGATTCTGATTCTGATTCAAATGAGGCGAATGATGAAAATTCAATCGCAGAAGAAAAAGCGCCCGATGAAAGCGATGAAGAATCCGAATCCGCTGCGGATCTTTCCGAAAAAGCCGAAACCACTGAAAGCAGCGAAGAAACGAGTGAAAACTAATCCGGGCAAAAATATAAAGCATTTCAATTGCGGATTTGACCATCTCCTGATATAAATACTGTGGTCCTGGTAAATATGATCCAGGCAGGTAAAGTATGATTAGGATCCGCGAATGAAATCAATTCTGGTGGTAAGTAGAGAAGAGCACGTCTATCGATTGATCCTGTCGGCCTTCAATTCGAAAAATACGGTGAAAATAACCGCGGAGAAGGCTCCGGCATTGGAACTTCTCCAAAAAAAACGGTTTGATATAATTTTCATTGATTTGGCAGCGCTCAATAACCAAGATGCCGATGAAAACTACCAGGAAGCGATGATGCCTTTCTGGCAGTTGTATCCTTCCGTGGATATCATTGTCATGACGCCTCAGGAAAAGATACGCAGCGCCGTCATGGCTGTTAAAGCCGGCGCCAGTGATTATCTCACCTACCCTCTGAATGCCGTGGAATTGAAGCTGGTATCGGAAAATATCAATAAGAACCGAATCCTGCAGTCAGAACTGGATTATCTGCGGGATCAATCCTGGCAGCTGGATTCATTCGAGCTGGTTCGGACGGACAGCCCTAAAATGAATAAGGTCTTCAAACAGATCCACTCAGTCGCACCCACGAAAAGCACCGTCTTGCTGACCGGTGAAACCGGAACCGGTAAAGGAGTTCTGGCGCAGCTGATACATCAACTAAGCAACCGCAAGGATGACAAATTTATCAGTGTTCACTGCGGTGCCATACCGGATACTCTGATTGAAAGTGAGATGTTCGGACATGAAAAGGGGGCTTTCACCGGCGCCGTCCGCAGAAAAATGGGCAAATTTGAGTTTGCCACGGGCGGCACAATTTTTTTGGATGAGATTGGCACCATCACGCCTGCCGCCCAAATAAAACTGCTGCAGGTCCTGCAGGATGGGACCTATCAAAAGGTGGGCGGGGAGGAGACATTAAAAACCGATGTCAGGGTGATCACCGCCACCAACGCCGATCTAAAAAATATGTGCCGCGAGGGGACTTTCAGAAACGATCTGTATTATCGATTGAACGTCTTTCCAATCGAGATCCCTCCTTTACGGGAAAGGCCGGAAGATATCCCCCTGTTCATAGACACTTTTTTGAATAAACTGAACCAATTATCACTAAAAAAAATTCACGGCGTGCATCCCCAGGTGACAGAGTCCTTAAAGAATTATAGCTGGCCGGGTAACATTCGAGAGTTGGAAAATCTGGTGGAACGGGCCTTTATTCTGGAGACTTCTTCGGTAATATCACCGGAAAGCTTTCCCGGCGAGCTTTTCGAAGCTGAAACCACATCGGTATTTATACCTTCCAGTGAGCATTTGACGTTGGCGGATGCCAGGCAACATGGCATTGCGGAAATCGAAAGAAATTATCTCAAGGATGTTCTGGCGCGCAATAAAGGAAAAATTAATGAGTCCTCACGTGATGCCGGTATCAGTTCTCGTCAACTGAATAAATTGATGAACAAGTATGGTCTGCGTAAAGAGGAGTTTAAATTATAACCTGAATCCTGACCAGATTAAAGTGATTTTACCGGAATTCGCAATTCCTAAATCAGGAATAAACGGAATCTATAATTCCTAAAAATACCCTCTGCGCTCTTTGCGTCTCGAGCGGAGCGGGCGGTAAATCCATGTCTAAACACTAATGAACTCCTTAGTATCTCGCGGTTTCTTTCCTCCCATCAACTCCATTTTCCCACTTTGTCGGAACTTGCAATCCTGAAATATTCTTTATTGAAAAATTATAATGAAGTTATTTAAACCGGTTAAATAATTGGCACCAGGATTGCATTTTAAACTTAATAAATAACAACGCTCCACTCCTGAAAGAAAGCGTCATGGAAAAGATAAAAGGCATTGTCGTCCCTACAGATTGGGACAGTAACGGAAACGTAATTTCACTGGCGATTGCGACCGGTGGTGAACAGGAATATCTCATTGAAAACCATCGGCATGTTACCAACCTGTGGGCTCTGATAAGACAGGAAGTCGTTGCCACGGGATCCATAAAATGCCGTAAAGAACATAAAATAATAAAGGTGGCCAAAATTTCCGCCGTGGAAATGAACGATTCCTATTAGAAGCAGATCCGGCGAAAAGTTGGTTCAATCCTATCCGAATACAGGAACTTCGAATTCCGGTATGAATAAAAACAGGAAGTGGAATTTCCGATTTTAATATTGTATATAATTTCAGAATGTTATCTAATTTATGGCGCCTTGAATCTTTCAACTCAAAAGCCTTATTTTTGCTTCAGAATTATCGGTTCCTATTTTGAACCCGGCTTGACATATTTATCATATAAAATCAGTATATTACAAGTTTGGCATGGCTGTTGCTGTACGTGGATTACGCAGTACGCGGGTCGTTTAATGAAGCCGGCCAGCTCAAATTGGGTGGCCGGTGCAGCTGAATTTATTGAGTAATAGCGGTTGAAAATCTCGGAGGTGGGTATGAGTCGGCACAATTTCGGCGAAGTCGAAACGGATGAAGGCGATCAAATCTTGGACAGCGGCTACCGACAGTTCGCAAAAAGGCCGGTTGATCAACCCCGGAGGTCTCCTATCCGCAGAAAAGACAAATTGCGGCAGGAAGAGGGGATGAAACCAAAAGCCAAAAGAAATCACAAAAAGATCCAGCATAAAATCAAGTACGATTGGCAAGGAGAATGAACCATGCAAAATCCAAACAACCTACAGCCTTCTAAATTTTCGCAGAATGCAGATCACGAATTCTTTTTTGAAGATGACGATTTCCAGGATTATGAATTTGATAGAGAGTTAAATCAGCTCCTGGATAATGCCGACCTCGATGAGCCGGATGATTTCTTTTGGGACGAAAATTAGTTCAAAGGGCTTAAACTGTGGGTAGCAATAGGGAGGCCTACTTTAGTTTAAAGGACACAACGGTGGAACAAAAAAATCTCGACTATTTTAAAAAGCTACTCACCCAGTGGCGGGATGAACTGCTGGGCCGAGCGGGCGATACGGTGGAAGTACTAATAGCTTCCGAAGACCATCTATCCGATCCCCTGGATCGGGCGGTTTTAGATACTGAACGCGGCTATACGTTTCGAATGCGGGCCAGGGAAAGTGTGCTTATCAAGAAGATACATGCCTCTCTGCAAGACATCGAAGATGGCGACTACGGCATCTGTGATGACTGCGGCAGAGGCATCTCTATCGAACGTCTAAAAGCCCGGCCGGTGGCAAGGCGCTGTATACGGTGCAAAACCAAGCAGGAAGATAGGGAGCGGTTATTCGGAACGGGCTGAAGCCTCATTAACCCATTATTCAAGTGCGGGAAATATTAATGCAAACAATTAAAAAATCTAAAGCGAAAAATTCCAGCAGTCCCAGCAAGACTCACCCGGTCTCTATTGCGGAAGAATTAGATGATTTTGAATTCGACGACAAAAGTTATAATTCCAAAATGAAAGTGAATTGCATTTGCCCCAAATGCGGCCAGCAACATGTAATGGCCTTTCACTGGATCGGCAGAGGTACTCCCAGAAAATACTGCCAGCCCTGTAAGGGCGGACCTGTTGGATAGCGATACCTTTTCTCCGAATGCTATTTGAGTATTCAGCAAAAAAATACCTACATCAAACGGCAGAATGCTTCATCGGGTTCTGCCGAATAGGATGCAGGCACACGTGCTGCACATCCGCTCAGGCCGGCAGCAATTAGAGCCAGCACAGCCGAGAAAACGACGTTTTTGATAGTCATCTATACCTCTCGGTTCCTTGTTAAAGAGTATCACCTGGTTGCACTAGTTGTGATTCGCTTGCAATACTGATCTGCAGGGGTCGGCGCTGGTCCTGGGCCAGGTAATTCGTAGTCGTCGGGAACGCAAACTCGATTCCCTCGGCTTCGAAGGCCCGCATGATCTGCAAATTGACACGCTCTGAAAATGCCATGTAAGCCGCCCAATCGGGTGGATGATACCAGTAAAGCATGATCAGGTTCAAGGAGGCATCGTTGAATTCATTAAAAAAAACCCGCGGCGGAAAATCAGGATGCAGGCCCTCATGGTCCGTGAGAATCTCACGGATGATGTTCAAGGCTCTTTCGACCTTATCCGGCGGCGTATCATAGGTGATGGTGATGTTGGCCAAACGCCTGATCGAAGGCCGGCGGCCGATATTTTCCACACTTTCGCTCGCCACTTTTTCATTGGGAATCGTCACCAGATGTCCGGTGAGGGTTCGCACCCGGGTGGAGCGGAAACCGATTTCCTCAACGGTCCCATCGTAGCCGCCGAAGGTGACTCGCTGGCCGATGGAAAACGGCTTGTCGAGCATAATCATCAGACTTCCGAAGAAATTTTTCAATGTATCCTGCGCCGCCAATGCCACCGCCAGGCCGCCGATTCCAAGCCCCGCCAGCAGGGTACTTAAAGGTTTGCCGGATACGGCCCGCAGCAGATAAATGACCCCCACGACGATCACGGCAATTTTGGCGATCATGCGCATCATATGCACAAAACTCTGGTCCAGCAGATTATCATCACGGGCCGCGTATTGGGTCAGCTCAAAGACCATCAGCTCAATCAGGCGATAGACAAACAACACCATCGCCAGTGTGCTGAGTACGTTGACCAGGATATTCGCCGCCTTTTCGGCCAGGGGCGGGAAAATTAAAACCTCCTTGGCCGCATAGATGGCCACGGTAAAAAGCAGCAGTCTGACCGGCCAGATGGCCGCCTCCAGGACCAGCCGCAGCCGAACGTTTTCTTTGGACTCCTTCAGCACGATGGCCAGCCGCGTCAGGAATGCGCCGATTTGCAGGGTTGCCAGATAAACCAGGACCACGACGGATACAATCAGCAGATAGCGCCAGGCCGAATGTTGCCACAGCCGTTCGGGCAGCAGCGATCTTTGGCTGTAGGTAAAAACCGCCGCAACTCCCAAAAGTGTGGTGAGTCTGAATAAGCGATTTAGCTTGGCCAGGGAATTTTCAGGGAATCGTTCCTGCAGGTCGGCCGGCAACGCTTGGCGCAGGTTGTTCAGCTTGTCGACCAGCCAATAAATGGCGATGATCGCCGCCAGCGCCAGCAGCAGCGCTTCCACCGCGTGCAGGAGTCTGCTCAACTGTTCAGAAACTACGACCAAAGACGCAGCCAGCCGCAACAGCCAGGCGGTGGCCGCCAGGCGCGCTGCCGGTAATACGGCAGAGATATTCCACGCCGCCGGGTCGCGGCCCTTGTCTTTCAAAGATGCCTGAATGCGCCGCGTGACGGTTCGAAACACGATTTCGAACAGGAATAGCCCGATGACTAAAATGCCCAAAGCGACGATCAGGCGCCATTGACCGGGGTTCGCGGTTGACGGTGCGATTGCGATGAACAATTGGTGTAATTTATTCAGCCATCCACTCATGTCGACCTCCTCTTAAGATCAATTGTCGATATGAGCAAAGAATCCAGGCCCAAAGGACCTGGCCTTAGTTTGTCCATAGAAGGGGACTCGCCATGACTCTGCTTTGCTCTATATCCTTATGGAGTAATGGAGTATCGGAGTATTGGAAAAAAGAAAACCAAATACCGATCTTCTGTGTCCTTAAATTGTGGCTATCGAGATTCTTTAATGCAAAGAATTCACGAAAGATAGACCATCACTTCATCACTCCAATACTCCACCACTCCTTGAAACTGTCACAGGCAGAGCCGATTATTTCTGACCTGATCTAGAGGGCCAGAATTTCTAAATTTGGTCTATTCAGCCGTTATGAGGTAAAATTCAGGTACTATAATCGAAACGAAATCCCGGTCACAGCCATTTTTTTCTTTTGAACCAGATCACCATTGAGACGAAGATACCCACCAGCACCACCCAGAGTACCGGATACGACCAGTGCCACTTCAGTTCCGGCATATATTCGAAATTCATGCCGTAAATGCCGGCAATAAACGTCAGGGGAATGAAAATGGTGGCCATGATGGTCAACACCTTCATCACTTCATTCATGCGGTTGCTGACCGTGGAGAGATATAGGTCGGACAATCCGGAAAGCACATCGCGAAAAGACTCGATCGTATCGATGACCTGAACGGTATGGTCATAAACATCTCTTAGATAGATATCGGTGGTTTCCTGGATGAGATCCGAGGGGTCTTTTATGAGGCTGTTGATAACTTCCCGCAAGGGCCAGACCTGTTTGCGCATAAAAATCATCTCCCTTTTGAGTTGGTGAATGTCTTCGAGTATCCCGGAGGTGGGATTTTCCAGCAATTGATCTTCAAGGGCTTCTATTTTATCACCCTGTCGCTCCAGAATTGCGAAATAATTATCGACGACGGCGTCCATCAGGGCATAAGCCAGGTAATCACAGCCGGATTTACGAATTCGCCCCCGGGCTTTTCGAATCCGTTCGCGTACAAAATCAAATACGTCACCTTCTTTTTCCTGAAACGAGCACAGAAAATGGGGCCCCAGTATCAGGCTGACCTGTTCGGCAGTGACGTGATCGGCGGTTTCGTCAAAAATAAGCATCTTCAGCACAATATAGATATAAGTTTCGAATTCCTCTGCTTTGGTGCGCTGGCCGGTGTGGACGATATCCTCCAAGACCAGGGGATGAATCCCGAAATGAGCACCCATTTTTTCAACCACATCCAACTCGTGCAGTCCGTCCACATTGATCCAGGTGACCGGCGCCGTATCCCGGTACGGAAACGACTCCTCAATGGCGGAAATATCCTTTTCAAGTAATTGCTCCTGATTATAGTTTATCAGCGTCATCTTGACCGTTTCAATATTCTTGTCTCCGATATGGACCAGACTGCCCGGGGACAGACCGGCTTTTTTCGAATATTTCTTGATAAAGCGTGGCATCCGAAGTCACCTCCCAGATTATGGTTTTAGGTTTGATTTCCTACACGCTTTGGCGGGGTAATTGACAAATTGGATTTTCCCTCAATCGGCCTCGCATGTCAATCACGGACGCCGGAAAACGCCTTCCAGGTTAAGTTGATATTTTCATGATTCCGTAAATTAAGCAAGTCCGCTTTGGGCCTTGACAGTGCCGGCTGTCATCCTGTAGCCTTAACCGATTTTCGTATCGCCACCTGACCCGGATCCGCCTGAGACTGCATCAGCCAAGCCCGGACCGTTCAAACTCCCGGGCGGCATGTCACCGGCAATCATCAATCGACAACTTAAACATCAGCTTGTCAGTATCGAGACAGTAGCGCATTCCGCGCTGTTGAAGGAAACTCACTTTCCCGGCTGTGATTGGTGTTTTGACTGCTCGCACCGCCGGCATCTGCCGTTCTTTTTCCCAAATCTTTATAAGGTGGAATCACTTATGATGCCTAAACCCCGCACAAGTATCGTCAAGAAATCGCTGGTCTCATGGATCGTCACGGGCAATCTTAAATCCAAGCTGCTATTGCTATTGATCGCAATTGTGACGGTCCTGATTCGAGTTATCCCGCTGGAAATGCAGAAACGAATCGTCAATCAGGCCATCAGCCTGAAGGCCTTTGACCTGCTGCTGATTTACTGCGGCATCTACCTGGCGGCGGTTATCTGTTCCAGCGGCCTTAAATACGCGATCAGCTATCTCCAGACGATTATCGGCCAGCAGGCTTTGACCGATATGCGCCAGGAACTCTACCGCCATGTCTTGAGCCTGCCCCTGAGTTTTTTCAGGAAAACCCAGCCCGGCATGGTGGTCCAATCCTTTGTGTCGGAGCTTGCCACCGCCGGTGACTTTGTCGGTATGGCGCTGGCCGTGCCGCTGATCAGTATATTGGGACTGTTGGCTTTCACGATCTATTTGCTCCTGCTAAACCCGCTATTGGCCCTGGTCTCTTTTGCCATTTATCCCCTGGCCCTGTTTGTCCTGCCGCCCCTGCAACGACGTGCCAACCAGGAGAATAAAAAACGGGTAGATGCCTCCCGCGAATATTCGGGCAAAATCGCCGAAGCCGTTTCAGGGATTCATGAAATTCAGGGCAATGCCGCCCATCGGTTCGAAAGCCGCAAATTTGATTCCATGGCCAATAAACTGATGAAAATCAGGATCACCTGGAATCTTTACCGCCAGGGCATGAAAGTCAGCAGCAATTTTTTTTCCAGCATCAGCCCCTTTGTGATCTTTCTTCTGGGGGGCTGGCTGGCGATTAATGGAAAGCTGGAACTGGGATCGCTCGTGGCGTTTTTGTCCGCGCAGGAAAAACTTTTCGATCCCTGGCGCGAACTGATCGATGTCTACCAGTCGTACCAGGAAGCTTCGGTGAGCTACCGGCGAACGATGGAATACTTCGATCAGAAACCGGAATTTGAGCTCGAACCGCAAGACCGCGAACCCTATCAACTCGGCGGCCGAATCGATGTTCAAAATCTGTCATTTCGAACAGACAGCAACATTCTACTGCTCAATAACATTAATTTCTCCCTTGAAAACGGTGAACAACTGGCGCTGGTTGGATTTTCGGGCAGCGGCAAAAGTACCCTGGCCCAATGCATCGGACAGCTCTACAAATACACTTCCGGTCATATCCGGATCGGCGGCCGGGAAGTTGCCGATCTGACGAAAAAAGACATTGCTTACAATCTGGGCCTGGTCTCACAAAGCCCATTTATTTTCGACGGTACCATCGAGGATAATCTCCTCTACGGCTGCATGGCCCGCATGAACGGGGATGTATCGGTCGGCGGGCAGACGCTGCCGAATCTCGACGAAAAAATTGAAATCATCCAGCAAACCGGTATTTTTCCCGATATTCTGCGCTTCGGTCTCAACAGCGTCCTCGACCGTACCAGCTATCCGCAACTGATCAAACCGCTGATTCGGGTCCGTAAAAAACTGACCCGCCGGTTGGATCCTCCTTTGTTCGAGTATGTTGAGTTTTTCGACAAACAAAAGTATTTGTCTTATTCGAGCCTGGCCAAAAACCTGACTTTCGGCTTTGCCAACGATGAATCATATAACCAGGAAAATCTGTCAAAAAATAGCTTTTTTGCGGGCTTTCTGAAGGAGACCGGTTTGACCAAACCGCTTTTGGAATTCGGCGCGGTGCTTTGCATCCAAAATATCGATATCCTGGGCAGCCTCCCGCCGGATCAATCTTTTTTTGAACAAAGCCCCATTAAGTCCGAGGAACTGGAAGTCTACAAATTGCTGGCCGAGCAGCTGAAAAAAACGACGGCAGACCGACTATCACCCGCTGAACAGCAAAAAATCTTGGATCTCGCCCTGCGGTTTATTCCGGGCAGACACAAGATGCTGGCATTGCCGACCGAGCTTCAAGGAAAAATTCTGTCAGCCCGCATAAAATTCCGCCAGCAGATGACCTCCGAGGCGCCCAACACATATTCTTTTTATCGCAAAAATGAGTACATCCATTCGCATACCATTCTGAACAATTTATTTTTTGGAAGGTTGAAAACCACCAATCCACAAATTCAGGACCGCATCAATGAACAGATTGTTCAACTGTTGATTGAAGAAAATCTCCTGGAAAGTATCGTTGAAATCGGCCTGCAATTCCAGGTCGGCAGCAAAGGCGATCGGCTGTCCGGAGGGCAGCGTCAAAAACTGGCAATTGCCAGGGCCTTTTTGAAAAAGCCGCAAATAATGATCATAGACGAGGCCACCTCCGCCCTGGACAACAATTCCCAGGCCCGCATCCAGCGGCACCTGGATACCCGCTTAAAGGGCAGAACTACCCTGATTGCGGTGGTCCACCGACTGGATATCATCAAAAACTACGATAAAATCGGTGTCCTGAAATCCGGCAAAATCGGAGAAATGGGAACCTATGGTGACCTGATGGAAAAAAAAGGCTTGCTCTATGAGCTCGTCACGGGGAGAACGTGAGAGCTTGAGAAAAACGGCATCGAAATCCCTTTCCCGCAACGCGATCTGCAAATCAAGTCGAGTGTCGTTGCGATTAAAGACCTGACGCCAAGTCACGGTGGAAATGAGACCCCGGCCCGGCAAGCACCTGTGAAGGTTGGCTGATGCACCGCGCTCGTCACTGCTAATTCCCACCATCTTCAGGTTAAAGGGAGAATGCTTTACTTTTAAGTCTTTTTCATCTTCTTGGTTTATTCAACTTTGTAAGTCACCGTAATCATCCAGGAAGCATAATCCGCATCGGAATTTTTGAGTAACTGGACCACTCTTTCTTTGAATGTCACTTCGATGATATTTATTTGCCCCGGCCAAAGCTTGAACTTGATACGCAGATAACGCCATTGGCCATCCTTGACATCCTTGATCCCGAAGATTTCCGGTATGGCCAGAATAATCGATCTGTGCTGGTCATACATGCCCCTGGCAATGGCCTGAATCGCCTGCATGATCTCCTTTTCATCGATCTCCTGCGGCAGTTGAATGTCGACGTAGGCCCGGATGCAGCCGCCGCGAAACTGGCTGATGGTCGCAATATTTCTGTTGGGGATTAAAATCCGCTGACCGTGCAAGTTAATCAGTACGGTGAATCTAAGTCCAATGCGGTCGACTTTGCCGATTTCATCGCCCAGTTTGACCATTTCCCCGATAGTCAGTGCATCCGAAAAAATCAGCGTGAGACCGATCACCAGATCCTGCACAAATCCCTGCAGACCAAAACCGACAGCCAATCCGATGACCGTTGCGCTGGCAAAATAAGTCGTCAGTGAAATTTTAAATTCGCGTAGAATCAAACCGACGGCCACGAAATAAATGGTAAACGTCACGGCACTGACAAAGATGGTAATGATGGTGGCAAGCTTGGGATATCTGCGAGTCAGGATCGCTTGTGATGTTTCGTTGCTGTCTACCTCCATCGTCAACAGATATTGGCTCAACCGGCGGATAGCCTTGACGGCAAAAATTGCGGCCCCAGCCAAAACGATAACGAGAAAAATTCTCAAAAGCGGGTTCATCTGGGTAAAGATATCTACCAGCTTCATTTTTTTTTGGCTCCCCGTCAATAGAAATGGTTAAAAACATTTATCCAACTCCGAAATCATAGTCTTCCGGGCTCGGATCTTTTCTTATCTGTACTGAAATATTGCCGCCCTTATGGTGATTTTCGTTTGGATTGATAAAAATGGGTGGCGCTGCCGTGAAACAGATCGGCAGCTTCCATGATGGTCTCAGTGAGGGTCGGGTGCGGATGGATCGTCAGGCCCACATCGGTTGCATTGGCACCCATTTCAATGGCCAAAACGCCTTCCGAAATCATTTCGCCTGCACCGCAGCCGACGATACCCATACCGATGATGCGCTCGCTCTGGGGATCGATGACCAGTTTGGTCAGTCCATCGTCGCGGTCCAGGGTGGCGGCGCGACCGGAAGCAGCCCAGGGAAACCTGACCACTTTGTGCGCGATGTTCCGGTCAGCGGCTTCTTTCTCCGTCAGTCCGACCCAGGCAATTTCAGGATCGGTAAACACGACCGCCGGTATGGCCGCCGGTTCGTATGCGACCTGGCGGCCGGCGATTACCTCGGCTGCCACCCGTCCTTCATGCGATGCCTTGTGAGCCAGCATGGGTTCGCCGGCCACATCACCGATGGCAAAAATATGTTTTTCAGTCGTGCGCCGCTGTGCATCAACTTTTATAAATCCCCGGCCGTCAACGTCGATTGCCGTGTTGGCCAAACCCAGGCCGGCGGAATTGGGGCGTCGTCCGACCGCCAGGAGAACCTGGTCGAAAAGGCGCCCTTTTTGATCGACCTCCGGACCCTCTAATGTGGCCTTAATGCCGTTTTTTTGAACTTTGAGCGACTTGACGGTGGTTTGCAGCAGGATTGCGGCCATCCGGCTTGTCAGGCGCTTTTGAAGAATCCGGACCAAATCACGGTCGGCACCCGGCAGCAATCCCGGGGTCATCTCGACCACCGTCACCTTGGTGCCCAAAGCGGCATACACGGTACCCAGCTCCAGGCCGATATAGCCGCCGCCGATTACCAGCAGTTTCTTGGGAATTTCTTTGAGATCCAGGGCGGCGGTGGCGTCGAGCAGACGATCGGAATCAATTTCAAATTGCGGGATGCGCGCTGTATCAGAACCGGTGGCGATAATCGCGTATTCGAATGTCAGGTTGCTTTGCCCGCCGTTTGCCGCTTTGACGGCCAGGGTTTGGTTGTCCTGAAATGCGGCCGAGGCCTGCAGATAATTGATTTTGCGTTGCTTGACCAGTTGCCCTAATCCGCCGGTCAGCCGGGTGACGACCTCGTTTTTCCATTCCCGCAATCTGGTGTGCTTGATTTTAAGCCCGCTGAAATTCAGGCCAAAGGTTCTGGCCTCGCGGGCTTCATCGATAACTTTGGCGGCGTGCAGTAAGGCCTTGGACGGAATGCATCCGCGATAGAGGCAAACGCCACCGGGGTTTACCTCCGGATCAATCAGGGTGACTTCCAGCCCGAGGTCGGCTGCCAGAAACGCCGCGGCATATCCGCCGGGGCCGCCCCCGATCACTGCCAGATGAGTTTTTTTGTCTGCCATTGAATTATCTCCATGTTCGTGCGCAGGGATGCGGTCGATGCCCCTTATTTGACAACAATTTGGAGTACTGGAGTGTTGGAGTTTTGGAGTTTTGGAAGTGATTCAGACCAAGGTTTATAAACCACCCCTAAGACAGCCACGCAATATGATAATTGGCTCGGTAGCTGCCATTGGACTAATCCAGCATTAAGATGATATGGGCAATTCATATTAAGCACCTGAACAAGCTCAGAGATGGTTTTTTTACATTACTCCATGACTCCAATACTCCACTACTCCGCCTGATGAATTCCAGAGCCCGCCTTGGGTGCAACTCAAAGCCGGTCCCTCTATATCCGGATTGTTTACTCCAGTACCATCGTCAACGGATACTCTAAACTTTGGCACACCCAGCGTAAAAAGCGTGCGGCATCCGCCCCGTCTATAATCCGGTGGTCAAAGGAGAGGGATAGGGGCAGCAGGCTGCGCGGTTTGAACTCGCCATCGATATAGCGGGGCATGATGGATGCCCGGCTGACGCCGAGGATTGCTGCCTGGGGCCAGAAAACGATCGGTGTAAAACCGACCCCGCCGATGCCGCCCTGATTGGACAGGGTGAAGGTTCCGCCTTCCATTTCATCCGGTTTGAGCTTTTTGTTGCGGGCCCGATCGGCCAGATCGGTGATTTCAGCTGCAATCCGGCTGATACTTTTTTGATCGGCGTTGCGAACGACCGGCACCAGCAGGCCGCGCGGCGTGTCGGCCGCGATGCCGATATGAACGTACTTTTTGAGAATCAGCCGTTGGTTGGCCGGGTCAATGCTGGCATTAAAGCGTCCAAACTTTTTAAGCGCCGCGGCACAGATTTTCACCAGGATGGCCGTGACCGTCAATTTGCCGCCGCTTTGGGCGACCTTTTCAGCGTTCTTGTTGATAAATTCCTGCAGACCGGTAATGTCCGCCTGGTCGAATTGGGTGACATGCGGCACGGTGCGCCAGGCGGTCGACATGTTGGCGGCCGTGATGCGGCGCACGCCATCCAGTTCAACCGTCTCGACTTCGCCCCAGCGGCTGAAGTCGGGTAGTTCCGGTTCAGGTGCCATTGCCGTTGCAGCGGTCCCGGGCCGCGCCATCTTATCCGGTCGTTCGCCTTTCTTGACATGCGCTTTGACGTCGTCTTCGGTAATCCGGCCGCCCGGTCCGGAGGCCGCGACATCGTAAATATCGACACCCAGCTCGCGCGCAAAACGACGCACCGACGGTGTGGCCGGGGCCGGACCACGGTCGGCGCGGCGGTCTTCGCGCTTCTTCTGCGTGCCTGCCGGTTGCGGGGCGGCCGCCGGTTTTTGCGGCACTTCGGCAGCATCTGTTTCCTTTTCGTCGACCTCGGCCTCGGCTTCCTCGGGCGTCTCGGTGCGCGGGGGCTCTTTGGGGGCTTCCTTTTCAGCTTCCTTTTTGGGATCGTCATTGGCTGCGGGTTCAGATTCCGCCGGGTCTTTTTCATCGGACCGACTCTCGGTGTCAACTTTGGCAATCACATCGCCCACTCTCATTTCATCGCCTTCTTTGGCGAGCAGTTCCGTGATCTTGCCCTTCACCGTCGAGGGAATGTCGACCAGCGCTTTTTCAGTTTCAAACTCGACCAGTACGTCGTCGATGTCGATCATGTCGCCGACTTCAACCAGCACCCGGATGATTGTCCCCGATTCGACATTCTCACTGATTTCCGGAATTTTGACTTCTTCTATCATACCGACTCCTTGAACTAACTAAACAAAGGGTTCGTTTTTTCCGTGTCAATTTCAAGCTTTTGGCGGGCTTTTTTAACCAGCGACATGTTTACCCGCTTTTCACGCGCCAGGGCGCCAAGGGCCGCATAGGCAATGTGGCGGGCGTCCACTTCGAAAAAGTCCCGCAGGCATTCGCGGGTGTCGCTGCGGCCGTAACCGTCGGTGCCGAGCAAAATCGTCGGTCCGGGCAGCCACTTGGCAATCGAACCCGGCAGGGCTTTAAGGTAATCCGAGGCCGTGATGAAAACACCTTTTTCGTCGACCAGCTGCCGCTGGAGATATGACAATTTCGGTTCCCGGTCCGGATGGAGAAAATTCCAGCGTTCGGTGTCGGTGGCGTCCCAGTAAAGGTTCTTGTAACTGGTGACACTCCAGACATCCGCGGCCACACCATAATCGTTTTCCAAAAGCGCCTGGGCCTTGAGCGTCTCATTTAAAATAGTCCCGCTGCCGAACAGGTGGGCCTTGATTTTGGCCCTTTTATTGTCGGAGGCCCGAAACTTATATATGCCCTTGAGGATTCCCTCCTCGACGTTTTCCGGCATGGCGGGCATTTTATAGAATTCGTTCATGATGGTCAGGTAATAGACGATGTTTTCACCGTCTTCCAGCATGCGGCGCATTCCCTCGCGCACGATGACCGCCACTTCGTAGGCAAACGCGGGATCGTAAGCCAGCACCGAGGGGTTGCCGTAGGCCAGGATGTGCGTATGGCCGTCCTGATGCTGCAGACCTTCGCCGGCCAGGGTCGTGCGCCCGGCGGTGGCGCCCAGCAAAAAGCCGCGTGTCTGGGCATCGCCGGAAGCCCAGATCAGATCGCCGATTCGCTGAAAGCCGAACATCGAGTAGAAAAAGAAAAACGGAACCATGTTGATGCCGAAGGTCGAGTAGGCCGTGCCGGCCGCGATAAATGACGACATCGATCCGGCTTCGGTGATGCCCTCTTCGAGAATCTGTCCGTCTTTGGCCTCTTTGTAGTACAAAAGACTTTCCTTATCCACCGGCTCATAGTTTTGTCCGACATGCGAGTAGATGCCGATTTTGCGAAACAAAGACTCCATGCCGAACGTGCGGGCTTCGTCCGGCACGATGGGCACGATGTACTTGCCGATTTTTTTATCGTTTAAAAGTTTGCCCAGCAGATGGACCATCACCATCGTGGTGGCCACCTCCCGATCGGCGGTGCCCTCGAAAAATTCCGCGTACACTTCCCGGCCGGGGGGGCGAAAGGCCGGCACGGATTCAGAGCGGGCGGGCAGCAGTCCGCCCAGTTCGCGGCGCCGCTCCTGGAGGTACTTCATTTCCTCGCTGTCGGGCGCCGGACGGTAAAAGGGCATTTCATTGACGGCCGAATCCGGGATGGGAATTCCAAACCGGCTGCGAAAATGCCGCAATTCCTGCTCGTTGAGGGCCTTTTGCTGGTGGGTTACGTTGCGGCCCTCACCGGCTTCGCCAAGGCCGTAGCCCTTGATGGTTTTGGCCAGGATGACCGTCGCCGCGCCCTTATGCTCCACGGCGGCCTGGTAGGCCGCGTAAACCTTCTGCGGGTCGTGACCGCCGCGCCGCAGTTTCCGCAGCTGCTCATCGGTGTAGCTGCTTACCATCTGTGCCACTTCCGGGTATTTACTGAAAAAATCCTTGCGAATGTAATCACCGCCGGCGACCGAATACTTCTGATATTGACCGTCGGGGACTTCTTCCATGCGCTTGACCAGCAGTCCGTGTTCGTCCTGGTCCAGCAGCGGATCCCAGTCATGACCCCAGATAACCTTGATGACATTCCAGCCGGCACCGCGAAAGGCTGCTTCGAGCTCCTGAATAATTTTACCATTGCCGCGCACCGGTCCGTCGAGGCGCTGCAGATTGCAGTTGATCACAAAGATCAGATTGTCGAGCTGTTCGCGCGCCGCCAGCGTGATGGCGCCGAGCGATTCGGGTTCATCCAACTCGCCGTCACCGAGGAAGGCCCAGACTTTCTGGTCGTCGATTTTCACCAGATTGCGATCTTCCAGGTAGCGGTTGAACCGTGCCTGATAGATTGCCATGATCGGCGACAGTCCCATCGAAACCGTCGGGAACTGCCAGAAGTCCGGCATCAGATGCGGGTGGGGGTAAGAGGACAATCCGGGTTCTTTTTGCAGTTCGCGCCGAAAATTTTCCAGATGCTTGTCTGTAATGCGGCCCTCCAAAAACGCGCGGGCATAGATGCCGGGAGCTGCGTGTCCCTGAAAATAAATAATATCCCCGGGGTGCTTGGCTGTCTTGGCTCGAAAAAAGTGATTAAAACCGATTTCGTACAATGTCGCACAGGAGGCAAAGGTGGAGATATGCCCGCCGATGCCGGAATGTTGGCGGTTTGCCCGCACAACCATGGCCATGGCATTCCAGCGGATGATGCTCTTTATGCGGCGTTCGATTTCACGGCTGCCCGGAAACACCGGCTGGCGTTCAACGGGTATGGTGTTGATATAGGGGGTATTGGCAGTGAAATGGAATGGGACGCCGCGCTGCTGGGCCTGCGCCTGGAGGCGGCGCAGCAGCTGCCGGACGCGCTCCGGCCCCTGATTCTCATACACATAGTCAAGTGATTCGAGCCATTCCCTGTTTTCAACCTCGATTTCTTTGGCTATCTCGTCTGGATGTTTGCCATTTGGGGGCATATGTCTATCCTTCTGCGGTTGAATCCTTTCCATCTGAAATGGGGCGCAAACCGGCTGGACGAATCCTTCCCTGTAAGCGGATCCGATCTCATCATTGTCAAGGCTTGCAATACTTGAAAGGCTGAAGCAAGTGGCGCAAAGTTGCCGAGCGCCTAAGAATTTCCGCCCTGCTTAAGTTAAGTGTTAATTTATGGATTCGAAGATTGATTGTCAACTGCTATCGTCGGTAAAGACCGGTGCGGTCGATCGTCTGGAAAAGTCAGGGAAAGACGTCCTTTATCTGTCGCATAAGCTAGACCAAATATTTTTGAAATAAGACCGCGAAACCCAGAAAAGCAATAAATCCAACGACATCGGTCACGGTGGTCAAAATAATGCTTGAACTTTGAGCCGGGTCGATGCCGATCTTCTTCATGATCAGCGGAATGGATGCTCCCGCAAGGCCGGCTAATATCAAGTTGACCAGCATGCCGAGGCCGATCACCAGGCCGAGGAAAGGGTTTCCGTACCAGACCCAGGCCACCAGCGCGGTTACCGCACCGATGACCGCCCCGTTGATCGCCCCGATCTTGCCTTCTTTGAGAACCAGGGTAAAAAATTTATCCTTGGGAATTTCACGCATGACGATGCCGCGCATGACCACTGCCAGGGACTGGGCCCCCGCATTTCCGCCCTGGCCGGCCACTACCGGCAGGAAAACCGCCAGAATGGTCAATTGGGCAATGATGCCTTCGAAAAGGGCCACTACGGCCGCAGCCAAAAAGGCGGTCGCCAGGTTGATGTGAAGCCAGGGCAGCCGCTTTTTTAATGAAAATAGGATGGTCGAAAAAACGCGTTCATCGGCTCCGGCGCCAAACATCTGTTGAATGTCCTTGGTCATTTCTTCCTGAACCCCTTGAATCATGCGTTCGGCTTTGACGATGCCAAGGATGTGCTTTTCACTGTCAACCACAGGCGCTGCAAAAAATTTGCGTTTGGCAAGTTCATTGGCGGCATCCTGCCGATCGGTGAAGCAGTGCAGGGCAAAATAGTCTTTGCGACTGATTTCATCCAGTTTCTGATCGGGTGCCGCCAGCATTAAATCGCGCATATTGAGTACCCCGATAAGGCGCAGTTCCTCATCGACAACATATACATAGGACGACGGGTATCGTTTTTTAGCCAGCAACCGGATTTTTTCAATGGCCTCCCCGGCGAGATTGTTCTTTTTTAGCGCGATGAAATCGGTGGTCATGGTCCGCCCAATGCTGCCCTCCGGGTAATCCAAAAGCTCCCGGATCTGGTCCTTGAGTTTTTCAGAGATATGCTGCGACATTCGCTCGCGGGCTTCTGGCGGCAGGCGCATCAGGATCGAGGCCAGAAACTGAGGGTCGAGGTGTGAGATCATTTCAATCATAAATTGATCATCGGCGTCCTTGATCAGCGCGGCGGCATAACTGACCTGCAGAACCTTCACGCATTGGACTGCCAGCGGTATCGGCAGTGATTTCAGGGCAGCGGCGGCCTCCTCTTCGGGTATGCTTTCGAGAATGCCGGCGGCGGCGTTCAAATCATTTTCAAAAAACTTCTGAACCAGGGGAAGTAAAGTCGTGTTATCCGTCATGCTGACGCGCCTCCATGTTCAAAAAAGGTTAGTTTTCGATGTATATTTCGTGCCGGTTGCCGATGAAGACGCTCCGGCGATGGAAGATCTTGAAAAGGCATTGGCCTGGGTTGAAAATTGCATAAGTTCCGGTAAAAAAGTCCTGGTTCACTGCCGCTTCGGTATCGGCCGCACCGGCACCTTCGTCGCCGCCTTCCTTATGAGCCAGGGCCACAGTTTAAAAGCGGCCATTCGAAAAATGAAGCATCCCCCCTCCCTTCCAATGAGTCGCCGCCGATGGGATATGTTGGACGGATACATCGATAAATTGGGCATTTCAAAATCAGGCGTCCGCGAACTTCAGGAGGATGTCAAGCCGCCCTCTGATTCATTTTTTAAAAAATGGGAAGCTATGCTGGATTTTTTTAAATAGTACCTGGATCTTTACTTTGTATCAGCCTTGGTTTCAGGGGCCTGAGCCGCCTGATTCGAGACAACGTTGACCTCCAGACGTCCGATCTGGTCAAGATGCACATCCCGCTGGGGGAAAGCGATGACAACGCCGGCCCGGCGGAATTCTTCATCAATGGCCCGGTGGAGCTGATGTGAAATTCTAAATCGCTTCATGGGGTCATCGATGTAAACCCGCAGCTCGAAATTGAGGCTGTTATCTCCGAACTCCAGAAAAAGGGCGGACGGCTCCGGTTCACTGAGCACCTCCGGATTCTCGCGGGCCACCTTGAGCAGAAGCTCTTCGGCCAACGCGGTATCCGATCCGTAGGCAATGCCCACCAGTATCGTAATTCTTAAAATTTTATCGGACAGAGACCAGTTAATCAATTCTCCGGTGATAAAGTTTTTGTTGGGTACGATCAATTCACGGCGATCCAGGTCCCGTATCGTGGTGGCGCGAATCCGGATCCGGGTCACGGTCCCGCTAACCTCACCGACGGTCACAAAATCGCCGACGCGATAGGGCCGCTCAAAAAGAACAATCAAGCCTGAAACAAAATTGGCAACAATTTCCTGCAGACCGAAGCCCAGTCCAACGCCGAGAGCGGCGATGAGCCACTGGAGGCCGGACCAGCGGATACCCAGGGATTTGAATGTCAGGACAATACCCAACGCCACGATCGCGTAACGACAAAGCGTCGTAAACGCATGCCGCGCACCGGCATCCATGGGCAGATGTTTAAGGATCGTGATCTCCAACACCCCCGGGAGATTCTGTGCGGCCACGAAAGTGACGGCGGCCAGAATGACGGCCATAACCAAATTCGTTAAGGTGATGGGTATCATTTTGGTCACCCCGTCCGTTTCCGTGCTGTAAGTCCACAGTCCCACGTCCCCCATAACATTGAGTGCGGGCAGCACCTGACGCCAGATAACCCACAAACTGATTAAGGCCGCAAACAGGATCAGGGTGCGCAGCAGGGCCCGGGTTTGCTCGTTAATCTGAGCCAGGCCAATTTCCGGCTCTTCAGGTACGATTAGCTCTTCACCGGCATCGGCTTCTTCGGCCTGTTGGCTCTCGGCAAGCGCCCGTTCGGCTTCTCTCCGGCGCTGGGCCTTTTGCAAAGCCAGGCGCCGCCGGTTCACAAACAGCCAGCGAATGACCAAACTATTAACGATGATCAACGCAAGAATCAGCCAGATGGTTTGTCCCAAACGCTGATCCAATGCCAGGGCCGAGTAATAGTATCCCATGCCGGCCAGCAGACACAATACCAGCGGGACGCCCATTGCCAGGGGATACCAGAGGAATCGAAATCGAACGAGCCAGCTTTCGCGGCGGCTGCGGATGAGCCTTGTCATAATTTCGCCGGAAAAGCGCATTACCCGTGCCACGAATACCGACAATACGAGCATGACGCATATCAGCGCCAACCGGCCCAGTGAATCAATGTGTTCGACGATGTTTTGGGTCTGAACCGCTGCGACCACGAAACTTAAGGGCACGGCGATTTGCATCAGCCAAAAGAGGTTGCTGCGCAGCGTTCGGCGCACACCATCGCGCCACTTGAAATGGGCCTCACCCATGCCATCTTTGCGGCAGACCTCATAGACAAAGTAAGCCGTGGCCAAGGTCTGAGCGGAAATGATCAGACCATTGCCGACCGCCCGGGTAAAATCCTGGGCCGTGGGCAAAATGGACAGCAGCCAGCCGGCATAGCCCATGATGATCGGCCAGCCGAAAGCCAGCAATCCGGTGAGTCCCAGCGCTCGCAGCGTTAAAGCAAAAGAGTCCGTGTGCACGGAAACCACATTGCGGGCCACCTGCGACAAATTCCGCCGGGCCCAGCGCCGGCAACCGACCAAAAAGCCGGCCATCAGCAGTCCCAGTAGCCAGGCAACCGGATTGCGCCTGAAGGAGCGCCCGGAGTCATTGGTCACCTGCCACCAATTGTGCGGATTTATCATCCATCCCAGAGCCCCGGGCAGATTCTGAATATCTTTTAGGCCGATAGTTTTGGCGCTTCGCATCCAAAGCAGATGCCCGTCAAGAAAACGGGCCTCGGCCTCTGCTTTGGTGGCGATCTCCTGCTCAATAAACTCGAGACTTTGAATATTCTTAAAAAGCCGCTGATATCCGGCCTGCAATTTTTTCAGCACATCCCGCCGATCGGCCAGCAGGCGGCGCAGTTCGGCCGTCAGATATTCGATGTCGGCCTCAGGGCCGACCTCGGCGGACTCAATCATTCGTTTGACCGCCTGATCTAAATCAGCCAGTTTTCGTCGCTGGCGATCGTAATTTATTTGAGTCGAGCGGATCTCACCCATCAGCACCTGGCGCTGGGCCGATTCCCGGCGGTAATTCAGGATACTGGGCAGCGCCTGACGCTGTTCAAGCAACGCCAGACCGATCGTTTCGGTATGAATCCGGTATTTCACCTGTTCATGCACCAGGGCAAATTCTTCTTCCAGCAGTTTCAGTCGATTTTTTTTCTGTTCCAGTTTTTCAGCTATGTTTGCTTCTTCGGCCGTCACATCTTCCAGTTTTTTACCCAGTTTGATATTCATATCGAACTGTTTTTGCATGAAGGGCGGCAAACCGACCGCCAAATCTTTGGCCTGTTCGGCTTCGACTCTTTCTTTTTTAGCTTCCAGTTCACGAATACTCTGAACCCGGACCTTCCAAATTTTTAACAGGGTTTCCTGCTGGGCCACTTGGCGGGCCGCGAGATCGCGCTCGGCAGTGATCAGCGCCATCAGCGCATCGTGATTGACCAGCTGCTGCTCATAGGTTTTAATTTCCGCCTGCCTCATATCCTGCTCGGCCAGAAGCGCCGCGCGGCGGACCTCAGTTACCAGCGGTGATTCATCGGCCGGCCGGGCGGCCTTGAGCTCCACTTCGACATCCATCAATCTTTTTTTGGCGCGTGCAATATCCTGCTGTAACTGCTCGGGTCGGCTCCCCAGTTCTTTTAATTGATCTTCGCGGTTGTTCAAATTTAAATTTGCAGTGGCCAGATTCGCTTCGACCTGTCGAAATTGCTGCTCAATCTCGGCGGGCTCCAAATTTGAGGCCTTGCTTTCAATGGATCGGTCTTCCGGCAGCCGGCGATCCAGTTCGCTTTCAATTTCCCGGATGCGTTCCGGTGCGGTCTTGAGCATATGGGCGATTTCTTCACTAGTCCGGTTCAATTGGGCTTCTTTTTCGCGGAAGCGGATCGTTTTGTCCAAAAAACCCAGCACATTTTTTTTAACGAGTTCACCCAAATCCCCCGAACTTTCAATAGAAGCACGCCTGGCCTTCAGCTCATCCAAACTCAGTTCACCCACATCCCCGGCATCTGCCCGGGTATCGGGCTGATTCGCCGCGGTTTGGTTTTGAACCTGGCCAAAAGACGACATCGGAAACATCAGCCCAGTCAGAAAAAGCAACGCGGCCGCAGACCATCTTCGCGATCGTTTATGCATCTAAATTATACCCTCACTTTAGGCCCTTAACGGGCTTTATTTGACAACCTGTTGTAAGCAGCCAATGGTTTCAGGTGTCAGGGAAGGTAGTTACTGAACACTGACACCTGACACCTGACACCCAAAACCTGCAAACTACGCCATTTTTTGCCCCACCGGTTCCACTTTTTCCGAGCGTTGTCTCGGAAGAAGCTTAGTGTCTATCTTTTGAAATCACAGCCTGCTTGCGGAGGATTTGAGTATTGATAACAGGAGTGAGTTAAGATCGATCCGCCGGAGGCGGACCTCAAATATTCAATATTCAATATTCATTTCCGGCTCAGCCGGGTTGGGTTTTCAGTATCCCACTTTGATGACAACTTCGACATCCGGCCAGCGTTTGTCAACCGGCTGGACTGCGGGCGGGGCAATAACTTTACAAAAGATATTCGTATCGTTGTAAATGCTTTCCAGATAAACCGGCGTGGTGATGATGTCTAGCGCTTTGCTCTTGCCTGCGGTCACTGGTGAAAGTACTTTTACTTTGGCGGGGATCACTTCAACTGAGAGAAGCTTCATCCCACCGGGCAGCTTTCCAACCAGCTGGGGTTTAATGGTGACGTCTCGTTCTTCAATTTCGGCCAGCGTCAGTTCGACACTGGAAGGGATTACTTCCAGCAATTTAACGTCTTCCGGCAGTTTGATATTTTCAGCGGAAATCGGAAAAGTCTGCTTGCCGGCCTCCGCTTTTGACAGATCAATTTTTGCGCTGATTTGGGCAGGATTGATTGAATCGATATCTGATTTGGGGCCGGCCAGATATAGCCGGACTTCCTTTTGTCGGTCGCCGACTAAAATGAGATTCGGCGGCGAGGCGGTATATCCCACTGGAATCGTGACGATTCTTTCCAAAATTTCGCTTTGGGCAATGATCAGCGTCGACCAAAAAAAAGCAGCCAGCGCCAGGCTGATCAACATCTGTGAAAAAAGCAGCCAGCGTGCGTTTCCCTCGGGCAATTCCAACGGCAAGGAGGCCGTTTTTTTCCAGTGTAAAACGATCGTATCCACCAGTTTTTTTCGATCGTTCTCCTGTTTATAAATGCCTTTATTAAATATCGAAATTTTTCCTCTTTCTTCGGAAACAGCAATGGCCAAGGCGTCGGATCTCTCGGCCAGCCCCATGGCCGCATGGTGACGGGTGCCGAGCTCTTCCGGCAGTTTTGAACTTTGTGAGACGGGCAGGCGCACACCAAATCTTGTAAATTTGCCTTTGGCGACGATCAGCGCGCCGTCGTGGCCCGGCGAGTTCGGATCGAAAATACTCATGATCAGCGGCACACTGGGTTTAGCGTCGAGTTTATATCCGCCGGAGAGCCATTCCTGAATGGGTTCTTTGCCGGGAAAGGCCACAATGGCTCCGCGACGCAGCTCGGCCAGTTTGATCAGGGAGTCAACAATTATATGGGAAACTTCAGATCCCGCATCGCGAATTTCAGATCGCCGCAGCGACGCGGCCCGTTCAAATATTTTTCGCAACTCCGGCTGAAAAATGACGATAAGTGCGATCAGGGCCACCTGGCTGAAGTTGCCGAAAATCCACTCCAGACCTTTAAGATTCAGGATATTCGCAATCAAAAAGATAAACAGGGCCACCAAAATGCCGGCCACGATCCGCCAGGTGCCGAGACGCAGCAGCGTGCGATATAGAAAAAACAGACCGGCGGCAATCGCGAGAATATCGACAACCGCCCGCCAGCCGCTGATGCTTTTTACGAGTGCAGTCAGCGCTAACGTTTCCATTTATAATTCCTTTGCTGCGATGTCCTGCATAAATCTTCCCTGTTTGTAGACCTTGCCTCAAAAACGTGTGCGGCCATGCTGCTTGCGTTCCATCCTGAGTAGCACAATAAGATGGCTTTGAAAAATATACAATTGGTTCCGGTAAAAAGCAACAAACTATTAAAAACAGGCAACCGCAGACCTTCAGGTGCGGCTATCTTTTCAAATCCGCGATGGTGTATTCATCCAACCTTAACCAATATCCCTAATGTATTAAACAGCTGCCTGCTCGTCGGAGAGCAATGGGAGTTCGGCTGATTTTGCCTTGACAGCCGAGCGTGATAAATTTAAGTAACAGCTAATTTAAATTAAAATATGGCCGGCGGGAAAAGGCTGATTAAAAAAACTGTCTGAAATAACCGGACCATGTTAGAAGAATGCGCACCCCGCGTTGGGCGAATCGGACTGGCCCGGGCGCTTTGCAACACGACCTTTGATCCATAATAGGATATTCGAATGAGAACCAAGAATAGGATTATTTTCGGTGTTTGCCTGGTCGGTATGGTCTTTCTTTTGGGGGGGACAAAGTCAGCCGGCGAGGTGCCGGTCGCCGCTTCTATGAATATGTCGGAAATCCCGAAGTTGGAAAGCGTTATCAGCGCTGTCCCTTCACGGGTGCCCCGTTATATATCCGTTCGGATGAAAAAGCCCTTGCAGACCCTGGTTGCCGGCGAAACGGGAAGCTTTGAAATCGAGGCTTATCTCAACGAGCCGAAAGGTGTCCATGGCAGCCCACTGGCATGGAATCGGAACGCGGCGGGACCCGTCATCATATGGATTGCCTCGCCCCCGGACAGTGGCATCGCTTTCATTGACAGGATCCGGCCGGACAGGCCCTATCATCATCTTTTGGTGAAATATGCCCTGCCGGAAGAACACCATTCACAACCGATAACAGCAAAGATAGAGTACACCCTGAATCCCGACACAAAAGCCGGAAAACACACTTTTTGGCTGGATATCGCTGCGGAACTGATCACCGCGGAGGGACAGGAGATTCATGACATGGGGGTCGTGACCCTGCCTTTTACAGTCGATACCCATCTTCGGACCAAGCTGCTCATGCTACTCGTCGTTGCCGCCGCCGTATTGCTGTTTATTGTGGAGTGGGTGCGTGTTGATGTCGTCGGCATATTAATGATGGTTTTGCTGCCCGAATTGGGATTGCTGAATGCCCGGGATGCGTTTCGAGGTCTCAGCAGCAATGCCGTGGTGGCCATCATCGGGGTCATGATCATCAGCTACGGTCTCAACCGGGCCGGTCTGGTCAGCCGCATTATTCAGCCCGTGCTGGGGTTTATCGGAAAGAGCTCTTCCCGGCTCGTCGTGATCTTTTCCGCGCTTATTGCAGCCATATCGAGCGTTATGCAAAACACGGGTGCGGCCGTGCTCTTTTTGCCCGCGATCCGGTTGGCGGCATCCCATAGACTGAAGACCCATGTTTCCCGGGTTCTGATGCCCATCGGAATGGCGGCGATCTTGGGTGGAACGTTAACCATGATCGGGACAAGCCCGCTGATACTGCTCAACGATATTTTGCCCCAGGGAATGCCCAAGTTTGGTTTCCTTGAACTGACACCGATCGGCCTGGCCCTGGTCATCGGGGGAATTGCATATCTTTCGACGGGGGGTATGCGTCTGCTCGCCGGATCTTCTCCGAGTCGCTCCGACGCCCAAGCGGGTTCAACCGACGCCGTTGAAAATACGGTTCTCAGTTCCTACCCTTTAATCAACGGACCCTATGAAATTTTTGTGCCTGAAGATTTCCGAACCGAGAAAGACCCCCAGGACATGGTCAACATTCGGCGGCGTTATTTGGTTAACATCGTGGCGTTGGCCAAAGATAACAAAACATACGATGTCGCCCCGCTGCCGAACACGGCGCTGCGGGCCGGATTTGCATTGTGTGCCTATGGCCCGGATAAGGCCGTCAAGGACTTCGTTCGGGATTACGGACTGGTTCTAAAAGAAGAGCCCCTGCTTTTTAAGAATACGATGTTTAACCCCGCCATAGCGGGCGTCGTCGAGGTAGTGGTTTCTCCCCGATCGAGTCTGATCGGCAAAACGATCGAGGAAATCCGCTTCCGCCAGACTTTCGGGATGAACGCGCTCGCAGTCCATCAGTCCGGCAGGACCTATTATCGCGAACTGGCAGATTTGCCCCTCCAGGCCGGCGATATGGTTCTCGTCCACGGCACCTGGGAACAATTTCATGCCCTGCAGGAGCTTCACCAGAACTTTATCGTCATCTCGCCCTTCGAAGAAGAATTTCACAAGCCTGAAAAGGCGAAAAGGGCCTCAGTATGTTTTTTGATCGCCCTGATTCTGATGCTCATTTCGAGTTTTTATTTTCAAAAGCGCCCCTATAATCCGCTCCCTTTATCGGTTTGCCTGATGGTGGGTGCGTTGGGTATGATATTGAGCAAAGTCATGACGATCAGTGAAGCATACCGCGCCGTGGACTGGCGTACTGTATTTTTGCTGGGCGGGCTGATTCCGCTGGGCATGGCCGTCGATCAGACGGGGACCGCGCAATGGATCGCCAAAGGAATTATCATCGGGTTCGGCGATTTCATGTCGCCCCTGCTGCTTTTGGTCATACTTGCCTGCCTGAGTTGCGCTTTTACCATGGTAATCTCGAATGTCGGAGCCTGCGCCCTGCTCGTTCCTTTGGGAGTGTCCATCGCACACCAGATTGGAATCGATGCTCGAGTTGCGGTTATCGTTATTGGCTTAGGGGTTTCCAATTCTTTCATCCTCCCGACCCATCAGGTGAATGCGCTCTACATGGGTCCGGGAGAATACCGGAGCAGAGACTATGTCAAAATCGGGGGATTTCTGAGTTTGATCTACATCGTAATTCTGGTAGCGATGACATACGTTTTCTATCTTTAATCTATATCTATAATCCATTTTGTGGGGATCATGGCCTGCCAAAAAATTGGGACTGAAACCTGCGGGCTCGGATTTTCTACAAATGGCATCTAAACCCCAAATAACTGGGAGGGAAACATGGCCGTAATTTCTATATCACGAGGTTCTCACAGCAAAGGCAAGGAAGTGGCTGAGAAGGTGGCGGCCCGGTTGGGTTATCGTTGTATATGTCGTGAGGTGATTCTCGATGCCAGTGAGAGTTACCACATCCCTGAGATTAAGATGATTAGGGCCATACACGATGCGCCTTCCATCCTGGAGCGCTTCGGTCACGACAAGACCCGTTTTATCACCTATTACCAAAGTGCCCTCGTCCGCGACGTGCAAAAGGACAACGTCGTCTACCACGGTCTTGCCGGGCATCTCCTGCTAAAAGGGATCCCCCACGTGCTCAAAGTTCGAATTATCGCCGATCTGGACGAACGCGTATGCAATGAGATGGAGTGTGAGAAAATTCCGAAACAGGAGGCGTTGCGTCTGATTTTAAAAGATGACCAGCAACGGCGTAAGTGGACCCAAAGCCTCTATGGGGTGGACCCGTGGGACAGCTCTCTCTATGACCTGGTGCTCCGTATCCATAAGCTGACGGTCGCCGACGCGGTGGACTTCATTTGCCGGGCAGCGCAGCTGCCGCAGTTCGGGACCACTAAAGAATCTCAGCGAAAAATGGACGATCTGGCACTGGCGAGCCAGATAAAGGCCGCCCTGGTCCGCGAGTATCCGGGTATTTCCGTAAAGGCCGAGTATGGCAATATTTTGATTTACACCAAGGCCGACGAGCGGCTTTTGCGCAAACTGGAGGCAAAGGCCAAAAGCCTTTGCCGCGATATAGAAGGAATCAATAGCCTGGAAGTTCACAGCGGCGCAGAGGTTTCCCCCCAACGCTATTTAGAAGGATAAATGGATTCCGCGCGTTCTGGCTGCGACATACGGTTCCACCACCTGCCCGGCACGGACGGCATCACCGACCGTTGCCTTGATCTGCAGGATTAATCCCGGAATCGGCGCCACCACCGCTTCCCCTGCCAGATTTGCAGACATGTCATACAATTTTCAATATCCAATTTCGGCTTGTCCCCGGGTTGAGTTAAGATTCTTTATGTGGTAGGGAGGCTGTGGTGGATTTCGGCCGCACTTCAATCCGAATCCTGAATCCTTATTTTGTTTACCTTGCGGAATTTGAAATTCCGGCTTCTGACTCAATTAGCGCGTTTACTGACTGAATCCGTTTCAATAAAATCAAATTAAACCGGCTGTTGCCACTTTCAAGTGGCTGACGAAGATAAAGGGAACTTGCCGATGACGGAAAACTCGAAAAACTCGAACGGGCAGGCTGATGTCAGCTTTGCCCGCAACCTCGGTCTTTTTGATGCCTCCATGATCGGTATCGGGGCCATGATCGGCGCCGGCATTTTTGTGCTCACAGGCATCGCTGCCGGTGAAGCCGGGCCCGGTGCGCTGTTGGCATTTGCCCTCAATGGTCTGGTCACCCTGCTGACGGCCCTGGCCTATGCCGAACTGGCTTCGATCTATCCCAAATCAGGCGGCGGCTATGCCTATATTACCAAAGCGTTTCCCGGGCCGGCCGGGTTTGCCTCCGGCTGGATGCTGTGGTTTTGCTACATCATTGCGTGTGCGTTGTATGCGCTGGGATTCGGCAGCTATTTCTGGGAATTTATGCAACGGTATTTTCCGCCGCTCGCCAATCTGGTCTTCAGCCTCGCCGGCCACAAAGCCCCGGCCCTGATGATGACCGCTTTGGTGAGCATCATTTTCATTATGGTCAATATGCGGGGGACGGCTGTCACCGGCAATGTCGAAAATATCATCACCATGGCCAAGATAATTATTCTGGGCATATTTATCGTGTATGGATTGAAGCGGATTTTTCAAATCCCCAGCCAAGCGGCGGCCAGCTTCACACCCTTTCTGCCCAACGGCGCCGGCGGTGTGGTGATTGCCATGGGGTTGACCTTTATCGCCTTTGAAGGCTATGACCTGATCGCAACCGTCGCCGAGGAGATCAAGGCACCTGAAAAAACCATTCCGCGGGCCACCCTGATATCCCTGGCCGTCACGGTTTTCATCTATCTGATGATCCTGCTGGTCTGTATCGGGGCCATTCAACCCGAGTCAGGTAAATCCTGGGAGTTTCTGGGTCAGTATCAGGAAACAGCGATTGCCAGGGCCGCTCAGAGCTTCATGCCGGCTTTTGGTGTGGTGCTGATTATCTTCGGGGGGTTGCTGTCCACGATATCGGCCTTGAACGCAACCATTTTGGCATCCTCACGGGTGGCCTTTTCCATGAGCCGCGACAAAATGCTGCCGGTGTCCCTCAGCACGATCCATACCCGGCGCCGTACCCCGCACATCGCCATTGCGGTCACCGGAGTGATTGTACTCGTCATGGCGTTGCTGTTCCCGATTCACGTGATCGGTTCCGCTGCCAGCGTCATGTTTTTGCTGACATTTACCCTGGTCAATCTTTCGCTGATTGCGCTGCGCCGCAAGTTTCCGGAGCTAAAAGGCGGATTTCGCGTGCCGTTATACCCGGCTACGCCGATTGCCGCCATCATGCTTAACCTGTTTTTGGCGATCTATCAGTTCAATTTTGACCCCCGGGCGTGGTACATCGCCATTGCCTGGATCATCGTCGGTCTGTTTATTTATTTTATGTACTTTGAAAAAGTCACGGCGGTCGATATGCCCCAGGTGCTCGAAGTCCAGCAGCCGAAGAGTGAAAATAGTTATGCATACCGGATATTGGTTCCGCTTCACAACCCCGATCATGTGATCCCGCTGATGAAACTGGCAATTCCGCTTGCCAGGGCCCACCAGGGTGAAATCATTGTGCTGGGCGTCATCGATGTTTCGATCAACCTGCCGCCCCATGAAGGCATGCGTTTTGTTCATCACAAAACACCGCTTTTGCGAATAGCGATCGAATACGGCAAAGAGCAGGGGGTCGCAACCCGCTCGGCAATCCGCCTTGCACACCAGGTGTGGGATGGCATTCTGCATGCCGCCGAAGCGGAAAAGGCATCCCTGATTCTGATGGGCTGGAAAGGATATACCACCACACGCGACCGGATTATGGGCGAGGTCACCGATAAGGTCGTGAGGCTGGCCCCCTGTGATATCATCACCGTAAAATTAACGGGCGACCGGCCGATTCAACGCATTTTAATTACAACGGCCGGCGGCCCGCATGCAGCGCTGGCAGCCGAATATGTCGGAATATACCATCAGTCCGAAGGATTCGAGGTGACCTGCTGTTACGTCGTCGATCCCAATGCCGCTGAACGGGAGCGGGAATCAGCCCGGCAGTGGATGCACAAAACCCTGCGCCTCACCAATCTTGAAGGCCAGGTTGAGATGCGCCTGCTGGAGGGCAAAAGGGTTGCGACGACGCTGGTCAAAGCTGCCGACGACTACGATTTGGTCGTGCTGGGGTCGTCCAGAGAAGGGGTTTTTTCAAATGTTTTGTTTGGTGAAATTCCTGAAAAAGTTGCCCGCTACGCGCATACCCCGGTAATGATCGTCCAGCGTTACGAAGGTCCGGTCAAATCGCTCGTCAAAAGGGTGATGGGCTAGCGGGGGGCCTCCGGACCACTTTTAGGCCCTTATCGGGTTTTTTCTGATAACATGTTGAAAGAGACAAAAGGTGTCAGGTGTCAGGTTTCAGCCCGGCCACCAGCCAAAAAACGGCCTGTCAAATCGAAAGAGAAACTTTCAAAAAACGAATATCGAATGTCGAAGTAATGTATTCTGCGGTTCTGCAGTTCGCCTTTAATGAAGTTGATGCGAGGGTTCGGAATTTTCTGAAATCTGACATCTGAAACCAAGAACAGAGTCGGTCTATGGTCCAGCCGATCATCTCTGGTCCGGCTCGATGGACACGAATCTTTTCTCAACAGCGTTATAATGTGCAATCATGACTGAGAGCATCCAGGAAATATTTAAACGCAAGCTCGTTCCGGTGCGTTTCGAACGCACCATGGGGTTGCTGGGCGCTACGACTTTGGGCATCGGGGCCCTCATGGGCGCCGGCATTTATGTGCTCATCGGGCTGGCGGCTGAAAAAGCCGGACCGGCCGTCTGGCTCTCCTATCTGATCTGCGGCCTGCTGAGCCTTCTTTCCGTCTATGTTTTTGGAGAACTCTCCCGCAAAGTACCGACTGCCGGCGGCGGATATGCCTTTGCCTATAATGCCCTCGGCAGCTTCTGGGGGTTTATCACCGGCTGGCTCCTGGCACTGGGCAGCATCTTTGCATGCGCCATGTATGCCATGGGGTTCGGTTACTACTTCGGCTCGCTGCTCCCATTCCCGCTGCCGGAGATGGCCCTGAAGGGGCTCAGTTTGATTATTATCGCCGTGCTGACCCTGCTCAACTGCCGTGGAACCAAAGGCGGCGATCGCATCCAGAAAATACTAACCTGGGGCAATCTGCTGGTCCTGATGATCCTCATCGTCCTGGCCGCGGGCAAAGCCGACGTCGAGCACGTCAAGCCCATGTTCCCGCACGGGTTGGCGGGAATCGGCGGCGCGATCGCAATTATCTATGTTTCCTTTTTCGGCTATCAGCTCATTGCCAACACGGCCGAGGAAATCATTAATCCCGAAAAGACCGTACCGCGCGCCATGTTGCTGTCCATGCTTGTCAGCCTGGTGTTTTATGTGGCCCTGGCGATCATATCGGTGTTGGTGGTTCCCTGGAAAAATCTGGCTCAATCGAATGCGCCCCTGGTGGAAGTGGCCCTCATAGGCCTCGGCCGCCGGGGCTGGCTGCTGATTGCCGTCGGCGGGGTGCTCGCTTCGGCGGCGGCCCTCAACAGCACCCTGCTGGCTCAGGCACGGCAGGTCTTTGCCATGGGAAAAGATGGATTTCTGCCGGCCATCATCGGCCGCATCCACGCGGTCAACCGGACGCCCCTGATGGCACTGGGAGCCGGGGGCGTGGCCACCGCCGCGGCCCTGATTTTCGGCGACCTGACCTTCATCGTTAAATCCGCCAATTTCTGTTTTCTATCCTCGCTGCTGCCGGCTTCTTTTGCCCTGCGCAAACTGTATCAGACCGCTGAAGCGGCTGACCGCCCCGGCCGCTGGCGGCGCTACATTCCCGAGGTATCCTGCTGCGCCAACCTGGTTCTGCTCTTGACGCTGGATTGGGTGTCGATCGTTTTCGGCCTGCAGCTGATAGGCGTCGGATTCCTGATCTATTTCTTTTACTCCCGTAAGCGTGAAGTGCGCTCGCGTACCGGTATGAGCCTGGTGCTGTCCGAGCAGCACAAATCAATGCATCTTAGCAATTTCAGGATTCTCGTTCCGATGGCCAACCCGCAAACGCAGCCCGCCCTTTTTGCCATTTCCGAGTCCCTTTTGGGCCGGCAGGCCGGTGAACTGGTGGTGCTGAATGTGGTGCGGGCAACCGCGCAGGTTGATTTCTATTCGGCCCTGTCGCATGCGCAAGATTCTGTCCATCTGCTGGATGGCAGTACCCAGTTGCCCACCGCCAACCAGGTCACCATCAGACCGGTGGTTCGAGTTTCGCGCAGCCTGCCCAAAGGCATCGTCCACGCTGCGGAAGAGGAAAATTGCAATCTGATCGTTATGGGTTACGCTGGAGAAGAAACATCCGCCTCCATCCAACTGGTGGAACAGGTGCTGAATTATGCCCGGACCGACGTCATTCTCTTCAAACTGAGAGGTGAATTTAATCCCAAACGGATCGGGGTCTCTTTGGGCGGCAGCGGCAATCTGAACCTGATCGTGCGGCTGGCCGGGGCCCTGGCGGACCGCTATGGCGGACATATCACGTTTATGAACATTCTGCCGCAAAACTACACGGCCGAACAAAAGGCGCATTCAAGCAAAATCCTGGTGGAAGCGATCAGACATCATGTCGCCAAAGCCCTGTACCGGATTGAAGTCGCCAGCTCCGACAAGCCGCTGGATTTTCTGGTCGAGCGCTCGGCCGAATTTGATCTCCTCGTTGTGGGGGCTACCAAAGTCAAGTTTCTTGAAAAGGCGGCGGTCGGTCCCTTCTCGTCCCAGATCGCCATGCGATCGGACTGTTCGGTTGCCATCGTCCGGGTCGCACCGGCGGTCAAGAAAATCATGCCGATCTGACCGGACTCGAAAGCGTATCGGTAAGTTGGCGGGCGATGAAAGCCGGCGCCATTTCCAAATTACTTAACAATCTAAGCAAGACCGTTGCTGATATGAAAAACTGGGAAAATTCTGGACGGATGGCTGACCGGCACTGTTTTTTGTTTTTGACTGGGCCTTAATTTTTCTGTCGACTGCGACCGACGCCAGTCTGATTGTGCAAATGGTGACATTCAATCTCTGGCTTGAAGTTACCATATTTATAACCCTGCTTATTGCGGGAATGGCTTTTCAAGCCAAAACCTTAATCGGCGACCGCGGTGTCCGGTGACGCCATTATGCTCCCGATTATCTTGACTATCAAAAGCAATATTAAGCATCAAAACCACGGTGAATAAAAAGACAATTACGCGATTCATTTCGCTACGACCCCTTTCACTCCTCCCGCTATGAGCGTGGCTAAGTTGGCGAAAATTTGGGGCAACAGCAGACCTCCGGGTGAGGCCAGATATTTCGGCCGCCAATCGGGGGCGAATTTTTCCTTGTATTGCCGCAGTCCCTTGAAATTGTAAAAATGCTCGCCGTGCCGGAAGACAAAGGCCCCGAGACGATTCCACAGCGGTGCCAAAGCCCGGTTTTCAAGGCCTGAAAACGGCGCCATGCCCAGGTTGAACCAGCGGTAGCCGCGCCCTTTGCCCCACAGCATCAAACAAATAAACAAATACTCCATCACGCCCTCGGCGGTCTCGGGCAGATAACGCATCAGATCAAGGGACAGCTCCTCCAGCTTTACCCCGGTCCATAAATTGGCGAAAGCCTCGATGCGTTCATTTCGAATCACTAGAGCCACCGGGCAGCGCCGGATGTAATCTGGTTGAAAAAATCCCAGAGAAAACCCCTTTTCCCGGGTACTTTTCTCCGTCAGCCAGGCATCGGAAATGTTTTTCAGCGCGTTCAGATGGGCCGGTACTGATTCCGGCGGAATCACCTCAACGCGATACGCTTTTTTTTCAAATTTCCGTTTGGTATAGCGCAGCCCTTTGCGGGCACCGCCCTCCAGCGAAAAAGCTGCCAGTGGGACCCGCGCTTCTTCCCCGAGCTTCAATAAGGAAAGTCCCAGATCGAGATACAGATGCAGGCCTTCATGTCCGACCTCATAAAATACCGTTCGACCGCCGTAGCGATCGGCTAGTTCCCGAAATTTCCAGATGAGATCGGACCAGCGTAAATCTGGGCCGACCGGGTCTCCCATCGCAATCCAGCTGCGGCCTTCCACCGCATGCATGATAAATGCATCGTCCTGGGGACTGAACAAAAAACGCTTGTCGCCGAGCAGTGCCAGATGGGCGGACACCGCCGCCGAGTTGCGCACAATGGGATAGGCTTTTTCAAGTTCCTGCCGGCCGGATGCTGTGGGCTGCGGCGGTGCCGGCCGCAGGAGCCGCGCTGCTGCGAAAAATAAACCGAGTACGGCAGCCCCGACGGTGGCCCGTAAAAATCGAGAGGCATCATCGCCAAAGGCAAAACGCCACCACAGACTGTCGGCATATTCCACGTGGCGATAGGAATAAAACCCGAGCCAGACAGAACCGCCGATAATAATGAAAATGGCCGCAATCCAGCCGGCGTTAAACGGCTGGCTGAACAAAGACGCTTTGCGATAGAAATGCCGGCGCGTCGGCCAGATTGCAATCAGAATCAAAAACAGTGCAGTGGCCTCTTCGTAATCGAACCCTTTGGCCAGAGAAGCGACAATGCCGGCCAACAGCAGGCCGATGGTCAGATGATAGGCGGCATCGAGTCGCCGCTGCAACCCGCGTCCCAGCAGCAGCAAACCCATACCGGCAACGCTGCCGATAAAGTGCGAAAGTTCCAAAAAAGGTAGCGGAACCAGTTTTTTTAAAAAAATGATGCGCTGCCCAACGATCGGCGTGGTGCCGGAAAACAGCAAAATAGCACCACCGATGAAGGCCGCAAGAGCAAACACTTGGGGAAGCATCGGCGACACCCAGCGTTCAAAAAGCCGCACGAAGATGCCGAGGCGTTCCTGTTTGCGCAAAATCTCCTGCAGCCCGAGCAACAGGGCGGCGCTGATCAACGGCAGCCAGTAATACAAGGCGCGATATGCCAGCAGAGCAGCGAAGATTTGATTCGTCGGCACCCTGGCGGACAGCATCAGCACGATCAGCGTTTCAAACACGCCAAGTCCCCCCGGGACTTGACTGACAAGTCCGGCCAGTTGGGCCAAGAGGTAGACGGCCAGAAACTCCGGGTAGGACATCGCGGAGCCGGAAGCCAGCAACACAAACAAAACAAGGCTTGCCAGCATCCAGTCCAGCGCCGCAATGATGAGCTGAGAAACGAACAGACGGAGGGAGGGAAGCTGAATTTCCCATCCCCGAATCGTGATGGCCGTTTTTTTGATCGTCGTTGCAATCCCAAAAGCCAATACGACGATCAGCATGACAATTCCGGTCACGCGCAGGGAAGCCAGCGGCAGATGGATTGCTGCCGGAATCGTCAGGGGTTCAATCAGAAATACCGCACCTCCGATGGTGAAAAATCCCAGCCACAGCGTCAGGGTGCAAAAGGCGACGACCTGGGTAATTTGCAGAGCCGTCAGCTCCCAGGCCGAATATAGCCGATACCTCACAGAAGCCCCGGCAATCATGGACATCCCGATATTGTTGCTGAAGGCGTAACCGATAAAGGATGCCAGTCCAATTTTAGAATAAGACAGCGGATACTGGATATAGCGCATGGCGAGCAAATCGTAGCAGGTCATTACAGCATAGCTTAATATGGTTAATCCTGCAGCCGCCCATAGATGCGCGCCGGGGATGGTATCCAAGGCGTGCAGGATATGTTTGAGATGGTACGTTCTCAATTCATTGTGAAGCAGCCAGACTGCAGCCGCAAAAAGAAGCAGGCTGAGGCCGGGACCCAACATTTTGCGCCATAAAGGTTTCATACCGATTCCTGCGGTCTTATCGTCGAGAATCCTATCGGTAAAGCGTTGCGGCTTCAAAACAGCCGCCACGTCAGCCGTCCCCGCGGCGGCGGTAAAAATGGAAAATCCAGATCAATAAACCAACAATTGCGATACTGCCCATAACATAAATTTCGTAAGATTTGGCCTTACCGATAACGACTTCCAGGGCGTGGCCGAAGAGGTAGCCGCCGGACCCGAAGGCTGCCGCCCAAATCAGCGCGCTGGTGGCATTGAGCACCACGAATTTTTGGACGGATACGGTGCTCATCCCGAGGACAAAAGGGCTAACCGTGCGCAGTCCGTAAAGAAACCGAAAGGATAGGATCATCGGTGTTTGAAAGCGGTTTATCAATTTGTTAACTTTTGCCGCTTTCTGCTTCCAGCCAGGGCGCTTCGCTAAAACCGCCTGACTGTGTTTGCGTCCCAAATAAAAAAAGAGCTGATCGCCGCCAAGGCTGCCCAGAAAAGCGGCTAAAATCACCCAGGTCAGGACCAGATAACCCCGCTGGGCCGCCAGACCTGCCAGCACCAGGATGGTTTCGCCTTCTAAAAACGTACCGATTAAAATCGCGACATAGCCATAATTTCCAATTAAACTTTGCAGGTCCATCAAATCCGATCCTTTTTCGTTAATATTCCATTCGGCGTCTGAGGTAAACTCCACCCCTCCGGGGTGAAATCAGTGCCGGGCCCGCTGGACCCGGATCTTTACTTAAACCACGACCTCACCCGGTTCCACATTGCGGCTGACAATAATTCCCTGAAACGGTGCTCTTAATTCGCAATGTCGCAGCTGGATATTGGCCAGCTCGAGGGCCGCCTTGGCTGAAAGAACCTGCGCTTTATCAGTCTGCTTTGTTTCCATAGATCTATTGCGGAGCTCCTTAAACCATTATCTGGTTTTTTCCGAGCGCAGGCTCGGAAAAAGCTTAGACGCTTAGCAGTCAATCAGTTGCAGAAATGCCAAAATCGTATTCATGTACTTTTTTGATATTTTTTAAGTCATCACATGCCGTACGATTACCCTGCCGGCAGGCCTGACCCAAAGCCTTTTTCATCAAGGCCGGCTCATGATAGATATAATATACCAGGGCTTTGGCCATTTGGATATCGGCCCAGTTCGGGTATTTTTTTTCCAGATGATTCATATAAATCATCGCGATGCGCCATTTCTTTTCACGCAGTAGACGGTAGACCTTGCTGATATCTTGACCGGGATCAATCTCGGCCGAAACAGGCTGCTCCATTTCTTCACTAAAAGACGCTTTGGCCTCTTCTTTTTCACGCCGGGTGTCCGCCATTTCTGCTTTGACATAATCGGAGGGCTGGACCCGGGCTATGATTCGAACCCAGTAAGTTAAGGTCTTGCCGACTGTTTGGCGCTTTTCCTCTAATATTTCAGCCTCGATCTTCCTGGCCGCCAGACTGTATATTTCATCCCGGTTCAGCTCATAACCTTTAATCAGGCTTTGGCGTGCAAGGTATCTTCCGGCCAAATCCACCGCCTGTCTTTTAGCGGAAAAAAGGGCCATCTTTTTGGCTAAATCTATTGAGGCGACATCATTTATGCGATAACTGCCCTCAGCTTCTATCTCAAAAATATCCTCTTGCGCCGCTGAGACAACGCTGCTAATCGAAAACAAAACCAACAAAGCACCCAAAATTAATGGTCGCATGACGATCTGACCTCCGTAATTTCATTTTTCATATGTTAATCCGGTTCGTCCGAGTCCGGCAAAGGCATGGTATCGGGATCTGCGAAATAATCCAGGTCACCTTCGGGCAGCGCCTTAACCACCAGCACACTGGATTTTGTACGCTCCAGGACCTGGATTGGCAGGCTGCCCAAAAACCGGCGGTAGACATCGTGGCGCAAGCTGGCCCCGAGGAAAATGACCGCCTCGTCGCCGGCGGTTGCGGCAATGACATCCGCCGGCCGGTCGTCTATATGTCGATGCACGATGTACTGTTTGCCGCTGGTTGTCAGCCACCGTGTGAACTGCCGGATACAATGGTCCGCTTCTTGGACCGTGGTTTCATCGCTGTCGGGGGGCAGGACACAGACCAGTTCCAGTGGGGGTTCGATAACCGGCAAGAACTGCTTGAGCAGGGGGAACTGGCGTTTGGCCGCCGCTGATCCGTCGGCACACACCAGAAAGCGGCTGCTCGGTCGCCCGCCCCGCGCAATTAGCACCGAGGTGTGCAGATCGAGCACCAGCTTGCGGCTGATATCGCCCAGGGTCATTTTGTGCAGACGTCCCCTTGGAGGCGGGGCAATGATCAGCAGATCATAATGATGTTTTTCGATTTCGTGATTGAGAATTTCAATCAGATGTCCAAAGCAGACGTAAAACGGGAAGCGTTGGCCCGCCGGCGTTTTGCAGACAAACATGTATCCGTTGGAAAGTTCGCGAACCTGAAGGCTCGACGGTTGTTCAAATAAACCTTCAGCCGCAAGAACATCCAGCGCGACGGTCAGCGCCTGGAGCCCGGACGGCAGAGATTTACGGTCGGATAAATCGATGTTCCGTCCCAAAGGCGGCAGCGGTTCGATGGCATAGGTGCCGGCGCGGGTGGTAATAACCGCGAGTTCGGCATCCAGCCTTTGCGTCAGTCGGGCGGCAAAGTGCAGCGCTTTGGCTGAAACGGCACTGCCATCCGTATAGACGAGCAGTTTCAGCGGACTGTCCTTCGTTCTGTCATTTATCGGTTTCGGCATTGCTCTTCTCCTCAGACCGGGGCAGTCGGCAGGCGCGGGCACTGACCCCGCTGCCGAAGATTTCCCAGTTGCCTGCTTTCAGGTCCGGGCATTCCCGGAAGACGACGGCCTCGCAGGCGGCGCAGATGACCGGGCAAAAAGACTCGCGCATGGCCTGGCGAATCACCGTGCGGGTGGTGCGGCGAATGTGGGTGTGCCCGATGTCTTTTAAGATACCGGAATTGTTCAGTACGTCAAATACCCGTCGGTTGACGCCGGAAAAATAGATCCCGCCGCCGCGTTTGTGGATATCGTCCAATATGATTTCCAGAATATGAATACCGCTGGCATCCAGGGTGTTGACCTGGTGCATCCGGATCAGCAGATGGCTGACTTGATCATGGTGCCGCAAGCGACGCTGGAAGTCTTCCAGAACGAATGCGGCCGAACCGAAAAAAATCGAACCTTCAATCTGAAGAATGTCCATCTGGCAGCAAGTCTGCCCCTGGGCAAAACCAACCATCTTGCCGGTGGCCAGGTCCGGAATCACCGAGTAAATTCGCGGATGGGAGGTTTTGGCCAGGTGCAACCCGATGGACAGCAGCACTCCGACATAGATTGAAAATTCGATGTTCAGCAGAACCGTAAATAGAAAGGTAACCAGCATCACGGCGGCATCCGAGCGGGTGGCCCGCAGGGCACGCCGGATGTCTTTAACGCGAATCAACTGATAAGCTACGACAACCAAAACACCGGATAGGGCGCAAAGGGGCAGTTTGGCCGCCAGGGGGCCGGCCAGCAGGACGGTTATCCCAACGGCCAGCCCTGAAATAATACCGCTCATGGGGGTTTTGCCGCCCGCGCGGAAATTGACGGCCGAACGGGTAAATGAGCCGCTGCACGGGTAGCCGCTAAAAAAGGCCGCGCTCAGATTGGCCAACCCCTGGCCGATGAATTCGCGGTTTACATTGAGCCGCTGGCGGGTCTGGTCCGCTATGGACTGGGATATGGAGATGGCCTCCATCAACCCCAGAATGGTGATCGCCAGAGCGGCCGGTGCGAGGGTTCCGATCTGGTGCCATAATTCCAAATTGGGCAGGTGAATAGGCGGCAGGCTGCCCGAAATGGCGCCGACCACCCGCACTCCCCGGTTGTCCAGTTCGAAAACCGTCAGCAATATCCCCACCAACACCATGGCGATCAAGGTGCCGGGCCAGCCGGGTCGCCACCGCCTGACAGCCAGGACAACCGCGATGACGATGAGCCCGAGCACAAAGGTCAGCGGGTGGAATTGATCCAGGTGGACAACCAGATCCACCAGTGAGCGGATGAAGCCATGGCCGCCTGCGACGTGAATGCCCAACAGGCCGGGCAGCTGCTTGAAGACGATCAGCACGGCGGCCCCGCTGGTAAAACCCAGCAGCACCGAATGGGAGATGTAGTTCAACAGCACCCCCAATCGCGCCATGCCCATGGTGATGCGGATGATACCGGCCATTGCTGCCAGCAAAAAGGCTAACTCAATGTAGGGCGGACTGCCCGGTGCGGCAATACTGCTCAGCGCACTGAAAACGACCAGCGAGGCCGTGGTGGTGGGTCCGGTTATCAAATGGGCCGAACTGCCCCACAAACAGCCGATGATGGTCGGTACGATGGAGGCGTAAAGCCCGTATTCGACCGGCAGCCCGGCAATGATGGCATAGGCCATGGATTGCGGCAGGGCGACCACGGCCACGGTCAACCCGGCAAACAGATCGGCTTTTAAGTAATGGCGGTTGTACCTGCGCAGCCATGGAATGACGGGTAGGACGTCTTCGATATGGACATGCATATAAACAATTTCCTCCGCAGGTATCTAACCAGGGTCAAGCCGCCGGGGTGTTGGCTGTCTCAATGAGCTTCGGCAGGGCCGCCTCGGAATACCGAGTCCCAAGGCAAGCCTGCTGCGGCTGCCAAGGCGCTATTGTAGCACCCGCAATTATATAATCAACCGATTTATTTCAAATATCCAATCCGTTAAAATGCGGTACCGACGCTGAAGTGAAATACGAAAAAATCCTCATCGCGCTGCGAGTCGCGGTCCGGATTGAATGCAAAATCAACCCGTGCCGGTCCCACCGGCAAAAGGTACTGCAGTCCGAATCCGACGCCGGGACGAAAACCCTTAAAAAAATCGTCGAGGGTGTCGGAAATGACGTCGGAGCGGCTGTCATAGGGTGACTTGCCCTGCTCCTCCCGGGAGCGATTGGGTGCAATATTGCCGTAGTCGATAAAAACCGTTCCGATGAGGTTGCCGATCAGGCGCTGGCGCAGTTCGAGGTTGAACACATTGCGTCCATAGCCGCCGACAGGATTATTGGATGAGTCCTTGGGTCCCAGGTCGGATTCCTTGAAGCTGCGCACCGTGTTTTCACCGCCGTTGAAAAATCTTTCAGACACCGGCAGGGTTACATCATCCCGGCCCGGCAGGAGCAGGCCGGCCGTATAACGAACCCCCAGAACAGTGCTGCGCGCCAGGTGGAAGAAGATTCGCACGCCTGTCGTCAGGCGGGTCAGATTAATGCCGCTGCCCAGAAACTCGTCCGCCTGTTCAGCCGCAGCGAAAATTCGTTGGCCGGTAGTCGGAAAAAAGATATCATTGCGGGTATCGTAGGTGGCCTGTCCCTTGATACTGGCATAATTGTAGTTACCCTCGGATTGCTCCTCGGATTGATCGACATCCGTGACATCGGTGGTCCGGATCGTGTAGGCGGCGCTTGACAGAATATGATCCGTCAGCTGCTTGTTCAAGGAAAAAGTCAGACCCAGGTCCTCCCGCGTAAACGAAGGCTCCTCACGATGGTTGTAAAAAGCGGTCAGGTCGGCCTTGATGTCGGTGTTAAAGAAAAAAGGATCCGACAAGGAGGTGGTCAAGGTCCGGGCTTTGAGGGAGGCACCAGCCTGGGTCTTGAAAATACGGCCGGTTCCGAAAAGATTTTTTTCCTGAAAGCCCACGCGCAGCCGCAATTTTTCATAAGACCCCCAGCCCGGTTCAAAAAACAGCTCCTTGGCGTAGGTCTCTTCGACTGTTACCACCAGCAGGCGTTTGGTGGGGTCCCCGGTCTTTTCAAGAGCAAAGTCGACTTTTGAAAAAATGCCGGTCCGGTAAAGATCCCGGAAGCTTTCCTTCTGCAACGCCAGGTCGTAGCGGTCACCGGGTTTGAGCCGGATGCGATTTTGAATGAAACCGGGGCGGGTGCGCTGATTGCCCCGTATTTCAATGGCCGCAATGGTTATCTGCGGTCCGCTGTCGATAAAGACATCCAGCACGACCTGCCCGGGTTCCTGGCCGGATTGACGCTTGACTTCAACCACCGCATCGGGATAGCCGTGATTGCCGTAAACTTCCAGAATGGCAGTTTGAAGGAGCAGTTTTTTGCGGTTGAAATAAGGTTGGCCGATCAACTCCCGGCGGATGGTATCCAGTTCATTTTGCACCTCGGCCGGGACATCACCGTCAAGATCAATCTGATCAACCTTGTACTGAACCCCTTCGGCGATCGTGACGCTAATATCCACCCGGCTGCGATCCGCTGAAAACTGTAATTCCGGCCCTTCAACCAGGGCATCCAAATATCCCCGGGTAATATATCGCTGACGGATATCGTCTGCCGCCGCCTCGACATTGGAACGGATGAATACGAGCTCACCCTGGTGGAGCAGGCCGCTGCGATCCTTTTCGAAATAAGCCTTTAACGTATCATCATCGAAGGCCTTGTTGCCGGACAGAGTGATATCGCGGACAATCACCCGCGGACCTTCTGAAATCAGAAAGGTCACCGTCGTCAGCCCCGGTTTTTTTTCGATGCGATAGTCGATCTGGGCAAAGGCGTAACCAGCTTCTCGGTAGGCCAGCTGCATTTGATAGGCGGCATCGTCGATGTCGGCCGGCCGTTGTCCTTCCTTGTCAAAGGCCTCGAGTTCTCGGGCGGCATCCCGGCTTAGCGCCGGCCCACTGATCGCCGTATTGCCCTGAAAAACAATTTCATAGGGTTTGGCTTTTGGGGCCTCCGATTTGACTTCGGCCGCCGCCGGGGCGATCGGCCCGAAAATCCAGGTGGCCGCGGTCATCAAAATCAGCAAAACCGGCCGGCGGCCATCACGGAGAAACAACAGGCCAATCAAAAACTCAACGAAACCGGAAAACAAATTTAATTCCTCCGTTGTAATAATCAAAAACATCGCGCTCGCCGGTCAGATACAAGCTGTCGCCTTGCATCAGGATGTCGTCGGCCACGCGAAACTGGGAATGGATGGTATCCTCCCCCTGCTGGGTGATGCCTCTGCCGACTTCAACGTCGAATCGATCCAATATGGACTCGACTGCTTCATTGGAATCATCACCGGACCAGCGGCTGATCAGGTCCTTACCCAGAAACACCGCGATATTCAGATTCTGGCGGTTGGCATTCGATCCAGCGACGCTGTTCTTGGGCGGCTGGCCCGTCAGCAACAGCAACAGCAGCTCATCGTTGGGCAGCGGCGGTATCGAAGACAGGGTGATGACCGGCTCATCGTACGGGCCGTCAATCACGGCCGTGATGTCGTAACCGAGCATGGTCGCGCTGCCGATCAGATCGAGCCGGGGGCGGTCCGGATCGGACTGCTCGAAACGCACGATCCCATTTTCCAGCTTCAGGCGGCCCGCCGGCAGGGTCAGACGGGTGGACTCGACATAGACCTTGCCGACCAGCAGCGGGACTTCGCCGGTGCCGCTCAGCACCAGGTCCGGACGGGCTGCTCCCCGGACCAGGTTGTTGCGGATTAAAAACGGCTCTTTGGCGGCAATCCGGACGTTAAATGTCATGTCCCGCAAGGGCGGCTTCCGAATTGAAAAGAGCCGAAAGCCGCCGCCGGTGTCGGGTTGGCCGACTGACGTAATTCCCTCGATGATGCCGAAATTCTTTGAAAAGCGCCCGTCGGTGACGGCAATCTCACCGGCCAGTTCCAGCCGGGCCAGCGGCCCTTTTAAGGTCAGGTCGGTATCCGCCCGCAGCCGCAGCCCCCCATTACGATACAGGAGGATGTTTTCACCACGCAGCCTTAAATCGGCGGCCGATTCGGCCCCGGTCGCCAGCGCCCATGATCCGGTCAGTTCGAAAGGGGCGCCGCCCAGCTCGCCCTTAAGCGAGCGGATGTTAACTGCCTGGGGCGTCACGGCGGCCTCCAGGGTCAACCCGCGCAGCGAGGGCGTGTCGAAATCCGGTGCAAATTCGGCCTCCGACAACTTGATGATGGCCTCCGCCCGCGGCGCTGTCAGGGGCCCCTGCAGGGTTCCGCGGGCTTCGAGACGTCCGGTCATCCGGCGCACGCCGTCGACTTCCAGGGCAATCCAACTCAAATCGGAAACGGCCAAAGACCCTTCAATGTTAATCCGGCCGGTTGGTTTGCGCCGGGCGGGACCGACTAAATCCGGCAGCGTGGGGGCCCCGTCCCACTGGCCTTTGGCCTGAAGGCTCCAACCGGCCGAAGACGCCTTTAGCAACTCGAGCATCACCCGGTTACCGTCGATCCGAATGTCACCATCGACGGTATAGGGCCCCGGGGGCAGCGGACGGATGTCGGGCGGCCGTTTCAGATCATCGATCGCCAGATGCAGCCGACCGGCTGGATTGGTCCAGGTGCCGCCCAGCTTAAGGTCGCACTGGATCGATCCGCCCGTATTGGCGGCCCACGGAAGGATAAATCCCAGCACACCGGCATCACTGATGCGGGCCCGACCGGTTAGCCCAATTTGACCGGCTGCCAGCAGGTCCTTGCCGAAAAGATCAAGGGGCAGGGCGCCGCTAAGCTCGATCTGCTGGCCTTTTTGCCCCTGCCATTCAAATTGCTGGATTTTCAAAACCTTTTGGGTGTATTCAACGTTAAATCGGCCGGAAAACGCCATGGGAACCCCGGGGCTGCCGAGGTTGCCAAGGGTGCCTGCGACGGCTAAAGACGGTGCCGCGGGTCGGCCGGAAAACTGGATGCGGGCGTCCAGGCCCTGGAACTGCAAACGATCGGCCACCAGCAGATCGAGCCAGCCGTCGCCGGTTAAGCCCGCGGTGCGGATCAGCAGATTTGAGGCACCATCCGGCGCGAAGTGGCCGTTGACGGTCACGCTGCCGGCCGAGCCGGCCAGGGTCAGATTGTCGAAGACCAGACGGCCGGTGCGAAATAGTCGGCAGCTGGCCTCTTGCTGGAGGGCCAGCAGGGTGCTGCCGCGCCGGATGATCGCCGCTTTTTTGAGGATCAGGTCGAATTCGGTGTCGGTCGGGTTGCGCCGGAAATCGCCGGCCAACTGGATCTGCTGCGAACCGAGGGTTGCCGCGGCCGATTCGATTTGCACCAGCCGGCCGCGGCTGCTGATTTTGGCCTTTAACGTATCCAAGTGCAGGTCATGGTAGCGAAAATTGTCAGCCCGCAAATCGGCCGCGGCGTTCGGCGCCATGAGATCGCCTGCGGCCTGCAGCCGGCCATGCAGCGTCCCGGAAAATCCGGCCAGCGCCGGCAGCCAGGGCCCCTGATAGGCGGCAAGATCGGCGATCGCGACCGTCACCCGGACGTCCGCCAGGCGTTGTTGCCCCAGCCGGATCGACCCGCTGAGATCGATGCGGTCCTTCCGGTTGCGAAGCACCGCGGACGAAACCTGCAGGTTCTCATCGGAAAAATTCAAATTCAGATCCACATCACCGAAGCGGGTTTCGGCGGCACGAATCTGGCGCGCCTGCAGGTTCAGGCTGCCGGTCGGCCGCTTAAAAGGTCCTGTGAGTTTGACGGCGGCCTTCAGACCGCCGCTCACCCGCACAATTTTTTGGGCCGCCGGGCGGAACAGGGGCAGCAGATCTGAAAAATAGGGTTCCAGATCTGAAACCGAAAGCCCAACCTCGACGTTTTTAAATGAATTTGCCGCCAGGTTGATCGTGCCGCGTCCGCTGGCGCGGTCCGGGCCCCTTTCCAGCACGGCCGACTCAACCACAATTCCCTGAATGTCGCCCCTGGCGCGGATCGTCAAATTGCCCAGCGCTTTATTTCGGTAAGTCAGCGCCCGACCGGCAAGGTCGGCCGCGCCCCGGGGGTCCCGGAGGGTACCGGAGGCCTTGATCTGCCCCTGAATGCTGCCGCCCAGGGCCGGCAGGGCGAAGAGCCGGCTGAGGATGGCCACATCCGGCAGGTCAACGCTCAGGTCGCCCGCCAGGGCCGATTCCTTTAAGGTCCGCTCTCCGATCGGCAACGCAATACGGGCTGCTTTCAGCCGGATCTGGCCGCCGTCGGCGGCGAGGTCGCCTTCGGAGATGATCAGATCACCGCCTGCCATGCGGCCGGTTAACATCAAACTGTGGGCCGGTATTCGATCTTCGTGCGCCGCAAGCGTCAGCCCGAAGAGCCTGAGTACGGCCGGAACATCGCAAGCCTCCAGGCGCCAGTCAACCGCTAAAGACCGCAAAATCCCAGCGAGGTCGGATCCGAAGAGGACGTCGGCTGCGACGGATGCCCGGCTGATGCTGATGCGATTGGCAGCGTTTACCAGCTGCAGGTCAGCCACCCCCAGGAGCCGATCTGCGGCCGTGATCCTGAAGGCAAGCTGCTCAACGGTCGTTTCATTCACCGAACCGTCGACAAGCTGAACTGCCAGATCACCGACCATATCCCGCGGATCTGAAAACGGCAGATTCAGTTGCCCCTGCAATGACAGGCGGCCGCCGAAAGGCACCGCGGGCGGCGTCAGCAGCCCGGATATGCGGCTCAAATCAATGCCGGACCCTGACAGGGCGACCTGCAGCCGGTTGGCCGCCACCCGGCCGTCGGCGTTCAATTGCCCGCCGGCCGGATTTAACCTCATCTCAAAGGGGATGTCGTCCGGCAGCCCCCCCAGTCCTATATCTGCTGATTTTACAAACAAGTTTTGATCGACCAGCAAATTCTCGACTCTCAGGCTTTTACCGGAATAGGCCAGGTCGGCTTGCAGGGCGACGCTGATATCGCGCAATCCGGGATGCTTCAGCGACCATTGGGCGACCTGCAGCCGCAGCCGGGATGTCCCCGATTGAGCAGAACCTGACGTCAGGGAAATGTCCTCGAAAATAGTCTCATACCCGATGCCGTTGACCTGGATATAACTGTCATGAATGCGAATCTGCGGCAGCCCCGGCGGCGGCAGGAAACCTGGGCCGGCATCCGGGACCTGACCGGCCGGCGTCTCGCCGGTCAGCTGAATTGACAGCCGCGCGCCGTTCAGTTCAACGGCGCTGCCGGCCAAAAAAGCCGGCAGCCCGCCCAAAAAATCCCACAGGCGGTAGGTCAATTTTAAGCGGCCCAATTGTACATCGGTCAGCAGGCCGCCGGCCGGGCGCTTGACGGTGGTTACGTTTTGGATCTCCAGGTTCGAAAAATAAGATCCTCCCAGTTGTCCGATTGAAATTTGCAGACCCAGATTAGCGGCCACCGTACGCTCCAGAAAAGCGATCGCATAGGGCGCAATTAAAACGCCGCGCAGCGCATATATTCCTGCCGGCAGGATAAAAATAAAGACCAGAAACCACAGGGCAATTTTTCGAGGTCTATTTTTGGTGTTTTTTTCAGTAGCCATGTTCTGAAAAACTCAAGGTTCAGGATATGATTTTTCCAACTCTCCGGACATCCTGGAATGCATCGCAGATCCGTGGTATAACCGTTCGCCATCGGGTAGGCCGATTGATGATTAACTGGAAAGATAGGCCAATGCTTGGAACAGGCGGGATATTCAGTCGAGATTATCGATTATTATCGGATGCCCAAAACTGTTAAAACCATTTTCAGTATGAGCAGACGGCTTCGCATAATTTTCAAAGGATTATGATACACGATCTCTTTTTTTTTCAAACATTCCGATATAACATTCCAAAATCAGCGAACACGCTTACCGCCGCTGCATCAAAATATTTCCCAGGTTGGCAGTTATTAAATAATTTATCATTTAACAAGGAAACAGGTTGATTCACATCCTTATTTTCGCTTGAATACGGATCTCCAGCCGGTGAACTGAAACCATCAGAACCGATAATTCCGATTCTTTCCGTTGAGAATTTAAAAACCAATTAATTTCAGGCTATTATATATTTAGCACGCTTTTTGCTTACCGTATCAGTGGATACAAAGTCAAGCTGAAAAATTATGGCTGATCGGACCGTCCGGCAGCGGCAAAAAGACGAAAGCAGCGCAGTTAATGGAAAGACCCATCATTCAGTTGTACAATTTATTTAAAAAATTCGGCACCAACCCGGTGCTGAGTGGCGTCAGCTTGAGAATTTTTCAGGGTCAGGTAACAACCATCATCGGTAAAAGCGGTACGGGCAAAAGTGTGCTGCTCAAACACATAATCGGCCTGCTGCAGCCTGATGCAGGTGAAATTTTGCTATACGGGCAACCCTTATCAAAGATGAAGCCGTCACAGATCAACCGGCTGCGGGCCAAGTTCAGCTATGTGTTTCAGGATGCAGCGCTTTTTGACTCCATGACCGTCTACCAAAACATTGCCTTGCCCTTGCGGGAAGGGACAACCACTGCCAAGTCCGAAATCAGGCAGCGGGTGCAGGATAAAATGCAGCAGTTCGAGCTGCAAGCCTTTGGTGACAAATACCCCGGGCAAATATCCGGCGGCATGAAACGGCGGGTGGCACTGGCGCGAGCTCTGGTGACGGATCCGGAGGTGGTCCTGCTGGATGAGCCGACGGCCGGCCTTGACCCGGTTCGCCGCAACGCAGTGTATGCCTTGATTGTGGACATGCAGCGAAAATTCGGCTTCACGGCGGTTCTGATCAGCCATGAAATCCCGGATATTTTCTTTTTCTCCCAGCGCATCGCCATGCTGGATGAGGGCAAAATCTGCTTCGAAGGCTCTCCCGAAGCGCTTCAGCGCTGCACGGATTCGGCGGTCCAGTTGTTTATCCAGGGACAGGAAAAGCCACGCGACGCTCTGACCGGCATGGCCACACCGCTGCAGGGGGAACGAAAAATCCAGGAAGATCTGGCGCGACTGCAGCACCACCAAATTTCCTTATCCGTTGTGATGTTCACCATCGAAAACCTGGCGGAAATCAACGCTGAAATGGGGCATGTTTTGGGACAAACCTTGCTCAAAAATTTTGCCGCCCAAATAAAGCAGCGTCTCGAGATAACCGATTCCTGCTCCCGTTACAGTCTGGACAAGATTCTGGTTGTTTTGCAAAATGCCGACATCGAGGATGCCCGCAAGTTTGCCACCCGTTTGGCGCGGGATCTGCGGATTGAGGATCTGCTGGCCGCCGGCAATAGAAATAGCATTCGGATTCGAATCAGCGCCGGTTACGCCCAGGCTCAAGAAGACAGCCTAATCAAAGAAGTCCTGGCAACAGCGGAGTCAAAAGACAGCCGGTACTATGAGTTTGATGTCGGCCACTAACTGTCCCGCCGGTATCGACACCGCATAAATCTAAAATCAGATAAATTAGTTCTGCTTTTTTTTTGCAATCAGAACAAAAAGTTCTGCACCTCCAGGAGTTAAAAACAATGCAGCCAACCCCATACGGACGAGGTTCAGGTTTGGCCTGACTAACAGGATTTGCATTTGCCGGACCGGCTTTTCGAATCTTGCCCGTCAGGGAAGTCTTTTATGCCTTCCACCAGTTCTTTTAATTTCTGATCAACCAGAAAATTAATCGTTTTTGCGGGATAGCCCCCATCCGCCTGCAATTCGCCGGCCGGCCGGCCGGTAAGGATCGCAATGCCTTCATCGATATTTCTGACCGCGTAGATAGAAAACCGGCCCTCTTGCACGGCGGCGACAACATCTTTACGCAGCATCAGATCTTTGACGTTGCTTTGGGGAATCATAACCCCCTGATCTCCACTCAGACCTTTGTGTCGGCAACAATCGAAAAACCCCTCGATCTTTTGATTGACACCGCCGATGGCCTGGACTTCGCCCTTTTGATTGACTGAGCCGGTTACGGCAATATCCTGTCTGAGGGGGACCCCGGACAAACTGGACAGCAGGGCATAAATCTCCGTGGAGGAGGCACTGTCGCCGTCAACCCCGCTGTAGGATTGCTCGAAAGCGATGCTGGCGCTCATGGTGATCGGTTTGTCCTGGGCATACTTCTTTCTCAGATATCCGCCGAGGATCAAAACGCCTTTGTTATGAGTATTGCCGGACAGGTCGGCTTCGCGTTCAATATTGATCAGGCCGGCCCGGCCCATCGCTGTCGAGGCGGTAATCCGCGATGGTTTGCCGAACGTGTGATCGCCCAGGGAATAAACCGCCAACCCGTTGACCTGACCGACGACTTCTCCCGCCACATCGATCATCAGTGTGCCCCGGTCGATCATCTCCTGAATCCGTTCTTCGGCCAGGTTGGACCGGAAAATTCGCGCCGCGATGGCGCGATCGACATGTTGCTCGGTGACAACGGCCTTGCTTTCTTTGGCGGCGTAAAAATCAGCTTCGCGGATCAAATCGGAAATGGCCGGAAAACTGGTGGATATTTTTTCCTGGCGGCCGGACATCCTGACGGCCTGTTCGACGAGCGCCGCTACGGCCGTGCGGTCAAACGGTTTCAGCTTCTCTTCATCGGTGGCCATTTTTATAAATTGGGCAAACTGAAGAATGTTCTGGTCGTCTCTGGCCATGACCGTATCAAAGTCGGCCCTGACCTTAAAAATCTTGCGCAGATCCTCATCGTAATATCCCAGCATTTGATACAGGTAGGCATCGCCGATGATGACCACTTTAACCTTTAGCTCAATGGGCTCCGGCTTTAACCCGGTGGTGGTAAAAAAATACATCGGATCGAAGGTTTGAATTTCAAGCTTTTTGCTTTTCAGCGCCCGCTTCAGCGCCTGCCAGACACCCGGCTCGATAATGGCATCCTTTAAGTTGATGACCAGAAAACCGCCGTTGGCCTTTACCAGCGAGCCGGCTTTAATTTTGCTGTAGTCCGTGCGCCAGACACCGCCGCGGTCCACGACGCGCTCAATCGCCCCGAAAATATTGCGATAGGTGGGGTAGCCTTCAATTATAACCGGCTGATTTTTGCGTTCGCTGTTATCCACCAGCAAATTCACATCGTAAGGTTGAAACAAATCAACATCGGACATCATCGGGGGCAACCCGGGAATTTGCACCGCACTCTGGGGGGCGAATATCTTCAGATTGTCGGCCATATCTTCAAGCATTCCCTGGAAGTACACTTGGATTTTTCGGCTGCTGTACTTCTCGGCCAGCGGTTGTATTAAATCGGTGGCTGTTTTGGTGAATACGGCGCGATCCATTTTTTCGATATTTTCATGGACCTCCTTTTGGAGATCACGCAGTTCAAGAAAAATCTGTTCGACTTGCTGACGCAAGGCGGCCTGCTTTTCCTTCAGCGCTTCATATTCTTCCTTTGGAAAGCGGCCTTTTTCGGTCATTGCTTCAAGCTGTTCAATGGGCACGGGTTTGTCATCCACCACCGGCATTACCTCCGGCCGCTTGAATTGGCCCATCTGGACATCAACGATGGCAAAACCCTCTTCTTTGACCCTTTTTTCCAGAGACTTGAAGAAACTGCCGGCCTGGCTTTCATAGGATTCCATGATCTCCTTTTTCATATTCAGGTATTCCTGGCTTTCAAAAAGCAGCGGGATTTCCTTTTTCAGCCGATCCACCAGGCTTTTAACATCCCGCTTAAAGGTGCCGCCGCTGCCGCCGGGAAGTCGAATCAGGACCGGCGACTCCGGGTCCTTGAAACAATTCACATAGCAGAGGTCTTCCGGGCGGCCTTCTTTTTTGGACATTTCCTCCAGCAGGCGCTTGACAGTGGCCATTCTGCCCGATCCGGCGGTTCCGGTGACAAACACATTATAACCCGGTTTATCCATATCGATACCGAACCGAAATGCTTCAACCCCCCGCTGCTGACCGATAATGTCTTTTAAGGGCTCGAGCGTCTCCGTCGTGTCAAAGGGCAAGGTTGAGGGATCCAATCGCCACCTGAGATCTTCTATAGGGATTCGGGAGTCAGAACTTTTCTGGGTCATCGCTTTCCTCCTTAAACGGCCGGTTTGTTATTTAAGAGGGCCTGATTCTGTGTCATCGATCACTTTGATCATGTTGCGCTGTGTCTTTCGTTGCAACCCGCGGCTATTTTACTTCGATGGTGATTCCACGGGCTTCTTTGGGCCGGCACTTGCGCAGCTCGATTTTCAGGATGTTGTCCTGGTAGGTGGCCTTAACATCCTCGACCACGATCCGGCAGGGCAGCGTAATAGATTTTGAAAAAGAGCGCGTGCGCTTGACAAAATTTTGAAAATTGGCGCCTTGTCCGACTGAATCTTCGCTGGAGTCCACTGCCATGCTCAGTCTATCATCGGTGACGGATAGCTGAATATTCTCGGCCCGGACACCCGGAAGTTCGGTCCTCAAAATAAGGTGATCTTCGGTTTCCGATAGGGATGTCCTAAACATTTCTGTCCGTTCCATCAGCGCGCGCGGCACGCCGAAACCCCTGCGGAATCTACTGAAGCGGAAATCAAGATCTTTTCTGAGTTTTTCCAGCTCTTCTTTTTTCCATATGGATAGCTCTGTCATTTAGCCACCTCCATTTATTGCAAGATCATTTGAGATCCGGCAATGGTTCTTGACAAATCGTGCGAATTTGAATTACGATTCTCGCTCATTCGTGCTGTTTTGTCAATAACGGTCCAAATGGTTTAACCTTACCAAATCATGTTCCAGGGTCATCACCAGACCTGGCGCGTGACATATAAACCGTGGACCCTCCTCGATCGATTAGAAAAAGTACGGTATCTCCTTGCGTCAAGGCTTTCGTTTTAACGAGCAGGCCGCTTTTGACCGGCACCACCATAGTCATCGCACTTTTAGAACGATTCTTACCGATAATTTGAACCCAGACAACAATATATGGTCCTTACAACAATGAAAGGGTGATCCTATGGATGCCTTACGCGTTAAAAAAGCCTTTATCTGCGACATGGACGGGGTAATTTACCATGGCAACCAGCTGCTGCCGGGCGTTACAAATTTCCTCGATTGGCTAAGGAAGGAGCGCAAGAAGTTTCTGTTCCTGACTAACAGCAGCGAGCGCTCGCCCAGGGAACTGCGCGAGAAAATGCTCCGCCTGACGGTGCAGTTAAGCGAGGCGCATTTTTACACCAGCGCACTGGCCACCGCCGAGTTCCTAGCCCGACAGTGTCCGGACGGCAGCGTCTTTGTGATCGGAGAAGCCGGCCTCACCAAAGCGCTGTATGACGCAGGCTTTTCCATGAACGACGCCAATCCCGATTATGTCGTGGTCGGCGAGACCAGGAATTACAGTTATGACAGGCTGGAGCGCGCCGTCCATCTCGTGGGGAACGGGGCCAAACTGATCGGCACCAACCCGGATTTGACCGACCAGACCGAAAACGGGATTGTTCCGGCCACTGGCGCGCTCATCGCTCCGATCGAGCTTGCCACCGGTTTCAAGGCCTACTTTGTCGGAAAACCCAATCCTTTGATGATGCGCCACGCCCTGAAAAGGCTGGGGTGCCGGCGCGAAGAGACTGCCATCGTAGGGGATCGCATGGATACCGATATCATTGCGGGCCTCGAATCGGAGATCGAAACCGTGCTCGTCCTGAGCGGTGTAACCGCCCGGCAGGACCTCGAGCGCTTCGCCTACCGTCCTGGCTACATACTGGATGGCTTAGGCGACATTGTGCCCTAACGGGCGCAAATCCAAACTAAGAATCCAGGTGCTGAGTCCAAAACCGGGCAGGCGCAGCCGGAACGATCTTCCCCTGCGGGCAAAGGCCCCGGCCAAGGCTTCGCCAGCCGGATCCAAAATATCCGTTTTGTTTGATTCCTTATAGTGGATGCAGGCTGCTGGGAATTTATCATATTCCTTTTAGCAACCGGCCCAGAATATCTGCCCCGGTGATAACGCGTTTTTCCTTCTGCCCCCATATGAGAATCACATCTTGGTCTATAATATCATCCCGGATGCAATCCACACACTCCTTGAACTTACATAAGACATTGCCCAGAGGTTCGCTTGGATTCTTAACAATTATCGGCCGGTGGCAATATCCTAAAGGGTTTACCAGGGTTCCCTCAAAAAGCACATCCCGCAGAAATGCATCGGAATCCATTACAAAATGCGGCTCTCCGGCCGAATCAATAAGCGTAATCCATTTTTTTTTGCTGACTTCTACCTGTCGCAGAAATGGATCCGAGGTCGATTTTTCAAATGATGGGAAGACCGGCAAATCATTTTGATATTCCAACGATATCATACTGTCGGGATCAATGTGCTCGCCTTCATCAACGGCCAGCAGATCGTCGATGGCTAAAAAATTCAACGCGCCGATCCCTTCCAGGCGATCCACATCGGACACATCGGCCTCAATGTGCTTTTTAATGACTTCCCTGAGACTGTGCTCCCGGAAATATTGGACTCCTTCAGCCCCCAGCCAGGCATCCAATATTTTGGCAGTCGGTTTAGCAGCCGGATATAGCAGGATCTGGTAAAATTTTACCAGCGGTGCCAGCATTGAAGCCATGCGCAAAGCATGGCGGGAAAAATAAGCCTGTGGCATTATTTCTCCGAGGACGGTGATGACCACGGTTGAAAAGAAAAAAGCAGAAATTCCGGCCAGTACCGAATTGGAAAGCAGCGTCAGCAGGACATTGATCCCAACATTTCCCCAAAGAATTGTTGTCAGTAAAAAATTTGAATCCTTGCGCATCTTCAGAACATTAGCCGCATCACGATTTCCGAGGTCAGCTTCTACTTCCAGCCTGAGTCGACTGATACTGAAAAGGGCCAGATTCATTCCCGAAAACATGGCGGACTGGGAGATGCAGAAAAAAATCCCGATCCAGGTAATTAAACTTATAAATAATGTTGTGTTCATTATAAAAACCTTTGTTGGAGATATTCAACCCAATACGTAAACGCATCGAACCTGGATTTTGCTTTCCTCCGGCCCTTCAAAAGGCGCCACCGCTCCCGTCAGGGTTAGGGTGTCGTCGCACAGGTCGATATTCAGCTTCTTTTTGCCAAGTATGGCGGTACGGAAATCAAGCTTGACGGTGTCGAGCATGTATTTATGAAAGAAGATGATATTTTGTTCATCGTTGAATAACAGAGGAGGAAATTGAAATGTCTGCTAAAATGATATCATACCGTTCAAAGGCCCGGGATCGTCTGCTGAAAGGTGTTAACACCTTGGCCGATGCCAGTGGGTTGGGTTGAGGCCCTCGCATGATGTCGGGTTTCGTGCCTCAATCCAACTATTCAAAAAGAAAATCGCGGTTACCAGTGGGGCTGATTACCGATGCCTTTGCCCATAACCTCCAGGGTTTCGGTGACGACGACGAAGGCCTGGGGATCGATATCTCTGATCATCTGTTTAAACCGTGAAAGCTCGCTGAAGGAGACGACCGAATAAAGGATACGCACTTCCTTGCCGCTGTAGCCCCCCTCACCACGCACCACGGTAACCCCGCGCTGCAGGCGCGCCATGATTTCATCCGAAATAGCCTGCCACTGAGGCGAGATGATCATAATCGCCTTGCGCTGGCTCAGCCCGGTGACCACCATGTTTATGCAGTAGGAGGTCACATACATAAAAATCAGCGTATAGATGACCATTTCCAAAGGGATGCGAAAGGCCGCCAGGCATATCAGCAGAGCATTAAAGACCAGCACGAAGGTGCCCGGACGGATGGAGAACTTCTTGAATATTGCCACCGACAGAATATCCAGACCGCCCGCCGACCCCAGCGATCTCAAAATGGCACCTGATCCGACACCGGTAATAATGCCTGCCGTTAAAGCGGCAAGAATCATATCGTTGATCGGGATAGGGGGGTAGGGCAGAAACATGGCGGCCGAAAAGATGATCACCCCGGCAACGCTGTACAGGAAGAAACGGCGGCCGACAAATATCCAGCCGATGATAAATAGCGGAATGTTCAGGATGAAATAGATCACCCCCAGCGGCAGGGACGGCAGGATGTAGTGAATCAGAAGCGACAGTCCGGTAACACCGCCAGCCAGAAACTCCTTGGGAATCAAAATCCCCTTGATGGCTGCGGCGCACAGAATACAGCCGCTGGTGATAAGCAGCAGGTTCCAGAGAATGGTTAAAGCTAAGGGTCTTTTTTCCATAATCATTTGCTTTTCAGTTTGAGTCCTGTACCGGGTTTGCCGGTGGGATATAAAATTCCGTTTTTCAGTATCTCGGCTATGTTTTCTGGCCGGGCACTGGCGGCCTTCCCGTATCCTTGACTTTGGCTATTTTTTAAAGCGTGCCTTTTGCCTGCGGGTCGGATAGGTCAAAAGGCTTCCCCCGACCAGGCCGATCGCAAGGGTAACCAGTAATATCAAGGCCCGCGATACCGTTATCGTCCATACCAGAAACTTCACTTCGATCGTCATCATGTTTTGAAACACGAATATTAACACCACGGCAATCAGAAAGATAAAAATAATATTTTTAACCATATCTATTCCCCCTCATCAAAGTTTTATCGCAACGCTCAAAGCATCCGATGGTGAATTTCTTCCAATGTCATGGATTTTAAATCTTCAACCAGGGCCACCAGATGGGTGATCATGATCTCCCAGATTCTAATTCCTTTTTCGGCACTGGCTTTGGTCGGGTCTCCCATCACCCCGCTCTGTGAAATTTTACGGGTATAGGCATACCATAGTACACCGCGTTTGGAAGTAAAGTCCAGATATCGGCTGGAGAACTCGGGAACTTCCCGGCGGGCTTGATCCATTTTAACTAAATGAGGTCTCACCGCCAGACTGGTGCTGGTTTCGATTTCACCGGCATGCACGTCGTTGGGAGTCTCCACCAACGAGTAAATGTCCACATCGCTGGTTTCCCCGGTATCGACGCACACGAAAATATGTGCGTCGCGATTGATCATCTGAGCGGCGTGATTCAGCGCCGGACTGTTGCCGCCGTGGGCATTGATAATAACCAGTTTTTGGATGCCATTGTGCGAGACGCTGATGCCGATGTCATAGACCAATTTGGCGAGCGTATCGTTGGAAATGCTGACGGTGCCCTTAAACTCATCGTGGTGATAGGATACACCGTACGGTATGTTCGGCAGCACCAGTGGTTTGGGATCGCTGCAGGCTTCGGCAACTCTGAGCGCCAGATACTCCGCATCAAAGGCATCCGTGTCCAGCGGCAGATGCGGTCCGTGCTGTTCAAGGGCCCCCACCGGCAGCAGGGCTAGGTCCACCTGCTGGAGGCGATTGCGGGCTTCGGGCCAGGTGAACTCCCCCCACTGATAGCGCTGCTGATCCGCATCGTGATCCGTATTTTTCAGGGTTAGGTTCTGTTCTTTTATATCGAGTTCGAAGGCAAATGGTTGATTTAAAATGGAATCACTCAGGGGATCGAACGGCATCCATTTTTTGCCGATACGGCGCATGGCCCCCGCGGCGTATTGTAAAAAAATCCGCAGCAGGGGCAACCGCAAATCCACCGGTATGGCATGCATCGGTGAAATTTTGGGATCGTAACGCAGTTTCAGAACTTCCGGATGCTCGTGGAACATTTTCTTCCGATTTTCAGGGTTAGGGATCAATCCCTTCTGCCGCAGCATGAATCCCAGCTGGCTCAGGCCGGCGGATTCCTGCTTAACGCCTTTTTGGATAAATCCGTTCAACGCGTTTTCAACTTGAGACACCCGGTAGCCACAGTGTTCAGGGTCGACATCGAGCGCCAACAGCATGCTGACGATTCGGCGACATTTCTCGCATTTGCCGCAGGGATAAATGCGATCCGTTTCTTTGTGAGTCGCATGACAGGAGATCTGATGCTGCTGCAGGCGAGGATATCGCAGAGCCAGAATCTTTTCGATGAGAAGCTCCGACAGCGGGCGTAAAATAGAAAACTGGCTGATCGCCCAGCCTTTGCGCATAAAATAGTTGGTGACGGTCTGATCGAAATAAATGCTTTGATCGTACAAACCGTCATAATGGGAAATTTTATGGCTGATCTTGCGAACCGAGGTGTCGAACTCATCGCCGATCAGCAAGCGGCTAATACCCCTTTTGCGCATCAACGGCAATGCACCGAATAAAAAAACAGCCACCGTCCACAACCGCATGGGATACTCATCGGATCGGACATCGGCGAAATCCTTGCGTATAAACGGCATGCGACGCAACATCCAGGAAAACAGGCGATCAGAGTTGACCCAGACCCTGGCGGTATTGGGTATATTATCTTTGAAATGGCGATAGGCATTGAGCGCGGTGAACCAGTGCCGTCCGGACTCGTTGACAAAAATCGGGTGAACCTCACGACCGATCTCATGGAGCAGGCCGTAGCTCAATAAACTGTCTTTGCCGCCGCTGGAAAGAATGCAATGGTTGTTTCGCTGAGTTGACCAGCGCTGCCAGCCGGGTTTGATTTTATTCTGCGCTGCCTCCGGAAATTGCAGCCTGGCCAGCAGATATTTATGCCGTTTTTCAGGCTTCAGATCGGCGGCGGCGCCGACCAGAAACGGATTGGGCTCCAAAAATTTTTTAACGTAAATTTCCCGCGCCGTATTTTCGGCCATGTCTCGAATAAACCGCTGGTCGATGTCATCATAAAGACCATGGAAAATCAGCCTGTCACAAAATAAACCGTAGTTTATGGCGACCTGGGCGGCAATCATATCGGCCAGATTTCTGGATTCACGTTCGGCGGGATCGAATACGGTTTCCTCGTAACTGTAGATGAGCTCCGTTTGTTCCATTTTTCCGCTGTAAAACAGGCGATAGGGAGCAACCAGTCGCCTGGGTTCCAGCTTGACCGGGCCGATTTCAAGACGCTCAAAGACTTTGAGAATGGCCAACGGATCATCCGCTGAATTATCTATGCTATTATGGTTGTGTATTTTATCTTCGTTGGGTATGATTTTCCTTAATTCATCCGGTGATGATTTCATGATTTCCTCCCGGTTAATACGGCAACAAAACGATCTCCGGGCAACGGTTCCTTGGCATGTTTGTTCATCAAGGCAATCAGGCCCGCGGTTGAGGCCGGCAGCACCTGCAGTCCCTCCTTATCGCGAATGAGGCGGGCATAGGTGCGCATGGCTTTATCGGATGCATCGGAAGCCCAACCCCCGGTTTGTCGGATGGCATCCAGGGCATGATCACCGTCGATGGAATGCCAGTTGATCAGCGGTTCGTTAATGCTGGTCTCATGGATTTTTTGGGGATTAAGATCTTCACATGACGGGCTTTTGGATAAGTATGCCTGAACAATTGGATTTTTGCGAAATGAAGATCCGGCCACGATATACGGCATGCGTGAAGTCTTACCCCGGCGGTAAAGGCTTAGAAATCCCCGGTATATTCCGGCCAGGGTGGTCCCGTTGGAAACCGGGACGGCGACGGCTAGCGGGGCATCGCGCAGTTCGTCATAGATTTCATAGGCAATCTGGCCGTAGGCCCGCATCTGGGTCGGCAGGTTGTCACCACCGGGATTGGCATCGTAAAATTCATGTTTAAGGGCGTCGGCTGAAGATTCTTCGACCGCCTTTTCATAATCCCCCCGGACTCGAATGATCTCCGCCGCGAAATCGGTCATTTCTTTTATCCGGCCGGCGTGGTAGTTGGCCGGAATGTAGATCCGGCTGCGCAGCCCGGCGAAACCGGCCGCCAGGGCAACGGCAACACCGTAATTGCCACAGGTTGCCACCGCGATGGTATCATACCCCCGCCGCAGGGCGTCCATGGCCTGGGCAAACGCAATGCGATCTTTCTGGGTACCGGTGGGATTGCTGCCTTCAAATTTTAAATAGATCTGGCGCAAGCCGACCTCACGTTCGATGTTGCGCGCCCGAACCAGCGTCGTGTCACCAACCTCTGAATCGAAGATATCCTCATAGGCCTCCAGGCGCCGCTCCAACGGCAAGTCCGGGTTCGCTGAAATCCGGCGTTGATCTTCCACCTCCCGCGCAACCGCAATCGCTTCACCGTTGGCGCCGTCAATCAAATTGAAAGGTTTATCATGACTGATCATATCCAACTTAGCACCTCACTTCCTAAAATCCAAATTTATTTGTTAAAGATTTAAAGCCGGGATGACGGCTGGCAAATCCTTATCCTGTTGTAACAGGATGTGCAAAAATCTGCAATGGACATGCCGTTTTGAACTCTTGTCCGTCAAATTTTTTAGGCGTCCCACCTTATGATTTCCTTATTTATCAACGCTTTTATAATTTTTTAAACGATTTAGATATTGATTTCGGATTACTCCCTCTTTGAGCGCATGCCTATATTTAATGCTTTTTATATGACCATCATTACGATATCAACGGTGGGATTCTGCGAAATCGTGCCGCTGACCACCGTGGGCCGCAGTATTACCGTGGTGATCATCATTTTAGTTGTAAAACCCAAATTCGTCATTGACATTTGCGCTTTAAATACGACAATTAGATATCTGTATCGAAAACAACATCTCGGATCCAAGGTCAAACAACTCTGGATCCAAGGGCAAACAACGTGAAACAGAATCAAGTTTGTTCGCTTCGCTCACAAATGGAATAATGGATTATGGAAATTCCGAGACCCTTAATTATCATCGGATGGCGGGAATGGCTGGCGCTGCCGGATCTTAATATCCAGGCCGTTAAGGCTAAAATCGACACCGGTGCGCGAACTTCGGCCCTGCATACTTTTGGGTTGGAGCCTTTTGAGAGTGGCGGAATCCTCAAAGTGAAATTTGGCATTCATCCATTGCAAAGACGAAATGATATTGAAATCAATTGCGTGGCCGACGTTGTCGACCGGCGCCGCGTGACCAGCTCCGACGGTCAGAGCGAAAAACGCTATGTTATCCGAACCGCTGTCGCCCTGGGAAAAATCAGGTGGCCGATCGAATTGACCCTGAGCAACCGCAAGTCGATGCGCTTTCGCATGCTGCTGGGGCGGGCCGCGATCAGCGAGCATCTGTTGGTCGACCCCGCCAAGTCCTATCTAACCGGTCGCAGACTTTCAAAGGTATATCCCAAATCCAGCAAAAAAAAATAAAGGATTAATCATGAAAATTGGCATTCTCTCGCGTAAGGAAAGCTTATATTCAACCACTCGACTGAAAGAAGCCGGCCTCAATCGGGATCACGAAATACATATCATTAATCCCTTGCGCTGCTACATGAACATCACCTCCCACCATCCCGCCATCCACTACAAGGGCGAACAGCTATTGGGGTTCGATGCCATCATTCCGAGGATCGGGGCCTCGATCACTTTCTATGGGACCGCCGTCGTGCGCCAGTTTGAAATGATGGATGTCTATTGTGTCAATGAATCGGTGGCTATCAGCCGGTCCAGGGACAAGTTGCGCAGTATGCAATTGCTGGCCCGCAGAGGGATCGGTCTGCCGGTTACCGGCTTTGCGCACTCAACCAAATTCACCTCCGATCTGATCAACCTGGTCGGCGGTTCGCCCCTGGTCGTCAAAATGCTGGAAGGCACCCAGGGTATCGGTGTCGTTCTGGCCGAAACTCAAAAAGCCGCCCAGAGCGTCATCGAAGCGTTTCGCGGCCTGAAAGCCAATATCCTGGTGCAGGAATATATCAAGGAAGCCAAAGGCAGTGATATCCGTTGTTTTGTGATCGGCGGCAAGGTTATTGCCACCATGATGCGTCAGGGCGGTGAAGGCGAGTTTCGGTCAAATATCCACCGCGGCGGAAAAGCCACTGCCATTCAGATAACCCCGGAAGAGCGCTCGACAGCGGTGCGTGCCGCCAAAATAATGGGCCTGAATGTGGCCGGGGTCGATATGCTGCGTTCAAACCACGGCCCGGTCGTCATGGAGGTAAACTCCTCGCCCGGACTGGAAGGCATCGAGAAAGCCACCGGCATCGATGTGGCCGCTAAGATAGTTGATTTCATCGAAAAAAATGCGAAACCAGGCAAGACCCGCACCAAGGGCAAGGGCTGAGGGACGCAGAGTCCAGCTGGCAGCCCGACTGGAAGGCTCGGCCCTGAGCGGCTGCGGGGGAGTTAAATTTCGGGAGTGTTGGAGTGTTGGAGTAACGGAGTCATGGATAAAATTGGATATCGGGAATATTAATGTTATTAAAAGTATCTGCCCAGCGCTACCTGGCTTAATACTATCCAAATATTTTCGATCTGCAAACAATGATCATGCTTTAATAAATTTAGCATTTTTCAATTTTATCAGTCCCAATTCCACACACCGCTCCACTACTCCAAAACTCCAACACTCCGGTTTCTAAATGTCGGCAGAGCTCGCATCATCTAACATGCCATCGATAACCAGTATCTTATAATTGGAACGTAAACGCCATGTCCAAAATGTTAACTATTGCCGGTCAACCGGTAGCCGCCGGCCAGAGAAAATCCATCAACATTCCGGTGGCGCGTCTATACACCCACACCGAAATGTCCATGCCGGTGCATGTCCTGCGGGGCAAAAAGGACGGTCCGCGTATGTTTGTGTGCGCGGCCATTCACGGCGATGAAATCATCGGCGTCGAGATTATCCGCCGTTTATTGAAACTGAAGATCCTGCAGCGGCTGAGAGGGACGCTGATTGCAGTTCCGGTTGTCAATGTTTATGGGTTTATCAATAACACCCGGTACCTGCCGGACCGGCGCGACCTGAATCGGTTTTTCCCAGGATCCAAAAAGGGTTCCCTGACCTCCCGCCTGGCAGACATTTTCATGGCGGAAATCGTCGCCAACTGTAACCTCGGCATCGATCTGCACGCCGGCTCCCACCATCGCATCAATCTGCCGCACATTCGGGCCTGTCTGGGCAATGCGGAGACTGAAAAGCTGGCCTTTGCGTTTGGGGCGCCGGTGATCCTGAATGCTGATCTGCGAGACGGATCGCTGCGCCAGGCCGTGGAAGAAAGAGGCATGCCCATGTTGCTCTACGAAGCCGGCGAGGCTTTGCGCTTCGACGAATTCGCCGTGCGCGCCGGCGTGAAAGGCGTTCTGGCCGTCATGCGTTCTATTGGTATGCTGACATCCAGGGGGATTAAAAAGTCTCGCATTCAGCCGATGGTGGCCAAATCCACCAGCTGGGTTCGGGCGCCGGGAAGCGGTATATTGCGCACCCAGATTCCTTTGGGCCGCAAAATTACAGCCAACCAGAAAATCGGTGAGATCGCCGATCCTTTTGATGAAGGTGAAACCGCAGTGCTTTCACCGGTTGCCGGTATTGTTATCGGACGGATGAATTTGCCCCTGGTTCACAAGGGCGACGCCCTCTTTCACGTCGCCGGTTTTGATGACACGGTGGCGGTCAGAGAATCCCTTGACAATTTCCAGGAAGAAATCGGTCAATTGTTGCCGAGTCCAACGAGTGGGTGATTTTAATGTTAATGAACTTGGATAAATAATCGCCGGACCTTTGCGCTTCGATTCCTAATTACAGTTACATGTAGTTTTTGACCCAACTGTTGCAATTGCTTACTCAGCACTAAGTCCTGAGTGAGTCAATCCGTCATCGTATTGCCGAATCCATGGACTTAGCGATCCGGATTATAGATTCGATCATCGCTATTCAGCCAAATCCGGATAGAGTTTTTTAACACATTCCGGGCATATCCCATGACTGAAATCAGCTTCGGAATGCTCCCTGAGGTAAATCTCTATCTGATTCCAATAGCCCTTATCATCTCTAATTTTTTTGCATGCAGCGCATATGGGTATGATGCCCCTCAATGTTTTAATTTTTTTAAGCGCATCCTGCAATTTGATGATCAGCTTTTCCCTGTCTGCCTCGATCTCCTTCCTTTTGGTAATATCAAAGAATGAGGCCATCCGGCCGGCAAGTTCCCCTGAGCTTGAAGTCACATTGGATGCTGAAACTTCGACAACGAAACTTTTGCCTTCTTTATTTTCAACTACGAATTCCTGAGAAACATCTTGGCTGATATCCACGATTGCAATGACATCCGAGAAGGTGCGGATTTCTTTTGTGGCAAACAAGTCGGCGGCATTCGTACCAATTATATCGTCATGGGAATAGTCAAAAATTTGACAAAAGGATGGATTTGCAAAACGAACGGTACCGCTCAGATCTGTGATGATCAAACCGCCAACGGTAGAGTTTATTGCATCAATAACAATGCTGAGTGCATCCTGCGCAGTTTTGCGGGAAAGATCCGGTGGGATATCCGCGGCGGTGATCGTTTGCAATAATTCTTTGGATTTTTCTTGCGTAATTTTCATTTTACAAAATCATCAATCCTGGCATGGATTATCTGTGGTTTGAACCGGAAAAATATTTTCAGGAATAATGATAATTTTACAATTAATTAAATTTTTAAGCCACAGATTTCGCAGATTACACAGATTAAAATGAACATGAGGTGGAGATTGCGAAATCGGTCGGGTTTCATTCCCCGCAGCTTGCTGCGTTAGGGTTGAATTTGTCCATACATTGATGCCCTGCGGTTTGCCGCGGGGAAGTTCATTGCATTCATTTTCTAACTTTCAACACGAAAACAATACTGCAGCAGCCAAATCCGCCCGCAGGGTCCGGGCGCCGGGATGCGGTTTATGGCGCCGCCAGATTTTTTTTAGGCTGCAACATTACAGTCCGGGTGTCTGAACTGACTGTTTGACATCTGAGTCATGCGAATTATATTCAGCAGATTCGAAAGCAGACTGAACACGGACAAGGAGATTGAATCAGGACCATGGGGAAAAATATTGGATTCGTATCCACCCGCTTTGCGGGAACCGACGGGGTCACGCTGGAAGCCAGCAAGTGGGCCCGGGTATTGAAAAGTGCCGGCCACAATTATTTCTGGTTTGCCGGTTTACTGGACCGCAGCCCGCAAAGTTGCTTCCTGGTACCGGAAGCCTTTTTTCAGCATGAGAAAAATATCTGGATTGATCGGCAGATCTTCGGCAAAAAAAAACGGGATCCGGCGGTCACCGATGCCATCTACGAATTGAAGACCCTTTTAAAAAAGCAGCTGAATGAATTTATCCGTACCTTTAATATCGACCTGCTTATCGCTCAAAATGTGCTCACAATTCCGATGCACATCCCACTGGGTATTGCCCTGACGGAACTTATCGCCGAAACCCAGATCCCGACCATTGCCCACCACCATGACTTTTACTGGGAGCGGACCCGTTTTCTGGTTAACGCCGTCGGTGACTATCTGCGGATGGCGTTTCCCCCCAACCTGCCCAACATCGAGCACGTCGTCATCAATTCCGCCGCCCAGGAAGAACTGGCGCTGCGAACCGGAGTTTCCTCGCTGGTGATTCCCAACGTCATCGACTTTGAAAACCCTCCGGCCATCACCCGGCAGCAAACCCATGATTTTCGCAAAGAAATCGGCTTGACCCCGGATGACATCCTGATCCTGCAACCCACGCGGGTCGTTCAGCGCAAGGGCATCGAGCACGCCATCGAACTGGTTGGGGAACTCGCAGATCCGCGCTGCAAGCTGGTCATATCGCACGAGGCCGGCGATGAAGGGGCCGAATACGCCGACTGGCTCAAAGAACACGCCCGGGAGTCCGGCGTTGATCTGCGCCTGCTGAACTTGCGTATTTCCGACCCCATGAATCCGGATGTCAATCGCAAAGACCTTTATACCCTGTGGGACGTCTACCCCCATGCGGATTTCATCACCTATCCCAGTCTGTATGAAGGGTTTGGCAATGCCTTCCTGGAGGCCGTCTATTTTAAAAAACCGCTGCTGATTAACCGGTACGCCACTTTCGTGAAAGATATTGAACCCAAAGGTTTTGATTTAATCGCAATGGATGGTTATCTGACCCGTAAAACCGTAAAAAAAGTTAGGGATGTTCTGAAATCCCCGGAACGCAGAGAAAAAATGGTCAACACCAATTACGAAATTGCCGGCCGCTATTATTCCTTTGCCATGCTGCGTCGTTGGTTGAACACGCTGCTGGCAAATTTCTTTGGGGTGGAAATGTGATTTTGCATAACCCGCAGTTCAGATAAGATTGTTCCGGCTTGTCCCCGGGCCCCAGGACCGCATGGAAAAACCAAGCGGCACAGCAGCGGCAACCAGACCCCGGCAGCCCGCATTTTGGGAATCAACCGCGTGACCGTCTGGAACCGCATGAAAAAATACCGGATTGATTTAAAAAAAGTACTGACCACTTGACCACATTTCATTATTCTTCCGAAGCAATACCTTCCTTTATATCCACGTCGGCACCTCGAAAGTAACCGTTCAAAATGTTTAAAGAACCAGACAATCGGCGACCAGTTCCCACAAATATTTAACCTCGAGATCCGCCATCCCGCACTCTTTTTTAATGTTGTTAAACTGCCCGTGACAGCTGTGACAGGGAACCACCAGCATCCCGGCACCGGTAGACCGGATTTGGTCCATTTTTCTCCGGCCGTAAAAAATGCGTTCCTCGTTGTACCCATTGACCAGCGTGCCGCCGCCGCCGCCGCAGCAGATCTGATTCGTTTTCGCCGGATAAAGGTCGATCCAGTTTTCGATACATTGGCTGAGGATCCAACGCGGCTCATCAAAGAACCCATGGCCGAACCATTTTTGGGCTTTTCTGCCATAATTGCACGGATCGTGATAGGTGGCCGGACCTTTGAACCGTGTTTTATCCAGTTTTATGCGTCCCGCTTTAATATATTTTATGAGAAGATCAAATACAGTGACAAATTCAAATTTTTTCAATGCTTCCGGGTAGTGTTTTTCGAGACCCGACCGGGTCGCCAGATAGGCGTGCCCTCATTCAGGCCACATCAGCGTTTTGACCTCCAGTTTCTCCATGTGTTCGACAATACGGCCGGTCATGATTTTCATGGCTTCATCATCACCGGTAAAATACGCCCAGTTTGTTCCCTCCCAGTTTTCGGAAGGTACCGTCCAGTCTTCTCCAGCCGCATGAAAAATTCGCCACCAGTGCTTTAAATCCTCGGTATGGGTGTTGACCAGCTTATTGTGAATGGTGGTGAGAATGTTAGCGCCTTTTTTATCGATAGGCACCTTAAATCCTTCATAGCCGGGTTCTTCGGCAATTTCCTGCGCCACATCTTCAAGGATGAAGATGAAGTCATCCTTTGGCAGCCGCAAATTGTTTCCGGTTTCAAGCGCCGCCTCCAATCCCTTGTGGAGTATTCCGGGTACCTTGTCTCTATCCCTCAAGGATCGGACACGCCGGATCGCATCGGCAATATCTATCTCCATGGGGCAGACATTTTCGCATTTTCCGCACAGCGTGCAGATCCAGGGCCAACGCGACTCAATCACCGCATCCTCAAGGCCCAGCGACAACATTCGAATCAGTTTGCGCGGGTCAAAGTCATCTATTCCCGATGCCGGGCATGAGCTGGAACATAGCCCACAGGTCACACAATAATCCTGGGAAAACGCCCAGGACCTGAACCGTCCGTGATCTAAGGCGTTCATATCGATAATGTCGGTTGCAGCCATTATAACTCCTCTATCTCTTCGATGCCAATATTTATGTTTCTTTCAGCCGGTTTGGCCCTAGTTCAAGAATGGTATTTTCAAAGGCTTTAACCGTTTCAGCAAACTCCGTTGCCATATTAGAGGCAAGTGTCCGGTAAGCCAATCTTTCAGGTTCAAAGCCGAGTTGGGGCAGCAGATCAGTTACCTGATCCACTCTCCGGTGTGCATGGATATTGCCGCATTCCGAATGGCAATTGCCCTTATGGCATGTCAGCACCAGCACACCGTCGGCACCTTTTCTAAATGCTGTAAAAAGGTGCTCCAACGATATGCTGCCGGCACAGGGTACTTCGACGATTTGCAGGCCCGGCGGCAAAGAATATCCCATGCAGGATGCCAGGTCGCCCGCCCTTTTGGCGGATCGGCGGCAGCAAAAGGCCGTTATTGATGGACGATAATCTTCAATGGCGGCTGTTTTTTTTATGGGCGGGATTCTGTCGTAAATTGATAAACCATCAGGCACATTTAGAGTAATGGCAAAGCGAGGGCACTCGGCCGCACAAATGCCGCAACCCTCGCAAGCCTGCGGATCAACAGCGACCTTTGGATTCAAGGCTATGGCGCCATACGGGCAGACGCGCAAACAGGTCAGGCAGCGGATACAGTGCCCGGTGAAGTTGATTTCGGCCTTTCCGGTTTGTTCCTCAGGCGGCTTTTGGTAGAGGTTCAGCACACAAAGCGCTGCATTGCCGATATCGGCCTCTCGCCCCCCTGCTGCTTGAGCACTGCGTGACAATCCGGCAACAAAAACACCTTTTTTGTTTGTGAGCACCGTGGCCCGGTGAACATTGTCTGCTTGGATAAATCCGTCCGGTCCCGATTCTATCTCCAACTTGGCCGCAATATCACGCGAAAAGGTTGATGGATTCAAGGTTTCGTCGAACACAGCGACATCCGGATTTAATTTAAACGTTTCACGGATGACTTCATCTACATAGACCATGGTGAGGTTGCCGTCTTTATTAACATGGATATCGGGAATCGTTTCCGTGAATTTCATGAATACGGTACCCGCCTTTTTGGTTTGCCGATAAAGGGCTTCCAGACCGTTTCCGGCAACCTTAAGGTTTCCGGTAAAGATGTAAGTCTGCCGGTTGAATTCCTGTTGCAGTTTAAGCGCACAGCGCATGACTTCTTCGGTGATTACCGGGTTGCTTTCTTCCGCCAGTCCTGTAATAAAAGCGATCCTTTTTCCTGATAAGATGTATTTAGCAGGACCCGATCCAAATTCGATAAATTCACAGGCTTGGGAAAGTGAAACCACACCGCTCGATTCCCCAACACCATAAAGGGAAAAATTGGGTTTTCGCTCTACTTCATCTGCTATAATGATGCTGGAAACGGTCCGGGTAACGTATTGGTCGTTTCCGGTCAACGTCAGGCTGAAACGACCCACCGAACCCTTGAAGGAGAAAAAACCGCTAAGCGGGAGTATCTCCAGCTTACCGGTCTTTCTTGCGGTATTCAAATCATCAAACAGCCCGGCATCACCGGCAGTGCCCGGTATTGCCACAATGACGTTTCCATCCTTTTCAAGCAACTCTTTAGCGATTTCCCGAGCCTCGCGACTGTAACCCAGAATCAGCGTTTTTGCATCCAAAGTGCGTCCTTTCGTTCATTTTCTTGTCGCAGAAAACACCTAAAGCCCCAGATATTTCGCCACTTCAAAAGCGGTTTTGCCGGCACTGGCAATGGATTCCGGGATGCTCATGGGGCCTGTAACGGAGCCGGCTGTGAATATGCCTTTTTCAGAAGTCAAGCCCCCCTTGTCGGCCTGTTCCACAAACCCGGTTTCGGCGAGTTTCAATTTCAGTATCTCTGTTGTTTCTTGTATGCCTTGACAGGGCGTCATTCCTACGGAAAGCACGACCAGGTCAAATTCCTCCTGAAATGTTTCACTGGATGTGTTATCCAGAAATGTCACCCGCAACTGATCGTTGACTGCAGGATAGATGTCTCCCGGGATGGCCCTTATCAATCGGACATCTTTCCGAATTTTAGCGTAAAATTCGTTAAAATCCCTGCCAAAGGTCTGTACATCCATATAGAAAAAAGTGGCTTGTATATCAGGCTGCCGTGCTTTCAACAGACCCGCCATGCGCAAGGCTGAGCCGCAGCAAACCTTTGAACACCACAGGTGGTTGAGCTTGGCATCGCGACTGCCCACGCATTGAATAAAAGCGATGCTGCCCGCCTCAGTGCCGTTAGAGGGTTTTAATGCCCGTCCATCCGTTCTGAGCATTCTTTCCAACTCCAGGTTTGTGATGACATTTTTAAATTTGCCATACCCGTATGGTTTGCTCACAGGGTTGAACGGCGTGAATCCTGTGGCGAGAATCACAGCATTCGCATGGGTGGGTTCCGTCATCTCAGCGGCATCAAGATCGATGGCGCCTTGCGGGCACGCCTCCCGGCATACGGCACATGATTGATCCTTCAGGTAGAGGCATTTTTCGCTTGTGATGGCATAAAAAGGCGTGTGGTTTTTGGAAAATCCCTTCGTGACGGCACCATTTTCAGGACATTTCTCAAAGCATAACCCACAATTGCTGCATTTTTCCGGATCGATAAAAACCGGTTTTTTCAGAAGCGTCGCGGAAAAATCTTTCGATTTTGATACTTCCTGAACCCGGGCGCCTGCCATTAGTTTAATCTTCGGGTTTTGAACGACCCGCTCGAGTTTTTCCTCAACCATGCAGGCACCGCATTTGACGCACTGGTCCGTGGCTTTGCAGGTATACTGGATCGCATGGCCCCCGGGAAAGTCTGATTGTTCGACGATTTCAACCTCAATATCCAAATCGGCCAGGTCAGATGCCACTGTAAGTCCGGCGACACCGCCGCCGATAACAAGAACCTTATTCGCCATTATATGCACACCTCTCACAGGTTCAGGGTTCCGGGTTCAACGTTCAGGGTTAAGGACAAAGAAGGCATTAAAGACCCGAAGTCCTCGTTAAAAATGTTATTCTTGCTTTGCTTCAAATGCCGCAACAATACTCTTTAATTCGTTCTCAACAAAATCTGCGCATTCTTGAGCCGACTCCGCTGTCATTGAACCGATATCATCGATCAGACCTTCAATTTCTTTTTCATCGATGCCGATCGTTTTGTTGATCATGAAGGTGTTAACCTCTCCGTCTGCCGGCAGCCGGCCGCACCCTCCCGCCGTCCCGACGAATTCGTCTTTCACAAAAATGGGGACAACGATTTTTAGTATCCCGGCGTCACACTCTTGAACAACCGGTTTGCGGGTTTTCTGAGCCTGTGCGGCCATGTTCATATGCGCGACGGCACAGATAAAGGGGCCGCCTTTCTCACTTGATTTGATGGCCGGGCAGATCCTGTTCGACCATTTCACGTAATCGGTTATCCTGGCGCCTGCTGCATCGAAGGTTGCCGATTGTATCTTGCATTTTTCGATAATCTTTTTTTCCAGCTCAATCCACTTTTCCATTGGCTGAATGTCTGTCAATTTCATCTGATGCTCCTTATGAATGTTATGGCTAACAAAATTCCAACATACGGATCAAAGAAAACGTTTTTCATATTTTACCGACGCCTGGTCGAATTCATCGTATAGAATTTTCAGCCGCTCATTGGCAATGTTGATTCGGTACTGTTTTTCTTCCTTTTCCCTTTCCGTCTGGTAACAGGCCAGACAGCGCTCATATCGGTGGGTCTTCCCAAGGCAGGTGATCATGAATTCCGCCATCATAAAGGTCATCTCATTGTCATAACCGACTAAGTGCTCTACCCCGGGGACAGATTCCAGCGCCACCTTTACAGACACATCATTGCCCTCTTTGGCGATATTGATAAAATCGTGGATGACCAGCGCCGCATCGTATTCTTTCTGGTACCCGTCAAATTTAGCGGTCATATTTTCCAGGGTGAAAAGCCGCCTCTCGATTTCTATACCGGCCTTCTCCAGCTTGCGATAATCTTTTTGGAGATAGCGGTTGGCAATAATTATCGCCTGGGAGACATGCGGGTGTATGTTGTCAGGGCAACCGCGGGCATAACACTTCCTGAATTCGTATTTTTCGCCGTCGATGGCTCCTTTGTAGCGGCAAAGAAATATGAACGCCTGAAACGGATTGTCATGATGGGCAAAATCAACGGGCAGGATTTCAAAGGAAGTACGGCATGTCACGGTCGATCCTTTTTCCTTTAATTCCACAAGGTCCGTTACACGGTTTGGGGGATAATTTATGGATGTTTGTGCCATTTTTTCCTCCTCGTTCCACGGTCAGGTTAAAATATTTAAAAGGCCGCACCGCCCAACCTGTGTTGCATGACTTCCCTCAAACAGGTAAGGCTGAACGATTTAAGATTCCTGTGAGCAATTTCAATGCCAGATTACTTGAAAATTCGATGCCGAATAAGCGCTTTAAAATGAATCGCTAATGGTATTATTTGTAATTACGACATGTTAAATTTGTTATCGCGAACGTGACCATCGACCCAAATTCGAGAAAATAAGGCGCGTTTGCAAAAAAAAGATTGTCTGCAAAGTGTTAAGGTGTTAAAAATTTTTAATTGACATGTGTTAAATTTTTAACAGGAAAAATTTAGCATGATCGAACAGACATTAATTCGGGCCTGCAATTTCTTATCGCCCTGTCTTTGGATAATAACCGTTTGGCGGGGTGCTGGTGATCTAATGATTGCTGTTTTTTTTAGGCAATAGAGCCGTCAAGCCGATTCTGCTGCCCATCATGATTTCTTATTTCGGCTGGGTGTACGTCATCCGGCTGACGCTTTTTACCATCGCCGGTTCCCTGGCGGTTGGATACCTGGTCAACATCCTGATAAAAGACTGAACCGCACCATGTTCTTTTCAGGGCTCATCTACCCTGCCACACCGGATCGCGCTTCTCCTCAAAAGCCCGAATTCCTTCCCGGGCGTCTTCGGTGCTGCAAAGTGCGGCGAATAGTTCGCCCATATAATCGAGGGCCTGGTGATACGGGAGGTCCTGCATCCCATAAATTCCGGCTTTACCGGTTCGAACCGCAAAGGGATCTCGTTTTTCCACGACAACGTTTTCATGTGACATGTCGCTACTCCTTTCTTATTCGTTTCATCTGCCAGATAAAATCAGTTGTCGCAGACTCGAACAGCGTATACATGGTTCCCATCGCACGACGGTCGGCCATATCCACCATGATCCGTTCTCTGGCCTTGCTGATGCCGCGGTGCGACCGTTGATAATTTTGCATTTAAGCTTGAGAACCGTTCCAAGTTATTCTAACTGCAGCTTTTCTGCCAGCCGTTGCCAGGTGCTCCGGATGGCCTGGCCTACCGTTGATTGGCCGTCATATTCAAAAACGGTTTGGGCCTGGATCATGGCTTTGGTAAACACCGGATCAAAGGGGATACGGCCCAAACAGGACAGCCCCTTTTCGGCGGCATAATTTTCAATCTCCCGGGTCAACTCTAAATTAATATCGAATTTATTGACACAAATCATGGCCGGGACCTTAAAGTGGTCGGCCAGTTGTGCCACCCGTTCCATATCATGTTTGCCGGAAACCGTGGGTTCGGTGACAATGAGTACCGCGCTGGCACCGCCAATGGAAGCAATCACCGGGCAACCGACTCCGGGAGGGCCGTCGGTCAGGATCAAGTCCAATTTTTTCTCCTCAGAAATCTGCCTGGCTTCCCGGCGCACCAGGGTGACCAGTTTGCCCGAATTTTCCTCGGCAATGCCGAGCCGGGCATGCACCATGGGCCCAAAGCGGGTGTCCGAGACGAACCACTCCCCGCAGGTGTTTTCCGGAAAATCAATGGCCTTTTCAGGACAGAAATGAACACAAACGCCGCAGCCTTCGCAATCAATACGATTGACGATATAATCAGCGCTGATGGCATCGAAGCGGCACATCTCCCGGCACAGGTCACACTCGGTGCATAAATCATTATTAATTACGGCGCTGTTGCCCGATTTAAAATCAGCGCGCCGGACAACTGTGGGATTCATGATCAGATGAAGATCGGCCGCATCCACATCGGCATCACACAGTACTTTGTTCTCGGCCAGCGAGCAAAAAGCGGCCATTAAACTGGTCTTGCCGGTACCGCCTTTGCCGCTGATGACAACTAATTCTTTCATAAACATTGCTCCACGTAACAGGGTTCAAAGGTTCAGCGTTCAACGTTCAGGGTTTGGTAAAGGTTCACTGGTTCAATGTTCCCGGTTCAGGGTTCCTATGTTTTAATCCTTTTATTTTTTCATATAGCGCCAGAAATTTTGCCTTCCATTCCGGCATCACGTCCACGACCATATCGCCCCTGGAATAGGCCTCGGCGATGCGCCGGTCAAACGGTATTTCCATCAGAATCGGTAAATTTTCATCGGCGGCGTAGGCTTTAACTTTTTCGTCTCCCATATCGGAGCGATTAATAACCAGCCCGCAGGGGATATCGAGAATTTTTACGGCACCGACCGCCAGTTGGAGGTCATAGAGACCGAAGGGCGTGGGTTCGGTGACCAGTAAAATAAAATCAGCCGGTTTCATGGTCTCAATCACCGGGCACGAGGTTCCCGGGGGGGCATCAACAATGGTCAGTTTGGCTGGATCCCGGTAAGACAGCACCGCTTTGATCAGGGGCGGCGACATGGCTTCGCCCACCCTCAATTTTCCGTGAATGAATTCGATGCCGTTGTGATGACCTTTTTGAATGACACCTAATTCCCGTCCCTTTTCCGTGATGGCATTCTCGGGACAGACCGCCATGCAGCCGCCGCAGCTGTGACAGAGTTCATCAAAAGGCAACACCGTTTCACCGAGGACCGCAATGGCCTTAAACTCGCATATTTCACCGCATTTTCCGCAAAGCGTGCATTTGTCCATATCAATTTCAGGAACCGGGGTGGTGACGGTTTCGGTGCGGTCAAAAACCGGATGAATAAATAAGTGGGCATTGGGCTGCTCGACATCACAGTCCAGCAACTGGACGCTTGAACCAATGGACAGCGCCAGATTGGTGGAGACTGTAGTCTTGCCGGTTCCGCCTTTTCCGCTGGCGACACTGATGATCATGTTCGTTCTCCGTCTATGATTTGAACTCCCGAATAATTTCAGCCACTTTGTTTTCAACATAGTTGATCGTGGATTCCAGCCGGTTGTTTGGAATCGTTTCGATATCTTTCGATAGGTCCTCAACGACTTCTTCAGCCAAACCCGTTGTCCGATGAACCAGATAAATATCAACCTGTTCCTGGTTTCTCAACAATCCGCATCCACCGGCCACCCCCACAAACTCATTTTCAACAAAAATCGGCACTGCAAACTTCATGAGACCGGCATCGCATTCGTCCACGACGGTTTTGCCGGTCTTAATGGCCCGAGCGGCGATATTCTGATGGGCAACCGCGCAGATGTAATCCTGACCCTTTTCAGTTGCCCTGAGAGCCGGACAGAGCTGGTTGGTCCAGTTTTTAAAATCCGTAATCCTCACGCCGTCCACATTATATACAGCGGCACTAAGTCCTGATCGCCGGTTGATCTCTCGTTCAACTTCAACCCATTTTTCAATTGGCATAATGTCTTCCAGATTCATCCACTTTTTCTCCTTAGCTCTCAGATAACGGGGTTTTGATCCCTCCGCTCCCGTATTATAACGCGCTACCTCGCGCCGCCCCCACCCGTACCTCTGCCCCCCGCACCTCTGCCGCCCATGCCCCTGCCGCGTCCCATACCCTGGCCCGGCCCCATGCCTTTTCCTCCCGTCCCGGCATGCACCGATGCGTTGGCTTCGGTGGTGGGTGTCAGCTGGCCGCTTTTATATGTATCCACAAGTTCTTGAACGATGCCGGCCTGCCCGAGGTACACCTCAATTCCCGCAGCAGACAGCGTCTGCATCGCGTTGGGGCCGCAATTGCCGGTTATCAACGCTTTGGCACCTTTGGCGGCAATAAGCTGGGCCGATTGAATTCCGGCCCCGCCGCCCAGGGCGGCATTCGTGTTGTCGAAAACTTCAAAATTCATGGTGTCCGTTTCAACTATTAAAAAATAACGGCACCTGCCAAATCGAGGATCCAGCTGGGATGACAAATCTTTGCCGGATGAACTGATTGCTAGTTTCATTGCTCGAACCCCTTTATTCAATTTTGGTTGAGTGGCTGATTAGTTGATTAGTTAACTATTGTTTGATGCAGGCAACAAAATCCCATTTAGTTTTTAACGACCTTTGCCGCAACAGCTCCCGGGTCCTTCGCAGTCGGCCTGGTGCGGCTGCATTCCACAGCAGGCCGTATCACCCATCCCCGGTAACCGGGTTTGCAGTGCTCCGGATAAGGAAGAGTGGGCTGATACCAGTTTTTTGAGTTTTGAACTGCCGCAGGAGGAACATTGCGGTTGATCGGATGAAACTTTCATCAGCAGCTCGCTGACGCTGCCACAATCCTCACACTGATAATCATACAGGGGCATGCGATTCCTCCTTTTTTAAATTCTCTTCGTTTTCGAATTTTTAAATGCAGGTAATAGCTATTTAATATGATCCTGAATCTAGTCGATTTTATATTATGAGTATATGCTCAAAAAAACTTTAAGTGTTATCGGCTGGGTTGTCAAGCATTTTTTAAGATCAGCTTGATCGGGGTATATTTTGGCAGCCTTGAGGTTCGGCGACTGAATTGTTGCTGTGACAAATGATTATATTGAGCAAGTCGGGGGGCCGATCGAGATTTCAGAGATTTAATCCACTGGCTGCATTGGGCCGATCCGAAATGGGTCTTAGCTCCATGAAGCTTGCCTCCGAGATTACCGCATTGCATGCGCGCTCCTGCTCGCAAGTCGGCGGGCTCTGCGAGAGATGCGGGATTTGGTCTCACACAGATTTAAAGAGACCTAATTTACCAGACAGTTTTTATAGACGGGAGGCTCTGGAGAACTCCATCCTTCGTAATGATCGGAACTTTGAGGTATTTTGCAGTTGAAGCGATTATTTTGTCATGAAGTTCAGTTTAAAAGCGATCATTTTCTCGAGTATGGGGTAATCCAAAGCAATCAGAACGAAATTTTCACTGCTGCGGATTTTTTTGCGGCGGCAATGTCTTTCTCAGTGATATCAACACCTTTGAAAATACCCTTTAGCGAGATAACCTTCTGATTGGACGGAGTCATATTTTTGAGCACAGACAATTTTAAATCCATGACTTGTTTTTCAATGGCTACGATCTTTTAGAGCATATCAGCAGTGCTCTCTGTTGCCGGTGATTTCATGCGATCAACTCCTTGTAATCGAAATGATTATGGCATGAAGGTTAACATAACAGGAAATTACTGTCAAATTAATTGGTTACATGACGCGAAATAATCCGCCTGTCATTCGATCGGTTTCCTGCCATCCTTGATCCGGCAGAATTTATAGCCGCCCTTATACGGCTCAAATTGATCGGCGAAACTGCGCCGCAGCCATCCGGCCTTCATACTGATTTCCCGCTCAACAGGAACCCCGGAAGGATCATTGTCGAGCATCCGCATAATCAATCACCTGAACTGATTTCCATAAAATGCAAAGAATTCATTCTTAGCCGTTAACTGCCAATTACGAATAGCGAATAACTCCCAATTGGTTTTAACTCAACAGGGGTTATAGCATTAGCGCCGGCACACGCAGGATCGATGGGTCCGAAAAATCGAACGTCTCGGAGGTAACCATTATCGAAAATGGTGCCCCGAATTTCTCCGCCACAGACCGGATCAACCGGGTATCATTGGATCTTAAACGCCCGGTTTTACATTCCGCCGGGAATATGGCATCCTGTACTTGAATGATGAAATCAATTTCCTGCCTGCCAACCCGCCAGAATGTCAGGTCTGCATCCGTTTCCCTCAGACGAAGAAACACATCATTTTCGACGATCCTTCCTAATATTTCGGGAAAATTGTCTAGCGGTCCATAGCGGTGCGCGGCAAGGGTGGGCGTGCTCAGATAGACTTTTTTACCTGTTCTGCCGGATTTTCTTTTCGAGCGTGTATAGTTAAAGCAGTATTGTACAAGATATCCGGCCATTAATGCCTGAGTTAGACCCTTCAGCCTGCCGACTGACACTCCGACGTCGCGGGATAGGGTGTTGTATTCTACTATTTGACCATATTCACCAGCGTAGATCCCATAGAGCATTTCCAGGTCAACAGGATTTTCACCCTTAAAACGGGCGGGAAGATCGTATCGCAATATTTTTTCTAAAACCACCTCTTTAATATATCGACGCCTGGATTCCTCATCATCGAGTTCTTTTAATTGGGGAAAGCCGCCCCATCTCAGATAGTCAAGATATGCCCTGGTTAGTCGGGCCTTATTTGCGCCGTAGTATAGGGCTGTTTGAGTGGGGATTTTTCGTAAATCAGGACCAATTTTAAATTCAGGCGGCGGTTCAAGCCCATTGATCGTCATGTAATCCCTGAAATCAGGCGGAGACAGGCGCAGCATATCAAGGCGACCGGCCAGGCTTTCGGCTGAATCCGATTCCAGCAGCAAAGAGGATGAACCGGATACCACGAATGTAAGCGCGGGATCTCGATCTAAATACCGCTTAATTATGTCTGACCAGCGCGGAACGAGCTGAATTTCATCTAAAAAAATGTATGTCTTTTCCTTGATACGTCCGATGGACTCATCAAGGAAATCTAAGAGATACGCATCCAACACTCGTTCCAGGACGTCATCAGCTTTCAAAACGATATCCCGGTCAAACTGGAAGTAGCATATCCTTTTGGCCGGAATCCTGTTGGCGTTGAGTTCCCCCACTAACTGTTTGAGAAGGGTTGTCTTGCCGATTCTGCGAAGTCCGCCTATTCCCAATGAGAGGGGACCGTCCATCAATTTCAGCATGTATCCGAAAACGCGCCGTTTTGGCCAGGCCCATTCAGGCAGGGCGTGTCCTTCCCAGTGGGGGTTGAATGTATTTATCAGGTAAATCATATTTTCTCCGTTAAAATGCATTTTATACAAAGATATTTACCATAAAATGCATTTTAACACAAACTTTTCCAGTTGAATTATTTCATTTTTGCGAAATAAACCCATCGTAGCCCAGTTTTCTAATTTTAGTAAGAATGCGATCTGCTTCAGCCGGGGAGCCATAATTGCCGATCCGAACACGAAAAAAGGAATTGTCTTTATTGGGCTTATGAAAATCGCAATAAGTGGGGTAACCAATTTTGCTGAGTTTTTTAGCCAGATCCTTGGCTGACTGATATTTTGCAAACGCCGCTAGTTGAATGTAAGAAGGTCTGTCACCAGAAAAATTGCCCACCGGGCCTTTCACATAGCTGCAGCCGTTAAAACGATATAAAAACACTTCCTTGAAAGGTTTCACACTACCATCGTCGTCGTAGTTTGTCCCTTTTCTAATAATTTGAATGTCAAAATAATTTGCGTTGGAACCTCGACGGAAGGTTGTGGTCGAATCGTAGGCATAGCATTGATGACCGCCATCTGGGTCTTGGCCAGCTCGCTCCCGGCAGCCTTCGTTGTCACTGGCAGCATCAAAAAGAAAGAATAGCCGCTCGACCCGATCACCTGCAGGCCCAATTATATGAAAATTCTCTATATATTCGCCCTGTGCCATATGTCCATCTCTGACAACTACAGCATGGAGATCCGGTCCGATCTCAGCCAACGACATATTCCTAGCCGCCCGGCCCCAACTGCCGGCTGCGGCAATTGAACGATTCAAGGCTTTCAAGGTCCATAGGCCGTTAACTTGGTGAAAAATCGCACCGCCCAACACAACGGTACAAGCATGGCAACTGTCAAAATAGCGTTCCGTTTGGATGATGACAAAAAAGTGAGGATGACCATTTTCCTGATAACGGGCGCTAAAAACCAACTTGGTTTTCAACTCCGAAAGGCTTCTTTTGTTGTATAAATATTGGATCGTTTCTGAATCTTTGTCCGGGCACCACGATGCAATCTTTTCATTGGGATCGTAGTCCGCGAATAAGAATGCCATGGCCTCATCTTCATCCATTCTCGTTCCAACGGATCGATCCGCCGACAGCTGATCACTATCCTTGATCTCGTTTGGAGTGCAGGCAGCTGATGGCTCAATCAATCTCTCTGGAGCCTTGGATGTTTTTTTCGTTGAGTCTTGGGTGAAGTAAAACGTGGAAACGAGAACGGCACACAACAAACCAAAAATGACATATACGATGGGTTGTTTGAAAAATTTTCCTTTTAGTAGGGAATGTTTCATTCGCTTTAATCACTTTCTTCAGCGTATAATTATATTTATTTTTATTTCTTTTGACGATACTCTCTAACCAGGCTATATGAAAAGAGCAAGTGATTTGAGCTTGCAGGAGCGACTTCGGCTCGACTGAGCTCGTCGCAAGCCATCCGCGATCGTTTTTCTAATGAGTCTATCCGACTTTTGCAACGTTGGGGTAAATACCGCTTCGGTCAAGAACATTGCTGAATGTGAGAGGTGCCCATATGACGGTTGACAGAAGACAGGCTGCGGCAGTTGGTTTTTTGAAGGGAACCAAGCACAGGTTCTATGAAGACGGTTTCCGGTGATGAATTTGACAGGATATTGTTAATGAGTGATGGTGTGGCCGACGTTTTTCACCCACTGGATGCTGCGCGGCTTACAATCGAGCACGTTGATATTGCCTGGCGGTTGACACCCTGGCGCAAAGATCTCAAACCTTCGGATCCTCTGATGATATCACCGCAATGTTGGTTGAGATAGAAGAAATTTGGGAATAGATTATATGCGGGCACAACTGCCTGTTGATGTGCTCGGATTATAAGAAAATGTGCTTAACGATATTGGCAATAAGATCGCAAGAGGAGAATATTACGATGATTGATACAAAAATAGAGAATGAGGACTGTATCCGCCGCCAAACCGTGGCAGCGATTCTGGCTGAATTTGAAAAAATCATGCAAAAAAAAGTAAATGAAATTGATGCCAGAATCCAATCTGAAAAATATACCGCTCCTGAGAGTTACACGAATGATCTGAAAGGATTTTCGCGAGGCATGTCAGTAATGGGTATCAAAGCGCTGGAATTTTTCCGTGAAAGATTATTGATAAGCGATGGGAAATAGTGCCTTCATCTCTTATCGTGCCAGGTGTAGCCCCTTATTATTTATCTGAGCAAATGATGATATCAATTTTAGCTATAGCTTTGACGATATGGTTACAATGTATTTTAAGCAGTATAGGTAAAATCTCATAGTCTAAGGAGGGCAACAGATGAAAAAAGGCAAAATTATTGATTTAGAGAAAAAAAAGAAGAGGTATGCCCAAATCCTTGATATGTTCTGTTCAGCCGCAAATTATGCAGGATGGGAGTCAGAAAAAAGACCTCCCAAAACTGTGAGGGTGAAACCTGATTCCGAGGATTGTATTTTGGAACTTACTATTGTGAGTTGCGAAACACCAGAAGAATACGAAAAAAGGCAACGAAGCTATCGTAAATAAACTAATCTACAATCGTCGGCCATGATTAAAAGTTAGTTTGCTCTATTACGTGGAGAAAAGATATTATGAGTATCGGTATCTAATTTGCGATCGCTGGTTTTCCAGCCCGACCTTTATACCCTTCAAGGTAGAATGGGATGAAGACCCGACTTCCTGGGACTTTCCAAAATGTGGAGATGGATGGGCCTTTCATGCCGAGAAATAGTTTTTATTTTTTCAATTATGACAGCTCAATATTATCATTGTGAAAATTAGGCGGCCATCCCTGCCTTAATGGATACACAAACGTTTCTCTACCCTTCTTATACCGGAAGTCGCATTTTTCATCACCTTCTGCAATTGTGTTGTAGCGCACTAAACCCCGGTTGAAAGCTTTGCTGATAACATAATCGCTCAAGCACATATAGCGCGACAATTTCTCTGCTCCATGAGTGCGATAAAGTTTGCAGATTCCGCATTCTGTTATATCCAAGCCGAAATCAAAAATTTTACCATCGCCCTCTATGAATAACGATACAAAATCTGCCGGGTATTTTCGCTGTTGTGATGCTGCCGCTGCGGCCATTAATTTTTCTTCATATTTCTTGCCATATTTAAAGCGCCCCACAATGCTAAGAAACCACTGCGGATAATCCGCCATCACTTGATACGTTTCGAAGATAAGCGGACCCACATCATCGATCTTATGCCCACGAGCTGATAATGCCTGATACATTGCCAAATAATAGGCACCATAATTGAGCCATTCAGTAAACATATTCTCCTTGCCGCCGATGAAAGGAATTTTAGGGTAAAGGTCTTCATAAGCTTGTATTGTTTCCGTTATGAGTGCGGCCGAAACATCATCACCGAAGCGAGCTAAGAAGACTTTTTGCGTGGCTTTAAAGAAGGGACTAAGCGGGTCTGAATCTTTGAACATGGTGTAAATTGTACCTCCTCCAATTATGGTAGTTCCCGCGGTAACTGCGGATATTTTGAGAAATTTTCTCCGGTTCATCGATTTTCGATACTATTGATACGAGAAATCACTTCTTTCATCTTTTTATTCAAGCTGTCGGCTTGTTGTTTAAGCGCTTCCAATTCCTGATCTTTTGATTGAGCGCCGCCTCTCATACTTGTTGATCCCGCAAAATCGGACATTCCCCTGCCACAGCCCGCGCCTCTGCCGCCACCCATACCGCCACCCATACCGCGTCCCATACCCCTGCAGCTGCCCATGCCGCCGCCACGCCCCGAACCGGCTGAAGCATTCATCCCGAAATGACTGTCGACAGTGGCTTCGCTGGTCGGGTTGAGATTGCCGTTTTTATATCTTTCAATGACTTCTCTGACGGTACCGGCCTGTCCGCCAAACAATTCGATTCCGGCGGCCGCAAGGGTTTGCACCGCGTTGGGCCCGCAATTGCCGGTGATAAGGGCTTGAACCCCCTGGGAGGCCAAAAACTGAGCCGCCTGGATGCCGGCACCGCCTGCCTGGGCGGCACTTTGGTTGTTCAACACGTCAAAACTCATGTCGTCCGGATTGACGACTAAAAAAAATTGGCATCGACCGAATCTGGAATCGACCTGCGCGTCTAAATTTTCTCCATTGGAGCTAACTGCAACTTTCATTTTATGAATTCCTTTCATTTGAGGTTTAACTTTCTTGGTCTATTTCTATCAACCGACGCAATATTTCCCTGGCCGAGCCCGAGATGGAGATTTTCAGCATTATTCATAAGGGTTAGGTTTCCCGGAAATTTTTTTGGGTATCTGGCTTTATATTCGAATGATCGTTAGCCTATCAATTTGCATGTTGTGTGCCATTACCGTTGATATCAATTAGCAAAATAAATTCAGTCGGTTATTAAAACAGAAATTTAGACATCGTTTAGCAGTGAAGCAAAATTAGAAAAATTTCGAAATTCTCTTTCGCAAAATTTCGAAATTAACACCATCACCTTCAGACTGAAACTGAAAAAGAGTCTGCCAGAAACCAGGCGCCGGCCGGTTTGGGGAATGGCTAGTGTGCTGAGATAGCATGTCATTCCGGGCGATTACAAAGGAGGCCGGCCGCTTTGTCCACACAGGCGCTATATCCTCCACAAGCGGCCCGTAAATCTATTATGACGGCATGCTACGCCTGGTACAAGGTTTGCATTATTTTTAGCTAAGGTGAAGATCGCCTTGCGCAAGGCAGAATGCCCCTTCGAATTAAAAGATTAGAAGGGTCAATCAAGTGAAAGGACCGGTAGGGAATAATGGAATGATGGAAAAATGGAACAACTGGAATCAAAAGCGGATGTGGGTCTGATTTTATTATTTTGATTTCTGCTGTCCATATATAAACAGATCTCATTCCACCAAACCCAATATTCCAACACTCCATTATTCCAATACCCCATGGCATTCATTTACGGCATGGCCAATTATCTATGACCTGCCTCACAGGACCAGGTTTTCAATGGTGGAATAAAGGAGGTATCGACATGTACGCCTTAATTTATGACGACTTTGATCCGGCCAAGCGCGAAAAGCGGGTGATCTCGATTCACAAGACCCGGCAGACGGCCGAAAAGGCCTTGCAGAAACGACAGCGTAAGCTGGACCGAAAAGTCTGGGAATGCCGTACCCGGATCGTATGGGTGTACGATCCGGTTCACGCCGGAGAGAACATTACGCCCACCCATTTTGATACCTGGGCGCCGGGTGAAAAAATTCCTGCCGGAGATCAGATCCCCGATGGGGATTAAGAATAGAAAGGAGTTGTTATGGATTCAAAGCCTTTCTTGAAAAACGGTACGCCGTCGAGGTCGTTGTCGGCACCCACCCAATACCGAAAAAGTATCTTGATATGCACACGCATCTTGGGACATGGGAAAATTCGATGTGGCAGCCCCGGGTGGCGCCAACCATGGCCGATGAAAAGATGCGTTTAAGTTACGATTAAGATTATCGTCTGGTTGACTGTTTCAAAGAACGATAATAACTGTCTATAGTATATATCGCAGCCAACGGATTGTGGCCCAGCAGGCGATCTTTGGCGGCCAGCACCGTGCAGGGGGCATCCGAATATTTTAGAAATAATGAATCATGCCCGACGCACAAGCCCATGACGATATTAAACTCGGTTTTTTCATCATTAAGCACATATGCCTGGGCGATCGGGTTGCACATGGACTCGAATGATCCGATGCGGATTTTTTGATCATCTTGAATGCCGATGGATTCTTTCGGTGTTCGTCCCAGTTTGCAAACGGCCGAGACGACTTCAAAGTCGTAGGAGGCCAAAAGCTTTTCAACCGCTTTGGCCTCTTCTCTGAGACCGATACAGAATACAAACCCAAGGCGCTGAAAGCTCATCTTATGCGCGAATTCAATGGTCTCCATGATGCGCGGCTTGATGGGCTTAATCCGCTCATATCCCAAATCTTTGTCCCCATAGCCTTCACCTTCCTGGATCGAGGCCTGTCTGGCAAATTCCAACACCTCAGGCTTTTTTAATTCTGTGAGGGCCTTGGCAATGGATTCCTGATTATTCTTCGTCGGACAATACTTGGGTGATTTACCATCTTCTTTCTGACACAATCGATCGCGCGCTTCAATCGGGCAGCGGGCACATCCGGGCAATTCATTTTTCATGTGTTACCTCCTGGTTGCGATTTGTCCCAAATCTATTTGTATTATTTACAATTTTAGCTCATTTTAGTCATTTTCAATTTTAGCTCATTCATCACCATACATTGCAGCCAATGGGTCAACATCGACAAAAAGTTATCAATGTCGATTTGTTAAGCGCCTAATCAAATTCTGAGCACCTCCGAGTCGTGCAAAATTCAGGCTTCAGCATTTTTCAAGACCGTCGAGGAAATTAACACGGGACTGTCGATTTCATATCCGGAGTCCCGGGCGATAACCGGACACTTTACTTTAAGCAGGAAAAAGATATTTTCAGACCGATCACTCAATGATTCGTAATTTCCCTGGCCTTTCGCGATAATGAGGTCGGCTGCCTGATAGTAGCCCCGCAGTTTGGGCGAACATCGCGCAAGGATGGTGCCCGGGGCGTCAGATCCATTGGATATAATCGTTGCCACTTCATTTAAACCCACCTGGAGCGCATCATCCAAGGTGGCATCGTTGATGATTGGCGCTTCTCTGACCGCCAATACGATTTTCAATTTCTTAATCTGAAGCAGCTGCTCGATGAGCAGCCGATCGAAGACGATTTCTCCGGCATTGTCGGCAAGATATAAGATTAAAAAAGACTGCCCGATACTCTTTTTAAATTGGCGGTAATGTTGCTGATCAAGTTGATATCCGATGCTGTCCTTTATAATCGAAACCATGCTGTTAAATTCAGCCCGGGCCCCTAAATCAATTGCATTGCCGGCAATGGCCAGTTTGCAAGCTGATTCTAAAGTATCATCCGAATAGTCGACCAGGTCTTTCATGCGGGCATAAAGGGACATGGCCGACTTGATTGGCATGTTGTTTTGCCTCGCTGTATGGATCCTTATTGCCGGTAATTTCGTAAGCGATGCGGTACACCTGGCTGGCGATTTCCGGCGGGGTGACATCCAACGCCAGATCGGGTATCATAAATGACACCGAATTTAATACATGCCGCTGAACCATCTCATCGTCGGTCGCCGTTCTGGCCGCAGCCAATGCCTGCCTTAAAAGGCAAGGTATACAGTCTATATATGTTTTCAAATTGGACTCTATTCCTGAATCAAATCGCTAAACGTTTTCATCGATTCCTCCTGTTCGCAGAGCGGACTCTTTTTCTTGGGATTTCTATTTGAAAAAAAGTGCCTTGACCCGGGTTGGAATTCACGTTGATTGTGCCGCCGTGCTTTGCAATTATTGTATTTGAGATAAAAAGGCCAAGGCCGGTTCCCTTGCTACCTTTGGACGAAAAGAGCGGGGTAAATATTTTCTTTAGGGTCTCAGCATCCATGCCCACCCCGTTGTCTGATATTTCGAAGATGACCCTATTTTTGTGCGTCCTGACGCCAAAAGTGATCTCGGATGCTGTTTGGGGTTGGCTGACTTGACAGGCATCTATGGCATTTTCAAGGATATTGATCAGGGCCGAATGGACATAGGTTCCGTCAACTTCGAACTCTCCCGCGCTAGAATTGAATTCTTTCTTAAATTCAATCTGCTGCGCTTTCATTTGCGGTTCAAATTCGCGGGCCACTTCTTCGGCAAAAGCCAGGATATTGATCCGCTCATAATTGAGCTCGCGTTCTTTGGCATAAAAAAGAATGTCCATGACCAGCTTGCGGATTCGTTCGACCATCACTTCTACGATTTCCCAGCCTTCTTTGACCTGACTCTGATTTTCTTTGGAAATTCCTGAACTCAGGATATACATGCCGCCATCTAATCCGGTCAGCAACCCTTTGATGCCGTGAGAGATGGATCCGATCATCAGGCCCAGGGAAGCCAAATGACTTTGCAGCTCCGTTTTTTCATGGATCAATTTCTCAAGATTTTCGGTATATTCCTGCAGTTTTTCCCGGGTAATGATCTTTTCCCTGGCTTTTCGGACCGCAATTTCCAGCGCATCCACATTGATCGGTTTGGTGATAAAGTCGGTCGCTTCGTTTTTAAGGCTTCCGATCGCCAGTTCCATGTCGCCGTGTCCGGTGATCATAATCACTTCAGTTTCAGGATTTTCGTGCTTGATTTTTTGCAGCAATTCGATGCCGTCCATGCCGGGCATCTTGATATCGGTCAGCACGATCGGCGCTTGAATCTCTCGAAATTTCTCCAGGGCCTGCCTGCCGTTTTCTGCTTCGAAAATATGGTATCCCATATCCGCCAGCGGCAAGACCAGCACCTCGCGAATATCTTTTTCATCATCGACCAGTAGGATGGTTTTTTCCATTGTTTTAATCCGGCAAAGGGAATTTGAGCACAAAACAGGCGCCCGCGGTTTTGTTCGGCATCACCCGGATATTGCCACCGCAGTCTTTTATAATTCCATAGCTGATGGAAAGGCCCAAACCGGTGCCCTTGCCTACCTCCTTGCTCGTGAAAAACGGTTCAAAAATTTTGTCGGCTATCGCTGGTGGAACCCCGACACCCGTATCACAGACTTCACAAACTACATTTTGCTTATCCGATCTTGTTTTGAGAACGATTCTTTTAGCGGCTTTTTCAATCTCCATCGGACCCCATCGTTCTTCGATGGCATCTCTGGCATTTAACAACAGGTTTATAAAGACTTGTTCAAGGCGGCTGGGGTCGGCAATTATCATCGGCAGCTCTTTTTCAATATCCCAAACCACCTCGATACCTCTTACCTTCAGTTGTTGACTGAAAATCTCAAATGCCCGCTCCAGCACGTCGTTAAGCTGGATTTTTGCCAGATCCATGTCGGATTTTCGTGCAAATTGGCGCATATGGTTGATAATTTTGGTCGTCCGATCCACATTGCCGTCTATTTTTTGCAGCATGTTAAACAGGACTTCATCGTCAAGCGGTTCTTTTTTATTGATCTTTTTAATAAAGAAGCTGCTGGCTGTTTTGATCACCGACAGGGGCTGGTTGAGTTCATGCGCCACGCCGGTGGCCATCTCACCCAGGGTTGCCATCTTGCTGGCCTGGATCAACTGTTGCTCGGTTTCAAGTCGTTTGGTAATATCGCTGGTGGTCACCAGAAGTACTTTTTTGCCCGGATACTCTGAAGGTGAGATTCGAATATTCACAAAAAGCGGCAATCCCTTATGATTTAATTGCCTGGCCTGAGTGATCTCCGTCGATGTCCTCATGGTGGCGACATAGCGATCCCGCTCATCCTCCGGAAACAGATTCGAAAATGGTGTGTTCGTGACGTCGTCTTTCCTAAAACCGTAAACCGCTTCGACACTATCGTTGCAGTCGATGATAGTGAGGTCATCAATATCCAGTACAAAAACCGGATTCGGAATATTGTTGAAGATTTCATGGTACTTTTTTTCTGATTTCTCCAATTTGTCTTCCAGCTGTTTGCGCTGCGAAATATCCAGGCTCATTTCCATGGCCGCAACGATATCGCCCTGGCCGTTTTTAATCGGAGATGTTCTGACAATCCAATGCGCCGGCGAACCATCTTTGTTCACACCGCTCTCCTCGCCATAGTGGGGGAGGCCATCGTCAAAGGTTTTTTCCACCGGGCAATTGGGGCACTTCTCATCCCGCCCTTTATAGGCGTGATAGCAGAAATCACCCCACTCGGGATCAAAGCTTTCGGCAAATTCGTTATTAAATCGCAGCAGTTTAAAATTTTTATCCTGGACCGTAATAAGGCAGGGCACCTGCTCAAACAGGGCCTGGTATTCGTCTTTTTGATTTTTCAGCTCGGCCCGCTTTTCTCCAATCTCCTTGCTCATCTGGTTGATCGCTGTTGCCAGCTGTCCCATTTCATCGTCCTGGTCCACGGCTATTTTGCCGGGATACACCTCTCTGGCAATTAACCGGGTACCATTGATTAATTTGCGAATCGGTTGATTGACAAATCGCAACACAAAAATAAAGATCATGGTGGATGTCACCAGAAAAACAATTCCGGCCAGCCCGATAATCCCTTTTTCGGCTTTGAGGATTTCTTTATCGGTATCTGCCAGGGATACCACCACATCCAGCGCACCTAGAATTCGTTTGTCCTCGGGATGCAAATGGCAGGAACCGGTGGAACACCCGGGCACGTTGCCAATGGGGCTGATGATTCTCAAAAGGCGATAGCCCCTAGCTGAGTCGAATATTCGCGTTCGTTCGGCCAGTCCCAGTTCGAAAAGCGGTGGATCGGTTTTATGACAAATGTCACAGGCTTCAGCTTTGATATTGGTGGCTTGATCAATCTCAGACAAATGATTGGAAAATTTAATTTTTCCATCCTTATTGTAAATCCGAATTGTTTCAATTTCCTTTTGCTTGCCGATGTTGGTGATGATCTGGTTGATATCATCTCTGGAGTTTAACATCATGGCATAGTGGGTGCCCAGTTTGATGGTATTCGTCAACCGATCGGTTCCCATCACGATATTTTCCAACAGCTTTTTTTCTTGATAATTGATGTTAAAGTAAGCCCAGGTGGAAATGGTAACCAGCAAGGTCAGGCCGACGGTTAAAACCAGCTTGGAAGCCAAACTGCGGCGAATATTTTGAATGGGTTTGAATGTCATTGTCTTCACACGAATGAATATCTTTAACCGCAATTTCCGGGTGCCCCGCTAACCCGGGATTTTTACTGCGGGCCGTCCCGCTGGTCCAGATCAGATCAATTTATGCTGTAAATTACAATTTAGCGGCAAGCTTCTCGCGAAAGCTATCGGTAATGGACAGGTTCAAATCAAACCGCAGATCCTTCTCGGACAATCCCAGGGCAAGTCCGATAAGCTGGGGAAGATAAAGAACCGTCATGCGCAGATCTTCGTTTTGGATGCAGCTGATCTTATGCTGGTAGGCCTCCAGGTTCATCTGGCACATGGGGCAAACGGTGACGATTGCGTCAGCCCCTTTAGCCCCTTGCAAGATGGCAGCCACGAGTTCCAGGCCCACAGCCATCTCTGTATTCATCTGGGAAGCCCCGCAACACTTTCCGCCCATGTTCCAGGGATGCACCTCTGCACCGGCAGTTTCGATCAAGGGTTCCATTGAGCGCGGGTCTTCAGGATCATCAAAAACCACATAAGGTCGCAGGCACTGACAGCCATAATACGGTGCAATCCGAAAACCCGTGAGCGCTCTTTTTAGATGATTGCCAATGGTTTCCGGACCCACATCGTTGACGATGACATCAAGAAGATGGCGCACGTGAAGCCGGCCGCTGATTTGTAGCTGATCTTCATTTAAAATGGAGTTTAGTTTTTTTAAAATTGCAGGTTCACTTCTTATCTTTGCCTCTACGTTTTTTAAATTTAGATAACAGGCACTGCACGGGACCAGTATGTCCTTCACTTCATCCGTTTTTTCCGCAATGGCTATATTACGTGCCGGAAGCGCCAGGGATAAAAGATCGCTAATAGAATCGGCCGCACTGGCCCCGCAACACGTCCAGTCTTCGATTTCCAGCAATTCCACACCCACCGACGCCATCAGCGCCCGGGTGGATAGGTTGTATTCCAGTGCCGTTCCCTCCAGTGAGCAGCCGGGATAGTACTGATATTTCATAACCTTTCCTCCAGTTCCGCGACTTTACGGAAAATCGATTCCAGAGGACGCTCCCGCCTTATGGGCGGCAGCATTGAAACCTTGCCTTTAAGCATGAGCTTGATCCCCAACGGGGCAAATCGCAAGGGAATCAAAGGGTTTTTCAAAGCAGCAAAATACATTGTCATAAACTCGGTCTCATTAACCCGCCCGTGCTGCCGCACACTTTGGATAAAACTTTTGTAAAACTGAACACTGTGCTTGTATCGGGGAAGATTATGTCTAGCCGCGATTTGCTTGAGGGCCTCCATGGCCTCGGTAAGGGGAAGGCCCCTGGGACACCGCAGCGTGCAACAATAGCAGGCCGAACACAGCGCAAATGTTTTACTCTGAAAGATCTCTGCGGTTTGATCCATCAATACCATGCGCCACAAATGCCGCGGTGTATGGTCCATGGCGAATTCATTGGGGCAGGAGCCGGTGCAGGTGCCGCATTGGATGCAGGCCCGGACCATTTCCTGAACAGGCGCCAAATTAACGGAAGCTTGAACGGTTTCGTTACTTCTTTTGAAATTTATTGCTATATTCATAGAAAAGTCCTTTAAGCACTAACGCATAGCTTAACCTATGGCGGCATCAATCATTTCAAACATCTGCTGTTCTTGAAAACCATCCAGGATTGAAGCGCCATTGGGGCATACCGCTGAACAGGAACCGCACCCCTGGCACATAACCGGATTCACCAGCACCTTTTCATGGTCGTAATCAATGGAGCGGGCCTCATAAGGGCATGCATCGATACATATTTCACACAAACTACAGAGGCTATGGCGAACTTTTGCCACCACTTTTCCCGCCGGCAGGCATTCACGAGAAAGAATTCTCAAAGCCCTCTGTGCTGCAGCTTCTGCAGTAGTAATCGATTCGGCAATGTTTCGAGGAGAATGAGCCAACCCGCAGGCAAAAACACCCTCTTTTAGCGAGTCAACCGGGCGCCACTTGGATTCGGCCTCCTGGAAAAAGCCGTCCCGATCGATGGTTGCGCCCAAGCTTTGGGCCAAATCCTGCGGCAGCATCGGGACTACGCCAGTGGCTAAAACCACAAGATCCGCCTTAATCTGAACCTGCTGCCCGATGATCGGCTCCAAAACCGTCACGCTCAGGCTTTCTGGGTCAATTCGGACCCGAGGTTTTTCGTCAACCGTATACTGGATAAAGATTACACCGGCTTTGCGGGCCCGGGTGTAATCGGCTTCGGTAAACCCGTAAGCCATCATGTCCCGATAGAGAATGTATACGGCAAGCTCGGGATTTTTTTCCTTGAAATCCAGGGCATGTTTGAGCGAATTGGCGCAACACACCCGGCTGCAATAATTGCGCGGTTCCTCGCGGGAGTCCACACATTGGATCATCACCACCGACGCCAATGCCGCCGGATCGATTTTATCGTCAACCAGCTTTTGTTCTAATTCTTTCTGGGTGATGATGGATGGATTGGTACCATATCCATAAGAAGCGGTTACCGCCTCCGTCCCGCCGGTGGCCAAAATAGTCACACCATGCGCCAAGGTTTGTGCCGAATGGTGCGGGCCCTCCAAGGTGGTCAAAAATTTTCCTACCTGGCCAATAGAACTGATAACCTGTGATTGGACATGAACATCAATCCTGGGATGCCTCTCAACCAGGAGGCAAGTGTCCTCCATTAGTTTCGGGATTGAATGCCCTTCAAGGGTGCGCTGTAGCCAGTTAAGATTTCCTCCCAACTGCTCTGCCTTTTCTACCAGATCCACCTCAAAGCCGTGATCGGCGATGGCCAGCGCCGCCGTCATGCCGGCTATCCCACCACCGATTACCAACGCTTTTTGATTGATTGCAATGGTGGGAGCAGGCTCCGGTTCAACCCACTTCAGTTTAGCAATCCCCGTCTCTAAAGCAGAAAGTACATTGCGCAATAGTCGTTGCTTATCCTTTAATTCCCCCTTTCGCATTCCGAATTCCGCATTCAGATCAACCACTTCCATCAGGTCAGGATCTATACCCACCCGCGGGCTGAGTTCCTTGAGTTTGCGTTGATAGACATAGGGCAGGCACGCGCCAATCAGGAGCCGGTTCGGCTTGTTTGTTTGCACCAGTTCCGCCAGCTGCTCCCACCCGGCGGCCGTACAGGTCTGTTCCAGAAATTCAACCTGCTTTACCAGAGGGTTGGTTTTAAGTCGCCGAACAATTTCTGGCGGGTCATCAAATCCTGAAAGTTTGCCCCTGCAGGTACATATGACAGCCAGAATCCTGGGAATTTCACGCACCGCACCGGATATGGGTGGGGCCGGTTGCGGCTCCAACGCCAGACTGCCCCCGCTGGAATGAATCACCCGGGAGGCCGATAAGGCTGCCGCTGAGGCTTGGGTCACTGAGTCACTGATGTCTTTAAGACCCGCGAATGAACCACCCAGCAAGATCCCGCTGCGGCTGGTTTGAGTCAAGGAAAAGGGCGTGGTGTTCCCAAATCCCCATGGATTCAGCTCCAGGCCCAACATTTCGGCCAATTCAGAAGTACCCTTGGCCGGACGCTGGCCGACGGTGAGCACCACCATGTCAAATGGTGCTTCAGCGGATTTGCCGGAAATATCCACACTGCGGATAAGCAGATCACCGCTTTGGGCATCCTGCATTACGCTGTGGACCCGGCTCCGTTCGAATCGCACACCATGAAGGTTTTCGGCTCGGTCCCGGTAGCGTTGAAACGTTTTGCCAAACGCTCGCATATCCATATAAAAAATAATTGTTTCCAAATCTTCGTATGTTTTTTCTTTAGCGACCAGGGCTTCCTTGATGGCAGACATACAGCAAATGCTGGAGCAAAAGTCGGCCTCCATTTGTAAATTTCGAGACCCCACACATTGGATCCAGGCCACCTTACGGACGGGTTTTCCATCCAACGGACGCACCAGTTGTCCCGCCTGGGGTCCGGTGCCGCTTAACAGACGTTCAAACTCCAAACTGGTGACGACGTTGGGATACACCCCGTAGCCAAATGTGTTTTTGCCGGAGGCCGGATCAAAGAAATCAGTACCACCGCAAAGCACAATGGCTCCGATTTCGATTTGCCGCCCTTCAGCTGCCGCCAAATCCTGGTAGATTCTCAGGACCATCGGCACCATGGTTTCCGGATCAAAGGGTTTTATGAGATAATCCAGCGCGCCGACTTTCATGGCTTCAACCGCTGTTTCTACCGTGGCATAGGCCGTCATCATGATCACATTTAAATCCGGCCAACTTTCTTTGGCCTTTTGGAGGACCTCAACGCCATCCATGCCCGGCATCTTAATATCCAGCAGCATCAGCTGATAGGGTTGCCGGGCCAGCTGTTCCAGCGCTTGCGGGCCGGATGCCGCCATATCGACTGAAAAACCTTCCTCTGCCAGCCATTCCTTGAGGGAATCGCGCACAATGAGTTCGTCATCGACCACTAAAATATGAAATCCCCCGCGTTCCTGCTCCGGCAGGTCAATGGCCTGGGTTGGACAAACCTCGGCACAGGCAGCGCAGCGGGTACAGGCGACCGCATCAATCACATAGGGATTGGGGACGGCATGGGGAACCGGCAGATAAATAGCCTTGCGTTTGGCCAGACCGGCATTGAATTCATCCGGAACTTCCACCGGACAGACGTCTACGCATTGGCCGCAGCCGATGCACCGCTGCGCGTTGACCCAATTCGGATGTTGCTTGAGCATCACCTGAAAGTGGCCGGGTTCACCGGCAACCGAAGCAATTTCCGTGGAAAGAAGAATTTCAATGTTTTCGTGAAACAGACCTTTGCGAAGACAGTACTGGGAGCTGGCATCCCGATCGACCAGGGGCAACATTTTGCACATACCACAGCGATCGGTGGGAAACTGATAGTCGAGTTGACTCAAAATACCGCCAATGTGCGGTGTCCGGTCTATCAGGGTAACGCCATAGCCATATTCAGCCAAGTCCAGCGCCGCCCGGATGCCTCCGATACCGGCCCCGACGACCAAAGCATTACCGATTTTGCGGTTCATGTATTTCTCCTCATCCTTCTATGCTTCTTATGTAACCGTGCTTGAAAGAAATGAAATTGGTTTTGGCTATAAATGCCTAAAATTTCTAAAATTAAGGATGTTAATTATCTTATGCTTTCCAATAGGCAATCAATTCATTCCGAATTCCAATACTTCCACTCTCACAATCCGAATTCTGTCCTCTATCTTCTGTCCTCTGACCTCTGTCTTCTGTCCTCCCACTTCCGCATTCCGCCTTCCCACTTCAATCGATTCCCACCACCTCAGGAAACTCATCCTCACGAAACACCGACATCGGCGGATCTTCCTCAAGGCTTCGGCCTGCTTCGTAGTCAAAGGCTTTCTGAGTATCCTGGGCAATGGTGCGGAACAACTCCATCACAGGGATCTCATTGGGGCAGGCATTGGAACATTGGCCGCAACCCACACAGGCTGTGCTCATATGCGCCAGGCGCGTAATATGGTAAAAAACCGTATCCGTCGGCATTTTGATTATGCCCTTGCGGTTGGCCCACTGCAAATACTGAGACGGATCATGATTGAAGACATCGGTAACAAATACGCATTCCTTGCAGTAGCACACCGGGCAAGCCACTCGACAGTTGTAGCAGTTGACGCAACTTGCAAAGTAAGCCGTCATTTTTTCCAAACTATGGGTTGCTTCACGGGTGTTGGCAAACATCTCATCGCGGTAAGCGGTGCACTTCTCAATCACGTCAGCAACCGCACCCCGGCGCGCGTCAGGTTCGTTGATTTCGGAAAGATTAAGCTGAGCCAATAAATTCTGGCCGACATCGGTTTGAGATTGGATCAATATTTGGTCGTTAACATCAATTCCATAAAGCCCGATGATAACATCGGCATTGGCAGCTACCGGATATTCGCATGCCTTGCATGCCGGTGCCAGATCGATCCCGTCTATCTGCCCATCATTGCCGTCCATTATTTGTTGGTAGAATCTATTCGTTGAATCGTCCCCATTCTGCTCAATAAAGCGGTAGTAATCTTTGTTTTGGTATGCGCCGAGGCAGTCAATGCCAATTAGCACGATCTCATCCGTACTTGCCTGCTTGAGTTTCACAAGCTCGGTAAAGGCACGGATCTCGCAGGGGCGCATTAGCGCCGCAATTCTACCCCCCATTGGTTTGCGGGTCAGACGGGAAACAATTTTGGCAGCGTTCATGGGAAATGCCGGTGCCAGGGGATCAATACCATTGAGGTAATCAGGATCCGTCACCAGCGTAGGCATGACCATGTTTTTCATCGGCAGATGCTGCGAAACCAAAATTGCCTTGATATCTTCTAATTCAAGAATATCCTTAATAAAATTCCGCAGAGATCCTAAAATGTCTTTATCTTTCACCTCAATATTCGCCGTAATCGCCATAAGTACCTCCGGTACTTGTTATTAGTTATTTGTAATTCGTTATTCGGCAATCGCTATCAGCCCAACTGCGGATATTGCTTCGTGAACTTCCTAATAACCATTAACTAATAACGAATAACTTCTCTTTTTACGCTCTGCCCTTTGCCCTATGCGTTTCCATTGCGCATTCCGACTTCCGCATTCAAATAACCATCTTCAACTTGGCCTGATTTGGTCCCATGGCTTTAACCTGGGTCACCAGTTCCTGCATAATTTCGGCAAACTGAATGCCGTCACTGGCACCGATCCAGGTTAATCTGAGCCGCTTCTGATCAAAACCAAACTGGGGCAGAATCTCCTTGAGAAGTTTGACCCTCCGGCGCGCTTTAAAATTTCCGTTGATATAATGGCAGTCACCGGGATGGCAGCCGCTGACCAAAACGCCGTCGGCCCCTTCCAAAAAAGCCTTGATGATATACTGGGGATCCACCATGCCGGTGCACATTACCCGAATCAAACGAACATTTTTAGGGTAGGACAATCGCGAAGTCCCGGCCAGATCCGCGGCGGTATAGGTGCACCAGTTGCAAACAAAGGCAATGATGGTCGGTTCAAAGTTTTCCATGGACGCCTCCATAAAGGTCTAAGCTTCTTCTATGACCGTGCTTGGAAGAAGTGGCAGTCGTTTTACACTAAAAATGTATAGCTTGCCTAAAATTAAAGAATTTTATCTGTTTTAAACCCGCAATCGGAAATCCAAAATCCGAAATCAACTACATTCCCACTGCGTCCAACGCATCCATAATCCCTTCAAACTCGGCGAATATCTGTTTTTGGTTAAAATGTCTAACCTGAGCGGCCCCGCTGGGACAAAATCCGGCACAGCTGCCGCATCCCTTGCATAGCGCTTCATTAACTACCGATACAGCGTGGCGTTCATCAAACTCAATGGCGCTGTATGGACAAAGTCCGATGCAGGTCTGACAACCGGCGCAAATATCCGGATCAATCCAAGAAATGGTTGAAGGCACCTCGACTCTGCCGCGAGTGACCAGGGATAGGGCCTTAGCTGCCGCCCCGGAGGCCTGGGCAACCGCATCCGGAATATCCTTGGGCGATTGGCAGGTTCCGGCCAGAAAGACACCGTCGGTGGCCGTATTCAGTGGTCCCAGTTTGGGATGCTCTTCCAGGAAAAACCCATCGGCTCCCAAATTGACACCAAAAATTCTGCCGACCTCAACGGCATTCTGCCGAGCTTCCATGGCGACGCACAAGATTACCATATCCACCGGCAGGCGCAATTTCACGCCTAAAAGCGTATCTTCCGCAATGGCGATAAGTTTACCGGCCTCTTCAGGATCGTTGGCTTGATCCGTAATTTCAGCCACTTTGCCTCTGATAAAGTTGGTGCCCTCCTCCTGGCAGCGACGATAAAACTCCTCGTAGCCTTTGCCGAAGCAGCGCTGGTCAATATAGAAGTCGTATATTTTTGTATCGTGCCCCACCTTTTCCTTGATCAGATGCGTGTACTTCAAGGCATACATGCAGCAGACGCGCGAGCAGTATTCGTGATAGTTTACATCCCGGCTGCCGACGCAGTGGAGGATGGCGACACTCTCCGGAAGCCGGGTGAATTCACCCTTTTCATCTCGGATAAGGATTTTACCGCCGGTAGGGCCGGTGGCATTGCTGAGGCGCTCAAATTCAAGGCTGGTGAAGACATTGGGATATGTTCCATATCCATACTGCTTTATTCGGGAGGGATCGAAGGTGTCATAGCCGGTCGCCAGAATAATGCTGCCGACCTTCACCTCAATTTCTTCGGGCTTCATGCTATGATCGATGGCGTTGGGCTCGCAAACCCTCACACATTCCATACATTCGCTGCAAATTCCGCAGTTTAAGCACCGCTGGCTTTCCTTTTGGGCTTCAGCTTCTGAGAAGTTCAAGTCAACTTCCTCGAAAGACCCAATTCTTTCCTGGATGTCCCGATGCTGAGACCTAACCCTCGCCTGCGGCGCAATATCTTCCGGGATCTCCTGCCAACTTCGCCCCGGTGCTTCCTGGGCAGCTACCTCCTCAGCGTAACGCGCTAGCTCTTCTTTATCGATGAAGCGTTGAATAGCTTCGACGGCTTTATGGCCGGCTGCGACAGCTTCTATAACCGATGCCGGACCGGTAACGGCATCTCCCGCAGCAAACACATGGGGGATGCTGGTCTGCATGGTATGGGAGTGGACTTGAATTGTATCCCATTTGGTTAGCAGCAAATCCGGTTCTTTCTCCACCCACGATTTATCGATTTGCTGGCCGATGGCCGGAATAACGACATCACAATCGATGACAAACTCTGAGTCCTTCACCGGCAGAGGCCGTCTTCGCCCGCTGTCATCCGCAGGGCCTAACTTGGTTTCGAGGCATTCAAATCCCGTAACTTTGCCTTTCTCGGCAAGTATTCGATTCGGGGCTGTGAGAAATAAAAAATCGATACCTTCCTCTTTTGCACCTGCTATTTCTTCGGCATAGGCCGGCATCTCTTTTTCCGACCGACGATAGACCACCGTGACGGTTCGAGCCGCGAGACGCTTGGTCACCCGTGCCGTATCTATTGCTACATTTCCCCCGCCGATAACCACCACTTTTTTTCCGGGCAACGCTTTTTTACCCAGATTAATCTCCCTTAAAAAACGTACGGCATCGATAGCGCCAGTGGTATCCTGTTCGCCGGGTATTCTCAAATTAATTGATTTATGAGCCCCAAGCCCAAGAAACACAGCCGAAAAGCCCTCTTCTTTCATATCATGAAGTGTAAAATCAGTTCCGAACCGGACCCTGGTGCGGGTTTCCACACCCAGGCGCAGAATATGATTGATTTCTTTTTCCAGTATGTTCGGCGGTAGGCGGTAATCCGGAATACCCACCCGGAGCATGCCGCCCAATTCAGCCAGGGCCTCAAAAATCGTCACCTGAAAACCTTTCAGTCGCAGATAGTATGCCACCGTCAGACCGGCGGGACCGGAGCCGACGACGGCAACCTTCTCCGGCCGATCTTTTATTTCCGGCAGCGGCAGGTCATCCAGGTCCACCTGGTCGGCTGCAAAGCGCTTCAGATTTCTGATGGCAATCGGCTTATCAACCTCGGCTCTGCGACAATCGCTTTCACAAGGATGGGGGCAAACCCGCCCCAGTACACCCGGCAGCGGGAGTCGCTCCATAATAAGTTGAATCGCCTCCTGATACTTACCCTGGCCAATGAGCTGTACATATCCCTGGACATTGATACCGGCCGGACAGGTGACAACGCATGGCGCGCGATCTTTTTTATCGATGCAAAATGTTATCGGAACCGCCTGGGGAAATGATCTATAAATCGCTTTTCTGGCTGCGAGTTTTTCATCCCATTGACTCGGAACTGCCACCGGGCAAACGGTGACGCATTCCCCGCACCCGGTGCAGATCCCTTCTTTCACATAGCGGGGATTGCGCTGGATTTGAACCGTAAAATTGCCGATGTATCCCGACACCGCTTTGACTTCGCTGTAAGACAACAATTGGATATTTGAATTCTGAGCGACTTCAACCATCTTGGGCGTGCCGATACAGGCCGCGCAGTCAAGCGTTGGGAACGTCTTGTCAAATTGCAGCATATGTCCGCCGATGGTGGTGCTCTTTTCCACCAGATAGACTTTATGATCCGAATTGCCGATGTCCAAAGCCGTCTGCATTCCCGCAATACCACCTCCCACCACCAGGGTATCCGGGTGGACGGATACTTGCCGGGTTTGCAATTCATGATGGTGGCTAACCCGGTTTATGGCAGCAGATGCCAGGGTTTTGGCTTTGCGTGTGGCCGCATCTTCATCAGTCGTTACCCAGGAAACCTGTTCCCGGACCGAGGCCATCTGGAACATGTACGGATTGAGTCCGGCTCGCTGGCAGGCTCCCTGAAAGGTCTTTTCGTGAAGTCGCGGCGAGCAGGATGCCACCACCACCCGGTTCAGAGCTAATTCCTTAATGTCTTTTTCAATCATTTCCTGGCCCGGATCCGAGCACATAAACTTATAATCCCGTGCCACGACCACATTGGGCAGCTTCCGGGCAAAGTCCGCCACCTCTTGCACCCGGACCTTATAGGCAATGTTGATTCCGCAGTGACAGATATAGAATCCTATTCGAATTGACATCTGGTTACCTTCTCCATTCGCTGAAAAAAATCACCCATCCTCACCATCAAAAGGGCAGTCATCGGTTTTCGTCAATGTGCGGACCAGCTCGAGGAGTTCCTCGGCCTCCAGGGGTTTCTCCAAATAGGCGCCCGGATACGGAAATTCTTTATGCCAGGGCGTTCTCTGAAATTTCTGATAAAAAGAAAATGTTTTTTGATCGATGGCTGACACCATGATCACCGGAACATGCTTGAGGTCTGCATGCGCTTTGAGCTCGCGATACATTTGAATGCCGCTTTCCTTGGGCATCGTTACATCGAGGATGATCAGAGCCGGCTTCTCTCTGACGGCCATCTGCATCCCCTCGTCTTTATCACCGGCATCGATGGGTTGGTAGCCACAGTTGCCCAGCAAATTGCACAGGAAAATCCGCATATCCAATTCATCGTCGACGATCAATATTTTTTTTCTTTCGACTTCCGAGTACAAAGGGTCCTCCGAGATGGGGTGTTGGCTTTGACCGGAAAAGATCGCGCCATTTCATCATCCTTCGGTCAAGCTGATAAAGCATAGATTGTGCCATTGATTCATATTTTTTAATATCTATCTGGAATCACGTGGAATATTAAAAATACCCCCTCCCGCAAAATCGAGCCCTGGATCAAGCTAAAATCCGTGAGGTCTGCAACATATTGGATGGGAGAATGCTTAAAAAATTATTTAAAATAAGTTCTTAGGCAGATAACCCGTGTTGCACAACACGATGTGCAACATTACTACAACGTTGCATTATTCCAGCCGAATCCACTCAACTGTGAACTTGCAACCGGATGCAGAGGTTCGCCATGGCTGGGTTTGTCCGGCAAGAAGGAATGATATAATTTCCAAGACGATCAAATAATTCTTTTTTTATTGGGATTTTTTAATTTGGGGCAAGCAGAGGGGGATTCAAGGGATGGGTCCGTCCAAAATCGACCCAAAATAGTGAAATTCCGATCAATTTAATAGGTGATCACATCTGCTCCCTTCTTTTTGCAACCTTCACAACCCTTTCTGCCATGCCACATTTTTTAAGCACCATATATTGTGACCCATTGTTTATTGACATACCATTCTGATTCCACTATATCGTTCTTCGAAAAATCAATGTCTTATCTTTTTAATAAGTTGTTTTATAATCAATGACCGTATCCCATAAGGAGTTTCAATATGCAAAAGATAACTGTCAAAGACCTTATGATAACGCTTGATGAATATGCCACCGTTCGCGATGATGCTTCGCTGTATGAAGCAGTTAAAGCGCTGGAGAAAGCCCAGAAGGACTTCAATCGCGAATGTTATCTATATCTTCACAGAGCAATCTTAGTATATGATAAAAATAAAAAGATCATTGGTAAGATCAGCCAGTTGGATGTGCTAAAGGCTTTGGAGCCCAGATATCGTGATATGGGTGATTTTAGTGCGATATCTCGTGCCGGTTTCAGTGTGGAATTCATTAAATCGATAATAGGCCGCTATGATATGTATCAGAGATCCTTCACAGAAGCGTGTATGACTGCGTCAGATTTGAGGGTTAAAGATATTATGTACACACCCGGATCAGACGAATATGTGGAAGAAAACGATTCCCTGGGAAATGCCATACACCATTTAATTATGGGACATCACCAATCGCTGCTTGTAACAAGAGACAAGGATATCGTCGGAATATTGCGGTTGACTGATGTATTCAACGAGGTCTTCCAAAGGATGGAATCCAAAAAATATAAATGATAATTCGCTCATAGTAGAATATGAAATGACGACCATTAAGGAATAACAAGAATCCAATAACTCCATTCATAAGCCACCGGCGATGCCGCTGAGAATTGCAAAGGTTCGTGACCGTTGATTCCGGGAGATCAAGGATCACGGACCTTAAACCTCAACGGATGCCGGTGGCTTATGAATCGAGTTAATGAGCTTTTTTCACTCAATTGGGGAATTAATATTATGAAAGAAAATAAGCGGTTAATTCCAAAAAAAAATCTGCCTGTTATCTGGACATGGTTAAAAGGGAAACCGGACCATAAGCCGTTACTGATAATTGTAGGGTTTATTTTGTTTGCTGTCATTGCCGAGATGGGTACCCCCCGGAGTATGATTGAACTGTTGGAGAAACCAAATCCTTCTGGGTATTCGGAGATGAAAGAAGGATATAGGATAGTGGATAATTTGAGGGAAAAGTTCCATAATCCCAATCTGACAGTTGAGGACTGTGCTAAAAAAATGCAGTACCTAATAGCCACTCTGGTTATTGCTGCTTTCATGTGGGCAACAGCGGCTATTCCGATAGGCGCTACGGCATTCCTTCTTGCGGCTTTGATGTATCTATTCCAGGAACTACCTGTGGGTTTGATCGCTAAAAGTTATATGCAGGATGCTGTTTTCTTTATTATCGGTGCTTTATCCCTGGCTATTGGCGTTGAGGAGACAGGTCTGGATAGGCGTATCGGATTAATATTTTTAGGTCGGGCCAAATCACGGCTCAGCTTTTTATTTCTTTTTGGTACTCTTATTGCTTATGCCAGTGCCTTTATATCTGCCAAGATGCTGATAGCATTTTTGATGCCGGTATTAATGAAAATATATAAACGTATTGTTAAAGAAGCAGGTAAGCAGAAAGATTTAAATTTAGCGGTCTTCCTTATATTAACGGTTGTTTATATGACAGCCATGGGAGCATCGGGAGCACCCTCTTCAGGTGCCAGGAATGCCTTAATGATGGGTTTTTTTGAAAATTATGGTAAGCCGATGAGTTATGTACAATGGATGAAATATGGTATGCCTATGGTCCCAATGGGGATCGTTATCGCCGGAATATACCTTTATGTCATATTTAATAAAAAAATAAAATTGGAGATCAATCCTGCAAGGATTATTAAAGAAGAGGCTAAAAAATTAGGTAAATTTAGCTTGCGTGAAGGAATTATGGCGGCCATTATTTGTCTTGTTCTTTATTTATGGATAGTTGCAGGTCATACATTAGAACTGGGGGGGCCTATCCTTATGGGCACTGTCCTTATGTTTATTACCGGGATTATCAAATGGAATACGCTCAGTAAAAATCTTGCCTGGGGTGTGATTTGGATGTATGCCGCTGCCTGTGGTATTGGTTTTTCCTTAGGAATTACCGGAGCCGGTTTATGGTTGGCTACATCTGCTTTCAACATTTTACCCGAATTTATGCTGAAAAATGAGGGATTATTGATTTCATGCAGTATTATTACAGGGATAATTACCAATTTCATGAGTGCCGGAGCTTCGGTCGCGGTTGTCGCTCCGATTACGCTTCCCATGGCTTCTATGGCTAACATTGATATTTGGCAAATAGGTTTAGCTACTGCCTTTGCGTCTACATTCGGCCATTGTCTTATAATCGGCAGGCCGGGTCTGGCGATCGCATATGCACTTGGTAAAGATCCGGATACCGGTGAAAGGCTTATAACAGTTGGAGATCTTCTCAAATATGGTATTCCTTTGCTTATTATCGTCTGGATTTATATGGCTATCTGGGTTTTTTATGGGTACTGGCATTGGATGTCTTTTTAATGTGCAATTCTAAAATTTTTGCTGCAATGAGGGATTTGTCAATCTGGGCACAAGCCGTGACACCGCCGAATTTGCCGTGGCTTCCATCCGCAACTGGTGGCAAATGATCGGTTCGGTCAAATACCCCGAGGCTGATTATCTGCTCATACTGGCCGACTGCGGGGGAAGCAATGGTTATCTTACTCGGCTTTGGAAGCAACAGCTTCAAGTTCTGCGAAATCTGTGGATTAATATCAGATGGGTGGGTACAATTCAGACGAGCAGTCCGTATTTTTTCATCTTGCGCCAAAGGGTGGTGCGATCAATACCCAATGCCCGGGCGGTTTTTCGACGATGCCAGTCGAATTTTCGAAGTGCGGCAAGCAGCTTGACATGTTCCTTATTCTCAAACGGAAAACCAGGATTGGCAGAACCCAATGAAATCGCTTTGCCGGCGGCCGGTCGTGCCGGAAGATATTCAGGCAGATGCGTCGGCTGGATCGTATCTTCCTGGCAGATAATCAGCGCATGTTCGAGAATATTTTCGAGTTCGCGGACATTGCCCGGATAGTCATAGTTCAGCAAAATCTCCATCACTTTTTCGGAGACTTCCGGCAGCCGGTTGCCGCCGGCAGCGCTCAGGCGCCTCAAAATATGGCCGATCAGAATGGGAAGATCCACTTTACGGTCTTTGAGCTCTGGAAGTCCAATTCGAAATAGATTCAAGCGGTAATAAAGATCTTCTCTGAAAAGCCGCTTTGCGACGAGCTTCTCGATATTGCGATTCGAGGCGGAGATAATCCGGACGTTGACTTTCACCGTGTGTCGACTTCCCAACCGATAAAATTCCATATCTTCCAGGACCCGCAGCAGTTTAGCCTGCAAGGCAAGCGGCAGATCTCCGATTTCATCTAAAAAAATGGTTCCGCCGTCAGCCTCTTGAAAACGTCCGATTTTATCGCGTTCGGCCCCGGTAAACGCCCCTTTCACATAGCCGAAAATTTCCGATTCGAGTAAAGTATCCGGAATCGCGGCACAGTTCACTTTGACAAATGGTTTGTCGAACCTTCGGCTGGCGGAATGGATCACTTTCGCCAGCAGGTCTTTTCCCGTTCCGGTTGCACCTTCAATTAAAATGGTGGCGTCCGTGGCAGTCACCACATTGATCATCTCGAATATTTTCTGCATGGCCGGGCTTTTGCCGATCATGTCATGGAACGTGTAGCGGTCCCGCATGGCCTGTTTGAGTTGCTGCACCAAGGTCAGATCGTGAAAGGTCATCAACCCGCCGACGATCATTCCTTTTTCATTTCGAAGCGCCATGTAATTGGCCCGAATGGGGATGGGCATCCCGTCCCGCGTCACCATTTGGCCCTGTCGGCTGCTGCGGGATTGGCCACTAACAATCGTCTCCTGCATTGAACAGACTTCCTGAGCCTCATTTCCGCCAAAAATGGCTGAACACGGTTCGCCCAGGATTTTGCGCCGGCTATAACCGGAGATCTTTTCAGCCGCTGTGTTAAAAAAGGTAATCCGCCCCCCTTTATCGACCGTGAAGATCCCGACATCCAGATTGTCAAGAATGATTTTTAAACTGCGTTCTTCATAGTGAATGCGGTCGATGAGGTCGGCAATCGGAGAGTGGTCCTGCAGGATCGTCATACACCCCACGATTTGCTGATCGGCTCCGAATACCGGAGTGGCCATCCGGGTCACGAGATGGGTGGCTTGATCTTCATCTTGAATCTGAATCACCGGCTCATCGGTAATCAGATCCCCGGGAGCTTTAAAGGGACATTTGGCTAAACACGGAACCCCCACAAATACCTCGCGACAGTTTTTGCCTAAGGCTTCGGTATCTTTTTGCCCAATCAGAGCTTGGGCGCAGAAATTCATGGCGGAGACATGTCGATTGACATCGACCGTGAAGGCACCAATATTTACTTCATCCAGGATGTGCAGCCACTGTTCGCACGAGATATTGTGGCCGCGTTTTATAATATCAGTTTCCATAAATCTTGATGGCCTTGCAGAAACCACAAACCCATACCAATTACGCGGCGAAACACGGCAGTTCAATCATAAAGGCCGCCCCCTCTCCGGGGCGGCTTTCAGCCGTAATGTGGCCCTGATGTCGCTCTATGATTCCGTAGACCGTAGAAAGACCGAGACCCACGCCATAACCTTCTTTTTTGGTGGTGTAAAATGGTACGAAGATATGCGGCAGATCATCATGGGGAATCCCGCGCCCCGAGTCCTTCACGATGACAATTACCCTTTCCCGATCGCTGTCATGGCGGCTGGCTAAATTTAAAATCCCTCCGTCCGGCATCGCGTCGATGGCGTTAAAAATAAGATTGATGACACATTGCTGAAGTTGGTTGAAATCACCTTCAACCGGCGGTAAATTCGCAGGTATACTGGATTCAAGGCGGATATTGCTCAACTCTAATTTATGCTGACTTAAAAGGATACAGCGTCTTAATAGCTCGTCGATCCGGACCTGGCCGAAGGCGGGGGGCGCTTGCCGCGAAAAACTGAGCAGGCCGGAGACGATTTGGGAGCATCGATTGGTTTCGTTTTCTACCAGCTCCAAATAGCGTTGAAACTTTTCTCTGCGATTTTCAGACAGCGGACCTTGACGTAAAACGCGGCTCATCAGCCGAAGATAATTTAAAATTCCGGACAACGGGTTGTTTATTTCATGAACCACACTGGCGGCCAATCTTCCCAGGGACATCATTTTGTCCTGGTGGAGAATGCGGGCTTGATCGGAAATTTCCCGTTCGAGTTTGCGAATTTTGCGCAGATCCCTGACAAAGCACACCAGTCCGCTTTGACGATCCTGGTCAAACAGCAGACTGGCTGAAACCTGAACCGGGATTTCACGGCCGGATATCTGTATTAAATGGGTTTCGTAAAGAAACAACCGGTCTTTACCGCCGTAGGCCTCGCCGGATAATTGATCCCTAAAGGTCGCAAGCTCGTTGGCAGAGAAGAACTGTTTGAAGGTCATCTGATGGAGAACTTCCTGCTTCGGATAGCCGAGCAACTGTTCCATGTTGTGGTTATAAATAACGACGGTATCGCTGTCATCGCAGCCCACGATACCATCAATCGAGCTTTCAATGAGGTTGCTTTGAAAGGTGATGCTTTTTAAAAGCTCCTGGCTGGTTTCAGCGTTTTCCTTTTCGAGCAGGGCCGTGTAATCCTGGAGTTGTTTTTTGGAAGTAAAGCGCTCCTTGGCCCGCTTCAATGCAAGATACAGGGCCTCATCGCTGATCGGTTTGGTAATAAAGTCCGAGGCGTCCAACTGGAGGGCCCGGATCGCAAGGTCCATCTCACCAAACGCGGTGGCCACAATAACTTCGATATCCGGGTATTTCTTTTTAAGGGTTTCCAATACCTGGAGCCCGTTGATACCCGGCATGCGGATATCGGTAATGACAATCTGGGGCGAGATGTCATCACAAAGCAGGAGGCCTGCCATACCGTCGGCTGCGGTACCCACCGTATAGCCGGCGTCCTGAAGCGCGATGGCCATTACCTCCCGGATATCTTCTTCATCGTCGATCAGGACAATTTTCCAAATTGGTTGGACAGCCATGGACAATACCTGTTGGTTGTTCGAAAGGCGACCCTGCTTCTAATTGAGATGGAATTCCGATTTTTCATCGAGTATCCAGTATCCAAAATCGAGCATCGGCCATAAATCTTCAAACGTGAGATAGTTTCTGAAACTGCTGCTAGACACCATACAAAGCCAGATCCTTATGTTCAGGCAGCAAATATTCCCGTTCATTTTCGCCGAGAATTCCCAGGGCCAGGCAGATAATGGTCCACAGATGGATCACCCCATAGCCCGCGCCGTAATGATCACTGAGTTCATGAATTTGCGCGTGACAGTTGTGACAGCCGGCAATGCAGTAATCGGCGCCGGTGGCTTGAATTTGAATATTCTTCAACCGGCCGAATTCCAGGCGCTGCTCTTTGTAGCCCGACTGCAGAAAACCACCACCGCCGCCGCAGCAATAGTTGTTGGAGCGGTTGGGCTGCATGTCGACAAAATTTTCTTCCCCCACGACGGTTTTTACCACAAAACGAAGATCTTCGGCAATAGGGTCGCCAAAACTTTTGCGCACGATCTGGCACGGGTCCTGGACCGTAAACTTGATTTTCAAATCTTTGTTCCAATCCGAGTTAACGTTGAGTTTTCCCTGCCGGATCCATTGGGCGTAGTATTCATAGATGTTTTTGACTTCAAAATTATGGGTCACGTTGAATTTTTTCAGTCCTGCCAGGACTGAGAAGGTCACGTGCCCTCACTCGGTGTTGAGAAAAACCTGACACCCGAGATCATCCGCCTGCTTGGCCGTGGTGCGGACGATGTGTTCCCAGGCCTCGTTGTCGGCCAGGAACATGCAGTAATTCTCTCCGCCCCAGCCTTTGCTGCCGTATGTCCAGTCGGCGCCGACTAAGTGCAGGATCTTCCATAACGGCACCATCTCATCGGGCTCGGTGACCGGCTCCCGGGAATTCTGGTTTAAAAAGAAATAGGCGCCCTGTTTGTCGATCGGCGCCTGCATCGCGGCAAATTCGGGCTGGGCTTCGCGGTACTCTGCTAGAACATCCTCCACCACGAATGTGAAATCTTCCGGCGACGCGCCCATGGCACTGCAGCTGTCATTTCTAAGTGCCATATCGCATGAGCCGAGAATTCCTTTGGGGCGTTTTTCTCTGGGCCAGCTGGCCCGCGCCTGGTAAACCAGCTGGGGGATGTCGATCTTCATCGGACAGACATAGATGCACCGTTGGCACATCGTGCACATCCACACCCAGTCGGATTTCAAAATTTCTTCATCGAGGCCCAGGGCCGCCATGCGCAGGAACTTGCGGGGATCCAGTCCGCCGAGACCGGTGGCCGGGCATCCTGAAGAACAGGCTCCGCAGGTTAGACATAGGTTCAAATTGCCGCCTTCAGGCAAAATCTGCATGACCTTGTCCATGAATCGGCTTTTGTTCGCCCCACCCAGTTCGATGACGTCTTCAGCCATTATTCCTCCCCATATTCAAGTATTTTTATACGACCGATCGCTATAGTTTTTAAAAATTTTAAAGCCAAGATGGTACAATTCTTTCATTAATAAAAATATAGCATGGAGCATGCCAGAAGGCGGATATTAGTTAGAATCAATTTAAATCAACGGGTTATCCTGATTTTTGATTTTCGGCCGAGTTAATCTGATTTAAAATTTCGCAAAATTTCGAAATTTATTTCACAAAATTTCGAATTTTTGCTAAAGAACAAATACCGTTTGGCGGGATTGGAATGTTAAAATAGACCTGCGAGGTAAGGGGTAATGACCTTAAGAAAAAAGCTGATTTTAATCATCATCGCAGTTGCCATCCTTCCAATGATTTTTATCGGGATGCTGGGGTATTACAGTGCTAAAACGACACTGCAGAATCTGCGGATGGATGGGTTGAAAAGTATTGCGGATCTAAAAGCGAAAAAGATCGAAGAATTTTTCAACGAGCAGAAAAGTCATATTAGAATCGCTCAACTAAGGCCCAATATAAAAAAATATGCATCTTTGCTCGCCGAATTTTCCGGTGATTTTTCCAGTCCGGATTATGCCGCGATTCGGGACGAACTAGACAGAACTTTAAAGATGTACCCATCGGTTTATGATTATAAGAATGTTATGCTGGCAAATCCGAAGGGAAAAATCGTATATGCGCTGAATCGATTTTCGACTTTGGAAGAAATCAACCGGCTTCAGCCCGCACTTTGGCAGAAGGCCTTTGATAAAGGCAAAAATTCAATTTATTTATCAGACGTTTTTAGAAGCAGACGCCAGGACGGTCAATTTTCAGTATATATTACCGCCCCGGTCCACAATCTCGGCGGTAATTTTGCGGGCGTGATTGTTTTAGAAATTGACATGGCATCCATTTTTAAACTGGTTCAGGATTCGACCGGCATGGGTCGAACCGGGGAGACCTTTATCGCCAGAAGAGAAGGTGATGCCGCCCTGCTTCTCACCCCCCTGAGACATGATCCAAATGCCGCCTTAAGGCGCAAAGTCATTTTTGGCGAAAGCCGGGCTTGACCCATTCAAGCCGCATTGAAAGGCCAGGCCGGCAAAGGGATCTTCACCGATTATCGCGGCCAAAGTGTGATTGCCGTCTGGCAATACATGCCGCTGCTGGATTGGGGGATCGTCGCCAAAATAGACGTCAGCGAGGCTTTCGAACCCGCTGCCAAACTCAGGAATTTCGTACTTATACTGGTTATTGCCGTTGTCTTACTCAGTATATTGATCGCCCTGCTGGTCGCAAAATCCATCACGGATCCAATCCAGATGCTGCAAACCGGAACCGAGGAGATCGGCCGCGGCAATTTGGATCATAAAGTCGGGACTGATTCGAAAGATGAAATCGGCCAACTTGGAACCGCATTCGACCAAATGGCGGAAAAATTGAAGATCGTCACCGCCTCACGGGATGATTTAAATCGCGAAATAAAAGAACGCCGCAAGGTTGAAAAAGTACTGCAACAGAGTATGTGGGAGATTGATGAACGGGTCAAGGAGTTAAATTGTCTTTTTGAGATTTCCCGTCTGGTAGAGACAAAAACGCTTTCCCTTGAGGAAACACTCCAGGGGATCGCCGAAATTATCCCGCCCGCCTGGCAGCACCCGGATATTACCTGCGCCAAGATTAATTTAAATGGCACCGAATTGAAAACACAAAATTATCAGGAAACAATCTGGCAGCAGGTCAGCGATATCGTTGTGCACGGCGTGCCGAGCGGCTATTTGGCGGTCGGTTACCTGGAAGCGCGGCCCGACAGCGATGAAGGGCCATTTCAAAAAGAAGAGCGGGTCCTGCTCGATGCCATCGCTGAGCGCGTGGGAAGAATTATTGAGCGCCGATGGGCCCAGGAAGAGGTGCTGAAGAGCGAAGAAAGATTTCGCGAACTGATGTTAAATATGCACAGCGGGGTTGCCGTTTATGAAGCCGTCGACGGCGGGGAAGATTTTGAAATCAAAAATTTTAACCGTATGGGCGAGAAAATTGATCATATCGACCGCGATAAAGTAGTCGGTCGGCGGGTTTCCGATGTGCTGCCGGGCGTTAAGGCTCTTGGGCTGTTTGAGGTCATCCAGCGCGTTTGGAAAACCGGCCAGCCGGAATATTTTTCCGGCGGTGTCTACCAGGATCATCGGACTCCCCCCAGCTGGCGGGAAAGCTATGTCTACAAGCTGTCATCAGGAGAAATCGTCACCGTTTATCAAGATGTCACCAAGCAAAAGCTGGCCCAAAAAGCACTGGAGGAAAGTGAAAAAAGATTTCGCGATTTAGTAGAAAATTCCCTCACCGGAATATCCATTGTTCAGAATAACCAAGTGGTCTATCAGAATCAGGAGCAGGAGCGACTTCTGGGTCCTTTACCGCGTTCCTATCTGCTGGCTGATTTTGAAAAAATCCATTCCGATGATCTTGAAAAGGTTAGACGATTGAGCCAAAAGATAGACCGGGGAGAGATTCAAACGCTTGAGGCGGAATTTCGATTTTATGCTGCAGGCGACAAAAAAGGCAGCAAAGACTTGAAATGGGTTTACTGCCGGGCTTTATTAACCGAGTATCGAGGCAAAGAAGCGATCCTGGTCAATATGATTGATATGACCCAAGCCAAGGAGTTGGAACATCTTCTAACCGTTCAGGACAAAATGGCGTCGCTGGGTCGCATCGCGGCCGGTATGGCGCATGAAATCCGAAATCCGCTTTCGGGGGTCAACATATACCTGAACAACCTCAAAAAGCTGCATCATAAAAATGGGAGCGAGGAAAAAGTTAAACAAATTTTGGATCAGATCCAATCGGCTTCCCACAAAATTGAATCGGTTATCCGCCGGGTTATGGATTTTGCCAAACCCGGCGAGCCTAAATTGGCTATAACGGATCTGAATCGGCCGCTTATGGAAGCCATAAACTTAAGCGCCGTCACCATGCGCAAAAGCGGGATTGTACTTGAAAAAGCCCTGGCTGAGAATTTGCCCCCGTGTCATGCCGACCCGGCCCTTATTGAGGAGATGGTTCTGAATTTGCTGAATAATGCGGCCAGCGCCATGAAAACGATGGCAGCGGGCAAGAAAATCATCGTGAGTTCATTTGCGGCAGGTGATGATATTATCTTTACGGTTGCCGATTCAGGGCCGGGCATCGATCCTGCTACTCGGGATAAAATATTCGATCCATACTTTACCACCAAATCGGACGGCACCGGCATCGGCCTCAGTATCAGCCACAGAATTGTGACGGATCATGGCGGAACATTAACCGTCACCGACAGTGAACTGGGCGGTGCTGAATTTCGGGTTAAAATACCCAACAATAGGGAGCCAAGCGACCATGATTCCATATTCAATCTACATCATTGATGACGAGAAAACGATTACGGACGGGGTGACCATGGCCCTTGAGGATGACTACCGGATCCAGGCCTTTGCGGAGGCCGAGACGGCTATCGGACAATTAGAAAAGGACCCGCCGGATTTGATTCTGCTCGATATCGGTTTGCCGGGAATGAATGGGATCGATGCCCTGCGCCACATTAAAGATGTCTACCCGGATATTCTGGTTATTATGATCACCGCTTATGAAGATGTCGACACCGTCATTTCGGCCATGAAACTGGGAGCCTACGATTACGTCGTCAAACCGCTGTATATGGATGGATTGGAAGTCAGCATTCGAAATGCCCTGGAGACCATCCGACTAAGAAAAGAGATTCGGATGCTGCAGGAAAAGCATTTAAAGGCGCATATCCCCTGTTTTATCGCTGAAAGCAATGCCATCCAGGATGTGATGGATTTTATCAAAATGGTGGCCCAAAGCCCTGATACCCCGGTTCTGATCATGGGCGAAACGGGGACCGGCAAGGAATTGCTGGCCAGTGCGATTCACTATAACAGTCCTAATTTTAAAGCCCCGTTTGCTACCGTGAATTGCGCCGCCATTCCCAAGGACCTGATTGAGAGTGAACTTTTCGGCTATGAAAAGGGCGCCTTCAGTGGGGCCGGGGCCGCCGGCAAAAAAGGGCTGATCGAAGAGGCCGCCGGCGGAACGCTGTTTCTGGACGAAGTCGGTGACCTGAGTCTGGAAGCCCAGGCCAAGCTGCTGAGATTTCTGGAACTCGGTGAATTTTACCGGGTCGGCGGAACCAAAAAATTGCATATCGACACCCGGGTGGTTTCTGCCACTAATAAAAATATAGACCAGATGATTGAGGACGGTCGGTTTAGAAAAGACCTGTATTTTCGTTTGGGCGTGATCAAGGTGAAAGCCCCGTCTTTAAATGAGCGTCCGGACGACATCATCCCCTTGACAAAATATTTTTTAGCGGAATTCAGCCAAAAGTTCGGCAAAAAATATGCGCGGATTTCCCCGGAAGCTGAAGCGGTCCTGTTAGCCCATAACTGGACAGGTCATGTGCGGGAATTAAAAAATCTCGTGGAAAGAGCAGTTCTGATTGGCAAGGGACCCGATCTCTTGCCGCTGGATCTGGGAATAGAATCACAGACCCGCGATGAAGCCAATGCTGATATAAGTAAAACGGCTGGATTTTTGCCACTTCCAGCTGAAGGCCTCGATCTTGACGGGCAGCTTCAATCTTTTGAAAAGCACTATATTAGAGAAGCACTCCAAATTGCCAAAGGCAATGAAAGCAAAGCAGCCAAACTGTTGAACATAAACCATCATACCTTTCGTTATCGTAGAAAGAAGCTGCTCGGTGAATGAATCCGCACAAGGGTGACGAACACGGGCTTGTTCAAACTTCTGACAAAGGGAAAGAAGACCTACCGTTTTTCCAAAGTCGGCTAGCCGGAAAAGGGCTGAGGCAAATTCATTACCAATGACTTCTCCCGGCCGGTAATGCATTTTTGCCGTTAGCCGAGTTCCTCTTTCAGCGCCTTGGTTAATGAATCCGCTTTTTGGAGCCCGATAAAGCGCTGCCGTTCCTCCCCATTTTTGAATATGACCAGGGTCGGGATACTGTGTATATTCAACCGATAGGCCTCGCCGCGATTCTCCTCCGTATTGAGGGCGGCGATCAACGCCTGGCCCTGTAATTCGTCGGCCACCTTCTCCAGAATCGGCTGCTGGACCCGGCAGGGCATACACCAGGGGGCATAGCAATCCACCAGCACCGGCAAAGCGGACTGCAGAACGACATTCTCAAAATTGGCTTCATTGACTTCCTGAATATGTTCGGACATGACGCTTCATTCCTCCAATTATTGCGTCCAATAACACGCAGCGGCGTTTCCGCCGCTGCCTGTTGCCATCGATCTTCGGGCAAGCCTGTCCATTTTCAGCCACCGAAATCACCGGCGCCCAATCCCCGCATGGCCTCATCAGATTTGATGCGCAGGGTTGACAGATGTTTATCGAATTCCTCCCTTTCGGACCTGATATCGTCAATACCGGTTTCGGGGGTGCAGTTATCCCGGATATATTCGATCCGATCATCCATCTCAGAAATCAGCATATGGAGATCCTCGATATTGGGCAGGACCTTATCTTTTTGACCACCGGGCAGTTCCTCCATCTTGCGAACGATGTCATAAACATTGGCTTTCCAGGCCGTCAGCTCGGCCTGCATGGTATTGCAGCAGTTTCTTGCTTTCATGATACGCTCCTTTCTATTTAATTTGATTATTGGTTGGTTGTTACCGGTTGCGCAAAAGCTTCGAAGATAAAGTGATTCCGGTATCGCTCTGCAGTCCGCATCCAGTCGCTTTCGATACTAGTCATCTTCAATATGTATGCCAAGATATGACTTTAACCTGCCGAAAACCACCTGTTAATCTAACCTATTAAAATTGCAATAAAAATAATTTTGCGAGAACGAAAGAACCCCCGGCCGGGGTAACTCTGCGGGTTCGATGATGAAATAGGGTAACGTTACTTTCAGTAACGGTAACGTTTAGTAGCGTCTAAATTGTCTCGGTTCCAGGTTGACATGCCAATGAACGCCGGTTAATATTCGGGGTAACGCCCGGTAACACCTGGCACCGCCAGCTATCGTTAAAACCGAAGCCAAATGGAGATTGTCGTGAACTCAAAAACCCACGAAATTTGGAACATTCATTTTATTGAACAGATCATCGATACCATGGCCGATGGTGTTTTCACCCTCGATAACAGCGGACGGATCACTTCCTGGAATCGTTCGATGGAACGTATCAGCGGGTATCCAGCCGCTGAGGCCATGAGCAAGACATGTCAGATTTTAAAGTGCAGTCGGTGTTTCGGCAAACAATGTCCCTCCGGGATTCGCAGCTGCAAAATTCTTAAAGATGGCAAATCCGAGGCGAAAGAATGTTTACTCACCCATAAGGACGGGCATACCGTGCCGGTCATCAAAAACGCCAGAGTGGTGCACGATGAAAATCAACAAATTATCGGTGTGGTTGAAACCGTCACCGATCTTAGTGAAATTTCTTCGGCCCGTCAGGAAGCCGAGGAGGCCCTGATCCGGCTGGGCGAAAAGCACCGACTGGATAACCTGATCGGCAAAAGCCACGCAATGCAGAAGGTGTTTGCGGCCATCAATGCCGCCGCCGCCAGCGATGCGACGATATTAATTATGGGCGAAAGTGGAACCGGCAAGGAATTGGTCGCCGGCGCGATCCATCAGCGCAGCACGCGCAAAACCTACCCGCTGATAGCGGTCAATTGTTCGGCCCTGACCGAATCGCTGCTGGAAAGCGAACTCTTCGGCCATGTCAAAGGGGCCTTCACCGGCGCCATCCAAAATCGCCTCGGAAGATTTGAGGAAGCCGACGGCGGCACGGTATTCCTTGACGAAATCGGTGAAATCAGCCCGTATATCCAGGTGAAACTGCTGCGGGTGCTGCAGGAGCGTGAAATCGAGCGCGTGGGTGATTCCAAAACCCGCAAGGTCGATATCCGGATCATGGCCGCCACCAACCGGGATCTTTACCGCCGGGTCCAGGAGGGGTTTTTTCGAGATGATTTGTACTACCGGCTGAAAGTCTTTCCCATTGTATTGCCGCCTCTCAGAAAGCGCCGAGATGACATCCCGCTATTGACGAGACATTTCATCGATCGACAAAACCATAAAACCGGCAAAAGCATTACGGGAATCTCCCAGTATGCCATGCGTGTTTTTCTGGACCACTCCTGGCCGGGAAATGTTCGCGAGCTTGAAAATGCCATTGAGCATGCCTTCGTTCTATGCAACCGGGACCAGATTGAAATATCGGATCTGCCACTTGAAATTAGGCGGCCCGCAGACGCATGCTCGCCGGGAGCAATGGCAGGCGCTGCCGCAAAAAATGTCAGAATCGGCCGGGATCTGTCAAAGGAAGAACTGATGGAACTGCTGGAAACCAGTTCCTGGAACAAAGCCGAGGTTGCCCGCCGACTTGGTGTCAGCCGGACGGCGGTATGGAAGTACATGAAAAAGTGGGAAATCCCTCTTGAACAGCCATCCTAAATTATCACTGTGAGGATTGTGGACGTGTCAGTGAACTGCTGATAAACGTCTCATCTGATCAACCGCAATGTCCTTCTTGCGGCAGTTTAAAACTCAAAAAATTGATATCAGCTCCTTTAATTGTCGTTGATCAGTTAAATGGTTGATTGGTTGATTATGAAAATCAACATGGAGCAGACTGAACATCCAACATCGAACGTTGCTTTTTTCTCATTCAACATTCGATGTTGGACGTTCGACTTTCGATGTTAAATTTTTTGACTTTTTCCTCACAATAGCAACTTAGCGCTTATGAGTATTGATCCCTCCCACCCCCCCGGCTACCTGTCTGCAGCCGGCTTTTGCCGGATTAGCTCTTCGGGCGTCATAGTCCAAAACGGCCGGCCGTTTTTGGTCAAACGCACCTTGAATTCAAAGTCGTTGCCTTTTTTTATCTTGGCGGCCATAAACACTTCTTTTTCGTCAATTACAGCGCGGCAACCCTTTATTTTAATCCGCTCTCCTTTTTTGACGCCGATATCGCCGGGTTTTGCAAACCAGGCCGGACCAATATGGACATCGATGAGTTGGGTTCCCGTTTTTACAACCATAATGGTGCCCGGCGACATCCCCGGCATGGGAGCCTCGGTCTTGAAACCGACCACCCAGGCTTTTAATTTCTCGAACCTGCTGACATCGTAGTGTTTATTGTAGGGATCGTTTATCCCCCAGCCCTGCATGCTATTTTCGTCGGCAGCGCAGATTGTGCCATTGAACAACCCGGTCGCCACTATGAGCATGATCAGCATTGACATACTGTGATTAGATATTTTCATATTACTGTCCTTCAGTTACTTTGGTAATCACCAAAGTCAGATCATCTTCCTGCTCTCCCTGGCCGCGAAACTCTTGCACCGCATCCAGGATCGACAGCACAATCGTCCGGGCGGATTCTCTGGAATTGGTGTGGATGACCTGCTGCAGCCTTTGTTTGCCGAATACTTCGCCTTCCACGTTGCGCGCTTCCCAGATGCCGTCGGTGCCCAGGAAAATGATTTGCCCGGGTTTGATGTCACCGGATGATGCTGTGTAAACCGTATCTTTGGAAATGCCAAGCGCCATGCCCTTTCCGTCATCCAGACTGCTGAATGAATCGGTGTCAGGGTCGTAGACGATGGCCGGATCATGACCGGCCCGCACCCAGCTCATGCGATTCTCACCCCGGTCAATCCGGGCCAGGAACAGGGTCATGAAGTGCGTTGAATCTTCAGCATCTTTTACGAATTCCCGGTTGACATCGGTTATGATGTCACCCAGCGTTCCGGGCATCGTCACGCGCAACCGTAAAAATCCCCGGGCGGTTGCCATCAAAAGGGCCGCCGGAATTCCATGTCCGACCACATCTCCCACCACCAGGCACAATTTTTTTTCATTCTCTTCATCGATACAGAAGTAATCAAAATAGTCCCCGCCGGTTTCGTCGCAGAAAAGGGTCATCCCGTAGATGTCCAGACCTGGAAGCGCCGGAGGTGTGTGCGGCAAAAGATTCTGTTGGACCTCCATGGCCACTTCAAGCGACCGTCGCATTCGGTAATCTTCTTTCAGCTGCGGCCCCACCCGATTGACAACCTGTCCCATTTCCCCGAATTCATCTTTGGATTTGATGCTCACACGAGCGTCAAAAACCCCCTGGCCGAGCTTTTGAACGGCCTGGGAAAGCGCTTCCAACGGTCTGGTTACGGTGCGTGAAAACGTCAGCGCCAGAGCAGTGCCCACTAAAACCAGAAAAATTAAAAATCCGGCGGTGTAATTTTCCACCTGTGCGAGGCGATTTTTTATGAATTTCAGCACCTGATGGTTTTGCTGGAGTATCTCATCCCGGGGTACGATAAAAATATAGGCGCTTCCCTGATGCGGCAAAGGGCCATAGAGCCAGTAGCTCATATGGCCATGGTATGGCATTTGGCGAATACGGTGCTGTCGGGTGGCAATATCTCCAAGCAACGATTTAAATTGAAGGGTGTCAGATGAGGTCAGCCACGGATTGTCAGCATCAGGGGGCCGGGCCTGCGGCATTGCTGCCGATGGGTGGGTCCGGCTAAGTATTTTTAGGCCGACCTGATCGGTTGTCGGTTCGGAAGCCAGGGTGGCCAGAAGCGCTGTGGTATTCGGCGGTATTTCGGAAATAAACAAGGCCGGTTCGAGCAAACCGTCCATCGGGACCACCAGGCTAACCACTCCCTGAAGGCTTTCATCAGCTTGTTCCAGCGGCAAAGAGACAGCCATCACGTTACGGCCGCTGACCGGATCAATGTAGGGCCGGGACCATGACGTTAATTTATCTTCCAGGGCGGATCGGTACCAGATTTGTAATCGGGCATCAGAGGCGGCCGGAAATTTCCGACTACAGGGATAAGCGCTGTAAATACCGTTCTCCAGACCGATGTACTGCCACAGGACCAGTTGGCCGAGATACTCGGAAACCTTCTGATGACCGGTAATCATCCCTGCCAACCTGGTAAGATAGACTTCAGGATTTTCGACACTGGCGCCGACCGGTACCGCAAAACACTGTTTGGAATAATCCAAGGACAGGGTATCGGCATCATCCTGGGCAGTATCGACAAAATCAAACGTTTGGTCAGTTTTATTTTCTTGCGACAGTTTGCCGTTTTTTTCTGTCGCACGGATATTTTGCAGGACACCGCGTTTGACCTCGAACATTTGGAAGGCGAGCGCCATTTCGACTTCATCGCGAATTTTATCCAGCGTATTGGAATACCCTTCCATCAGCGTCCGCAAGCGACTTCTGGCTTCTCTTTCCTGATTTAATTCCACCTGAGCGACAAGCGCCTTGGACATAATGCGGACATTGTGGATGCCAAAAGTTCGCAGGCCGACAATCGGGATAATTGAAATGGAGAGCAGCAATATTAGCAGTTTCCAGCGGAATTTCATCTATTGCCTTCCTGAGTGAGATAGGCTTTTTCAAAGAATTTTTGCACAAAACCCAAGGTCAAATTTTGAAATCAGCCGACCCCCAAGAACCTATTCTCGCGTCATGGAGCTGCCGCACTTGGGGCATTGCTGGCCATAGCAGGGAATTCCCCTTTGGTGGGCTGTTTTTTTCACCGCAGCTTGGGCATACGCAGTAACCGCCCGGCTCTGCCGCAGAACTACCCGCCTGTCTACGGCTTTTGCTTTGCCCCATACCTTTTGCTTTTCCTCCACCGTTTGCCTGCCTCTGGCCCTTTGATCGTGTTCCGTCTCCTCGCGGCATTTTATCTGCCTCCTTTACTGATTAGCTCTCGATGAGTATCCTGGCTTGCTCCAACAGCAGTGATTTTAAACGGTCCAGCGTCACCGGATAACCCTGTATGGGAATTCCCATCCAGTCCGAATACGCTAAGAATTCCTCGGGCTGCTCGGCCATGTATTGATCCACATAGCCGATGCCGTCGAGCACAATCGCGCCACCCGTATGCCGGGGGAAGTTCTCGTTGGCCAGGCCTTGGTCCCATCCCTTGAAGACATTGTGACGAAATTGAATCCAGCCCGGTGTCATCCACCAGACCTTTTCGTCCCCGGCTATTTCCTTGGCAATCAATTCGCGTTCGGCTTCGCCGGCGATCATGTCCATGCAATGGGTCGCCTGGATTCTGGCAACACCGGGACCCTGTTCTTCAATGATTTTTGGCATGGTGCGGGTCGGTTCATCGGCATTGACATAACAAAACTTGCCGCCATACACCACGAGCACCTTGGCTGCCTTCTCTTTGGCCTTGTTGATTCGCTGAATCAGCTGCGCTTCCAACTCATGAATATCCTCATGCAGTCCCGGTGTCGCGTAAAATAGATGGGGGGTATCCAGAAACCCTTCCTTTTTCAGATAATTGAGTTCAAGGCTCAACGTTCCGCAGGATACAATGGCGATGTCTGCAAACGATATATTATTCATTTTCAATCCTCCCTGACAAGCATGTCATTATGGCATCTTCAATCACTGACATCGGTACCAACCCGGTGAGCTTATCTACCAGCTTGCCTCCCTTAAAGAACATCAGCGTGGGAATGCCTTTGACTCCATATTTATCGGGAGTCTTTGGATTATGGTCCACGTTGCATCGGGCAAAACGGATTTGGTCGCCATAAGCTTCAGCCAGTTTTTCAACCACCGGTTCGATTGAATTGCAGGGGCCGCACCAGGGGGCCCATAAATCTACCAGCACCGGTTTGTCGGATTTTAGCACCTGAGGACCAAACGTGCGGTCATCAATATCCATAATTTTTCGTCGAATCAGCACTTGTACGGCCATCGTGTCCTCCTTTTGGTGGGTCGAAGATTGGTTTAGGGTAATGCCTTTTAGCTATCCGTCGCGAATACCGACGACGTTCAAGGTCACTATCTCAAACAAAATGCAGGATTGATGCCATGGCTGAAAACAAGCTTGATTCAGGGTCGGTTTGAGTCATAAGCTCCTGTAAATTTACCTAAAAAAAACTGATTGGTGCTATGGGGAATTGGAGGTTTAGGTTGGTAACACTTGGATGCCCAGGCGAGGTAACGCTATCTTCGGCTTGAGGTAACGTTGGGTAACGTTTTGGTGCTGCAATTTTGATTCTTCATTTTTCGTTTTAACCGCCGAAATTGCCGGCTCCAGGGCCGCGCATAGCTTCTTCCGGTGTGAAAGATCCCCTGGCGGATGTCCCGCACACCTGGTTCAAAATTTAGCGGTAAAATTAAATCATCAAAAATCTTCATAGCCATCTCCGAAGCACGCTGATTTTTTTCGGATCCTCCTTCGAGGTGTCCCCTGCAACCGTCTTTTCCCGGAAGATTTACAAAAAGCACTGGCGCCTAATTGATCTTCAGTCCCCATATAATCCCTTCATGGTTAAAGCATTAACCGCGCCGGAAGTGAATCGTGGTATCAGGCGAGGATCAAACTGCCTTGCCTTTGCCGGCCAACACAAAGCGGCCGTCCAGCAGATCAGCGGATTGAATACTGCCCTCGATGAACTTCTTTTCGGAACGTTGAACCCCCTGGCCCAGACCTGAATTTACATTGCTCAATTATTCAGATTCATATTTGGGAACCTGACACGGGCCGTAATATGATCTTATATGTCGCACCAGGGCGGGCCGAACCGCTCAACCTTTTTTTCCATACCTCCCTACCTGAAGGATCACTATCTTCTGATCTTTAATTGTTAAGCACTCCATATCTCTATGATTCAAAATCATATAATCCAAGTTATAGATGGTAACGTTTAGTAACGTTTTGTTAGTTACGTATATCAGCGCTAATTGAAAATCGGGGCGGATCGGCGATATTCCTTTTAACCGTGCAAAGCTCGGCGGTTTTAATTACAGCGGATTTATATTTTTGCGGAAATCCCGGCGGCAGGTCGATATGGATCCGAACCGCTTCAACCAGATGTTTGGTTTCGTTGCGGTCAAATTGCAGGGTCAATTTAATTTGCGAGGTATCGATGCCCCGCTCCTGGCAAAAATAAACAACATAAACCCCGGCACAGGTGCCGATGGAGGCCAGAAACAGGTCATAGGGCTCCGGGGCCGTGGCGTCTCCGCCCTCGCTTTTAGCTTGATCCGTTTTTACCGTAAAACCCTTATAGGTTGAATTTACCTTTTTTCCGCCTGGAAAAAAAACTTCCATCTCCATCACAGATTCTCCTTTTTCGTCAGCAGCAGTCCGCCGGCCTGAAAAGCATCGTCGCACATGTCTATAAACACAAACCAACCGGTCGTCATAAACCCCATTGTAAAGAATTATAGATCGAAGGCAAGCTTTTTTTCCATGATGGAGATTTTAAGTTTATTAGACTGTTCAAATAATATGCACACCTATTTTTTTTCTTCCGGCGAGGCCTTCTCGGTCAGACTCCGAAATTGATTTGCCGTCAACGGTGTGCCGTAAGCCGCAAATTGTACCTTGGGCTCCTCCGTGGTGGCGATCGGTACCCAGCCATCTTTAGTTTTATTAAGAAAGACCCAATCCAAATTGCTCTGCTCACCATCAAATCTAAAGGTCAACCCCTCCCTGCCATGACAGGGAAGACATGTATTCCTAACCCTTGTTTTTTTCTTTTAAAAACCGATTTTGCGCGTTTTTTTGATAGATGGCATGTGTCACAACTTTTCACATGGCAGCTTTTACAGTTAAGCAGTTCATAAGGAATTTTTGTAATTTCCCTAAATCCGTCCTTTTCCTCATATACACGATCAAAATGCAACACAATGTGACAAAGTAGGATTGGTGAGTCGCTCAATAACAGTTGCTGCAAATTGTGCTTCAACGGACATTTTTGTCACAAGTTCTTCCAGAATTTTTGTTTTTGGATCTGATAGTGTATTTCCGTTAATAACGACTTCGGCAGCCAATTCAAAAGCTGTGTTTCTTAACTCAGGCGATAGTACTTCCACGGCAATTTCCAATGCTTTCTCTCGGCCAACCATTGGCATTTCGTTAACAAACAGATTTCGAATCGTCATAAAATCCGCTCTGTCTGATGTTATTCAACAACCCAGATCGTGCATTTGCGCGCATGGTTGACAATCTTACTTGAGATACTGCCAAAAAGAAACTCCTCACTCCGTGAAAGCCCCTGCCTTCCGAGCACGATGGTGCTGTATCCGGTTTCATCACGTTCCGACAGGATACATTTCGCGATAGAGGGGCAGTAGCGGACAGTTGAACGGATTGATACATTTTCAGAAGCAAAACCTTTCTCGATCAGGAGCTGCCGATAATCTTTCAGCATAACATCGACTTTTTTCTCGTATTGAGTGAACCATTTTTCTTTCTCGGTAGATGTAGGGAAGTAGTCTTCTTCAGGTTCAGGAATTACATGCAGAATAGTAACCTTGAAGCCCACCAAGCCTCCCAGGAGCTGTCCAACGTATGATACAGCCCGGCGTGCGTTATGCGATTCATCCACGGCAATTAAAATATTTTTATTAAAAACTTTTTCCTCATTTTCAGCTTTTGTACCGCTTTTGCCCATGTGCCCCTCCATATTTTTCGGGTTAGTGCGAAAAATTTCGCCGGAACACGGCGACGATCAAATATCCGATGCGTGCTTAAATTCTTCCAGATCGGACAGCAATTGAGCTGTGTTTTCATAAAACCAGTTGGCTCCTTTTGAAAAATGCATCAACACTTGATTGAGCGATTCTGGTATATAGGGAAATATTTTTTTCAAATTAGCCACCCGATTATGGAAAACAATGTTTAAATCTTCATCTCTCAGTATGTCGAGATGGGGGCTGTTTTGATTTTTTAAATCAAACAGCAGCACATCCCCTTTCCCAGCAAGAAACATCAGAATGTTTCCCAACCCAAAAAGATCATAACTGAAAATGTTTTCCCGATGCCGATAGTTAAAATCGAAATCAATCCAGCGATACCGATTTTCTTCCCGGTCAATAAAGATATGATCCCGTCTGATGTCACCGTGCTTTTCGCCGTTTTTATGCAGAAACTCGATTGCGCGGATGCACTCCATAAAATGATCAAGTATGTCAGGAAACAATTCCATAAAGTAATGATGATGATTCAAATTCAAGCTTTCTATAAATTTAAAAAGCGGTCGACCAAGGATAAGATCAATAACGCGCACAATGTTTCCTTTTTCATCTTTAACAGCAAATCCCTGCATGAAATTTTTATGACCAGCGACCAGATCTAAAATTCGTGCCTCTTTTTTTGGGCTGCGAAAACAGTCAAACTCAATCCCTCCGATATGGGACTTGAATTTTTCAAAAAATACGAGTTTGATGATCTTTCGATTTCCATTTTTTATGTCAATGGCGTTCTTCACCCAAAATTTGACATCATCGTCAATCCCGAACCTCCCCTCTTTGGCATTGTGGCGAACGAGATAGGGTTTGTCCCCTAAAACAACCACATCACCATATTCCACACGGAAAAAATCCGTTGTGTCCGTATGAATTCTTAAAGGATGGGTATCCTGAGAAGGCGTAAGCCATCGGGAAGCCATTTGCCGTATGTTCTCTTGAGAATTGATAGCTGTCATTTCATCTTTTTCCATTTAACAATCTATTTAAAGGCTCGCTCACACGCTATCATATCCCCAAGGCAAGATTCACAAGGTGTAATTCCCAGAATTTTAACAACCTTGTCGCTTACCCACGCAAAAATGATGCCCGCAACGAATAACAATCCGAAAAGAACCAAAGCGGTGCCGGGGAACTGGACAAGCATTACAAAGGCTTCATCTCCGGATGTAGCAATCATGCCACCAACCATAGCGCCGAAACTGATCAAACCGTGTACATAAAGGCTCACGTTCATAAATGCACCCAGGCAACCGGGGGTTGAACCGAAAAAAGAGGCCAGGGTGTATTGTCTCCACCGGCCTCCTTTCAAAATGTCAGAAATGCGTTTTTTGCTGATTGTATCGACAAAGTCTACCAAAAGCATCATCACGAATACAAAAAAACTGATCATTAAAGAGTGCTTAAAGATAGACAGAAGCGCCACATCCCTCTCCTTTTCACAGCCACTCGGATTATTTAAGCCTGTAAGGATTAACAGTAAGAACGGGGACAGGTGATTTTTTGACAACATTTTCTGCTACACTGCCAAATATCACATGGAAGCAATATTTTTTTTATTTCGACCATAGCCTTTATCTCCTTTCTTTAACGCTATTGAACCGTCTTCATTAAGGTAACCTAAGGATAGGTCGCAACTTCATTCCATTGTTTCCTGCTGAAAGCTCGACTTATCAACGCGGGTGGCCACAAAAAACACTATTTTTTAATAGAAGTTATAGAAATTCCAAGACGTCTAATTAGCTCCCGATGAGTATCCTGGCTTGCTCCAACAGCAGTGATTTTAAACGGTCCAGCGTCACCGGGTAACCCTGTATGGGAATTCCCATCCAGTCCGAATATGCTAAAAACTCTTCAGGCTGCTCGGCCATGTATTGATCCACATAGCCGATGCCGTCGAGCACGATCGCGCCACCCGTATGCCGGGGAAAGTTTTCGTTGGCCAGGCCTTGGTCCCAGCCTTTAAAAACCTTGTGACGAAATTGGATCCAGCCCGGGGTCATCCACCAGACCTTTTCGCCCCCGGCTATTTCTTTGGCAATCAATTCGCGCTCGGCTTCGCCGGCGATCGTATCCATGCAATGGGTCGCATGGATTCCGGCAACACCGGGGCCCTTGCTCTTCAATGATTTTTGGCATGGTGCGGGTCGGTTCATCGGCATTGACATAACAAAACTTGCCGCCATACACGACGAGCACCTTGGCTGCCTTTTCTTTGGCCTTTTTGATGCGCTGGACCAGCTGTGTTTCCAACTCGTGAATATCCTCATGCAGTCCCGGTGTCGTGTAAAATAGATGGGAGGTGTCCAGAAACCCTTCCTGACCAGGGGGCCCATAAATCCACCAGGACCGGTTTGTCGGATTGCAAGACCTGAGAATCAAACTTGCGGTCATCAATTTCCATAATTTTTCGTCGAATTAGCACTTGTACAGCCATAGTGTACTCCTTCGGGTTATCCGCGTGCCAGACCGGGTACAAGAGCCGGTGGCACGATGATGATGGGACAGGGGGCCCACAAAATGGTTTCGGCCACAGTCGAACCTAAAGGGCCTGTATTGACACTTTCTCCCACCGCAAGGGGCGCAGCGGTCGAGGTTCCCATGACCATCAAGTCGATTCCGGCATTTCTGGCCAGTTTCGAAATTTCGCTGACCACATCTCCGTCGGACACGTTGATCGCATAGTTGGTAAAATCCTGTTTTTTCATTTTATCAACATAGGCTTCCTCCACCTTCGCTTCCGCCCCGCTTATGGCTTCAACTACTTTTTCTTCGCTCAAATTCAGGCGGCCCAGACCATGGTAGATCCAGAGTCTGGCATCGTTTTCTTTGGCCAGATTCAGGGCATAGTTAAAAATATGATCACAGTATTCCGTTAAACATGAGCCAAACAGAATTTTTTTAAACATTTTCTTATCCCCCTTTTTGTGGGTTGAAGATTCGTTTAGGGTAATGCATTTTAGCTATCCGTCGCGAATACCGACGACGTTCAAGGTCACTAACTCAAACAAAATGCAGGATTGATGCCATGGCTGAAAACAGGCTTGATTCAGGATCGGTTTGAGTCATAAGTTCCTGTAAATTTAACTAAAAATAAACTGATTGGTGCTATGGGGAATTGGAGGTTTAGGTTGGTAACACTTGGATGCCCAGGCGAGGTAACGTTAATATAGGCTTAAGGTAACGTTGGGTAACGTTTTGGTGCTGCAATTTTGATTCTTCATTTTTTGGATGCAGGGCCGGCCGCTTTTGCCGGCCTTGGATCGGCTGGCGAATTAAAGCAAAACCGATTTTGCTCACAACCGGTGGCAAGATTGTCACCCAGCAGGCACAGGCCGTAAAGATCCGCCACAGCATCGGAGCGGCTGAAAATGCCGACGATTTTACCCTCCTCCACTACGGGAAGACGCCCGATATCATGCTTGATCATCAAGTGGGCCGCGTGACCCGGACTTGCTCCAGGGTGGATTGTTATTATATCCCTGCTCATGAACGCCTTAACCGGTGATTGCAATTGGTTTTTTTTCTTTATTCTTGCGAAGTCCCTACGGGAAAGGATGCCGACCAGCTTTTGGTTATCCAGGACAGGAGCACCTTTGTAGCCCTTTTTTCGTAGCGTTTTTGCGGCCTGATTCATGGTGGTTTCAGAGGTCAGGGTCAATACGGGAAAAGACATCAAATCCTTGATTTGCACAGATGTTTGATGGCTTTCACCGATCAACACCCGGATCCAGGCCTCAACAGCGGCAGGCGCTGCTGATTTCAACATGGCTGAACCGGCCTGGGCATGACCGCCACCCCCCAGGTGCCGCATAATGGCCGCCACGTCGATGCCTTCCGCCACACTGCGGCCGATCACCAGACAGCGATTTGAATCCAGCTCAAAAACACCGAAGGCGGCGTCCACGTTGAGTATTTGCCGGTACATCTGTAGGACGACGGAGAGATTGCTGACATATCCATTTACCCTTAAACGTTTGATGCTGACGGCACATCCATCCATTAATGTTCTGGGAGAATTGTGCAGCATGCGGAACAACACGTCTTTTTGTTTGCGGCCGTATGTTGGACTCAAAAATGCATCGATGATATGAAGATCGGCCCCGTTTTCCAGTAAATACCCGGCGGCATGGGCGTCCTCTGCCCTGGTGGATAGAAAAGTTAGACTGCCCGTATCTTCATACAGGCCGGCCAGAAAAAGGCTGGCCTGAATGGGGGTTATGGAAATTTTCCGCTCCTTTAAATACCGTATCATCAGGGTAATATTGGCGCCCATCTCTTCCTGGCAGCGCCACGAGGCATCGATATCTCCCTGATTGCCGTGATGATCGAACAGGGAAATTTCTAAATTCGGGTTTTGCCTCAGACGGTCAAATCCATCCAGGCGGTCCCAGCGGTCGATATCGACGACGGTCAGTTTGTCCACCTGATCCTGATCGATGTCCTCTGATCTGCAAAAACCGATGAGATCTTTGTGAAGTGACACAAATGCCCGGACATTCGGGTTGAGGCTTCCGGGCAAAACGGTCACAATGCCCGGGTACAGCAGATTTGCCGCAACAATGGATGCCAGTGCGTCGAAGTCAGTGCCTTTATGGGTGGTTACTATATGCACAGATGATTATTTTTCGTTTTAACCGCCGAAATTGCCGGCTCCAGGGCCGCGCATAGCTTCTTCCGGTGTGAAAGATCCCCTGGCGGATGTCCCGCACACCTGCTTCAAAATTTAGCGGTAAATTTAAGTCATTCAAAATCTTCATAGCCATCTCCGAAGCACGCTGATTCTTTTCGGATCTTCCTTCGAGATGTCCCCAGCAACCGTCTTTTCCCGGAAGATTTACAAAAAGCACTGGCGTCTAATTGATCTTCAGTCCCTATACAATCCCTTCATGCCTGCAGCCTTAATGTTGCCGAGGATGAGCCTTGCTGTCAGGAAAGGGGCTATTCGAGTTCTTTTATCTGTGCATGACAAGATGGCCGTCCAAGAGGTCGACGGTTTGGATATGGCCCTCGATGAACTTCTTTTCGCCGAATAAATTGATGAGCCAAAACCCCTGACCCTCGGCCTCTATGCGAGCGATGTCTTTCATAATTTCCTTTTGTTCATTCCCCGAATTCATATATACGGTGCTCAAGCACATGAAATCCCCCTGATATACATTTTAGTTTATTTGTAATCACCCACCTGTCACCACAGGCGTATCAATTTCTTCCCGCCCCTGAGTTCACCCCTTATTTTTTCCATGTGGCGCAGGGCGGCAATATCTCTTTCAAGATTTGTCTCTTTAATTTTTAACCGTTCACATAAATTCTCCGGTTCTTGAGGTCCCTCGTTCTGGAGAATATCAACTATTTTTTGCTGAACGGGGGTCAGTTTGAGATCTGCGGCGGCCCCCTTCACAAATGTCATGGCGCTATAAACTGCCCAGGGGTCACATACCCTCAGCGGAGAAAGTAGATCCATGTAGCAATCTTCGCAAAGGATCTGCCCATGAAGCGCCCTTTGATCACCCTCAGGGACATTCGATTTACAACGATCGCATTTCATTGTTTTTTTACTTTTCTTTCCCATACCTTCCTACCTGAAGGATCACTATCTTTTGATCTTTCAGGTCGGGCATGATGCTTTACCCATATTCGATTTTTCCGCTCCTATAGTAATCCAGTTCAGGAACCTCTTGAGCAGCCCTGGTTTCTTAGGCTTTTCCTGAGGGGTGGATTTTTGATACTGAGACACTGCTATACTTCCTTGTGTTGTTTTGATATTTTTTCAGGCTTCAATCTTTCTCATTCCTCATAATTTTAAGCAGCAGACCGCTGCATCTTGGCTAACCGGCTCATGAAAACCCCGAGGATCCCGAGGACGAACCGGATTCACATTTGCCAAAAGCTGAATCACCCAATATACTGGCGCAGCTGATGAGCTTTCGAATTTTTGTTTTACCACACTCAGGACAATTGACTTTCTTGTTGTCTTTTTTGAAAATCAGCTGTTCAAAGCAATGACCGCAACTATCACATAGATATTCGAAAATCGGCATAAATCACTCCTGAAATTTGATGTTTAATTGTTAACCACTCCATATCTCTATGATTCCAAATCATATAATTCAAGCTATATGCATGATTGGTGCCATCGTTTGATACAAAACTTAAAGGTGCTGGTGGGTCCCTGTGAAATTATAGATTATAATAAAAATTAATAGCTTATGCAGCAATGATTCCATATATAGCTGGTGAAGTAAGGATGGAAGGGTGAGCAGTAGCGTTATTAACACGGAGATGGTAACGTTTGGTAACGTTTTGTTAGTTACGATGAGGCCTTCTTTTTCGGCCTTTGCGAGCCATTTTTCCTGATCTCGGATATGATCGTTAGGTTGAATCTATCTTTTTCCCGCCTGGAAAAAAACTTTCATCTCCATCACAGATTCTCCTTTCTCGTCAGCAGTAGCGGCCCGCCAGCCTGAAAAGCATAGTCGAACATATCTTTAAACACTGGACAATCGGGTGTTCCAAGGCCCATGCTCTTCGCTTCGGGCGTAATTTTCCCAATGGCAGCCGATTGCAATGCTTCCAGGTATTTGGCCGAGTGAAACTTTTTCAGCTCCGATTTTGTTGCGGTTAAAGGCGCTGGTTCCCTGCCACATTTGCTCTCCAGCAGGCCTAATGAATTAGAAGTTCCCGTGTTTTTGCAGCTCTTTGCGTGATAAACATGGAATCAAGCGGGTAGCTGTATTTTTCAAGCTCCTGCGAATGTATAAAAACGCCCTTTTTGGTATTATCCATTAATTTTTCTGTGCCTCGGGTGGTATGACCCGCTCTTTGGTTAGTTCTTTCATCCTTTTTTTTGAATAGCCGAGTATCTCCCATTGCTGCTTGTAGACAGGTCGGCCGTCTCTGTTAAAGGGATCCAGGAGAACTTTGCGGTTAAAAAACGGGGAGGGTTTGGTGTGACAATCTTTACAGCCCCCGGCGCCCAGGGCATCTTTGCCCCTGACAACATTGTGGCTCAAGTCAAAAGGCTCACAGCATTTGAAGCCGCCGTCCCGGGTGGGCATATCGGCCTTGTTTAACTGGTTATTCTCCAGGTAATAGATCGCTCCACCCTTTACCAACACGGGCGTATGATATGCGATACGGCAGCCGTACCGGTCAGTGCCGTTTGATATGGCCTTAAGATAAGTCTTTATCTCTTCGGCGGTGTTGACGGATTTTGATCCGTTTAGCGCTTCCAGAATCGCAAGGTTGGTGATGGAAAACTTGTTTTTTAAATTAGCCCCTGTAAGGTCCCTGATTCGCCACAGGATAATCGGGATGACCCGATGCGAGGCTCGGTCCCAATCCCCCCACCAGATAGCCTGCAACGGATCCACCGGCTTGATTTTTCCTTTGTATTTCACAAAAGCGGGACACCATTTGTTTTCCCGACAGTCTAATAAAGGCTTGTTGGGATTCAGGGGATCATTGGATATAAAATCTGTTGTATAATAGGTGATCGTCTGGCCACTTGTGGCATTGTCAATAACTGCCGTGGCTTCCTTATATTTATACGGGATATGGCAGGTCTCGCAGGTCATTTTTTTAATGTGTACGTTGGGAAATTTATGATCCGGTTGCGGGGCCTGGCTGTCTTTGCCATTTAAATGACAATTCATGCATGCATTCATTTGGCCGTCAATATCATCCCGTACGGAACCCACCAGGATATCGCCTTTGGCAATCTCGTGATCTTCGCCGGCCGGATGGCAATAGATACAGGTCAATCCCTTGGCCTTGTGCACATCTGTTCCCGGTTTCCAGGTCCGGCCTCGCTTTTTAACGTCAGCCATGGCATGACAATTCCAGCAATTCTCATCAGCAACCTCTTTGGTTATTAATTCAGCAAGGTTAGCGGGATCGGCGATATTTGTCTGGGTGTAGTCGGTGTGAAATGAGAGGGCCCTTGGATTTTCCGAGGGGATGGACGGGGTCGTTTTTTTAAGGCCCCTGAACCATCCGGCGCCGACCATGGGCGCCTCATAGAAAAAGCCGCCCCTTATCGCCAGTGCCCGCGCTTTCCAGTTATAGCCCTTGAGGTGGCAAATCAGGCAGTCAGCTTCAAGCACCCCGCTTTTTCCCCAGTTTGATTGATAGTAATCACCATCAAGAAAATTATCGGCATTGCCGACAATACCGTTTTCAGGGTCGCCGGCAAATTCATCGTAGCGGTTTCCCTTGCGGTCGTATTCCGCCGATCCACCTCCGGGATGGCAGACACCGCAAGCTTTGACAAAGTGAAAGGACGATTTGTCAATGTCACAGCGCCGCATGTTCACCTTCCGGGCCAACTGGCTGGAATCGGAAGAGGGCGGTCACCACTTGCCGTACATACCCCGTGAGATAAGCCAGGGATTCTTTGAATCCAGATCATCACCAACAATGATATTTCCGTCAGCATCGGTCCGGCCCTGTTGAAAATGGTACGCATTGGTGATGGCATCATAATCATGACACTCCCCGCAGGTGTTCTTTGGGCTGTAAGGGACATTACTGTCCAGGGCTATTTCATTCCCGTCATAATCTATCAACGTGATTTCCGGATGTGGCTCCTCCTCCGCAGCCATGCACAAACCAGGTACAAAAAGAAATACAACAGCAGACAACATTAAGAAGATTCTATTTTTCATCATCCGCCTCCTTATATGGGCCGTAATATGATCTTATATGTTGCACCCGGGCGGGCTGAACCGCTCAATTTAAGTATAACCCAATTTGCAGGCCGGGTTTGGCCGGCCTGCATGTAATAAGATGCATAATTAATGCCATCGTTTGTTACAAGGCTTAAAGCGGCTAATGTATTCTTGTGAAATTAAAATTACATTAAAATTTAAAAAGTTATAAAGAATGATGTCAAAAAAAAGAATTGCTGAGGTAAGGCTGGAAGGGTGAGTGGTAGCGTTAAAAACACGGAGATGGTAACGTTTGGTAACGGTTTGTATCCATGAAAATGGGCGTTAAATTCATTAACAGGACGAAGTGAGGGGTAGGAGGTTTCTCATGAAAATTGTTGTTTCGGCAACAGGCTGCTCCATGTCGGCTAAGGTGTACGATACCAAATCTATGTTGCCGCGTACGTTGATAGTTCTTAGATTTTCCGCCGGATCAGTGTTCAGGTGTCAGCACTTAGCACCACGGCTCACTGACACCTTGTGTGAAACTTCGCCTGGCCTGAACAGCAAAAGTATAAAATGTCGAATCCTCCAGAGGCGGACTGTAAGCATCGAACATTCAACGTCGAATTTCCAATGTGGATTCGCTTTGCTCAATGGTGCCGATCTCGTTTTTGCCTGTGATTGGGTGAACTCTTCGCCGCACTTTGCAGCACCGAAGACGCCCGGGAAAGCGTCGCGGCTTTTCAGGAGAAAAGAGATCCGGCGTGGAAAGGCAGATGAGCCCTGCAAGGAACCTGATGCGGTTCAGGACCCAATGGTTAAGATAACATTCGAATTTTGGAATTAAGGGGCAGTCCGGCGACCACCCCTTAATTAATTGAAAACTATGCAGCCTCCCATTGCTGCGGCTCAAATAAGATCAATCGGCAGGGTCGTCTGCCAATTCCTCCATACGTTTGTTGATCGCTTCCAATGATTTTTTCAGGTAATCGGCATCAGCCTTTAGCATGTCCATATCATTGGCTGCGTCCATTGGATAGGTCGGTGTATAGGCCGGGCCGGCAGCGGGTGGAACCCAACCGTATCCTCTGCCGCCACCGCGTCCGCGACCCGCACCGGGTCCGTATCCGCCTCTGAAACCGCGCCTTAGTCCCAGACCGCGGCCATAGCCGTAACCGCCCGCATAAGCAGGAATATTTCCAGCCATGGCCGGGTTGCAACGGCCTCTGGCGCCGCCGGTCATGGGTCCGGCTCCCATGGGTCCTGTTTGGTCAAATCCTGGCATGATATCAGCTCCTTTAATTGTCGTTGATCAGTTAAATGGTTGACTGGTTGCTTGGTTAAGAGCCTACGATTGCCTTCCGCGGCCCTGTCCTGAGCCTCGGCCTCTACCTTTACCCCGGCCGGTGCCCCTGCCTGATCCACGGCCTTGACCCCTGCCGGCTCCCATACCACCTTGTCCCTGTGATGCGGGGGTTCCGCCTTTAGGGCTGCATTTTCCCTGGCCTCGTCCCGTTTGCGGGCCCTGGCCCTGGGGGCCTGTTCTATCTCCTTGCGGCATATTGCTCACCTCCCTTCAATTCAGTTGATTAGTTGAATAGTTGATTAGTAGATATGCTAAGACTGCCTGCCCCGGCCCGAGCCTCGTCCGATGCCCTGACCCCGGCCGCCACCTCTGCCTGATTTCCGGCCTGGTCCCCGGCCGCCGCCTCGGCGACGACGCATGCCCCGGCCTCTAAATTCGTAGTCACCGCCTTCAATTCTAAGCGCTTTGCCGGTGATCAATGCATCGGATATACACTGTCGGGCCCGGGCCAGAATTCTACCGTAGGTTTGACGAGATACCTCCATTAAATTGGCGGCGGCTTCCTGATCCAGACCTTCAAAATCGCTCAACCTGACGGCTTCGAGCTCCTCAACGGACAGATAAACTTCACCGGCTATTGGAACGCCCTCGGGGATAAATGCTGTCAGGGTTGGATATCCCGACACAAATCTCGGTTTTTTGGGACGCGGCATGAATCATTCCTCCCGATATGATCATTTGACCATAATATATCTATTGTTATTTATGTTGTCAATAAATATTTTAGTCATATGATCATATTAATTTAAATATGCGATTAATTGCTAAATTATTGTGCTCGAATTGGATCCTGAATTCCGGAATTTACAAGCAGCGCCATACTCTTGGCATGATCCAGACCGATCTCCTGGGCATGGTCGGCGATCTTGGCGACATCGGCCGGCATGGAGTTCATCCCGGCCAGCAGGAAAACCTCCATCCATAGCTGTCCCTTGAATTGCGCCCGAAAGTCTTTTTGTCCGGCAACAAGCTGATCAAACTGCAACTGTTTATGGGGACGGTTCATCCGCCCGTAGGATAGATGGTCCCAGGCACTCAGCGAGACCTTAACCACGTTGGCAGCGGCAGCCGCTTCCCGTACTTGCCGGAATTGCAGCATCGTTCCATTGATCAGTTTTCCTTTATCTTGATTTATCTCCCGGGACGACTGGTTTTAATCCAACAGCCAGGCCGGATTTGGCTGGTCTTGATATAGTCTTGATATAGTCTTGATATAATCTACTGCATTATTAATGCCATCATGGCCAAGATTATCGCAGCGGCAGCCCCAACGGAGCCTTAATCACTCAAATCCGCCGCGGCGGACCCGGCTTCAAACTGCCTTTGGACGCCCAAGGCCAGGGCTGTTGTTTGCTCATCACCCAGCGACATGAATATTTTTCCTCTTTTTTTTGTTGGGTGTTGTTTAGAATTTTTTCGAAATTCTGGATGAATGTCTTAGAAATTTTTCAAATATTTAAGACCGGATTAGCCGGCATGCAGATTGAGTTCTGAATAACCAACCGAATATACTCAGCTTATGAATTCTAATAATTTCTGGCATGTTATGTGCTCTAAGGAAAATTACAAATTTCAATAATTCTTAGCAGGTGAACATATGTCCGTGAATAAATTTGATTTCTGGCAGGATAATTCTATCAATTATCTTGAAATGGCATTTCGCCATGACAGGCGCGAAAGATTGCAGCATCCGGCTGGATATGGCAAGCGAACGGGAGAATGCGGCGATACGGTTGAAATGTTTCTGTGTATTAAAAACGGCTGCATTCAAACAGTAACATTCGATACCAACGGTTGTATCAATACCAATGCCTGCGCCAATACGGTCTCCTATCTATCAGAAGGCAAAGCAATTGAGGAAGCCTGGGATATTACGTCGGAGGATGTTATCGAATTTCTGGAAACATTGCAGGAAGAAAATTATCACTGTGCCGAGTTGGCAGTCGGGGCTTTTTATCTGGCATTAGTTAATTATCAAGAATTAGATCGAAACTCCTGGAAGAAACCATACCAGAAAGGATAAAAAATGATTCCCGATATTAAAAAAATTCTATACGCAACAGATCTCTCGGATAACTCAGCCTATGCGCTGTGCTATGCCATTGACTCGGCGATAAAGCACGATGCCGGCATTTTTATTTTGCATGTCTTCGAGCTGATTACGACAACCAACCGCTTTGCGCTGGAGCTTTACCTTGATGGAGAGATTCGCAAGAAGAAATATAATGAAAAAGTCATTAAGACCATCGATCGAATTCGGAAACGGCTGAAAATATTGTGTGATAAAGAATTCGACGGTGAAATTAAATATGCCGACCGGGTGGAGTCGATAGAAGTACGTGAAGGCTTTCCAGCTGATGAAATTCTGAAAAAAGCGGATGAATTAAACTGCGATGCAATTGTCATGGGAACCCATGGAAAAGGTCTTATCAGCCATGCTTTTTTAGGAAGCACGTCAAAAAGGGTCCTGGGCCGAACCCGGAAACCGGTCTTGATCATCCCGTTGCCGAAAGGGGAGACAGATCTCTCATTTCATGATTTATAAGCCAACTTTGAAAAGGCGGTATACTATCTTAACGAATCCCCAAAAGATGTTGTCAAAGAAAAAACCGGTTCCGCCCTGCACCGTATGAAAAATGAACTTCGCTCATTTCTCAAAAAAACAAATTAATTGATCATCCCGAGTATCCGGATTTCGTCGAACACATGCTGGTATACCCCGGTTAGGCTTTGCCCCTCCCCATGATTCCCGCAGATCTCGTTTTCTCTTTTAACGTATCGCATTGATTTCGCAATTTTCCGAAATTCCACTTCGAAAAATTGATAAACTGCACCCGAATATTATTCAGTGATATGACATCTTATTAGTTAACTATTTAAAATAATAGGAAAATAATTTTATTCATCTTTGATGGCATATTATATGCTTTAGGAAATGTTAAACAGGAGCTTTCCCATGGATAAAACAATGAAAACAATTGACGGAAATACAGTCGCCGCCCATGTGGCCTATGCCATGAGCGATGTGGCGGCTATTTCTCCAATCGCACTTTCGGTTGGAATAGGTGAATTGTACAATGAATGGGCCGCCAATGGACGGTTGAATATCTTCGGGCATACGTCCTCAGTGCGGCAACATCAATCCGAAGCCGAATCGGTCGACTCGGTTTACGGCTCCCTGACGGCGGGCTCCCTATCCACAACATTCACGGCTTCCGAGGCGCTGCTGATGATGATCCCCAATATGTGCAAAATTGCCTCGGAATTGCTTCCGGCTGTGTTTCATGTCATGGCGCGTGCGGCGGTCGGACAGGCGCTTTCCGTTTTTGGAGGCCATCAGTATGTCATGGCAGTGCGACAGATCGGTTTTGCCATACTGGCTTCTGCATCCATTCAGGAAGTCATGGATTTGGGACTGGCAGCGCATCTGGCTGCTATCGAAGGCAGCATTCCATTTCTGCATTACTTTGACGGGTTGCCAATTTCGCAGCAGAATCAGAAAATTGAAGTGATCGACTATGCGGACATGGCCAGTCTGGTCAACCGGGGTGCGGTTGAAAAATTTCGTCTACGGGGCCTTAACCCGGAAAGTCGCGAATTACAGGGCACGGCTCAAAACCCGAAAAATTTTTTTCATGACCGTGAAAAAGCGATTTTTTACTATGAGAAGATTCCCAGGATAGTGAGTCAATACATGAAAAAAATCGGCCAATTGACCGGCCGGAACTACGGCCTGTTTGACTATGCCGGTCATCCCAAAGCTGAAAAAATAATTATCTCTATGGCCTCGTCTTGTGAAACTGTCGAGGAAACTGTCAATCAGATGGTGGCCGATGGAGAAAGGGTGGGATTGATCAAGGTCCGCTTATATCGGCCTTTTTCGTCATACCACTTTTACGCGGCGGTTCCCGCCTCTGTTAAACGGATTGCTGTTTTGGACCGAACCAGAGAAATTGGATCTTTAGGGGATCCACTTTATTTAGACGTCTGTGCATCATTTTTGGAGTTCGGTGAACTGCCTAAAATTGTAGGCGGGAGGTATGGATTGAGCTCCGAGGAATTCAATCCATCGATGGTTAAAGCCATATTCGACAACCTGGATGCACCGTTTCCGAAAAATCATTTTACGGTGTGCTTGCACGGCAATGTGCCCCATACTTCATTGAAAGACAAAGAAAGTTTGAACGCGGCCCCAATGACACTATGAGGTTAAAGCTATGTAGGTTCGACTCAGACGGTGTCATCAGAAAAATAGATTTTGTCGACGATCATTTAGTAATACTTGAACCGGAAAAAGAGGAGGAAACAAATGATACCTCAGATTAAAAGAATTCTTTGTGCGATGGATTTGTCCGACAATTCGGCCTATGTGTTACGGTATGCCATGAATTCTGCGAAGAAACACGATGCCGGCATCATCATCTTGCACGTCTTGGAGCCATTGTCGCCGACTATCAAGGCAATAACCCAGGCCTACCTTTTTGAGGGGCAGGAAAATAAGCTTGCAGAAGAAAGATCAGCATACGTGAAAGGTCTTATATATAAGCAGTTGAAGACATTTTGTGAAAAGGAATTACAAAATGATCCGGAATGCGCCGCTAGAGTTGAATCCATAGAATTGCGCCAGGGCTTTCCGGCGGAGATGATCTTAAGAAAGGCCGATGAATTAAACTGCGATGCCATTGTCATGGGAACTCATGGAAAGGGCTTCATCCAAAATACTTTTTTGGGTAGTACGTCTAAAAGGGTCCTGCGCCGAACGAGAAAACCGGTTTTTATTATTCCTTTGCCGAAAGAGGAAGCCGATATCGGTCTATCTGACTTAGATTAGGTAATATTGAATTTAGAAATCTTGCGAAATTTAGTTCTGAATTTTTCTAATAATAATTATCCGCCCGATTTCCTACCAACCCCAAAATTTTCTAACCTGCTAAAATCACATTGTTTCTAAAGGTTACTGTATCTTGGCATGTAATGTGCTCTAATAATGGCAGAAATTTACCATTTGTGGATTCCAGCAGTATCCATTGAAGTATGTGAAGGCTATCCGGCCGAGGTAATTCTTAGCAAGGCGCAAGAGCTGAACTGTGATGAAATCATCATGGGAACCCACAGTAAAGGGATCATTGCGAATACCTTTTTAGGGAGCACTGCCAAAAGGGTCCTGCGTCGCACCAGAAAGCCGGTCTTTATTATTCCCTTACCTAAAGAGGAGATCGATATCGATTTACCCAATGATTAACTCTAATCCGGATCCGTTGGAGGCTGAGAATAAACTGCTACAAAGGCACCAAGACACAAAGGGAAGCCTCGGGTTTATGAACCTCTTCGCGTCTTTGTGCCTTAGTGGCGATAATTTTAGGCATGCAAAATGCACAGAAATAAAAACTAGAAAATATTTGGAGGCTAAAATGAAAATACTAGTCGGGTATAATGGAACCAATGCCGCCCGGGAGGCTCTTGAACTGGCAAAGATACGCGCAAAGTTAATGGGGGCCAAAGTTGATGTCGTCAACTGCATGGCCCAAAACCATAATCTGAAATATGAAGATATCAGAAAAGCTGAGGAAAAACTCGAAGGCGAGGCGCACTCTATCTTGAACTCAGAAAAGATCCCTTATGAAACCCATCTGGTGATATCAGGTCAAGATTTAGGTGAGGGATTGGTGCAGTATGCCGAGCAAAATGAAGCCGATGAGATTTTTATCGGGATCCGGAAAAGATCGAAAGTCGGAAAACTTGTATCCGGCTCTACCGCCCAGTACGTAATATTAAATGCTCCCTGCCCGGTGGTTGCCGTAAAGTAAATAAAAGGGGGCAAAATGCAGAAAAAAAACGGTGAGCATCCTTTTGGAGACCGTGGTCAGTTGATATTGCTTGTTTTCTTTCTACTCATCTGGCTGCTGGATTCGTTTATTTTACAACTATCGACCTTTCTGTCCGGCTATGTGTCACTTTATATTCGGCTGATCATTTTGGTGCTGATACTGGCAACAGCGGTTTATTGTATTAGTGCGGGCCATGGCGTTGTCAACCATGAGCAGCGCCCGCAAGGTGTGGTATCAACCGGCGCCTTCCGCTATGTGAGGCATCCCCTGTATTTAGGGAGCATGATGTTTTACCTCGGATTGGCGGTATCCACGGCATCGCTTATCTCCCTCGTGATGGTGGTGGTGATCTTCATTTTTTATGATCACATCGCCGACTATGAAGAAAAGTTGTTGGAGGATCGATTCCAGGCAGAGTATCGGAATTATAAAAAAAGGACTGGAAAATGGGTGCCGTTGATTGGCGGAAAGAGTTAGGAAACACTTTAACTCAATTCATAAGCCATCCCGACCTATCGGGGTGAGCATTTAAAAGGTTCTGCCAATGCGATTTCTAACTAAAAATAGTATTTCGGTTAGAGGTTCGATTAAGTCTTATTTGCCGGTCATCTTTGCAATATTGCTTTTTTCAGTATTTTTTTTCGGCTGTGGACCCCAGGATGTCAATCAGCCAACTGGCTATATCAATTTAAACACAGTGGGAGATAAAACCATCCCGGCAACCGTGTATATTGAAGTTATCGATCGGGAAGAAACTGTTGAACCGTTGCCTTCATTTACGTCTGATTCCGTATTTCTACGTCATTTTGATGTTGACAAGCTGCGGCGCAAATTCAGTGATGAATTAGTGGGTCAAGGCACCGGAATGATCATTGACGCTCAGGGACACATTCTTATAGCTAAACAGCTGATAAAAAAAATAATGCGCTTATCCGGTAAGCTCAAGTAACAAAAAAGACACCAGTGGGAGCGGCTTCCAGCCGCGAATTCAAACGATCGCGGCTGAAAACCGCTCCCACAAACCCAATAGACCTGTTTTTTCCGGATTACCGGGAAAAATAAAAAGGAGGTAAAACCCATTTTTAATATTCGAAATAAAATATATGAGAAAATGTACCATTTTTGCCTATGACGCCGGCGTTGAAATGCCGGGGCTGGTTGCCCCTGACAAACCGATCGGTCTTTTTCTCTTCAGAGACACGGCAAATTCCTTTACAACTGAAGGGTGGTCATTGTTTGATGCCGCTGTTGACTGGTCGATCACTAACCCACAAGCTGCTCTAAAGGCCGAACTGCAAACCAAGAGCGCCATAAAATAAAAATCGATTCATAACGCGTTTGTCAATTTTAAACAAGGAGGGCAAAATGAACATTATGGTAGCCTATGACGGATCAGTTGAAGCCAAGGATGCTTTGAAACTGGCTCAAAAACACCTAAAATCGTTTGGCGGAAAAATTAAGGTAGTCAAGTCGGTAACCCGTACCCATCCACTGGATCATAGTGTAATTCAAGCGGCTGAAGAAGAATTAGAACGGGAGATACGCCATCAGCTTAATGGAAATAAAACCAGCTATGAGACGCGCCTTGTGGTGAGCTCGAATTCAACCGGCAAAAATATTATCTGGTTTGCGGAGATAGTAGAAGTTGATGAAATTATTATCGGTGCCAGAAAAAGATCGAAAGTTGGAAAATTATTGCTCGGCTCCACCGCTCAGTATGTAGTTTTACATGCCCCATGCCCTGTAATAACGATAAAATAGACAATTTATTTGAGATTAACAGGAGGTCTTAATGAAAATATTAGTCGGCTATGACCGATCCAATTCAGCCAACGCTGCGTTGGAATTGTCGAAAGACCATGCCATGGCATTTTAGGTGCCAAAGTCCATGTGGTGACTTCCATGGTAGGCGCCAATAATACTCAATACGTGATTTTAAATGCCCCCTGCCCGGTTGTTTCCATAAAATGATTGATTCAAGGATAGCGCGGTATATATGGTGGTAGACAGAGATGTTTTGTCAAGCGCAACCGAAAACCACCGAGGGACTTCGTCAATCTCCGTCAATCCCCATCCGGAACCCGATCTCCCGCGGGGATTGCTTCACCCGGCGCCCAGGTTTCAAAAGCGCTCGGCGTAATGGTATCGCCGGCCTGAACCGGCTGGTGAACCCAGACGATCCGGGTGTTGCACTCCCAAACTTTTTTACCCAGCGTGCGCTGTCTTTTTTTTAAGGTCTTTTCGGCAGTCTCTCTGCTCTTGTGGACCGAAATCACTTTTTTTTCACGCTTGGATGGGTCAAACTCATCATAGATCAATGCATACATTGTTGCCCTCACTTTAAAATTAAGAATCCGTCTCAGATCGGCCGGAAGTCTGACTATTCTCTCGTATGAAACATCAAAATGGCACAGTGGAATGGATTCGGTTTTAATTATTTTCATTTAGACAGGATTTACAGGATTATCAGGAATTTTTCGCCTGCGGCGAGGGGCCTTTCGGCCGAAGGCCGCGCTCTTATGTAAAAAATCGCCTTTCGTACTGGATCGAGGCCTGGTCGAATTCAGCATACAGGAGTTTCAAGCGCTCATTGGCGATATCGATTTTCGGCGCTTTTTCCTGCCTTGCCCGATCCGCCTCATAACAGGCCAGGCAGCGTTCATAATGGTGGATTTTGCCCAGGGTGGTGATGGCAAAATCGATCATCAGAAAAACCTGCTGGTTTTTATAATTGGCAAAGTGCTCAACTCCGATAACAAATTCCAAGGTTGCCTTCACCGCGACCTGATTGCCTTCCCTGGCGATATTGATATAGTCATGGATCGTTAGGAGGGGGCCATGTGTTTCCTTCATTTCATCGAATTTGACGACCATATCCTCTAACGTGAACAGGCGCTTATCGACCTGAACGTCGACATCCTCCAGCTTTTTATAATCTCTTTGCAGGTATCGATTGGCAATCATTACCGCCTGTGATACATGGGGACACAGATTATGCGGACAGCCGCGCGCATAGCATTTTCTGAACATGTATTGCTGTCCGGCGACCCGGCCTTTAAAACGGCAGAGAAAAATAAAGGCCTGAAACTTATTATCGCGCTGCGTGAAGTCGACCGGCAAAATTTCAAAGGTCGGATTGCAGACGACTTCAAGGCCCTGATTTTTTAGTGCTACCAGATCGGTAATACGATTGGGTAACGGGAAATTGGTGACGGGTTGCATTTTTACCTCACCTTATAAAAGTATATTTCGGGACTATAACCTATAAAAAGGTAAATTCAGGATGCCTAAAGTACTTTAGTCTTGCTATCGTGGAGTACTGGAGTGATGGAGTTTTTGAGCGTTGTAAAAAGATATCCATTACTCCAGTACTCTAATACTCCAACACTCCGTAATGTATTTACCCGGCTTTAATATACCATGACGGCACTGGCCTCGATGGCTTCCAAGTTTAAAGCCCCGGCAGCCGTGGTCTGAGAACCTTCCACCAAATCGGCCTCATCGATATTGCGCGCCTTGAGGCAGGGCACACAGACTTTCAACTCGCCACCCAGCTCCAAGAAACTTGCCCGCAACTCTTTAACTGTCGGAAAGCCCCCGGCGGGAAGCAACGTATCCACATATCCTTGCTGGGCCAGATAAACACCGTTTCCCTGCAGCACAACGGTAGCCTTGATATCCATGGCCAACGCGGCATTGGCCATCACAAACGGCATGGCGGCTTTTTCCGGATCATCCCCGGCGCAGGTTGCGATATAAAGTATTTTTTCTTCTTTTGCTTCTGCCATGTTTGCTCCTTTCATATAAACCGAATTTAGTGTTTTAAGTTCAATTAACAGCACGCGCCTTGACTTTCATCAGGTATAGGATCAAGGGACGATAGAGCTGATGCGTCCACTTGGCGAATGGAACTTCAATCACCAGCATGGGAACCGCAATCATCAAATGAATCACATACAGATAATAGGTTGTCAGCGGCAGCTCCAGCAGCCGGGCTGCGTGGATTAATATCCCGGAAAAAGTGGTCAGCCACAAAAGTATCAGAAAGGCCCAATCCGTTGAGTGGGTGTGCTGATAAACACTTTTGCTTTTTTTTAACCGTCCGATGATGGCATAGGAGACACCGTATAAAATCGCAAAGGTGGCGTAATAACCCAGCAGGCGCACCGGATGCCAGAGGGCATAAATTTCATCGCGCTGAAACCACCGGATCCCTGCGACGACAAGTAAAAAGACGATCGAGTAGCCGGTCATGATCAGCAAATGGATCACCCACTGGGTCCGCTGGGAGCGGGTGCCGCAGGTATCGAATCGTTTCTGGGTAAAAAACTGCACGATAAACTCTTTGGCTTCGCCTAAATACGTCCGCGCCGGGATACCGAATATCCTGCCGCCGTTCAGGATGCGACCGCCGGGGTTTCCCATCACGGCCCTGGACATTCGCCAGGCATTGCTTAAAAGCAATAAGGACAGCACCACCAGCATGATCAAATCCAGGATCTCCATGGTAGTGTTGGGTGCAAACACATTGAGCGCGACCCGGTCCGTCAGCATCGGACCGTGAAAAAAATAAAAGCCCACTCCCACCAGGGCGGCGACCACCAGAATCGAAAGCACTTCAAAAATTTTCGAGGTGTAAAACAGGCGCGAAATCCCCGTCCAGTCATAGCGCGAAGTCAGGTACCGTCTTAACCCCATCATCACCTCGCCGGGATTGGCCTGGCGGGGGCAGGTATCACTGCAATCCCCGCAATAGTAGCACAGCCAGGGCTCCGGGCTTTTTGCCAGTTTGTCCGCCAGGCCCAGCTGCAGGTACCGGATGGTTTTGCGCGGAAACGGTGTGGACTCCGATGACAGCGAGCAGACCGCCGTACAATTGCCGCAATTAAAGCAGGCCGTGGCGTCCCCGACCCCAAATTTTTCCAAGTTAAGCAACAAATCAGGATTAGCCGTTGAACTCATGCTATGTCTCCATATTTAAAATAGTCCCCATCTTTTTCGGCTTCGGCCACTAGACCGTATTTTTTCAGTCCGGCAATATACAGTAAAACCTGTGAGGCCGGCATACCGGTTGCCTGCGCGATTTCGGGGACCGTTTTGGCCGTATCGGCGATCTGGGCTTTAATCTGCTTGATGATTTGGTTCTGGGCTTTAATGGACTGCCTGGCGTTATCGACCCAAACCCGGCGTTCTTCGCGCAGCTTTTTCAACGCGCCCTTTTCCATCATTTTTTCCTCGCTCATGCTTATCTCCCAACCCGCCGAAATTGAAGAATGAAGATTGAAGATTGAATATTTGTGGTATTCTATCTATTTTATTTCGCGGCCCTTCCGCATTCCTGTCCTTCCGCCCTTCTCACCCTCTCATCTTCTCACCTTCAGAGCCTCCCGGCCTCCCAACTTCTCGATTTTCCAACTTCTTTTTTCACTATGCCCGCTTTGCCCTATGCCCTTGTACTCTGCGCTCTGCCCTATGTCGCCACAATGGCATCGACCATTTCCTCGTACTGCCTCAACGACCATCCATTGATATCCACTGCATTATCGGGGCAGACGGCCACGCAAATACCGCATCCCGTGCACAGGGCCGGATTGACGCGGGCGCGTTTGACGGTTTGTCCCCCGGCCGCTGTATCCACCAGTGCGATGGCGTCTTCAACCGGACAAGCCGCGACACACTGGCCGGCGCCGCTGCAGCGTGCCGGATCGACCTGCGCCACGAAAGGATCCAGTTCAACATAGCCCCGGACCAGCAGAGACGTGGCTTTGGCCGAAGCGGCTTGGGCGGCCGCGCAGGCTTCACCAATATCCATCGGCGCTTGACAGGTTCCGGCCAGCAAAATACCGGTATTGGCCAACTCCACCGGCCGCAGCTTGGGATGAACTTCCTGCAGAAAACGATCGGCTCCCGTCGGCAGCTTCATCATGTCCACCAGATCATGGATTTTACCGGATTGCATACCGACCGCCAGCACAACCAGATCCACTTCGGCTCCGATTTCTTCACCAAACGTCAGGCTGTCGGCAACTTTTACCTTTAAGGGATGCTTTGAGCCTTCACTGCGTTCGACCACCGGCGGACTCTCCGGCTCAAAACGGAAAAACGTCACGTTATTGCGAGCGGCGCGTTCATAATATTCCTCCTGCCCGCGGCCGTAGGTTCTGATGTCGCGATAATACTCAAACACCTGGGTGGCCGGATAACGTTCTCTGATTTCACAGGCCGCCTGTAAAGTTGCACTGCAGCAGGTGCGCGAGCAGTATTCATTCAGGGTTCCGTCGGGGTTTTCGGCATGAATACCGGGAATCTGCCGGCTTCCCACGCAGTGGATCAGGGCCACGCTGTGGATCTTTTTTCCAGCGATGCTCAATGTATCGCCAGCGGATGCCTCGCCGGCCATATGCCGAATGAGCTCCGGCAGGGTAATGATTTGCGGGTAGGCACCATAGCCGTATTCGCCCTCCCGCGGTCGGTAGGGCTCAAAACCGGTGGCCAAAACAATCACGCCGCTGTCCAGGGCCTGTTCCTCGGTATTTTCGGCTATCGGTTCCGGATAATAACCGGCAAACGGCACAAAATCACCCAGCCTCGCCTCCTGTTGGGCAAACATATCGAGCCCCGCAAGATCAGCCGCTGCCGCCGGCGGGCGTCTTTGGACGGTTAGCTTGAAATTACCGACGTATCCCTCGGATTTGATCACCTGGGCACAGGTGAGCACCTGGATGCGAGGATTTGCGCAAACCGCATCTGCCAGTTGTTTGATCAATTCTGCGGCTTTCTCCCCGGTGGGATATAATCTGTCGAGTTGCGAGGCCTGTCCCCCTACAAAAGGAGACTTTTCCACTAAAGCGACATCAATACCCCGCCGGGCAAGATCCAGCGACGCCCGCAGACCGGCCACGCCGCCGCCGATGACCGTGGCGTGATTGGCAGCATCCATCCGAAGTGGCTCCAGGGCCTGCAGATGCCGGGATTTGGAAATAGCAGCCGAAACCAGGCCGGTGGCCTTGCGGGTCGCTTTTTCGCCGTCATGCACCCAGCTGACCTGCTCGCGGATGTTGGCATGCTCGTAGAGATACGGGTTCAGATCGGCTCTTTTGATGGCGTTGCGAAAGGTCGTCTCGTGCAGACTGGGAGCACAGGAGGCCACCACCACCCGGTTGATTTTACCGCTTTTTATATCTTGCTGGATCAACTCCTGTCCGGGATCCGAACACATGAACATATTGGTGTGGGTTACCGTCACACCGGGAAGATCTTTGACGTTTTCCGCCAGCTGCTGAACGTCCACGTGGTCGGAAATATTGCCGCCGCAGTGGCAGATGTACACGCCCACCTTTTGTTCTTCGGCTGCGTCTTTTTCGGGTTGGGATGACATGGGCTAAACTCCTGTAATTATCAGAAGACAGATGACAGAGGTCAGATGACAGATTTTGTATTCATCCTGCCACGACGGTTTGGATTCCGTTCGCTGTCTTCTGTTCTCTTTCTTCTTTTTTTCTTTTCGCATTCCGCATTCCGCATTCCGAATTCAAATCTCTGTCTTCTGTCTTTTGCAATTCATTCAAATAATTGGAGGCTTCCATGGCGGCCGCACCGGCCTCGGCAATGGTGTCCACAATATCTTTGGGACCGGCCGCCACACCGGCCACAAAAACGCCTTCGATGTCGGTCAGAGTCGGATTAACCTTGGGCCGAATGGTTTTAATGAAAGCATCCGTATCGGTCGACACCGGACAGATGCCGGCCGGATTCCACTCCGGCACCATCCCCAGCGAAAGCACCACCAGGTCGTGATCCCGCGTTACCACGCCTCCGCCGCCTTCCTGATCTTCATAGCGCAACTGGACATACTGATTTTCCACTTGAGAGATTTTGGCGACCTTGGCTTTGACAAACTCGATGCCCATGGCCTTGGCGTTTTGAAAAAACTGCTCATAGCCCTTGCCGAAAGCCCGGATGTCCATGTAGTAAATGGTAATATCCGCCAGGGGCAGCGAACCGGACAGCAGCATGGCCTGCTTGATGGCATACATGCAGCACACCCGTGAGCAATAGGAAATCCCCAGGCTTTGGTCCCGCGAACCGGCGCATTGCACATAGGCAATCGAGTCCGGCTCCTTGCCGTCGGAAGGCCGAATCACTCGCTGGTAGGGGCCATGGGGCGCCAGCAAACGCTCCATCTGCATGGAGGTGATGACGTTTTCAATCTTACCTTGCCCGTATTCCTTTTTCTGCCCGGCATCGGTCAGTTTAAACCCGGTGGCCAAAACCGCCGTTTTGGCCTGGATGACAAAATCTTCGGGTTGCTGAGCATAGTCCACCGCCTGGGTCGGACAGACCCGGGCACATTTCCCGCACAGGGAGCAGTTTTCAACATCCAACACGGCCAGCTGGGGGATGGCATTTGAGAAGGGTATCGAAATGGCTTTGCGCAGGGTAAATCCCCCCTGCTCTTCATCAGGGACATAGACCGGACAGCCGTATTCGCACTGACGGCAACCGATGCATTTTTCCGCAGCCACATAGCGCGGCCGCTGGGTCAGCGAGGCAACGATACTTTGTCCAGCGCGATCGATGGCGTTCACATCGCAATAGGTGAAAATGGCTATATTGTCATGGTGGGCAGCTGACGCCATTTTGGGTGTGGTGATACAGCTGGCGCAGTCAAGGGTTGGAAAAACTTTGGAAAGCCGGATCATTTTGCCGCCAATGGTCGCATCTTTTTCGACCACGGCGACTTTGAAATTTTGATCCGCTAAATCCAGTGCCGTTTGTAAGCCGGCGATTCCGCCGCCGACAACCATGGCATCGAATTCCATGACATTTAAGTTTGCCATTCTTTCCTCCAGATAGAAAAATTCGAGTGTTGCAAATAAGTGCATTGGTGTTTAGACATGGATTCACCGCCCGCTTCGCTCAAGCCGCAGAGATCGCAGAGGAACTTTTCTTTTAACTTTCTGATGAGAGGTCAGAAAGTTAAAAACACTCGCCCTTCGGGCAAAATTTTTGCGTGCCATTTCCACTGCATTATACGCAGGTAATTTTTTCCTTTATGGCGGGTTCTCCTTTATGTTTGCCGTCCTTCCTGTCCGCCAGTCTGTTGGGCGGATCAACGGCAAACATAAATTAAATATTCTCTGCGCACTTTGCAGCTTTGCGGTGAATATTAAAACCTATTAAAAAATGTCTAAATAATTAATGCCGAATTAGTGATATTGCTGGTATCGATATCCGGCGGCCTGCTGGGAACAACCGTGACAACCACTAGGCGGCCTCCCTGTACTCGGGAAGCCCCAGTTCCTGAATCAGGGCGTTCATAGCATTGACCTCCTTGAGAAAAGCCCGGTTGCACACCGTGCAGATCGCGGTCAGGCGCAGTCTCCGAATGTCCAGGTTATGCGCTTTCATCAAGGGGTAAATCCGATCCAGGCGCCGGGCCAGGGCGTGATAGGCGCCTTCGTACGGGCATTCCTCACCGCAGGACATAATGATAATCCCACTGATTCCTTTTCTAAAGCAGTCAAGGTAGAACTGCTCCGGGAACAAAACCGGCGCCCTAACCCTCAAGATGTAGGTATTGGCCGGATAACTCGAATGGGCCTGCCCCACTGAGTTGGCTCCGGGATAAGCGCAGGTTTCGGTTGCCAGGATCAGAATCTTGCCCTCGCTGAGGGCGATGTCCGGCGTTGTCATTTTTCCACCTATTTATTTCTGCGGATAAAATGTTTGTCGTAGCCCTCGGCTTCCAAAACGCCGAGGTACTCGTGACCGACTTTATTGGACCAGGCCGGGATATCCGTGCGGGTGCCCGAATCATTCGAATAGATTTCAAGAATCTCGCCCACCTTGACTTTACCGATGCCTTTTTTGGCCTCCAACAGCGGTCCCGGGCAAGCACTGCCCCTGGCATCTACTGTGCCTGCGACTTCAATCGAATTTAAATCTGTCATTTTTGGCCTCCTTGGTTAGATTTTGCTAGTTGCTTTTTTACCAACTTAATGCGGTATGAGGGATTCTTATCCGCCGTCTTTTCGAAATTCTCCAGTTCATAAGCAGAATCCGGTAATATCCTGAATAGATCCGCCGGTGTATCCGGATCGCTCCACAAGATTTCCAGCGTTTCACCGGGATTCATCAGCTTAAATTCCCGGATAACTTTAAGAAGCGAAAAAGAAACAATGGCGCCTCGTAGATCGAGCTTGTGCAGCATGACTTCCCTCAAACAGATCACTCTGAAGTATTTCTATTCCCTATGAGCAAGTTCGATGCCATAATTTGCTGTGGGAATGACGAAAGGAAAAATCAACGCTTTCAAAATAAATAAATTTCAATATTCTATGGAGGTTATACCCATCCTTGGCCACGCGGAAAAAAACGACGCTGCCAAAAATTCAACGTCGCATGTTGAAAAAGGCTTGCGATAAACTGTTAAAGTGTTAAAAGAGAAAATTAACAAGTGTTAAAATTTTAACAGGATCAATGAACATGCATGAACAGGAACTTAACCGATATTGGAAAACGGTGGTGAACACGATTCAGGACGGGGTTATGATTGTCGATACCGATGGAACCATCGTTTCCGTCAACAAGGCCCTGAAGCAAATAACCGGTTATCCCAAAGAGGAGCTGATCGGAAAACCCTGTACGATTTTAGACTGTAATATTTGCGAAATTGCGCGCAAACGCAAAGGAGAAAAATGGTGCAGCCTTTTCAGAACCGGCGCGGTAACGATGCGAAGATGCGCATTAATGAAAAAAAATGGCGACCGCACCCATGTGCTGAAAAACGCATCCCTGCTGCATGACACCGACGGCAATGTTATGGGTGCGGTGGAAACCATGACCGACATCAATGAATTGATTGAAAAAGATACCCAAATTGAAGCCTTTCGGCGCGAATTGAGAACCGAGGACGGGTTCCACGGTATCTTAGGCACCTCCGCATCCATGCAACAGATATTTGATTTGATAAGCAATGCCTCGCACTCGGATGCACCCGTCATTATCTTCGGTGAGAGCGGCAGCGGCAAAGAACTGGTGGCCAAGGCCATTCATGATTCGGGCACCCGCCGACCAAAACCCTATGTCAAGGTCAACTGCGCCGCTTTAACGGAGTCGCTGTTGGAAAGCGAGCTTTTCGGTCATGTCAAAGGCGCCTTCACCGGTGCCTATCGCAGCCGGGAGGGCCGATTTGAAGCGGCCCAGGGCGGTGACATTTTTTTAGATGAAATCGGCGACTTGCCCCTATCCACCCAAATCAAAATGCTGCGGGTCCTGGAAGAAAAAGTAGTGGAACGCGTCGGTGACAACCGGCCCATCCACATCGATGTCAGAATCATCTCGGCCACCAACCGCAACCTCAAACAACTGGTGGAGCAAGGCGGTTTTAGGGAGGATTTATTTTACCGGATTAACGTCATACCGATTATGGTGCCGCCTTTAAGAGAACGCGTGGGCGATATACCGCTGCTGGCCGATTCATTCTTCCGTCGCATTCAGCTTAAAAGCGATAAAAAAATCATGGGAATTTCCAATGAGGCCATGGAATTGCTGATGTCATACACTTGGCCCGGCAATGTCAGGGAATTAAAAAGTGCCTTTGAGTATGCCTTTGTCACCTGCCAGGAATTATTGATCCAGCCCCATCATTTTCCGCCGGCCGTCAACTCCGATCAAGCCGCTGTTAATAAAACCAAAAAAGTACGCTTCAATCGCCCGGATATGAAAAAGAAGCAACTGATAGCGGCCCTCGAAAGTACCGGCGGCAACCAGTCCCGGGCGGCCGAAATTTTAGGGATCTCGCGGGTCACGGTTTGGAACCGCATGAAAAAATACGGCATTACTGCCCAGAAAAAAATCAACCGCTAAACGTTTTGGTATTAAATTTGCGTGATTTTCGTTAGAATTTTTGCGAAATCTTGCCAAGACGGTGTTGAAATTTTTCGAATTTTGAAGACCTGACATATCCCCGACGGACTAATATATGTGTAACTGACTGGAAATCTAGTGTTCATAAAGATTTCTGGCATGCATTATGCTCTCCTAAGGAAGTGTACAAATGGTTTTTCATTCGGTTGAATATAAAAAACAGAGGAGAAGACGAATGACAATGCGTTGTTTAATTAAAAATAGAATGTTACCTTTGGGGATTCGAATAGTCTGACAGTGGGTGAACCTGTGGCGTCCGTTGGGTATCTGGGGCGAATGCGCGAGATCCCCAGGCCAAGATTAGCCCCAACCGTGTTCGGGGGTATAATCCGGGAGACGTAACTGAATGGGATAACCTACTACAGCGTTTGTCCGGATTATTGGTCGGCGGATGCCGGCAATAATTGGGGCCACAGTGGTGCGTTACTGTTGAATCGTCAAGGGGAAGTGGTTGGGGTCGACGTGGCAATTGTGACCCAATCCCGTGAAACAAGAACAGTTGGATTTGCCATCCTCAGCAATATTGCTGTCCGTATAGCTAAACAGCTGATTGCGGAGGGTCACGTTAATGGCGGGAAAAGCTGCTTCAGTATGCCAATTCTGATGAAATATGCCGCGCGACGTCTCAGGGCGGAAGAAAGGTTCGAAAAGCTGATCGAGGAGATCATCAGGAACACCGGGTCCGGAATCTCGGACCTCTATCTCGACCACATCTATTCTTTTTTCGGCGTAAACAGTTATTGGTCCGGCGTCACCGGCGTATTTGACGGCATTTCTTATCAGATTGGCAAGCGCACGGGTCAGAAGCTCGGCGGAAGCGACAACGCGGATTTACGGAACCGGATCGAAAAAAAATCCGTTTCCCGTTGCCGAATCCGACACGGCAAATACAAAGGCGTGCGGCGGCGGCCGCAATGGTTCAGAGGGCAATGGGATCGGAATTCCGGCCCAGTAGCGGGTCGGATGCCGCGTACGCATCATCAAATGCGGTCCTTTATCATCTGCACCGGCATGCATGGGCGGTATTCTCTCGCTGGGCCCGTTTTTCGGCAAGTCACGTGCGTCGTCAATAACGTGGTTTGCCGGTCGCCTTGGAGGATCGTCGAACACTGGGGGCGGCGAACCATGCGTGGGGGAGGTTTGCGCGGCAAAGCGTCCCTCACCCTTTTTACGACTTTTTCAGGTAAATCCATATCTTTTGAAGAGAAGCGCGATCCGTCCCCAAGCACAAGTACGAAATCCACCTGGTGGATCGCTGGGTGTCTGGCGAGTACCTCGGACCAGGTCGTCCGTGAGGTCTGATTCAGGTCATGGGCAATCAACATGGCCGCGGTTTGCAGACGACTGGATCCCTCCTGTCCGAAAATCGCATACAGATTCACCTGCGGCTGGAAGGCAAAGAACACTGCAAGAGCTGCAACCACCAAAACCAGATTCAGAAAGAACCAGGATAGGATTTTTGCGAATAAGGATGACGTCGGCTTTATCATTGCTGATCCTCCGGTTTTTTGAACATATACCCGACGCTTCGAACCGTTTGGATAAATTTGGGGTTGCGGGGACCCTCCTTGAGCTTGCGCCGCAGGGAGGAGATATGGACATCGATGGAGCGGTCGAAAACCTCATAATCCCGTCCGGCAACGGTATCTAAAAGCTGATCCCGGGTCAGTACGCGACCGGTTGCCCGGGCCAGGCTTTTCAATAAATCATACTCGATCGGGGTCAGGTCCAGCGTTTTTGCATCCAGAATCACCGCGTGGTAGTCACCCTCAAGGATCATTTGCAGTCCTTGCACGCCGTTGTGGGCAGCCGCTACATCGTATCCCATAGGTTCTAAACCGGCGTGGTTGGATATGAAGGTGCCGTGCACATCGCCGACCGGCCCGAAGGGGGCGCCAAGGATTTTTCCGCCCTTATCGAAAAAGCCAAAACCTGTCCGCCGCCAACCGAAATCGAGACCGGCACCATCGTCGGCGGTTTCGCCCACAATCAGGTCCTGGCCCTGGCCGACAAGGTGGTGGATGCCGTAAAGTCCGGGGCCATCAAACGGTTCGTGGTCATGGCCGGCTGCGACGGTCGCCAGAAAGACCGCAGCTACTATACGGAAGTGGCCGAAAACCTGTCCAAGAGACACGGTGATCCTCACCGCCGGTTGCGCCAAGTACCGCTTCAACAAGCTTGTCCTGGGTGACATCGGCGGTATTCCCCGCGTGCTTGATGCCGGCCAATGCAACGGCTCGTATTCTCTGGCCGTAATTGCCTTAAAACTGAAAGAAGTGTTCGGCCTTGAGGATATCAATTTATAATAGACAAAATTCTTTGATTCTAATATCTATAATTGTATCGAACTTGTAGTGGAAGAGAATTGGGAGTAAATAAGGTTTAACGAAAAGCATTCTTTTTTAGGAGAAAAAACTGGTGGCCAGCAAAAAACTTCGTTTCATATTGGTTATAGTGATCCTGGGGGCTATCGGCGGCGGCACCTGGTTTTGGCAGTCAAAACGGGAGACGGTTTCAGACAATGAGCTTCTACTTTACGGCAATGTCGATATCCGCCAGGTGGAGCTTGCCTTTAACGACAGCGAACGCATAGCCGATCTGCTGGTGGAAGAAGGCGACCTGATCAAAAAAGGACAGCTGCTCGCAAAACTGGAAACCGAACGTTTCGAACTGGCCGTCGCCCGTGATAAAGCCCAGGTAAATACCCAGCAGCAGGTGGTCGCCCGGCTCGAGGCGGGCACACGGTCCGAGGAAATTCGCAAGGCCAGGGCTGATATGGCCGCCGCCCAAGCGGCGCTGGATGATGCCAAACGAACCTACCGGCGCGTTAAGCGCCTGGTCCCCCAGCAGGCGGCTTCTGTTCAGCAGCTCGACGATACCCGGGCGGCCGAAAACTCGGCCATCGCCCGGCTCAATGCGGCTAAAGCAATGCTGGATTTGGCCCTTGCCGGGCCCCGCAAGGAAGATATCGCGGCCGCAAGGGCGTTGTTAAAACGCTACGAGGCGCAACTCGGACTGGCACGGCGTGACCTGAAAAACGCTTTTCTATATGCCCCCAGCGCGGGGATTGTTCAGGATCGAATCCTTGAAATCGGCGACATGGCCTCACCGCAAAAAACGGTTTTTACTATCGCCTTGACCGATCCGCTCTGGGTGCGGGCCTATGTGCCGGGGCCGGATCTGGGAAAAATTCGCCAAGGAATGAAAGCCCAGGTGACAACCGACAGTTTCCCGGGCAAACATTACACTGGCTGGGTTGGCTTTATCTCGCCCACGGCCGAGTTTACCCCCAAGCCGGTGGAAACTCCGGAACTCCGAACCCGGCTTGTTTACCAGGTGCGAATTTTCGTTAAAAATCCGCAAGACGAATTGCGCCTCGGCATGCCGGCTACCGTCAGGATTCGACTCGATCAAAGCCTGCCGGCAACTATTCAACCGCGCGACCCTGGTACCGGTGGTGGGTCCGGCTCGTGATGGCACTTACACCCGCAACAGGAAATCCGGACGATGCAAACCGTGCCGGGGAAACCGATGCCGTTCTCACCTTTCGCGCGGTCACCAGGAGTTTTGAGTCCGCACAGCACCGTATCGAGGCCCTGCATGAAATCAGCCTGCGCCTGCGACGGGGAAGTATCACGGGTTTGATCGGCCCCGACGGGGCCGGCAAGACAACCCTGATGCGGCTGGCAGCTGGGCTGCTGCCGCCGGACTCAGGGCAAGGCAACGTGCTGGGGATGGATATTGTTCAGGATGCACTAGCCATACAGGCAGCCGTCGGGTACATGCCCCAACGATTCGGTTTGTACGAAGACTTGACCGTCCAGGAAAACCTTGATCTTTATGCTGATCTGCAGGGAGTGGCTGAAAAGCTGCGCCCCGAGCGCTATCGGGAATTAATGCGCATGACCGGCCTGGAACCCTTTACCGGGCGTCGGGCCGGGCGATTGTCCGGCGGCATGAAACAAAAACTGGGGCTGGCCTGCACACTGGTGCAACCCCCGCAATTGCTGCTGCTTGACGAACCCACCGTGGGCGTCGACCCGGTATCGCGCCGCGAGCTGTGGCAGATCGTCGATCGTTTCGTCCACCAGGAGGGAACGACCGTGCTGCTGAGCACCGCCTACCTGGATGAGGCCGAACGTTGCAATGAAGTGATCATTCTCTACGACGGCAAACTGCTCGGCAATGGACCTCCGGCAGCCTTCAGCGATCCGCTGGCGGGCCGAACCTTTAAAATAAGGGCCTCCGGCATGAAAAATCGCGATTTGCAGGAAAAACTGGCTGCCACGCCCGATGTGACCGATGCGGTCATCCAGGGCGATGGTGTGCGGCTGGTGCTGGCGCCGCAAACAACGCCGGCGGTGGAAAAACTGCTGCCGGGGGTTAATGGCGCTGAGATTAAAGCGGTTGCCCCGCGCTTTGAAGACGGTTTTGTAGCCATGCTGGGCGAGCGCAGGCAAATAAAAAACAATCGGTTTCCGGCTGCAATTACATCGCTTTCCTCCCACGGGGATACCAAAAGCAAATCCGATGGTCTCATCATCGAGGTCCACGACGTGCAGCGCCGGTTCGGTGATTTTTATGCGGTCAAAGGTGTAAGCTTTAACGTCCGGACAAGGGAGGTATTCGGGCTGCTGGGGGCCAACGGCGCGGGCAAAACCACGACCTTTCGCATGCTTTGCGGCCTGCTGCCGGCCAGCGCGGGCAGCCTGCATATCGCCGGAGTGGATGTCCGCCGCACGGCAGCGGCGGCGCGGGCGAAAATCGGCTATATGTCACAGAAGTTTTCCCTTTACGGCAATCTCAGTGTGGGACAAAACCTGCGGTTTTTCAGCAGCGCCTACGGGTTGAGAGGTCGCCGCCGGATTGACCGCATTCAGTGGGCTATCGAACAGTTTGGACTTGCACCCTTGCTTGACGCCACCAGCGCGACTCTGCCGCTGGGTTACAAGCAGCGGTTGGCGCTGGCCTGTGCGCTGATGCACGAGCCCGATATCCTGTTTCTCGATGAACCCACTTCCGGTGTGGATCCCCTGGCTCGCCGCGAGTTCTGGCATCGCATCAACGCGCTGGCCGCTCAAAACGTAACGGTGATGGTCACCACCCACTTCATGGAAGAAGCCGAGTATTGCGACCGTATGGCGATCATGGTGGCCGGTGAAATCCTCGCCTTGGGGACACCGTCGGAAATCAAAGAGCAGGCGCGTTCAAATGACAGCCCCGCACCGACCATGGAAGACGCGTTTATCCATGTTATTCAATCACAGGAGGCGCAAAAGACTCCATGACACCATATTCCAATAGCCCACCTGGGGCCGGGCCGTCAGCAAGAAGGCGCACACTTATGCGCCTGCGCGGCCTGATACGCAAGGAGTTTCTGCAGGCCTTTCGTGACCCCAGTAGCCTGGGCATCGCCTTCGTATTGCCCGTGGTCCTGCTTTTACTGTTTGGATACGGGGTCTCGCTGGACGCCGAACACGTACCGCTGGCACTGGTAGTTGAGAACCCGACGCCGGATACTGCCAGCCTTTGCGGAGCGTTTGAACAGTCCCGCTACTTTGAACCGGTTTACCTGCACGGGATGCACGCGGCCCTGCAGGCCCTGGCAGCCCATCGCATCAACGCTATCGTTCATCTGCGGGAGGACTTTTCACGCCGGCTGCGGTCGCCCGATAACGCCGCCATTCAACTGATCGTAAACGGCGTTGACGCCAACACGGCCCGCATCATTGAAGGTTACGTTCAAGGCGTGTACGGTAACTGGCTTGAAGACTATGCCATTGCAAAGGGCCAGCCACTGAACATCCCGGTGCATATCGAGCAGCGCGTCTGGTTCAACAGCAATCTTCGCAGCCGCAATTTTCTGGTGCCCGGATTGGTGGCGGTTATCATGACCCTGATCGGCGCGCTGTTAACCGCTCTGCTGATGGCTCGGGAGTGGGAACGCGGCACTATGGAGGCCCTGATGGTCACTCCCGTCACCATCCGTGAAATTCTGATCGGAAAAATTGTGCCTTATTTTATCCTGGGCATGGGCGGCATGGCCCTGTCGGTCACTATGGCCGTCTGGCAGTTTAAGGTTCCGCTGCGCGGGTCAATCTGGGTCCTTTTGTTGGGAACGTCGCTGTTTTTGCTGACGGCTCTCGGGATGGGGCTGCTGATTTCGACGACAACCAGAAATCAGTTTGTCGCCGGTCAGGTGGCCATCATTACCACCTTCCTGCCAGCCTTTATCCTGTCGGGATTTATTTTCGATATCGGCAGCACACCGCCGGTCATTCAGGCCATCACCTATCTCATCCCGGCCCGGTACTTCGTTGCAATCCTGCAGACCGTGTTTTTGGCGGGAAATGTATGGTCGATAATTGTGCCCAACTCCCTGGCGCTGATGATCATGGCGGTGATATTTATCGGTCTGACCCGCAATAAAACCCATAAACGGATGGATTAGGAACTGTTAATGGCATCACGAATCATTGCATTGATTTTCAAGGAATTTCTGGCGCTGCTCAAAGACCCCAAAAGTCGTTTTGTGATTATTGGACCGCCCGTGATCCAACTTCTCGTGTTCGGGTATGCGGCCACTTTTGATCTCACCAATATCCCATATGCAATTTACAATGAAAGCCCCTCTGGAGACGCCAGGGAACTGGTGGCCCGCTTTCGCGGTTCAATCAACTTTAACGAAGTCGCTACTATAACCCATGATGAACAGATTGCCCCACTGATCGACAGCAAGCAGGTACTGCTGGTGGTGCACATCGGGCCGCGCTTCAGCCGCAATCTGCAAACCCTGGAAACAGCACCGGTGCAAATCATCCTCGATGGCCGCGATTCAAACACGGCCATGCTGGCAATGGGGTATGTACAAAAAATTGTCGATAACTATAACGTACAATGGGCCGTTCAAAATGCGCTGCCCGGACCGCCAGCACGCCTGGTAGTGCGCGCATGGTTCAACGCGAACCTGGTCAGCCGCTGGTTTGTCGTGCCGGGCATCGTGGGGCTGTTGACGCTGGTGGTGACCATGCTGGTCACAGCGCTGTCGGTCGCCCGCGAGCGCGAGCAGGGAACCTTTGATCAATTGCTGGTCACGCCTTACCGCCCCTGGGAGATTCTTATCGGCAAAGCGGTGCCGGGATTTGTCATCGGTACGGTCGAGGCGACGCTTATCATTGTGGTGGCGGTTTTCTGGTTTCAGGTGCCTTTGATAGGAAGTCTGCCGGCCCTGTACACCGGGCTTTTCCTGTTTTTGCTTTCGGCCATCGGCGTGGGGTTGATGATCTCATCGCTGTCGGTAACCCAACAGCAGGGATTGCTGGGGGCCTTTATGTTCCTGGTTCCGGCAATTATTCTTTCCGGCTTTGCCACCCCGATTCTCAACATGCCGCCGGCTGTTCAGAAACTGACCCTGGTGAATCCCATGCGTTACTTCATGGTAATCGTACGCGGTGTCTTTCTCGAGGGCACCCCGTTTCATTTGCTCATCGATCAGTTTTGGCCCCTGGCCGTCATCGGAATAGTAACCCTTAGCATGGCCTCCTGGCTCTTTCGCCGCCGCATGTATTGATTAATTATTGGGCGGTTATGCCCAACCCGGATAAACTGGAACAATTAAAAATTAAATAATTAAAATGTTGCTGGTTATGATTCGCGGTGAGTAACTTCCATCCATTTCGTGAAAAATTATAGAAATAATCGGGTCTATGAAGCGGACAATGATGAGGCTTTTTGTTATACGGATAACCAGCTGAATATTGGCCTGTATTTTCATGCGTTATAGGAATGGATCATAAATGGGTATAGCAACCGATATAATCCTCCTTGTAGTTGCCTCCTTTTTCTGTGGCTTACTGATGCAACGGCTGGGTCAACCCCTCATTTTAGGATATATCGCAGCGGGGATTGTTCTTGGACCCCATACAGGAGGCCTGACGGTCTCAGAAATTCACGAGATAGAACTGCTTGCCGAGATCGGAATTGCACTCCTACTGTTTGCTCTAGGGCTCGAAGTTGGACTGGGTCTGTTCCAAATTGGCGAATTTTCCTTTGTTCTGGCTAGAGTGGGATTGTCAACAGGCTCTATTGATAACGATCTATACTCACTGGTCTTGACGGCAACTATTCTATCCATGGTACTCACGCCGCTGATTTCAGGCCAGACCGCCAAGATTTATGCGCTGAAGAAACGTTGGTTTCGCCATGAAAAAATAGAATCCTCAAACATTCCTGATCACGGATATAGCGGGCATGTCGTTATTGCCGGTGGCGGTCGCGTAGGCTTTCAGATAGCAAAGGCCATGAAGCGGTTAAGCATGCCATTTGTGATCATCGAGCTTGACCACCGGCACTTTGAGCAAGCCAAAGAAGCTGGTTTGGCCGTTGTATATGGCGATGCCAGCCAGGAAATTGTTCTTGATGCAGCAGGGATCAAAGATGCGACCCTTCTGATTCTGACCCTGCCCGGACTTGTAGCGGTCAAATCGACCATCGTTCAATCCAAACGTTTAAACGGGCGCCTCGAAATAATAGCGCGCGCATCCGGTCCGGATTATTTCGATGTATTGAAAGCGCTGGGGGTATCGGAAATTGTTCTCCCAGATTCGAGGCCAGCCTTGAAATGACGCGCCAGTCCTTTCTCCACCTCAGGGTCCCGCCGACGGAAGTCCAACGTCATACGGATAATATTCGACAGGAACTCTATGCAGTCTTGTCTAAGATTAGTGACAATTATCGCTTACTGTCCCAACTCAGAGGTGCCGAGCAACAGTTCGATTTACAATGGGTCCGTTTGGCCGGGGAAAGTCCAATGGCCCATCAGACGATAGGTCAAAGCGAAATACGCAAAAAAACCGGTGCCTCTGTTGTCGGTGTTGTCCGGGAAGGTCAATTAGCACCCAATCCCGATGCCGACTTTATTTTGATGCCGGATGATCTAATCGCGATTATCGGAAATGACGGGAACCGGGACACTTTTTTTCTTATGGCATCATCTTCATAACAGTCCTAATTTCAAAGCCCCGTTCACCACTGTAAATTGCGCCGCCATTCCCAAAGACCTGATTGAAAGTGAGTTTTTCGGGTATGAAAAAGGAGCCTTTAGCGGTGCCGATGCAATCGGCAAAAAGGGCCTGATTGAACAGGCCGCCAAGCTTTTAAACATCAACCACCACACCTTTCGGTACCGTAAAAAGAAGCTGCTCGGAGAATGAAACTGTCTGCATAAAGCCAACGCAGCAGGACCCTCAGCGCCTTGGACCTAAACAACAGGACAATTAAAAATGCTGTCAGCTCCCAGTCTTGTTGACTTCCAATATCTGTCGCCATAGGGCCAGGTAACAATCTTTCAGCCATCAAATTTGAGAGATGCTGCCGCCAACAGCTATCGATATCCTTTGTATTTTCCCATTTTGTTTTTCCCACCCCTTTTTCTGCTGATTTTCAATTAGAATTTATTCGAAATTTTTAAAAATGTTTTCGAAATTTCTCAACTATTTAAAACCGATTTTGATCGGTCTGCAGGTCGAGATTAAAATAACCCGCTTAAAATATGCAACTTATCATTCATAAAAATTTCTGGCATGTTATATGCTCTAATTATATGCTCTAAGGAAAACGAGCAAGCACTTCATTCAAAAAAGGTATAAAAATGGGCGAGAGAAAATTTGATTTTATCGATGAACATTTAATCATCCTGGAGGCCGAAAAATAAGGAGAAAGCAAATGATACCCCAGGTTAAAAAAGTTCTTTATGCGATGTGATTGTCATGGGAACTCATGGAAAGGGCTTCATCCGCAATACTTTTTTGGGTAGTACGTCTAAAAGGGTTCTTCGCCGAACGAGAAAACCGGTTTTTATTATCCCTTTGCCCAAAGGGGAAGCTGATATTACCGTAGACGATATGTGATAACTAATCAACTACTCAACCATATCAAAACAAGGAGTTGGAGCGATGAAAATAGCCATCAGTTCATCCGGGCAGGATTTGGCAGCCCAGCTGGATCCTCGATTTGGCAGGTGCCGTTATTTTCTAATTGTCGAAACGGACACCATGAGTTTTGAAGTTTTCGACAACGACAATGCCGCCCTGGGCGGCGGGGCCGGGATTCAGTCGGCCCAGTTTATTGCCGCCAAAGGAGCCAAAGCCTTGATTACAGGGCATTGCGGCCCCAATGCGATGCAAACGCTGTCTGCTGCAGGAGTTCAGGTGTACGTCGGGCAGGCCGGCACCGTTCAAGGCCTGGTGGATAAATTTAAAAACGGCCAGCTAACTCCCACCTCCGAAGCCAACGCATCGGCCCATGCCGGAACGGGAGGAAGAGGCATGGGACCCGGCCAGGGCATGGGACGTGGACGGGGCATGGGTGGCAGAGGTATGGGGGGTAAAGGTACTGGTGGGGGAGGCGCGAGATAGAGCGGTATAATGCGAGATCGGATTAATCGAAGTCCTGCTATCTGAAAGCCAAGGAGAAAGAGGAAATGAGTCTCGTTTCATCGGGTTAACCGGAAGGCAGGCATCAGTTTTAAAACCATCGACAGAGTATACCTATGATTATCAGTATTGCCAGCGGAAAAGGGGGAACTGGTAAAACGACTGTAGCCACCAATCTGGCGTTGTCGATCGGGACAAACGTTCAGTTGCTGGACTGTGATGTCGAACAGCCCAATGCCCACCTGTTTCTGAATCCTGTTTTTGAGCGGACGGAAACCGTTACCACCCCGGTACCTGAAGTGGATATGGACAAATGCACGTTCTGCGGAAAATGCGGCGAAATATGCGAGTTTAAAGCCATTGTGGTCGTCGCTGAAACAGTTTTAACATTTGATGAACTTTGTCACAGTTGCGGCGGCTGCATGGCGGTTTGTCCCGAGGATGCCATCACGGAAAAGGGACGGGAACTGGGTGTTCTCCAAAAAGGTCATTTCAACGGCATCGAATTCATTCACGGGAAATTGAGAGTGGGCGAAGCCATGTCACCGCCCTTGATCAAAGCGGTTTTGTCATACAGGGACCCGGCCAAACTGACCATTGTGGATGCCCCCCCGGGAACCTCGTGCCCGGTGATTGAGACCATGAAACCGGCTGATTTTGTTCTACTGGTCACCGAACCCACGCCATTCGGCCTCAATGATTTAAAGCTGGCGGTCGGTGCAACAAAAATTCTCGATATCCCCCGCGGGCTGGTTATTAATCGCTGCGATATGGGAGACCAAAAAGTTAAAGTATACGCCGCCAATGAAAATATACCGATTCTCATGGAAATACCGTTTGACCGGCGCATTGCCGAGGTCTATTCCAGGGGTGATATGATCGTGGACGTGATACCGGAATGGAAGGCAAAATTCCTGGAGCTTTACGAGAAGATTAAGGCTCAACTAAATTAAGACAAGCAGCATGCAAGGAGATGGGAAGCTGCCCATGAAAGAATTAATTGTCATCAGCGGTAAAGGCGGTACCGGTAAAACCAGCCTAATGGCTGCTTTTTCCTCGCTGGCCGAGAATAAAGTACTCTGTGATGCCGATGTGGATGCGGCTGATCTGCATTTAATCATGAATCCCAAAGTCATACGGCGCACTGAATTTCAGTCGGGAAAGACCGCCGCAGTCAACAACGACCTGTGCACCGAGTGCGGTCTATGCCGGGAGATGTGCCGCTGGAACGCCATCAGCGCTGCTTATGAAGTCAACTCCATCGACTGCGAAGGCTGTGGGGTTTGTGTTCATTTCTGTCCTGAAAAGGCCATTGATTTTCCGGTAAACACTTGCGGGGAGTGGTTCATCTCGGACACCCGGTTAGGGCCCATGGTGCATGCCCGGCTTGGCATTGCCGAGGAGAATTCCGGCAAGCTGGTCTCTCTGGTGCGTCAGGAAGCCAGAAAACTGGCCGAATCAAAAAAACTTGATCTGATCCTCACCGATGGTCCTCCGGGGGTGGGCTGCCCGGTGATTGCATCTATCGGCGGCGCCAGTGCCGTGCTCATTGTTACCGAACCCACTGTTTCCGGCAAACACGATATGGAGCGTGTGGCACAGCTGGCTGCCCATTTTAAGATTCCGGCTATGATATGTGTCAACAAGTACGATCTTAACTTAGAGTTGACCCGGGACATTGAAACCTATGCCGAAAAAATAGGTATTGCCTGTTTGGGACGCATTCCTTTTGATCCGATTTTCACCAAAGCCATGATCCAGGTCCAAACCGTTTTTGAATACGATGGCCAATCAACGGCCGGCGAGGCCATCCGGGATACCTGGCAACGGCTGGCAGAAAAGCTGGAGTTTGGGTAGTATTATAGCACACGATTCGTTCACTAACAACATAAAGGTGATTGTCGGCGCCTCGGCACTGGCGCCTGAGGAGCTGGTAAAGCAGTATATAGACAATACGCTTCAGGCCGGCGGCAATGTCTGCGATCATTGATAGAAAAGGTCGGTTGCAGGTTGTCAGTTGTCTGTTGTTAAACAAAAAAATATACAACGGACTGATGACAACTTACCATGGCAATCTGTCAGTTACCCGATTCCGAGTTTTAAAACAACTTCTAAATTAAGGGTGCAAAATGAAAAAAAATAATAGATTTAAACCAGGCGTGTGATTATTTCTCTTCATCCAGAATAGACAATAGTGCCTGGATTGAACTCAAAGGAAACATGCCGCAGCAGTCAACTGATTTAAGTTGCAGGGACGCACTTATTGATCATCTGAGCCTGGTTTCAGAGGATACAGCGGTCAAAATCGTTGTGTTATTGAATTCGAACGAATCCACGGGATATGAGAAAGATGATTTTGCAATTATCAAAAGTACAATACCGAATGTGACAGAATATAAATGATCGGTTGACAGATGACATTGTTGCCCGGTTCATTTACAGCCGATCTGAAAGGAGAGCAATTCAAATGAGCAACAGAAACTGGCGTGGCCGGGCATTTACCTCACTGTGTTCACTGGCGAGTTTCATATTGCTTTTGCTTACTGCGATAGTTCTCTACATAGTACCCCATGGGCGGGTGGCTTACTGGACTAAGTGGACCTTGTTCGGCCTGGAGAAGGACCAGTGGGGCAACATACACATTTTCGCCGGCTTCTTGTTCCTCGTGGCCGGTGGCTTCCACCTTTACTATAATTGGAAACCGTTGATTCGGTACCTGAGCGACAAGATTGAAACCGGGCTGCGCCATAAGCGCGAACTGATGATCAGCAGCTTGATATTGCTCTGGATCATGGCGAGTGGTATTTGGTCCTTACCGCCGCTGGCCTACGTGGCTGATCTGGGTGAGGCTATCAAAAGCTCCTGGGTTACCTCGCCCGAATTGGAGCCGCCCTTCGGGCACGCTGAACTGGTTAGCCTCAAGACCTTTTGTAAAAAACAGGGTATCCCTCTGGACCGGGCGATGGCAGAACTCAGGGAGGCCGGCTTCAAAGTGGACAATTCCGGTCAAACCCTTGGCAATATCGCTGATAGTAAGGGTACTTCGGGCATGGGAGTCTATGAGGTGATCAGGAAACTTGAGCCAAAACCCAAGGCGATGAAACCAGGGTCGGCCTGGACGCCTGAGATGATAGAGGAGGCATTTGCCGGCACCGGAGTCGGCAGAAATAGCATCGGCCAAATCATCAGGGACCATGGGCTTAACGATAAAGCGGTCTACCAGCGCCTAAAAGAGAGCGGCATTGAGGCCAGGGACGACGACAAGATCAAAAAACTCGCCGAGAAGTATGATTCTACCCCCATCAAGATATTGACCATCATTCTGGTAGATAAACTATAACCTCAATTGAGTAAAACTCAATTGAGGTGGTATCAGGTATCGGATACTGGGTACTGGTGTTACGGAATATAATAAATCATGCTAGTCAGCAGCGTCGCTAGATTTAATCAGGAGGCAGGCAATTATGCAAGTCGGCGCAAGTGCGGCGGTGGAGATCAAAAAGGCGACTGATTTTTTTAAAAGACAGCGGCGAGATTGGTATGTCACGGTAACGCGGTCATCTTTAGAGAGATTTGTTTACCAGATGGTTGTTCCTTACCTGTCCATTTATACGATTGCGTTAGGCGCTACTGCCACGCAACTTGGCTTAGTCAATAGCCTTGGAATGGGATTCGCCGGCCTATTGAGTCTACTGAGCGGGTGGCTCATCGATAGAATCGGCACTAAAAAGATTTACCTGAGCGGGATTGCAATGCTTGCTATATCCTATATAGCTTACGGTCTGGCCACAAACTGGACCATCATCATCATTGCCATGATGGCGTATTGGCTCGGACTTACAACCTCCGTTCATAGTTGTGCCACCGTTTGTGCAAATTCGCTTGCAAATCAGGATCGAGCCACCGGCATGAGTCTTTGTGAGACTTTTGCCGCGGGATTTTTGGGAATGGCCGGCCCCATGTTGGGAGCCCTGCTGGTTACGGAATTTGGCGGCGTAAATGTCAGTGGTATAAGACCCTTATTTTTTATCGGTTTAGCCGTTACAGTTGTCACATTTCTTCTGATTTACACTCAACTATCGGACCGCAAATGGACAAGCCAAAGCGTGGCCAGGGCAAGCCTATTCAAAGACCTTTTTCAGGTATTCAAGGAAGGACGAAACCTAAAGCGTTGGCTCATCATCGCTTCCGTGACAAGTCTGCCGCTGGGTATGGTTCTTCCATTTTGCCAGGTTTTCGCCCATGAGTTCAAGGGAGCTGATCAATACATCCTGGGATACATGGTTACCGGTTTTGCCTTAACGCCCCTGGTGTTCGGAATACCTTCTGGCAGGCTGGCGGATAAGATCGGACGAAAAAAAGTGATCTATTTAATGGCGCCCCTTTTTTGGGTCTCGAATTTGATGCTGATTTGGGCGCCGGGGCCGGGGTTCCTGATAGCGGCCGGCATCTTGCAAGGCTTTTATTTTGTCAGCATAACCGTTACTGGGGCGATGACATTTGAACTGGTCCCTGCCGCGCAAATGGGTCGTTGGCTGGGCATCATTCGATTTTTTAGGCTTTTACTTTCTGCCGGGTCCGCATACGCAGCGGGGGTTATTTGGGACAACCTGGGTCCACAATACGTATTTCTAACCGTTATTGGACTCGATCTTCTCATTAGGATACCGTTGCTGATGGGAATGCCCGAGACGTTAGATTCTCAGAACCAGTAACTCCGTCAGCCGATCAAAATCAATGATGCCTTTCCTTTTTCTGGAATTCATTATAATTTAACACACCGCTGTATCTCTTCTTGGCCCGGTAAAGCCACTCGATCCACCTGCGCCGATCTCGTGGGAATTTTAAAAAAAAAATTTTTCTTATGACAACGGTGGGTTATTTACCCCGTTAAACCTTTTTTTTACTTTGTTTATCTGGGGTATGCCAGACATGACCGAGTATATAGTGTCTTTTTACGCCAGCCATTTCCAATTCCTGATCTCTGGCTTGAATGCCGCTTCCCATCCTTCTTGATCCCCCAAAATCGGTCATTGCCTTACCACAGCCCGCGCCTCTACCGCCACCCATACCCCTGCAGCTTCCCGTACCACCGCCACGGTCCGAATTGGCTGAGACATTCATTCCGATCTTCAAAAGTGATTTCGAAATATCTCGAAATCAACCAACGGGGGCATTGAATCAACTGGCTTCAATCTTTAACAAACTGTAAAAAATCCTGACACCCACAGCTGCCGGCACCGCCCCTGTTAGGAAGTGATCAATTTCCAGAATCAATTTTTCTTTAATAAAATAAAGTACTTTCCTACTATCTGAACTTTTGGCATGAGCTTTGCTCAAATATACAGCGGAAGAAGAGAACCGCGGAGTTGGTACTGAAATTTAAAAGCCCGAACTGAGTTATCTTAAGCTTTAGGTCAACAAAGGGAGAAATATAATGATGCCCCCTTCAGTAATGTTAGTCGATGATGAAGTTCCTTTTGTAGAAACCATGACCAAGCGCCTGGCCAGAAGAGATTTGAATGTAATTGTAGCCTTTAGCGGTCAGGAAGCCTTGGAAATCCTGGCTGAACACCAAAATGTTGATGTGGTGATTCTGGATGTCAAGATGCCCGGCATGGATGGGATCGAAACCCTCAAAAAAATGAAGGCAGCTTACCCCCTAATCGAGGTTGTCATGCTGACTGCCCACGCCACGGTGGAATCGGCTATTGAAGGAATGAAATTTGGCGCTTTTGATTATCTGATGAAGCCCTGCGGCATGGAACAACTGATGGACAAAGTCAAGCAAGCTGCCCGGAAAAAGCGGGATCACGAAGAAAAAATCAGGGAAGCCCATGTTAAGGAAATATTGACAAAACGCGGATTTTAGCAAACCCGGTGTTACAAATATGACGAAATACAAACAATTGACCGATCATTATTTCCGATCATTGAACCGGAACATCATCCTGATTATCATCGTTGTTTCCGTTATCCCTCTGATTATTGTCAGCAGCACGATTTATTATCAATTCCGTGTCGCCTACCATGAAAAAGTTTACGACCACCTGCGTGAGCTGGTTAACAGCCATGCCCAGAATATCGACCATTTTTTGCAGGAAAAACTCAGCGATATACGATTTCTAAGCGATAGTTACGGTCGGGACAAACTGGAAAATGAATCAATCCTGAAAGAGCACCTGGCAACGCTTCAAAAGGGTTTTGGCCGGGATTTCGTTGACCTAGGAATTATCAATGCCGCTGGAAAGCAAATCGCCTATGCGGGACCTTTTAAATTAGCCAGGGCCGATTATTCGGATGCCGGGTGGTTTCGTAAAGCAATTCAAAGCGAATTTTTTATCAGCGATGTTTTTTTAGGGCTCAGGGGGCTGCCGCACTTTATCATTGCCGTGCGCAACGGCGATGAAGATGGGCGTTGGATTCTGCGGGCGACGATCGACTTCGTCAGATTTACCACCCTGGTTGAGAATATCCGCCTCGGTCAAACCGGCTTTGCGTTTATCTTGAACAAAAAGGCAGAATTGCAAACAACGCCGTTATTAAAACCTTCTGCAGGTATGATTGCCAGTAAATCAATTTACGCTGAATTTCTGGCCAAACCATCGGTCTCTCCCGGCGAGGTGCGTGTCGCCATCAAATCGGACAGCGCTCAGAAGGAAAACATCTATATTGCGGCCTTTCTAAAAAAGGGAGATTGGTTGCTGGTATACCAGCAGCGGATGGCGGATGCATTCGCCGATCTGGACAAAACATTCATGATAACGACGGTCCTGATGTTTTTCGGACTGGTGGGCATTATCATCATGGCCTTCACCCTGTCCCAGACGGTCGTCAGGCGGGTTGCCAAAGCAGATTCAGAAAAACAGCTGATGAGCAAAAAAGTCGTCGAGACCGGCAAACTGGCTTCGGTGGGGGAATTGGCGGCCGGCATCGCCCATGAAATCAACAATCCCGTCGCCATTATGGTGGAGGAAGCCGGCTGGATGGGGGATTTAATGGCAGAAATAACCTTTGACGATGGTGAAAATCAGGCCGAATTCGAAAGGGCCATCAAACAGATTCAAGCCCAGGGCAGACGCTGCAAGGAAATTACCCACAAATTACTCAGCTTTGCCCGCAAAACCGACGCCACCATTCATAATGTGAATATAAAAGAGCTGCTCGAAGAGCTGGTGGCGCTTTCATCCCAGCGAGCCAAATACAGCATGGTGGAAATACGGACCGATTTCGCGCCAAACCTCCCTTCTTTATGGGTCTCCACATCCGAGTTGCAGCAAGTTTTTTTTAACCTGATCAACAACGCCATCGATGCCATGGATCGCGATGGCGGTACGCTGACGATATCATCGCATCGGAGTGAAAATAATCTTGTCATTAAAGTATCCGATACCGGAAAAGGAATCCCTGAAGCCAACCTGGATCGAATATTTGACCCCTTTTTCACAACCAAGCCGGTGGGCAAGGGAACCGGGTTGGGGCTTTCGATCTGCTATGGGATTTTAGAAAAAATGGGTGGCAAAGTCGAAGTGGAAAGTGCGGTGGAAAGCGGTACGACCTTTACAATCACTATTCCGTTTCAAACGGACGCCGGCCTTAACATCAAATAAAAAATGACAGACTCAGCTAAAAACATAACTTCCGTCCCGATTCAACTTCTTTTGGTCGACGATGAAAAGGATTTTGTACACATTCTGTCCAAGAGATTCAAACGACGGAATATTGATGTCGCCAAGGCGTTTAGCGGCGCTGAGGCCATTCAGGCGCTGCGCGGTCAGGAGTTTGATGTGGCGGTCCTGGATTTAAAGATGGAGGATATGGACGGTATCGAAGTGCTTAAAGTGTTGAAAATAATGGCCCCCCGCCTGGCCGTGATCATGCTGACCGGACATGGATCCGCCGAAGCTGCCGAGCAGGGGCTCAAACTGGGGGCCTTTGATTACCTCACCAAACCGTGTGAGCTGGATGAATTGCTGGAAAAAATCATGGCGGCCTATGCGCATCGCAAGCAGGATCGATGATGAATGCCTAAAGTGATCTAAATTGCCTAAAATGCCTAAAATTAAGGAATCGCGACGCTCTATCTCTTTTTATAAAATTGACAGAATACCACAATTTTAGATCATTTTAGTTCATTTTAAATTTTAGATCATTTTCTCAATTAACATTACAACCTACTGAAATCCATATAAATTATTTTGTTCTGATAATGTGACAATGCTGAATTAGTAGCAGGATGAAAGGGGAAAAGATGTTTCTAAAATCAAAGTGGTTTCAGCTCGGAGTGGCTGCTGCTATTTGCCTGGTTGTTCTCTTATTGCCCAGACCGGAAGGAACCCGGTTCACTATCAAGGGCGATGGCAATCATGTCTTTTTGCGGCACATCGAAGATAACTTTAAGATTGTCGGTAAGGCGGACGACCCGGCTAAAGGATATACCGTTGAAGTCAAAAGCCCGCGGGATTTTAAATCGCCGGGAAAATACTTGCGGCAAACGGCGGATCGGTTAAACTTGAAGGACCTTCAGGTCGACTATGTAGACGGCCTGTCGCCCAAGGCCAAGCGGTTTCTGGCCGTTTTGGCCATGCTGATTTTTCTCTTTGTGGCCGAGCCCATCCCCCTTGAAATCACGGCCATCTGCATCGGCGTCTTTTTGGTCGTCATGGGCATCGGCGATGTCAAAGATGCCTGGGCGCCATACATGCATCCGGTGGTGGTTTTTATTATGTGCTGCCTGATTTTTGCCATCGCCATGGGCAAGGCCGGGCTGACCAAGCGGATGGGCTATTTTATAACCAGAAGGGCCGGCAACAGTGTAACCCGGTTCACCTTTATCATTGCCATCAGTTTGGGCTTGGCATCGTCTTTCCTGCATGATGCCGCCGCCTGTGCCATCGGAATCGTGACCATGCTGCCGTTGATGCGGGCGGCCAATATCGAGCCCCATTCCAATACGGCCAAATTCATGATGCTTTCGCTGCCCTTCGCCTGCTCAGCCGGCGGCATGGGCACCCTGGTCGGCGGCGGGCGCAACATGGTGGCCGCCGCCTTCCTGCTTGAATTCACCGGCATCGAACTTACCTTCTTCGACTGGATCAAGTATGCCATGCCGGTGGCCATTGTTACCGTGCCGATAGCCGTCGGCGTCGTCTGGTTGGTTTTCCGACCGGACCCCAAATACAAACTGCCGCAATTCGATGACGAGCTTGCGGCATGGAGCCCGATTGAAATAAAAACCCTGGCAATCACCGGCCTGACGTTCATTCTGTGGCTAACCAAAGGAATTCATGGTATAGATTACTCCGTGACCGGCATGCTCGGGGTGGCCGCCCTGGTCCTGACCGGCGTTCTGGAATGGGATGACATTCATAAAAACCTGGAGTGGGGCACGGCCCTGTTCATTTTCGGCGGCGGCATTTCACTGGGGCTGGCCATGGGCAATTCGGGTGCGGCCGGCTATTTCGCCCATCTTTTTTTTCCGCTGGTACAGGGCAGCGGCTGGCTGGTGCTGTTTAGCGGCGTGGCGATTTTCGGTGCCCTGGTAACCAACGCCATGGCCAACGTGGCTGCCGCGGCTTTGATCCTGCCGATTGTAATTCCCATGGCCCAGCTTGAAGGGGTGGATCCCACGGTCCTGGCCCTGTGTCTGGGGATGGCCACCTCGTTTGCCATGCTGCTGGTGATCGGCTGTCCTCCGAATGCCATTGCCTATAGTTACCGCTATTTTAAAGCCTCCGATCTGACAAAGGTCGGCGCTGTGGCCACTCCCGTTTTACTGATCGTTTTGATCCTGGCAGTGTCTGTCTGGTGGAAAATTTTAGGACTTGTATGAAAGCAGACGACAATAAAAAACTTTTACCCATCCGTCTGCTTCTGGTGGACGATGAAGCTGAATTTCGCCAACCGCTAGCCAAACGTCTGGCGAAAAGAGGCCTGGAAGCCGATCAGGCGGCCAACGGGAACGAATGCCTGTCGATTCTTGAGAACAAAGCGATGGATGTGGTGGTGCTGGATGTTAAGATGCCCGGTCCCGGCGGCATCGAAGTCCTGCGGCGTATCACCGCCAAATATCCCAGAACCGAGGTCATCCTGCTGACCGGCCAGGCGAGCGCTTCCGACGGAGTTGAAGGGATTAAGTCCGGTGCGTTTGACTACCTGACGAAACCCATTGAATTGGAACATCTTTTTAATAAAATACTACAGGCTTACGAAAAGATCCAGCGATTGGATGCCGAAGAAAAAGAAGCCCAGTACCGAAAACAAATGGAACAGCAGATGATTGTCGCCGAAAGACTGGCATCCCTGGGGACCCTGGCGGCCGGGGTGGCGCACGAAATAAATAATCCGTTGGCAATTATCAGAGAATCGGCCGGATGGATGCGGCAATTGTTCGCCAAAGCTGAACTGAAAGACTTCCCCCGGCATGAAGATATTTCAAGGGCGCTGGATAAGGTCGAAAAAAGCGTTGAAAGAGCCAGTCGGATTACTCACCAGCTTTTAGGGTTCGTCGGAAAATCCGAACCGGCAGTCACAGAAGTCAATTTAATGGAATTAGCCGAAGAGGCCATACAACTAATAAGCCGTGAGGCTCAAAACAGAGACATTAAAATCGTACTTCAGATTGATCCTTCACTGGCTCCTATCTGGAGCAACCCCCATCAAATTCGGCAGGTACTGCTGAATCTGCTGACCAATGCCATGCAAGCCGTCAATTCCGCAGGAACCATCACCATTGACGCAGAAGATGTCGGTGAGAGCCGGTTGATCACGGTAAGCGATACCGGGCCAGGCATTGCCCGGGAGAATCTGGCTAAAATATTCGAACCGTTTTTCACTACAAAATCTCCCGGCCAGGGAACCGGTTTGGGCTTATTTGTCTCGCGGGGCATTGTCGAAAAACTCGGCGGTAGACTAGAAGTCGCCAGCAAGATCGGTCAAGGGGCCCGCTTTCGCATCAGGCTGCCGAAGCATCTAAACGGAGCCGATGGAATTAACGAAAGCCGCGTTGAGAATTGGGACGAAAAAATAAAGTCCCGCTTTACAAAGTAAAAAGGTAATAGTTCACCGCAGAGTTCGCAGAGAACGCTGAGAAACTCATACAATTAAAAAGATAATTTTCATATAAAAAATCTCTGTGAGCTCTGCGGTCTCTGCGGTTGGATGAGCTTTTATTTAAATAAGGAGAAAAAATCATCATGGTAAAAATACCAATCCGGGTTTTGTTAGTTGATGATGAAAAAGATTTTGTGGAAATGCTGGGCTTGAGACTGGAGGAGGCGGGCGAGACCATCACCCCGGCCCATAGCGGCCAGGAATGCCTCAAAGCTCTAGAACAAAAGGAAATAGATGTGGTGGTACTGGACATTTTAATGCCGGGCATGGATGGTATCGCCACCCTCAAAGAGATAAAAAGAAGGTTCCCCCTGGTTGAAGTCATTATGCTGACCGGGCATGGCACCACCGAGAGCGCGGTGCAAGGTATGAAACTGGGAGCCTTTGATTATCTTTTAAAGCCGGCCCACTTCGGGGAATTAACTGCCAAACTCGAATCAGCCCGCCAAAGAAAAGATGAGCAGGCCGAGCGAATTCGAAAGGCCGAGGTCAAACTTCTTTTACGAAGAAGTGGTGATATATAGATATAGGTTCGGAGTTCGGGGTTCAGGCCTGCCCTGGCGCGACTACTTTGAATATACTATGGTGACATCAAACTAATTAGACCGTTGGATTAAAAATATTCGCATCTAATCCAGGTCTGGGCCAGGGGTTCAAGGTTCAGGGTTCAGGGTTCGGGGTTCAGGGTTCTGGGTTCAGCCCAGCCGCTGGCCGCCAGCGTCCAGTCTGATCAAAAGAGAAACGAATGAACATTGAATAAAGGAATTCTATCGATTTAAATCGCGGTTGCCCTTCGACGGGCTCAGGAGAGCCAAACCGCTCCCACACAAACTTAGAATGAAGTTTCATAAGAGCTCCGCCTACGGCTAAAGGACAGCCGGTCTGATCACAAAAGAAACTGATAATTTTCTCGCAAAGACGCCAAGGCGCCAAGATTCTTTATATTTTAAGTCATTTCCTTTGCGTGAGATAGATTATATGTAGTTTCATAGGAGGGTTACAACCGATGGACACTGCTCATCATATGCATCTATATCCGGAATACCGACAACCCCCATTGGGTGAAGCGGCTTTTTAAGCACGATTAAGGCAGAATCCCTTTAATACGAGCCTCCTGGCGGTTTTTCAACCCTGAACCTTGAACCCTGAACCTTGAACCTCTAAAACCGATCAGTTTAGATTTTTGCTTGATCTTAGCAGGCAAAGTCCCTTATTATCGACCAAATTCAACAGGTAAGGGGTTGGTAAATATTGAAAATATGGCAGAAAATGAGCCTGCGTGCCCGTCTTTACGTAATTTTGTTTGCCCTGGTGTTTATCACCATGGCCGGAGGTGTTGTTACCGTCTGGTACACGTATCGGATGGAGGATCTGCTGACCTCCGTCACGGAAAAAGACATCGCGGGTTTTCAAACAGCAGAAGCCCTTGAGATTGCTCTGGTAAACCAGAAAGGTTTTGTATCCTATTATTTCATCGAGGGCGACGCCGAATGGCTGCGGAAACTGGGCGAATTTCGCCAGATTTTCAAAGAGCGGTTAAACGATGCCCTGCATATGGCTGAAAGCGAACGTGAAAGGGAGGCCCTTTACCAGATCAAGGCCGAATATGTCCGGTATATCACCCTCAAAGATCGTGTCATCGCATACTATCAAAAGGGTCAGCGTGAAAGCGGCACCGCCCTTCACCGGCAGGTCCGGGACATTTTTTTCACCGTGTTGGAATTTTGTGAAAATTACAAGGATATTTATGAAGAAAGAATCCTGCAGGTAAAATCCGATAGCAAAATCCATGCCGCCCGTCTTAGAATTATTGCCGCAACAGCCGTCGGCACAGGTTTTTTGCTGGCCGTGCTCCTGGCATTTGTTCTGGGATCCCAGATCCTGGGACCGGTTCGTCGCTTGACCGCTGAAGTCGGCCGCGAAGAAGACACCACCGCAGCGGGCGATGAGGTCAAAGCGCTCAGTCACGGTGTGCGGGGCTTAATCCAAAATGTGGATCAAACCCAGACTGAACTGCAAAAAAGTCGTGAATCCCTGCTGCAGGCCGAAAAAATGGCCTTGGTCGGCAAGCTTGCCGCCGGTATGGCCCACAGCATCCGCAACCCGTTTACGTCGGTGAAAATGCGCCTGTTCAGCCTGAACCGCTCGCTGAAGCTTAGCGACACCCAAAAAGAGGATTTTGACGTCATCTCGGAAGAAATCCGCCACGTTGATACCATCGTGCAGAATTTTCTCGAATTTTCCCGACCCCCGAAACTCAAAATCCTGCCGGTCAGCCCTTCAACCGTGGTCGATCAAGCTGTCGAGCTCTTGAAACATCGGTTAAAGTCCTATGAAGTTGAGGTGACCATCGAGCGGGAGCGAAATTTGCCTGAAATCGATGCCGATCCCGAGCAGCTCAAAGAAGTACTGGTGAATCTCATTGTGAATGCGTGCGAGGCCATGGAAAAAGGCGGAACCATTGTCATTCGGGAACAGGAATCGACGGCCCCGTCCATAGACAGGCTGGCTGTCATTCGGGTGAGCGATAGCGGCCCGGGAATCCCCGAGTCGATCCGGGATAAGGTGCTGCAGCCCTTTTTTACCACCAAAGAAGAGGGTACGGGATTGGGGCTGAGTATTGCCGCTCGCATTATCGCAGAACACAAGGGCCGGATGGATGTCGAATCAAACCAGGGCGGGGGCGCGACGTTTACCATTTCCCTGCCCCTTAAGGAACCCAGTGATGAGCACAATTCTGATTATTGACGATGATGACCAGCTTCGTAAAAGTTTTCTTAAGCTTTTATCCGAGGAGGGCTACACGGCTGAAGGTGCCGCCTCGGGTGAAGCGGGTCTTGAAATCATTCAAAGCCAGTTGCCGGACCTGGTCGTTGTCGATGTCCGGCTGCCGGGGATGAACGGGCTGCAAACCTTTGAAGCCATTCACGCTTTAGAGCCCAAGCTTCCGGTTATTATCATGACCGCCTACGGGACCACCGAAACCGCCATTGAAGCCACCAAAAGGGGCGCCTTTGATTACATCCTCAAACCCTTTGAAATTCCCGATATGCTGGCGGTTATCAAACAGGCCCTGGAAGCCGGCCGGTTCATGCGCAAACCGGTGCAAATGGATGTTGCACCGGATGCAGCAACCGAAGAAGCCATCGTCGGACGCAGTAAATCCATGCAGGATGTTTACAAGGCAATCGGACGGGTCTCATCGACAGACGCCACGGTAATGATTCGCGGTGAGTCCGGTACCGGCAAAGAGCTAGTGGCCCGGGCCATATATCAGCACAGTCTGCGGGCCGAAAAACCGTTTATGGTGATCAACTGCGTTGCCATTCCGGAAAATCTCTTGGAAAGTGAGCTGTTCGGTTATGAAAAAGGGGCTTTTACCGGAGCCGCCCACCGCCGGGTGGGTAAAATCGAACAGGCGCACGGCGGTACGGTATTTCTGGACGAAATCGGCGATATGCCCTTTAGCATTCAAGCTAAAATATTGCGGCTGCTGCAGGAAAAAAGTATTGAGCGCCTCGGGGGGCGTCAGACCATACCGGTCGATGTGCGCATTCTGGCAGCCACCAATCGAGATCTGGAAGCCGCTCTGGCGCAAAGCCGGTTCCGTGAGGATTTGTACTACCGGCTTAAAGTGGTAACGATCTCACTTCCGCCCCTGCGCGAACGCCCGGATGACATTCCACTGCTGACAGACTTTTTTATCTCGCGCTATGCCTCAGAGCTGGACATGCACAATCCCGGGATTACGAGAGATGCCGTTGCAACCCTAAAAAGCAATCAGTGGCCGGGCAATGTTCGGGAACTGGCCAATACCATCCAAAAAGCCTTGATCTTCAGCCGGGGGGCTCCCATCCAGGCCGAGGATGTGATCCAGGCCCTCAGCGGTGAAAAAATATCGAGGCCGTCTGATCCGCAAGCGACCGAAGACGTCCTGCGCCGCTGGATGCGCAGTGCGATGACCTCGGAAGCCGGAAAGCATACCTTTGAAATGATGATGGATCATTTCGCCGGCATCCTGGTCGGTGAGGCCTTGAATCTAACCGACGGCAATCGCTCCCGGGCGGCCAAGCTGCTCGGGCTCTCCCGCCCCACCTTACATTCCAAAATCGAAAAATACGGCCTGAAGTTAAAGACATCGGTGGAAGAAGAATCTTAATTGTCTGTTGAAATTTGTCGGTTGTCCTTAGAGTAAGACCGAATTCAACTACAGGCCTGAAACCCCCAGCTTATAATGATACCCTTCCATTTTGATAGTCTTTCACCGCAAGCATTTTGGCCCCACAACCTGACTATCAGTATATCCAACTGAGTTTTACTCAATTTGATTTTTTACATTTTGTAAAATTTCTCGACATCAGGCCGTTTTACTGCGGAAAAAGATTTTAACCATCAAATCGTATAATATTAATATTTCCGGACAGTTAAAGATAAATAGATCTTCCTTATAACTCTGGCATACCTCTTGCGATAAAGGTAGTTAAAGCGGATTACCTGGCTAAGATTGTGAGCGAAAGAGCAAATCTGAAATCAACACCATTAAAACAAGGAGGGTAAATTATGAAATTCAAAGCTATTATCAAAATGCTATTGGTCTCTTTCTTATTGGGGGCCTGGGTTCTGGTGCCGGCTTCAACCGTCATGGCCCAGGAAGTGGTGAGGTACAGTTGTTCCAACCAGGTGTACGAGGCATTTTCCAAAGAGCACATTGAAGCGTTTACCAAGGCCACCGGAATCAAGGTAGATGTAAAAACAGCTTCTTCGGACTCCTGCGTTTATAGCCTGGGAAGAGGGTTTAGCGACATCGCCAGCACCGCCCGGAAATTGTATCGTCGCCATGAGGTTTATGGATACAGGGAGTTTCCGTTTTGTAAAGACCCCATCGCCGTGATTGCCAGAAAAGAATGCGGGGTTGAGAGCCTTACCGAAGACCAGCTGCAGGATATATTCGGCGGCGTGATTACCAACTGGCGGGAAGTCGGCGGCGCGGACCTGCCGGTTATGATTATCGTACCGGGTAAGGATACCGCTGCCCACAAGAATTTCAGGCGCCAGGTCATGAAACGCGAAGATATCGAGCATGATTTCATGGCCTATGACTCCACGATGGTCATTGAGGCTGTCAAACACTTCCCCTGCGGAGCCGTCTCGTTTATCTCCCAGGGCGCTGCTGAGCACCACCCGGACCTAAAAATCCTAAAAATAGACGGCCTGTCTCCGACCGCCGCGGGATATCCTTACTTTCAGATATTCTATTTCGTTACCAGACAAGAGCCGGAAGGGAATCTAAAAAAGTTCATCGATTTTGCCTATTCCGAACAAGGGGCAAAAATCATCAAAAAGAACGGGATGGTGCCGATTTCCAGATAATTAAACCCGGTGTTTTCAATCAAGCCAGGGCTGCCCGACATCTCTTCAATCGGGTGGCCCTGCAATTGGATTCCATTTTTTCCCAAATGGTTAATCGCATACAGCGTCATCTCCTGAAATGGAACAGTGCTTGCTTTTTGTCTAGTAATAAAGGGCGGGTGTAAACCGGTGAAAACGAACTTTACTCTACTAATTGCTGATCGAAATCCGAATGTCAGAACGTTTTTGCAGCGTGAGATGACCGCGGCCGGCTATCGGACCCTGTTGGCGGAAAATGCCAGCGAAGTCATTAAATTGGCTTTCGAGCGTAAACCGCTGGATATGATCATACTGGATCCGGATTTTCCCGATGCCGATGAAACCCGTATGTTGGCGCATCTGATGGATCGAATTCCGGTGCTTCCGATAGTCGTGCACACATATCCTTCAGAACACGGGAATGATTCTAAGGGTATGGCGGGTGTTATTTTCGTTGAAAAACGGGGCAGCAGTGTTGAACGCCTGAAACAGGTCGTCCACGAAATCCTGATAGACACTCATTCCCGCCGGTAAAAGATTTCAAAGACAGAGCAGATACGAATCGGAGCAGTGCAACATATGAAACAAAATCCGTATGCGGCTTTAAAAAGGGTTATTCTTGCCTGTATGATTTTGGTACCTTTGGTTCCGTTTGTCCTGGTATTGGGCATCGGCTATTATTATTTCACCGGGTCGCTGGAAAACAACACCATCGCCAGTATCCAGCGGATTGTGCAAGACCATCGACAGATGATCGAGTCCTTTTTGATGGAAAGAAAAGCTAACCTGGATTTTATCCTCAATACATACACCTTTGAAGACCTGAGCCGTCCCGATAATCTCCAACGTACATTTGAAAATTTGCAAAAAGAGTCCCCCGCTTTTGTCGATCTGGGTATTTTCGATGAAAACGGCCTGCACGTTGCCTACCACGGACCTTATCAGCTGTCGGGCAAGGTTTACGACCAGGCCCCCTGGTTTAAAGCGGTGATGGAAAACGGGTTTTATATCAGCAACGTTTTCCTCGGTTACCGCCAGGTGCCCCATTTTGTCATTGCCGCAGCCAGGATGAATCAAGGCCGCCAATGGGTCATCCGCGCCACCATTGACACCCGGATTTTCAATGATCTGGTAAAAAAGGTGCGTATCGGTAAAACCGGCGAGGCATATCTGCTGGACGCCGAAGGCGTATTTCAAACGGAAAGACGCTCCGGCGGCGCATTGATGGGAAAGGACCCCGATCGGCCCATATACGGGCCGTTTCATGCCGGTATAAAAACGTTTATAGACGCCGATGCCCATGGCGAATCCTTTCTTTATGCAACCACCTGGCTCAAGGACGGCAGTTGGCTGCTGGTGGTGCGACAGCAAAAAGCGGATGCCTTCAAGGCGCTGCGCCAGGCCGCCAACCTGATTATTCTCATCAGTGTTCTGGGCGGTGCGATAATTACGGTCGTCGCCTTTTTCCTGACGGGCCGCATCATCCGCCGTATGGAGCGAGCGGATCAGGAAAAAGATCAACTGGGCGATCAGCTTATCCGGGCCGGCCGGCTGGCGGAAATCGGGGAGATGGCTGCCGGATTCGCCCATGAAATCAATAACCCCCTTCAGATCATAAAAAGTGAGTATGCCCTGATCGAGATGATTTTTGCCGATCTGAAGCAAAAGGGGGATATAAAGGAATCCGAGGACCTGGCGGAACTGGAAGACTCCATTGGTCAGATCAAACTTCAGGTGGACCGCTGCGCGGATATCACCCAGGCCATTCTTCAATTCGGGCGCAAGGGTGAGCCGGTAGCCAAAGATATAGATCTTCGCACCTTCATCCCCGAAGTGACCGGTATGGTGGCCAATAAGGCCGGTGTGCACGGGATCGCCATCGAACAGGAAATCTCCGATGACCTTGCGGATGTTCATGGAGATCTGCGCCATCTGCAACAGGTCCTGGTGAATCTGGTCAACAACGCCATCGATGCCGTCATCGCCCGACACGGATCTTCCGGGGGCGTAGTTCGGATCGAATCCGGTCCGGCGCAAAACGGGCAGGTTGAAATTAAAATCCGCGACAACGGCAGTGGGATCAGTTCTGAAAACTTAAAGAAAGTATTTACGCCGTTTTTCACCACCAAACCGGTTGGTAAGGGGACGGGGCTGGGGCTTTCGGTCTGTTACGGAATTATCGATAAAATGGGCGGCAGCATGTCGGTTGCCAGCCAGGAAAATGTCGGTACGACGTTTACCATCCGGCTGCCGTCCGCGAAGTAGTTTAACCATCTCACTAAGGAGTCTGCTATGGAGGCAATGAAAATACTGCTGGTGGATGATGAAGAACGATTTCTGTCCACCACCCAAAAACTGCTGACCAAAAAAGGGATCGATGCCGTCACCGCCGCCGGCGGGGCACAGGCCCTGGAAATACTGCAGCACAAGCACATGCATGTGGTCATTTTAGATGTCAAAATGCCCGGCATGGACGGGAATGAAACGTTAAAGGAAATTAAAAGGCGGTTTCCCCTGGTGGAAGTCATCATGCTGACCGGGCATGCCACCGTTGAATCAGCCATTGACGGCCTGAAATCCGGCGCTACGGATTATTTAATGAAACCAACGGAGATCGATGAATTGATCGCCAAGGCCACGGAGGCCTTCCGGAAAAGGCTGTTGCTGGAAGAAAAAATACAGATGGCGCAATCACGCCAATACATGAAATCACCGCGGGAAATTTTGAAGCAGACTGAAAAACCCGAGCGGTGATAATAATCCTAAGGAACAGGTTGCCATGACTGAGAAAAGCCAAAAAAAACTTACCGGATACGACAAGTATGTAAACTGGAAAATCTTTTGTTTCCCGGTCGCGCTTGTGTTTGCGATATTGCTCATGCCGACGCCTTACGGGATGAAAGACGTGGGCATGGAATACAAGGTGGGGCCCACGGCGGCGGTGAATTTTATCACCCAATCGCTTTTCAATAAAAAAAGCGTGGATGCTGAACAATGGGAGCTTCTCTGCGCTCGGATTATGGAACAAAACATACAGATGGGCGCCCTGGGCAAAAAGAGCTTTTTAAACCGCGACCTAAAGTGGGTCAAGGGCAGCAAAATTCCCGCGGATAAAGAAAATTACGACAAAGTCATGGCGTTCGTTGGTAAAAAAGTCAGCGACGAAACCTATTTGGATACGGCCCAAAAAGCGCTGGACCTGCGCAAGGAAGGTCTTAAATACGAGCAGTTGTCCGACCCGGACCGAAAATCAGCGGACCAGGGCGCCTGGGCGATCAAGGTGGCCATGGCCATGGTCGTCTTCGTGGTGCTCTGTTTTCTGACGGAGTGCATTCCGCTGCCCGGCGTGGCGTTTTGCATCGGGCTGCTGCTGGTATTTACCGGCGTGGTCACTCGCAAAGAAGTCACCATGCTTTACTGGGACGATGCCGTCTGGTTTATCATGGGCAGCCTCATGTTTGCCGCAGCCTTTGTCAAGACCGGCGTGGACAAGCGGGTCTGCCTGATGATGTTTCGCAAACTGGCCGTACCCAACGTGCGCTGGATTACGCTGATCTTTTTTGTGATCATCAGCCCGCTGGCGGCCTTTATCTCCGATCACGCCCTGGCCGCCATGTTTCTGCCCATCGGCATGCTGCTATACCAGAACAGCCTGACCCGGGAGGTGCCGGAAGATCCCGAACTGGGCAAGATGCTGATGATCAGCATCGCCATGGCCTGCAACATCGGCGGACCCGGCGCCCCTTCCGGCGGCGCCCGTAATGTCATCATGATGACCTATCTCAATGACATGTTCGGCCTGGACATCGGGTATTTTCAGTGGATCATGTACTGTTTTCCCTTTGTCCTCATTATGATCCCGCTCACGTGGTTTGCCGTAAACATTCGATTCAAGCCGCAGATTACTTCCCTGGCACCGGCCATGGACCAATTGAAATTCGAAATCAATAAAATGGGCGGCTGGAACCGCAAGCAGATCGTGGCCATCATTATCTTCGTTATTATGGTGTTCGGCTGGTTTACGGAAAAAACCTTTTATGAGATGGGATGGCTGCCGGTGCGGCTGGGCATCGGTGTCATCGCCATGGCCGGTGCGATCGCCTATCTGTTTGCCGGGATCACCAACTGGCGCGATTACCAGGAAAAAGTGGACTGGGGTGTGATCTGGCTCTACGCCGGCGCGATGATCTTCGGCCGGGTGCTGGACAGCACGGGCGCCGCCTACTGGATCGCCAGAAGTGCACTCGAATTAGTGGCCCCTCTCGGAATCGACTCCGGCCTGCCGCTGCTGGCCACCTCGAGCGGTCTGACGGCGATTGCGACCAACTTGATGGCTGACGGTCCGGCCGCTGCCTCCGTGGGTCCCGTGACCCTCAACATGGCCGGGCTGGCACATGCGGGCACGGCCTATCTGCCGTTTATGGCGATGGCAACGGCGATCTCATCTTCCTTCGCTTACTGCATGGTCATCGGAACACCGCCCAACGCCATCGTCTATGCCAGCGGCTACCTCGAGCCCAAGGACTTTTTACGCGTCGGTCTGCCGGTATGGATCCTGGCTCAGGTTTTTCTGATTCTGATGGTCGCCGTTTTCTGGCAAATCATGGGGTTCGGCGACTTACCCGGTTTTTAGACCGATCGGAAAGGAGAAGGCTCATGAAGCGGCACCGCGAACCACGCATCAATCAACCGGTAAATAAAATACTGCTCTTTAAAGATGGCCGGCTATACTTCAGCAAAGATACGGAGCGCAAGTTCTTTTTTGCCCTGACCGTCGTCATGCTGCTGATAGGCGGGTGCTTTAAGCTGGGAGTTTGGTAATGATATCGATCGAGGCAGACCGGATGGACAAGTTTTCAATCAATTTTTATATTCAGGCTGTCCTCGGGATCATGGGACATCCGCGTAAATTTTTCAGCGAGCTGCCGCAGTCCAGCGGTATGACGCAAGCCCTCGGTTTTCTAATTTTATCGGCAGTTTTTTTCAGCACGGCCGCCCAGATGCACACCGGCCTTCAGAATTTTTTCGTTGTTGGCGGCATCTATATGTTCAACGCCGTGGGAATGGTTTTTATCCTGGCCGGACTGGCTTTCGCGGTCATGACCGTGACCATTGGTAAAAAAGTGGACTTTGTCAGATTGTTCGGCATTTATGCCCTGTGCTCGGGGGTCATCCTGCTGGTCTCCTGGGTGCCCTATCTGGCGCTGTTCACCGAACCGTGGAAGTGGTACCTGATTGGAAGCGGTCTGACGAAAGGCTGCGGCTTGAAACTCAAAGATACCCTGTTGATCATGGCAATCTCCCTGGGGATTTGGTATCTTTTCTTCCAGACAGTTATCGCGATCATTATTCGCTGACGGGTACAGACAGAAGCGTATTTTTGTCAACCCCGGCCGCAATCCAACCCGAAGAGGAATTAAATAAAATGAGTCGAAAAATAAAAGTATTGATGGTGGATGACGAAGAAAAATTTCGTTCCACCACCGAAAAAATTTTACAGCGCAAGGGATTTCAGACGGTTCTGGCCGCCAGCGGTGAAGAGGCTATTGACAAGCTGGATGAACAACCGGACGTGGTGATCCTGGATGTTAAGATGCCCGGCATGGACGGGCACCAGACTTTAAAAGAAATTAAAAAGCGTTCTCCTGACGTCCCTGTGATCATGCTTACCGGTCACGGAGCCCTGCCTTCAGCCAAGGAAGCGCTGGAAAAGGGCGCGTTTGATTATCTGACAAAGCCCTGTGACATCAACATACTGGCCGGAAAAATCGAAGATGCCTGCCGGCATGCAGAAGATCCGAAAGCATTTGAAGAAAAAAGAGTCATCGGGGTTATGGTGCCTTTGCAGGAATACACAACGGTAAGTGCAGAGGAAACTGTCAAAGATGCTATTTTTAAATTAAAAGCCACTTTCACGCTAAAGATTTCCACCAGCAGGCTTATGGAAACCGGCCATCGTTCGGTTCTGGTCATAGATGCGGTGGACAAGGTGCAGGGATTTCTGGCCATCAGGGATTTGCTGGAACTGGTTATGCCGTCATACCTGACAGCCCCCAAACCTTCCACGGCTGACAGCATCCAATACTCTCCCATGTTCTGGCAAGGGATGTTCATCAAGGAAGTAAAACAAAAGTCGGAAATCAGGATCAGGGATGTCATGTCACCGGCACCGTTGACCATCGAAGGGACCGCCAGCCTGATGGAAGCGGCCTATATGATGATAAAAAACAATGCCCGCCGGCTGGTCGTGGAAGTTGGCGGCAAAGTTGCCGGTGTAATTCGGGAGCAGGATTTGTTCTTTGAAATGGAGAAAATTCTCAGGGAGAAGTAAACATTTCCAGCAAAAAAAAACCTGCCGCAGGGCCGGATTTGCAATAAATTGCGGGTATCCGGGAATTTTCCTTCAGGGTCAGCAATAATGCCGAAATTTTATGATTTGACATATCTCTCTTGATATCTCTCTTGTCGGATCAAGCTATGTGTCTGAGTTCTATTAAGAAACATGCCATAGGTAGTCGTTTTTCAGGCTTAGGCTGCACTTTTCAGGGTCAAAAACACGGTTGTAAGGATTTTGGGATTCCCGAAGCTCATATCTTTCAATATTCTTCATCTCTCGGCGGCCGATGGCCTTTGCACCCAGTTTAGCTTTAGTTTTCATCACAAATTCTTTATTACCGACAGCGATGCTCTGCGTTTATTTTGCATCGCGTTGGCTGGATCCAGTTTTCAAAACCTCCTCAACCCATTTACGATGATATTCTGTTAGCTGAAATGATGTCGATTCGTGCGGGCCATTGATGCTTTATTTCACCTATTTGAATTCTGGTTTCAATTCTGATTTCCCTTAGAACCACCTTTTTGTTATCAAAAAGTTAGTCCTAAGCCCCAATACAACCCCTCGTTTAGCATCTGTTCCTTTAATTTTTAATTAGTTAATTTGGTCCGACAAGCCTCCGTAAGCCCCATCAGGAGCGGTGCCACCCGGCTGGCGAAAAAAATAACGGTCAGCATGCCAAACAGTTACGTAATGGCGCAGGTAACGCCGATGTTGGCCTGCAGCGCTTTGAGCTTTTCCGCTCCCAGTCCCAGACGCGGCAAGGCTTCACCGGCCGTTCCGATGCAGGCCGACTCGGTAATGGCACCGGCCATGCCCCCCAGGCTAAAATTGCCAATCCTGATTTTGCCGATCCAGCAGCCGACGGCCACCGACAGAAACAGGGCCGCCATCGGTATCTTTAAAGCTCGGTTAATTCCCGCCGAGCCGATCGAAATTATAACGCCAGGGTTTCTCAACCCGCCAGCGCGCGAAACGCTCTTCCATCGCTGTCGCTTGCGCACTGGCGGCCCACCATTTATAATCGATGCGGAGGACATTGCGCGCATTCTCCTTTGCAGTGGGAAGGTATTTTCGGACACTATCGTCGACGAAGGCCATCGCAGACTTACGAACAGGCGCATACGCGACGCGGTTTGCCTGAACAGCCATGCGCTTCGGACCGCTTGCAAATACAATAAAATCGAGTGCCTCTTTAAGGTTGGAGGTGCCTTTGGTGATCACCCAGACATCCATATCCCATATCTGCCCATCCCAGACAATCGCAAGGTCTTCACTGCCTTCCTTGATTGCATCAAAGATTCGGCCGCTCCAGGCCGAGGTCATCACCACCTTCCTGTTAAGCAGAAGCGCTACAGGTTGAGAACCTTCCTCCCACCACACAATGCTGTCTTTGATTCGGTCGAGTACCGCGAAGGCGCGATCGACGCCGGCCGCGGTCGATAAAACCTGATATATTTGATCTGCACGGACGCCATCCGCCATTAAGGCCCATTCCAGGTTGCCCACAGGAGAATTGCGCAGGCCGCGAGCACCGGGGAATTTCTTGACATCGAAGAAGTCCGCCAGCGTCGAGGGCTTTTCTGCAGATAGCTGATCAGGATTGTAGGCTATCACCGTCGCATAGATATTTTCACCGACGGCACAATCGTGAAGGGTTTCCGGATAGAAATCTTCGACCGCCGGCCCTCCCAGGATGGCGTGATCGATTTTTTCCAACAGGCCCTCTCTACAGCCCCGAATCGCATTGGCAAGCTCCATGTCTACCACGTCCCATTTGACGTTGAGGGAGCTGACCTGCGCACGGATCTGTGCCAACCCCCCATTATAATTTTCCACATTCACCCAGCGGCTTCTTACTTGCCGGTAAGGGTCAACAAAGGCCAGCATTTGGCTTTTCGTGTAAGCCCCACCCCAACTCACCACCGTCAAAGGGGGTTTACCTTCAATCGGCTCGGCCTGCAACGACCCTGTGACGGTAAACAAGGCCGCAATAGCAAGCAGCCCGATTCGTTCAAGCCCGAATTTTTTGCGAATAGGCGGTATACTCCGGCAGTCTGAAGCGAGCTGTTGACAGAAGCAAATGCAAGTGCCGTCTCAGGGTACCCGTGAAACCAACAGCGCCGGGGTCTGTTCCACTATTGATATTTCTTTCTTCAGAGAAAGTCGGTGTGCGTGCCATTTCAAACCTCCATGATATGAAAAAGGTGAGAGCGCCTTCCCTGCATAACGAGCGTCCTCGGAAGGCCCCATTAATGGAGCGAAGGCAATCTCCCAATATTATAATTTAAACTAGGGTATCTTCCCGCTGCCGATCAAGCATTGCTAAGGCTCGCCATCCGCGGATGTTTCCGGGCGCTTCTTTTGATCACGGTCGCTGCCGGTTTCCGGCGCCCCGTTTTTCTTTTCCTCTCCGCCCGTCTGCGGTGCCCTCGGCCCCACGATCACCCACTCACCCTGGGATCCGGTGAAAAGGCCTTTGGCAGGCCCCTCCTCGCGATGGTTGGGCGGATGATAGGGCTTGATTTCGCTGCAGCCGGCAATGACCAGCAATGCCGCCAACAAGGCTGCGATCATGATCGCTTTTCGCTTATGTCTGATTGAAATAACCATTAGAATTTTACCCTCGCACCGATAGTGCCGGCGTTCATGTTCTCGACACTGGGTTCAACATCCCGATCCAGCGAGTAAAGTCGGTACTGCACGTAAAGCTCGGTGCCGTAATTATCGAATTGCTGGACAGCCGCTCCACCGACCGAATACCCTTTGTCTCTGCCGGTGGGCAGATTCACCGAGCGGGTGTAGTCAACGGCAAAAGCCGTCTGGCCGACGGGAAAAAAACGTGTCAGCCACCCGAGCTTGAGATAAAGATTTGTGGGATCGCCCTCATCGTTGCGGTCCAGCAAACCCGCGGACGCGGTGAAGTTCAACCCGGTGGCTTCGTGCAGCAGCGAAAACGAGCCGTCATATTGCAAATCCGTGTTGTCCTGGTTGGGATCGGCGACGGCTGCGGCCGCGGCAGCCTTGAAGCCCAACCCCTGTCCACCCCACCATAAGGACCCATCCCAGCGCTGATTGCTGACCAGCGAGCCGGCCAGGCTGAATCCGTAAAATATGGGCGTATCATAGCGCAGCCTGTTTTTGCGGCTCAGCCCATCCCGATCGTTGAATGCATCCGACACGGTCACATTTGTCAGGCTGTTGTCGCCGCTGCTTTGCCGGAAATACATCCCTCCGGCGATGTCTGCAATGCCCGCGTAATCGACCACATCGACTTTGGAAAGATCGACTTCGGCGCTGTTGTTGGAGGCCGAGTCGCCTTTGCCTAATGAAATCTTGCCGAAGCGCTTGCTCAAAAGAGATACCTCCGCCCAGCGTTCATCGAAAAAGTTGTCGCCGCTGTTCAAGTTGCCGTTGTCTTCATCATTCTGGTTAACCCTCGAGGAGTCATTGGGCGCAAAGGCCACTTCAATGCGCGAGCCGACGGTCAGATCGTCGGTGGCCCTGGCGGTGCCGATAAAGCGCACCCGGGAGTTGCTGGCGTCGTTGTCCACGAAGTAGGCGTCGGTGTTCTTGCCGTCGTCGATGGTGTTCACGGCGCGGTTGACCTGGCCCGAGAGGGAAAGCTTAATATTCCCGGGAGACGAAGAGACAATATTGCGAAAGGCATTGTATTCTTCGATTTTAGACTGCACCGCGGTTGTCGCCTGGCTCGCCTCGGATTTGGCTTCTGCGGCCTTGGTTTGCGCGTCGACGGCAGTTTGCTTCAACTGGTCCAATTGGTGCTGCATCGATTCCAACTGCTGCTGTTGTTCCTTGATCATACGCTCAAGCCTTTCAACCGTTTGGGCGTCGGCGGGCGACTGCTGAGCCGCAGCCGGATTCACAAAAAACACCGGGACTGCAAGCAACAGCAGGACAAAAAAAATGAATCCCTTTCGTTTCTGCATCGTGTTCTCCTTTCTATATTTCTTGTTGCCTGTATATCAGTGGCTTTCAAAAAAATCCATAATTACCCTTTTGCGGAGCTGGGTTTTCTTCAAATGCTGATGGAGTTAATCCGCCGGCCGGTTTGAGACGGTGTTCACTGTGGGTATCGCCGATTCATTACCACCGCAGCGGCTGAATCAATTCTCTCAGAACCCGAATAATCAGGCCCGGCTCATCCAGCGGGCCGGCCGCTTCCACACTCACCGCCTGAGAATTAACCCAGCAGAGGGCTAAAAATAAAACCAGATAGACAACTGCGAGCGCGATATTGATGCGACGGGAAAACGGGGAGCGCAGCAATGAAACCACCGGTCCGGCGTAGGTTGCCAGAAACCATGCCGCCCCGCCGGCAACCGACAGGGCCGCACGCAAAACGACAACCTCGGATGTGCCGGCCGAAAGATTGGCGGCAATTGTGTCTATTGCAACACCCAGCGGCGAAAAAAAACCGGTAACCGTGTGCGCCAGACCCAGATACATCAGCAAGTCCCCGGCCACCAGCCACCAGTGGGTGCAGACGCCAACCTCGTCCAGGGCGCAGAAATTATAGGGGTCTCGCGGGTCACGGTTTGGAACCGCATGAAAAAATACGGCATTACAGCCCAGAAAAAAATCAACCGTTAACCGTTTTGACATTAAATTTGCCGATATTCTTTGGCCCAGGGGTTGATTTGGCATTTAGCTCCAATGGCGTCAGCTAATCTCAAACCGCTCCATTCTCACCCTCAAAATATTTGACCTCCAATGTTAACCCTTGCACCTTTTGAATAACCACTCGATCACCCGGCAGTAAATAAATTTCACTGACAGCCTGCCATAGTTCTCCGTTCACGAAAACTTTGCCTTCATTCTGCTTCCACTGTTTGATCTCACCCACCTTACCCAACATGCCCGACACCCCACAAATGGATTTTTTCTTCCTCCCCATGATAAACCAGAACAGAGGAAAGACCACGTGCTCAATCAACTCAAAGAGGAAAACTCCTATAACCAGGGTCAATATTACGGTTTTTAGCATGCTTTGATTCCGTGTTTAAATAAAGGTTCACGCATTAAGTTTACCAAGCCCGCCGACCCAATGGGTATTCCAAACAAACGACAATGTGCAAGTTTTATCTAAAAGGGGATCATAAAAGAAAAGAGAGATCTTGCAGATAAGTCGGTCGGAGACTGAACTTTTACGTATTTATTAAGGCGGGAGAAAAAAATCGTTATTAAGTTGATCTTGAACCGGTAATTCGAAAAATTAAATAAAATATATGGTGTATTAAGAGTTTTAAGTTGTTCCGTCTTGCGGGCAGCGTTCGACGCCTTAAAGGCCTGTATATCCTCCCAATTGCAGCTTTTGCACTGAGTACCTGAACAACGGGTATGAAACGGAAAACTTAGTCTTTTGATACATGATGAATTCGCTGGGTCCAGCGGTGTAACGGTCATAAAATGCTCGCCCACGTTTATTGAAATGCTGCGTTATCCAGCGGATAAATCGAAAATATTGAATTGTGTAACGGTTTCAGCTTCCATGTCAATGAGGTACTCTTTTCGAATTTTAACTTGAATATTCGGATTGACAATCCGAATATTCAATGATAAATTTGCCCCATGATCGAACGGCCTTTTTATATTAGCCAATTATCCCGCGCTGTTGGGCGCTCTCCGATTACGGCGCTCATTGGCCCCAGGCAGTGCGGTAAAACGACGCTCGCCCGCATGTTTGCAGAGGGAAGAAACACGATTTTCTTTGATCTTGAATCCCCAATTGATCTAAACCGACTCCAGAACCCCCAATTGATGCTCGGTTCATTGCAAGATCTCGTGATAATTGACGAAATCCAGGAAATGCCCGAGCTTTTCCGCGTGTTGCGTGTGCTGGCCGACCGCCCTGAAAACAAAACCCAATTTCTGATTCTGGGGAGTGCATCGCCCGACCTGGTCCAAAATGCCTCCGAGTCCCTTGCCGGTCGGGTTGAATTCATCGAGCTTTCCGGTTTCGGTCTTCGCGAAACGGGAACCGATCGATCCGATGTTATCTGGCTCAGGGGCGGATTTCCCCGTTCCTTTCTGGCCGACAGCGACGCAGACAGTCTTGCCTGGCGCGAAGGCTTCATTCAAACCTTCCTGACGCGCGACATACCGCAATTCGGTATCTCGATACCGCCCGCAGCCATGCGTCGCTTCTGGACCATGCTGGCCCATTATCACGGTCAAACCTGGAATGCCTCGGAGCTTGGCCGTTCCCTCGATCTGTCGGACAAGACCGTGCGCTCCTATCTTGATATTCTCTCAGGTACCTTTATGGTCCGGCAACTTCAGCCTTGGTATGAAAATCTCGGTAAACGCCAGGTCAAAGCACCCAAGATATACCTGAGGGATTCCGGCCTGCTTCACGCGTTGCTTAGCCTCCCGGATTTTCAAACGCTCCACGGCTATCCCCGGGTGGGGGCATCATGGGAAGGCTTTGCTATCGAGCAGGCTTTGGAGATGCATTAGGCCGTCCCAGGCATTTTTCTGGGCCACCCATAGCGGTGCCGAGGTTGATCTCTTTTTCATTCACCACGGCCGACGGTATGGAATCGAATGCAAATTCAGCGAAACTCCGAAAACGACCCGATCGATGAATCAGGCCATTGAAAGTTTGAACCTCGCTCATCTGTGGATTATCTATCCCGGAGAGCACGCTTATCCCCTTTCAAAACAAATCTCTGTTTGGCCCATAAAAAATATCCTGACGTTACCAGAGCAGCTTCGCTAGACGCTGGACCGGCACCGTTTCATCAGCCCCCGTCTTTTTCTCATGCAGATCAAAACCGGTGCTTCCGTCATCCTGGGCAATGCCCCAGCCCAGGCTGTCGTCACGGCCTTCGATAGGTTTGTCAGGATATCATATTTCTTTGCAAGTAGGAGAAAGCAATTTCTTATTCAACGCGGATAAGGAAATATCACTTTCTGCGGCATATAGCCATTTTTCCATGTTGGTTTTTATATCGGACCAGTCTTTATCTAGCATGGCAAACCAGGCCGTGTCTCGATTCCGATTTTTTACAATAAAATGCTGTCTGAAAATTCCTTCAAAGCTGAACCCCAGCCTTAATGCCGCTGCCCGTGAACGGGCATTGAGGGCGTCGCATTTCCATTCTACGCGCCGGTATTTCAGCCTGTCAAATATTTCGGTTAACATTAGATAGACAACTTCAGTGTTTACTTTTGTAAAATGAACTATTGGTGAATACCATATGTTGCCAAGCTCCAATGTTTTCATCTGAGGGGTGATGTTAAGGATACTGATCATTCCGACACGCTGGTTTAACGCTTTTGATATTACGGTGAAAAAACTCATATTGGTTGATGCTTCACATCCCTTTAACCAATCCAGCATTTCTTCTTTTTTTGCAAAAGGACCATATGCCATGTACGTCCACAGTCGTTCTTTTTCGTCACTGCCATGGGAATTCAAAAATAGTTCGTCAACATCATTCTGCGGATCGACCGGATGCAATGTTGCAAATTTTCCAGCGTATGTCATTGGGGCGGGGATTGGTGCCGGCTTGGTATTTTCGACAATCGCGCCAATTGGCAATGCGCCGGATGACTGGGTAACCATGTTGCGTATCCTTCCTTATTATGGTTCAATTTCGAATGAATAAACCGCTTGCCTATTTTGAAAATATGCAGGCGATCGCGGCCGGCTACCCGAAGCAGGGGGTTAACAGGCTGGTCGGCTCAATTCCCTGGGAGCCGGCATATTTTTCGATATTCTCCCGCCATTCTCGGCCCATTCCCACGATTTCGTCTTCCAACTTTTTCATATTCTTCGACTCGATGGCGTTGAGGATATTTCGGTGGCGCTTAATCGAAGCGCGGCTGACCTCGTGTGATTTGCGAACGCTATTCCGGAAATACTCCATGATAAATTTATACAATGTGTAAATAAGACCGTTATGGGTCATTTTACCAAGCAGAAGGTGAAATTCAATATCCATATCACCGGTTTCATCAGAGGAAAACATTCCCGAATTAATACAGTTTTCATAATAGTCGACCTGACTGTATAGCATTGCAATATCATCTTCTGTTGCATTGAGCAGGACCCGCCGGCAAACACTCAACTCCAAAAATTCTCTGAACTCAGTGACCTCTTCGAGGTTGGGATTTAGCAAGTTAAAATTTAAGAGCAGTGTTTGGAAAAGCGTGGTGTTGTCCGGCTCGGAAACATATGTTCCGTCGCCCCGGATGACCTTGACCAGGCCCAGCGTTTTTAAAACTTTTATACCCTCCCGGACCGAACTCCGGCTGACAGACAGCAGCTCCATGAGTTGCGTCTCGGTCGGCAATTTACTTCCGGCCGAAAATTTGCCGGACAGAATAAGGTTTATTACCCCATTGACCACTATTTCGTCCGCACTGTCACCCGTCACATTTTTTTTGCCCATTTCCGTTACCTCATTTCCTTATTAAACTAACGAAGCTATAGCACAAGTCATCTTCTTTGTTCAAATGGAATAAAGATCAGATGTATTTCATAAAAACTTCTGCCTGGCAGACCTATTTTTTTATAATTAATTGATTTTAATATAAATAAAAACCGTTGACACTAAAAATCACCAGTGTTAGTTAGGTTGAATTAGTCAGACCAATTCACAAATTGACTGTTCGGCTATATGGCGGCCGAACAACTTTCCTTTAAAAGCTCAAAGAATCGAGGCCTAAACATGAGCATACCCAATGAAATTAAAATCGGCATTTTAGGCGCAGGCGGAAAAATGGGGATGCGCATCGGCGCAAACCTGAATAAACTTCCGAACCAAATTTTTTACATTGAAAATGCTGCGGCCGGCATACGGCGACTAGCGGAAAACGGGATGAAGGTCTCTGATCCGGCAGAAGTTATGGGCCGGATTGACGTTCTGATTTTAGCCGTACCGGACATCCTTATCAAGAAAATTTCAACGGAGGTTGTTCCGGATATGCCATCCGATTCGACGGTCATCCTGTTGGATCCGGCCGCTGCCTACATGAATCAGGTATGCATACGAGATGATCTGCACTACACGGTGATCCATCCCTGCCATCCGGCACTTTTCAAGGACCAGCCGACCCTTGAGGGCTATAACGACCACTTTGGCGGCATATCCGGTCTGCAGGATATCGTTTCCACCCATTGGAAAGGCGCCCGTGAAAAGTACAAACTGGCCTGTGACATAGTCAGGAAAATGTTTGATCCGGTGGATCAAATATTTGAGATTACCATTGAGCAGATGGCCTTTCTGGAACCCTCAGTCGTCGAAGTTTGCGGCCTGTCGCTGGTTTCGGTTTTGAAGGAACTTGTGGAAGAGATGGACAAGCGCGGCATCCCCAAGGACGCGGCGATGTCTTTTCTGCTGGGTCATATCAAAATAGAACTTGCAATTCTGCTGCTGGGGTCAAACCCGGCGTCGGATGCGGCGATGATTGCGATGGATTACGGCAGGGACAAGCTCATCAAGGAGGACTGGAAGAAGGTATTGACCGACGAGTCTTTGCATGAAGTCCTTACCAAAATGCTGAAATTAGACGAAAAATACGGTTGAAGATGACATGGCTGGCTGGACCGATTTACATCTAAAAGCAGGCAGGTTAACGTTAGATCTCAGCAACGGCATGCTGCGATACCTTCGTTTGGACGGATTGGAAGTCGTCCGGGGGCTGTATTTTGCGGTGCGCGATAAAAATTGGAACACCATCCCCGAAGAAGTCCTCGCGGTCGACAGCGACATCGCTGAAAATTGCTTTTCAATTCATTATCAGACCCGCTACCTAGACGCCGCCGAGGGTATCGATTTTACGGTCAAAGGCCGTATTCACGGGTCCGAAAATTCCGTCATAAAATGGGAGTTTGACGGCCTGGCGCAAAGTGCGTTTAAACGCAACCGCATCGGCTTCTGCCTTCTTCACCCGGCATCGGCTGCGGGCGCACCCTGCCGAATCGTCCAAACAGACGGGACTTCCAAAGAAAGCATTTTTCCGACCCTGATATCTCCCCATCAGCCGTTTATGGATCTCAAGTCTATCTCCTATGCCGGGGTTATCAGTGAATTCGGGGGAGATGTCTTCGAAATGGAAGACCAGCGCAACTGGACGGACGCCTCTTTCAAGACCTACTGTACGCCCCTGGGACTGCCGTTTCCCGTCGAACTCGCCAGCGGAGATCGAATTGCTCAGTCAGTTACTTTTAGGGTAAATGATGATGGTCCAACGAATTTCGTCGCAGCCACCCCGAACCGAACCGGCAGATGTCGGATTGCAAACCGGACGACAGGTTCCCATAAGTTACTTGATCCGGGTTGGATGTATTCCGGCAAGTTATCGGATAAAGAGCTTGAACTTGTTAAAAACCTCCCCGCCGGTCACCTGCGCCTGGACATCAGACCGCACACCCCGCAAGAATATATTGCCGATGCTGCCGCGGATGCCGAAAAAGCCGGCCAATCACTTATCCCGTTTCTGCATCTGGATCTGGACACGCCGGACAGTTTTTACCTGAATGCGATCCAGCGCTTATCCTGTAATCGAATTGCCTTAATCGGTCAAAAGGAACTTAAAATCGTACCAGCGGAAAGGATCGGGCCGCTTGCCAAAGTACTGCGCGATCAAATCAACGCGATCACCATCGCCGCGGGCACGGATGCATTCTTTACCGAGCTGAATCGCAATAGACTCCAGCCGCAAGCAGCTGACGCTTTCGTCTTTTCAGTCAATCCTCAGGTACACGCCTTTGATAATCTCTCGATCGTTGAAACGCTTGAAGGACAGGCGGCTGTCACTGAAACCGCATTAGACTTATCCGGCGGCAAGCCCCCCTGGGTTAGTCCCGTTACGCTGCGGATGCGTTGGAATCCCAATGCCACCGGTGAAGAAATTATGGCGGCAAGGCGAGCTGCCGGCCGATGTTGACCCAAGGCAGATCACACCGTTTTGTGCCTGCTGGACCCTGGCCTCGATCGGTCTGATGTCCCGGGCCGGAGCCGCCCTGGCAACCTATTTCGACCTGGCGGGCTGGAAAGGGCTATTTGAAAAAGAATCCGGCTCACAAAATCCGCTGAAATTCCCTTCCACGCCCTTGCAATTATTTCCCGTCTATGATGTGTTTGTCCTGCTAAAAGGTTTTGAGGGGGGGACCGTGTCCTGGCGGGAGACGGACAACCCCCTCACCGCCTGCGCCTATCGTATCGTCAAAGATCAACATACGATGGATATCCTCATCAACCTTTCACAAACCGAAAATATATTTGAGTTCAAGAACAACCCGTTTAGTGGAAAGGAATCGATTTTATTCGACTGGAAGGATGGCGGCGAACCCGGCCGGTCATCCGGCCCTTCTAAAAAGTTTCGGGTTGAGGGAGATACCATCCCCTTGCCCGGATACGCTGTGCTGACATGTGTCAATACTAACAACTTAAAAATGGAGGTGAATGATGAAAAAAATTCTCGTAGCGCTACTTTTGCTGGTGATTCCGACTCTGGTATTCGCGGACAGTTTACCTAAAAAAGACTGGGTTATTGCACTATCAAACTCATACTACGGCAATACCTGGCGCAAGCAGATGGTCCAGACGTTTACCGCGGCCGCCGAGGAAGCCAAGGCCAAAGGCTACATCAAAGATTATGTCGTCGTTAACGGCGATGGGACCCAGAATCAGCAAATTGCGCAGATGAACAGCCTGATTCTTAAGGGTGTCGATGCAATCTGCATTAATGCCGCTTCCCCGACCGCGCTGAACGGCGTCATTAAAAAGGCCCACCAGCGCAAAATCAAAATTATCGCCTTTGACTCGATTGTTACCAGTCCCTATGCCTACAAGATGGACTTTGACTTCGTCAAGCTCGGTGCGGACAGCGTCGAATACATGAACAAACGTCTGGGCGGCAAGGGCAACCTGGTTATCGTACGCGGCGTTTCCGGTTCTGCCCCCGACCAGGAGATGTATCAGGGGCATGTTGAAACGTTGAAAAAGTATCCGGGTTTTAACGTCGTTGCGACCATTAACGGCGAGGCCAGCACCACCACCACCCAAAACGCCATGGCCAATGTGCTGCCGAGTCTGCCGAAAGTCGATGGCGTCCTGATTCAGGGCGGCGGCGATGCCTTTGGTGTGGTTCAAGCCTTTTTGGCCGCCGGCCGCGAAGTACCGATTGTCATCGGTGACGGCAGCTCTGAATTTGTTCAATGGTGGATTGCCGAGAAAAAGAATCGCGGCTACGAAACCTTTAGCATCAACTCAGCGCCAAGCATCGGCGGCGGCGCCTTCTGGGTGGCGCTCAATCTGCTGGATGGTATGAAGGTGCCTGAAAAGATGAAGATGGCCCTGACGATCATAACCAATGACGACGTTGAAAACTATGCCGATCTGAAGCCCGGCAGTATTGCGGCCCCAGTCTACAGCAACGAGTTTGTGCAGCAAAACGTCATCGGCCGGTAAACACGCGACCTTGACCATTTTGCTTTAGACATGTTTCGGCAATGACACCTTGCCGACACGCTATCTTTCTCATCCAATCAGCGGCCGCCGGCAGCGGTGGCCCCGACCCCTCCAAGGGGCCATCCTCATACCCCCAGCTCTGCTGGTGGTCGCTGATTGCGGGGCACGGTATCATCCGATACCGTGCCCTTCGTCTTAGCCGGCGGGTTCTTTTTTCGTAAGGTAGGCCGATGGAGCATTTACTTGAAACGCAGCGTATAAAAAAGACATTTGGAGCCACATTGGCTTCGAACAATATCGATTTCCATGTCGACAAAAATGAAATAATCGGTCTGTTGGGAGCCAATGGTGCCGGCAAGACCACCTTTTCACGTATCATCTGCGGATCATACCGGGCCGACAGCGGAGGGATAATTTTTAATGGAGACGAGATCGATATAGCTAGTTATTCACCGACGGTCGCCTTCGCCAAAGGAATCCGGATGGTCTACCAGGAGCTTTCCCTTTGCGGCAACCTGAGCGTCTATGAAAATTTCTATGTCGAACAGCACCACTCATACAGCAGGATCAAAAACTGGCGCAAAACCATCGCTGCCGACACCAAGCGGGTCCTTGACGAGATTTTTCCCGAAAATGGTATTGATATATATTCAATCGTCGATGCGCTTCCCATCACCCAGCAACAGATGGTCGAAATCGGCCGCGCTGTCTGCACTTCAGACCTGAAGCTGCTGGTGCTCGACGAACCGACCTCCTCACTGGGCGCCAAAGAGACATCACAGCTGCTGGCCTACACGCAAGTCCTCAAAAAGAAGGGCATTGCGGTCATTTTTATTACCCACCGGATTTCCGAAGTGATGAGCATCGCGGACCGCTACTATGTATTCGCCAATGGGTCGAATATCTGGAACGGCGCTAGCGCGGCCGCCGACGAGGAAAAGCTCGTGTCATTGATCAGCGGTGCGGCCTGGCAGTCCGGTTCCGGTCACCTGGCCCGCTACACGGTCAAAGAAAAAAATGATGCCGTTTTTGTTAAAATGAAAGGATTCAACAGCAAGGTCCTGCACAATATTGATTTCACGGCCACCGGCAGCGAAATTATCGGTGTCGCCGGACTGGAGGGCGGCGGTCAGGTAGATTTTCTCAAAGAAATTTTTCTCAGTTCAGGCACCGCAAAAGGTTCGGTCGCATCCAGGGGCAAGATATCCTATGTTACCGGAGACCGAAAAAAAGAAGGCATCTTCCCGGGGTGGTCCGTCCTCCATAACGTCAATATGACTGCCATAGCCAGATTTCCCCTCTTTGCGCCGCTCAATGCCGCTCATCTGCGTCAGAAAGCCAGTCAGCTATTTGATAAACTCGGCATCATCGGCGAAAGCATCGATGCCGAGCATCACCTCGCTTTCGGGCGGAAACCAGCAAAAAACCCTGGTGGCCAGGGCACTGGCGGATGATTCGGATATCCTTATTTTGAACGATTTGACCCGCGGCGTCGATATCGCCACTAAAAAACAAATTTACGGCATCTTAAGAGAGGCCGCTGATGCCGGCAAATTAATTATATGGTACAGCTCGGATGATGAGGAACTGGAACTCTGTTCACGGGTCCTGGTATTCCGGTACGGCCACATTATCGGTGAACTCAAAGATGATGAGATCGTTAAAGAGAACATCATTAAAACGAGTTTTGAGGGTGAAAGCCTCATCAACCGGGATGCGATGGAAGGACGCCAGAAATACGGATTTTTATTAAAATCATCCATCCCGCTGGCCGCGATGATCATTGTGTTCGGTGCCAGTGCTTTCCTGCAGCATGAGGTTTTGAGCCGCTTTGGCATCGACCTGCTGATCGGGGGCGCCGTTCCGCTCATATTTGCGACCTATGCTCAGATGTATATCCTGGGACTTTCGCACGTTGACTTGAGCGTCGGGCCGTTTATGGGGCTGATTAACGTGCTTTGCGCCACGTGGCTGCACGACAATCCCCCGATCGGGACCCTGGCCATTATGGTTGCCATCCTACTGTATGCCTGCATGGGCCTGGTGATCTATTACCGCAAGGTACCCGCCATCATCGTGACCCTGGGCATGTCCTTCGTCTGGCTGGGTATCGCTTATACGATTCAGGCCCGACCCGGTGGGGAAGCCCCGATGTGGCTGGTCAATATCTTTGATTTGGATGTCCCCCTGATTCCGCTGAGCGTCCTGCTGGCCATCGGCGGCGCGCTGGTCTCTTTTCTGATTTATCGATCCCGTTACGGTACGGTCATCAGGGGCTTCGGCAACAACCCCACCTCAATGGAGCGCAGCGGCTGGTCCAACATGAAGGCCTATTTCCTGACCTATCTGCTGGGCGCCATGTTCGTGACTTTCGGCGGCTTTACCGTCACCGCCCAGAGCTTTGCCTCGGATGCCAACGCAACGGCCTCCTACACCCTGCTGACGATCGCCTCCGTGGTCGTCGGCGGCGGCACTCTTTTGGGGGGGATCGTTTCACCTTTTGGTGCGCTGTTCGGCGCCTTGACACTTTCGATGATTGGTTCCCTGCTTGGTTTTCTAAACATCAACTCAGACTACGTCACCATGGTCCAGGGATTGCTGCTGCTTTCAGCGCTGGCACTAAGGCTCCTTAGAAAAGAGGCCCGGTTATGAAATTCAGGAACCTGGTAAATAAAAACAACTGGCTATGGGCGTGCATGGCATCCCTGCTGCTTTGGCTCACCATCGGAGTTATCTCCGGCAACCTCAGTTTTGAGAGTCTCATCAGCATTACGACCTCGGCTTCGTTTTTAATTGTGCCGGCAATCGGCCAGATGCTCGTCATAACATCGGGCAGAGGTTCAATCGATCTGTCCATTCCGGGGATGATAACCCTTTCGGCCTTTTTGACGACCGGCATCATCAACGGTGAGAATGCCAACATTATCCACGGCTTGGCAATCATTCTGGCCGTGGGGGCGACCGTCGGGTTTTTTAACAGCCTGCTGGTCCTTAAAGTTCGCATACCGCCGATCATCGCCACCCTGGGAATGGGCTATATCCTGACAACGGCCATTTTATTTTACAACAGGGATTTCGCGGTTTTTAAAACGGCGCCTTTTTTTCTCACCCTGACGCGGGACCGATTGTTCAGTATACCCTATGTCGTATACCTGGTAATTATTCTGATCGTTTTTGTAGCGTATGTCCTGAAAAATACAAAATATGGCCGTTCACTGATTGCGACGGGGCAAAATATAGATTCAGCCAAAATGGCGGGCGTCGATGTCTTTAAAATTCAAGTCATGACCTATGTCTTCAGTGGAATGCTTGCAGCGCTGGCGGGCGCCTTTTTGTCGGCCCGCGTTGGCGGCGCTTTCCTCGGAATGGGAGATCCCTACCTGCTGGAAACCGTGGGCAGCGTCGTGGTTGGCGGCACCCCGATTTTCGGCGGCAAAGCGACTCCGACCGGCACCTTCTTCGGTGGACTGTTCCTGGTTCTGCTGGTAACGGTTCTCCAGATAGCGGGATACCAGATCGGCACCCAGTATATGATTAAAGGCTTTCTGTTATTGTTGGTTGTGGTCATCGCCTCCAAAAGCATGCAAAGCGTCTAGCTGGATAGCAGCACGGTGAAAAAACTCATAAGTTTAAGTGGAGGATATCGATGAAAAGAAAAATCATGATTACCGTCGCGCCGGTGGCGCGCGTTGCCAACCCCGATGACGATGTCATCAATCCATTGTCGCCGGCCGACATTGCCGAAGAAGTTGCCGAATGCGCCAAAGCCGGAGCCTCGCAGGCTCATCTGCACGTGCGGTTGGAAAACGGTGAAATAACTCATCTGACGGATGTCTACTCGCGCACACTGGATATGATCCGCGCTGAATCGGACATCCTGATTCAGGGTTCCACGGGCGGATTTGAAAAGGATCTGAACCTGGACGAACGCTGCAGCGCCATCGACGATGACAGAACTCAGGTTGCTTCACTCAACATGGGATCACTCAACTTCGGCGAGGATTTAATCTTCCAGAACCCGGAAGTCAACATCGAATATTGGGCCCAACGGTTCGCTGGCCGGGGCGTGGTGCCCGAACTGGAAATTTTCGACGCCGGCATGATCTGCACCGTCAAGCGGTTTATCGAAAAAGGCATTTTCAAGCCACCGCTTAACTGCAATTTTGCCATGGGGTATTACACCGGAATTCAGCCAACCGTCGAAAACATCATTCACATGCGAAACACCCTTCCGGCCGGGTTCAATTTTGGAATAACCCACAATGCCATGACCGATTTATCAGTGGTCGCGGCATCGATTGCCTTGGGGGCCGTCAAGGCCCGGGTCGGCTTCGAGGACAGCATTTTTTACGCCCCGGGCCAAAAGGCCCGGACCAACTCAGTGCTGGTAAAAAAGCTGGCGCGGCTCATCGAAGCCATGGGCTGTGAAGTCATGAGTGTCGCCGAAGCACGCCAACTATACGGAGCAAAGTAAACGCCATGCCCAACACCGAGAAAATAGCAAACTATCTGGCGCTCAACACCCTTGTGTTTCATGGTAGACCATTTGAAAAAGCCTTTGAGATGGCCGCTGAACTCGGGTTTAAATACGTGGAGCCGGCGCTCATCCAAAATTATTATCCGGCTGTTATCGACGATCATTTTTTTACCGGTGCCAACGGACGCCGTTTTTTGGCCATGGCATCCGAGGCGGGGCTGGCAGTAAAATCCGTCGGTGTCCATTTTAACATGGGCGACCAGGCCGAAGATGCCGCAGCAATGATAAAGCGCCTTGATTTTGCCAAAGAAATGGGGGCTGATATCGTCATCTCCAATGGTGCGGTCAAAAAAAACGCGAAAGGATTTCTTGACTGCATCGAAAAGGTGACACCGGTGCTCGAAGATTACGGTGATGGTACTGGCGCTGGAAAACCCGGGCTGCGGCGCACCGGACAGCATCATCGCCAGCGGGGCCGATGGCGCGTTGCTGATGGAAAAGCTGGGCAATCCGCATGTTAAGCTCAACTATGACGCCTCCAACGTATACTCCTACTCAAAAGGCCGGGTCCTGCCCGAAGATGACTACCTGAATGCGGCCCCCCATAACGCCTGCCTGCATTTGAAGCAGCTCAAAAAAGACGGGGACCGATGGCTGTTCAGCGCGGTGGGCGATGGCGTTACGGATTATGGACTCATCCTCAAGGGCATCCAAGCGGCCGATACGGCATTCCCTATATGTCACTCGAGCTTCCGGTTAATCACATGCGCGACCACACGTTAAGCATCTGCAAAAACACCGACTTTCAGCGTGCCCCGGATCGCTTGATACGGGACACTATTATTGATTCGGTGAAATATGTTGCCAAAATTATCGGTTAATCGGCAAATTGTGTATTTGTGCCTACAGCTTCCTCATTGACCATGCCGGAAATCTTATCTTTCCCTGGTAGCAATCATAACACCGATGCCGGCAAGCGCCATGCCGATCCATGCCACGGACGGCATTATTTCACCCAGCAAAAGCCACCCGAAAATCGCGGCAAGGGGTGGCACGAGGAACATCAGTGCCGATACCCGCGACACTTCACCGGCCCGAATCATCGCCAGGAGGAGCGTTATGGCTAAAATTGAATTTCCGATAACCAGATAAGCCAAGGCTGCCACAAGCGTGCCGGTCCACTGTACCTGCATGGTCTCGATACTGTATGCGATGGGAAAAACAAAAATCAGGCCGGCGCTGTATTGACCAAGGTTCGAAATAACCGGATGATGACTCACGCCAAATCGCTTTTCATATAAAACGCCCGCGGTTATACCGGCCAGCGCGATAATGCAGACACCGATACCCATCAGGTTGGGCGGCGCCAGCCGGGATCGCGCTGCGATGACGACAATCACGCCAATGAAACCGATAATCAGTCCTGTCCACCGCAGCCAGCTCACATTTTCATTGGCCAGTGCGGGGGCCAGAATAGCTACCAGAATCGGCTGCAGTGACATGATGATGGCCACCACCCCGGCCGAAATGCCCAGCGAAAAAGCGGTCCAGCACATACCGAAATAAACGCCCTGCACAAGGATGCCAACCACGGCCATATGGACCCAGTCCATTCTTCGTTTGGGCAATGGCGGTTTTAATGCGAGATAAAACGGAACCAGCAGGACCAAGACAAAAATATAGCGCCAAACCAGCAGCGTAATCGGTTCTGCATAGGTTACACCGAACTTTGCCACCGCGTAGCCGCCTGACCACAGGAGTACAAAAACGATGGGGGCCAGAAGCAGCCCAATCGATTGATGCGCATTTTTCATCCAAGGCCCTTCGTTTGCCACAGACTAACTTTTTATCATAGATTGAGGAATCAGCGATGTGCCGCGCTTCTCAGCCGTTTTCAACATCAATTCCATTCCAGTTTTGGGGGGCTGATATTGTTGGTCCTCAGGTTTTTCCATCAGGGACAGCGCTTCCTCCGGGCAAGTCGTTACGCACAGTCCGCATCCGATGCAACGATCCGTATTGACCGTCGATATTTGGTCATCAGACATTTGGATAGCTTCCATCTGGCAGCGATCAAGACACAGTTCACAACCTGAACATAAATCCGAGTCAACTTGAGCCCAGTAAATATTGTTCACTTGTTCGGCTGGCTTGGGCTGCCGGTTAAGCGCCCTGAGAACGCCGCAGCAATCTCCACAGCAATTGCACATACCGCCGGGATTAATCATATTGGCCGGCTGGTTCACAAGTCCTGCCCCTTCGCACTTGTCCAGGATGGCAAGGGCTTCTTCCTGATCGATGAGGCGGGCCATATTATTTTCCAAATAATAATCGGCGTGTGAGCCGAAGCTAAAGCAAACCTCCAGGGGCTTGTCACAGGCATGGTCCAATAGTTTTTGCTGGGTTCGGCAAATGCAATCGGCGACGGCGATTTTATCCTTGGATTTAATAATTTCACGGGCATCTGCATAGGGTGCGACTTTCTGGGCCCCATCAACAGATCGGTTGACCGGGATGGTTCTGAGCGGCGGGATGGTGCCACCCATATTATTAAAAAAAGATTCGGTGAAATACTCATCGACCATGCGGGCAAAGTCTTTATCCATGCGTTTCAGTTGAAACTCGAAAGAGCCGATCACAAAAGGAATGGCAGCGTAATACACGGCATCCTTTTTGCGTTTTCTGAAGATCAATCCGTTTTTGGCCTATCTTTTACAGCAACCGCATGGTCCCGACTTTTTCAGAGTACCAGCGAGTGTCTCATCTATATCACAAAAATGGTTGTGATATTAAGAGAAACATGCAATTGTGACCGAAATTTGGACGCTATTCCGACAAACGCTCTTATTGTCATTTAATTCGGATTGTTATAGATACCGTTTTCTCAATATCTGACCAGCGAGGTTGTGATGGATTTTAAGCAGGCTCTCCAAGTTGCCCAGGCCAACGGCGAACAATGCATCCCCACGGTATGCGGGATGTGCGGCCCCGGCGGCCCCGGCGGCGGCTGCGGCATTTATGCCTTTGTCAAAGACGGCCGTTTTACCAAAGTTGCCGGGATGGACGAATGCCCCGTCAACAAAGGCGCCGTCTGCGCCAAGGGCCATGCCGCCCCCCAGTGGGTTTACTCGCCGGACCGGCTGACCCATCCCCTGAGACGCATCGGCAAAAAAGGGGAAGGCAAATTTGAAAAGATCGGCTGGGACGCAGCCATCGATCACATCGCCGAAGTGCTGACCCGGCAAAAGAAAACCTTCGGCGCCGAATCCCTGGCGATTCTGTCGCCTGCCAAACGCTCCTATTGTGACTATCTGCACCGGTTTCTGACCGCCCACGGCAGTCCCAACTACGGCCACAGCGGGATCTGCTTCATGCAACGTGAGTTCGCCTATTGCTACACCGTGGGTGATTTCCCGCGGCCGGACTACGGTGACAGCGACCTGATCATTTACTGGGGGCGGCAACCCATCTATGCGGGCCCGGTGGCCCGACCGGCACGGGCATTTATGGCCGCCAAACAGCGCCAGGCGAAAATCATCGCCATCAAGCCCTCGGTCGAGCCCGATGTCGGTCTGGCCGATATGTGGCTGCCCGTGCGTCCCGGCACTGACGCCGCTTTGGCGCTGGCCATGCTGCATGTGGTGATCGGAGAAAACCTGATCGACCATGCCTTTGTGGAAAAGTGGTGTTATGGATTCAACCGTCTCAAAGCCCACGTCCGGCAGTATGACCCCCACTGGGCTGAAACTATCAGCGGCATACCGGCGCCACAGATTGCTGAAGTGGCCAGAGGCTACGCCACAACGCCCCGCGCCGCCATCGACCTGGGCAACGGGGTTGAGCATACCCCTTCCGCTTCCGACGCCATTCGGGCCATTGCCAGCCTGATGGCCGTCACCGGCCACCTGGACCGGCCGGGGGGCAATATTTTTTCCATGCCGCCCAAAGCGGCCCCCAAAAATATCCTGCTGCAGAAGCGCTATACGCCGGAGCTGGTCAATAAACTGGTGGGTCCGGAATTCCCCCTGGCGTTTCAGCCTTTTCTGGAAGGTCCCACATCGGCCTACTACCGCATTCTGGAAAGCGTGCTCACCGGCGAGCCCTACCCGGTGCGGGCGGTCATCGCCCCGGGTACCCAGGCTTCGGTCAGCGCCCGGGGCACGAAAAATGTCCTCGCGGCGCTGCAAAAACTCGACTTTTTCGTGGCCGTCGATGTGGCCCGCACCGCGGATATGCCCTATGCCGATATCGTCATGCCGGTGGCCACCAGCTATGAAGTCGATCATCCTTTCCAAATGGTGCCGGGCTGGCTGATGGCAACCAACCGGGTCATCGAGCCTTTAGGGGCGAACAAATCCATATTCGAATTTTTTCTGGACCTGGGACGGGCCATGGGCTATGGCGACGATTTCTGGAACGGTGACATCAATGCGGCCATGGATGACCAGCTCGCGCCGCTGGGGATGGATATGGCGCAACTCAGGCAACAGCCGTCCGGGGTTATGTATCCGCCGGGGACGCCGGTTTATGAAAAATACGAGGCGGTTTTCAACCGCTTAAGTGAGCGCTTGAACCAGGCGCCCTACCTGCCCCAGGGCAAGGTGGCCCTGTATAACACCACCTTCGAGCAGGCCGGATTCAGCCCCCTGCCGCAATGGCGGGAGCCGCCGGAAAGCCTGACTGCCACCCCCGAATTGACGCGGGAATATCCTTTGATTCTTTCCGACTATCATACGTCGAAAAACTTCAGCGCCTCCTGGCAGCGCAACGTGCCCCATTTGAGAGAAATTCAACCTGATCCGGTGCTGCACATCCACCCGGCGGCCGCCGCGCTGCGCCGGATTGAAGCAAACGACTGGGTGATCGTCAGTTCGCCGCATGGGTGGTTGAAAGTCAGGGCCGAAATATATCCCGGTATCCGGCCGGATACGGTCATGATTCTGCACGGCTGGTGGCAGGGCTGCCGGGAGCTGGGCCTGGAAGATTTTCCCCTGGCGGACGGGGGCGCTAACGTGAACACTATGTACAGCGTCGACCCGGTCAAAGCATACGATCCGTTGGTGACGGCCATGGTCAGCCAGACCCTGGTTCAGGTAAAAAAGTGGGAGGCCTCCTAATGCCAGCGAGTGAAAAAGAATATCTGATCGACTTTGATCTTGAGAAATGCACCCAGTGTCACGGCTGTGAAATCGCCTGCAAGGCCTGGCGGCAGCTGGGCTACGGGGTTCAATATCGCCGGGTTCTGAATTTATGGCAGGGTGCGTATCCCCGCGTAAAAAACGCTTCCCTGTCACTGGTCTGCCTGCATTGTGTCGAACCGGCGTGTGCGGACGTCTGCCCGGAAGATGCCATTACCAAGAGAGCAACGGACGGCCTGGTAGTGGTCGACGAAACGCTTTGCAACGGTTGCGGCCTTTGTGCCGATGCCTGCGCTTTTGGGGTGCCTCAGTTCGGCGAGAACGGGTTGATGCAAAAGTGTGACCGATGCTTCGATCAGCAACTCGGCAACGCTGCTGTCCCTTGTGTCGATACGTGCCCGGGAGAGGCGCTGTCATATATCGAGGTCAGTCGGGCTGATAAAAAAGCCCGTGAAGAAAAAATCAGGCACCTGCTCGGACCCAGGTGACCGCCTGTGAATTATGTCCACCGGAAGCCAGGGAGGCAACCGCCATGATGACCGAGGGCATTGATCTTACGCTTGGTGTTGAAGAGGAATATCAAATTATAAACCCCGAGACCAGGGACCTGGACACATATGTTCGGCAGCTCCTGGAAGATGGCGGCCAGTCTACCCCTTACTGTGTAATATTTCAGAAAGGAGAATTGAAATGTCTTATTCACCCAGATTAAGTTCCGGATTTACATTTGCACAAAACCGGAGCACTTTCATTTCCCCCCAGTCGGGAATGTGTTCGTTTTGCACCCAGGATTGTAAGGGTACCTGCGAGATTGCCCAGGCGGCCGTGCTGGGAGCACAAACCGTATACCCCACGACAACCGGCAGCAATCAAATCGCATCGGAAAAAGATTACCCCATTGATTATTCCCATTTTAACATCAATGGCCGGGTGTTCGGCGCCTTGGGTGCCGCAGAGACCCAGGGTGAAGCAACCATTTTTAATGTAAAATTGGAACGGATATACGGGACAATTAACCCGGTTAAAATGGCCATGCCGGTCATCCTTCCTGCATTGATTAAACTTAACTGGCAGGACTACTTTGCCGGAGCGGCCATGGCCGGTGTGACCTGTGTGATTGGTGAGCATGCCACTAACAATGAACCGAATCTGAAAATCGACAATGGCAAGGTTACGGACTTTCCGTTGCTGGAAAAGGCCCTTGACTGCTTTCGCCAATATGACAGGGGGTATGGGCAGATTGTGCTGCAATGCAATGCGGATGATAATCTCATGGGGGTTCCGAAAATTGCCTTGGAAAAATATGGGGCTACGGCCATTGAGATTAAATTTGGGCAATCGGCAAAGGGAACCCAGCCGGCCATACGGGTAAAGGACCTTGAAACCGCTTTGGCTAAACAGCGGCTCGGTATCATAGTTCATCCCGATCCCAGTGATCCCTCCATAAAAAAAGCCTATCGTGACGGTGTTTGCCCGAATTTTTACACCTATGGCAGATTGCCCTTGTGGACAGAAAAATCCCTTATGGCCCATATTGCAAGCTTAAGAGATATGGGCGCCAAAAACATTTATTTCAAAATGGCGGGATTTGACAGGCTGGATATTGAACGTGTGCTCCGCCTGGCCTGTGAGGCACAAGTGGATATGGTCACCTTTGACGGCGCCGGTGGCGGTTCAGGATACAGCCCCTCAAAGATGATGAACGAGTGGTCATTGCCCACGATCTGCCTGGAAGATGCAGTGGTCCGCATTTGCGAGCAATTGAAATCTGAAGGATCCACCCTGCCTGCCATGGTGATGACAGGCGGCTTTGCAAGCGAGGATCAGGTATTTAAGGGCCTGGCATATGGGGATGGCCATGTTCTGGGGATCGGGTTGTGCCGGGCTTCCATGGCTGCGGCCATGACCGGTAAAACAATCGGTGTAGAGATAAAGAACGGAAATGTGCCGGAACGATTTAAACCATATGGTTCAACAATTGAAGAAATTTTTTGCGACCTTCCTGATTTGCGTGCCATTTATGGCACCAGGGCAAATGCGTTTTCCACCGGAGCCATCGGTGTTTTTTCCTATCTCAATAAAATTGCATTCGGATTAAAGCATTTTGCCGCCCTGAATCGAAAATTCAACATCGATTTTCTGGATAAAAGCGATCTCATCCCCCTGACATCTGAGGCAAGGGCCCTGATGGCAAATAAGTGGTTTAAACCATGAAAATCGAATGAGCGGCATGTGGGACTTCAAGCCAATTTTGATTTTTTACGAGACCATCAATGATTTTCTGTTCTTGGTTCATTAGATTACCCATTCAGGTTATTTTTTCCTAGGGTAATGATTTTGGCGGTGCTTTTTTCCCGCGAATATGCTGGATTTCTATTTTTATATGCCGCTGCGCGAAAAACCCTGGAATTGACCGATGAAATGATCGTGGCGCCTCGTGATGCCGCTACCTTCCGGGTTGTTTCAGGGAATTTTTCCCGGATCGTCAGCGTTGAGGGCCCCCAGGTGGGCGATCTGAATCTCTGGGCGGCGGATCTGGTGTCGAAAAAAGAAAATGGCCCTGGACCTGGCAAACACCATCGGCTAGCAGGAAATCCAAGTTGTCAATCGGCCACCGGTCCCTGCTGCTGTTTTTCAAAGCAAGGTATGCAGGTCGGCTTTCCACCCAATTGATTGATGCGTGATTCCGTAGTCGCGAAATATTAAGTTCCCCTTACCGAATGTGCAGCCGGTAACACACTGCAACGCATCAACACCGCAGGCGTCATTTTCAACGATAGCGACAATTTCTTCGTCTGCAGCGTGAATCGAATCAAGTTCGTTCATTGATGCCGTCATACATTCAAAATAAAATGGAAAGTTTTGTCCAATATTTTGGTGTCGCTCATTTTTCCTCCTTTATTTTTTTATACCATCATTCCATTGTTCCATTATTCCAATTTTGAGCGAAGCGAACTAATTACACGATTTCATAAATACGGCAACGCATAACATTCTCACCGCAGAGATCGCAGAGCACGCAGAGGTTATATCCGCTATGACGCGGCCCCAAGATATTTTTTTGTTATTCTGGCGCAGCCAGCCTACTATTTGCTTTTCTCTGCGCTCTTTGCGATCTCCGCGGTGAACAAAAATAGAGCCTGAAAACGTCTCAATAATTATGAATACATGCACTAAGGGCTCACTCAAAAATAACTTCACATTTTATACGCCGATGCATCCCGCCTGGCTGCGTTGCGAAAGCTCGGAATATCCAGATATTCCTGCGTTTTCGCGCCTTGCCAGCCGGGCGCCTCAACGCCTAAAACTGTGAATTAATTTTTTCGTGAACCCTAAGTTCTGTAAACTATATAATCTTTACTTCCAGCATCATTTGTACAAATAGAATCTTCATCAAACACAAGGTGCCTTAACCAATAATTGAAACCCATCAATCCTTAAGATTCAGGTTCAATTCCCGTAACACCTTGCCGCTGCCATTTTTTTCTCAAGGTAGTCGATACTCTCTAAAAGCCCCTGGCCGTAGATTTCGGTAGCGACTATGGGGGCGACCCGCCACTTGTCCAAACGCTCAAAAAGCTGCTCAAAGTCGATCGTGCCGTCCATAATGGGGTTGTGACTATCTTCCTGACCATGGTTGTTGTGAACATGCATGTAGCCGAGATGGGGATGTAAAACATCTATCCACTCCGCCAGCGAGTTGTTTTGCGCAAAGGCATTTACATGGCCGACGTCCAGGTTCCATTTAAAATGTACTGATTTGATCCGATCGAAAATCGGTACCAGCGTTTCGGGGCCGGGTTCAAATGTATTTTTTCTAGCGCAAGCACGAGGCCTGTCTTTTCAGCCTTGTTGATATAAGGATCCCAGAACCTGACCTCCGCCTCCTGCCACCGCATCAGGTGGGCTCCCTTGTAGCGCGGAAGCCACATGAAGTGGGAGACAATCGTGCCACAATCTAATTCCTGGGCAATTTGGAAGATGTAGTCATAGCGCATCCTGGTCAGTTGAAGACTCCGGGTCCGAGGCCTGCGTGATCGATGCAGTAGAAGGCATTGTGGATGGAGAGACCGTTATCAAAGCCGTCAAGTAACTGTTTATACTGCTCAAGACGAGGTTTCCAATTACCCCACATCAACTCCAGCATAGAATTCCTGTATCTCGATTCCCAGATTTCTGTCTTTGGCAATCTGCAGGTGATGTTCGAATTCGTCCTCGCGTGATACGCGTTCGGCACTGAGGTAAAGTTTGGCAGCCAATTGTTTCTCCTTTACTTAAGAAAATGATTGGACAGGATCAACCAGTCTTCGCTCCGCTACGCCCCGGCACGCAGGATCGTTAGGATAATGCGGCCTTCGGCCGAAAGGCCCCTCGCCGCAGGCGAAAAAATTCCTGATAATCCTGTAAATCCTGTCTAAATAAAAATAATAAAAATCGAATCCATTCCACATCCCTTCATCTATTTGAAGTTTCATACGAGCGGCGCCGCTGGCCGCAAGCGTCCAGTCTGATCGGAGAAGAAACTTTAGAGTGAAGTTTCATATAAGATTCAGGTATTATTCGGCGTGCTTAAACCAGGTCTCAACTGATCTGCCAGGTCCAGGGCGATAGTCCAAAGCGCAGCCACTTGAAGCGATCTAAAATGACTTGATCGATTTTATTGCCTACCCGGCACATGAACAAATTATCGGGTTTCAAGCAAACGTTCGGCTCGTTGGTGCGGTACTCCTTAAATCCATGAGGCTTGAACAGCTTGACAAGCATCTGCCGATATTGGAGCGCCGTCTTACCGGTTCCGTTCAAATCCCAAGTCCATGCATAACCGACCATATAGACGATCTTTTCTTCAATCTGCGGATGCGCAACCAGGGTCTTTAAAATGGCAGGGGCAACCCTGAGAGACCGCCAGCTTCGACAAACTTCGATGGCTGCGACTTCCACCATAATTTGCGACCCTAATTCGGCCCACCGCTCACCCGCATCGGGGTAAGCCATTACCCCGTATCCGATGATGTGGTTGGGTTCAACGAGCGACAGAACGACGTTGGTGCCAGGTTGCTCGGCGGACTTTTCAAGGAGCTGGCGGCTGATATAAAGCGATTTATAATGATCCTGGGATGCAAATTGGCGATCAAATGTGCAGTTGCGAATTTCTGGCGGACTGCAAAATGAACGAATCCGCACATCTCCCCTGGGGGTCGTTAATCGGTTCTCAGCGGAGTCAATTTTGCCCATTCCAGCTTATCCCATCCTCCATACACTATGACGCTGTGTACCGCGACTGTCAATAGAGAAAGGTCCTCGGAAAATTCTGACCCCATACGTAACTACTTCGATTTATACAGGACAAAAGGATTAACAGGATCTTTTTTTTGATTATTCAAATGTTATCCGGTTGATTCAGTTGATCTTGTCAAAAAAAATAAGAGACGAAGCCGGGAGCAAAAGGCAAAAATTAATCACGAAAGCACGAAAGGATGAAAACACGAACAGGAGCTAAACTTTATAACGAAGATATGGCTGCAAGATTTCGAAATTTTGCGAAAGGAGATTTCGAAATTATTCTAAATTCTTGTTTCCCTTGCAAGCGATTTTTTTGATGAAATTCTTTAACCTATTGAAATTAAAGCATCAACTATAATTTTCACCTGGTGGCACAAATTATGCTGATGCCTCAGGGTAGCAGCGGTCTAGACGCTGTCGTGTGCCTAATAAAATAGTCGCATCAGAGGCCGCCCTAGTACCATGTATATATCACTAACTCCCCAAAACTACAGGAGGACATAATGGAGCAAAAAAAAGATACGAAGGAGCCCAAAACCAAGAAATTGGCTGATCCGGAAGCCGCAACCATTGATTTGGCCAGCCGGCAGATGATCGAACGTGCCCATGAGCTCGGCATTGAAACCGCATTTGACCGGGCAATGACGATGAAACCCTGCAATATCGGCACCCAGGGGATTTGCTGTAAAAACTGCGGCATGGGCCCCTGTCGGCTGCCGCTGCCGAAAGGTGGGATCGAAGGAGAAGATACCCGCAAGGGAATTTGCGGGGCAACGCCGAATACCATTGCGGCCCGCAATTTCATCCGCATGATCGCCGGTGGTGCTGCCGCTCATTCCGATCACGGACGGGCGGTAGCCGAAGTTTTTATGTCAGCGGCCAGAAAAGAAACCGATGCCTATAAGATTAAAGATACGCGCAAGCTCCTGCAAGTCGCTCAATGGTTGGGCGTCGACACAACCGTGGAAGTTGATGGCCAGCAGCTTGATCGGGATACCGATGAAATTGCCGTCGAGGTCGGCAAAAAAGCACTCAATGAGTGGGGCAAGTCCGAAGGCGAACTTCTTTATGCCAAACGAGCGCCTCAGCCCCGCTATGACATTTGGAAAAAACAAGGGGTGGTGCCGCGCAATATCGACCGGGAAATTGTTGAAATCATGCACCGAACCCACATTGGGGTGGACCAGGATTATAAAAACCTGATGAAGCAGGGCACGCGCGCCGCCATCGCTGATGGTTGGGGCGGCTCCATGTTGGCCACCGATCTTCAAGACATTCTGTTTGGAACCCCTTACCCGGTGGCCTCGGAAGCCAACCTCGGTGTCATGAAACAGGACATGGTCAACATTGTGATCCACGGCCATGAACCGGTGCTTTCCGAGATGATCGTCGCGGTGGTCCAGACCCCAAAAATGGAAGAATATGCCAAATCCAAAGGCGCCAAGGGCATCCAACTTTCCGGCATTTGCTGCACGGCCAATGAAATGTTGCAGCGCCATGGGGTGCCGCTGTGCGGAACATTTCTCCAGCAGGAGCTGGCCATCATCACCGGGGCCTGTGATGCCATGGTGGTCGACATCCAATGCATAATGCAAAACCTGGCCAATGTCGCCAAGTGCTTTCACACGAAATTGATTACCACCCACCCCATCGCCCGAATGGAACAGGAAAATGTCATTCATATTGAATTTGATGAACATCATGCCCTGGAAGACGCCGAGAGAATCGTCAAACTGGCGATTGATAATTTTGAAAACCGGGGGGCCGAAGTGATGATTCCCGCGCAGAAATCGCCCATCGTGGCCGGGTTTGGCGTGGAATCCGTTGAATATCACCTGGGCGGTACTTTTCGCGGATCCTACTATACCTTAAATGACAATATAATCAACGGCCGAATCCGGGGAATCGGCGGCGTTGTGGGGTGCAATAATGTTCGGACGAGACACAATGAAGGCCATATCCGGATCGTCAAAGAACTTATCAAAAACGATGTGATCGTTTTAACCACGGGCTGCAACGCGATTGCCTGCGCCATGGAAGGTCTGCTGACACCGGAATCGGCCAAGGTATACTGCGGTCCCGGTCTGGCGGAGGTTTGTGAAACGGTTGGCATACCGCCGGTGCTGCATCTGGGTTCATGTGTCGACAACAGCCGGATTCTGCTGGCCGCCGCGGAAGTGGTTAAAGCCGGCGGCCTGGGCAATGATATCAGTGATCTGCCGGCGGCCGGCAGTGCCCCGGAATGGATGAGTGAAAAAGCCATCAGCATCGGCCATTATTTTGTGGCCTCGGGGTTTACACGGTTTTTGGCGTCACCCTGCCGGTCAGCGGCGCCCCGGTATTTCAGAACTATATCTTCGAGGAATTCGAAAAACTATACGGCGGCATGTGGGATTTAGAAGTGGATCCCATCAAGCATGCCCACAAGATGATCGCGCATATCGATAAAAAGCGCCAGGCGCTCGGAATCGATAGGACCAGAGAAAGGATACTGGTGGATATGGCCGCCCGGCGGGATCTCGAAAGCGCACAGTGTAAATTTTGCGTTATTGTGGCTTTGCTGAGAGATATTGGGTGTTATTAGGGTGATAAACACAGATGTCAATTCAGATAAGTTCTTTGCCATAGGCATGCAATTCCTGATCTGTGGGAATCCGTGAAAATCTGTGTCCTAAACAACTTAAAATGCCTAATCATTAAAAAAGGAGGAATTGAATTATGGGTTCATTAGCGATTATGGTGTTGGCATTTGCCGGGTACATCATCATGTACCAGTTGTACGGCAAATATATCGGTCGCAAAATATTTGCCCTGTCCGGCGCAGTTAAAACGCCGTCCCAGGAATTTGAGGATGGGCGCGACTATGTGCCAACCAAAAAAGAAATTATTTTCGGACATCATTTCACGTCGATTGCCGGGACCGGACCGATTGTGGGACCGGCCATCGCCATTATCTGGGGCTGGGTTCCGGCCATGCTGTGGATTTTTGTCGGCTCGATTGTGATGGGGGCGGTTCACGATTTCGGCGCCTTGATCATTTCGATGCGCAACCAGGGAAAATCGATTTCGGAATACACCGCCAAATACGTCAACGACCGCACCAAATTTTTATTTTTCCTGATCGTTTTTCTGGAGCTGTGGATCGTGATTGCCATATTCGGCCTGGTAATCGCCATCATTTTCAGCATGTATCCGCAGTCGGTTCTGGCCGTCTGGGTGGAGGTCCCGATTGCCATTTATCTGGGCTATCTGATCTACAAAAAAGGCAAAAATGCCATGACATGGTCAATCTATGCCATCATCGCCATGTATGTTTGCGTGTTTCTCGGGCCTTATTTGCCGTTTAACATGCCGGCCATTGCCGGTATCCCGTCCACCGGGATTTGGACCATTATTTTGTTGACCTATGCTTTCATCGCCTCGGTGTTGCCGGTAACCACCCTGCTGCAGCCCCGGGATTTTATCAACTCCCACCAGTTGATTATTGCCATGGCCTTGCTGGTCCTGGGGGTGATTGTCAGCAGTTTTGGCGGCAATCTTGAAATTGTGGCGCCGGCCGTGCAGATGTCCCCGGCCAAGGCGCCGCCCATGTGGCCCTTTTTGTTTATTACGATCGCCTGCGGAGCGATTTCCGGATTCCATGCCCTGGTGTCCTCGGGAACCTCGGCCAAGCAGGTGCGGGATGAACGCGATTCGCTCTTCGTGGGTTACGGCTCCATGTTAATGGAAGGCACCCTGGCAACCCTGGTGGTAATCGCCGTGGCGGCCGGCATCGGACTGGGCTACACCACCAAGGCCGGCGAAACCTTGAGTGGGGTCGCCGCCTGGACCACCCACTATTCATCCTGGGCGGCGGCCGCCGGTTTGGGCTCCAAAATATCGGCCTTTGTCGACGGTGCGGCCAATATGATCATGACCCTGGGTATTCCCAAGCAATTTACCCTGGCCATTATGGCGGTTTTTGTGGCGTCGTTTGCGGGCACCACCCTGGACACGGCCACCCGGATTCAACGCTATGTGATCGGCGAACTGGGCCACGGCATCAAGCTGCCCGCCTTGAACAACCGCTGGGTGGGCACGGCCGTGGCGGTGGTAACGGCCCTGATACTGGCGTTTGCCACCGGTGCCGACGGCAAGGGGGCCTTGAAATTATGGCCGCTGTTCGGCGCCGTCAACCAAACCCTGGCGGCCCTGGCCTTGATTATTATCACGCTCTATCTGAAAGCCCGGGGTGGCTTGAAATGGATGATTGCCGGACTGCCGGCGATCTTTATGTCGGTGATGACCATCTGGGCTGTTATTTTGAACCAAGTTGAATTCGGTGCAGCCAATAATATGCTCTTGCAGGTCATTAATGCCATCATTCTCTTGATTGCGCTCTGGATCGTTGTGGAAGGCGTCATTAGATTTTTTACCATGGATGGTGAAGTCCCCGCGGAACCGGCACCGCTGGCGCCGTAGAAATTAAAGATGAAAAATTGGAGTAATGGAGAAATGGAGTAATGGAGTAATGGGAAAAAACTAATAATCAGCAAAAATTCTGATCAACTCCAACACTCCATAACTCCAATACTCCACCACGGCATAATGCAAAATAACAGGGGCCGTCAAATTCGATTACTTAAATATGTGCACTGTGGTCTCGGGGGTGAATAAATGTCCAAGAAACTAAAAAAAGTCTATTTAACTTTATTATTGCCTTCCATTTTTGGGTTTACGATAGCTGGTGGGGCGAAAACTTATCATATTTTCGAAACTGGTTCGGTGAATTTCGTTGAAATTTCCGGACCGTTGATTTTTATCTTATGCATCGCTTTAGCCATCGCTTTTCCGATTTTCTATCGGACCTTATTCGCACACAAAAATCGAGACATGATCAGTGTATCTGAAAAGGAATTGCTCCATTTTGAACGAATCCTGATAAATGTCGTAATGATCACTCCGTATTTGGCCCTGATAGCATATTTTTTAGAACTTCCTCGGTTTTATACGGCAAGTGCCATCCTGATCGGGCTATATGCGGTGTATTATTTCTACCCCTCCGAAACGCGGATAGCGTTCGAAAGAAGAATATTCAGGGTGAAGTGATATCCGCCCTGGAGAATTTCGAAAATGATGATGGTATTAAAATCCATAAAAGAAAAAATCGTTTCGGCTTTTAATGTGGCAGATGAAGTCATGCGCAGCAAGGCCGTTGAGACCATCGAATATGAAGTCGGAGAGCTGGACAATATCTTTGCCATCCTGGTATTAGGCGCTTTCATCGGGATACCCTCACCGCCCATTCATATTACGATGGCGCTTTTACCAGAAATGGAGAAAGAATTGGGGATCATGCTCGAAAAAGTTTCAACAGCCCATGATCCCCTGGGGGACCTTTTTTCAGTATTGGATATTGACTAGACATGAATTCGGAATTCGGAATGTTGAAGTGTGAATAAAAGAAAGACAGATTATTGAATTCGGAAGTCGGACCCGTCGTCGTTCATGAAGGGCGGGACTTTGCCGTGGCTAAAGATGCGGAAGTCGGAATCAAAAAAAGAAAGAAGCCCCTAACTTGCTTCTCAGCGAGTTCAGCGGGAAACAATATGAAACCTGACATTCAATTTTTTATCGGTAAAGGCGGTGTCGGAAAGTCGACCACCTCGGCCATAACCGCAGTCCATCTCGCGCGTAATTCCAGTGATATCCTGCTGGTTTCCATGGATCCGGCTCATAATCAAAGAGACATTTTTCAACAGGATTTTTCGGAAAAAACCCGGCAGGTGACTGATTATTTGGCCGTCAAAGAAGTCAACGTCGACTATTGGATTGAAAAATATCTGAAAGATACTGAAAAAACGATTAAACGAACCTATGGCTATGAAAGTGCTTTTAATCTGCAAAATTATTTTAACGTACTGCAATTTTCCCCGGGCCTGGAAGAATATGCGTTGCTGCTGGCGTTTGAGAATATTGTCCACACCTTTGAAGATAAAGATGTGATTATTTTTGACATGGCGCCAACCGCCCTCACCTTAAGATTTTTTTCGTTGCCGTTTATCACCCTGATCTGGTTGGAAGAGCTGCTCAAACTTCGAAGTCAGATTTACGCTAAAAAAGAAATTATTTCTAAAATCAAAATCGGGAAAAGCGAGATCGAGCAGGACAAAATCAAGGCTAAATTGGAGATATTGATCCGGACGTATGGGCATCTGGGTGATCACTTCAACTCCGGTGCTACCAGAATTAGCCTGGTTTTGAATAATGATAAATTATCCTTTGCGGAAGCTTTCCGCATTAAAAAGAAGTTAATGGACATCGGAATCAATATTGAATCAGTTCTCGTTAACAAATCAGAATCTAGAGTGATTCCGGATGAAATCAGAGATGAATTTCACAACCAAAAAATAACCCTGTTTCCATTCTCATCGAAAAATATATTGGGTTATCCAGGCAATCAATGAATACATCGATGAGAATACCGAATTATTTGTAAAATTATAACGATACGCTAATGGTCGACTAAAAATCAGACGTACTTTATTAAAAGGGGGTCAGCATGAGCCAAAGAATACAAAGATTTAAACTTTGCGATTTACGCTTTCATCCCTATTTAAAAAGGGTAGTTGAGCGGTTGCCAGAAGAAGTAAGAGAAATCGTTTTAAATGACATGAGCTTCCAAATTTTAACCGATGATGAGATTTTTGAGTCATTGGTATTGCGATACGACTTTGGTGCTCCGATCAGAACTTTGGTTTATCTGAACACGGAAATCCTGAAGGAACCCGACCATCAAATCATTCATACAATCGCCTCTGAAATAGCCCATTACATTTTTAAAAAACGAGGTACTCATACGCTCATTTTGGAGAGAAAATTGGACAGTTTGTTGATTGAATGGGGTTTCGGAGAAGAAGTTGAAGCGGTTCGATATGACCAGGTGATGTCGGAATCAGACGGGTATAAAATTGGATACGATTGGGCCAAAAAGCAGAACCTCGATTATTTAAGGCAGCATTTCGGCTTATATTTTGATCAGTGGAATGATAAGGGTATAGGGAGTTTATCAAGCAAAGAATTTAATAGGCATAGTCATAAATGTGAAACTGATCCGGTTTTTGAAGATATTCTGCCAATCAAAAAAATTAGGATTTCTTGCCCCGGATACTGGTGAAATTCCAGATCCATTTTCAACCCGGAAATCCATGCTGGCGGGGATTTTGACGGCCGTGAAGGAAGCACAGTTACAAATGGAGATTTAAAAATATGATTGCATTCGGCCCGGTCCCCTCCAGACGGCTTGGACAAAGTTTAGGCATCAATAATATCCCGCCCAAGGTATGCAGCTATTCCTGTGTGTATTGCCAGGTCGGGAGAACAAACCGAATGCAGGTTGAGCGCTGTCCCTTCCATGAACCCGAAGATATTCTTGAAAGTGTCCAAAAAAAAGTTAAGAAAGCCGGAGCAAAATCCGAATCAATTGACTATTTAACATTTGTTTCGGATGGCGAGCCGACGCTGGATGCCAAACTCGGCTGCGAGATTGATCTGCTGAAACCATTGGGAGTTAAGATCGGTATCATTACGAATGCATCTCTGATTTTCCGTGAAGATGTGAGAGCAGATCTCATGAAAGCCGATTGGGTATCACTAAAATTAGATTCTGCCCGGAAAACGTGCTGGCGTAGGATCAACCGGCCCGATCGAAATTTGGAGCTGAGTTCAATTTTAGACGGAATGCTGGATTTCGCAAAAATTTTCCGCGGAGAGCTTGTAACGGAAACGATGCTGGTTCAGGGCATAAATACCGACGCATCCATACTTGAAGAGACGGCGGAATTTCTATCTCAGATTAATCCGGCGAAAGCATATTTAGCCATACCCACCCGACCGCCGGCTGAAAAATGGGTGTCTCCTCCCGCGCCGGGAGATATTAATGTTGCTTTTCAGATCCTTCACGAAAAGCTGGATCAGGTGGAATATTTAATCGGGTACGAAGGCAATGCCTTCGCCTTTACCGGCAATGTCGAGGAAGACTTGCTGAGCATCACATCAGTGCATCCCATGCGGGAGAGTGCGGTGACAGATTTTTTGAAAAAAGCCGCGGCGGATTGGTCCGTGGTTCGCAAACTGATGGCTCACAGCAAGTTGGTCGAAACAGAGTTCGAAGGAAGGAAGTTTTATTTGAGAAATTTAAAATGATGACGAAGCCGATAATTGAAAAATGAATCCACATGAATGATCAACTACAGATAGAAATATTTCAGGCCATGACAAGGCCGGATTTTTACCCTCACGATGTTTCGACCATTGAACAGCGCGAGACACATATCTCCAAAGTATTTTTAACGGGTGAATATGCCTATAAAATCAAAAAGCCCGTTTACCTTGAATTTCTTGATTTCACGACGCTCGAGAAGCGAAGACACTATTGTCAACAGGAAGTAACCCTAAATCGGCGCCTCGCCAATGATATTTATCTTGCGGTCGTACCCATAACACGAAAAAAGGACCGCTGCTATCTGGCAGGTCCGGGCGAAGCGGTTGAATATGCCGTCAAGATGCGGCAGCTGCCTGAGGAATTTTCAATGCGCCAACTGGTGCGCAGGGGAAAACTAGGCAGAGATTCCGTCGATGAGTTGGCACGGGTGCTCGCTGAGTTTTATCGGCAATCCTCAACCGCTGATAACATAGACAACTTAGGAAACTGGTCGACGATTTGCATCAATACTGAAGAAAATTTCCGTCAAACAGAGCAATTCGCTGGCAATCTGCTTGACGACCATATGTTTCAAATTATACGGGCCGCTACGCGTTCTTTTTTGATCAGACGCAAAATCTTATTTGATCGGCGTCTTGAACAAAAAAAAATTCGAGACTGTCATGGAGACCTTCGAACGGGGCATGTTTATTTTTGCGATGGTATCCAGGTCATTGACTGCATCGAATTTAATGACCGATTCCGATACGCAGATATCTCATCTGATCTGGCATTCCTGGCTATGGATCTTGACTTTGAAGGATACCCCGAGGTCGCCCGGCAGCTTATCAATTCCTTCCTCGACTATACCAGGGACGAGGAAATGCTGGTTCTGCTCGATTTTTACAAGTGTTATCGCGCTTATGTCAGGGCCAAGGTTAATTGCCTTCGCCTCCAGGAGGACGATCCGGCGACCAGTAGACGAAATAAACTCCTCAGGGAAGCCCGCCGGTACTTGAACCTCGCCTACCGGTATGCGGTTCAATTCACGCGACCGACCGTCTGGGTGGTCTGCGGACTGCCGGCTGCCGGTAAAACGACCACTGCTAAAATGATGGCCAAGATGCTCAGTTTGGGCATATTGCGCACCGATGTCGTTCGCAAAAAACTATTCGGTTTACCGCCTGACGGCACGCAGGACCTGCCCTTTGCGAAAGGCATCTATTCAAAAGAGTCCACCGCGCTTGTCTACGGAAAACTCCTGATGCTGGCCCAGGAAGAGATTAATAAGGGGTGTTCAATCATTTTGGACGCTACTTTCAGCCGTTGTCATCAACGGGATGAAGCCCTACGTTTGGCAAGGGATCTGGATGCCAATATCATTTTCGTGGAATGTACGGCATCCAATGAAACTTTAAAAAAACGCCTTGCCATGCGCGATGCATCCACCACAATTTCTGACGCCCGACTACACCATTTCAAACAACTCCGCGCACGGTTTGAGCCCCTAAACGATTTGCCAAATGAAATGCACATTTGCCTGAATACAGAGACACCTCGGGAAGAAGGTTTGCGACAAATTCTTTCCCATGATTATGCCCTGCTTTCGCAACAGACGGCCAGGGCAATAAAACATTGGGAAGCCAGTTCTCTGAATGTGGACCCATCACTTTAGATGATCAATGGCTGATTAACGACTCAAAATTTCAATGATAAAACGTTAATGGCCTGGCACCGCAATTTCACCAAAAATTGGAACCAACTCAAGGATGAATATATCGAAATTTTGCTAAACGGATTTTGAAAATTTTCGACTTTAACAAATGTTAGCATTAACCGTCACAGATGTAATCGTGGTAAGACCTTGAATTATTGCCATATCTACATGCCCGATCTTAATGGCATGCTTTATGCTTAATGATAGAACATGGGAGATGGGATGCCCCTCAACTTCAACACCCTAGAGAAACTATGGATGCATATACGCGTCCGGCAGTCATACTTAACTAAAGGGAGTTCGAGGCGGCATCATATCTCCTGACATCTTTTCAATCTGTATTCGAACAATATTTTTATGAATAATAAAATCCAGGAGGCGTCATTTCAAACCGATGGCTGCGGGTCCAGCGCGGTATGCGGATCATTTGCAGCCGAGCTGTCCCGCGGAAAAACCCCCGATGAAATTTTGGAAATTACCGGTGAATCAATCTTGAAAAAAACAGGGGAGTTACCCAAAGAAGATGAACACTGCGCTTTTTTGGCTGCCGACGCCCTTCAGGAAGCCCTCAATGATTTTATGGTCAAGCAGAAGCGGAAAGGATAATAAAATTCCCCTGGTAAAAATAAAGAAACCCGGATTGCTCAAGCGGTTCCTGGCCTGGATAGCCCGGGGAGCGGATAAGTCGAGTATGGGTAAAACATCATGTCCTAACTGAAAGATTAAGCGATAGTGATCCTTCAGGCAGGAGGGCATCGGAAACCAGATAATCTAAAAAGTACATCCGGAGGATACCATGTGCTTGAGCACAGCATATATGAATTCAGGAAATGAACAAAAGGAAATCATGAAAGACATTGCTCGCATAGAGGCCGAGGGTCAGGGATTTTGGCTCATTAATTTGTTCGAGGAAAAGAAATTCGTCGAAGGCAGTATTCAATCTGCTGATCTCCTGGACGGCCGCTTTGTGCTGGTCGGTAATTCGGACACACTATGATGCCCAGCAGTGTAGCAAGGGAGGTGGTGCACAAAAGCACCATGCCGATACTCACCATCAGGTTGGCTGATCAGAAACAGTTGACCCTTCATCATCGTTATCCTTCCGTTTCTTAACTCACTTATTAATCCAATATTGAAATCCCTGTCCTCCCTCCGGGCTGTAGGCTCTACCCTCCGGGCCGGAAGCCGGGCTGGGTCACGGTCATTGGGTGTGCCGGCCATAAAGCGCCGGATTAGTGGAGTGCTGGAGTATTGGAGTGCTCCTGTGGCTCAGAGCATGACCCTCTGTGGGGGCAAATCAAAGTCGGGCCCGCTGGACCCGGCCTTTGTCATTTATGGTTATTAATAGTTTATATAAGTAAAACAAATAGTTACAGGTCAAAATCCCTTGACACTGCATTTCTAATCATCTAATTATGAGATAAATCTCATAAGTGAGTCGGCTGCGGCCGTTGACGGGGATATCCTTATTAAGGATCATTTAAACCCATACACAAACAACAAAAGGAGGACGGTAAAATGAGCAGGCAGTTTGTTCAAATTCGCATCAAATTGGTTCCAATGGTCGTTATCGTATCTATCTTGCTGGCACTGGCAACGTTGCCGGCAACCGCCGCGGAAAAAGTTATCATATTTCACGCCGGCAGCCTGACGGTGCCTTTGGCGGAAATCGAAAAACGGTTTGAGGCCGCCAATCCGGGAATTGATGTTTTGCGCGAAGCCGGGGGCAGCACCAAGATGGCCCGGATGATCTCCGAATTGAACAAACCCGCCGACATCATGGCGTCGGCTGATTACCAGGTCATCGACAAGACCTTGATCCCTGATTACGCGGAATGGAACATTCGATTCGCCACCAACCAGCTGGTCCTGTGCTACACGGACCAGAGCCGCTATGCCGGCGAGGTGAACGACAAAAACTGGCATGAAATCCTGGAGCGTAAAGATGTCGTCTGGGGCCATTCCGACCCGAATCTGGACCCGTGCGGCTATCGAAGCCTGATGGTTTTGCAGCTGGCCGAAAAATACTACCACTCGCCCGGACTATACGATCGCCTGATTGCCAACCGGCCGCAGAAAAACGTTCGGCCAAAATCGGTGGAGCTGGTCGCCCTGCTCAAAACCGGCAACATGGACTACGCCTGGGAGTATCTTTCGGTCGCGGTGCAGCACGGTCTCAAATACGTCAAGCTCGACGACCACATCAATCTGGGAAATTACAAATACGATGATTTCTACCGGCAGGTCACTGTTAAAGTGACGGGGAAAAAACCCGGCACCTGGATCACCCGCAGCGGGAAATCATGCACTTACGGCATTACCCTCATCAAAGGCGCACCGAATCCTTCGGGCGCGGTGAGTTTCCTTGAATTCATGCTGGCAGCCGACGGCGGCTTGAAGGTGCTCAATGACATGGGGCAGCCGCCCTTTGTGCCCGCGCGGGTCTCCTCAATTAAGGTGCAAAGCAGTTTGCCTGCCAACCTGCCGCAGCTGGTGGAGGTCAAAAACTGACCTGGGCGGCTGAATCGATATCTAAAGGTGCGGTGGCGGGCAACGGGTGTTTTCGCGCCTTGCTGCCCGCCGTGCCAGCTGAACCCGCAATCATGTAACCGCAACCGATCATGTCAAAAATGCCAGGATTACCCTTGTTGAAGACAACCGGCACAAAAAACGGCCCCTTTTTCTGGTTGGCGGCCTGCAGCAGCACCGTGATTGTCGCGTTTATCCTGTTTCCGCTGTTTGAGATGGTAACGCAACCCTCTTTCGGCTCTCTGGGCGAGGCCCTCTCCGACCGGGACGTCATGCATTCCATCTGGCTGAGCATTTATGCTTCCGGAACGGCGGCCCTGATTGCGCTGGTGTTCGGAACCCCCTTTGCATATCTGCTTGCCCGCCGTGAGTTTTACGGGAAAAAATTTCTGGAAAGCGTCATCGATCTGCCGATCATGATCCCGCATCCGGTCGTCGGCATCGCCATTTTGAGCATTGCCGGCCGCAATCACTGGCTGGGAAGGGCCATGCAGCAAATCGGCATTGAACTCATGGGGACCTTCACCGGGCTGGTTACCGTGTTGACGTTTGTCGGACTGCCGTTTTATGTCAACACCGCCAAGGCCGGTTTCGAAGCCATCCCGGAGCGGATTGAAAATGTGTCCCGCAGTCTTGGCGCCGGCGCAGCCGGGACCTTTTTCCGGGTGACCCTGCCCCTTGGCTGGCGCAGCATGGTGGTCGGCATGATCATGTGCACGGCGCGTGCGGTCAGTGAGTTCGGGGCGGTCGTCATCGTGGCCTATCATCCAATGGTGGCTCCCGTGATGATTTACGAACGGTTTACCGCCTACGGTCTGAAATACTCGCAGCCGGTGGCGGTATGGCTGATCCTGGTATGCCTGTCTTTGTTTCTATTGCTCAGATTTTTTTCAACCCCGACGAAGAAAACCGTATAATTTCCGTGAAGAGATCCGCCAACTGCTCAAAACCCTGCACCGGGAAACCGCCATCACCGTTTTGATGGTGACCCATGATTTTTCCGAAGCTCATTTTCTGGCCCAGCGAGTCGCTGTCATCAATGCCGGCCGCATTGAACAGGTTGGCAGCGTTCGGGGGGTATTCCGCCGGCCCGCCACGCCGTTCGTTGCCCGGTTTGTGGGCATGAAAAACATCTTTGCAGCAGAATTCAACGACAGTCTGGCCCGGGTTGGGAACTTATCATTTCAGCTGGCAGGCCCGCCAAAAAGTACATTCCCGCATTGCATTTCGCCCTGAGGACGTGCGGCTGTTCAACACCCCGCCTGAAGGCCGCCCGGCCAACCTTTTCAAGGGGGTTATTGGCCGGATCAGCAATCAGGGGGTTTTCGCCGACCTGGTGGTGGATGTATCCGATCTACAAATCCAATCCATCCTGGCCACCAGCACCCTGCATACCCTGAACCTCATCCTCGGAAACCGCGTTTTCATAAAGGTGGCACCGGAGGACATCCACTTCATCTAAGCTTTTGACCCCGGCGCTGCAGGCCGTCTAAAAAAAGTTAGAAAAAATTAGATGTTGAAATCGAAATTTTTCTAACTTCAAGAGGTTGAGAGTCAAGTCTAACAAATGATTGATGTGATAAGGATCTGAATTATCAATTTTTATTTTTTACTGTCTTCAGCTGGCACGCAATATGCTTTGAAAAGTAATACAAAAAAGATTCTGCCAAAAGGAGATATGTGATGAAATCTTTAATTCTTGAGAAAGCCTCAAAAAAACCACAACCACCTGTGTGGCTGGCCGAGGCGCCGGACGCCGTTGGCCATCCCAATGATGCTGATATTGAAGTCTTAAATCATCAGCTAGCGGAATTGTTCGCCGGCTAATGTCACTAACGCTGCAATCGAGCGAAAACCAATGGCAAGCGATGGGTTATGACTTGAATTCGGCACCGCCGCAATTTTTTCGATGCGCGGGGACATGCCGTCAATCGTGCGGGGCTTGAAATCGACGATCAGTTCCGACCCCTTTTAGGAAACGGTCGCCGGGCATTTGAAAGCCTTTTTGCTGCCGGCTCAATCCTGGCCCATCAGGACTGGCTGCGATTGAAATGCGGCGCCGGTCTCGCAATTGCCTCGGCCTATGCCGCCGTGAAGTCCCTTCTAAAGCAACCCGTTTAAGAGACAGATTTCGCAAATTACACAGATTATCAGGATTGAACGGATTTCTTCAAGAAAATAAAAAAGTAACGGTTTACTTGCCTGCAATATTTCCCCCGGGATTTAAGGAATCCCTTAAGGGCGTCGGAGTTAAGAAGGTTGAAGTGAGTGATAAAGGTTGACAGCCATTTTTTCAAATTAAATGACGAGAACCAGAGGGGGGTAAAAAATGAAAAAATTTTCGTTTATTATCATTTTGAGTGTTGTCATTGTCCTAGGGTTAAATGCCTATGCCAAAGCGGATCAGGCTTTCAGCCTTGTAAATGTTGAAAGCCATCTGCGTTCCTGGAATGCGGGATTGTCAAAAGAGAAAATAGTTTCATTTGTCAATTCAGTATCGGATCCGGCAAGCAATAACTTTGTTCCTATGGAATCCCGCAGAGCATTTTTTGATATGGATGGAACCATCTTATGCGAAAAGCCCGATTACATAGAAGTGGCATTAACCAAACGCAGATTATTGGAAAAAGCAAGATCGAATCCCCAATTGGAGAGCATCGCTATTTACAGGGCGGTTCTTGATGGTGACGCGGCTTACCTCTACAAAAATATAAAGACGGCGATTGCCGAAGCCTTTGGCGGTGAGACGCTGAAATTCTATATTGATTACAGTCGACGGTTTCTAAGCACAGAAAAGCATCCAAGGTTTAATCAGGCTTATATTCAATTGTTCTATTTACCCATGATTGAACTGATTGATTATCTATCAGACCATGGATTTAAGGTGTACATTGTGTCGACATCACAACAGGAATTTATTCGCAGCTTATCAAAAGAAATCCTTAATATACCCAGGGACCAGATTATCGGCACCATGGTTGGTTTTAGTTTGAAATATGAGGGCAAAAATAAGGCCCCGATTTTCATCAGAAAATCCGCTCACTTTAAAACTCATATAATGCAGACGAAAATAAAGTTGTCAGAATTCGGGAGCGGGAAGTGTCATCCTCTATTTTTGCATTCGGAAATTCGAGCGGAGATCTGGCCATGTTGGAAGTTACGGCGGCCAGTGAATTGCTTACGATGGTCTGCATTTTAGATCATGATGATCCTGTGAGAGAATTTGAATACCACAAACCGAATCTGCTGAAAATTGCCGCAAAAAATGGCTGGAACATCGTTAGCATGAAACGCGATTTCAAGGTGATATTTCCTTTTAATCAATAAATCATTTCATTTAGCGCTCGGCGTGCGGTGCGATCCGGGCGAATATCTTTGACGACCCGGACGCGGATTGTGCGCCGATTATCCTGTAGAAAGAGCGTTTGTCCGGGGTTTAATTTTTTCCTGACCTTCACGAATCCGCAGCAAAGACCATGGGGGGTGAACCCTCTTGGTTGGTTGGGGCTTGCAATGCTGTAAATTTTGTCCTGATGTCGCCCGATTCCCATGTCCGTCACACAGGTCAAAACCGAACCAAAGGCGTTTTCGTCGGAATTGAGCACCACCGACTGGTCTGCAGCACATACTTTGCAAACATTGTCGCCAACAACGGGATAGGTGTATTCAGGTTGGGTCATATTCAAAAGGCTCTTATCACCGATAAATTGCTTGTTGAATCGGGTTTCATCGGAATTAAACGGCAGGGCAAAATGCCAGGGATGGTTGATGAAGGGCCAGGCGCCGATATCCTGGTGGGACAGGGGGAGCACGGCGCCGGTCCTGAGGGAATCTCTGGCGGCCAGCCCGCAGGGAATCAGTTCGAATTCTTGGCCGCTTTCAAGGAGCAATTCCCAGACTTTAACTAAATGCAGCACATCGACGAATATCTCAAATCCGAATTCACCGGTATAACCGGTGCGGGAAACTAAAATCGGCGTTCCGTCCTTTAACGTCACCGTGGCTGGCGACAATGAGCTTGGCAGGTAGTTGCCTTTGAAGGAAAAGTAAAACATCTCTTCAAAAACAGCTTCCGGATTTAATAGCACCTTATTCAATATCTTACCGGACATGGGTCCCTGGAGGTCGATTTTGCCGATGCTGTCGGTCAGATCCATAATTTCAACCTCCCGACTTCCCTGGTAAATCGTTAAATGTTGAGCTATCCGGTTGCCCATACCGGCATTGACGACGGCCAGATAGTCATTTTCTTCAAGCTGGAATATGATCGTGTCGTCGATAACCGTACCCTGATCGGTCAAAAAGGCGCCGTAAACACAGCGACCGGGCGACAGGGGCTTTTTTTGCGGTCCGACACAGGCCGACAGGTCATTGGTAAAACAGTGCTGAAGAAGATCATAGGATTCCGGCCCCTTGACAGCAACAACCGCCATGTGACTGGTATCGAAGAGGCCGGCCGATCTAAGAACTGCCAGGTGTTCGTTTTTGGCAGAAGCATACCAGAGCGGCATGTCGTAGCCGCCGAAGGGGGCCATTTTTGCATGATGAGTCGTATGCCAATCATGTAAATACGTCTTTTTAGACAGTTCCGACATGAGCATGTCTAGTCCCTCCCCATTCCCAAACCCCTAATCCCCCGTACCGAATTCCTAATATCCAATACCAAATCCAAAATTCCTAATCCCTAACACGTACCCAGTACCTAATTATTAAAAGCAGGAAACATGCCAGCAATCACCAGATGGATAAATACATATAATTTCAGTAAGTTATTTTTTAGTCTTTTAGAAAATCGTCTTGGTTAGGGAAAAGGTTAGTAAAATTCCAAAATTGAATTCGAAGTTTTTCTATTTTGCAAGCCTTGCGAGTGGTGAATAGGAAGGCATCGGTATCGATAATATACTGAATTTTAGCCACTTTTTTTTGAAGGTACCCGACTGGCACGCAATATGCTTTGAAAGATTTATGATGACGCCATTGCACGAAAGGTCAGTCGAGACGGCACCATAAAAACGAAAAAATACCAGGCTTCCCGCATGTGCGTGCATCTTTTCTACCGGGCATCTTCTAAACATTGATTAAGGGTACTCACCCAAATAAGGACCTGCGTCGGAGAAAATAACGACATTTTGAGAAGCCTAGATACCGAAATGAAGCAAAGGTTTCAGATGAAGGAAAATACGCTAAATAAATTGAAATCAGTATTATTGAAGCGCCGCCAAGAAATGTTGCAGCAGGTTGCGCACCTGGAATTTGAGCGTGAAGAATTGGAACAGCACGCTATCGAGCCAATCGATTCGGCTCAAATAGAGAATTTGGCGCTGCTCATTCAAAAGTTGGATGATCGTGGCAAAGAAGAGATTGGAGAAATAGAGCTTGCCCTCACTAAAATGAGCTCGGACCGTTATGGCGTATGTGAGCTTTGCGGCAAGTCAATTCCGATAAAACGCCTGAAGGTTTTGCCGGCCACCCGTCTTTGCCGCAATTGCGCCCAAAAATATGAGAGCGCTCAAACACCGCGGAACCATCACCGGGATGAGATTATCGGGGATGAGCTGCTCGACGAGTATCGTCACCTGAATGGATGAGAACCCATCGCTTTTAAAAGAAGTTTCTTGAAAGGAGGTCGTCATGTATCAAACCATACTGGTACCGCTGGACGGGTCGAAGCGCGCTGAAGCAATATTGAGCCATGTTGAAAGCATTGCGCGAAGCAATGCTGCCAAAGTGTTTTTCCTCAAAGTTGAGGAGGAACCCATTATGCTGGAACGTGACGAAGTTATTGATATTGAAAAGTATCATGAAGTGTTTGATAACCAAAATGCGCTTTCGCAGGCATACCTGGATGACATCCAAGCCAGGTTTGATGAAAAAGGTATTCAGGCTGTTACACAGCTGGCTTTCGGATCGGTTGTTAAAGCAATATTAAATACGGCTGCCGAGACCGGTGCAAACCTTATTGCAATGGCCACCCACGGCCTGAGTGGTTTGGCCCGGGTATCTTATGGCAGTGTGGCGGCCGGGGTGCTGCAAGCGGCCGATATTCCAATTTTGCTGATCCGATCCGGTGACGACAAAAAATAGGAAACTTGTGGATGATGCCAGTTTCAACTTGTTTTCACCGCAGAGACGCGAAGGACGCAGAGATGATCTTTCTTGTTTTTTGCCGATGATCCTCCAAAAATACAGGCAGGCAAAAAGGACGGCAAAGAATAAAATAGCGCTCCTTCTATAAATAATTAAGCCTTTGCGTACTTTGCGTCTTTGCGGTGAATAAAAGGAGTCGTACTATGTCAAATAAATGGGTATATCTATTTAACGAATTGGATCAGGCCGAAAAATATGTCGGCGGTGAATGGGACAACGTGAGGGTCTGCTGGGCGGCAAGGGGGCCAACCTGGCTGAAATGACCCGCATCGGGGTGCCGGTACCGCCCGGTTTTACCATAACCACCGAAGCGTGCAATGCGTATCTGGCCGCCGGGGAAACCTTCCCGGAAGGAATGTGGCAGCAGGTTCTGCAGGCGATCGAAAGTTGGAAAAGCAAACCGGGAAAAAGTTCGGCGGCCCGCAAAATCCGTTGCTGGTTTCGTGCCGGTCCGGCGCCAAGTTTTCCATGCCCGGCATGATGGACACCATTTTAAACCTCGGCCTCAATGATGAGACCGCCGCAGGCCTGATCGAAATGACCGGCAATGAACGTTTTGTCTATGATTCCTATCGCCGGCTCATTCAAATGTTCGGCACCGTCGTGATGGGAATCCCCGATGAGGCCTTTGAAGAAAAAATGAGTGCACTGCCGCTTCAGGGCGGGCGTAAAAACCGATGCCGAATTAAGCGGCTCGACCTGAAAGCAATTGACGCAAGAATTCAAGCGGATCTTCAGCGCCACACCGGGCAACCTTTCCCGGCGAGCCTCACGAGCAATTGAAAAGGGCCGTCGAATGCCGTTTTCAAGAGCTGGAACGGCAAAAGAGCCGTCGACTACCGCAACGCGTCCGGGATTCCCCACGATCTGGGCACCGCCGTCAATATCGTCACCATGGTCTTCGGCAATTTGGGCGAAGATTGCCTGACCGGCGTTGCGTTGAGCCGCAACGGCACGACCGGCGAAAATCTGATTGAAGGGGACTATCTCAAAAACGCCCAGGGCGAGGATGTCGTGGCGGGCATTCGCCAGACCAACGATATTTCACAATTAAAAGATGATATGCCGGAAATTTACGCCGAATTTGAGCAGACAGTCAAAGCGCTGGAATCACATTATCGGGACATGCAGGATATCGAATTTACGGTTGAAAAGGGCAAGCTCTGGATTCTGCAAACCCGCGACGGCAAGCGCACCGCCCAGGCTGCCGTTCGTATTGCGGTCGAAATGGCTGAAGAAGAGTTGATCAGCCAGCAGGAGGCTGTTTTGCGGATAACGCCGGAACAGGTGGATTTTTTTCTGCACCCCCAGTTCGACCGGGAAGCCAAAGCAGCCGCCCAATCCCAAGGGAGCCATGCTGGCCACCGGCCTGAATGTTTCGCCCGGTGCCGCCGTCGGGATCGTCGCCTTCGATGCGGATCTGGCGGAAACGTGGGCCAAAGAACCGAAAAAAGCAGGTCATCATGGTGCGCCCTGAAACCAAACCGGATGATGTCCACGGCATGCTGGCCGCCGAGGGGATTCTGACCAGCCGCGGCGGCCGGACCAGCCACGCCGCTCTGGTCGCCCGTCAATTCGGCAAACCGGCGGTTGTCGGGGTTTCGGCACTGAAAATCGATGTCAACAAACGCCAGATGAGCATCAACGACGACATCATCAAAGAAGGCGACTGGATCTCCATCGACGGCACGTCCGGCAAAGTCTACAGGGGTCGAATTGAAACCGTCGTCCCCGACATTATGGATCCCTGGCTGATCAAGCTGCTGGCGTGGGCGGATACCTTTCGCCGGCTCGGTGTCAGGTGCAATGCCGACAATCCCGACGATGCCCGGCGCGCCCGGACTTACGGGGCTGAAGGCATCGGCCTGTGCCGCACCGAGCACATGTTCTTTGAACCCCGCCGGCTGCCTTATCTGCACAAAATGATCATGACCGATCTGCCGATCGAGCGGCGCGAAGCGCTGGATGCCCTGCTGCCGTTTCAAAGAGAGGATTTCATCGGCCTTTTCCGCGCCATGGACGGCCTGCCGGTGATCACCCGCCTGATCGACCCGCCGCTGCATGAGTTTTTGCCCAACTACATGGAGCTGACCCATGACCTGACGGACCTTAAAATCCGGCTCAAACATGCCGACACCCTTGAAAAAGTCAATACCCTTTTGCAGCAGATCAACGAAAAAGCGCAGGTCCTGAAAAGAGTTGAAAGTTTGCAGGAAAGCAATCCCATGCTGGGTCTGCGGGGCGTTCGTCTGGGAATTCAGATTCCGGAACTGACAACCATGCAGGTGCGGGCGATTTTTGAAGCGGCCTGCATGGTCGCAAAAGAAGGTGTCGACGTGCATCCTGAAATAATGATCCCGCTGACCAGCCACGTCAATGAGCTGAAAGCCCAGCGTGAAATTCTCGAAGTCGAAGCCAAAAAAGTGATGCGTGAACAGGGCACAGAAATCGACTACAAATTCGGTACCATGATCGAGATTCCCCGCGCCGCGCTGACTGCCGATCAAATGGCCGAACATGCGGAATTTTTTTCTTTCGGCACCAATGATTTGACCCAGACGACTTTCGGCATGTCGCGCGATGATGCGGAAACAGGCTTTTTGATAAGATATATGCGAGCCGGTATTTTGCCGGAAAACCCGTTTGCCACCATCGACCGGGAAGGCGTCGGCCAGCTCATGGCCTTTGCGTAAAAAAAGCCCGCTCCGTTAAGCCGGAACTGGAATGCGGGATCTGCGGCGAACATGCCGGAGATCCCAGATCAATCGCATTTTGCCATGAGATCGGTTTGACCTATGTTTCATGTTCCCATTATCGAGTGCCGGTAGCACGTCTGGCTGCGGCCCATGCCGCCCTGCTTGATAAATTTTAGAAGGAGGCGGATTTTATGTATCCAAAATTTTAGTCCCGCTGGATGGATCAAAAAGAGCCGAAAAAATATTACCTCACGTGGAAGAGATGGCCAAAAGGTACAAAGCAAAAGTTATTTTATTGCAAGTGATCGAATACAAAGCGGTCCGTACCAGTGAAGGCGCATATATTACTTTATCGGACCAGGAGTTCGATCAAGCCAAAAATCAGGCCGAGGCATACCTGCATCGAATCCAGGAAGAGTTCCAGGAACAAAACATCGAGTGTAAAATCCAAGTCATCTATGGACCTGTGGTGGAGGGGATAATCAGCCTGGCTGTCCAGGAGGGCGCAGATCTGATCGCGCTGGCAAGTCACGGCCGCGGGGGTCTTTCCCGGGTTTTTTACGGCAGCGTTGCCGCCGGATTACTGCAGCGGGTGGACCGGCCCCTGTTGATTATCAGATCCCGCGATACGGAATAAAAGGAGAATGATCATGCCGAAAAAATTGGATTTAATTTTGGTTCCGACGGATTTCTCCGGTCTGTCCTGCCAGGCCTTTTCGTGGGCCACACTTTTGGCCAAAAAATTTAATGCTAAAATCGTGATTGTGCATGTGATATCAGGCAGAGACGCCGAGGAAATGACTGCCCAACCCGCAAACCCCTGGGAAAGCGTTCTTGAACGGGAGGATCATGCCATGATCGAAAGTTTTCAACGCTGCCTCAAATCCGATATCGACCAAACGGTTGCCGTGCAAACCCTGGTTAAAGTCGGACCGGCGGATGAAATAATAGTTGAGGCTGCCCAAGAAAAAGCTGCTTCTCTGATCGTCATGGCCACCCACGGACGAACCGGCCTTTACCATGCCTTGATGGGCAGTGTGGCTGAAAAAGTGGTTCGACAAGCCCCTTGTCCGGTCTTAACGATTAGACCCAAGGGTGAGCTGCTGGTAGAAAATTTGACTCACTAATGAAGAAGATAGGGCATACAATATACTTTCATGGAAATGGATCCGGTCCGGATGGTGCTTCATTATGGGCAGGCTGATCGAATTCGAATAGAAAGACAATGCCGGTGGCAAGGATTTAACGGCTAATGATGAAAGCGAAATGATTTGCGACGGAAAAAACAAAAAAAATCGGTATTGGTTGCAAATGGCGACAACCAGATAAGAAATCAGCTTTCATCCATACTTGATAGAATGAAATATGACGTTTTTGTTGCAAGAAACGGTGCGGAAGCTTTAGATCTGTTTATTAAGAAACCATTCGAGATTGTCTTCACGGCGTTGAAGATGCCGGGTATGGACGGTTTAACCTTATCACTTCAAGTCAAGGCTACCGCGCTGAACACGCCTGTTGTTCTGATACTTGATGAACACGCAGAAAATATCATGAACCGGATAAAGGCCGGTCGTATTGATTGTGTCATGTTCAAGCCTTTAAGATCCGGGGAAATTCAGAAAACCTTGCAATATTTTTTTAATTGCTTATGGTTCCATGATATTGTACAGCATAAAATGTGCCAAAAAGGGGGGGGTGAGGCCATCGGGACGTTTTTCGAAGCCATGCCCGATGAATTTCCCAAGATCGGACGAAAAAATTTCGACTAAACGCCCGCAGAATCCACGAGCGGGGAGTCGCAAAAGATCGGATGTTGCTTGCCATGGAGCACGTAATGGAAAAGGAGTAACGTATGACCGGCACAAACGATTCCGGCTTCGAAAAAACGACCGCTGGCCAAACGCTTCGCAAGCGGGTGGAAGTAGAAGTAGAGGCGAACGATAACCGCGCTGCAGAGATGTCGGCCTCCGAGATGTTAAGGCTCGTTCATGAGTTGCGTATCCGCCAGGTTGAGCTGGAGATGCAAAATGATGATCTGAGAAAAAACGAACAGGAGAAGACGGCCATTCTCGACAGCCTGTTGGAGCACGTGGTCTACCGGGATAGAGAGATGAAGATCCTGTGGGCGAACACAGCCGCCTGCGAATCAGTGCAGATGAAGCGCGAAGATCTCCTGGGCCGGCACTGTCATGAGATATGGGCCGATCGCCGGAGACCCTGCGAAGACTGCCCGGCAAGAAAAGCGCGCTGACACCGAGCAGGCGCAGCACCATGAAAAAATGACCCCGGACGGACGGTGGTGGTATATCCAGGAGCCATCAGGTCCAAGACCATAACGGCCATGCCCTGGGTATGACGCAGATTACCTTGGATATCACCGCCCGCAAGCGGGCCGAAGCGGCACTGCGCAACGCCAAAGATGAATTGGAGCAGCGGGTGGAGCAGCGCACCGCCCAGCTGGCTAAAGTCAACCGGAAATTGATACAGGAAGTAGAGGAGCGCAAAAGGTCGGAAAAGGAACTGCATCAGACAAAAACCCTGCTTTCCAATACATTCAACGCAATCCAGGACATGGTGACCGTCATCGATAGGGAATTTCGGGTCAGAATGTCGAATTGGAAAGGTCATAATTACATTTCAGAAAAAGATCGCCGGGGTTATCCCTTTTGTTATGAAGTGTTTATGAACCGCACCAAACCCTGCCGTCCCTGCCGCGCTGGGGAAGTCTTTGCGGCCGGTGAAATAAGGCAGTTTGAGGCTACAAACCCGCAAGATGGAAAGACCCGGGACATCCGCATGTTTCCGATGTTGGATGATAACGAAAAGGTGGTTGCGGTGATCGAACACATGCGTGATATTACCGAGCTCAAACAAGCGGCGGAATCACTGCGCACAAGCGAAAAGCGCTATCGGGACCTATTTAACAGTATTCCGATTGGACTCTACCGCACCACACCGGAGGGCGCGATCCTGGATGTCAATCCCGCCATGCTGGATATTCTCGGATATCCGGATCGAGATCGCCTGTTGCAGGTCAAGTCTCCGGAGACTTATATCGATCCAGATGACCGCAAGCGATTCCAACAGCTGCTGGAAGAAAAGGGTTTTGTTCACGACTTTTCGGTTCGACTTTACCGGCATGACGGAAAGCCCGTCTGGGTCAGCATCAACAGCACTACCGTCCATGATCCCGACAGCCAGACCACTTATTACGAGGGTGCCATATCGGATATTTCAGCCCGCCGAGCGTCCGAAGATCAAATTCACAAATTGTCACAACAATTGATACAGGCCCAGGAAGATGAGCGTCAATTGATTTCACGTGAGCTGCACGATACGGTTGCCCAGGACCTGTCAGTCGCCAAAATGAAGTGTGATTTGATTTATGCTGAACTGTCAAACAAGCAACTGCCGGAAGCCCAACGGGTCCGGGAAATTTGCGACGCACTGCAGAAAACCATCCTGGGCGTGCGCAATATGGCCTATGAATTACGTCCCCCTGCGCTGGAGGGCCTGGGGCTTAGTCGAGACGATTTACCGGTTCTGCGAGGATTTTACTCAAATGTGGGGTTTGCCGGTTGATTTTCAGTCCGCCGGATTGAAAAACTTAAAGCTGGATTATAGCTTTTCAGATCAATCTCTACCGCCTGGTTCAAGAAGGCCTCACCAACATCCGCAAACATGCTGCCGCCGGCCGGGTAACGCTGAAGCTGACCGCCGCTTTTCCAAACATTATCCTTCGAGTTGAAGACAACGGCCGGGGCTTTGATGTGCAAGCGCGGGCGGCGCGACCGATCAGGAAAAGCGAATGGGCCTGCGCAGCATGCAGGAACGGGTCACACTGCTGAATGGCGAAATGAAACTGCAATCGAAACCGGGGCAGGGCACAAAAGTTTCCATAAAGCTGCCCTTTGTGGAGAAAAAGAGTGGCGCCTAAGAAAACCATCTTGATCGTTGACGATCATCCCCTCGTCAGGGAAGGTTTAAAATCGATCCTCAAACCTGCTGCGGAATATGAAGTGGTCGGGCAGGCCGGAAATGCCCGCGATGCCATCCAAATGGTCAAAAATCTTAAGCCGGATTTGGTGCTGTTGGATATGGGGTTGCCGGATAAGAGCGGAATTGAGCTGTCCCGCGAGATCCGAAACATCTCACCGCCAACACGCATCATGATTATCAGTATGCATTCCAAAGTCGATTACATTGTCAAAGCCTTTGAGGCCGGGGCCACAGGCTATATGACCAAGGAATCGGCCACCGAAAGGCTCCTACAAGGGATCGCGCAGGTGTTAAACGGTGAATATTTCATGGACGGCAGCGTCTCTCATAGAGTGGTTGAGAAACTGATGCAAACTCCGGAAAAGGAAATGAAAATCACGGATGAGGCTTATGAGACCTTAACGCCGAGGGAGCAGGAGATTATGGTGTTGCTGGCCGAAGGGTATTCTGCCAAAGAAACCGCCGCCATGCTTTTCATCAGTCCCAAAACCGTTGAAAATCACCGAACCAACATTATGAATAAGCTGGGGCTTCACAGCACGCTCGAATTGGTGCGCTATGCCGCCCGGCTGGGTCTTGTCGATGTCGACCTCTGGAAGGAATGAGGCGTTGCGGGTATATTATAGTTGATTGAGTAAAAATAAAACCTGACATCTGTCTCCCAATCATTCCGACTTCAAGCTTCTGTCCTCTGTCTTCCACCTGATTCGGGAATGTTCCGAAGCATCCGACTATTAAATTAGCCACAGACCCACCCAGAAATACACAGAGGTCTTTTTCTTCTCTAACCAATTGCCCGTGTGAGTTCGTGTGCGTCTGGGGCCAATCAAGGTTACTTTTCTTGCGTTGATCTTGCCCGTAGGCTATTCAATAGCCACAGCCACACAAAATCCACAGATGCCATTTTCTCCCTAAACAAATTGTCAGCGTGAGTCTGTGTGTGTCTGTGGCCAATTATCCCAGCAGAGTCCGCCGCCGTGCCGGCTTTTAGCGTGCAGCCACGGTGGGCTGTGCTACTTCAATCTCTTAATCATTCTACCCTTCTTATTTTCTACCCTTCTCGCTTTCAGCATATTTCCCGAACATCCCGGACAATTTCCCGTCAATAGGTAATTCTCCCATTAAAATGAGGCGGTCGTTCTATGGACAAACGCGATTTTTTTAGCAACAGTCGAGTTGTCCCAAATAGCGATCGTCTCCATTTTAAAATTGGGCTCAAATATCTTCAACCGAGGTCCGGGGAAATTATCTGATCATGGAAACTCGCGATTTAGAATACTTTCATGAAGTTTAGCTTAAAAATACAGTTGCTGGATAAAATGGGAAGCAAGGGGGCTTTTAATTCGAAGCCGAATTATGTTGATTTAGTCAACCTTGTTAGAAGCATTCAGCGCGCTGAAGGCAATCTTGACTGCTATCGCAGGAGCCGGAAACAATGTGACCGGATGGATTGTGTCTGGCGCGATCATTGTCTCAAGGTGCCTGAAGGGCCTTCAACGGTTGGTAGTGAATCGCCGGAACACTAAATAGCAGAAAATTCGAGGCAGGAACAGGATCGCTGGCACTAAAAACCTGAATCGAAAGGCTAACGGTGAAGAAAATCGTCATTATTTCAAATTGAAATTTTGCGAAACTAGTATTCGAATTTTTACTAAATTTTGATTATCAAGCGTCATGCTGTTGCGTGCGAATGCAGCTAAGTATCTGTAATTATATTAATTAGTTAATGTTTTATTGGATGGCACACGTTATGCATTTAGATGGGAATAAGGAATTCGCATCCGGTTTGTCGGTCCCGGTGCGCTGCAGCTGGCTCCAACCGAATTCATAACCAATGAGGGGTCAATATGAAGAGCAATGCAGAAAAAAGAGCCTGTGAACGGCATGGCTATGCCGCCGATATTGCCTTTTCACATTTCAATAAAACACATTCTTATAATGCTGAGATACTGAATCTCGGCGCGGGCGGCATGTGTTTTAAATCAAGTTTATACCTTCAACCCGGGGCAACCATTTGCTATCCGCTTAGAGAAAGTTCATACGGATGCTTCCGGCCACCGGCTACTGCGAGGGATTGCGCGGTTTAGTCGCCGTGGCAGAGGTAAATGGTGCGCGAAATTACCCGATGGCATGGCCTTCGCCATACGGAGTCGGCGTTAAATATTTTGAACCGGCTTATTAATGTCCGGCGGTAGCATGTTAGCCACCAAGACAACAAGTCACAAGGAGCAAGGTGAGCGACATGAACAACCTTTATGTTATCAGCAAAGACAATCCCTACCCGCTGGTGGATAATGTCAGGCCAATTGACTACAGGTACGATTTAGCGGGATTTGATGATTCACTGCCGCTGGATTTGGATGACCCGGAGCGGAAAGAAGATCGTTGGGCATCGATGCCACCAGCGATATCAACTTAAAGAAGATACATTCGCCCTGATCAGGTCCATTGTTGCCGGGCCACTGAATATTCTGGATAAAAGCATGGGCGGCATCGCCTGTGCGGTTTTCAACACCAAACCGGCCAAGCTTGGTAAAATAGATAATATCAGCATGGGCGGGCTAATGTTTCAGCATGCTGGTTAGTAATAGCAAATATAAGCCAGTCAATTGTGCTGGATATTTTATTGGCCGATTGTCGATTTTATTTGGCCTAATGTGCCATATAAAATCATATCCGATGTTGTGATACCTGAGGATGATCCCGGCGAACCTATCGAAATGCGCCGGGTTCGACTGCAATTTCAAAAACTGAGCGACTTACCAGCAAACGCGGTTGAAAGGTTTCGTTCGTAAGCACGGCACGCAAATTGGTGGAATAAATGAATGCCTAAAATGAATTTCCCAATACCTAATACCTAATACCTAACCCGGATAAACCGGAAAAATGAGCTAAATGTCTAAAATTAAAATATTTCAAAAATTCAACCCATCCTCGTATTCTTTTCGTCACCCCTGAAGTGGCCTTCATGCCCGAGGCGGGAGGCAATCGAACCAATTTCATTCGTGCCGATGCAGGTGGCTTCGGCGATTTTTCGGCGGATTTGATAAGCGATTTGTTTAAGCTGGGGGCCGATGTTCATTTGGCTCAACCGGATTTTCGTAATATATTTGAAATCAGTTTCCGGCAAGAAAAATCCGGTGTAAGCGTCAAGCTGCCCTGTGACAGGGTTCACCTGGCAGAAGATCGTACCCTTTTTTATTCAAAGCCTATCAGTTCAAATTCAGAACGGGAAAACCTCAAGATTTCCCTTGCCTTCCAGCGGGAGGTTATCAATCAAATCATTCCTACAGTTCAACCGGATTTAATTCACTGCGGCGACTGGATGACCGGTTTGATTCCGGCGGCGGCTGGAAAAGTCGAGATTCCCTGCCTTTTTACGGTTCAAAAATTTGATACTGCCCGAAGCATTTTGGCCGATGTCGAGGACATCGGAATTGATGCGGCCGGGTTCTGGCAAAATCTGTTTTATGAAAGATATCCCGGCAGTTACGAGCAAACACGCGATACCAATCCGCTGGACTTGCTTTTAAGCGGAATTTTGGCTGCCAGCCATGTCAACACTGCCGGTCCGGTACCAATGCCAAACACGGTAGCGGGTAAAAGCGGTTATATTGATTCACCCCTGGGACAGCTACTGGCCCAAAAGTGGAAAGCCGGGTGTGCCTGCGAAATCGGCGGCCCTCTGGCGCTAGGCATTAACCCCACCAGTAACAATAAATTGAGTCGCAGTTACCGGCCCAACGATCATTATGCCGGTAATCAAAAAAACGATCATGCCAAGCGGCAAAGCATCCCGTCTGCTGATAATCGGACTGCGGCAAAATGTTACATCGATTTGTATGAAACGTTATTGCAGCAGCCGTTGGTAACCTTGCAAAAGAAAAAAATTTGGCCAATAAATAAAAATAGTGGTATAAATATATCTGGCATTCGGGCTATGCCTTATCCAAAGGCACCCCGCGTCAAGTCCTATACCCATACCAACGAGAAGATCGCAACTGTTGCTATGGCACCCATTTGAGTGATTCGTTCTGCCTGAATTTTATGATAAGGGGCGCCGGAACAGAATTGGCGATTTGTCGAAATATTTACCCTTACAAGGAGACTGAAATGAGTATCAGAAAGCTGTATCTTAAAAGTAGACCGGTTTGCAAAGCGACCTTTCGGATTCCGGAAGAGATAGGGAATTCAGCTAAAAGTGCTCACATTGTCGGCGAATTTAACAACTGGGCGCTCTTTTCCGCTCCTATGAAAAAATTAAAAAGTGGCGCATTTACGACTACTCTGGAACTTAAAACGGGCAGAGAATACCAGTTTCGCTATATACTGGACCAAAAAATCTGGAAAAATGAAAGCGACGCAGATAAATCGGTACCCACCCCGTACGGAGACGGTGAGAACTCGGTCATCGTTATTTGAGGGGTTGGGGAGTTTTTTTCAACACGTCGTCCCCCGCCGACGGCTTTAATCACCGAAGCTCGTCCGGTTTGCATTTCTTTTTCGCAATTGCAAAAAAGCATCCAATAGAACCTTCTTCAAATTTTTCTTCATGGCATTGCTTGCGGCAGTCGTGGGTGACATCCCGCAAGCTAATGCTCTTTTTGCCGGATGCCGTCGGGCGACAAGATCGGCAACTCCGGGGCTCCGGCTTCCTATCCGCTCCATGGTGACAATCGCTGCAATCCTCAACAGTTTCCTCATTCGCAGCAATCAAATAACAGCCCTTCAAATTCCATGCGATAACATTGCACAAAGGCTCTTTGATTATGCATGGCATCAATCAAACACACCTTTCTGGTTATGAGCAGCCAGGGTGGAATCGGCAAAACCAGCGTTATAGTGAATCTGGCAGTGGTACTTTCAAAGAGAGGGTTGAAGGTCGGGTTGATGGATGCAAATTTCCATAGCCCGGACATTCATAGAATTCTCGGTCTCGAACCTGCAATTGCAGGCAATTCAGATAAACCATTCATACCCGCGGCCTACTCGGATAACTTAAAAGCGGCTTCCATCGAGTCCGCGATGCAGGACCCAGGCGGAACCGGGGTGTGGGGAAAACCAGTTAGGATATCCGATATCCGGCGGTTTATCTCCGGTATAAATTGGGGCAGCCTGGACTACCTTTTGGTTGATACACCGGCAGGCCCGGGTGAAGAATTGCTCACCATTATTCGAGAAATCCCTGAGGCTAAAACAATAATTGTCACGGCACCCAATAAAATTGGCAGGGACCGCGCCAAAAATATGATCAATTTTTTCAGAACAGAAGAAATTCCGATCTATGGTTGGATTGAAAATATGTGCGGGTTTTTATGTCAAAACTGCGGTGTACGCCAGGAGCTATTCAGTAGCGGGTCCGGAAGCAGAGCCGTATTTTTAGGGGATATTCCGTTTTTGGGACGAATACCCATTGATCCGCATATGGTAGAATGCGCTGATGCCGGAGACCCTTTTCTGAATAAGCATCCGGAATCTGAGATAGCGGTAGGCTGCAACCTGATTGTTGACAAAATATTGGGAAGCAATAAGAACGGTAAAGATAGAAAAAATACTTTTCCCGACTGAACTGAGGGATCACTCGTTAAAGATTCTGCCGTATGTAGTAGCGATGGCCGACAAATTCAACAGTACGATTTACCTGCTCCCTATAATTGAGGATTTATCTAAGTGGGGAGGATTCTGTAGACCCCATCTTTCCTTAGATGTTTACCAAAAGGATGCGATGGAAAACACATTCTGGACAGCCCTGGGGGCCAGCTTTCTATCAGCTATCGTTACCACTATCGGCATCTATGTCATGCGTCGTTTCGAGCGCTGGGGCAGCGGGAATACCATCTATTTTATTTGTTTTGCAGCCGGCGTACTCATTTCGGTGTCATTTTTGCACATTGTCCCGAAGGCTTTTTCCATGAATGCCCATGCCCCCTTCTATCTGTTCGCCGGCTATATCAGTCTGCATCTGTTTAATCGCTTCATCAATGCCTTTGTCTGTGACAAAAGTTCAGATGCGAAATACGGCATCGGGCTGGGGGCTGGAATTTTAGTGGCGCTGGTAATCGTTCTCTCTAAAGCATAGTATCTCGTTTTAACATTTCAATTTCGAAGTTTTCCGAAAAAAAATCGAAATTTTTCAAACTCTAATTCGATAAAAAAATTTTTATCTTACAAGTAAAATTATAATTATCTGAATTTTAATTAAAAAATTCTTATCTGATCTGCTGGCACATTTAATGCAGAAGCCGTAATTATACTTAGCGCCACGCTAAACCCAACAGTTGCATAAAGCATATATAATGTTGGGAAGGTTCACTATCCTGTATAATTACAGGGTTAAAATGAAATTGGAATGTTTTCGCTGGAGTTCACCTGTGGTTGATAGCTGCATTATTGATGTAGGGTGGGCTGCGCCCACCTTTGACAGATGATATCATTGGTTTTTGGTGGGCACAGCCCACCCTACGATAAGAAGTTTTAACAATGTTAGGGTAAAGTGAAGGAGGTCATGTCAAATGGCAGTAAGAAGCCAAAATACTCAGGCTGAAAGCCGCAAAGCCCAAATGGAAATGCAAAACAAAGAAAATGATAAAGGCTATTTAAAAGCCGGTTGAAACCGGAAAGGGCATCGAGTCATAAAAAGGAGGTATACAATGGCTATCAACAAATCAAATCTAAAATATGTACCGGGCACCCATGCCAAGCCAAGACCGGATGCCGCTCATCTGGCCGGTCAATTCATCAGCGAGTGGCATCAAGTGCACCTCAAATCGAAAGGCCAAAAAATTGAACCGTCAGAGATAGCTCCTGCCGTTTGCTTTTCGCGTAAAATCGGCGCCGGGGCACTGGAGATCGCCGATCTTTTGGCCGAAAAAATCTACTACCGGGTCGTGGACCGGGAGTTGCTGGAGCATATCACCAAGGATGGAGACTTGACCCAAAAAACCGTTGAATTTTTTGATGAACGCTATCCGGGGAAATTATCAGAGTTGGCGGCGATGCTTTTCGGTGAAAAATCATTTATCTTGAGCGATTATGTAAAAAATTTAATTAGCGCCGTATATACATTCGCAAATATGGGGTCGAGTATTTTTGTGGGTCGCGGAACCCATCTTATCCTGCCCAGGGATCGTGTGCTGGCGGTACGCATTATATGTTCGGATAAGTTTCGCATCGAGCGCTTGGCCGGTATTTTAGATGTCGAAGAAGATGAAGCCGAAAAATTATTGCATGACATCGACCGGGAACAGCGGGCTTTTTTCAAAAAGTCGTTCGGGAAAAAAGACGCCTCACCTTACGAGTTTGATTTGATCATAAACAGTGATTTCATTACTGAGCCTCGCGCCGCAGCCGAACTTGTTGCACAGGCGTTCAAGGAAAAATATGCGGCGGAATTGGAAGGAAAGGCTTTTATCGATAAAAATGCTGCCTAAAAAAATATTGAAACTATCATCTATTCGGAGGTCTTAAGATGAAGGCACACACCAATTCTTATGAAAGGCCGGATTTTTATCAGCTCAAACGATTTGATGATATAGCCATTCTCAAGCTGGGCAAAAATTTTCTGTTCGAGGCAATTGATCAGGCCATCAGAAATCCCCTGCTGGATTTATTTGACCACATAGCGGCAAACGACAGGATTAAGGTCCTGGTGATCATGAACTGCTCTGAGCAGATAGGATGTGCGGAATATGTCGACTTTTGCCGGCATGTCCTCGAGGTTGAATTCGATCGTATATCGATTCAAAGAATGTGCAATGTTTTTGATCAGATAATTCTAAAAATCGTGGGGTTGGATAAGCCTGTTATTCATGCTGATTGCGGCGATGTGATATCCTTGTTTTTAAGTATGAGTCTTGCCTGCGATTATCGGGTCATTGCAACTCACACCATCTTCGAGAAGTCATATTTCGAATTGGAAACATTGCCCAAGGGCGGCGGCGCCTTCTTTCTTTGCAAAATGCTGGGATATAGTCGAGCTAAACAATTGCTGATGTCAGAAAAAGACATTAACGCGCTCGAGGCGCTTGAGATCGGCCTCGTCGATCAGGTGGTACCCTATGATAAACTTGAGGAAACTGCCATTCAAGCAGCCATGAATTTAACCAAAAGGTCGATACATTCTTTGGTAGGAATCAAGCGGCTTATAAATTATTCCATGAAAGATCTAAGGGATTATCTCAGCTTTGAAAGTCAAGAGCTTTTGAAGACTATCGGAACTTTTTAATCCAGGTTTAGAAGTGAGATAGAATGTTACCCAAAGAATTCGATATTTTTCTAAATAAAGGGATGGGCTGAATAATGAAAAAACATCCAAGAATTTTATTGGCCATAGACGGGTCTGCGCGATCATTTGCCGCTGCACGTTATATCGGCCAAGTGATATCCAAACAGGCAGAAATCGTTCTTTTCCATGTCATGGCTGAAGCACCGGAAGCCTTCAGGGATTTGGGCATAGATCCGCAAACCGAAAAGGAAAACTTTCCGCTCACTGTTTGGAAGACCAACCAGGAGGAGACGATCCAGGAATTTATGGCCGTCGCCTGTAATATCTTGGTTTCTTCCGGTTTTGCCAAAGGAGCCATATCGGTTAAGACCCGGGCCATGAAAACCGGTGTTGTCAGAGATATTTTAAGGGAATCGCAGCAGGATTACAGTGCCCTGGTGGTTGGGCGCACCGGAATAAGCAAAATTGAGGGTATCACGCTGGGAAGCGTTGCCGCCAAACTGGTTGAAGGGATCAGCCACCTTCCGATGGTGGTGGTCGGGGATCGGCCGGATTCTCCAAAAATATTGATCGCCCTTGACGGATCCAAAGGATCGCTGAAAGCGGTGAGGTGTGTTGCCACATTATTTGATTCGGCGGTCTGCGAAATACTATTATGTCATGTCATCAGGCCGTTAAGCAGTCAACAGCTAAGCAGCAAGGAGCTCTTTATTCCAAAACACGAAGCTGATTGGATTGAAGCCAATCAAAGAAAAATTGTGCCGGTCATCCATGAGGCCAGGCGACGTTTGATGGATGCCGGATTTGCTCCCGAAAGTCTATCCAGTGAAATTCTGACATACCAAAAGAGCAGAGCCGCAGCCATTGCAAAAACGGCGAGGGATGGCGGCTGTGACACGATTGTATTCGGCAGGCGGGGGCTTACCTCGGCTGAAAATTTTATGATCGGACGTGTCAGCCGCAAAATTCTTCATTTTGCCTATCAACCGGCCCTGTGGATTGTAAACTGAACATCGCATCACGCCGGGGTCGGCTTGAGGTAGATAGCGGAAGAAATTATGGACAGCATTTAAGACTCAACCCAATTCATCTGGTAGCAGCAATGTCAACCGCAGAACTACTTTGCACCCTGCTAATTTTTTTACCTTTTCCGGCGGCCATTGCCTGTTATTTGATTCGCGGCAGCACAATTAGGTCCGGCATTATTCTAATCACCGGCGGGGTGTTGATCGCCGGCGCCGTGCTGCTTATTCCGCTGACGCCCTTTAGTTTGACGCCGCAGCCCATTGGGGGCGTCAGCATCCACGTCATGGTCCAGGCGCTTGATTTTTTGCTCCTGCTGATCATCTTGTATTTCGGATTCAAATACCGCCATATTGTCATTAAGGCCCTGGCCGGCATTTATCGTGAGACGGGTACCCTTGAGCTGCAGCGCATTATCATTTCCGGCAACATCGGCGCCGGTGTTTGTCTTCTCTCCCTGGCCCTGCTTTGCTTGGCAGCCTTCACAAAATCGGCCCAATTTCCCTTCCAGAGCTGGCTGTTGGGCGCGATGGTGGCACCGACGCCGGTATCGGCGCTGTTGCACTCGAGCACCATGGTCAACGTCGGCGTCTATCTGGTATTGCGGTTGGCACCGGCGATAAACGGCACCTTTTTGAGCCAGTGCGTGGCCCTGTTCGGCGCATTCACGTTTTTAGCCGTCGCTGCGTTGGCGGTCGGTCAAAGCAACGGCAAAAAGGTTTTGGCCTATTCCACCATCAGCAACCTGGGATTGATTTTCGCCTGCGCCGGATTGAACACCCCTGAATCCATCGTGGCCGGCTTGTTGAGCACGGCCGCACCCTGGCTGTATACCCGCATGATTGTCCCTGCTTTAAGCCGGGCCTATCCGCCGCCCTACACTACCCAGAACGGAATTCTGGAAAACCCTTACGGCGCTTTTGCCGTTTTTCCGTTAAGCCTGGTTGCCGCCTTGGGTTTTGTCATCGCCATTTTGGCCGTCAAGCGGGCGGCCAAGGCCCGGGTGGTCAGCGCTTACCTCAGTGGCGTGCAAACGGCAGAATCCGGCGTATTTACCGGCCCCATGAATCAGCTGATAAAAGCGGAGGCCAAAAACTACTACCTTTCCTCCATATTCGGCGAGAAGAAACTGACCACCTGGATAAATCTCGCTGCCGGGCTGCTGCTGACGCTGATGGTGGGAGGCACGCTATGATCGACAGCGCTGTATTCATTCTGATAGGACTGACGGCCGGTCCCCTGCTGGGCGGGCTGGTCAGCGGTTTGAACCGGATATTGACGGCTCGCCTCCAGTCCAGGATCGGTCCGCCGCTGTGGCAGCCGTTTTATGATGTGATCAAACTGTGGGGCAAAGAAAAAACTGTCGTCAACGTCTGGCAGGCCTTTTGCGTTTACTGCTATGTGGCGGCGACTGCTATGCCCGCAGCCGGATTCGCTTTCGCGAAGTCCTCCAGAGCATCAACCTGATCCGACAGGCGAACTCCATTATACCCCGGGGAGAAACCCGGATCAAAGTCCAGGGCAGGCCGCAAGGAGAGATTTTCTCACGGGTCGAACAGCCCCGGGGCGAACTGTTTTATTATATCAAGGCCAACGGCACCAAAAATTTGGATCGCTTGCGGATCCGGACGCCGACCTTTGCCAACATTCCGGCCCTGATTACCATGTTGCCCGGTATGTGGCTGTCCGATGTGCCGGTGATCGTTTTGTCCATCGATCCGTGTATCAGCTGCACCGAACGCTAACCCGCACTCTTCATAGGGGAGAGGTGCTTCAGCCTGCGCTGCCCTGCAAAATGGGCGATTCAGGCCCGCGAAACATCCGGGCTAAATGGAGGAATCCGGCCGTGCTTAAAATGGCGCCGAATGTGCTCAAAAATTTGTTTTCCCCAAAAGCCACGCGACGATACCCCCGGGTGGCGCGAACGCCATTTGAAAATGTGCGGGGAGCGCTGATTATCGATATCGGGCAATGTACATTTTGCAGCATTTGTGCCCTTAAATGCCCTTCGCAATGCATCACGGTGGATAAAAAAGCCGCTAGCTGGCGCTACGATCCGTTCGCCTGTGTCTTTTGCGGGATTTGTGTGGATGCCTGCACCGCAAAATGTCTCCATCAGAGCCGCGAGGGCCGCCATCCCGCGGCCGAGCGCGAAACCGTGCTGTTAAAAGGCGAACTCAAGCAAAAAAATGGAAAAAAGCACAAAAGGATATTTTCTTGCCAGAAAAGTCAAATAATTGGGGCGCAAGCCGGTTTAAAACGACCCATATCGGGTGCGCGCCGGTTCGGTGTGTTAAAGCGCCAACGCTAGGTTCAGGTGAGCCATGAACCCTAAAAAATACTCAAAATCATTTTATATCATTTTATGTCTTTTCCTCGTATTGGTCATTGGCGTTTTTCGGTATCTAAGCGGGCCGGAGCTGGCCTTATCGCTTCTCTTTCTGTTTCCGATCGCTTTGGCGACCTGGCATGTGGGACGATGGGCCGGAATATTGATGGCGGTTGCGAGTACCATGTCGTGGCTGGCGGCCGATTTGTTGATGCTGAGTTCATTTTCCAATCCTTTGATTCCCTATTTGAACGAAACGTTCCGGCTGATTGTATTTTTAATCATTACTTATACTATTTCTGGATTAAGAACAGCCTTGGAGAAGCACCGAGAGCTTGCCGGAACCGATCCGCTGACCTCGGTCGCCAATCGACGCGCTTTTTATGATTTAGCGAATATGGAGTTAAGCAAAGCGCGCCGCTACCAAACGCCAATTTCTGTTTTATACCTGGACATCGACAATTTTAAGCAAATCAATGATCATTTCGGACATCATATCGGCGATACGCTTTTACGTGCAGTCGCGGAAGCGATCAAGAAAAATATTCGTGCCATCGATGTTGTTGCCCGATTTGGTGGCGATGAATTCGGTATTCTCTTAGCCGGGACCGGAGCTGAACCAGCGGCCCTGGTCGCACGGAAACTTAAAAAAATGCTGCAAGCGCTTATCCAGGATAATGGTTGGTCTGTCACGTTAAGCGTCGGTGCGGTCACATTTGAAATCCTTCCCGACAGCGTCGATGAAATGATCAATGCAGCGGATTCCCAAATGTATCATGCAAAAAAGAATGGTAAAAACAGAATCCAGTATAAAATCGTCGATGAAAACAAAGATGTTTACCGGACTTCGAAATTTGCTGCGTTGTGAGCCCTTGACCCATATGCCCTGGGATTCTTAGGCCCGGCCTCTGATTCCATCCTTCCCTGCCGTGCGGTGACCACAGTGGCGAAAATTTCCGGATCAAACCCGCCGCGCCATTTCTCGATCTGGCTTCTGTATATCAGGTCGAGGGGCGTCGATATAGAAAAATTTCAAAAAGAGATATCTTAATTCTTCCATATTATCTTTTATAATTATTATATTGAAGAACGAAGAAGACGGTAAGTATTTGAAATGATGTGTTTTTCAACCTAACTCGCTTTTGGCATGCATTATGCTAATCGAGAGTGTATGGGTCAGGTTCCGTAAACAGGAAGCGACCCGATACCGCGAGCTGTCCACCTAAAATGCGGTGTCGGAGATGGCCAAAGAAAGAACGGATCAAATAATAGCCGAGCGAACGAAAATCAGTATAGCAGCTTGATTTTTCGGGTACGGCTTTCTCTGAATATTGAGAGTATTAAGAATGGATATTTTTAGCAGAATTAAAAATATGAAAATCCTGCTCGTTGACGATGATGAGTGGATAAGAGATTCGCTGAGCATATTTTTCGAATCCGAGGGATGCAATTTGCTGACATTTGAAACCGCCGAGGAAGCTATGGAAGCCGTCAAACAGCAAGTTTACGATATCGTGATCTCCGACTACAAATTGCCGGGAATGGATGGCTTGGAGTTTTTAAGAAGGGTTAAAGAAAAACAGCCGAATATTTTTAAAATTCTTATCACGGCTTACACAGATGGTGAGTTATTAAAAGAAGCAAAAACGATGGGTGTTCATGATTTTATTCCAAAACCCTTCACCTCTGAAAAGGTTGAAGCTTCTTTGGTTCGCATTATCGAAAACAGTGCCAAAACCGTTGAGCAAAAATATTTAGAGTGAATTTCAGATATACAACCGCTATTAAACCTGCCTTTAATTCCGAATCCTTTCATTTCAGCGATCATTACTTTTATTTCGCAAATTTACGAAAATAAAAGTAGAAATTTTTCAAAAATTAGATGTCCGGGAAATGAAACCCGAATAGGGTATGTTCTAATATATTGAATTTAATGTAAAATCAAAAATCTGGCAAATTGGCACGCCTTATGCTCTTAGCTAGTAAAAAAGTAAAGATTATGTTATGAACGCATAATTAAACGGAGGGTCGAAGAATGCTAGTCAAAAACTGGATGAGTAAAAATGTGATTACGGTTGATGTCAATGACTCAATGCACGATGCCATGAAGTTGTTAAAGGCACATGACATTCGAATGCTGCCGGTGATGAAAAAAGGCAAACTGGTGGGAATCATAACGGATCGCGATCTTAAGAAGGCCTCCGCCTCGGATGCCACCACATTGGAAATTCACGAGCTGTTGTATCTCCTGACGAAGATCAAAGTCAAGGACATCATGACCAAAGATGTGATCACGGTGCCCCCGGAGTTCACTGCGGAAGAAACTGCCCGGGTGCTTTTGCGAAATAAAATTTCGGGTGCACCCGTGGTTGATGGCAACGGGCAGCTTGTTGGGACGATAACCCAGGCCGATATATTCAGAGTTCTCATTTCGCTTACCGGGGTCGGCAACGGGGGAATTCAGTTCGGCTGTCAGGTGGAAGACAGACCGGGTTCAATTAAGGAAGTTGCCGATGTTATCCGCAGCTATGGAGGGCGTATGGTCAGCATCTTGTCTTCCTATGATGAAGTTCCGGAAGGGTATCGCAAGGTTTATATCCGCATGCGCAGCATTGAACGCTCGAAACTTCAAAACCTGATTCAAGAACTTCAATCAAAAGCGGGGTTGCTCTATATGGTCGATCATACCGAAAACAACAGGGAAATATTTGCGGAGAAGATTAAATAGGTATTGGGTAATGGGTATTATGTAGTGGGTAATGGGTATTGGGTAGTGGGTATTGAGTTTTTTTAGCAACCGAAATTAGGAGTCTGACGATGCAAAAACTAAAAAAAAAGAAAATCCTGGTGCCGGTGGACGGTTCGGATCGGGCCTTGAACACGGTCAGATATGTCGCCAGAATGGATCCGTTTCGCAAAATGAACATCGTTTTATTTCATGTTTTCAATTCCGTGCCGGAAGGCTATTGGGACCTGGAAGCAGATCCGAGAAGCACTTCGACCGTCAGGCAAGTCAAGTCATGGGAAGTCCAACAACGCAAGAACATCGAACAATTTATGGAACAGGCCAGTCAGTTCTTGGTGAAGGCCGGTTTTGCATCAGAATCTATCATCATTAAAATCCAAAATAGAAAAGTAGGAATTGCACGGGACATTATCCGCGAGGCCCGCAACGGTTATTATGCGGTTGTGGCCAGGCGGAGGGGAATGACGGCTTTGCGGCGAATGGTTGTTGGAAGTGTGGCGACCAAGCTGATAACCAAACTCACTTTTATTCCTTTCATACTGGTCGGGAAACACCTGGCCAACAAAAAAATATTATTGGCCTTTGACGGGTCGGACAATGCCCGGCGAGCCGTGAATTTTGTCGGCGCCCTATTAGGGGGGGGCGATTATGAAGTGAGTTTGTTCAATGTCATTCGCAGCAATGGAGAAGGACTGTCGGACCATCAACATATACTTTCGCCCAAGGAGTTTACTGAATTCGCCAGCAAAGAGATAAGCTCCTCGTTAAAGGCCGCCCAAGCCGATCTGATAAAGGCGGGTTTTAAAGCCGATAAGGTTTCAAGCCTAATCGTCACAAAGGCAGTCTCACGCGCCGGAGCTATCGCTGACATGGCTAAGCAGAAAAACTTTGGGACCATAGTGATGGGAAGAAGAGGGCACTCCAGCATCCGTGATTTTTTTATCGGCCGTGTGACAAACAAAATTATCCAAATCGCCAGGGAAAGAACGGTTTGGGTGGTGCGGTAGACGGGTTGCGGGGTGCGGGGGATGGGCAGAGGGCAGGGAGCAGAGGGCATAGCGTAAAAGAAAAGAGCGGATTACGAGGTTCGGGGTGCGAGGACTACCGAATACCCAGTACCCAATACCTAATACCCAATAACTGAGGATAGTTCCATGTTGGTAAAAAACTGGATGAGCAAACCGGCCATCACCGTTAATGCGGATGCCATGCTGGTGGATGCGATTAATCTTCTACAAAAGCATGAAATTCAAACGCTGCCTGTTATGAAAGGCGCTCGACTTGTTGGAATCATCACGGATCGGGACCTCAAAAACGCATCTGCCCCTGATTCTGCATTGTCGACATCTCATAATGGGCCGGATTCCCTATTACAACAAGAGATAAGCGAAATGATGACCAGGAATCCGGTCACGGTTTGCAAAAATCAAACCATCGAAGACACTGCCGAATTATTGTTGGTCCATAAGATTTCTGGTCTGCCGGTTACAAATCAGGCAGGGGAAGTGGTTGGAATGATAACCAAGAATGACCTGTTTCGCTTTATATTGACCACTATCGGTATGGGTAAGGATGGCATCCAGTTGGCCCTTGAAATGATCGATCGTCCCGGATGTATCCAAGCTGTCACCGACATCGTAAGGGATTACGGGGGACGGGTCGGCACTATTTTTTCAACCCGCGAACGGGCGCAGCGGGGGCACCGGCAAGCATACATCCGCATATACGACATCGATCCGCCCGGTCTGGCGCGACTCAAGGAAGTACTTAAAGAAAAAGTAAAGTTGCTTTACATCATAAACCAGCGAGAAAAGATGGGTGAAATATTTTAGCGCAACCGTTTAGCATAAACAAGGGAGGTTAAGATGATAGAATTTAAAAGGATATTATACCCGGTTGACCTTTCGGAATCGTCCGACAAAATGATTCCGTATGTGCAGTCAGTGGCCGAAAAGTTCGATTCCAAAATTTACATTCTTTTCGCTGCCAGGGTATTCGAATATTATTCCAGTATGTATGTTCCTTACCCTTCGATCAGCAGTTTTGAAAATGAGGTCATCGCGGGAGCCGAAAAGCGGCTGTATGAGTTTGTGGATGAACACTTCAGCCAGTATGCCAACACCAAAGCAGTTGTCGTGGCCGGAGATGCCTCCGAAGAAATTATCAATTACATCCAAGAACACCATATTGATTTAGTGATCATGGGCACCCATGGCCGCAAGGGCATGGATAAAATACTCTTTGGGTCCGTTGCGGAGCGGGTGCTTAAAACTTCGCCGGTTCCGGTTATGGTGGTCAATCCTTACAAGATTGGCTAAGAATGATTCGCCTCAGACACACACAGACTCACACGGACAATTTGTTGAAGGAATAAGGAGCTCTGTGTATTTCTCTTTGGGTATGTGGTTAATTTAAAACAAAGGACTTCCGGGCCATGAGTGTCGAAAATTTAGACAAAATATTTCAACCAAAATCAGTCGCCGTCGTCGGAGCCAGTGAAAGAAAGGGAAGTGTCGGCGAAGCCCTGATGCGCAACCTTCTCGAACGCGGCTTTCCGGGGAAAATTCATCCGATTAACCCCAACCATAAAAAAATAAGGACACTTCCGGCTTCTCCCTCCATCAGGGATCTTGCAGTCCCGGTGGATCTGGCGGTGATTGCCACGCCCATTGCAACAGTTCCGCAAATCGTCAAAGATTGCGTCGCTGCCGGCGTTGGCGGAGCCGTCATTATTTCGGCGGGCGGAAAAGAAATCGGGGAGCAGGGCAAAAAACTGGAGGCGGCCATCCAAAAGGAAGCCAGGCATTCCGGGTTGCGGATTATCGGCCCGAATTGTGTGGGAATTATGTCCGGTCGATCTCAGTTGAATGCCAGCTTTGCCAATCAAATGCCGCTTACCGGGAAAATGGCCTTTATCTCCCAAAGCGGGGCCATTAGTACGGCCATCCTGGATCTGTCCATTGAGGAGAATATCGGGTTCAGCTATTTTGTGAGTCTAGGGGATATGCTGGATGTCGATTTCGGGGATATGATCGATTACCTGGGGGGAGAAACGGATGTCAGCAGTATCGTTATGTATGTCGAAAGCCTGACGAATTTCAGAAAATTCATGAGTGCGGCGCGGGCTGTATCCCGCGTAAAGCCGATCATCGCTCTAAAGGCCGGCAGAACCCGGGCCGGGGCCCTGGCCGCTGCTTCGCACACGGGTGCGATGGCCGGCGAGGATTCGGTTTATGATGCGGCATTTCAGCGCGCCGGCATACTTCGAGTAAAAACTTTTGAGGAATTGTTTGATTGCGCCGAGCTTCTGGCAAAGCAACCCAAACCGGCCGGGCCGGGACTGGCGATCATCACCAACGCCGGCGGTCTTGGAGTCATGGCCGCTGATGCTCTGGCCGATTATGGCTATGAGCCGGTCTCCCTAAGCACTGAAATCCTCCAAAAACTAGATGAGGTTCTTCCGCCATTCTGGAGTAAACGCAATCCGATCGACATGCTGGGGGAGGCGAAACCGGAACTGTATCGCCAGGTTGTTGAAATCTGCTTAACTGCCAGGGAGATCAATGGGCTGTTAATCGTATCCGCGCCCCAGGCATTGGCTGATACGGCTGAAGTGGCAGCCGCCCTGGTGGACCTTATCCGGCAAAAACCGATTCCGATCATTACCTCCTGGGTCGGCGGGGTCGACATGCACAAGGGGCGGGAGATTTTTAATCAAGCGGGAATTCCAACATTCGATAGTCCCGAACGCGCTGTGCGCGCCTTCATGGATATATATCGCTATTCCCAAAATATTGAAATGCTGCAGCAGATACCCTCCAGACTTTCAAAGCGCCTGGAATTTGACCGTCAAACAGCGAAAGCACTTATCCAAACCGGTCTCTCTACGGATAATGGGCTGCTCACCGAAGCCGAATCAAAGGCGTTGCTGGCTGCTTATGGGATTCCCGTCGATCCGATCGAGCCGGCGAATTCAAAAACAGAAGCAATTCAAAAAGCAACCCAAATAGGATATCCGGTTGTCATGAAAATCAACTCCCGGGACATCTCTCATAAATCCGATGCCGGGTGTGTTGTGCTGGATTTGAAAAATGCAACTGAAGCTGCCGATGCTTTTGAAACGATATATCAGAATGCCCATGCATATAACCCGCAGGCCAGGATCGCAGGGGTGACGATCCAGCCCATGCGCGCCCGGCCGGATTTTGAACTTATTTTAGGGGCCAAAAAAGATCGTGATTTCGGGCCCGTGGTACTATTCGGTATGGGGGGTATCTTCACGGAGGTGTTGCAAGATCGTGCGATTGCCTTCCCACCGCTCAACCGCCTGCTTGCTAAAAGGCTGATGGAGCAAACCCGGGTGTATCGGCTCCTGCAAGGTTATCGGAATACGCCACCTGCGAACCTGGAGGCCCTTGAAGAAATACTGATTCGTTTGGCGCAACTGGTTACCGATTTTACGGAAATCCAGGAACTTGACATCAACCCCCTGCACGCCACGTCCCAGGGGATCTGCGCGGTCGATGCCAGAGTTCTATTAAAGCCCGCGGCAACATCCGCGCCCCTCCATCTGGTTATCAGTCCTTATCCGGATCAATATGAAGAACATGTTCAAACGAGTGCGGGGGTCGATATATTCGTCCGCCCGATTCGGCCTGAAGATGCCCCTCTGTTGATTGAGCTGTTTGAATCCCTGTCGCCGCAAAGTGTGTACCGGCGGTTTTTCACCCCCATGAAACGTCTGCCCCATAGCATGCTCGCCCGGTTTACCCAAATTGATTACGATCGACATATAGCGCTGGTGGCGCTGCCGGCAGCCGAACCGCTAGAGACCATGCTGGGTGTTGCCCGGGTTATCATCGGCAGAAATCTTAAGGAGGCGGAATTCTCGGTGGTTGTCAGTGATCCGTGGCAGGGAAAAGGAATCGGGGCCGCCTTGCTGCAGCGTTGCATATCGATCGCCAAAGCGCGCGGCATCGAAACCGTCATGGGAACCGTTCTGGCCGAAAATACCCAAATGCTGGCGCTCGGGAAAAAAATAGGTTTCAAAATCAAAAAAGTGGCTGGTGCCGGTGAGTATGAGCTGAGCATCGATTTCCAGCTAAATTGATCCGCTGCAATTATTATATCCAGACTTCTTTAATAAAACGTTGAACAACTCCAGCCATAAGGAGGGTAAAATGAATCAGAATGTAATTATCGTGGGCGGCGGACCGGCGGGTGTCATCACCGCCCTGACTGCCAAAAGTGTCTATCCGGAAAAATCCGTCTGCCTGATTAAGGACATTGGCGATGGTGTAATTCCCTGTGCCATTCCCTATATGATGCATACCCTCAAGGACCCGATTCAGAATGCCATGGGCAACACGCCTTTGGACCAGGCCGGGATAAATGTCATTGTGGGCAAAGTTATTTCCTTTAATCCCCAAGCCCACTCAGTGGCTCTGGAATCCGGCCAGGTTTTACACTATGAACGACTGGTTCTGGCTACCGGCACGGAGCCGGTTCTGCCGCCGATTCCCGGGATTGAGAAGGAAGGTGTCTTTACCATCCGCAAGAGCATGTCGGCCATGACCGAGCTGCGGGAGAAAGTGCATGCGGCCAGGCATGTGGCCATAGTCGGCGGCGGTTTTATCGGCGCTGAGTTTGCAGATGAATTATCGCATGGGTCCAAGACCGAGGTCCACCTGATTGAAATATTGCCGAAGTTGCTGGTTACCGCCTTTGACGATGAATTCTGTGACGAAGTGACGAAGGTGCTGGAGTCTAAAGGCGTCCGTATCCATTGTGGGAATCGGGTTGCCTCAATTGACGGCAACAGCCGGGTTGAGTCTGTAACCTTGGAAACCGGGAAAAAGATTCAGGCTGATATGGTGTTGGTGAGCATCGGTGCCAAACCGGCCAGCGATTTAGCCCGCCAGGCCGGCCTGCGGATCGTCGAGAAGGACTCAATCTGGGTTGACGAATATATGCGAACCGATACCGAGGATGTATTCGCGGTCGGTGACTGCGCCGTTAAACGGGATTTCTTTACCCGCAAAGCCGCCCCGGTGTGGCTGGCTTCAACGGCCACCGCCGAAGCACGTAACGCGGGGACCAATATTTACGGTATTCGGGTGCTGCATCAAATTCAAGGGACGATCTCCGCTTTTTCCACCAAAATAGGCGGCGTCAGCTTTGCCAGCGCCGGGATGACTTGCCGTGCCTGTCGCCAAGAAGGGTTCCGATATGTAACGGCCACCGCCGTTGCCCCCGATCGTCATCCGGGCCTGCTTCCCGGTGCCAGCGAATTGAAAGTTAAGCTGGTTTTCGCAGACCGATCCGGCATCATTCTTGGCGGTCAGGTATCCGGTGGGCCGTCGGCCGGTGAGCTGATTAACATGATCGCCCTGGCGATTCAAAAAAAAGTCACGGTTAGAGAGCTCGATATGCTGCAAATTGCCACCCATCCGCTGCTGACATCGGCTCCGACGGTGCATCCGCTGATTCTGTCGGCGCATCAGGCCCTGGCGAAATTGCGAGCCGCCGGCAGAGAACTGCCCCCGGTTAAAAAGGCAGCCTGATTTCAGCGGAACTTCATGGCTCTTTTGCTTAATTCATTGAGATTTAATTAATTTTAGAGGCGATGCGAATAAGCTAATTCGCATCGCCTCGTTTATTGCCGACCCTCCATGAACCGTCTGACGTTCAAGCACAATTTTTTCACCTGGTATTTTCTTCTTGACGACATTTTTAATTAATTATATTTGGTGGGCAATGCCCGCTCTAACTTATAGATTTTTGCAACGCTACAGTTGGGATAGATTCCTGCATTTTCCGTCTCCCAACATACTGGAAAAACATATCCGTGATCAAAAGGTCGATTGATCATTGATCGCTTTCAATGAGTAAGGATCGATTATGACCCTTGAAGGCAAGATCGCTGTCATTACCGGGGCGGCGCGAGGAATTGGTCAGGGTATCGCGCTGCGATTCGCGCAAGAAGGTGCGAAATTGACACTCATAGACATCCTCGGAGAAAAGCTTGAGCAGGTGGTCGACACGATCCTTAAGCAAGACGGGCAAGCGCTCGGCATTGAAGCCGACATTACCGACAGTTGGCAGATCGATCAATTCGTATTACGGGCAATAGCACATTTCGGCAGAATCGATATCCTGGTCAACAATGCCGGTATCGGCGGATCGAAAGGTTGTCTCGATACGACCGAAGAAGACTGGGACCGGATGGTAGCCACAAATCTTAAATCCATTTTTCTGGTTTGCAAACGGGTCATCCCGGAAATGTTGCGGACGGGCAAAGGCAAAATTGTTAACATCGCTTCCATCTACGGATTGGCAGGATCGCCTGGCGCACCGGTATATTGCGCAGCAAAAGCCGGCGTCATCAACCTCTCCCGACAACTTGCCGTCGATTTTTCCTGCAGGAATATTTTTGTCAATGCAATCTCACCGGGTCTCATAGAGACTGAGATGACCCGCCCCAAGCTAAGCGATGCTCAGAAGAAGCGAGACTTTATTCAGGAAATCCCGCTCGGGCGCCCCGGTCACCCATCGGATATTGCCGGTGCCGCCGTGTTTCTTGCCTCCAGTGATTCCGATTTCATTACCGGCCACAATCTTGTCGTAGACGGGGGGCAAAGCTGTAAAATATCCTGATGCCAATGAACTGCTCTATGGCTGCCCAAGCGAGGCCACTTCATTCGAGTATGGTGTCGAAAAAAGAATAGGTGCTGATATGACTTTAAAGGGCAAAGTTGCCGTGATCACAGGTGCCTCCAGCGGCATCGGAAAGGCAATCGCGAAGTTATTCGCGCAGCATGGCGCACGGGTGGCAGTGGTTGCCGGCCGCAATAAAGACGCCGTCGACCTTCTATCTGAAGATATTCACGCCTCCGGGGGCGAGGCTGTTGCATTGCAATGCGATGTTTCCCGGGAAGACCAGGTTAAAACGCTCTTCGATAAGATTATATCGTCTTACCACAAAATAGATATTCTCGTAAACAGTGCCGGGATCATCGGGCCGGCCGTGCCTCTCGACAAGATGGCGCTGTCTGACTGGGATCGGGTATTCCAGGTAAACGTGAGCGGAATGTTTCTGTGCTGCAAACATTGTATACCGCGGATGGTCGACACGCAAAGCGGAAGCATTATTAACCTTTCTTCGACTGCCGGTTTGCGGGCCTCTTTGATCTCACCCTGCTATAGCGCGACCAAGGGCGCCATTATATCGCTGACAAAAAGCCTGGCCCTGCTTTACGCGCCCAATGGCCTGCGGATCAACTGTATCTGCCCCGGCACCATAGAAACTCCCATGCTGGAAAATTTTTTTAATCAGGAACAAGACCTTCATCAGCGGGAGGTTTTGCGAGAAAGGTTCATAAACCGGCATCCCATCGGCAGATTTGGCACGGCCGAAGAGGTGGCGCAAGCTGCGCTTTATCTGGCATCAGACGCTTCTTCATTCGTAACCGGGATCAATCTGGTGGTCGATGGGGGGATCAGCCTATAGGTTTAAGGAGACAAAATGGCTCAAGACGCTTCACCGACCGTTTGCCTGACATTTGACTTTGATGCAATCTCACTCTGGCTGGGGCCTTTCAGCGCCAAGTCTCCGAGCATGATATCGCGTGGCGAGTTCGGTGTGGTCGCTGCCCGGCGCATCGTCGAGCTGCTCGAACGCTACCACATAAAAGCAACCTGGTTCGTGCCGGGGCATACGGCCGATACCTTCACGAATGCAGTGGCCGAGGTCCATGCGCACGGCCATGAGATCGGACATCATGGCTACTGCCACGAGAATCCGGTGTTGTTGGAAGAACCCAAAGAGCGCGAAGTTATCGAAAAGGGCATCACAGCGCTCGAACGAATCACCGGAATATCTCCCCCCGGCTTCCGTTCGCCATCCTGGGATCTCAGCCCCAATACCATCAGCCTTTTGCTCGAATATGGCTTCGTTTACGACAGCAGCATGATGGGCGACGACTTCCATCCATATTGGTGCCGCCGGGGTGACCGCTTTGATCTGGAGTCGCCGTATCACTTTGGTAAGCCGGTTGACCTGGTCGAAATGCCGGTCACCTGGGGACTGGACGACTTCCCGGCTTTCGAGTACGTCTCGTTGCCGCATAAACTCTATCCAGGTCTGCGTGCGCCCGACGACGTCTTTTCCATCTGGATGGGTGACTTCGATTACATGTGCCAATACGTCAGCGGTGGCGTTTTCATCCTAACCATGCATCCGCAGGTGATCGGACGGGGCCACCGCATGCTGTTTCTGGATAAGTTGTTGAAACACATGCTGGAAGCAGGAGCAAAATTTGTACGCATGGTCGATTACGTCGATAAATGGAAGGAAGCTAAGAAGTGAGATTCGAACGACCTCATCAGCGGTTCGACCGCCCTCTCTCTTGGGTTTTCGGTAGCCACCTATAACTTAAGGCATTTTGAATGGATCGAGGGGCTCAAAATCGAAACCTTGACGCCTCAATAATAAACGCTTTTTTTAATCTACTGCATCCTCCCTGACAGAATCTCAATTTTCATCGACTCCTCAACCGCCTCACGGTGTTTGCTGACGTTGAACTTCCCGTAGATGCCTCTATTGATCTGAAAGGTGGGACGTTCGTGCAAACCTTGCTTAAAAAACTTGATCGATCTTATTTCGCACTTCCTGAACGAACCTCCACCTTGACCTATTTTGTTATAAAAAGATGAATTTCCCGTGATAATTTCGTGAAATCTTCGAATTATTGTTATTGTAACGCACAAAATACATCGGCCAATAATCTGAAATTGAAAGGAGACAAGACCATGAAAAAAGTATTCTTATCGATGTTGATGTTTGGCTTGGCCGGTTTTTTGATGCTTTCAAGCGGCTGCACGCTCCCGAGGTGTCGCAAAATACAATGAAATCGGAAAGCTCGATGCGGGCGGAAACTGAAAAGATGATGAATGAAGAAACGCCTATGAACAAGGAAGCCGACGCCATGATGAAAGAAGCGGCGTCGATGAACAAAGAAGGCGACGCCATGATGCAAGAAGCGGCGTCTGATGAAAAAAGAAGATGATACCATGATGAAAGAAGCGGCGTCAATGAACAAAGAAGGTGACACCATGATGAAAGAAGGTGCTTCTATGAAAAAAGAAGGTGACACCATGATGAAAGAAGCGGCGTCCATGAAAAAAGAAGATGAGTCCATGATGGAAGAAAAGACGCCTAGGAAAGAAAAAGGCGAGACCATGATGAAGGAAGAGACGAGCATGGAAAAGCAATAAATAAGCGCTCTGCGTGCCCAGTGTCTCTGCGGTGAAAATGGATATCAAAACGCCCCCCTTCGGGGGGGTGCTTGACTTTTTTCATCATGCAACTAACTTCCGAAGAAGGTCACATTCAATTGTGATACAATTTCAATGGGGGGATACATATTATGAAATATAAATTGTTGTTAATTCTATTTGCAATCCTGTTATCCTATGCACCTAACGCTAAGGCAGATAAAGCAATATTGGCCGGCGGATGTTTTTGGTGTATGGAGTCGGATTTTGAAAAACTTGAAGGCGTAACCGATGTGATTTCCGGGTTTACCGGCGGAACCTTAAAAGACCCAACCTACAACGGCAACCATTCAGGTCACTTTGAAGCCGTTGAAATTACCTATGATCCTGAAAAAATAAGCTATAAAGAGCTGCTGGACTATTACTGGGTGAACATCGATCCATTTGATGATAAAGGACAGTTTTGCGATAAAGGCTCAAGTTATCTAAGCGCAATTTTCGTGGCCAACGACAAAGAGAGGGCCATCGCGGAACAGTCCAAGAGAGCAGTCGCCGAGCAATTTCCCGATAAAAAAGTTGTCACACCGATTTTAGAAGCATCAACCTTCTACCCGATTAAAGGGAGCGAAAGCTACCATCAAGACTTTTATAAAAAAAGTCCGGTACGCTACAAGGTCTATCGCTGGAATTGTGGTCGTGATGCACGCTTGAAGGAGATTTGGGGGGACAGGGCCACCCATTGACAATGGGCGCGTATAAAATGGCTTCAACGTTTGAATAGATGAAATAAATCACCGGCCACCAGCAGAGCATAGCCCGGGCCCTTTCCAGGGCCCTTCCTCCATACCCCCAGCTCCGCTGGTGGTTATTGTGCTTAATAATACAAAATACCGCCCCTTGCGCTCTTGCGGACAAGAAAATCGTCGATGTAACCTTCATCCATTAATCCGTCCACCAGCAAATGCTATATACAGGATGATAGGCCATTCTGACCTCTCGATGACAGACAGACATTCCCCCCTCTCAGTTGACAGGGTTGAACGCTCCTGCTTTAAATGCGC